>JASENG010000031.1 GCA_030027265.1 Lysinibacillus fusiformis | reverse complement strand
AGGAAATTATAAAATTTCGCTTTGGGGATAACTTTTAAAAATAAATTTGACATCTAGCTCCAGCACCCTAGCCCCTCGAGGTCGCTTCGGTACCTTCCCGCGTGTGGCAAGCACACTTGTCAGGTCCCTCCAGCGCTTGTCAGGGCTAATCAGGGCGCTTGCGCTTTTGTTCTGGTTTTTTTAATTTATTGATAGGATTTTAAAAGTAGAGACGTATTAAGAGGCAGGTACCAAAAGCACAAATGAGGGAGAGGTTGAATTGAGGGTTACGGAGGAAAATGTTGTACAACAAATTAAACTAAAAAATGAAGAGACGATTCCCTATCTTGTTAATACTTATGGAGGTCTGCTCAATGCTATAATTCGCAGATACTTAAATGGCAATCCGCTAGATATAGAGGAATGTATAGCAGACGTACTCGTTTCTATCTGGTTTCATATAGATTCATATGATTCAACAAAAAATGAATTTAAGCAATGGATTGCAGCAATTGCCAAATATCGAGCAATCGATTATATACGTAAATCTGAAAAGCAAAAACAGCATATAAGCAAAAACGAATTTGATGAACGTACAGCTGGCCAATCGAGTTTCATGCAAGACAGGCTTGAGCTATCAACTCTGTTTAAAGGGCTTACGGAAATCGAACGCAATATTTTTGAAAAATATTATGTACAAGGTGTTCCCTCTAAGGAAATTGCTAATGATTTTCAAGAAAAGGAATCCTGGGTACATAATAAGCTTTCACGGGGAAGAAAAAAATTGAGAACCATTTTTTTGAAAGATGAGGTGTGATGGAGATGTCAATCTATAAAGAATTAAATGATGTGAAGTTTGATATAAATGAATTTGAAGAAATACCCCTTTCAGAATCCGGCCAAAAACGGATTATAAGGAATGTACAAACTCAGATACACCCAAAAAAACATAAAAAGAAGTGGTTGGGATTAGGTGTTGCCATAGCGGCCATATGTCTGCTCGGTGTAACTTTTACAATCGATAAAGGAATTATTGCGAATATGCCCTTTGTGAGTGAACCGATTGAAAAATATATTAACCAAAATGAAAATCTCGATTATTCATCCTATAAAACAGCCATAGGTGAAACCGCAGAAAATGCACGAGGTAAATTCACATTAAATGAAGTGATGATTGATGACCGCAGAATCCTATTCAGTGCTACCTTTGAACCGGCAGATGGCATAAAGTTTGATTACCAGACTTATATTCAACCAACCGTCAAAGTGAATGGACAAGAGTATACCGAAAGAACAGGAGGTCAATCAATCGAATTAAACAATTCGATGTTTACCGTTTATAATGATATTGAATTAAGTGAAGAGATTACTTCAGAAGAGGTAAATCTTGAAATTAGTTATGACACATGGAGATATCATCTGGATGATCATGAAATCATCGAACAGCCATGGACATTTAATGTGCAAGCATCCCAGAAAAATTTACTAGCAGAGAAAAAGGTTTTTGAAATGAACAAAACGATTACATTCAATAATGGAGAACTGGCAACCATTGAAAAAGTGGTCACAACCCCTATCTCCACAACGGTTTATTACGATTTATCACAAAGTAAACGTGAAGATATTATAATAGATATTCAATCGGAAGACGGAATAAAGAGTGCGTACGGTGAGTACCCTATGATGGCATATATGTCTACTGAATTAGGGGATGTGTCGCATGTACGCTATGACGAATTAACGCTGGGAGGAGATACAAAGTATTTCCTAGTCGCAAGAAATTCGGAACAGGAATTAATAGGCAGTCCAATCCCTATCAAGCAATAAGTATTTTATTTACAATTATGAAACTTTTTCCAGTCCACTTCGTTAAATTAAAAAACTTGCGGTAGGAGAATGATAGTTTGAATAAGCTGATATTGCCAACGATTTATATAGGTGAATGGATATTATTTTTATATGTTTTCCTCATGATTTTAGCTTTTAATCTAATGAATATGGTGAATGTTATCTATGTGGATACACCGGGAGAAGTGCCTGTTGCAGCAACAACAACCACAGCGTCCTTCATTCAGTTTGTGTTACTTGTTTTAGGACTGGGTGCGGTCTGTTTTTTGTATATCAAGTATTTCGCTGGAGACGGATATTATAAACGCTTCAAAGGAATTGCGTGGGGAATATTATTTGCTTTCAATTCCATCGCTTGTTTGGGTTACTACCTAATATGGTACGGCTTGGACGGTTTTGATTTACGCAACACGGAACTAGTTTTGCTGCTGATTGTTATGATGGTTAGTGTATTTTTAACAACACAAATTAAATGGAAATCTAATAATTAAAAGGAGAAATTTTTAACCCCGTCCTAGATTTAGAACGGGGTTATGCTTGTTTTTGAAAATCTATCCACTAATTTAGCTTCTAAAAACTAGCCATCCTACCACTCATCTCTGCTTACTCAACATCAGAGCTAATTTCAATACAAACGCATCCTTGAAATTTTGTGGATGGTAGCCAGTTAGCTCATGTATTTTGTTTAAGCGATAGGTCAGGGTATGTCGATGTATTTGCAGGCGGTCGGCACAAAGGTTTATTTGAAGATCGCTTTCGAAAAAGGCTTCCAATGTATTTAGCAATTTTTCGCTTATATCAAATAAGGTTTTGGATAGAAATTTTTTCACATCCAGGTCATCCTTATTTTTAAGTAAAGTGTAGACCTCAATTTCCTCAAAAAAGGTGTCCTGCTGAACTTCTTGTGAAAAGGCAAGTGCCATTTTTGCCCCATTATAGCCATAGGGAAGCTCCTCTATCGTATGAACTTCTGGACCAATCCCCATATGAATCTCCAATTTTTTTCGTAGTTTTGTAAGTTGATTTAAAATAGAGTTCAAATTTTTGACCGCATCCCCAGACAAACAAATATAGTATTCATTCAGCTCCATTTGTCCATAAAGAATGGGTTGTTTGTATAAGATATTTTCTAAGTTGATGGACAAATTATTTGATGAATGATTTCCATCGTGTTTAAGTAAAATGATTTGAAAGGGTTCCTTCAATGGAAAGGGTAATTTATGTATGCGTTCCGTTAGGATCCCCTGATTTGGCTCATCTTCAATTAATGCTTTAAAGATGAAATCGCCATTTTTGCGCTGCCATTCACTTTCGCTTTCAGTGAGTACCTGATGGACCATCATTTCCGTTGTCAACTGTACTAAATTTGCTATTTCATTCAAATCATTTGGATTTCCAGTTATCCCAATAACCCCAATGGTTTTGTCGTGAAACTTAATCGGCATATTAATGCCAGGTTTGCAATTCTGAAATTCTTTAGAGAGGGTCTCATCGATCAAAAAAGGCATGCCTGTTTTCACGACTTCCATCGCACCTTCATGAATAAGATCGATTCGTTCTTTGTCCCCGGAAGCTAAAATAACACCGTTTGGACTGATTACATTAATATTATGATGAAGTCTTAACATCGTTTGAGCTACTATCTCTTCTGCTAACTTAATCGATAACATTTTATACACCCCGTATAAAAAAGATGCTGTACTAATACAGTTATATTGTACACCTATTATAATGTTATTTACCATAGTTTGTCATTATAATTATTGTAAGCGCTTAACAGTCTGAACATTCTATAAGATCGTTCAAGATTGATAGAGGTGTATATGTTTATGAAATGGAACTATTTTGACATAAATAATGAAGAAATTTATTTGATACGAAAGGAGAAAGAATATGAAAGTTGTAATAAGTCCGGATTCTTTTAAAGGAACATTAACAGCACTAGAGGCTGCACAAGCGATTGAGCAAGGGATTCAACAAGTAAATGAAAACGTGGAAACGATGCTGGTTCCTGTTGCAGACGGTGGGGAAGGAACAGTAGATGCACTGGTTTTAGCGACAAACGGCCACTACAAAAAAACTGCTGTACTCGACCCACTTGGAAGAGAAATTGAGGCATCCTTTGGCGTGTTAGGGAATCAGACGACCTGCGTTATTGAAATGGCTACTGCATCTGGCATCACGCTGTTGCATAACAATGAACGAAACCCGCGTATTGCCTCAAGCTTTGGGACTGGTCAATTAATCAAACATGCATTAGATCAAGGGTTTAGAGACTTTATCATTTGTATTGGAGGAAGTGCCACGAACGATGCAGGGGTAGGGATGCTGCGAGCACTTGGACTTCGGTTGATCGACCGAAATGGACTGGATGTACAAAAATCGATAGAGGGCTTATTCGATGTGAAATGTTTAGATTTTTCAAACTGGGATGCAAGATTAGCAGAGTCAAAGTTTTCAATTGCCTGTGATGTGGATAATCCATTAGTTGGTGAAAAGGGTGCATCGGCCATATTTGGTCCGCAAAAAGGCGTACAAGACGATGAAGTTTTGTATTTTGATCAGGCTCTGACTTATTTTGCAGATGTGGTTGAAAAGGAAAAAGGAATCCGTCTACATGACTATAAAGGAGCAGGTGCTGCTGGTGGTATGGGTGGAGCTTTAATCGCCTTCCTTAAGGGTGAGTTTCATCAAGGGATACACCTCGTTCTTGATGTGATGAAGTACAACGAAAAAATACAAGATGCTGATTTTGTTGTGACGGGGGAAGGGAAGTCAGATCGCCAAACCTTGCACGGGAAGGCCCCTTTTGGCGTGCTGGAATGTGCAAAGCAATATCAAATACCGACAGTGTTGCTTTCAGGCTGTATAGAAGAACAAGATAAACCACTTTTAGCCGAATACTTCCAGGAGATCTATTCGGTAGCAGGGGAATCGGTTTCAAACGACATGGCCATGAAGGAAGCAGCCAGCTATTTAACGCAGCGGGCTTATGAAATGTTTTATAAATTAGTCAACTAAGGGGGATTTGGAATGTTATTTTTAATTATTTTAATCGGGGTTTTATTCGTTGTATTTGCAACGGCGAAGTTAAAGCTTCATCCATTTTTAGCATTAATCCTGAGTGCGTTTTTTGTAGGGATTGCGAGTGGTATGCCATTATTAGATGTAGTCACAAATATTAGCGGTGGTTTTGGTAGTTTAATGACGAGTATTGGGATTGTCATTGTTGCCGGGACAATGATCGGGGTTATTTTGGAGCGTTCTGGTGCGGCTTACCGTATGGCAGAAGTAGTACTTCGAATTGTTGGGCCAAAACGTCCGCAACTGGCGATGTCGATCATCGGCTATATCGTATCCATTCCGGTATTTTGTGATTCTGGATTCATTATTCTTTCAAGCTTACAGAAATCATTGGCTAAACGTGCCAAAGTAACAATTGCGTCTATGGGCGTTGCTTTAGCAACAGGTTTATATGCAACACATGTACTTGTTCCCCCGACGCCAGGTCCAATTGCAGCTGCAGGTAATATTGGTGCAGCAAATTACTTAGGAACAGTAATTCTTGTCGGTTTAATCGTAGCGATTCCGGCTACATTTGTAGGATATTTATGGGCTACGAAAGTTGCATCAAAAATTCATGTACCATTAGATGAAGAAGAAGCAATGGATTATGAAGAAGTCATTAAATCATTTGGTAAAATGCCTTCCACTTTTAATGCATTTTTCCCTATTATTCTACCTATTATTTTAATTGGTATTGGTTCGATTGCAGCGTTAGTAGGAGATCCAGAATCTAATCTCAATATGATTCTGCGATTCTTAGGTAGTCCAATTGTAGCTTTACTTCTAGGTGTATTTGCAGCATTCCCATTACTTCCAAAGTTAAACGAAGAAACGTTAACTGGCTGGATTGGGGATAGCTTAAAGGATGCAGCACCGATTTTATTGATTACGGCGGCTGGGGGATCATTTGGTACAGTGATTAAGGAAACTGGTGTAGGTGACCTTCTTCAGCAAATGGATTTAGGTGCACTAGCAACAGGCTCCTTATTCTTACTAGTGCCATTCCTTATCTCAGCAGCGCTTAAAACTGCACAAGGTTCGTCAACAACGGCTCTTGTAATTACATCGACTTTAGTCGCACCGATGTTAGTAACAGCAGGTGTTGAAGGTGCTCTTCCATTGGCTTTAGTCGTAATGGCAATCGGTGCGGGTGCCATGACAGTGTCCCACGTAAACGACAGTTTCTTCTGGGTTGTAACCCAATACAGTGGAATGGAAGTAACACAAGCCTACAAAGCACAAACAATGGCCACACTTCTTCAAGGTGTCACAACGATTGTTTTTACGATTATTTTATGGTTGATTTTTGTATAAACGAGTCAAGAGGCTGGGACAAAACCCGAAAACACCATTTTCCTCAAGTAGGAAAATGGTGTTTTCTTGATGTTAAGGAAATTATAAAATTTCGCTTTGGGGATCACTTTTAAAAAAATAAATTTGACATCTAGCTCCAGCACCCTAGCCCCTCGAGGTCGCTTCGGTACCTTCCCACGTGTGGCAAGCACACTTGTCAGGTCCCTCCAGCGCTTGTCAGGGCTAATCAGGGCGCTTGCGCTTTTGTTCATGTAGCTAAAATTGATTTTTCGTTGCGGGGACGCGCATCCATGGGCACGGCTCGAGCCTGTAGTCTCTCACTCGTGCTGTGACGTGCACCCAGGAGTCGCCCCTCCACTCCTATCAATATCAAATTCTTAATATACTTTCTACCATCATTTAAAGAATTTTCCACTTTTGTCCCAGCTCCTTATTAGTTTTTTAGTTTTCGATTCATCAAATGCATGACAGGCAGTATTTTTACTTATCCCCCAAAACGGGTCAACTTGTTGGACAAATTTCTAGCTTAAATTAAAGAGATAATATGAAAAAACTTAACGATAAGTAAGTAACTTGCACCTACTGTTAGGGAATCAAGCAAAAATCAGAACTTGAAAATGGACCTATATTGAATAGGTTCGATTTTTTTATCTCAAAAATTGTTGTAATAAAACATCGAGACTACATTTTGAAGGAATTCTAGCAAAACATTTGACTAATCTGAAGTTAATTAGTAGGATTTAATTGACTGACAAGTCAGTTAGGGGTGTAGATGGTGCAAGATCAAGTTCGGAAACAAGATAGGAAGCAGCAATTATTACATATTGCCTTAGAATTATTTGCGACGAAGGGCTATGAGAATACAAAGATTTCAGATATTGTTGCAAAAGCTGGAGTATCACAAGGGACATTTTATTGGCATTTTGAAAGTAAAGAAGCAATATGTTTAGAGATGCTTGAAAGTGGACGCCTCCAAATATTGGAGGCAATTCGAATCGGCTATCGTACAGAGAGAGTTGATGTGCAGGATTCAGTCGTTTCGTCTATGAATATTTTTGAACATATTTTTAAATTTGCTGAAGAAAATCCATTTCTAATGCAAATTATTTTAAAAGGGATTCATTCGCAACCTACATTACAGTCGAAGGTTGATACAATTAAAACGGATATGGAATCAGCTTTTGCAAATAATATAAGACAAGCGAAAGAGTTGCATATGGCTAATGATCGTATCAACCCAGAAATGCTGGCGGTTTTTGTAATGAGCCTTCTTGAGGGTGTTTTATCCCGTTGGTTATTTAAGACAGCATCATCAAGTCCAGTCTTGCAGCATCATTCACTACAAGAAATTATCGAAGAAACTGTAAAGTTTGAATTTTTCGGCATATTCGGTATGTAAAAACAGGAGGAATAAGATAATGAAAAAAGCAAAATGGTTATTATCACTTGTAGCCGTATCTTCACTAGCTTTAGCAGCTTGTGGATCGGATACTACAGAAGAAAAGAAAACACAAAAAGAAGATTTAAACGCCTTGGAGCAAATCCAGCAGGATGGAGAAATGACAGTAGGAATTATGGGCACATATGCACCTTATAATTTCTTGAATGATAATAAAGAATACGATGGTTTTGATGTAGATATCGCCAAGGAGTTAGCAGAACGTATTGGTGTAGATGCAGAGTTTGTAGCCCAAGACTTCTCTGGACTTATTCCCGGGTTACAGAAAGATAAATTTGATATCTTAGTTAGCCAAGTAACAATTACTGAAGAACGTCAACAACAGATTGATTTTACAGAACCATATATTACAAACCAAGTAAAAGTAATTGTCAAAGAAGAGAATGCTGATATTCAGTCGGTAGATGATTTTAAAGGCAGAACGATAGGGGTAGGACTTGGTACAAATGACGAAACCTATTTACGTACACAATTAATGCCTGAAGTGGGCGACTTTAAAATTAATACCTATGATGATGTTATTACGACACTAAAAGATTTAGATGCCGGTCGAATTGATGCAACAATTAACAATGTATATGCTTTAAAACCTGTTATTGAACAAAATGGCTATGCAATCAAAGCTGTTGGTGAACCAATTAAATCAGACCAAGCTGCCGTTGCTGTGAAAAAAGGCAATACTGAGCTTGTAGATGCTTTAAATACAGCCCTTCAGGAAATGAAAGAAGATGGAACTTATGAAGAAATCTTTATGAAATGGTTTGAAGAAGCACCACCAGCAGAGTAAGAAAGTAGGAAGCTGCAATGGATTTAGTTATTGAAAATCTCTCTTTCTTATTGGAAGGAGCATACTATACATTACTTATTACAGTGGTATCAATGTTCTTCGGACTTATCATTGGCTTATTTACCGCGATTGCTCGAATAAAGGGCAATCGCGTCCTGCGTATGATTGCAAGAGCCTATGTATCGATTATTCGCGGAACGCCGCCACTTGTACAAATTGTCATCGTTTACTATGGCTTGGTTGATTATGGAATTGAATTCGGTCCATTAACTGCTGCATATATTGCACTGAGTATTAATATAGGCGCTTATGTTTCCGAGGCTTTCCGAGGTGCCATTCAATCTGTGCCTAAAGGCCAAACAGAAGCTGCCTTGGCAACAGGGATGACAGAAAGACAAGCTATGAGTAGAATTATTATTCCACAAGCGATTCGATATGCTATACCACCACTTGGAAATACATTTGTTGGTATGTTAAAAGAAACATCGCTTGTTTCCGTAATTGCAGTTACAGAATTAATGCGATCTGCCCAACTATTAGTTTCTCAATATTATGTATATATGCCATTTTACTTAGCGATTGCAGTAATGTATTGGCTAATGAGTACGTTCTTTACATTCATTTTACATAAAATTGAAAAACGCTTATCTGTTTACTAAGGAGGCCGAATCGTATGATCGACATTAATCAATTACAAAAAAATTTCGGAGCAAACGAAGTCTTGAAGAAAATATCAATATCAATTCCAGCACACCAGGTTGTTGCTGTTGTAGGACCGAGTGGATCAGGAAAGAGTACATTTTTACGTTGTATAAATGGTTTAGAAACCATTACAGGCGGAACTATTACCGTGAATAGTCATGTCATCGATCTTCAAGCACCGAAAAAAGTACAACTAAAGGAAATTCATTCTATAAGACAAGAAACAGGAATGGTATTCCAGCAATTTAATTTGTATCCACATAAAACGGTTGTAGAAAATGTGATGGAAGCTTTACTGGTTGTGAAAAAAATGGATAAAGCAAACGCACATAAAATTGCTTCGGAACTGCTGGCTAAAGTTGGACTTGCTGAGAAAGAAAAGGCATTCCCTTCACAACTTTCCGGGGGTCAACAACAACGAGTTGCAATCGCAAGAGCACTTGCAATGGAACCTAAATTGATGTTATTCGATGAGCCTACATCAGCCCTGGATCCAGAGCTTGTAGGTGAAGTTTTGAAGGTAATGAAGGACTTAGCTGAAGATGGTATGACAATGGTGATTGTGACACATGAAATGAAGTTCGCAAAAGAGGTTGCGGATCGCATCCTATTTATGGCGGATGGTGTAATTGTCGAAGATGCAGAACCAGCTGTATTTTTTGAGAATCCTCGTACAGAAAGAGCACAGAAATTTTTAAGACAGGTTTCAGAATTTTAACTTTGAAGACTATGCTAGATAAATTCGAGTAATTCTACAAGTTGTTAATGGATTAAAATTAAGGAAGGAATTGAACAATATGCAAATTAAAGCAAAATGGCAGGGTGGTCGCGCTTTTGAGGCAGTTGGACCGACTGGATATTCAATGTCAATGGATGCAACAGCGAACTATGGTGGAGAAGGAAAGGCTGCAACACCAACGGAAATGTTGCTTGCTTCACTAGCAGGCTGTATCGGAATAGATGTCACAATGATTCTAAAACCCCATTTAGATGACATCCAAAACATTGAAATTACAGTAGATGGTGAACGTCGTGAAGAAATGCCAACAGCCTTTACCGCTGCTACAATTACATTCGTAGTTGATGGGAACGTCACACCGAAAAAAGTTTGGCGAGCTATCCATTTAGGCGAGGAAAAATATTGTGCAGTATCCGCTTCACTTAGTACAGAAATTACTTACAACTTAATACTAAATGGCGAAAAGGTACCTGCTGAATAAATATATAGCTAATGATTAATCAATTTATATTAAGAGACAAAATAAATTGGTACCTACGACAAGTATAAATAACAAAAGATTAAGCAATTTTAAGATGATTTCTTTTTGAAAAGAGGTCATCTTTTTTTGTTCTATTGATATTAATAGTTAGTTACAATTTTAGATATTGAAAAATTAAACTCTTTTGGTATGGAGGACTTGGAAATTTGAAATAACATTCGTTTTTGTTATTCAGCAATTGTGCGAAATGCTTGAAGATATGAAATGTAACTTATTCAACAATAGGGCCAGATTGTGGAATAAAATGCCTAATTGAATATGTAAAAATATGGTATAATTGTTGTGGAGGTGGAAGTTCGTTTGGATATTTTTTTTTTCATTAGTGTCTATGTAATGCCGATTTTAGCTATTATATTTTGTTTAAGCCTAGTAGAAATAATAAAGAAAGTAAAAAAAGATCAACCTACTACTGCTAACACGGTTTGGTTAACAATATCATTTGTATTAATTGTATGGAGCATTTCTGTTACGGCTTTAGGATATTAGAATCGCTATAGTCACGGGAATTCAATAGTTTTTCTTTTAAAAATAACTCAACAATCGGGCGTATTTCTTGAGGGATGGACCGTATTTACTGTGTTTCAAATCACTAGGAATCTTGGGAATGGGAAACGAATCTTAATAAACAATTGGGGAGGCTCAAAGTGAGAAAAGTTGAAGTGAAGCCATATAACGAGCAATGGCTTTCAATTTTTGAAGAAGAAGCTAATATATTACATAAGGTACTCGGTTTAGAAATCATTGATATTCACCACATTGGCAGTACATCCGTAAACGGTCTAAAAGCAAAGCCTATCATTGATATTATGCCTGTGGTTAAAGATATAAATCGAATCGATAAGTTTAACACATCAATGATCGAAACTGGTTATAAGCCAAAAGGAGAAAATGGGATTTCTCAGCGTCGATACTTCCAAAAAGGTGGAGATAATCGAACCCACCATGTCCACATTTATCAATTAGGTAATTCCGAAATTGAACGTCATTTAGCATTCCGTGATTACTTGCGAGCACATTCAGATGTCGCCAAAAAGTATGGAGATTTAAAAGAATATCTTTCGCAATTATTTCCCTATGACATTGAATCATATATCAAAGGCAAGGAACAGCTAGCCATGGAGATTGAACGAAAAGCAATGTTTTGGTACCAAAGCAATAAACTTGAGAAAAAATAATAATTGGCATACTACCTTATAATTTATTCAACAATCGGGCGCTTTCCTTTAATAAGAAATGCGTCCTTTTCCATTAAAGGACCAGATTGTGGAGCACCACTTAATAAACTGGATATTTATGTTAAAATATAAAAAGTACATAATATGTAACTTATTTTAAATTAATAAATATGAATTGTTCTATAGTATGATTGTTGAATTATAATAAAGATTGATCATTTGTAAAAAAGTTTGAGCAAAATAAGCAACCTTTTTAATCAAACTTTATTTAAAAGCTACAATGATAGCGGAGGTGTGTATTCTTAGACAAAAAAACTCCAGGATAAAGAAGAGAAAGATTGAGACAAGAAGAGTTGAATAGAAACCCAGCAGGAAGTATTCAAGGGGGAGGACTTCAAGATTTGGTTGGGGATTTGGGTTGCAAAGGTGCAGGAATACTTATCCTCTTAATAATAGTTTGTATAATTATATATATTTAGCTTTCTTCAACTAGAGGGAGACATCTTTAATAGCAAATACGTCTTTCCTAATTTAAGGGTGAATTAACATTGAACCCATTATGATATTTAATCGTAAGTACTATAAATATTTATTTTTGCGGAGGGAAAATAATGGAGTGGAATTTTATAATAGCAATAGGTATTGCAGTAGCAGGATATTTTATTGGAGATGGATTAAAGAATTTTAAAAATCCAAATGCTAAAAGTCTAATTGATTCATTAGAAGATGATGATGAACACGAACTGATTAAAGAAAGTGAAGTGCATTATTTTATGGGTATATCAAAAGAAGATGCAAAGTCATTAATTCAAGAGCATTCTGATGTTCCACATATTATTATAAACAGTAAAGTGTATTACCCGAAGGCAAAATTACGTAAATGGTTATTGAATTTAGGAGAATGAACTTATTTTATTCAACAATCGGGCGCTATTATTGAGTAAAACAGGAAGAAAATATACAAACTTTTTTTATAAAAAGTAAACTTAAAACTGCTAAAGAAGAATCCATTTTGAACAATCTATTATCAAAATGGATTCTTCTTATTTATCGTAAAATAAGGTTTACGAGGTGTTTTGTTCAAACTTTATTTCAAAGCTACAACTAATTCTTTAGGGAGTTTCCAAATATTTTATTAAAATGAAGTGAAGATATGCATTTTTTAACTTGATAGTTCCACACCGTACCACATGACAGTAAAAATACATATTGGGTGGAACTTTTAAAATCTGTACAGGAATGTGAAAATGTTAGCAAGGGGATGAATGGAGTGTTTAACGATTTTAAGATTACGGAAGGCCGTCCTGTATATATACAACTTAAGGAATATTTAAAAAGAATGATAACCAACGGGCATTTACTTGAGAACCAAAAGCTTCCATCCACTCGTGAACTCTGTTCTTTATTATCAATTAGCCGAAACACTGTTCTAACTGCTTATGCGGATCTGGAACAAGAAGGGCTTATCTATGCGGTAAAGGGAAAGGGAAACTTTGTCAGTCAAGTTGAGATAATCAAATCCCCATCTATCCAGTTAAATTGGACTGAAAAAGTTAACGAGCAAACCTTTTTGGCAAATGAACTGGACCATAAAAAGCATGGTGTACGCGGGGATAAGGATATTATTTCATTTAATAGCATCGCACCCGATGAAAAGCTTTTTGATATAGAAAATTTTAAACGGGCTTTTTTAAATCGGATGTCTATTGAAGGAGACATCGTTCTTAACTATGGATATGCAAAGGGCTATAAACCACTTATCGAATACTTGCTTCACTACATGGAAATTAAAGGAGTAGACACTCGAAATAAAGATATTTTGATTACTAATGGATTTACGGAAGGTCTGGATCTCATTTTATCCTCTTTAAATAAAAAGAGCGGCCGTGTTATTTGTGAAAATCCAACCAATGACTCTGCTCTTAAGCTCTTTCGATTACATGGTTTCGAAATTGATGGAATTGAAATGGATAATGATGGTGTCAATATTAGTCAGCTGGAAACAATCCTATCAAAAAATGAATATGATTTTGCTTACTTAATTCCGTCTTACCATAATCCAACTGGAATCGTAACATCTTCAAAAAAAAGGAAAGAAATCATGGATTTATTTTCCGCCTATAAGCTTCCTATCATTGAAAATGGGTTTAATGAAGAATTACGTTATTCAGGGTCACATCTCGCATCCTTGGCATCCTTCGCCGGACAAGGCAATAATGTTATTTATATTAGCAGCTTCTCTAAAATTCTTTTTCCTGGCTTACGGGTTGGCTGGATATTGGCAGACAAAGATTTGATTAATTACTTGGAAAGTATGAAACGAGCTCGAACAATTCATACGTCTACATTAGATCAAGCAGTGTTATATCAATATTTGATTGATGGATACTTTGAGAAGTATATAAAAAAAGCTAAATCCGTCTATAAGAAAAAGTATGAATTAACTGTTCATTGTTGTAAGCAATTTATTCCTTTCAAACGAATAACTGGTGACGGTGGGCTTCACATTTTTATAGAACTAGAAGATTACATTGATTCGCGAAAACTTTTAGAAAATTGTTATCAAAGGGGCGTTGTTTTCTTACCTGGTAATGTTTTTCATACGGACAGCAGCGGAAACCATACTTTACGATTAGGATTTTCTAGGCTGAATGAAAGAGAAATTGTTCGGGGCATAAAAATCATAGGAGATACGTTAAAAAATTATTATGGGGGCTAGAAAAATGAGAGTTGGCGTAATTATAGGAGGAGTTTCTACCGAGAAACAAGTTTCAATTATGACAGGTGAAGAAATGATGGCGCATTTAGATAAAAATAAATATGAAATTGTGCCGATTCATATAGAGAACAAAGAAGACTTAGTGGAAAAGGTAAGGAATCTGGACATTGCGCTACTGGCGCTGCATGGCAAATTTGGGGAGGATGGCACTATTCAAGGTGCTCTTGAAACCATGGGAGTTCCTTATACAGGCAGCGGCATTCTGTCCAGCAGCTTATGTATGGATAAGAATATCTCAAAAAAAATCATGCGCTTTGAAGGCGTGCAAACACCAGATTGGATTCACCTTACGAACATGGAAGAACTTAAAATGGATGAATTAGACAAAATTGGTTTCCCTCTAGTTGTGAAACCTAATTCAGGCGGTTCAAGTGTGGGAGTAAAAATTGTTTATGATAAAGAAACACTAAAGCTTGCTATTGCGGAAGTATTCAGTTGGGATTCCGAAGTGATAATTGAAAAGCTAATTATGGGAGAGGAAATCACTTGTTCCATTTTGGATGGAGAGCTTTTACCGGTGATTTCGATTCGTCATCAGGGAGAGTTTTTTGATTATACCTCCAAGTATAATGATGTGGCTACGATTGAAGAGGTGGTCCAGCTCCCTCCCGAAACTCAGGCACGTGTCTCTTTAGCTGCTATGACTTGCTATAATTCATTGAAATGTAGTGTTTACGCCCGAATCGACATGATGATTCAAGATGGTATTCCTTATGTAATGGAGGTTAATACACTACCTGGGATGACGAAAAATAGTTTGCTGCCAAAAAGTGCACAGGGAGCAGGTATTCCTTATCAGAAGCTAATTGAACTAATCATCGAACGTTCACTTAAAGGGCGAAAATAATGACATTAGTTGTTACTGATGGTATATATACCCATCTAGAATGAGAAGGATAGATCTGCACCACATAGATTTATATAAGATAAGGGCTCAAGGAATCACCAAAATATTTAATTAAAATGTCCCAATCTGAATAATATCTTTTGTATATTCAACAATCGGGCGCTTTAAAGTAAGGAAGTGCCTCTTTTCCAGAAAAGAATCCTTCGTTCGATAATCTTGATCTTAGAAAAATTAATATTAAGATAGCTTATAATAGTAGGTAAAATGAATGGAGGATAATGATGAAACTTATAAATTGTTCGCAATGTAATAGTACCAACATTAACAAAGGTATAATTCGAGCAGTGAATGCTCCAATTCAAATTTACCCAGAAGATTCGTTTGACAAAAAAGGACCCTTAAATTCTCACTTAAGAAAGTCTTCTAAAATTTCTTCGTATTAC
>JASENG010000030.1 GCA_030027265.1 Lysinibacillus fusiformis | reverse complement strand
TCGACCCTTTAAAAGGGTCGATTTTTTTTTATATTATTTCCTTTTCAGGATTATTTAAATAAATTATTAAAAAATTTGGTTTTAAAAGTATTAAAAAGTAAATTTGATACAAAATACTTGTGAACTATATTTTTTTTATTACTTTCTACAAGTAAATAGAATGGTTTATTTAATTCAAAGTTAATTTAGGAGGTAGCTACATGGCAGATCAAGATAAAAAGGATCCACTATTAGAGAAACGTACATCGAGACGTTCATTTCTTAAAAATTCTGGTTTAACTGTAGGTGGATTGATTGTCGGTGGTGCGGTTGGAACATTAATTGGCAAAGAAACAAATGAAACAAAGACTACAGAAGATACAAATCAAGCACCAACCCCACAAGGAACAGGGAATGCAAACCCGAATGCCGCACTTATGTTCTTTACACCAAATCAATTTGATATTACAAATGCTGCGGTAGAAAGAATTTTCCCTGCTGATGATAATGGGCCGGGAGCACAGGATTTATTGGTAGCATATTTTATTGACCATCAATTAGCTAGCGGTTGGGGAACAAATGCTAAGGAGTATATGTCGGGTCCTTTCTACCCAGGTGAGGAAACGCAAGGCTATCAAAGCAGCCTAAATCGACAAGAAATTTTTACGGTTGGCCTCGAAGCAATTGAAAAACATAGTACTGAGAAATATGAGAAATCATTCCTTGAATTATCGGGAGAAGAGCAAGATGCAGTATTAACTGACTTACAAGACGGTAATGTAGAGATGAAGGGAGTTTCTTCTAACTATTTCTTTAATCTACTTCGCTCCACAACAATTGAAGGTGTTTATGCAGATCCATTGTATGGAGGAAATGCAAATATGGCAGGTTGGGAAATGAAGAAATACCCTGGCCATCAAATGAGTTACTTTAACATGATTGAGCAAGAAGAGTTTGAGGAAATTGCACCGAAATCTTTATCCTCACAACATAACCATTGATTTAAAACAAAAATTAAATAGCAAAATACGGGAGTGATAAGAATGGCAACGACATTACCTAAAACGGATGTTGTGTTAATTGGCGTTGGTTGGACAGGCGGTATTTTAGCAGCTGAACTAACAAAAAAAGGGTATCAAGTAGTTGGTCTTGAACGTGGTAAAGGCCGTAAAACATCAGATTTTATAATGGTCCATGATGAATTGCGTTATGCACTGCGCTATGATTTGATGCAGGATTTATCCAAAGAAACGGTTACATTTAGAAATAACGAAAAAATGCGTGCTCTTCCAATGCGACAATATGGTTCTTTCTTATTGGGAACGGATGTAGGAGGTTCAGGTGTACACTGGAATGGTCAAACGTGGAGATTCCTGCCATATGATTTTCAAATTCGTTCAATGACAGAAGAACGCTATGGAAAAAATAAAATTCCAGAAGATATGCTCCTTCAGGACTGGGGAATTACTTACGATGAGCTTGAACCTTATTTCGACCAATTTGAACAAATGGCAGGTATTTCCGGAGAAGAAAATCCGCATGGCGGACCACGTTCAAATCCATATCCTACTGGTCCAATGAAACACACGCCAGTAATGAGTCTTTTTAAAGAAGCTTGTGAGAATCTAGGCTATAAACCATTTACACAACCATCGGCAAATTTATCCGAAAGTTATACAAACCCTGATGGGATCGCACGCGCGGCATGTCAGTATTGTGGATTCTGTGAGCGATTTGGTTGTGAATACGGGGCAAAAGCTGATCCTACCGTGACAGTTCTTCCAGTAGCTGAAAGCACAGGGAAATTCGATTTACGTACTCATTCAAATGTTGTTGAAATTCTGCATGAAGGAAATCGTGCCACTGGAGTAAGATTCATCGATACACAATCAGGTGAAGAGTTCATCCAACCAGCAGAAGTAGTAGCTGTAACAAGTTATGTGTTAAATAATGTTCGTTTACTACTGCAATCAGGAATGGGTAAACCATATGATCCTAAAACTGGAACTGGTGTAATTGGTAAAAACTACGCATATCAAAATATGTGTGCTTCTACTACAGGTTTCTTTGAAGAACGAGAATTCAACGTTTATGCAGGTGCAGGTTCACTTGGTATGTGTGTTGATGAATTCAATGGAGATAATTTCGACCATTCTGACTTGAACTTCCTCCATGGTGCAAATATATTTTTAGGGCAACTTGGTAAACGACCAATCCAAAATAACGCAGTGAAACCAGATACACCAAGTTGGGGTGCAAAATTTAAAGAGGAATCGGTTAAATATCAGAACCGTTCAATTTCATTTAACGCACAAGGTGCTTCTATGCCTTTCCGTTATCATTATTTAGATTTAGATCCAACCTATAAGGATGCATTTGGAAATCCGCTGCTGAGAATGACTTATGATTTTAAAGAACAAGATAACGAGATGTCTAAATTTATGGCAAGTAAAACTGAAGAGATTATGAAAGAAATGGGTGCCTCTGAAGTTATCGTTGCGAGAGAAAAGGGTCCATACAATATTGTTCCTTATCAATCTACACATAATACTGGCGGGGTCATTATGGGTGATGATCCAAACACAAGTGCATTAAATAATTACTTGCAAATGTGGGATTATGAAAATGTTTTCGTACCGGGAGCTAGCGCATTCCCGCATAACTCTGGTTATAATCCAACTGGAACAGTAGGGGCATTATCTTATCGCTGTGCTGAGGGGATTGATTTATATTTGAAAAATGGCGGGTCGTTAGTTTAAAATTTTCTAATTATATTATTACCAAAAAGAGAATGTTATCGAAATCGAAAACATTCTCTTTTTACATATTAATTTAATTTAACCTCAACCCATTTTCGTACACTATTGATTAACCAAATTTGTGAACAAATTTCGAGGTCTTCTCGTGTTAAGACCTTTTCTTCGATTTTACCTTCCCTCAATAACTTTTCACGAAAAGTTCCTGCTAGAAGTCCACAATGAATCGCTGGGGTAAATAACTTTCCTTCAATTTCGATAACGATATTCCCGTTCGTGAATTCAGTAATTTCTCCCAGATCATTCCATAGAAGAACATCAAACACATCGGGTTGCTGGAATTTTGTATAGATTTCCCGATTGGTTGTTTTATGGTATAAAAATAGGTTGTTTCTATTAATTGATTGCCTAGCTAATTGAACCACTTTAGTTGCTGAGTTTTCAACCAGTGGATGAGGTTCAATTGTTATTTGACCGGTATCCCCGCAAAGTAGGCGAATCTTAAAATTACCTGTTGGATACTTTTTTGTGAAATTTAATAAAGCTGTATTTACCTCGTCTCGATTAAACGGAAATTGGAAGTATTTTGCTGAATTTTGAAGACGGTCGAGATGTTCTTCAAGTAAATAAAGTTCCCCATTCGATAAGAGAATGCTTTCAAGTAATTCAAAACCAGGTTTTTCTTGTTCAAGTAAGCTCATCTTTGTTAGAACTTCCTCGTATTCGCCTGAAGCTGTTGAATCCCATGTAATTCCACCACCGACACCATAAGTTGCTTTTCCTGTCTCTTGATTGATGATAACAGTGCGAATAGGAACATTAAATATGGCTTCTTGATCTGGAGTGATATAGCCAATTGCTCCACAATATACATCTCTTGATGCTGTTTCAAGCCTTGAAATAATATCCATGGTGCTGATTTTCGGAGCTCCGGTAATGGAGCCGCAAGGGAAAAGAGACTTAAACAAGTCAAAATAGGTAATGGTTGGTTTCACCTTGGCAGTAATAGAAGAGGTCATTTGAAGAACAGTAGGGTAGTGTTCAATATCAAAAAGCTTAGGAACTTGAACAGATCCTTGTTCTGCAATTACACTTAAATCATTGCGCAATAAATCTACAATCATCACATTTTCAGCACGGTTTTTTTCTGATTCATAGAGCCATCTTGCATTTTCTTCATCTTCAGCCAATGTTTTACCTCTAGCAATCGTCCCTTTCATCGGGCGAGTATTGATTTGGCCATCTTTTAGATGGAAAAAAAGTTCAGGGGACGCAGAGAGTACACTGAATTTCCCCGTATTAATGTATGCACAATAATTAGATGACTGTGCTTTCTTTAGCTTATTGAAAAAGGCAATATCATCACCTTGAAACTGTGCATTGAGTCGAATCGTGTAATTCGTTTGATAAGTGTCCCCATTCTCTATGGAGGATTTTATTGATTCGATAGCTGAATCATACTCATCCCTGGTGACATTCGGGATCCATTTTGAATGCTCATAGCTTCCATTTCCAACAAGACTCTCTTGTATGGGTTCAGAGAATATTCCAAACCAAAGCAAAGGCATATTCGGATTTTGATTAACACTAAAAGCACGGTCAAATGCAGGTGCGCTTTCATAGGAGACGTATCCAGCTGCATAGTATCCATCGTTTACTGCTTCTTGTATTAATTGAAAGCACGGTTGAACTTCTTCTATTGTATTGGCTGCGATAATCTTTATCGGATTCCTAAATGTAAAAGGCTGCACTTCTCCTGAGGAAGAAGCGAATTCAAATGATAAAAGAGGTTGTATCGTATTCGTTTTCATGATGTAATCCTTTTTCTATTAGTAAAGAGATTTCGAATCATTTGCAGACCGTTTTCCGTTAGTATTGCTTCAGGATGGAATTGCACACCCTCAACTGCATAATCCTTATGACGAATGGCCATAATTTCTCCATTCTCCGTTTTAGCACTAACTTCTAAACAGCCAGGTAATGTTGTTTCATCAACTATTAATGAATGATACCTAGTAACCGGAGCAGGGGAGGGAATATCTTTAAAAATCCGTTTACCATCGTGAAGAATCATATCCACTTTCCCATGCATTGGTTGCTTTGCTTTATGTACCTTACCACCAAAAGCTTGTGCGATAATTTGGTGACCAAGACAAACGCCTAATAATGGTATTTCTTGATAGAATTCTTTTACTACATCTAGGCAAATCCCTGCAGTATCCGGATTTCCCGGCCCTGGCGATAGAAGTATAGCATCTGGCTGCGTTGCTTTAATGTCTTTCAGTGTCACTTCATCGTTACGAAAAATAACAACTTCCTCACCTGCAGATTGAATATATTGGACTAGGTTATAGGTGAATGAATCATAATTATCAATGACTAATATCAATTTAATAGTCTTCCTTTCCAGGTGAGTGATATGAGACCTATTATAGAAGAAAAAGGTCGAAATTGCGAAGGTTTTGAAATTGATTAGGAGATAGAAGAGCGTTTGTATGTTTGCTATAATTTCTATCCTTTAATGAATCATTTTCAGTTTCAATTAAAATACCTCGACATAAAGTCGAGGTATAAGGTAAGCGTTATTTATTATCATTGATAAACTTTTCAACTTTTTTCACAATGGAGCTGTTCTTGATTTTTTCCATGAGCGGATTTTTTTCTGTACCGTATTCCTCATTAGACTTAGTAGAACTTTGAGGAGAATTGTTCGGTTTTTTTGCACTGCTTTGACTTTTTAATCCTCGATCATCGAAGTTTGAGTAATCATCAAAATCTTTGTTTTGGCTCATCTTCTCATCTCCTTTCAACATTAATATGCGTATTTTTTGTGCAAATTATGTAAACAATGATACAAACTATTGCTCCTGTTCAATAAATGATAGATAATTGAAAAAATTAAGAATGACTGGGAGTGTACATATATGCAAGCTGAGCAAGTTAAGAGAGAGAACCAGCAACAGAGTTCACAAGTAGAGAATAGAGCAAGATTATTAGTGAAATGTCCCGATAAACCAGGAATTGTATCTGTATTATCAACTTTTTTATTAAAATTCAATGCAAATATAATTGAATCCAGCCAATATTCAAGCGATCCTGAAAATGGTACTTTTTTCATTCGATTGGAATACCATTGCGAGAATCTCCAAGCGAAATCCGATGAGATGGAAATGGCGTTCACTAAAATTGCAGAGGATTATGAAATGGACTATCATTTCTATTATTTAAATAAACGTCAACGTTCTGCTATTTACGTTTCGAAAGAATTACATTGCTTATTGGAGCTGCTTTGGGAATGGCAAAATGGTGATCTGGAAACGGATATAGCAGTCGTAATAGGTAATCATGAAGACGCCCGCCCAATCGTGGAGTCCTATGGAATTCCGTTCTATTACTTACCGGCAAATAAAGAAATCCGTAAAGAAGTGGAAGCACGGCAAATCGATTTGATGGAAGAGTATAATGTGGATGTATTGATTTTAGCCCGTTATATGCAGATTTTAACGCCTGACTTCGTCAATCATTTTGAAAATCGAATTATAAATATCCATCATTCGTTCTTACCGGCATTTATCGGTGCAAAACCTTATGACCGCGCATATAAAAGAGGGGTAAAATTAATTGGGGCAACTTCACACTATGTAACCAATGATTTAGATGAAGGGCCGATCATCGAACAAGATGTTGAACGAGTAGATCACCGGGATGATGTTGTGACATTAAAGAAAATTGGCCGTCAAATTGAGCGTCGAGTTTTATCAAAAGCCGTGAAATGGCATTTAGAAAATCGGATTATAGTTGAAGGAAATAAAACAATCGTATTCCATTAATAGAAAATAGGGGAGCTGAAATCAGTTGGTTCATTTCAGCTCTTGACTTGGATAAAGAACGATCCAGCAACATAAAGTCATGTGCAATTAAAATACAAAATGTCCCAAAAGTTAAGTTTCATAAACTTTTGGGACATTGCTTATAAATTATTCAAGTGGTGAATTTTCAACTGCTTCTAGTTCATGCAGCTTTTCGTAAATCCTTCTTTTTCTATAAAGCATGGTGCCTGCTTCGGAGACATCATCCATCATGCCTTTATTAATAATTGCCCCAAATACCATTCCAGCTACAGGCACCATTTGAAATAGCTTCTTCCAACCGAAATTGTCGCGGTAGGTGAAGAATACTTCTTGCCAGCCCTTTAGCTGACTAATCATGCTTTCCGCAGAATCATTCTTCTTATTCAAGCTTGCTAATTCGTTTAATATAGCTTCTTTCCCGACAATATCGGCAGAGGCAAATTGTAAGCATTTTACAATGAATACTCTTTCCTGTTTTTCATTCGGATTATAGCCATGAATGATCGCAATCTCTTGGAGGGTTTTTATAGCCATTCCTAAAATGACAGGAATATCGATTACAAGTGTGAAGATTCCTCCAATACCTGTTGAAGCACCTTGAACAGTGGCTAATTTACTTCGTTCACTTTGTAAGTTATTACTTAATGTCATCATATCTGTAACGGGCATTTTACCAATATCTTCAAAGGCCTCAATCGGATAATCCGTGGATTTTTGTATTTTCTTCATCATTTGTTTTTCACTTATTAGATATTTGCCGCCTGTTTGAATATAGCTTCCAATCTCATTCACTAAGATGCCAATCTTGGCTTGTATAAATTTAGGTGTTAATTTATCAATCACTTTAAAGGGTAGTCGACCTATTTTCTCCCAAAAGAATAACCCTTTCTGGTCATCTTCCCATTTTTCAATTTCCTCAAGATAAATGGCTAACTGTTCTTTTGATTCCAATATCATTTCTCCTATCCATATTCGGTGATATCCTGTTAGTAATAATACGAATTAAAGTACATAAATGTTTCATTAAAAGTATGTACATTTTTGACAAAGTCTTGCTTAAGTAATATTTAAATGAAATGTATGACACTTAATGTTGAATCGTATATATAATTGATACCTATTTTGCGGCATTGTAATATGAGGGAGGGAAGTAATGGAAAAAGTATCTCAAACTGAGATGAAGCAGCTTGATGAGTATTTTAGAGATTCGTTGCTTATAGATAAATTTGATCCACAATTAGAATATTGGAGAAAACGAAGGCTTGAAAAGTCGCAAAGCGTCAATAGTGAAGATGCAATGGTCTGGAACGTTTTTCGAACATTTAACCAAATCGACCGCAAACTTTGGGTTGAACAGTTATTTTTTAAAGCATTTCATCAAGAGTTTTTACATTCGACAGAACAAATCAAGATTGTATTATGGAAAAAAATACGTCCCCCTAAAAGCCTCGGCATAAATGAAGGTAAAACCGATATCGATATTATTATTGAGTCCGATACCTTTGTATGGTTTATTGAAGCAAAATACAAAACAGATATAAGTCTAGGTACTGAACTATCCTCAAAACGAGATGAAGTGCTGCGTTATATCGATGTTGGAACAAATTTTGCGGGAAAGAGAAACTTTTATTTTTCCTTATTAATTTTAGATAAATTTAATACTCCAATTGGGTTTCGCAAGGCAAATGAATATAGCCACTCCTTTGACAAGATTATTGAGTTATTGCCTCACAGAGTAGAACTGCCATCCCTGAAAGGCATTAGTGTATTTCAATGGAAAGATGTTCAGTCTTTATTTAAAACTGTTCATCTATATAGTAAGAATAAATACGAAAGATATATTACTGATCAAGCTAGTTATTGGTTATTTGATAAAATCCAGGATGAAAATTAGTTTGCCGAAATAATGATCGATTTTCCGACACGTAAATTATTATGTGTCGGTTCTTTCGATTTTCAGATAATATTTTAAACATTTATGGCTAAATTTATCATTTTTAGGGCATTCTGTGGGTAAAAGATGAATTTCAAAGGTTGTGAGGGAGTTGAACATTCTCGTAATTGGTGTGAATGGTCAAATAGGCAGACATTTAGTTCAGTACATACTTGAAGATGGGTCTCATCGAGCAAAAGTCTTGTTGAAGAACATGGCGCAAGTTGCTTACTTTAACGAAAAGGGTATTGAAAGCTTTGTATATAATCCAAATGAAACCATTGAAAAGTTTGTAAAGGAAGTTCATAATGTTGATGCACTTGTAATTGCAGAGCATAGTTTAGACGATATCATGACCGATCCCTTAGCTGAAATTGATCATACCATTAACTTGTTGGAAGCATTAAAAGATACAGATTTGAATCGTGTCATTCATATAAGTACATTTGAAACAAGAAAAGAAGAATGGATTCATTTCCCTGTATACTTTCGTCCAATAATGATTAAAAATTATTATGTTGATCAGTGGTTAAGGTTATCATCACTAGATTATACAATTATCCATCCTGGTGAATTGACTGATAAAAAGGGAACCGGATATGTAAATGTCGTTGAAAACGATGTTAATAGAGGTGAAATTTCTAGAGAAGATGTTGCAAAAGTAGTATTTGCTTGTTTAGAAAATCAATCTTCCATTCGAAAAGAATTCAAGGTAATATCGGGTAAATCATCCATTTTTGAAGCGATAAATTCAGTTAACTAAGCGTCATTTTGAAAAGGTTTTAAAAAAACAATGCACGATTTACTAGAGTTAGCGGTAAGAATGCTATTTATTTCGCCTTTTATAGACTAGATAATTATTATATAATAGTAGATATTTTAATCTAAGAAAAAATGTATTATAATGTTATACGGTTATAATTCATACAGAGAAGATGGGTTCCTTGGTTCAACCCCAAAATGGGAACGCCTACATCTTTGCAAATATAGGGGAGATAAGGAAGGTAATTATGAGTACTAAATACGAAAAAACAGACGTTATCTTAATTGGTGCTGGTATTATGAGTGCAACTTTAGGTACTATGTTAAAAGAATTAGCACCTGAAATGGAAATTAAGATCTTCGAACATCTAGATAAAGCCGGTGAAGAAAGTTCCAATGAATGGAATAACGCTGGTACAGGGCACTCTGCACTTTGTGAACTTAACTACACTCCAGAAAAAGCAGATGGTACAATAGATATTAAAAAAGCGATTAATATTAACGAACAGTTCCAACTATCAAGACAATTTTGGTCTTACCTTGTAAAAAGCAATTTAATCAGCAATCCTGAAGAATTCATTATGCCGATTCCACATATGAGTTTAGTAATGGGCGAGAAAGATGTAAACTTCTTGAAAAAACGTTATGAAGCGCTTTCAGTTAACCCATTATTTAAAGGTATGGAATATTCTGAGGATCCTGAAAAGCTAAAAGAATGGGTTCCACTAATTATGAATGGCCGTAAAAGTCAAGAACCAATCGCTGCAACGAAAATTGACTCTGGTACGGATGTCAACTTTGGTGCATTAACACGTATGTTGATTGAACATTTACAAAAACAAAATGTGGAAGTGAACTACAAACATTCTGTAACTGATATTAAACGTTCTAGCGATGGTATGTGGGAAGTAAAAGTTCATGACCTGGATGGCTGTAAAATGGAGTATCATAAAGCTAAGTTTGTCTTTATCGGTGCTGGTGGCGCAAGTCTTCCATTATTACAAGCAACAGGTATTCCCGAGTCAAAACATATCGGTGGTTTCCCGGTAAGTGGGCTATTCATGGTATGCAACAATCAAGAAATCGTTGAGAAGCACCATGCAAAAGTTTATAGTCAAGCGAAAGTTGGTGCACCGCCAATGTCAGTGCCTCACCTTGACACTCGCTATATTGATGGCAAAAAATCATTATTATTTGGACCTTTTGCTGGATTCTCACCTAAATTCTTAAAAACTGGTTCAAACATGGATTTATTTGCTTCTATAAAACCAAATAACTTATTTACTTTATTAGCTGCAGGAGCTAAAGAAATGAAGTTAACAAAATATCTAATACAGCAATTAATGTTATCGAATGAACAGCGTTTAGAAGAATTACAAGAATTCATCCCGGATGCTAAATTGGAAGATTGGGAAATTGTTGTAGCTGGTCAACGTGTACAGGTAATCAAAGATACTGATGCTGGAAAAGGTACACTTCAATTCGGTACAGAGGTTATCACAGCTGCTGATGGTTCTGTTGCTGCATTACTTGGGGCTTCTCCTGGTGCATCTACAGCTGTTCCGGTTATGCTTGATGTTATGAGTAAATGTTTCCCAGATCGTTTTAAAGAATGGGAATCAAAAATTAAAGAAATGATTCCATCATATGGTATTTCTTTAATGGATAATACTGCTTTACTTGAAGAAATCCAAGCTTCAACTTCTGAAGTGCTTGGTCTTAACGAAAAAGAAGTCGTTCATAACTAAATCAATGTACGTAAGAACCATTGATCCTTAAAGGAGGATCGGTGGTTCTTTTTTAGTTTTACAAATAGTTAGGCGTCGATAATGGGAATATTTGTAGGGAAGAAATAATGATTGATTTCAATATATAAGTAAATTATTATATAAGAGATTGGTTATATAATGATAGGGAAATTTCTTATTCTATCTATATCAATAAAAAATGTTTTAGTTACGATTTAGGAGGAAGTCTTCATTGTTTACAGCTACTGTAGCAACACTTATTTTTTTAGTTACACTGATTTTCGTTATCTGGCAACCAAAAGGGCTCAATATTGGTTGGACTGCATGTGCTGGTGCAATCATTGCTTTACTTGCAGGTGTAGTAGATTTTGGAGATGTGGGAGAAGTAGTAGGGATTACTTGGAATGCAACTATCTCCTTTGTAGCCATTATACTGATTTCCCTTATTTTAGATGAAATTGGGTTATTTGAATGGGCTGCATTACATATGGCAAGAGCGGCAAAAGGTAATGGCATCAAAATGTTTGTTTATGTAAGTATTTTAGGAGCAATCGTTTCAGCATTATTCGCAAATGATGGAGCTGCTTTAATATTAACGCCAATTGTTCTGGCGATGGTTCAAAATTTAAACTTCCGGGAAAAAATGATTTTTCCATTTATCATGGCGAGTGGATTTATTGCGGATACAACCTCATTGCCATTTGTAGTAAGTAATTTGGTTAATATTGTTTCTGCTGATTTCTTTAATATTGGCTTCATAGAATATGCATCAAGAATGATATTGCCAAACCTATTTTCTCTAGTTGCAACAATTACAGTATTACTGGTTTACTTTAGAAAAAGTATTCCTGGAAATTATGAAATTTCGAAGCTTAGACAGCCAAAAGAGGCAATTAGGGACATAAAAATGTTTCATCTTTCGTGGTATGTCCTTGCTATGTTATTAATCGGCTACTTTACAAGTGAGTTTATAGGGATTCCTGTATCGTTTGTAGCAGGTGTTATTGCGATTTTCTTCTTAGTCATGGCAAGAAGAAGTGCTGTAGTGAATACCGGAGCAGTTGTTAAGGGAGCACCTTGGAATGTTGTTTTCTTTTCCATAGGAATGTATGTGGTGGTTTATGGTTTGGGAAATGCCTGGTTAACAAGCTCATTAGCTGGTGTAATTGAAAGTTTTGCAGAGCAAGGATTGTTTGCAGCTACGATTGCAATGGGGTTTATAGCTGCAATTCTTTCATCTGTCATGAATAATATGCCGACCGTGATGATCGATGCCCTGGCGATAGCTGAAACAAGCTCGACAGGAATCTTAAAAGAAGCGCTAATTTATGCAAATGTCATTGGATCTGATTTAGGTCCAAAAATTACACCAATTGGGTCGTTGGCTACACTTGTCTGGCTGCATGTACTTTCTCAAAAGGGTGTTAAAATTTCTTGGGGCACTTATTTTAAAACAGGGATTATTCTTACAATACCAATTCTATTTATCACGCTGGTTGGTCTATATTTAACATTGATTCTATTCTAAAAGGAGCATTTCACATGTCGAAAAAAACACTTTATTTTTTATGTACGGGGAATTCCTGCAGAAGTCAAATGGCTGAAGGTTGGGCAAAAAGCATCTTGTCATCTGATGAATGGGAAGTAAAAAGTGCGGGTATCGAAGCGCATGGTGTAAATCCGAATGCGATAAAAGCAATGCAAGAAGTCGGTATTGATATTTCTGAACAGACTTCAGATATGATTGATATTGAAACTTTAAACAATGCGGATTTAGTCGTTACATTATGTGGAGATGCCAACGATAAATGTCCAGTTACGCCGCCAAATGTAAAACGGGAGCATTGGGGATTTGATGACCCTGCAAAAGCGCAAGGAACCGAAGAAGAGAAATGGGCATTTTTTGGGCGTGTTCGTGATGAAATCGGTCAGAGAATTCGACGTTTTTCCAATACGGGACAATAGATTGTGGACAGGTGGAAATAAGCAATTACTAAACGAATTTTACTATTTGTTTACTCTATCAAGAAACTTTATTTATGAGGTGAATAAATGGAGCTTCAATTACTTGAAAAACAATTAAAAGCCGTAGCAGACGCGAATCGCTTAAAATTGCTAAGCTGTTTAAAGTCTGGTGAGGTTTGTGTATGTGATTTTGTGGATGTCCTCGGTATTTCTCAGCCAGCTGTGAGCCAGCATTTAAAAAAGCTAGAGGAAGCAGGCATTATTACTGCCCGTAAACTGGGAACTTGGAAGCATTATCGACTCGTTGAAAATCCGTCCACGATTATACAAACTGTGCTGGATCAATTAGATCGTCAAGAATTTTGCCATTGCGGTACATGCAAGTAGACTAATATGAAAAAAACTCACGCAGCTCTAATGACGAGCTGGGTGAGTTTTTAGTTTATGCTTCTTCCTCAAAGTAAATCTTGTAATATTTTCGATTGGTTGCTTCGTCAAATCCAACTTCGATTAATTCATCTACTTGTTCAATGTTTTGGACATTTACCTGAATTTCAATATTGGAATCGAGTTTAATTTTCCGTTTATATGTTTTTTCGGCTTTTTCAATAGCGTTATCAGAAATTACGGTTTCATAAGGTTTAACCGTATTGACAAGTACATCTTTTTGGGTAGATTCCGATTTCTCAAAGACGGTATTAATATAATCATTCACTTGGAATTCTTCTTCATTTCTAAAATAATCGAGAGTTTTGTTTAAGAATCCCAGCTTCTCAGTACTTGTAAAGCCTTCCTCTTTTAAAATATATTTTTTGCATTCTGTTAAAGCTAAGTTTGTTTTATGGAAATGCTCATCAGCTATTTTGATTTTTAAAAAACGCTCCTGCCAATAAACAACGTCTTCTTTTCTTTTTGTTTTGATAAAAACAGCAGGTGTTTCATCCGGGCCCATATCTACAATAACCGCCAAGTTATTGATTTTCTTTACATTAATTCCATCGATTCCATTTACAATCATTTTATTTTGGTCATTTTTCACATCTAAAAACATCTCTTTTTCATCAATTTTGACGATGGAAAGGGCCTTTTTTGTTTGGTTATTCCAAATACAATTATCGAAGAAGCCGATAAATAATTCACCATTTTTAATATTTGGATGCTGTGATGCAGTATGTAAATGGGTGGCAATATTCTTTGATTGTTCCAGGAAACTATTTTCTTGTTCAAAGATCGATTTTGCGTATGTATAGATTTCGTTTAGATTTATATCTGTTTCGTGAAAAAATTCGTATTGCTGGTCTAAATCCATTTTGTTAAATGCCAATTGTGTAAAGGCTGCTTCAAGCAAAACTTCAGGCTGAGAAAATGCTTCTTCCCCCAAAATTAATGTATCACTAACATAATGTATAACATATTGAGATAATTTACTTTCACTTACTTCTAACAATTTTTTTCACCCTCTATAATAAACTCTAGAGAATCTACCATATCATATCCTGCTTATTTTTTCACAGCTTTTTTAAGGAAAACAGCAGCTAATAATTGCCAGTGGCAAATTTGCATTTTGGAGTGTACGAAAATAGTAAAATACTTTATAATAATAAATAGATTACAAGTGATTCAAAGTAGAAAACCGTTTCCGTTGGGTGTGTGGCAACACTTAACATAAGGAAACGGTTTTTTATATTTTACGATATATATAATCGATAGATTAAAAATCTTTCATACGCATTTTTTTCGAAAAGGTCGGGCAGGGGAACCTCCTTTATCAATTCAAAAGCTGTATGCTGTTCTAAAAAATATCGGTATTCATCAGAAGCATAGTAAAAGATTAAATCTATCTCCCGCTTATGCTTTTCAACAGATGCCAAGATATTATTTAAAACCTTCATAAAAATTTGCACCGAAAATGGATTAAAGAAATAAAAGCGATTATCCGCTGGTTGAATATCATAGTCTTGAGCTAAACAACATTGAAATTTCACCGTTTCAGAGTTTCTATGAGTTTTCTTTAGATAGTGTTCCCGGTTTTTTATGGCCACTTCAAAGAAGGTTTTGTTCATTTCAATTCCCATAACGGTAGCATGATATTTATAGTTTAGATAAAAATTAAGTCGTCCCTTACCGCAGCCGAAATCTACAATATGATCAGTCGGCTTTACTTCATAGTGTTTGAATAATTCTTCTAACGCTGAGTATGGTGTAGGTTCATAAGGATGATAATGGATCGAATGATTGATTTCAGCTTTATTTCCACGTGTATCAATATTCAGTAATTCCTCAAAATACTGTTCCTTCACTGCTGTAATTCTCCAATCCTAGCTACATCTCATAACTATTTTTTATTACATAGACAAATTATTTTCAGCAATGAGTCTATAAGATTCCATTCGATCTTCAGGGGAATGGGTAATGGTTAAAATCATAAATTCTTCTACTTTATATTTGGATTGCATCTCGGTAAGCGCATATTTTACTTCTTGTGGATTACCGATAATCATTTTTTGTTTTAGTTTCATTAATTGTTCTTTTTCTTTGTCTGACAATCGAACATTTTTCGCTTCCTCGATGGATGGTACCTTTTGACCTTCGCCTCGATTTTGTTGGATCTGCCAAATAAGTGAACTCCAGGCAATCTCCTCTGCTTTTTCGGATGTTTTCGCACAGATGACCGGTACTGTTAATAAGACTTCGGGTGACTCTCCAAAATTGTTTCTTTGAAAATTCTTTCGATATTGTTCAATTATTGAACTAGGGTCTATGTCGCTCATAAATTGGCCAAAAGCATAGGCTAGACCATTTTTTGCAGCAAGGATCGCACTTTTTTCGCTAGTGCCCAGCATCCATGGGTTCGGGGAGGTTTGCGGAACAGGAGAAGCTTTAATTTTTGAAAACTGGTGATCCGCTGGAAAGTCTGATTTTAAAAAATGAAGTAATTCATCGACTAAATCATCCATCTTAAAAACCTGTTGCAAAAAATTATCTGATAAAGCATTCGTTGCTTCTGCAGAGCCCCCTGGAGAACGGCCAATTCCAATATCAATTCGATTCGGAAAAAGGGTTGCCAGCATATTATATGTTTCAGCTACTTTATAGGGTTTATAGTGAGGCAATAAGACAGCACCACTTCCAATACAAATCTGTTTTGTATTTGCACCTATTAAGCTTAGCATTATTTCAGGTGCAGAACATGCTAATCCAGGTAAGTCGTGATGTTCCGCAATCCAAAACCTGGTAAACCCATATTGTTCAGCTGCTTTGGCGAGATTTATCGACTCATTTAGAGCATCTTTGGCACTTTGGTTACTTGAGATAGGGGATTGATCTAAAATACTCAACTTCATGGGTATCCCTCGTTTCTTATTCCTTTACTTCTAGAAATGTCACACTATAATCTCCCACTTGCTCTTTTTCATAAAGGTTTGTGATAGATGTAAAATATTGTATGATCGTTCCTTTAAATGTCAAGTCCTTTTCAGGCACCGTGATTGTAAAGGTGCCTTCATATAGAAGTACTGCTACATCGTGATAATCTTCGCTTGCCACTTTAAATTCAATATGAATCTTATGAAAGCCATTTACAATTTCTTCATTGTATTTCTCTATTGGGATGACTGTGTCATTTAACTTAATTTCTTTAACCAAAATAATCCCTCCTTTAGAAGTTGGTATAAAAATAATAGCACTGTTTAAAACCACGAGTAAATTAAAACGGGTTCTAAGAGTAGGAATAGGCAGTGTACAAAACTGAGATGAATGTCATGATTTTAAAATTCATCATATTAAATATAGAGTATCCCCTAAATTTCCGCGAAATTTCTATTAAGCCTAGTATTTAGCTTTCTCTCCTTCGACTTTTGAAAAATAGGCTATTTTAACTTTATATAAAATTTTCATAATAATGATATTTAACTATACCAACTATTTAAATATCCATATTCTATTAGTGTCAAGTTGATAATAGGTTACAGCTTGAATCTACCAGGAAAGGAGGAGACATAAATGGGACGTTGGAGTTGTACAAAGTGTGATCATAAAAACTCTAAGAAAAAAACAAAATGTAGTCACTGCAATACTCCTTGTTGTGAAGCGAGGGAGGAGGAAAGTAGTTCGGTAATGGTATACAGTCAAAGCGAGGATGCTTTAGTTGCTCAAGGCTATGATCAAATTTTCGTAATGGAACAGGATTCAGATGAAGTTATTTGGATTAAAGATTCTTGCAACGTTAATGTAAGTACTACTGATACTCAAGGTGCAGTTTCTCTTCAAGTAGGCTTGCAGCTTGCTATTGCACTAGTAATCAGCATTTCACTTGGGGATTCAGAACAAGGCCGTGCAGTTGCACAAGAAATTTTCCAAAAATTTGATGATGAGCAATCAAACAAACAAAAAATTTATGTTGAAAACAGTAAAGATGTTGATATCCACACAACAGATACTGATTTATCAGTAAACATCCAAGCGCTATTAGATGTATTGCTAGCATTAGTAGTGAGAATTGACATTCTTTAATTCGATTTTTTAATAAAAGGAGGGGAAAACATGTCAGAAACTAAAACTAAGTGGAGAGCTTTAGATCATTGCGACGATGGCAATAACAACGAAGCAGATGTTGATCAAGAGAATGCCCAACAACAAATAACGAAACAAGAATCTAACGAATGGATTATTGTTAAGGATTCTGAAGGTGTTGAAGTCACAACTACTGATACACAGGTTGCTCTAAATCTGCAACTAGGAATTCAAGCAGCCATTGTTGCTGTTATTAGTATTACAATCGGTGATAATGAGCAAGGAAACAATGTAGCGCAAGACTTGAAACAATTTATGAAAACAAAACAAAGCAATAAACAAAAAACGATTATTGAAGGCAGCAGAAACATCAACGTTAAAACAACAGATACTGATATAGCTGTAAATATTCAAGCACTTCTTCAAATCTTAGTTGCAATCGTAGCTAGATTAGATGTGCTATAAAACATAAAAATTTAACTAAACTGTACATTCAATGAATATAAGTTGTAGTTGAATTTTCTCATATAAAATTGTTTTCCACGCAGCGTATTCTGTCCTCCATGTTGCGTGGAATATTCTTTTATAAAAGTATATTTATATCTTCCTGAAGGTACACATGTTACATGTACAAGGAATATTCGAAAAATCCATTCGTTTCCTAGGATGATTGCATATACTAGTTAGAAAAAAATCATTTCGAAAAGGAGTGATAATATGAGTGATACACCAAAGGCCATTCCTAATAAGGTAGTTGAATTACTTGTAAGTGAAGTTTTTCGAAAAAACAACGTGAATATAGACAGTGCTAGATCAAAGTTGTCTGATGAGCAAAAACAAGCAATCAAAGATTTAGTTGAAGAGTTGAAGTCACAAGTAGATACATTTGTTAATGATTCGTCTCCATCTAAAAAGGAATAATTTGATTTACCTTTTAAACGCCTTAGATGGAGGCGTTTTTTATTGTGTCTGATATGTAAATCATATCCTTTAAATTGAATGCCTTCTTTATAAATACATACTTAACTTGAAAGTTTAACTAAGTATTGGTCATAATAATTGTAAGCAGGATACTTTTAGGAGGGCTTCCATGAAAATTACAATCGAATGGACATATAAAACGAAAAATGGTATTGAAACTGTATTCCGTTCTGATGAACTGCCGCCAGCCCATGCGTTAACCATTGGCGAAGATTTAGAAAAGACAGGCAGGGCAAAAAAAATAGTGTATATGGATCAGCATGATAGTACATGGATGGCAAAAGAACTGAAAAAATATATTAAAGAAATCGATACAGAGCCACATAATGTTCGCGTATATTTTGATGGAGGCTATGATGTTCAAACAAGTAATGCCGGTTTGGGTATTGCTATATATTATGAACAAAATGGAAAGTCGTATAGACTCCGACGCAATGCTCCGGCTTCTGGATTGAATTCGAATAACGAAGCTGAATATGCTGCACTCCATTTAGCCATAGTCGAACTGGATTTGCTGGATGTCCATCACCAAACGGTTCAATTTTTAGGAGATTCACAAGTTGTCATTAATCAAATGAGTGGAGAGTGGCCAGCTTATGAAAAAGACCTTGCAAACTGGGCAGATCGAATTGATGAGAAGTTAAATGAACTTGGCATTACGCCTGATTTTGAACTTGTTCCCCGTAAATTAAATGCAGAAGCGGATCGATTAGCAACGCAAAGCCTTCAAGGTGTCGGGATTACAGGACAAATTGAACTTCAATAGGAGCAAAAAAGACTTGTTTTTTTGCAAGTCTTTTTTGTTTGCTAATAATAATATTATGTAAACTAAAAGGTTTTTACAATCAACAATTTTACTCCTTCTTTAGTTCTATTTTTAAAACTCTTAGCATAAATAAGATGGGTGGGAGAATCTAGCAATGTTAAATGAATAGAATAGGGGGAGATGTAATGGAAGAAGCAGTTGTAAAAAGAATCGGGATTGGTAATTTAGTCGACAAAGTAGTATCGGCAGAAGAAGCAGCGGCTTTTATACAAAATGGGGCAATTGTTGGAATGAGTGGATTCACTCGTGCAGGTGACGCGAAAGTAGTACCCTTAGCTCTAGCAGAACGTGCAAAAAATGAAAATTTAAAAATTGATGTTTATACTGGAGCATCTCTTGGACCGGAAGTTGATCAGATTTTAGCCCAAGCAGGAGGTATACGTAAGCGTGGGCCATACCAAGGAGATCCAGCGATTCGAAATTTGATTAATACTGGTGAAGTACTATATGTGGATGCCCACCTTTCCCACAATGCTGAATTAGTCCGACAAGGGATTATTGGACCAATTGATTTTGCTATCATAGAAGCAACTGCCATTACAAGCGACGGCATGGTAGTACCGACGACATCGGTTGGGAACTCTCCGATTTTCACACAATACGCAAAAAATATTATCGTTGAGTTAAACCTGGCACATTCTGAGTCATTAGTGGGTATACACGATATATATATTCCTGAAGTGCAAGGGGAACGAAAACCGATTTCAATTTTGGATCCAACCGATCGTATTGGAGATATTGGAATCAAAGTTGACCCTGATAAGATAAAGGCTATTGTTGTTTCAAATGAACAGGATGCACCTTCACTTATTGTGGATCCAGACGATGAAACACAAGATATGGCCAATCATTTATTGAATTTCCTGCGAGATGAAATTAAAGCGGGCCGACTGACAAATAAATTAGCACCTTTGCAGTCAGGCGTTGGTTCAGTTGCAAATGCTGTACTAGAAGGATTTAAAGTCTCTGAGTTCGAAGATTTGGTTATTTTCTCTGAAGTATTGCAAGATGCAGTGTTTAACCTAATTGATGCAGGGAAGGTATCCTTTGCTTCATGTACATCTATTACAATTTCAGAGGAATTACAGAAAAAAATTTATGGAAATATTGAAAAGTATGCGGATAAAATTATTATTCGCCCTCAAGAAGTATCAAATCATCCAGAAGTCATTAGACGATTGGGCTTGATAGCCATTAATGCAGCATTAGAAGTTGATATTTATGGCAACGTGAATTCCACTCATGTTGGCGGAACAAAAATGATGAACGGTATCGGTGGTTCAGGGGACTTCACACGTAACTCTCGTTTAAGTATTTTTGTTACTAAGTCTTATGCAAAGGGTGGCAAACTATCTTCTATCGTTCCTATGGTTGCCCACCATGACCATACAGAGCATGATGTACATGTCATTGTCACTGAGCAAGGTGTAGCAGATTTACGAGGTCTTGCACCAAAAGAGCGTGTTCCATTAATAATCGAAAATTGTGTCCATCCAGAATTTAAACAACAGTTATGGGATTATTATAACGAAGCAGTTGCTGTGACAGGAAACGCCCAAACGCCGCACAATCTGGAAAAAGCGCTTTCTTGGCACGTAAACGCAGCCAAAACTGGAAGTATGAAGATTTAAATAGTAATTAACTATACTAACCCTTTTATTAAAAGTTATTTTAATAGAGGGG
>JASENG010000003.1 GCA_030027265.1 Lysinibacillus fusiformis | reverse complement strand
AGATTACTTGGAAAAGTGTCTAGAATATTAAAGAAAATGTCTAGATTATTGCTTCAAGTATCTAGATTTTCACAAAAAGTGTCTAGATTCTTCCCTCAACTGCTTCAAAGTCCCAGTCAATCTCATTCGATGCCTGATTCCAGATGCCTCGCTACTTACAAAAATCCATCATCACAAATATGTCACTTTTGTCTTAGGAAAGATGGCTTGCATTTCAAACGCAAGCATATTTTTATTCCCCAAATAATATGTATCTATAATTCTTGAAAAAATAAATGGTTTTGTCTTCCAAATTGGACATGAGGCGATTCTATTTTGTTCGGTAGCATCATAAAATGTCATACGGACACTAAGTTGAAGTCCTTTGAATGAACGCCCACTAATCGAATGCTTCATTCAACATTAAATATAGCTAATATGGGGAGGAATAAATGTGGATTCATTAAAAGTATCGTCTCGCTCTAATCCAAATTCTGTTGCAGGTGCGCTTGTTGCTGTTATTCGAGAGCAAGGGTATGCGGAAATGCAAGCTGTAGGTGCAGGTGCATTAAATCAGGCAGTAAAGGCAGTTGCGATTGCACGAGGTTTTGTTGCACCAAGTGGCACGGACTTAATTTGTGCACCCGCGTTCGCAGATATTACCATCGCAGGGGAAGATCGTACGGCATTAAAGTTAGTCGTTGAAAAAAGAAATCGATAAACGTTTAAAAAGTTGAAGCCCTTACGAATCGGCAGACATGCTGGTTTGTATGGGCTTTTTTCGTTATACATAGTTTTTAAGGGGATAGGGATAAATACTGTGGATAGTTGTGGGAAAGCCGCTTTTGTTGGAGCGGGTAAAAAGATGGGCACTCATGATGGAGGAAATTGCAACTTTGAAGAATGTGCAAAATTCATCATGATTTCTTGTCGCGGACAATTTTTGCCGATGATACATAGATTTGTCCGCGAACAGACTTGTCACGGACAAAATACTCAGAATGCTTATAGATTTGTCCGCGAACTGACTTATCACGGACAATATACTCAGAATGCTTATAGATTTGTCCGCGAACTGACTTGTCACGGACAATATACTCAGAATGCTTATAGATTTGTCCGCGAGCTGACTTATCACGGACAATATTTTCTGGTTGCTCATAGATTAGTCCGCGAACTGACTTATCACGGACAATATTTTCTGGTTTCTAACTGATTTGTCCGCGAATTGACTTATCACGGACAATATTTTCTGGTTGCTCATAGATTTACCGCGAAATCACTTCTCCCGACAATTTTCTCTAGCAACTCTCGAACTTTTATCCACTAAATTAAGTCTCTAAAAGTGATGGATTTAATTTTTTGAGATAACGATTTCATTTACGTTCATACTAATTGAAATCAATGTCAACAATCTTATGAATTAATGTTCCGTCAAAGGTCTGAATTTCGATAAAATACAGTTTTTCCGATAGTTTATGCAAAATGTTCGTGTTAAACTAATGAAGGGAAAAAAGATATAAAAACGTTATTAAGGAGTTGTTATCATGTTACATCAGCTTTCATGGAAAGTCGGTGGGCAGCAAGGTGAAGGTATTGAGAGTACTGGTGAAATTTTCTCAATGGCCATGAATCGTTTAGGTTACCACCTTTACGGCTATCGTCATTTCTCTTCACGTATTAAAGGTGGCCATACGAATAATAAAATTACAGTTCGCCCGACAGAGGTTCGTTCTATCGCGGACGATTTAGATATATTAGTGGCTTTTGACCAAGAAACGATCGAAGTTAACTATAAAGAGCTTACGAAAAAAAGTATAATTTTAGCCGATGCGAAGTTTAAACCGGTAGAGCCGGAAGATTCAGATGCACCACTTTTCATCGTTCCTTTCACTGAGATTGCAACAGAATTAGGAACATCGTTAATGAAAAACATGGTGGCGATCGGTGCAACGGCTGCATTGTTAAATTTAAAAACTTCAGTTTTCCAGAGCGTTGTCGATGAAATTTTCGGACGCAAAGGCGAAGAAGTAGTTAAGAAAAACATGGAAGCCATCCAAAATGGATATGACATCATGTGTGAACTTTTAGGCGACCGCGTAGGTGAGTGGGAACTCGCTCCTGCTGATGGCAAACGCCGTATGTACATGATCGGGAACGATGCAGTTGCTTTAGGTGCACTTGCAGCAGGGTCACGTTTCATGGCAGCTTATCCAATTACACCAGCTTCCGAAATCATGGAATATTTAATTAAGAAGCTGCCGAAATTCGGTGGAGCCGTTATCCAAACAGAGGATGAAATTGCCGCAGCAACAATGGCAATTGGTGCAAACTATGGTGGTGTCCGCGCATTCACAGCATCAGCGGGTCCTGGTTTATCACTTATGATGGAAGCAATCGGTCTATCTGGTATGACAGAACAGCCATTAGTGATTGTCGATACACAACGTGGCGGTCCTTCAACAGGTCTTCCAACAAAACAAGAGCAATCCGATTTAATGGCCATGTTATATGGGACGCACGGTGAAATTCCGAAAGTAGTTATCGCACCATCAACTTTGGAAGAAGCTTTCTATGATACAATCCAAGCATTTAACATCGCTGAGGAATTGCAATTACCTGTCATCATCATGACCGATTTACAATTATCACTTGGGAAGCAAACGACTGAACCATTTGATTACAGTAAAATTGAAATCCGTCGCGGCAAAATCGTGGAAGAAGAGCTTGAACCTGTTGAAAACAAAGATTACTTCAAACGTTATGAAAACACGGAAGACGGCATCTCTACTCGTGTGTTCCCTGGTACAGCAAACGGGATTCACCACGTTACAGGTGTTGAGCATGATGAAACAGGTAAGCCTAGCGAAGCAGCAGGAAATCGCCATGTTCAAATGGACAAACGTTTCCGCAAGCTAGAAAAATTAAACTTCAATACACCAGTATACGCAAATGCGCCACATGATGACGCAGACGTGTTATTAGTAGGTTTTAACTCTACTCGCGGTGCGTTGGAAGAAGTACAAGAGCGTTTAACGAATGAAGGCGTAAAAGTAAACCATGCACATATTCGTCTACTATTCCCATTCCCATCTGAGGAAATGGCGTCACTAGTAAATAATGCGAAAAAAGTAATCATTGTAGAAAACAACAAAACAGCACAGCTCGCTAATATCATGAAAATGAATATTGGCGGTCATAACAAAACTCACAGCATCACGAAATTTGACGGTACACCGTTCTTGCCTCGTGAGCTTGAAAATAAAGTAAAGGAGCTGCTTGACTAATGGCAACATTTAAAGATTTTCGTAACTCAGTGAAACCGAACTGGTGCCCTGGCTGCGGTGACTTCTCTGTACAAGCAGCGATTCAACGTGCTGCAGCAAATGTAGGGATTGAACCACATGAATTGGCAGTAGTTGCTGGAATCGGCTGTTCAGGCCGTATAGCGGGTTACATTAACTCATACGGATTCCACGGAATTCACGGCCGTGCATTACCTATCGCACAAGGGCTTAAAATGGCAAACCGCGACTTAAACGTAATCGCGTCAGGTGGGGACGGAGATGGATTTGCCATTGGGATGGCACATACAGTACATGCCATCCGTCGGAACATCGATGTAACTTACGTTGTTATGGATAACCAAATCTACGGTTTAACAAAAGGTCAAACTTCTCCACGTTCGGCACAAGGTTTCATTACGAAATCAACGCCAGGCGGAGCAATCGAACCTTCATTAAAACCATTGGAAGTGGCTTTATCTGCAGGGGCAACATTCGTAGCACAAGGCTTCTCAACTGACATCAAAGAGTTAACTGCACTAATCGAAGCAGGTATCCAGCACAAAGGATTCTCTTTCATCAACGTATTTAGCCCATGTGTAACGTACAACAAAATCAACACTTACGAATGGTTCAAAGAACACCTAACAAAACTAGCTGACATCGAAGGTTACGATTCTCAAAATAGAGAGCTAGCAATGCAAACAGTCATGGAAAAAGAAGGCCTAGTAACTGGTATCATCTACCAAGATCTTGAAACAAAATCATACCAAGAAAAAGTGCCAGGCTACTCAGAACAACCATTAGCTGAATTAGACATGAACCTTAACGAAGGTCAGTTTAACGAATTAGTGAAAGAATTTATGTAATAACTAGTAGGGAGTCCCATCAATTTTCAAGTTGATGGGGCTTTTTGTTGTGCGGAGGAGCTGACAAGCGGGTATCTAGACACTTTTGTGAATAATCTAGACACTATTGCTGATAATCTAGACACCTTTTGTCGGAATCTAGACACTTCAAATTTCATGCATGTATTCAGCCAACTCTAGCGCGTTAAGCAAAGGCAAAGCAGTTTTATTTAAGAGTTTTTGCTGCTGCCTCGAAGGAATCTAGACACTATTGCTGATAATCTAGACACCTTTTGTCGAAATCTAGACACTTCGAATTTCATGCATCTATTCAGCCAGCTTCAGCGCGTTAAGCAAAGGCAAAGCAGTTTTATAAAGAGTTTTTATTGCTGCCTCGAAGGAATCTAGATACTTGTGGGAAAAATCTAGACACTATTGCTGATAATCTAGACACCTTTTGTCGAAATCTAGACGCTTCGAATTTCATGCATCTATTCATCCAGCTTCAGCGGCAAACGAATCATTGATGCATTTTAAAAAATGTGCCCGAATTCTGAGAAATCTTTTCTACCAATTTACAGTTAAATCATGCCCCAACATTATTAGATTTACAAAAATTTAACAATTCCTACATAGGTACTTTATAGTACTAAACTATGCTAAAAGTATTACTGCGTAGGGGAGTTGCTTTGAGGTGCGTTTGAAACGCTATATACAGGTGAAAGACCGGCTAATTGTATTGATGATAGTTTGTATCATTTCAAATTGCGTATTTGCCATATTTAGTATGGACTATTTGCGTAAAATGGAGAATAATACAGAAATCATGTACAAAGAAAAGCTTTTGGCAGTCAATGCTATTGCTGATATCGAAGCTGCCGTACATATGGGAGAATTGAATCGAGCTAAGGAACTTCAGTCCGCAATAAAGGATTATCAGTTCGATTCGAAAATGGAATATTACATAAGCGATTTAAATTCAATTGTCGAAAAGGGTGATGGAAGCGATATTTTATCTTTTACCCAGGAAATGAAAGATTATGTCACTTCTCGAGCAGAGAGCCAATTAACCTCACATCAAAAGGATATTTCATTCGGCTATAAGCTGTTAATGGGAGTTTCCCTCGCGATGATAGTTATCATTTTATATTTAAGTATCGGGGCTACTCGCTCTGTGAATCTGCCAACCCGACAACTTAAAAAACTGCTTAAGCAAGCGCAGCAAGGAGATTTTACCCAAATTGCCAAATATGACTCGAAGGATGAGCTTGGCGAGGTAATGTTAAGCTACAATCAGATGGTTTCGGAAGTGAAAGAATTATTAAAAACGGTTCAGCGAAGTGCAGCATCCGTACATGAAGCGAATGATCAACTACAAACAGCGTCTGAAAAGACAACGAAGGCATCTATTCATATCTCACATGATGCCAACGATTTAACAAGTGCCACAATAAAGTCAACAGAGCAATTAAATCTTAACACCAATGCGTTACAGGAAATTGCAGATGGTGTTGTTGTGATTGCCGACCGAATTGATTTTATTGAAAGCAATATTTCACAAACTGTAACGGAAGCAAATGCCGGTGTGGAATATGTCTTATTAAATAATGAACAGATGCATGAAATTGAGCAGGCTGTTAAGAAGTCCTTTGACATGATGCAAATCTTGGTGAAACATTCAAAAGAAATCGAGCAAGTGGTTCAGATTATTAATTCCATTGCCGAGCAAACAAATTTATTAGCCTTAAATGCAGCCATTGAAGCGGCAAGAGCTGGGGAATATGGCAAGGGATTCAGTGTTGTCGCCGGGGAAGTACGTAAGCTCTCTGAACAATCGGTGGAGTCAACAAAAGTCATTGAAGACATTATCCAGCACATTCAGATTGATTCAAAACAATCTGTTCAATTTATGAGCAGAGCATTACAGTCCGTGCAAACGGGGATTGATATAACAAATCAAACTGCTTCAAAGTTTCAGCAAATTGTTTCGGCTGTTAATGAAATTGGTCCTCACATTGGAGAAGTAGCAACGACAATTAACACCATCTCGGAAAATACACAAGAGGTTGCGAACAACTCTCTCCAACTGAGTGAAGTTTCAAAAGAAAATGCTAAAATGATCGAGCAAGTATCCGCTTCAACAGCAGATCAATTAGAAGCAAATAAAGAAATTCACGAGGAAATCCAGAAAATCTCAAAAAATATTCGTTCTCTCACTACTGCTATCAAAAGGTTCACTGTGTAGGGGAAGTCTGGAACCTCGCTTACTATATAATATTTAAAAACTATTAATTTTCAGAAAACTGTTGAAATTAATAGTTTTTTTTGTTAATTTGAGAGATAAATAAAAATTGAGGCGATGATTAAATGAAAAAAATTCTCCTGACAGGATTCGAACCGTTTTTAAATTTTAAAATTAACCCAACGATGGAAGTTGTAGAAGCGTTGGATGGAAAAGTTATCGAAGACTACGAGATTTTCGGGCGCATCATGAAGGTGGATTTCAATGAATCTGCCAAGCAATTGAAGGAATATATCCATGAGGTTCAGCCAGATATCATCATTTCGTTAGGCTTAGCAGGTGGGCGCTATAAAATTACGCCAGAACGAATTGCCATCAATATTAAAGACGGCGAGCCGGATAATAACGGATTCGCGCCAGTCGATGAAAAAATTCATGCAGACGGTGAAGATGCTCATTTATCAAGCCTGCCGATTCGCCGCATGGTAGAAAGCTTGAACAAGGAAGGTTTTCCTGCTGACATCTCTAATACAGCCGGCACATATCTATGTAACAATATTATGTACGAAGGCTTGTCGTACGCAAAACAGCAGGGGGACGTGTTAGCTGGGTTTATTCACATTCCTGCGACCTTTGAGCTAGCTATCCAACATGGGAAAATTCCAGGCTGGCATATGCGCGATTTGATTGATGGTGTTGAACTGTGTATTAAGGAAACAGTAAATTTCGCAAATGGTTAATTATCTGGATTAGTTTCCAAGTATGAAAACGCACAATTGCTATGGATAAAGGGCATTTGTGCGTTTTTTTCGGTTCGTAAAAAGGAAGTGTACTAATTTTGTCAAACTTTTTTATCCAAAATTCATTTTTGACCATGTAAAGGCTGATTTCAACTTTGGGAATTTTTATTACACTTGTGCAAAAAGGAGAGGATACTTTTGCACACTATGGAAAGAGTTATACCATCGAAAATTATCGTGTTAGAAGCAATGAAACGTAGAGTTGATGTAAGTCACTCGAAACATGAGTATGTCGCTTCTTTATTGCGGCGGGCTGAGATTGGCTACAGGGGGGAATTGAAGGTGGACCGATTATGGAATGAAATGACCGTGCCGACCGACGCTTTTCTTTTACATAGCTATGAAACGAGAAATGATATAGGAAATTTACATCAGATGGACACCCTGTTTGTATGCCCCCACTTTATATATGTTCTTGAAATTAAGAATGTATCTGGCTATATCTGGTACGAAGAAGAGAAACATCAGTTTTTGCGAGAGAAATTGAATGGGGAAGTAGAGAGTTTTCAAAGCCCCTTCGATCAAGTGCAGCGACATTCGGAATTGATTGAAAGAATTGTTGAGCGCTTAGGGTTGTCCCTTCCTGTGCATAGAGCTGTTGTCATTGCTGAATCCTCCACTGTTATCGGTCCCGTTCCAAATGAAATTCCAATTTTTCATGCGATTGGTTTGCGTGCTGAAGTAAAAAAGCTATTATTAAAGTATAGCAACTTCTCGCTTTCTGGCGCTCACTATGAATTGCTGGGTAATCAACTCCTAAGCTTACATAGGCCTGGTACCTATGTGCCTAAATTTGAGGTTCCGCCGTTGCGTAAAGGAGCGATTTGCGAGTGCGGACGGGGAATGAAATATAACTTTGGAAAGTTTTTGTGCAATTGTGGAAAGAAATCAAAAGAGCCACTTTATCAAGGCTTACATGATTATCGAGTGTTGTTTAACGAATGGATAACGAATCGCCAGTTAAGGGAGTTCTTTTTTATAGAAGGTCAACAAACTGCTAGTAAATTACTCCAAAGAATGAATTTTAGAACTAGAGGAACAACAAAGAACAGAAGTTACTTGATTCCAGAAGAGATTTGGAGAAAATGATAATACAAAAATGATGAGATTAATTGAAAGATTATAGGGATTTTTTGAGGATTTTTGAAGTGTCTAGATTATTGAAGAAAGTGTCTAGATTATCAGCAAAAGTGTCTAGATTCATAAAAGCAGCGCACCTTCAATAGAAAAGTGACTAGCTGTTCGAGAGGGTATAAGTGAAAATTACTATAATTAATTGAAAATTAATAGAGAAAATTGAAGTGTCTAGATTATTGAAGAAAGTGTCTAGATCTCTGCCAAAAGTGTCTAGAATCCCAAAATCAGCGCACCTTCAATAGAAAAGTAACTAGCTATTTGAAAGAGAATAACTAAAAATTACTATAATTGATAGAAAGTTAATAGAGATTTGTTGAGGAAATTGGAAGTGTCTAGATTATTAAAGAAAGTGTCTAGAATTTGGCAAAAAGTGTCTAGATTATTGAAGAAACTGTCTAGAATCCCAAAAGTAGCTCCCTTCAAAAGAAAAGTGACTGTCTATTCGAGAAAGTATAAGTGAAAATTACTATAATTGATTGAAAGTTAATAGAAATTTGTTGAGGAAATTGGAAGTGTCTAGAATTTGGCAAAAAGTGTCTAGATTATTGAAGAAACTGTCTAGATTATCACCAAAAGTGTCTAGAATCCCAAAAGCAGCGCACCTTCAATAGAAAAGTAACTAGCTATTTGTAAGAGAATAAATAAAAAATACTATAATTGATTGAAAGTTAATAGAAATTTGTTGAGGAAATTGGAAGTGTCTAGTTTATTGAAGAAAGTGTCTAGATTTCTGCAAAAAGTGTCTAGATTTTCACCCAAACAGTCTAGATTATCCCCAAAAGTGTCTAGATTCCCAAAAACATCCCCACCCCTAATAGAAAAGAGGGACGCAACTTGAACAATGTGATTGATTTTATTTCGATTAAACAGCAAAAGCAGGATGAGAAGCTGGATAAGATGTTTCGGAAGGCAAATTCGCTCAGCAGTATAGAGGAAATTGACAAACTGGTGGAGGGGAAGGCGCTGGCTGTGAAGGATCATAAGCTTTTTTTGGCTTTTCTGAAGTATTTGGAGATGAAAGAGCTGGAGCCGCGCAACGTTTTTAAGGAAGTGCTGCTGTTGACGAAGTTTCAGTTTGAGGAGCGGTATCAGATGAATTGGCATTCGGTGGTGCAGCTGTGTTTTACGTTTCTTGCAATTTTAAAGGAGAATGATCCGGAGCAGTATTTGGCGTTCGTTGTGTCGAATTAGCCTACAGAGTTGCAGGAAGTGTTTTCGATTTCACGCGGAGCGGATGCAAGAAATTCACTCTTCGAACAGCAGGAAGCGTTTTCGTTTTCACGCGGAGCGAATGCAAGAAATTCACTCTTCGAACAGCAGGAAGCGTTTTCGTTTTCACGCGGAGCGAATGCAAGAAATTCACTCTTCGAACAGCAGGAAGCGTTATCTTTTTCACGCGGAGCGAATGCAAGAAATTCACTCTTCGAACAGCAGGAATCGTTATCTTTTTCACGCGGAGCGAATGCAAGAAATTCACTCTTCGAACAGCAGGAAGCGTTTTCGTTTTCACGAGGAGCAGATACAAGAAATTCACTCTTCGAACAGCAGCAGATGCAAGGAAATCGCTCCAAGACCGACACTTTATTGTGACGAATTCGTTACATCAGGCTGGTAAAAAGTGTAGAAACGAGCACTTACCACCCCCACAGAAACCCTACTGTCTCACACTTTCCTCAAATGTTCATCTTCAATCGCGCCCATTTCTAAAATATTTTATAATTTTAATTCACCTTATTGTTCTTTCTACCTATTATTCGTTATAATATTTAAATGGGGTTCGAATGTACGAAACCAATCTTGAAAGGAGTTTCTGGATTCAATGAATGAGGAACAACGACTAGCGAGTCAGCAAGTGAATCAACCAAAGCCTAAAAATGCTAAGCCTGAAAAAGATTACAGCCAATATTTCGAACGTGTCATTACGGCACCTTCTTTAAAAGATGCGAAAAAGCGTGGGAAAGAAGAAGTGAAGTACCACAAGGATTTCAATATTGATGAAGAATTCTTCGGTATGGGCAACGGGCGCAAATTTTTCATCCGTACGTACGGATGTCAGATGAACGAGCATGATTCTGAGGTAATGGCAGGGATTTTCATGCAGCTTGGGTATGAACCCACTGATCAAATTGAAGAGGCGGATGTTGTTCTTTTAAACACATGTGCTATCCGTGAAAATGCTGAAAATAAAGTATTTGGTGAGCTTGGCTACCTATTAAAATATAAACGTCAAAATCCTGAATTATTAATCGGCGTTTGTGGCTGTATGTCACAAGAAGAGTCGGTTGTAAATAAAATTTTAACAACATACCAACATGTCGACATGGTTTTCGGTACACATAATATTCACCGTCTACCGCACATTTTAAAAGAAGCTTACATGTCCAAGGAAATGGTAATCGAAGTTTGGTCGAAAGAAGGGGACGTGATCGAGAACCTTCCAAAGCAACGTAATGGTGCCATTAAAGCTTGGGTCAATATTATGTACGGTTGCGACAAATTCTGTACATACTGTATCGTTCCATACACACGTGGGAAAGAACGCAGTCGCCGTCCAGATGAAATTATTCAGGAAGTGCGTGAGTTAGCTGCTCAGGGCTACCAAGAAATTATGCTGTTGGGGCAAAATGTAAATGCTTACGGGAAAGACTTTACCGATATCGAATATCGTCTTGGCGATTTAATGGACGAGCTGCGTAAAATTGATATTCCGCGCATTCGTTTTACAACGAGTCACCCGCGCGACTTCGACGATCATTTAATCGAAGTGTTAGCTAAAGGCGGCAACCTAGTCGAGCATATTCATTTACCTGTTCAATCAGGTTCGAATGATATCCTGAAAATCATGGCCCGTAAATATTCACGCGAGCACTTCCTGGAACTGGTTCGTAAAATTAAAGTTGCGATGCCTGACGTGGCATTGACAACTGACATTATTGTTGGCTATCCAAATGAAACAGAGGAACAATTCCAAGAAACCCTTGATTTATATCGAGAAGTTGGATTTGAAATGGCCTTCACATATATTTACTCTCCACGTGAAGGGACACCGGCTGCAAAAATGAATGACAATGTTCCGCAAGAAGTGAAAAAAGAACGCTTGCAACGTCTAAATGCAGTGGTAGAAGAGTTTTCAGCTGCGGCATTGAAACAATTCGAAGGGCAAGTTGTCGAAGTTTTAGTTGAAGGCAGCAGTAAAAAACGTGATGATGTCTTAGCAGGCTACACACGTAAAAATAAATTAGTGAATTTTGATGGTCCGAAAGAATTAGTAGGGCACATCGTGAAAGTAAAAATTCTCGAGGCGAAATCTTACTCACTTCGCGGTGAGTTTATAGAGGTCGTACATCGACATGGGGTGGAAGTATAATGACAACTAAAGTTTATACAAAAGACGAAATCGTAGAAAAAGCAAAAGAAATCGCACATATGATCGCCAACACGGAAGAAGTGGAGTTTTTCAAGAAAGCCGAAGAGCAAATCAATGAAAACCAACACGTTCGCGAAAAAATCGCAAGCTTAAAAACGTTGCAAAAACAAGCAGTTAATTTCCAGCATTTAGGGAAAGAAAAAGCGCTGAACATGATCGAACAAAAAATCGCAAAAATCGAAGAAGAAATCGATGCAACGCCAATCGTTCAAGAGTTCAAGCAATCTCAAATGGAAGTAAACGGCTTATTGCAATTAGTTTCGAATGCGATCGCAAACAATGTAACGAACGAAATCATCGAATCAACTGGCGGCGACGTTCTTAAAGGTGAAACGGGCTCGAAAATCCGAAACAGCCAGCCAGGAAGCTGCTCATAATCCTAAAAACATTGACCCCTACAGCCTCAAAGGTTTGTAGGGGTTTATTTTTATGCATCTAGTAAGAAAACAGTGTCCAAAAAGTGGGTATCTACTCATTTTCTTCATTATTTTCATCAAAAATCTTCTCATAATAAGAACTTGTACTTTAATCAGATTTGTTTAGAAGGCGGGCATTCGTGTTCATAGTAATTTTAGTATCAGCATAATCAAACCAAGAAAATCGACTGTAGGATGTTCTCCAACAAAAATAAGTGAAGATGCACAAGGTGGATTTACAACCATATTTTGCATTTCAAATAAATTAACCGCAAATGGCTGTTAATGCTTTTTGAATGTCATAAATACTATTATCTTTTTTAAATTGCTTTGAAATTGCAGGCATTTGAGCTCCAGAAATCCAAATTTTTAATTCGGCATCTAAATCGAAATGTCCAGCTGTTTCTACACTGAAGTGAGAAATCGATTTATAAGGGTAGGAATGGTACTCGACTTTTTTTCCAGTTAGCCCTTGTTTGTCCACCATAATTAAGCGTTTGTTCGTAAAGATGATTAAATCTCTGATAAGTCGGAATGCGATGTCTATTTCTTCGCCATTTGCAAGGATCGGCCCAAGTTCTTTTGACACCTCATCATTGCTTATTTTGGAAGCATTTCCTAAAAGTCCGTTTAAAAACCCCATACAAACCCTCCTGAATTTTAATAATATATATATAGGTATTAAACCTTTTGACCTCATTTATACTCATAAATTTCAGTATGCTTGATGAGAATAACAAATTACTTCAGTCTTTATTTTCTTTTGTGACTTTTTAAGCTGTAATGTAACCTCTGATATAGCTGCGGATTTCATTCCCATAGAACTTAAATGAAACTAAAAAACTATTATTTTATAGTAGAATATTAATGCATTTTGTTATATAAAACCGTTTACCAAAGTCAGTCTGAAAGCTGCTCATAATCATAGTAATCATTGCCCCCTACATCCTAATAGGTTTGTAGGGGTTTTTATACAGTTATAGAAAGTAATGGAAGTTGATATAGAATCTGTTGCGCTAATAGGCAAATCGTCCCTGAGCGCGAAGGTTGAGGTATCTATGGTGAGTTTAATTCGGTTAGATTTCCGCTTTTATTAAAAGCGAGAAGCAGGTATTACCTTGTGTGAGTATCGTTTTCTATGATACGAATGGCCTCATTCATTGCTTCGATTAATCGGGCTTTGTTTTCAGGGTGGTTATATCCACTAGGGGCATAAGTAAAATTAATCTCCTTATCTGCATCTTTTTGATATGACCAATCATGATAAGGAATAGAGAATATATAGGTATTATCGTACAGGTATTTTGAGATTAACATGGATACCTCGCCGTTTTTCTTTAAGGGGTGTTCAATGGTTACTTCCAGGCAGGTAATCACTTCTATTTTTTTAACTTTTTTAATCACACTCTATAAGGCTCCTTTGTTGGATTATGGAGTTGAATCTTCTAAGTTGTCCTATTCTCAATGCTAAATTGTACCAAGCAGGAAGTATTTATCAATATGAATAGAAGTATTTCTAAAATTAAAAGTATTTATAATAAATAGAAACCGAATGGCATACATCTGATGAAATTAAGTTAATAATGTCTAGACTCAACGCGAAATTATATGATGATTCGACTAACTCCTTTGGCGAATATTTGATAGTTTACCTCTATATACAAGTGGGAGGTTGCTAGATATTCTTAAAGTGTGAATTGTTTTAATATTCGAAATGAGCGGAGGGGTCAAATGAAAAAGAAATTATTCGCGCTATCAGTTACAGGAATGTTGGCACTAGGAGCTATCTCGCCGGCAGCAACACCGGTTTTTGCGGTCGGCAATGGTCCAGGCTATGGGGGCAATGAATCTATTCAAACTTCGAATCTTTATACGTACGAAGAGATGGTCCCGTATCTGAAAGCCCAGGATGCCAAGCAAGAGGCGATGCAGCTTGAGGTAATTGGTCAAACCGTGAAGAATCGGGATATCTATTTGGCAAAATATATTACGGATCCAAGTAATCCAACGGTTCTTTTTTTGACGCAGCAGCATGGAAATGAACAACTGACAACTGAAGGCGCTCTTGAATTCATCAAACATCTGGGTACGAATAAAACAAAGGGTGTTCTTGAGAATGTAAATGTCTTGATTTTGCCGATGCTGAATGCAGACGGGGCTATGGGAGATGTGAATTTTTCTCTTGAAGATTATGTAGCCGATGGAGGACGTCACTTAACGCGGTATAATGCAGTGGGAACGGACTTGAACCGTGATCATGTTGACAAAATACAGCCTGAAACGCAAGCTTTACATGAAAATGTTCTGCAAAAATATGATATTGATTATATGATCGACCTGCATCATCAAGGAACAGAGTACGAGCGAGATGGAAAACTGGTTTCTGGTTCGATGCTCTATCCAACAAATGAGAATGTAAAACCGGAAGTTTTGGAAAAATCGAAAAAACTGGGTGCGGTGGTATTTAATGCCGTAGATTCTACTGGTTGGGGCCATATTGGAAAATATAATGGCGGCAGCGGCGAAAATATCGGCCGTAACGGTGCCGCTGTTCAATATGACATTGCTACGCTATTATTTGAAATGCGCGGCATGTCTGATCATGAAGATCCATCCCGTGTCATTGGACAAAAAAGTAACGGTTATTTGATCAAACAAACAATCACAACGCTGGATGCAACGGTTCGTGCGATTGCAGATGGCTCCATCGAGACGGTGGACTACAGCTTCTGGGATACGCTGGACACGCAAACACAGCGTCCGTCAGAAGAGTAATAAGGGTAGTAAATTTCAAAATAGCTTTATTAAATAATGCGTGCAAAGAGAGGGTGTCGAATGACGCCCTCTTTTTCGAGTACAACAAAAAAAGCCACTCAAAAGAATGGCTTCAATCAGCATTTTATTCAATTTCTGGCAGGACTTCATTCATCTGCTCTTCATTCGATTTCACTGCTTCGCTATCAGGGGCGTCAATACCGCGGTATGCATATTTTAGGTTTTGATAATAATCGAATGCAAAGGCTTTGACGGCACCCTCACTATTTTTTTCAACGAAATGGGATTTAAAGATATTCGTTAGCATGCGATCGTGATTGTCCAATTCATCTAGGTAGGTCCCTGATTTGTAATCCTCAATTATATCTGATTTAAATTGCTCCACTTCTTCTGCTGAAGGTTCAAATTCTAATAAGATTTCTTCAAGTTCATAAAATTTGTCCGTTGCCTCTTCTTCATTAGATGAAATTTCGTGAATCCTTCGAGCCCAATTATCCGGCTCTACATCCTCAGGTATCGTTTCCTCGGTTGCAGTATCTTCTGAAGCAGGTTCAGCCGCTTCCTCGACAGGCGCCGGTTCAGTTACTTCTTCCTCGTTTGTTGTCGTTTCCTCTTTGCCGCAAGCTGCAAGCCCCATACATAAAACGAGTGCTGTACAAAATAATCTATTCTTCGACATCGCAATGCTCCTAAACGTTATTTTTACGTTTATTATGACCCGAATAATCTATAGGCAATACCACTTATTTATTTTTTAGTCACACTATTCGCCCATCTTTAATACTATAAATTGTCAGCAGCAAATGATTCGAAAATCTAAAGTACATTTACGCTTTTGTTTTCTTTTCAAGGGGGAGAAGGCTCGATTGGCGGTAAGGTAGAAGCATTGAAGATCCAAGAAGTGTCACGTTGTCACTTTGCCCTATTAGCCTGAATCGAAAACAATTTGTAAAATCTACGAAAAACGAATCCGTGACATTTCACCAATTAGGCAAATGCCGCATAGTATAGTTCGACTAGATGTTAAAGGAGGAAAAAGCGTTGAAACGTTTGCGTCAAATAGTGACAAAAGCGGTTGTCGCTAAAGGTAAGAAGAGAGTTGAAGCGAGTGAAGTAATTCGCCCTTCAAATACGCCAACTAGTATTTTAGGATGTTGGGTGATTAACCATCACTACAACGCGAAAAAAGTAGGGAAATTTGTAGAAATCACAGGAAAGTTCGATGTAAACGTATGGTATGCGTACAATAATAATACAAAAACTGCTGTACATTCGGAAACAGTGAATTACAAAGATCGCATCAAGCTGCATTACCGCGATCACGATGTAATTGAATCGAATGATTGCCACGTACGTGTTATCCAACAGCCAAACTGTATCGAAGCAGTAATCAATCAAAACGGTGACTGCTTCAACGTTGTAATCGAACGTGAATTTGTAGTAGAAATCATTGGCGAAACGAAGGTAGTTGTATCTATTCACGAAGTAGACTATGAAGAGGAATGGGTATATGAAGAGGAAGAAAGTGAATCTTCATCAAGCTCAAGCTCTAGCTCAAGTTCAAGTTCAAGCTCATCGTCTTCATCGTCATCTTCTTCTTCAAGCAACGGCTTTAAATTTATTGAAGACTCGTCATCATTTCGTTAATAAAGTGAGAGCGCCATCTACTTGGAAAGAGTAGAACAAATAGGCGCTCTTCTTTATTGATTGGATCAGCACGCAAAAAGCGGCTGCTTCTAATCGATTAGCCAAGATTTCTAAAGAAGCAGGGATTTTCGCTAGCTCATTTCGAAAATCCTTGTTTTCTATTATTTCAAGAAAATTTCCAATATAAAATTTAGATGAGAAAAGGAGAGGAGACCACGTTTATCGCCTGATTTTTGTTATACTGAATAGGAATGTATTTATTTCGGGAAACATTAGTGAGCTAAAACATATTTTCGTGAAGAATCGTGTTTTTCTACTATTAGAATATAAGATGTTTAGAGAGGTACCATGAAAATGACAACATATACGCCAATGATGCAACAATACTTATCCATCAAATCAGAATATGAAGATGCATTTCTTTTTTATCGATTAGGGGACTTTTATGAAATGTTCTTCGATGATGCGGTAAAGGCATCTCAAATTTTAGAAATTACGTTAACTGGCCGCGATGCAGGAACGAAAGAACGAATTCCGATGTGCGGTGTTCCTTTTCATTCGGCGAAGGGATATATCGAAACCCTTGTTTCAAAGGGCTATAAAGTCGCGATTTGCGAGCAAACAGAGAGCCCAAAAGAAGCAAAAGGCGTTGTCAGACGTGAAGTCGTGCAATTGATCACTCCAGGGACGATTATGGAAGGCAAAACAATTGACGGAAAGACCAACCATTTCATCGCATGCAGCGAAGATTTAGGGGGAAACCGTTTCGCCCTTGCTTACCTGGATGTATCGACTGGGGAAGCGAATACGGCAATTGTTGAAGGTGGCACAAAGGCATTACTTCAGCAGCTACTGGCCTTTTCGATCCGCGAGCTCGTTGTGACCGAGCAGCTGCAGCTGTTATTAGCAGAAGCAGCTAGCAATTTAGGGATTGTTCTATCTCTAGAGCAGGATGAAATGCCGGAAGAAAAGTCGGCTAAATATATCGGAGCATTACCAGGTGAATTAAAAGGCGTGGCAAAATGTTTGCTTCAATATGTTGAACGTACACAAATGCGTTCGCTTTCGCATATTCAAGAATTTACATATACAGAAACGAAGCAGCTCCTGCGTATTGATACGAATTCGAAACGCAATTTAGAACTCCTTGAATCGATTCGTGGCGGCGATCAAAAGGGGACGCTTCTGTGGCTGTTGGATGAAACCGTGACAGCAATGGGCGGCCGCAAATTAAAGCAATGGCTCCATCAACCTTTGGCAACACGTTCAGCCATCGAGAATCGCCAAGACATCGTGACGGATTTGCTGGATGAATTTTTTGTTCGCAATGAGCTGAAAGAATTGCTGAAAAATGTTTATGATCTAGAGCGTTTAGCAGGGCGTGTTGCCTTTGGAAACGTAGGCGGCCGTGATTTAGCGCAGCTGCGTGAATCGTTGCGCCAGGTGCCGTTCATCAAGCAGCAATTAATCAATTCGGGCAAGGCAACTCTTGCTGGCTTAGGCGAGAAGCTGGATGAGTGTGCCGATATCGAAGCGTTTTTATCAAAAGCTATTACGGATAATCCTCCAATTTCCATTAAAGAAGGTGACGTCATTCGTGAAGGGTATAATGATCGCTTGGATGAATTGCGTTTTGCTTCGCGCAACGGGAAGGACTGGATTGCCCAATTAGAGCAAAAAGAACGCGAAATCACAGGCATAAAAAACTTGAAAATCGGCTATAATCGCATTTTTGGCTATTATATCGAAATCACAAAATCAAATATAGCAAGCGCAGATTTATCTCGCTATGAACGAAAGCAAACTTTAGCCAATGCAGAACGTTATATTACAGAAGAGCTAAAGGAAAAAGAGGCAATCATTTTAAATGCCGAAGAACAAAGCTTGGCATTAGAGTATGATCTATTTGTGGAGCTGCGCGACCAGTTGAAAGCCTTTATTCCTCGCGTTCAAGCTTTGGCTTCTGAAATCAGTGAATTGGATGTTTATATCAGTTTTGCAGTTGTCTCCGAGAAATACCGATTTGTAAAACCGGCATTCCATGAAGGACGTGCCATGAAAATTGTAGGCGGTCGTCATCCAGTCGTTGAAAAAATGTTGAATAAACAAATGTATGTACCAAATGATTGCGTGCTGCCGAATGATAAAAATATGATGCTGATTACTGGACCGAACATGTCCGGGAAAAGTACGTACATGCGTCAAGTCGCGTTAATTGTCGTGTTAGCTCAAATGGGCTGCTATGTACCAGCGGATGAAGCTATGCTGCCGATTACGGATCAAATTTTCACACGTATCGGTGCTGCGGATGATTTAGTGGCAGGCCAATCCACGTTCATGGTAGAAATGCTGGAATCCCAGAATGCCATTACAAATGCGACTGAAAAAAGTCTGCTGTTATTTGATGAAATCGGACGCGGAACATCCACTTACGATGGAATGGCGTTGGCCCAATCGATGATGGAATACATCCACGATAAAATTGGGGCAAACACATTATTCTCCACTCACTATCACGAATTAACAGCGCTGGAGGAACAGCTTGCAAGGCTGCAAAACGTACATGTCAGCGCCACTGAAAAGGATGGCAAAGTCGTCTTCCTGCACAAAGTTCGCCAAGGCGCAGCGGACAAAAGCTACGGTGTCCATGTAGCGCAGCTAGCAGAAATGCCAGAAGAAATTATCGATCGCGCAAGAGTGCTGCTTGAACAATTCGAATCGAAGGAACAAGGGGCAGGAGTTGCTGCTGTTGTTGTGAATGAGTCGGGGGCGGCTGATGCTGAGCTTCAATTGTCGTTGTTCGGTGAGGAGCAAGTGCGGAGTGAGGTTGGTGCGGCTTCTGCTGGAGTTGAAGTTGCGGCTGGTGCTGGGGCAAGTGATGCTAAAACTGGAGGTAGTGAGGCACTATCTGCAGTGGAACTGGAAGTACTCGAGCGACTTGAAAAAATGAATATCATGGGCACACCCCCAATCCAAGCCATAAACGTATTGTACGAGTTACAACAAACATTATTGAGCAAGAAATAAGTAGGGTAGAGTATTGGAAGAGCTTTAGTGAAGAGGGAATCAAAAAATTAGTTAGTTTGATTGAAAGTTACTAAAGAATGTGCTGGAGTTTTTGGAGTGTCTAAATTTTTGGAGAGAGTGTCTAGATTTTCATTGAAAGTGTCTAGAATTCCACTAAAACTGTCTAGATTCGAATCAAAACAAGTTTCTTCACTGCCAAAAGCAGCACTGTTACAATAAAGTATCAAAAAATTAGTTAGTTTAATTGAAAGTTACTAAAGAATTGGCAGCAGCTTGTGAAGTGTCTAGATTTTCGGGAATAGTGTCTAGATTATTGCCAAAACTGTCTAGATTTTCACTGAAAGTGTCTAGTTTTCCACTAAAACTGTCTAGATTCGAATCAAAAACAAGTTTCTTCATTGCCAAAAGCAGCACTGTTACAATAAAGTATCAAAAAATTAGTTAGTTTAATTGAAAGTTACTAAAGAATTGGCAGCAATTTGTGAAGTGTCTAGATTTTCGGGAAAAGTGTCTAGATTATTGCCAAAAGTGTCTAGATTTTCACTGAAAGTGTCTAGATTTTCACTGAAAGTGTCTAGATTTTCACTGAAAGTGTCTAGTTTTCCACGAAAACTGTCTAGATTCGAATCAAAAACAAGTTTTTTCATTGCCAAAAGCAGCACTGTTACAATAAAGTATCAAAAAATTAGTTAGTTTAATTGAAAGTTACTATAGAATTGGTAGCAGCTTGTGAAGTGTCTAGATTATCGCCAAAAGTGTCTAGATTTTCACGAAAACTGTCTAGATTATTCCCAGAACTGTCTAGATTCTGCCCCAGATATCGCGCTACCCAAAAATAATTAAGGAGGGTCTTCACATGGGAAAAATTCAGATTATGGATGAATGGTTATCCAACAAGATTGCGGCGGGGGAAGTGGTTGAGCGCCCGTCGTCAGTTGTGAAAGAGCTCGTTGAAAACGCCATTGATGCAGGAAGTACATCAATTGAAGTTTTTCTCGAAGAAGCAGGGTTAACCTCCATTCAAGTAACAGATAATGGGAGTGGGATGGATGAAGAGGATGCCTTGAAATCATTCTCACGCCATGCGACTTCTAAAATTTCAAAGGAACCGGATCTTTTTCGTATTCGTACGCTGGGTTTTCGTGGGGAAGCACTTGCCTCCATTGCGTCAGTATCAAAAGTGACATTGAAAACCTCTGATGGGGAACATAATGGGCTGGAGATTCAAATGGACGGGGGGCATCTGATCACGAAAAAACCGACTGCTTTTCGAAGAGGGACGGATATTACGATTGCCCAATTATTTTATAACACACCTGCACGTTTAAAATATTTAAAAACGATTCAAACAGAGCTTGGCCATTCGATTGATTATATGAATCGACTTGCTCTGGCTTACCCTGAAATTGCGTTTAAACTCGTACATAACGGGGGGACAATCCTTCAAACAAATGGCAGAGGGAATGTTCAGCAAGTAATCGCTGCTATTTATGGGATGCAAAATGCCAAAAAAATGATTCCATTTCGTGCTGAATCGAACGACTATAAGGTACATGGTTTTGTCAGCTTGCCAGAGGTTACCCGTGCGAATAAAAACTATATCTCCATCTTTGTCAACGGGCGATGGGTGAAGCATTACCTGGTGCAAAAAGCGATTGTGGATGCTTATCATACGTATTTGCCGATTGAACGTTACCCAATTGCGGTACTGTATATTGAGGGGGATCCTTATTTAACCGATGTCAATGTACATCCTGCCAAATTGCAAATTCGTTTGAGTAAAGAGCAGGAATTATTGCCGCTTGTTCAAGAAGCCATTAATAAAGCAATTCGCTCTGCAATACATGTGCCGGTTGCGGAGAAAAAGGAGAAGCCTGTGCGTGTTCCCGGTGAACAAATGAATATCTGGAAGCCGTATACGCCAAGCTTTGATGAAAATAAAATGAATGCCATTGTGGAAAAACTGACATCAGAAAGTCCAGCACCTGTCGTAAGGGAGCCGATCAGTCAGGGATCTGGAGTAGTTTCTGTGCAACCAGAAATTCAAAGAGTGGAAGAGGTTCCAACCGAATTAGAAATGGATTGGACACCTCAAGCTTTAGAGGAAAATCAAGCTGCCACAGAAGTGCCAGCTGTGGCGCCAGCAACAATCGAGAAAAAAGAACCCTTTCCACAGCTGGAGATTGTTGGACAGATTCATGGCACCTATATTGTTGCCCAAATGGAGGATGGCTTTTATCTGATTGATCAGCATGCGGCCCAAGAGCGCATTAAATATGAATATTTCCGCGAAAAAGTAGGGGAAGTGAATCCGAACGAACGCCAATCGCTTTTATTGCCATTAACATTCCATTATTCTGCGGATGAAGCGTTGATTTTAAAGGAAAACGTTCATGCTTTAGAGGAAGTGGGCGTGTTTTTAGAGGACTTTGGTCAATCGTCATTTGTTGTGCGTGAGCATCCAACATGGTTCCCGAAAGGCTTCGAGCAGGAGCTGATTGAGGAGTTGATCGAGCAGGTCTTTAAAACTCGCAAGGCCGATGTGAAAAAGCTTCGCGAAGAGGCGGCCATCATGATGAGCTGTAAAAAATCCATCAAAGCCAACTATTACTTAACGAAAGAACAGATGGTTGTACTGCTTGACGACCTTCGGAAAGCCGACAATCCATTTACTTGCCCACATGGCAGACCAGTCATGATCCATTTTTCTACCTATGAAGTGGAGAAAATGTTTAAACGAGTCATGTAGCACGGATTTGTGAGCTTCGTTCATTTAAAGAAGCTTTCCATAAGATTTTCTCAAATTCCCTTCAACTTTGAGCGATCTAATCTTACTAACAACAATCCAGTTTCACCTAAAATATTTTTGTAAAGGGGAAATGCAAATGTTTTCATTCAAGGAACGTCCGAACATACTTAATACACTCAATAGCTATACTTTCGATGTACTCGTGATTGGAGGGGGCATTACGGGGGCAGGGATTGCGCTGGATGCCGCTTCACGCGGGCTTTCTGTGGCGCTGGTGGAGATGCAGGATTTTGCTGCCGGGACTTCCAGCCGCTCGACGAAGCTTGTTCACGGGGGACTTCGCTATTTAAAACAATTAGAGGTTGGGCTCGTAGCTGAAGTCGGTCGGGAACGTGAGATAGTGTATGAAAATGCGGTGCACGTCACACAGCCTGAATGGATGCTGCTCCCGCTTTATAAAGAGGGAACCCTTGGCAAAATCACAACACGCGCGGCATTAACGCTGTATGATCGTCTGGCGCAGGTGCGTAAAGACGAGCGCCGCCAAATGCTTTCTAGGAAAGAGGCACTGGCCAAGGTCCCGTTACTCAAAAAGGACGGCCTAAAAGGTGCCGGCTACTATGTTGAATATAAAACGGACGATGCGCGCCTTACGATTGAAGTGCTGAAAAAAGCAGTTGAATACCAGGCAATTTGTCTAAACTATGCACGAGTAACAGATTTTGTTTACAAAAAGAAAAAAATCGTTGCAGCCAATGTTCGGGATGAGATTTCGGGTGAAGAAATTACGATTCATGCCCATCAAATTGTGAATGCAACTGGTCCTTGGGTTGACGAAGTTCGGAAGATGGATAGAATTCAAAACAAGAAATCGATTCGTCATACAAAAGGTGTTCACATTGTGCTGGACCAAAAAAGGCTCCCACTGGAACAAGCGGTTTATTTCGATACGGAAGACGGGCGCATGGTATTTGCCATACCGCGTGAGGGGAAAACATATATTGGAACAACGGATACTTTTTATGAAGATGATCCAATTCAGCCAATAGCAACAAGAGAAGATGTGGACTATTTAATTAAGGCGATCCGCTTTATCTTCCCGGATGTAAACGTCACTGCTTATGATGTCGAGTCATCCTGGGCAGGGGTGAGGCCTTTGATTTCCCAGGAAGGAAAGGACCCTTCTGAAATTTCGAGAAAAGATGAACTTTGGGTCGCACCGAGTGGACTTCTGACAGTAGCTGGCGGTAAACTAACAGGCTATCGTCAAATGGCAGAAACCATTGTTGACAGAGTCGTGAAACTGAAAAAATTCAAGCATGCAACCGAATGCATTACGAAGGAATTATCACTATCTGGTGCGAGAGGTTTAAATTCATCAAATTTTGTAGACTATGTAACAAATAAATCCAAAGAAGGCACTGAGCTGGGATTGACATATTATAATTCACAGCGACTCGTTCGAAAATACGGAACGAATGTGGATGAGGTATTCCAATATGTGAAGGCCGTCAATAATTGTGTGCCAGACATCCCTCCATCGCTTTATGCAGAACTGCTTTATGGAATTTATTTTGAAATGGTAATGACGCCTTGTGATTTCTTAATCCGCAGAACGGGCTATCTGTATTTCGATATTGCGCTGGTGGAGCGATATAAAGAAGCAATTATCGAAATTATGTGCAATATTCTTGGGTATTCTGAAAGTGAATCGGTATTTTATCGGATGCAACTGGAACAATTTATTGATGAGGCAAAAAATCCAATGAAATAGGGTGAATTCGGTTGGCAGAGCTAGCAGAGATTATGCAAATGGATGATGGACATCAGATTTATGTGCGCATTTACAAACCTGAAGGTACACCGATAGGGAATTTTCATATCTTACACGGCATGGCAGAACATGGTGGGCGTTACGATGCCTTTGCAAAAAGTTTGGCTAAACAAGGCTATTTTGTAACGGCACATGATCATCGTGGTCACGGCCAAACAGCAGAATTAAACGGCCAGTTAGGTTTTTTTGGAGAAGAAAACGGCTTCCAGCGTGTAGTCGATGATGTATTTGATATTATTCAGCATTTTAGTGTGGATCCAAATAATCAGGAAATTGTACTGTTTGGACATAGTATGGGTTCTTTTATTGCCCGCAGGTTTATTCAGCTCTATAGCGGGCTGATTGATAAGTGTATTTTATGTGGTACTGGAGTTACAACAACGGTACATCATCTCGGTAATATGATCGCTCGTACCCTGTGTACCGTTAAGGGCAAAAATGTAAAGAGCCAGCTCATGAATAAGCTGAGTTTCGGTAGTTTTAATAAAAATATACTGAATCCGAAAACGATATACGATTGGCTCTGCAGTAATGAAGAAGAAGTTGAAAAATATATAAATGACCCCTATTGCGGCTTTGTCCCGACGAATCAATATTTTGTGGATTTAACAGAAGGGTTATTGTTAATCAATCAAAAAGAAGAAATAAAGAACATTCGAAAGGATTTGCCGATTTTATTGATCAGCGGCAGTGAAGATCCAGTGGGCAGCAGGGGATCGGGCGTCTTTAAGGTCGCAAAGGGAATGAATGAGGCAGGCCTTACGGATGTGTCCGTATACCTTTTCGAAGGGATGCGGCATGAAATTTTAAAAGAAAAAAATCGAGAACATGTATATTCTGTAATTACACGGTGGTTAAATAGATGAATGAAGAAAAAATCGAAGTTGTCGCCATTGTTGGACCGACAGCTTCTGGAAAAACAGCTTTAAGTATTCAAATGGCAAAAGCATTTGATGGGGAAATCATTAACGGGGATTCGATGCAAATCTACAAAGGGCTGGATATCGGAACTGCGAAAATCACGGAACAAGAAATGGAAGGCGTTCCCCATCATCTTCTAAGTTTTAAAGAACCGACTGAAAGCTTTTCAGTAGCCGAATATCAAACATTGGTACGGGACAAAATCGCTGAAATCCAGAGTCGTGGAAAATTGCCGATTATTGTCGGTGGGACAGGCCTCTACGTTCAGGCGGTCTTGTATGATTTTCAGTTCACAAAGGAAGATGTGGATGAAGAAGCGCGGAAAAAATATTATGATGAATTAGCTAAAATCGGACCTGATGCCATGCATGCCAAATTAATGGAGCTCGATCCGGAAACGGCCAAAACGATTCATCCAAACAATACCCGCCGTGTTATTCGTGCCCTTGAAATGGTGGAGCTTCATGGGGTTTCCAAGGCAAGTGAGGAGCACAATCGAGGCAATATCCCATTATATCATCATTTAATTATTGGGCTCGACATGGATCGCGGGAAATTGTACGAACGCATCAATTTGCGCGTTGACATCATGATGGAACAAGGGCTTCTTGAAGAAGTAAAAGGCTTGTATGAACGCGGTATCCGCAATGTCCAATCTGTGCAGGCAATCGGCTACAAAGAACTGTATGCGTATTTCGATGGCAGGCTCACACTTACAGACGCGATTGAGGAATTGAAACAAAATTCACGCCGCTATGCCAAGCGCCAACTGACATACTTCCGAAACAAGATGGATGTCGAATGGATAGGAAATAACTGGAATGAAATCGAAAAATATTCAAAATTATTCAAAAATTAAGAAGGGAAAATCTGGTGAGCGTCGAATACTAACTATTAAAGAAAAAATGGACGAGGTGTATACGGCGTGAAATCAATTAATCTACAAGATACTTTCCTGAATAATCTTCGAAAGAACAATACTTTCGTAACAGTCTTCCTACTAAACGGTTTCCAGCTTAAAGGTCTAGTGAAATCCTATGATAATTTTACTGTTTTACTAGAGGTAGACGGCAAACAGCATTTAATCTATAAGCATGCAATATCAACATTTTCCCCATCTAAACATGTAGCAATTACTTCAGACAATGAAGAAAATTGATGACCGAATCGGCTAAGTGAAAGTACTTGCCGATTTTTTTTGCGTAAAAATAGAAAGGCAGATAGATTCATAGGAGGCAAATCTGTGAGAAAAATAACCTTATCAAATGGCAAAGAAGTTGAAGTTGAGTGTTTAAGTTGTGCATTAACAAATGGTTTGATAGAACCGGATGGCGGTGTTGTGCTTGAAACGGAATACTTTCATGCACATCAAGATGTAGCTTATCCAATAAAAGGGCTGATGATATTGGCTTCTAAGCGCCATATCAAATGCTTTGACGAATTAACAGAAGAAGAAAAAATCGATTATATTCAGGTTCTGACACGGATACGGAAGGCACAAAGAGATGTTTTAGGCATTGACTATGTATATTACTTTTATAATGAAGATACAACCCATCATTTTCACACTTGGATGGTTCCGAGATATGGCTGGATGGCTGAGTTTGGCCGCTCAGTGGAATCTCTTAGACCCGCGCTGCTTCACGCTCGACATAAAATGAATCACCATGAAAACATCGATGAAGTAATGGGTGCGATTGATGTATTGAGAGAAGAATTAACTCATTCGCAGTCTAATGGGTAAGGGTAAACTTCTAATCACAAAAGGAGTGATTTTTTTGAAAAAAGTAATCTTGTTAATTTCCATGTTTTTAATGGCAGGAATTCTATTTTTTCTACTGCATTCCTCTCCTGAAAGGGCATTACGAACCAAGGTATTTTTATTGGGTTATCCGAAGGCAGCACTTACATCTGAGATTGTTGATTATACCTATCTAAATATAAATTTCGATGAAAAGAATCATAGTGGGTATACCTTTACTGCCCCCCAATAGAAACGGCAACGCAAGGTGTTTTAGATACTTATCTAGTAAAAAAAACAGGAATTTTATATTTTGCGGAGTATAGGAAGGATATTTGATCTAAAATCGCCCCCCCCCCAAGTATTTTAGCTTGTTAGTTTAATAAAAAAACAATATGCAAAGAATAGGAAAAAGACTTGAATTCTGAGGTGAACCAAGATGGATAAGCAATATCTGGGCATATTTGGATTAGGTTTAATGCTCCTTATTCCAACGCATATTGTACAATCGGAAGCTAATTCAGAAGTAGAAGAGATGTACTTTACAACAGAGGATATAATTTCGGACATTATATTCCCAACTATTGATAAAAGAGTAATCGAAGAATATAAGGGAGATAATTTCCTTGACTGGCAATGGAAAAGGATTGAGGGCATTACATATCATGAAGGTCATTTCTATGATGTTACTGTAAGAATTGAAATTCCTCCAGAAACACCTAATGATGAGACGAAAGAAGACTTGGTAAAGGTAAGAATTTTTCCTCCCTGCGATAGCGAGAAAATTAATCAGCAGAAATGCGCTCATGGGTTCAAAATTGAATTATTGGATTACAAGCAATTATCGTCCTAAGCGTAAAGAGATTAACATCTGATTTCAAGGCTGAAAATGGTTGTCTATTGGAAATCTAGTTAATTGCTTAGGGGTAAAATTTTCATTATACTGAGTAAGAATTAAGCATTCGCATTGCAAGGTTATAATGCAAGAGGCGAATAGAGAGCAGATGGAGGATTTAACCATGAAAACAATGACAACTGAAGAATTAATCGATTTACTGGATGCAAATGAAGATTTAAACATTATCGATGTACGCGAGGATTTTGAAGTGGAAGAGGGCATGATTCCTGGTGCCATCCACATTCCACTGGGCTCAATTCCAGAAAAAGCACCGGAATTAGATAAATCTAAAGAATACATCATGGTATGCAAAGGCGGCGTGCGCAGCGCTAACGCGGGCGAATACTTGGAGTCTCAAGGCTTCCAAGTAACAAATCTTGAAGGCGGCATGATGGCTTACGACGGGGAATTAGAGTTTAAATAAGGAATGGATTAGGTGGAAGTACAAGGTTTTCCTCTAGAATTCCGGCACTTCAAAAGCACATAGATGAGTCAGTATCAATACTCATCTATGTGCTTTTTTATGTAAACAGATGGTAGTTCCACAAATTTAATGAAATAAATTTCTTTTTTTCCTACATAAAGTAGCTAAGTATTTTCCTCAAAATCTATTACAATTCAATTTAAGAACACCGAGAATTTTCTAGGGGGATTATTTGTAAGCGGTTACTACTTTTAAAAGGGGGAAAAATATGAAAGTAATTAATCCGATGAATGTAATTGACAGTAGTAAAATTTCTTCGTTCCATGTGTGGCTCATTATTTGGCTGTTCATCATTATTTCTTTTGATGGATATGATGTCGTTATTTATGGAGCGACAGTACCTTCCTTAATCAACGAGTGGGGGATTTCTGATGTAACAGCAGGTGCCATTGGAAGTTATTCAGTTATAGGTACTGCAATTGGCGCGATCGTCTTTGGAATGTTCGCCGATAAAATCGGACGAAAGAAAATTATTATCGTTACTACGTTCTTATTTAGTTTCTTTACTATGCTTTCCGGTTTTGCAAGCAGCCCAGTAATATTTGCTGTTTTTAGAATCATTGCGGGTATTGGACTTGGTGGCGTTATGCCGAATGTCATAGCACTTGCCACTGAGTTTTCCCCAAAACGAGTTAGATCAGCAATTGTTTCGTTCATTTTTTGCGGATATTCAATTGGAGCACTGACAGCAGCACTGACAAGCCGTTCCTTATTACCGACTGCAGGATGGGAGCCTGTATATTGGTTAGCGGGAATACCACTTTTGTTCATTCCGTTTTTCTTTAAATATATACCAGAGTCGGTAGGATTCCTTATGGAAAAAGGGAAAGAAGGGCAAGCAAAAGCAACATTATTGAAGATTGCTCCGAAATTAGCTGAAGATGGTCAATTTGAAATTTTAAAACCGGCAGCAAAGGAAGCAGGATCTCCAGTTGTGAAGCTTTTTGAAAATAAGCGAGCTCTTAGTACCATTATGTTCTGGATTTCATGTTTTAGTGCCTTTGTTTTAATTTATTCAATGAATACATGGTTGCCGCGCTTAATGATGGAGTCAGGATACGATCTTAGCTCCAGCCTGGCATTTACCGCTGTTATGCAAGTGGGAGCAATTATAGGAACGATTATCTTCGGACGTTTGGTTGATAAAATCGGATTTAAAAAGGTGCTTATTCCTTTATTCTTCTGTGGTGCAATCGCTCTATCCTTCATAGGATTGACGAATAATATGGGAATTGCGTTTGTCCTGATCTTCATCATTGGTGCAGCATCTGTAGGATTACAGAATATATCAAACGCCTTTGTTTCTCAGTATTATCCTTCAAGTATGCGTTCTACAGCACTAGGCAGTACAATGGCTTTTGGACGAATCGGCGGGATTTTCGCTCCTACCTTTGTAGGGTTTTTACTGACAATGAATCTGCTGCCTCAGTTTAATTTTGCCGCAATCGGAGTGGCTGCGTTAATCGGTGGTATCGCAATGTTGTTCGTCCAAGAGAAATACGGAAATTATTATGAAGAAAAAGAGGAGATCTTTTTAGAAGAAGAGCATGAAGTGAAAATGGTGAAACAAAATGTTTAGAGTATGAAAATGTATGGGTTAACCTTCTACTATTCTTCAAGTATTGTTGCAGAATAACAGAGGGTTGCCCGTTTATTATTTTATAGCGAAAGGAAGACAGAAAAATTGGAAACGACATTTCTTTTTAAGGCGAATATCAAGGTTTCTAACCCCATTGAAGTAGGGGATGTTGGTATCGGAATAAGAAGGATTATCCCTATTATTGGAGGCACTGTTGAAGGAGAAAGTATAAATGGAAGCATTCTTTTAGGTGGAGCAGATTACCAGATCATCAGGTATGATGGCGTCACGGAGGCACTTGCACAATATGTTATTGAAACGAATGATGGTGTACCAATTTATGTTGTAAATAAAGGATACCGGCATGGACCGAAAGAAATAATCGATAAAATCATCAGTGGTGAACAGGTTCCGGATGGCTCCTATTATTTCAAAACAACTCCGACTTTTGAAACAAGCAGCGACAGATACGCCTTTTTGAACAAAATGATTATTATTGGTGAAGGGATCAGAAGGCCAAATGATGTTGAAATCTCATTTTTTCAAGTCAATTAATCACGAAAGCTAGCTTGATGACCTTTTCTTTTAAGTTTTTCTTCTTTTATAATGAGGTCAGGGAGAAAAAATCAAACTGGGGGTCATAGTGTGTCATCGAGTAAGAGTGAATTACTTATGAAAAAAGTGGAAAAGCATTTAAGAATGACATCACGACAGCTCATAAAGATTAATACAGAAGATGAAGTACTTCAATATTTAGCCGACTCCTTTCGTTCAGAACTTAACTGTGATTTTGTTGGAGTAGTATTAAATGAGGGAAATCAATTTATTCCAAAAGCATGGAGTGGGAATACTCCCTCAGTGCACCGGCATTTTCCCCTTTATGCACCAGCCTGTTCGACAAAACTGCTGTATCAAAGTTTGACTTATAAAACAGCAGAGACACATGGAAGTTGTAGATTAACAGAGCTGCTTAAAGAAGAACAGGTCAAGACTTGGTTTACAGTGCCGCTAAATGATGAGCTCCAGTATTTTGGATTTTGTATTGTAGGATTTTTAAGTAATGTACCACTATTAGATATGGAGACTCATTTTGAGGAATTTGGTAAGGATATGGCTGTAGCATTATCAGTTGCAAGACATAAGGAAAATCAGTTGAAGAAATTAGAAGGAATGGAATGGATTAGTAAAAATCAGTCACTTGAATCTTCTCTGGAACAACATTTTTATGAGTTGACCTACAGAACTGGTAAATCACTAAATTCAGATTATGCATGCATGTACTTATATAACGAGAAAGAAAATTGCTTTGATTTACAAAAGCCTGTCTATGGTGATATGGAGTATCCGACACAAATAAGGGTGGAAGATAACTATATATTAAAAGAGTATTTTCCATTCTTGGAGGAGACGGGAAATCCGCAAATGACAGTTCCTCTTTTAATCGATCACAGGCCCATTGGTGTCCTTCATATCCAAAATAAATCTGAAAGACCTTTTAGCAAGGAGGACTTGGAACTATTAGAGATGTTAGCAACACATGCTGCAACTCTTTTAGAAAACGCACGATTATATAAAAGTGAGAAAGACAATAAAAATCGCCTTCATTTTTTATTAGATTTTCAACAGTCCCTTGTCAAGAAAACGGTAGAGAATGATGATTTTGATGGAATTACGAGTAATATTTCTGAATTATTAAAAAGTACCGTTATTTTGTTCGATCGATTTATGAGGCCGATTTCCTATAAGTTTTGCGATATAGAAAGCGATTCGTACATTGTTGAGGAGCTGGCTGCAGAAGCAAGTAAAAAAATCTATGACCTAAAAAGGCAAGAGAAATTTACTGTTAGGCTTCCTGAAAGAAATGACTGCGAATTTTCTTTTTGGGTTATAAATGGGGGAGAAAACCTGCTGGGCTATCTTTCTGTTAACAATACGGCAGCCGAAATGAATGATTTCGATCAACTTACGGTTGAAATGGCCAGAAATATCTGCTCGATACAATTTATCAAACAAAAGCTGGTTCTTGATACAAAAGAGCAGGTAAAGGATAGTTTTGTGAATAAGCTATTGGCAGAAAAAATCGAAGATCAAGAAAGCATTATTCAATATGCAAACATCTTCCAATGGGATATTTTCAAAAGCCATCGCGTAGCAGTGTTAAATATTGCATTATTTGAAAATGATCTTTTAGAACAACAGGCTAAAAAATTCCTTATTTGGGAAGCGATCAAGTCCCATCTTTCAAAACTCGATCACCGTATTTTGACTGTACCATACGATGAAAACTATATTCTTTTAATACCCAAAGATGATGAAAGCAGCCAAGGAAAGAAATATTGGAGAAATATTTTCCGGCATATAGAAAAATGGTCTCATGAAATCAATCATGAATGTGAAGTTTTACTAGGAATTGGTGGACCAACCGAAAATATAAAAGATTATTATGTTAGTTTCCAGCAAGCACTTTTAGCATTGAATGTTATCAAAAAACGGATGAAATATATTTCTTTCTCCCTTTATGAAGATCTCGGTGCTTATACGGTCCTTCATCAATTGGAACAATCTACTGCAGTAAATTTATTTATAAAAAGCCAGCTGGACCCATTGTTAACATACTCAGAAAACAAAAACATTGATTTATATCACACTTTATACGTTTTCCTGCAAAATAACGGGAACATTAAAAGTACTTCGGACGAGCTATATATTCATAGAAGTTCGCTATTGTATAGACTTGAAAAAATTGAATCGCTTTTGATGGTCGATTTAAGCGATGCAGAAATAAGATTCAATTTGATGATGGCTTTCAAATTGCATGATATGTATGATGATCGAATGATAAAGAACTAGAATCGTAAACTTGTAGCAGTCCAGTTTTGGGCTGCTTTTTTATGCTCAAAAAACTAAAACTAAGATTCGAACCTCTCACTAACTTCCAATCCGCAAAATGAAATCCTTTCTATATAATATACGAAGTTTTGCATGTTTTTTCCTACATTGTGTAGGTACAAACCAGATGTAGCGACCGCTATACTTTATTTATAGAAGTTGAGAATAATAGATTGGGGATGGAAATAGATGACTATTCAAGTAATCGGTGTGGTTGGTGCAGGTTCAATGGGTTCCGGAATTGCTAATCTAGCAGTCTTGAATAACTTTCAAGTTATTTTGCATGATATCGAAGAACGTTTTTTAGACGGTGCCCTAGAACGTATCGATCAGTTTATGAGCAAAAGTGTGCAAAGAGGGAAAATGACAGAACAGGAAAAACAAGAGGCATTTGCACGCATACAAACTACGACAAACTTGGAAGAAATGCGCGGAGCCGATGTTGTGATTGAGGCAGTCTTGGAAGATCTTAATTTAAAGAAGGACGTTTTCTCGAAACTAGATGAAATTGTAAAAGAAGGATGTATTCTAGCAACAAATACTTCGTCCATGTCTATTACAGAAATTGCCGCGGCAACAAAAAGGCCGGAACGTGTGGCGGGCATGCATTTCTTTAATCCTGCACAATTGATGAAGCTTGTTGAGGTTGTTCGTGGATTTAAAACAAGTGATGAAACAGTCGAAGAATTGAAAGCGCTATCTAAAAAGCTGTCTAAAGAACCGGTTGAAGTAAAAAAGGATTCACCTGGATTTATCGTTAACCGAATCATGATTCCGCAATTCATCGAAGCGATCAAGCTTCTTGAAGAAGGAGTTGCCTCTGCAGAAGATATCGATAAGGCGGTAACTCTAGGATTAAATTACCCAATGGGGCCATTTACACTGCAAGATTATGCAGGAGTCGAGATTGGCTACCATGTGATGGAATACTTCAAGAATGAATTCAATGATCCTCATTTTGCTCCACCGCAATTATTAAAACAGCTGGTTCGAGCAGGTCGCCATGGAAAGAAAACAGGCGCAGGTTTTTACGATTATCAATAATTAGGGGGAATAAATGATGAACTATGAATTTTTACTATGCGAGATTGAGGAAAATGTTGCAGTTGTTACGATAAACAGGCCACCTGTTAATCCATTAAATACGGCAGTTTTTCAAGAGCTTTCTACTCTATTTGATGAGTTGGAAGGCAATGACGAAGTTCGGGCAATCATTCTAACGGGAAGCGGAGAGAAGGCTTTTGTAGCGGGAGCCGACATTAATGAAATGGCTGGTCTCGATCTTGTAGGGGTCAATAAAATGAATAAAGTCAGCAGAACCGTCTTCAGTAAAATTGAACATGTCACAAAGCCGGTCATTGCTGCATTGAACGGCTTAGCACTTGGTGGCGGCTTGGAGCTTGCGCTTGCTTGTGACCTTCGCATCAGTTCAGAAAGAGCAAAGTTTGCTTTTCCGGAAGTTGGTCTTGGAATTATTCCAGGCGGTGGCGGTACGCAACGATTGCAGAAAATTGTCGGGCAGGGTATCGCGAAGGAATTGCTCTATTTTGGAGAGATGTTTGATGCGAACAGAGCTTTGGAATTGAGAATTGTTAATAAAGTAGTTCCAACAGATGAGGTTCTTCTTGCTGCTAAAGAGTGGGCAATCAAATTAGCTCAAAAACCGCCTGTCGCTCTTCAAATGGTAAAAACAGCAGTAAATGCAGGCGGTAATACAGATTTGGAATCTGGTCTTATGATTGAGAGCGCTTGCTTCGGGAATGCTTTTTCTACCCAAGACAGAGTAGAGGGGCTACAAGCCTTCGTTGAAAAAAGAAAGCCTGTTTATATAGGAAGATAAAAAACTGCGAGGTAAATGAGGTGAAAACCATGAAAGATATTGTCATTTTAGAAGGCGCAAGAACTCCGTTTGCTGAGATTTCTGGATCTTTCCGTGATATTAGTGCTACTGATCTTGGTGCGATCGCCGCAAAAGAGGCACTGCAAAGAGCAAATATTTCGGCTGAGGAAGTTGATCAAGTTGTGTTTGGAAATGTACAACAATCCAGCAAGGATGCTCACTTACTTGCAAGACATGTAGGATTGAAGGCAGGAACACCGATCAATGTCCCAGCCATAACTATTAATCGTTTATGCGGTACAGGGGTCGAATCCATCTTAACTGCAGGGCGCTATATCTTAACAAACGAAGCGGATGTTGTTTTAGCTGGCGGGACTGAGAGTATGAGTCAGGTGCCGCATGTTATTCGAGGAATGAGATGGGGAAGCCAGTTAGGTGCACCAGTTGTTGAGGACTGGGTATGGGACGGCCTTTATGATACCTATGGAGGGTGCTCAATGGCCGAAACGGCAGAAAATCTTGCGTCAAAGTATAACATTTCGCGAGTTGAAGTGGATGAACATGCTTATTCAAGTCATGAACGTGCCCTTGCAGCAAGAGAGAAGGGGTTTTTACAGAAAGAAATTGTTCCTGTAACTGTTAAAGGACGCAAGGAAGAAAAAGTCATTACAGATGATGAACACGTTCGTCATACGAGTATGGAACAACTTGGTAGACTAAAACCAAGATTTGTTGAAAATGGCGTTGTCACACCTGGAAATGCGAGTGGGATGGTGGATGGTGCCGCAGCAATTATAGTTGCTTCAGGTGAATATGCTGCTAAGCGCGGGCTTACGCCGATTGCTCGCTTGGTTTCATGGGATGTTGTTGGAGTGGAGCCGAAATATATGGGCATTGGTCCTGTTCCGGCCATTAGAGGAGCTTTGAAAAAGGCAAATATGGCTCTGGGAGACATAGATTTAATCGAAATAAATGAGGCCTTCTCAGCACAATATCTAGCATGTCAAAAAGAGTTGGGATTTGATCTTGAGAAGGGAAATGTAAATGGTGGAGCAATTGCACTAGGCCATCCGCTAGCGGCCAGCGGAACGAGAATATCAATGTCGCTAATCTATGAATTAAAAAGACGAAACAAAAAATATGGAGTTTCTGCCGTGTGTATTGGCGGTGGCCAAGGAATCGCCGCTGTTTGGGAAGTTCTATGAATTTAGTAAATAGATTAATATAACCATTATTTTCAAGGGTTTTCGAGCAATTTATCGAATCTTTAACTGTATGCTATTTAGAATTTGAAGGGTAAATAAATCTTGTAGGTATACAAATTTTTTTATCTATCACTTGTTAATTTTTGTAAAACAAGGGAGTGGGATGAAAGGCATGGATGAGAGAGAAAATCAAATGACCGTTTACGGTTTACTAAAGCGGACAACTGAAAATTTTGGTGCAAAAGAGGCAATATACGACTTAAAACATCGCTATTCATATTCAAATATTGAAAAAGATGTAGATATTCTAGCTTCGTGTTTGAAGAAAAAAGGAGTAAAAAAAGGGGAGCGAATCGCTGTAGTTTTACCCAACTGGTATGAAACAGCTGTTATCTTTTTTGCTGTTGCTAAAATTGGTGCCATACTCGTTCCCTTCAATCCCAAGTATAAAAAACTTGAAGTCGAATTTATCTTGAAAAATTCAGAACCAAGGATTCTATTTGCTTCTGAAGAATTTGAAGAGAGCATTGGATTCAAGGAAGCTACTAATCTCGTTCCTGAAATCATCACGGTTAAATGTAAACTGGATGGTTTCCTATCTTATGAAGAATTACTTTCCCCAATTGATAATACAGCTGAAGAAGACATCGATACAAAAAATGATATTTTTTGTATTCTTTACACATCCGGGACAACAGGTACTCCTAAGGGGGTTATGATTACCCATCGTAGTGTTGTTCAATCAGCCAACACCATGAAACGAGGGCTTCAATGTACAGAAAAAGATGTATTCGTTATATCTTCACCCTTTTTCCATATTTTTGGAATGGCGATTAACCTTTTTTGCGCTATTACTTCCGGAGCCCGCATGGTGTTGCAGGAAAAGTTCCACCCAGAACAGATGCTGCAATTGATTGAACAAGAAAAAATTACGATTAAACAAGGTGTTCCGACAATGTTTATTAAAGTACTGGAAGCTGAAAATTTTGACCAGTACGATATATCCTCCTTAAGGGCTGGAATAGTAGGAGCATCTTCTATATCGGCAGAAAAAATGAAGGAAATCAGGGAGCGATTGGGTATCAATCTTTGCCAATCATACGGAGTCACTGAAACGGTTTCTGTCACGCTAACGCCATTTGATGACGATGAATTTAGAATTTGTAAAACAGTCGGTAAACCTATTCCAGGTGTAGAGCTGAAAATTGTTAACGATCAACGGGAAAAGCTCCCAAATGGTACAGTAGGTGAAATTGCGATAAAAGGGTTTGGCATCATGAAGGGCTATTACAAGCTGCCAGAACAAACTGCTAAAGTCCTGGATCATGAAGGATGGTTCTATACGGGAGATTTAGGAATACTAGACGAAAAAGGATATTTAACAATAGTTGGCAGGAAGAAAGAACTGATAATACGAGGTGGTTTCAATATATATCCACAAGAAATTGAAGGGGTATTGTTGAGGCATTTCAAAATAGCTGAAGCAGCCGTTATCGGTCTACCGGATGGAACGCTCGGTGAGATTGTATGTGCCGTGATTCGCCTGAAAGAGGGAGTAAGCAGCACGGAAGAAGAAATAAAAGGCTTTTTAAAAGAGCAGCTAGCTATTTATAAGCTTCCTGGAAAGGTAATCTTTACAAATGACTTCCCAGTTACTGCGAGCGGTAAAATTCAGAAACTAAAACTGCGCGATCAAGTGGCAGGCGAACTGGGTCGTCCAGTCTAATAGCAAAAGAGGATGCATGTATGAAAAATAACTATGACTTTAAAGTGCGATGGGGAGATACAGATGCGGCAGGGATTGTATATTATCCAAACTTTTATAAATGGATGGATGAAGCTACACATGAATATTTAGCCGCGATCGGTTTTCCTTCTTCTATATTGTTTAAAGAACAACAAATCGGGTGTCCGATACTGGAGGCAAATTGCCAGTTTAAACAGTCTCTTCTATTTGAAGATAATGTACGAATTCAAAGTTCGGTACAAGAAATTAAAAATAAAGTGTTCAAAATCAGTCACCTATTTTTTAAAGGGGAATTTTGCATAGCGAGCGGGTATGAAGTTCGAGCGTGGACTTCCTTTAAAGATACGCCAAAAGCACAGCCGATTCCGGATGAAGTAAAAGAAAAGATGCTCATGCTGGAAGCAGATATTCAAGTAAAGGCTTGAGAATACTCGGCAAAAATAACGTTTTTCCCAATGCTATTCATCATTTAATAAAGGAGAGAGAAGTATGCCGAAAAACGAGGTAGCGGTTAACGAAGAACTAGATCAATATTATGAAGGAATGAAAGAAAAAAATTTAGGGCCGCTTTGGTATGATTTGGGTCATATGGTTACAAAGGAGCCTGTCCATGATGTTGAGCCATATCTTTGGAAATGGAAAACAATTCGCCAGTATGTATTAAAGGCTGGGGAGCTGCTTAAACCAGGGAGGGATGCAGAACGGCGTGTTGTTTATTTACAAAATCCGAGCCTATTAAAACGTGGGCTAGTAGGTTATGGTACGCATACTCTATATGCTGGTATCCAATTATTATTACCAGGGGAGAGTGCACCTTCTCATCAGCATTCTCAATCTGCTATTCGATTTGTGATCGAAGGAGACGGGGCATATACCGCAGTAAATGGTAAAAAAACATATATGGAGCGCGGAGATATGATACTCACTCCGGCATGGACATGGCATGAGCATAAACACGAAGGAACAGAGCCGATGTTCTGGCTTGACGGACTGGATGTGGGGCTAGTAAAAACAATGGCTGCGTCATTTTTTGAACCATACGAAGAGGAAAGCTATCCAATGGCAGCACCAGAAAATTACTCAACGAAGCAATTTTCGATGGGCGCATTTAAAAAGCTCAATGAAACGAAGGAGCCGGGGTATCCTTCACCTATTTTTGGCTATAAATTTGATCGAGTGAAATATTTGCTGGATGAGATGAAAGAATCTGAATCTGATCCCTATGATGGTTTTGCAATAGAATATATCAATCCTACAACCGGAGGATCAGCAGATTCCCGGATTGGTACAATGATGCAAAAGCTTAAGCCAGGACAGCAAACAAAAGCACATAGACATGTGCACAGTGCTATTTTTCATGTTCTGGAAGGGTCAGGGTACACAGTGATAAACGGAGAAAAGTTCGAGTGGGAAAAAGGGGACTTCTTTATTTTACCGCCTTGGAGTTTGCATGAGCATGCAAATACTGGAGAAGAAGACGCATTCCTATTTTCGTTCAATGACAAACCCGTTATGGAAAAGCTGGAGCTCGAGTATAGCGAACCGTATCAAGATTACAACGGTCATCAAATAGTAGAGAAAGTATTTGTTCCAGATATCACAGTTTAAATAAGGGGGAGCATTGGAATGAAGATTGCAATTTTTAACGATCATTTGCTTGGAATCGTAAAAGACAATGTAGTAATTGATGTATCCGATGCTGTCAATTGGATTCCGGCAAATCCAAGCGAATCCTTTCAAAACCTCATCGAAAACTTTGATGAGTTAAGAGGCAAGATAGAGAACTCTCTTCATACTGGTACTGCTTATCCTTTATCAAGCGTAAAACTTCATTCACCTATTCCTGCCACTAAAAAAATTTGGGCAGCACCCGTTAATTATAAAAACCATCAAAAAGAAATGAATGAAATGTTCAACAATGCGCCACGTACAATAGAAGAATTGGCTTTGTTTCTGAAGTCGCCTGATTCACTATCGGGACCATCAGAACCAATTATTCTTCCCTTCAAAGATCGGCGTACCGATCATGAAGCGGAGTTAGGCTATATTGTTGGCAAGAAGGCAAAAAATGTAAAAGCAGAAGATGCGAAAAATTATATATTTGGCTATTTTGCATTGCTGGATATTTCGATAAGAGGAAATGAAGAACGTACATGGCGAAAGTCTTTCGATACGTTTACGCCGGTAGGTCCCTGGATTGTAACATCGGACGAAATTGAAGATCCAAATGACTTGAAAATGACATTGTGGGTCAATGATGAAGTTCGTCAAGATGGCAGTACAAAACACTTAATCTATGATTGCTATAAATGTTTTGAAGTAGCTTGCAATAATATGACGTTGAATCCTGGGGACATCATTGCAACAGGTACTCCAGAAGGTGTTGGGCCAATTGAACATGGGGATTCGGTAAGAATTGAAATTGAGCAAATTGGCGGTTTTGAAGTAAGTGTTTATCACACAGTTGAGTAAAAAAAAGATTTATTGGATGCTCATTAGGAGAAATGTACCCTATATGAGCCTTTTTTTAAAAGGAGATTCTTAAGAAACTCTCCCTATAAAAATTTAGGGTTTTCTATAAGTGATGCAGCTGACTTATGCAAGATTTCGAAAATTACTCTATTAAATAAAGAAGAAAATTGAGTATAAAAGGAGAGAAGGAAATGTCGCGTAGAAAAAAATGTGATGTCATTGTTGTAGGTGCAGGTCCGGTTGGTCTTGTAGCAGGTCTTGCGTTACAAAAAAAGGGAATCTCTTCTGTTGTTATGGAAGCAGAACCATTTGGTCGTGAACGTCCAGGAAGCCGTGCTATCTACTTGCACAGTGCCACATTAAAACTTCTTGAAGAAACTGCAACTGGACTGGGTTTCACTCTTGCGAGAAACGGAATTATCTGGCCAGTAAAAAGAACCTTATACAAGGGAAAAGAAGTATATGTACGTAATTATGGACCGACAAATAACAAAGATTCTCATAAATTGCCGCATTTTACTGCCCTTCATCAAGATGAAATTGAAAAGTATATCTATGAGGAATGCGTAGAAGCAGGGGTACAATTCTCCTGGGATTCACCAGTAGAAAAACTTGTTATAGAAGATAATGGTGTCGTTCTCACAACGAAATCGGGTGAGGAATGGGAGGCAAAATACATTATTGGATGCGATGGAGCCCGCTCTGTAGTACGGGAACAGGCTGGCATAAAGCTGGAAGGTCCCAGAACAAACGATACTTTCTTAGTGGTTGATGTTAAAGAAGATGAGGAAAATCCGCTTCCTCTTGAGAGAATATTCCATTATCAGCATCCAGCTATGGGAGGACGCAACGTAATGTTCGTTCCTTTTAAAGGGGGATGGCGTGTGGACCTGCAATTATTGGAGTCAGATAATCCAGAGGAGTTCTCTACTATAAATGGTGTAAGAAAATGGCTGCCTAAAGTGATGGATTCAAAATATGCAGATCGAATAACTTGGGTTTCAACATATCGCTTCCATCAAGTTGTAGCAAACTCGTTAACGGATGAAAAACGCAGAATACTTCTAGCGGGGGAAGCAGCACATTTATTCGCACCATTCGGGGCTCGCGGCCTTAACTCTGGAGTACCGGATGCCTTGTTGGCAGTCAAAGGAATTGAAACAGCAATCCGAGCAAATTCAGAGGACGAACGGGCTCAAGCCATTGATGAGGTGGCAAACGAACGTAGAATCGCCGCTTTATGGAATCGCGATGGTTCAAGCACAGCTTTGCATCATTTACAGGGGAATGCTCCAGATATGAATATGAAACGTGAATTAGCAGCGTCGCTTGTATCAGTTATACCTAGATTAGGGCGTTGGTTGGATGAAGGTCCTTATGGTCCGAAATTTGGACCACCTGAATTAACTACAAAATATTAAGCTATTGCCTCATCGAAGGGAGCAGGTAGAATGGTTGAAACTACTAATATAGAAGAAATTGATTTGAAGACTTCCATTGATACAATGATAACTAGATTACAAACAATTCACTGGGGGAAAAATGCTGGAGTGCAAATGGGAGAAGCTGATGAAAAGGTTAACTGCTTTATGGATTTACTTAATGTGAGTTCATATTCGATAAAATGGTTATCAAAAGCAGAATTACCGGAAACAATTAGTCGTCTTACATTTGAAGGAAGTGAACTATGGAATGTTTTAAAAGAGATTCCGGAACGGTTAAGCCAAAAAATTAGGCAAGCCGGACAAGAGAAGCGGCTATTTGAGTTGGGCGATTATATACCGGAACTAATTTTTCATCCATCCTATTCACATATGGTTGAACTAGCAACGGATAAGAAATCGATCGAGTATTTAGTGGGGGTAGCAATGTACTTAAGTGTAATGGCTTGCACAGCGGAACTTGCAGGTGAGGGATATATCTTTTTACCTATCATAGAATTGTTAGAAATGGGTAATCTTCCATTAGGTTTAGAAGGGAATACAATTTACTTGCTATAAAAAAAGAGGCTGGGACAAGACCCGAAAACGTCATTTTCCTCAAGTGGAAAATGATGTTTTCTTCATGTCAGAAAAGGCATTGCTCTGTAGCGAAAGGCGCAGCCGACAGCTACATTCGCTCCCCCAATCAATTCAATCAATTTAACAAGTTATCCATTTCTTAATAAGTTTCTTCCACCATTAAAGAATTTTTCACTTCTGTCCCAGCCCCAAAAATAAGAACCTACACTCGGAAGGAGCTGTAGGTTCTTACTGTTCACGATGAATCTCTAAATATTTATTTTCATTTGTTAAGGACTTTTTTAAGGATCTCACAGGCAGCTTCCAATGTCTTGTATACGATAAAACACGTAATGCTGTGATGACAATGAATAGGGCGTATAAGAAAATATCGCCATCCATAAGCTGCAGCCCGATGATTAAACCTGCACCTGCCGCCCATACGGCATATATTTCATCGCGAAGTACCAAAGGCTTTCTTCTTGCCAATAAATCGCGGATAATTCCTCCACCAGACCCAGTTAAAACTGCCGCAACGATGACAGCACTAATCGGAAGCTCGAGAGAAACAGCATAAATCGCTCCCTGGATGGCAAAAGCGGATAAGCCGATTGCATCCGTGAAATTCCCCCAACGGTTCCAGTGCTTGATCAAATGATGAGGAACTAGGAAAAATACGGTGATGGCAGCAATGGCAATTTGAAACATCATTTCTTGGCTCCATAATGTAGAAACAGGTAAACCAATCAATAAGTTTCGCACAGCACCTCCGCCAAAAGCAGTCACAATTCCTAATAAATACACACCAAACAAATCGTATTCTTCTTCCATAGCTACAATTGCACCTGATATTGCAAAGGCGATGGTACCAATGATACTAAAGACTTCCCATGCCATTAGCATTGCCTCCTTACATGAACATGCAAGTTTGAGAATAGCAGTTTAAAAGAGTTTCGTAAAGTAATTTTTTAGCGGATTGTTTAAGTTTTAATGGAAATCCGCAAAGACGCGATATTATGGTCGATTCGTGTTTATAATAGTTTAATTTTATTTAAAAATTAGTTAGGCAAACCAGTAAAATTCTAAAATGGTTGAAAAGATAACAAGAATTGTTAAGATAAGAAAGGACATAAATTACAGGTTTCGCTTAAGCGATTTGTATAGAACGGAGTAATCATCATGACATTTATATCAGCTTTAAAACCAGAAACGCTGCAACTGGCACATGAAGTGGAAAAGAAAATTAGACCCATCCATGCGAAAGTGGACGAAATGGCGTTTTTCAACCAACAAAAAGTATTGGCAGCATTTCGGACGCATCAAGTAAGTGACTTTCATTTGCATCCTTCTAACGGCTATGGGTATGACGATGAGGGGCGCGATAATCTAGAGCGAGTGTATGCGCAAACTTTTGGTGCAGAAGCGGCCATCGTACGAGCTCAAATTATTTCTGGGACTCACGCCATTACGTTAAGTTTATTCGGAGTATTAAGACCTGGTGACGAACTCGTTTACATTACGGGAAAGCCCTACGACACACTTCAATCGATTGTAGATGGAGGAGACAAAGATACAGGTTCTTTAAAGGATTTTGGAATCGGCTACTCTCATGTTGATTTAATTGATGATCGAGAAATTGATTGGGATGGTGTTCGCGCTGCAATCAATGAAAACACGAAAATGGTAGCAATCCAACGTTCAAAGGGGTATGCAACACGTCCTTCCTACACGATTGAAGCCATTCAGGAGATGTGTGAAAAAATTCGTGAAATTAAATCGGATGTCGTCATTTTTGTAGATAATTGCTACGGGGAATTTGTTGAGGCGATGGAGCCAACTGAAGTAGGCGCGGATTTAATGGCAGGTTCACTCATTAAAAATCCAGGTGGAGGCTTAGCGAAAATCGGCGGGTACATTGCAGGGCGTGCAGAATTAGTTGAAAAATGTGCTTACCGGATGACGTCACCAGGAATAGGGGCAGAAGCTGGGGCATCCTTGAACACATTAGCAGACTTTTACCAAGGGTTCTTCTTAGCACCTCACATAGTGGCGCAAAGTTTAAAAGGAGCGATTTTCACTTCAGCGATGCTGGAAGCAGTGGGAATGACAACATATCCTCATTACGCAGAAAAGCGAACGGACTTAATTCAATCGGTTTCCTTCCAAACTGCGGAGCAAATGGTGGCCTTCTGTCAGGAAATCCAAGCAGCATCCCCGGTTAATGCTCATTTTGCACCGGAACCAGCCTATATGCCAGGCTATGAGGATGACGTAATTATGGCAGCTGGTACTTTTGTGCAGGGCTCAAGCATCGAACTTACTGCGGACGGCCCTATCCGACCTCCGTATACAGCGTTTATTCAAGGTGGCTTAACTTATGAGCATGTAAAGTATGCAATTTGCAGTGCAGTACAGAAATTGAAATAGGTACATGGATGACGGCTTAGAGAAATCTAAGCCGTTGTTTTTTGTAGGTGAAGGGAAGGTGCTCGAAAGGAGCATTTTTTGTATAAGCACTTCCACTCCTTCAAACAATCGCATGGTCATTCGCAACTAGACATAGCAACTCTAATAACCGTTACAAAAAAACACTCCTCTCCTAAATAAAATCCTGAAAATCTACCAACACAATCAAAAATTTATTAATAACATATACTGTTTAAAAATATAGTGTAAGTAAATCATCTAAGATTGGGGTTTTGTATGGGGCATTATAGGCGGAATAGAAATTACGACCTCATAATTTTTTATTTTGTGGGCATGTGGATTTTGAGCGTGATTGGGCTGCTGGTTGCCTTGCTATTGCCAATTACTGTAGTGATTATTCTTGGGCTGCTGGGAATTGCGATGGCCGTTGCAACATTTATGTGGCGTCTAGGCAATATGTTAATTTTTTTAATACCAATCTTATTCGGTGTTCTGCACTTTTTATTAATCATCATTTTAATTGACTGGCTGGGCGCAGCTTTAATCATTTCGGTATTTATTGGAACGGTGCTTATTTTCCTGACAATCGCCTTCCTGGGAATCAAACTTATCGAATACAGCATCTCAGAGGCTTTAATGTATGCATTCACGATATTGATTGTTTTTGTTGTTTTTGCATTTATCTATATCTTTATCCCAGTAAGCAGTCCATTCTTCCTTGTGGTTGCGGGAATTTTTGTGTTAGCATTCGCGCTTTACACGGTGTATGAGCTGGATTGTATCCGCAATGAATTTATCCGTGAAAATGAAGTTCTATTTTTTGCCCTAAGACTCTATTTAAACTTGGCGTTTATCTTGATCAATCTCTTGGTTTCAAATCGAAAAAGAAGATAATGAAGTTAAAATAATGCATCGATACTGCAGATTGAATGGGTTAACCACTCGATTTGCAGTCTTTTAATTGTCAGTAAAATGAATTATGTCGAATAGTTGAACACAAGATAACATGGAAAGGTCTATAGATAACAATAAACGTAAGGAATTATCAACTTTCAGACAACTGATGTCATAATAAAAAGAATTATAAAACTATTGAAAAAGTTATCTTTAAGGGATATTCTTTTATCAATGCTTTTATTATAACCTTCCCGTTTATGTCAGTTTTTCTTACGCAAGATTGACATTCTATCTCACTGGGAGTAAGATAGTCGTAAGGGAGGTGGATTAAATGGGTAGTGAAAGAAGATCAAGTGAATTAAGAAGATCCATGCCGCTTTTGCCGATCAGTACGGTTATGCAATTAACTGAACTATCAGCGCGCCAAATTCGCTATTATGAAGAACATGATTTAATTCAGCCACACCGTACGGAAGGTAATAGAAGAATGTTTTCCTTAAATGACGTGGATACGCTTTTAGATGTTAAAGATATGTTAGAACAAGGCGTGAACATGGCAGGAATTAAAAAAGTATTTAATATGAGAAATAATCCGGCAGTACAAGCTGCGAAAGCAAAAGAGGAAATCTCTGATGCAGAATTGCGACGTATATTACGTGAAGAGATGATCAATAGTGGTCGTCATCAAAAAACATCGTTGCGACAAGGGGATTTATCGCGTTTTTATCAATAATACGCGTAAATTATAAATAGAATGGTAAATGATTGAGCTATCATTTGCTAATAGGGAAAAGTAGGAGTGTGGAATACTGTGGGTAAATACACAAAAGACGATATTAAACGTCTAGTTCAAGAAAAAGAAGTAAAATATATTCGACTACAATTTACAGACATTTTAGGGACTATTAAAAACGTAGAAATCCCTGTAAGTCAATTAGACAAAGCATTAGATAACAAAATGATGTTTGATGGTTCTTCTATCGAAGGTTTCGTTCGTATCGAAGAATCTGATATGTACTTATATCCTGATCTTGACACATTCATGGTATTCCCATGGACTACTGATAATGGTAAAGTTGCACGTTTCATTTGTGACATTTACACACCTGAAGGTAAACCATTTGAAGGTGACCCTCGCAATAACTTAAAACGCGTATTAAAAAACATGGAAGAATTAGGCTTCACACATTTCAACCTTGGACCAGAGCCAGAGTTCTTCTTATTCAAGCTAGATCAAAAAGGTGAACCAACTCTTGAAGTAAACGATAACGGAGGCTACTTCGACTTAGCGCCAACTGACCTTGGCGAAAACTGCCGCCGTGATATCGTGTTGGAGCTTGAAGAAATGGGCTTTGAAATTGAAGCATCTCACCATGAGGTTGCTCCTGGCCAACACGAAATCGACTTCAAATATGCGAACGCAATTGAAGCATGCGACAACATCCAAACTTTCAAGTTAGTTGTTAAAACAATTGCTCGTAAACACGGTTTACATGCAACATTCATGCCAAAACCATTATTCGGCATTAACGGTTCGGGTATGCACTGTAACGTTTCTTTATTCAAAGGAAAAGAAAATGCCTTCTTTGATCCAAGTGCAGAAATCGGTTTATCTCAAACTGCAATGCAATTTATGGCAGGTATCTTAGAGCACGTTCAAGGATTTACAGCAATCACAAATCCAACTGTAAACTCATACAAACGTTTAGTTCCAGGTTACGAAGCTCCATGTTACGTAGCGTGGTCAGCTCAAAACCGTTCACCATTAATTCGTATCCCGGCTTCACGTGGATTATCAACTCGTGTTGAAATTCGTTCAGTTGACCCAGCAGCAAACCCTTACCTAGCATTAGCAGTAATTCTAGAATCAGGTTTAGAGGGTATCCGTCAAGGTTTAACTCCTCCAGCAGCTGTTAACCGTAACATTTATGTGATGAACGAAGAGGAACGTAAAGCAAATGGTATTGATAACTTACCAGCTTCTCTAGATGCTGCTCTTGTGGCACTTTCTAATGATGAAGTAGTGAGAAATGCATTAGGCAACCATATCTATTTAAACTTTAAAGAAGCAAAAGAAATTGAATTTGATATGTTCCGTACTGCAGTTCACCCATGGGAACGTGAGCAATATATTAAAATGTATTAATCTTTAAATGGCCTGGCACCTCGTGTGTCAGGTTTTTTTAATGGAAAAACGGTTCAATAAAAGTATTTTTAGATTAATAATTTCTTTATCAATCTAATGTCGGATTCGATTACATCAACTCGAAAAGTGAGTTCATCTATTTTGACTAATTTCTCTCCATTTTCTGCAGCCTGGCTCTGTAGGTGTGTGAGTTTTTCTGTATTCCTCACTACCTGTTCATTCATTGCTTCAATTTTAGAGTCAATTTTATTAAATTGATTATTTATGTTTTCTTCCATGGAATCAAATCTGTTCTCAAGGGTGTCAAATCTGTTTTCAAGATTGTCAAATCTGTTTTCGAGGTTGTCGAATCTATTCTCGAGGTTATCAAATCTGTTCTCAAGTTTATCAAATCGAATATCGATGCTCTCAACTTTTACTAGAATCTTTTCGAGGATTTTCTCGGTTGACATTTCGGTGGCTCCTTTCAGGATTGGTTTTAGAAGGGGAAGGTGAATTGGAAGTTATCTGAAGATGTGATTTAGAATTTGTTACTTAATGATAGTATATCCATCACTTACTCATGAGTAAATGTAATTTTTCAATTTGCTTGAAATTAAATTTTTGAATCATTTTAACCCTTCAAAATCTATATTAAAACCCACCTCCCACAAAAAATGGGGAGGTGGGGACTATTTATTCTTCAGATGTTTTCCATGTTAATACATTATCGATTTCTGTAATCATGGCACCATTTTCTTTATCAAATATTTGGATCATCACGCGAGACAATTCTTCGTAGCTTTCGTGTGGCTGAAGTTTTAATAACACGTATTCGTCCGAGTCGGTATGCTTTTCAAAAGTCAAGGTGGATTTGTCGATCTCTGGCTCGCCATAACCGATGGATTGAATAGCTTCTGCACGCTCATCAAATGTGTAGGTTTCTGTAGTAGAAAAGGCCAGGTTTAGCTCTTCTTGGGCGATTTCAGTTGCTTCTGCAATATCTTCCTCAGAAAACGTCACGCTTTTATCTGCCATATCGTAAAAAATGGTCATAGCTCCACCGATTAGTATCAAAATAATAATCGTGATTGCAATAATTTTAGTTGAGGAGGCACCCTGTTGGTTAAGTGTTCTCATACATACACCTTCTTAATTCTATTGTGTATCACTTGCGTAAATTTAATGTACCTGAACTAGGTGAAAAAGACCATAGAGTTACTTGAATTGACAATTTTTCTAAGAAAGATTTGTTACAATTTTTCAAATAGCTTTAATGTGAGCGATCAATTATTTCCGGATCGTTGATTTCTGTGATAAATTCCTCTTCCTTATCCCGTTTAAAGTCGGTATACTCCGAAATTAAGTTTTGATCATAAATGACGGTTAACCTTGAATTTTTTTGAGGGATGCTTGGTGTGTTTGCATTGCGGTCATGATCATATAAAAGTGCTTGCGCGGTACCAGATTCGAAAGTATTATTCTTGGAACTTCCTCGGACCGCTGTCAAAATTAATCGGTTTGCCGAAATGCCGCCTTGTAGTTGGATGTGAGAACCAACTCCATACATAATCATGTTAGACTTTGTATAGAAAAAACCTTTAATCACACTTGGTGTGTCGCTATCCACGGAGATATTCGAAATATTGATTTCTCCGGTGGCGAAGATTATCAAAGTACTATTATCGGTAATTCCGTTTAAAGTACTTTCCCGAATTGTCACATTGCCGTCTACGTAAATTAATGCATTTGTTCGAAGGTTCGTATTTGTAATCGATATATCGCCATAGACGTAATATGTTCCTGATAAAGCAATGCTTCTATTGCCATAAATGGATGCGCCGTTAATAGTAAGACTACTTTTACTTAAAGTCTTTTCATATTTGGTGCACCATATTAGAAAGTAGGAGACGCATTTTTCAGTCTCACCAGCTATCAGGGTTTCGTAGTTCTTCGCAAATTTACTTGTTTCATGATTGGCAGTGGTAATGCTTAAGGAAGTATACTTTTTGTTTGTTCCTGTATTTGCTTTTTCAAGAATTTCACTGCTGATTTCAACTTTATCGTCAGATAGATCCTTCGTTACAACATTGAGCTGAGGACTATTAAAAAATTCTCCTGAAATGGTAGTAGATGCATTTGTGGCAGTAGGGCTAAATCTTGAGTAGTTGGCGGTATTATTTAATTTGGTCCCAGCGATGTGATCATCATAAGATGGTTTATTGGTCGTTTTTAGAATATAAATATTATTTTGTTCATTCAAAATTACTTTAGGAGTAACACTACTTGTAGCTTGTCGAATCCTTGTCGATACACTGTCTTCCCATTTCGCAGTCGTTCCTGAAAACCAGGTCGCTTGTTTGGATAAAATAATATTCCCATCTGATTTAATGTCACCTTGTACCTCAACACCGCCGTGTAAATATAAATTGCCGCCATTATTGGTCGAAATGGCATATCTCAACTGATCGGGAATTGCATCTGTTCCTACCATCACTTTGGCAGTAGCCACATTTTCTTTTCCATCCACGATGCCTGTACTTATGATAGGAATAATCTTCTTTAATTCCTGTAATTCATTTTTCTCATTGTAGACATTTTCAATTTTACTGGTATCAATACACACCTTAGTCTGTCCCGTTTCACTTGGGATTTCGACGCCACCTCTAACGCAGCTATACTTGCTGTTTTGAATAATTTGGGTTAATTTGTTCTGAAAATCAGCCCTGCCAACAGTCCCGGTTTGAATATAATCCTCCAATTCCTTTTGAATAGCTGAGGACATAAATTCGATTCCTTTATCCGAGATATCCATCGCTTGCGTACGGTCTTCTCGGATTTCATTCTTTAAAATGCTATTGCTTGTAAGTGTTATGAGGCTTAACCCTAAAATCGAAAAAATAATGAGTACAGTTAAAGATAATAATAATGAATAACCTTTTTCACACTTAGTCATGTTCATAGAAATCCTACTTCCTTATCTAAGATGTTAAAACGGCTGGACTTCATTGATAAATTCAATTTCTTTAAGTACGTTGTTTCGGCTTTTATATTGAAGAACTAACGTGATTTTGTAAGAATCCACTTTGTTCGGATCACCGGTAATCCGTGAGGTATTTTTAATCGAAATATTCGTATTCGCTACCTCGTACATATCGTTTATCAAATATAATTTGGTTTTACCTGCAGATGTTAGGAACCCGATCGGCTTTAAAGTGTTTTTGCAAGCGGTGTCTAAAATGAGATTGCCCGCAGTATCACGCTTGCAAAGGGCAGGGGAAGTAGACATATTTAAATAGCTATTTTCATTATCTGTAATATTTTGAACAATATGTGCTTCCTTCGTTTCGTAAAGCGTTTTTATCAATCTGCTGACGATAATGTCAGCTTCGTCTCGAAGACTGCTTTCCACCCGAATCGCCTCGGTCGTTTCCGTACTCTGTACAATGAGCGAAATCGTAAAAATGGAGATAAACGACATTAAAATAAGGACAGCCAATAATTCAACTAATGTAATTCCGCGTTCATCAAGCCGTTTTTTAATCAATCGAAACATACCCTTCCGAGGAGCCAGTTGTTTTCCCGTTTGGCGAGGTAACCGTCACCACTACTTTGACGAGATTTAAATCCTTCTCGGAAAAACTTGCATTTTTCGTTAATGTTGTACTTTGAGAAGCTTTATAAGTGATTGTATAAGTTTTCCCATTCAAATCAATCTCAAGTGGGGGATTCTTCAATTTTTTGTTAGTTTGAGTATTATCAACAAAATAACTTTGAATATCAGTCTTGTTCGTATAAGTATTCGCCCGAACCCTCGCCAACATCGCATCAGCCAGGTTGATTGTCACCAGCTTCTCCGTATTCGCAGCAGCCGTTTTGTTGGTTTGAATAAAAATCTGAGAAAAACTTAGCAAAACTATTGAGATGATAATGATGGAGGCTACTACTTCTATTAGGGTGTAGCCTTTATTATTGTTGTGTAGTAGTTTTTTCATATAAAGCTCTCCACTTATAAATATTTTTGTTTGGTATAATTAAGGGAAGGGGAAGAAAAAATATTTCTTTAAAATTAAAAAGATAACGAAACTATATATTCTTAATTATTTGTAATTTATGTGAAATTACTTATGTTTAAATTTGGGAATTTGTTGTGAGTTGAAAAAGTGGTAGTGTTTGATGGCATATAAAAAAGGCTGAAAATGCATCTAGCATATCAGCCCCCGGATTTAATAATTAATTGGTGTAGTATCAAAAGATTTTGTAACGGCGGGTATAACCTTTAAATCTTCTATATTGGTCGATTGTTTTTCAATTGTATTTATATATTGGCTAACTAATTCGTGATCATAAATAATTGTAAGTCGCGATGGTTTTGTTCTTTGGATTGCTGGAGAATCTGAGTCTTCATTTCCTTGAGATAGATAGTCACTCTTTTTATCATTGTTATTTCGATCGTCTATACAAGTGTCTTTTTCTCCTACCTCCATACCAGATTTTTTAGCTAAAACATTATATAAGGCATTTAAATATTCTCCGATATCGTTCCATTGGTTAGTAACATTAAATGTGTTGTTAGGGTCCTGTGAACTTTTCCCATTAGTATTGGCGTTCCAATTATCTATAAGTGATTTTAAAGTCTTTACTGTATTGGTATTTACAGCTACAGGTTGTTCCCCGTAGGTCGTGTAAAATTCGAATTTAGTAAAAAGAGAAAAGAGAACAAGCCACCACTCTACTTTATATTCTCTGTATGCACCATTCAATTTAATATAATATGTCTTACCGATATCAGCACTTTTGAATGTTCTATTTTGATAATTTTGACCTACTATTTTATAACCTCGTATATAATCGTTAATATTTACAATGTGTTCATTAAGGTTGTTTAAAAAAGTATCATTATACGAGCTAGAGCCAAGAGTCAATTCTGTATCTTGCCACTTACTATTATTTTTCGTTCTTAAGTTAATTACATTATTTATCCAATTTAAAGTAGTATTACTATCTAATAAAGATAGTTGATATTCAAAATTTCCTGCACGAGAATCGGAATTGGATTGATTAGGCTTAAGACATACATTAGCATCCTCATTAGAAATAGGATTATCATTATCATCTACTTTATAGTCAGTAGTTGTTCCATGGCCTACTGAATTTCCACGCAAAGCCGTAAATACTGTATTTTTTGCAGAAACTCCACCATGTATTCTTGTATTTGAACCAACACCGTACATTAAAAAATTACTATTAGAGTAGAAAAAACCATGAATTTCACTACTTTCTTTATTACCAGGTTTAGTATCAACTGAAATATTATGGATTTCAACTGGACCTTCTGCAAAGACAAATAGTGTCCCATTCGATTTAAGCGGTTTAACTGTACTGAATTCAATATCTACAGAACCTTTTACATATAAAATTGCATTGGCCTGTAAATTTACCCCACTTATTACAACGTCTCCATCAATATAGTAATTGCCCTCTAATACTGAATTGTGATATTTAGCATAATTATTACTAGCATTTCCATTAAGTGCATATTTTCCTATGTTTAAGTTTCCATTTATAAGTTTCACAGTATTTTCAGGAATTGCAGGAGCATCTTCATTTCTGCTGTTTGCAATATTTAGATTTCCGTTTTTTGTTTGCAAATTAATTTTTGATGAAGAGGACTTTATTTCATTGAATTTACTATTAATATCGATGTAAGTATCTTTTGTATTTAAAGGCGCTGCGATAGGTGGAGTACCTTCAAAGACACTTTTTATATCTGTTGTTTCAGTAAAGTCTTTAGTTAGTGTTTTTGTTAAGATTGAATTAATTGATGTGTCTTTTGTTATTTTATATACTTTAGCTGTTTCGTTTTTATCTTTATTATAATCCAAATAAAGAGTAGCAACTTTTTCTGGATTATTGGAAATTATTTTTGGAAAAACTGACTGAGTCCAAATCGGTGCAGAAAGATTACTCCAAAAAGCTTTATTATAACTAAAAAGTTTACCCCCACTTGCAACTCTAACATTTCCTTGGATTTCAGTTCCGCCAAAGAAATATAAATTACCTCCTTTATTTGTAGAAACTGCATAGGATAATTGCTCAGGAACGTCACTTAAACCGAATTCTACATTAGAGTAGTATGTAAAATCTTTGTTGTTTATAGTACCGGTACTTTTTATACTGGCAACACGGATTGTAGGTCTACTTACAACCGTTGATATTTTTTCAATACAACTTTTAGTTTCACTATTATCACTTAATCCACTTGGAAGAGTTATTCCGCCGTTGTTTGCGCAGAATAAGTTTATTTTTTTATTGAACGTAGTATTAAAAAACGTATCTATGTTAAATGTATTACTAGATTTTTTTTTCTCGTTTTCTAATTCTTTTTCCAGTATATTATTTATATCACTAGTAAGGTAACTAATACCTTTTTTTGCTAAATCCTGGGATTGAATTGTATTTTGACGTAGCTCATTTTTTGTTGTTCCGCTTGATGTAAGTGTTATTAAACTAACCCCAATTACAGATAAAAGAATTAGAATTGCAAATGTCATTATAAATGTATAACCGTTAATATTTTTTATATACCTCATGCATTTCCCCCCTAATAATCTTTAATGGTACTAATTTCATTTTCGAAAACTATTTTTTTCGTATTATTTCGGTTTTTATAATTAAAAACAAGTTTAACTTTATAAACATTGTTTTGTGCTTCTACTAGATTTTTACTTCCTGTAAAATTATTTGTTGTCTCATATTCTAGTTTTTTCATTAAGCTGGAGTCTTGATTAAGGGTTATATTTTCGTTTGAAATAGGTACTTCTTGCCCTTGTACTATAAGCTTCATTTCGCATTTTTGGAACTGGAATCCAGTAAATACATCACCTGATTTGTTTGATTGATTTGTATTTTTGTCATTGTCATGATCATAAAGAATGCCGAATCTTTTAATGGCCTGATTTGGATTGCAGGCTACATTATTTTCTAGTTGATCAGTAATTACTTCAGTTATTTGAGATTCTGGTAATGTGTAAATCTCTTTAATAAGATAGCTCATCAAATAATCAGCTTCATTACGAACTTGAGTGTCTTGAACTATTTTATTGTTGTTGTTTAATGCATTCACAATAATCCCAGTTGCAAAGAGGGAAGTAATAATTGAAATCACTAAAACTACTAATAGTTCAACAAGCGTTAATCCATATTCATTATTTGTTTTCTTCAAACGAAACATATCCTTCCGTAGAACTTTTGGCTCCTTGCTCACAATTCTCTATTGTTACGTTACTTTTATTTTTGCATAAAGACACAGTTGTAAGTACATTTGCTAATTGAAATGACAACTCATTACTTCCGCTAGGTGGGGTAATAACTTCGAAATCAATTAAATAAAATTGGCTGTTTAATTCATAAATTCGTTTGTGGTTCATATCTAAATAATCCTGAAGAGTACTATAATTCGATTGAATTGGGATTGCTTGAAGCCTTTCTAATTCAGCATCTGCTAAGTGAATAAGTACAAGTTTTTCATTATTATAAACGGCAGTTTTATTGCTCTGTATGATAAGAGTTGCAAAGCTAGTCAAAACAATTGTAACAATGACTATTGATGCTACAACTTCTATTAGGGTGAAACCATTATTTTCTTTTAATATCCTCACTTAATCGCCTCTCATATGAAATAAAGTCACCATTTGTATATTTTTAGTTTAATCTAATTTATATTATATAGTGTATAATATAAAAGTCATAGAATGAAATGTTGATAATTGAAAAAAAGTATTTTTTTAGTAAAAAAGATATATACATACTTTCAAAAATTGTGTATTTTATTAATAGATTCAAATATTTGTGTGTAAGTACATGTCATTTTTTAAGATTTTATAAATAATTTTACAATTATTACGATACTTTTCGGGTAATATAGTAGAATAAGAGAGTGAATATTTTGTAGGGGAAAATAAGCTATCTTTTTATTTTTTGTACATATAAGTTGGTTAAATATGTTTGAATTAGTTGAAGTTTCATGTGAAAAATAGCAAATTTTGAAACATCCTACTATTAATATGTTTTGATGAAAACTTGAGGTGAGTTCATGCCATTAAAAATAAAACCAATCCTCTTAGGTGCCTTAGTGTTGCTGCTGATTTTTTTAGGCATAGAAGGTTTAAGAACGGTCTCTGCCGATGAATCGGACGCAGGATCAACCATTGCTGGCGTAAAGGTAGCTGGCTTGGATGAAGTGGAAATGAAGGAAGTTTTGCAACAGGCTATTGATACCTGGGTAACTGAACCTATCGCCGTACGTGATGGTGAATACGAAGTCCTGGTTGACCCTTCCGAATTTGTATTTGATTTAGACGGTACAGTAAAACAATATCAAACAACTGTGAACAAACCTTGGTTTGCTTTTTGGGAATCAGACAGAGTTGTCCATTTACCTTTACAAGTAACTGTTCCGGATGAAGTAAAAAACACCATAGAAACAGTGTCAAGTTGGGATGCGGAAGCAACATTGAATTCCGTTGCGACGCAAGCTTCCTTTTTAAAGGAACACGAAATTTCACCTGTACTAACGAATTTGACGCAAATCGATAATGAACGCATCGCACTATCTATTGAAGAGATTCCAACAGATAGTGCAGGTGTATTCGAGGTAGTGGATCTGTTAAACGGCACAATATTATATCCAGGTGAGACTTTTTCATTCATCGCAAAAGTGGGAGAGAGCAGTGCAAATAACGAAGCGAAAAATTTTGTTGCTTCACTTTTATATGATGTGGTGCTAAATACAGAAGAACGTCATTCACAAGAAAAGCTACCGACGTACTTAGAACCTGGCATTAATGCAAAAATTAATATTCAATACAATGAAGACTTGAAGTTTTTAAACAGTTCAACGAGTCCAGTCCAGATTAATGCGACAGTGGAAGGCTCAAGCTTGAAAGTTGAAATTTTTGCAAATGAAAAAACTAAGGATGTTCTCGTCCAAGTAAGTAAAGAAGATATCTCTCCTCGTATTATTAACCGATACTCGGAGGATTTATCTCCAGGTCAAGAACAATTGGTGCAAGAAGGTGCAAATGGTGTTCGAGTAATCGTCACTCGAATTATTTCAGAGAGTGGCAGTACAACGGAAGAGCAAATTAGCCGTGATTACTATGCGCCAACGAATCGAATTGTGATGATTTCGGCAAGTCAGTCAGAACAGACTAGCACACCTGATACAACAGGAACTACAGACGAAAACGGCAATCCTATTGAGAATACAGAAACACCAGGTACTACAAATCCGGATACAAACACGGTTCCGAATGATAGCCAATATCCAAACCAAGATCCTGATACACAAATTGATTTAGATAATAATGGTTTACCGGATATGCCTGAAGGAAATGAAGAAGATTTGCCAGAAGGCAGCTATTATGACAAAGGCGGCAACTTAATTACTCCATAAGAAGGGGAGTGTCAAAATGAGAATGCAAACAAGAAAACGATTAGGGGACTTGTTAGTGGAAGCGGGTGTAATCACCAACGATCAGCTGGATTACGCCTTATCCAACAAAAGTCGCGATGAAAAACTAGGGGACTTTCTTATTCGAGAAAATTTCCTGACAGAGCAGCAGTTGATTGAAGTCCTTGAATTTCAATTAGGTGTTCCACATATCAATTTGAACCAATATTCAATTGACCCAGACCTTTTACAATTAGTACCGGCTGAACTGGCAAAACGAGCAAATATTATGCCGATTCGTCGCGATAAAAATAAATTATTTATCGCCATGGCCGACCCAATGGATTATTTTGCAATTGAAGAAGTGCGAATGGCGACAGGCTGCCAAATCGAGACAAGTATTGCAGCCAAAGACGACCTATATAGAACAATTACAAAATATTATGATTTGCAAGAATCCATGGAAGCAGCACTTTCTGATCTTGGTGTAACGGCACCAGAAACACAGCAGGAAATTACGGATGAAGAATCGCCTATCGTACGGCTTGTGAATCAAATTATTGCCAATGGAGTCGCTCAACGCGCGAGTGATATTCACTTTGACCCGCAAGAAACGGATTTCCGAGTTCGCTACCGGATTGACGGTCAATTACGAACAGAGCGTTCTTTACCGAAGCATATGCAAAATATGCTGTCAGCCCGTGTGAAAATTATGGGTGGGTTAAATATTACAGAAAATCGTATTCCGCAAGACGGCCGAATTAAAACGACGGTGAACTTTAAACCTATCGACATTCGTTTATCGACTTTGCCAACGATTTTTGGCGAGAAAATCGTTATGCGTATCCTGGATTTAAGTAATGCAGCAACAGATGTAGATAAGCTTGGTCTAAACCGTAATAACGAGCAGCTTTTCCGTAAAATGATTGCTCGACCGAACGGAATTGTGTTAATTACAGGACCAACTGGATCTGGTAAATCGACAACCTTGTATGCGGCACTTTCTCATTTGAATAAGGAAGGTGTCAACATTATAACAGTTGAAGATCCAGTCGAATATCAATTAGAAGGAATTAACCAAATTCAAGTGAAAGAAGAAGTTGGTTTAACCTTCGCGGCCGGTTTACGATCCATTCTTCGTCAAGACCCTGACATTGTCATGATTGGGGAAATTCGAGATTTGGAAACGGCAGAAATTGCAACTCGTGCTTCCTTAACCGGGCACTTAGTATTAAGTACTTTGCATACGAATAGCGCGGTTGAATCGATTTCAAGGCTGCATGACATGGGGATTGAACCATTCCTTGTTTCCTCATCGTTAGTTGGGGTAGTAGCTCAACGTCTCGTTCGCAGGGTTTGTCGCGATTGCGGTCAAACAGTAACTGCAACAGATCGCGAAAAAGAGATTTTTGAAGAGCTTGGCATGACAATCGAAACAGTAAATCGTGGGCGTGGTTGTCCAGCTTGTAATCATACTGGCTATCGTGGACGTATTGCCATCCATGAAATTCTGCCAATCGACCGGACAATTAAAGACTTTATTCTCCAAAGAACAAGTGTAAGTTTAATCAGAAATTACATGAAAGAAGCCGGCTATCACACACTAGTAGAAGATGGCTTATTAAAAGTACTTGATGGCTATACAACAACTGAAGAAGTATTGCATGTAGCAACAGTTGAATAGGAAGTGAAAAGATGTTTAGTATACGTGCATTGTTAGAAAGAGCCTATGAAGAAAAAGCATCTGATTTACACATCACGGTGGGAATACCACCTGTTTATCGAGTAAACGGAAAGCTTAAGCAATTTGGCGACATTGCTGTTACACCTGATGAAGCTGAGGCACTTGTAAGGGGAGTACTTCCTGAATATAAAGTTGAGGAGTATGAAAAAAAAGGGGAAACCGACTTTAATTATTCTCTTGATGATTTATGTCGCTTCCGTGTAAATGCCTATCATCAACGTAACGTCAGTGCGGTAGCATTCCGTTTGATTCCATCTAAAATACCGACGATAGAATCGCTTGGAATGCCGAAAGTTCTTTATGATTTAGCGGACAAGCCTCAAGGACTAATCTTAGTTACAGGTCCAACGGGTTCAGGTAAATCCACGACGCTTGCTGCGATGCTGGATTATATAAATGAAACAAAGTCAAAGCATATTATTACGCTCGAAGATCCAATCGAGTATTTGCACCATCACAAAAAATCCGTTGTCAATCAGCGTGAGATCGGGATTGATACACAGGATTTCGGAAGTGGATTGCGTGCATCCCTACGTCAAGATCCAGATGTGATTTTAGTAGGTGAGATGCGTGACCTAGAAACAATCTCCACGGCGATAACAGCAGCTGAAACAGGGCACTTAGTGTTTGCCACATTACATACGTCGAGTGCGCCAACAACAATCGACCGAATTATTGACGTGTTTCCACCGCATCAACAAGGGCAAATTCGAATTCAGCTTGCGAACGTATTGCAGGGGATTATTTCTCAAAGATTGTTTGCACGGAAAGATTCAAATGGTCGTATAGCAGCCACTGAGATATTGACGGCCATCCCTTCTGTCACAAACCTGATTCGAAACGAAAAAGTACACCAAATTCCAAGCGTAATGCAAACAAGCAGAGCGATGGGGATGCATACTTTAGAAACTTCGATTCAATCGCTCATTTCATCAGGTAAGGTATCCATGGAAGAAGCAAGGCCTTATCTAAAGTTTGAAGACTATAGTAATTGAGTTGGTGAGTTAAATTGACTGTTTATAAATATATAGGCCGTACAAATCAAGGGGCACAAAAGAAGGGCATAGTAGATGCAGCAAATAAACAGGCAGCCATTGCAAAACTAAGGGCTCAAGGCATCAATCCTCGTGAAGTAAACGAATCAACGAGTATCCTTCATAAGGATTTAAATCTTGGAGGCGCTAAAGTTAAAAACCAAGACTTCGTAATCTACTGCCGCCAATTTGCAACGCTGATCAGAGCCGGTGTTTCAATCGTTGAATCAACTCGAATTTTAGCAGACCAATCGAAAAGCAAGCCCTTAAAAAAAGCATTAGAAGAAGTTGAAGATGATATTCGAACTGGGGTTTCCTTCTCGGCCGCAACACTGAAACACCCAAAAGTCTTCCCGTTACTATTTTCAAATATGATGCGTTCAGGCGAAGCAACAGGGAATATCGACGATACGTTGGAGCGCTTAGCAAACACATTTGAAAAACAGTATAACCTAAAGAAAAAAGTACAATCGACAATGACATATCCAGCTGTTTTATTCGTGTTAACGATTGTCGTAGCGATTTTTATGATGGTTTTCATTGTTCCTTCATTTGTGGAGTCATTTGAAGAGATGGGGGCAGAGTTGCCTTGGATGACGATTGCAATCATTGCAATTAGTGGGTGGCTGCAGAAGTTTTGGTGGCTAGTCATCTTAATAGTAGTTGGTGCGGTTATCGGATTCCAAATGCTATATAAACGAAATGAACAATTTAATTATGCCGTTCATTACGGATTACTTAGAATGCCAATCTTTGGACCTATTTTACAAAAGACGGCAATCTCTCGTATGATGGGAACTTTATCTTCGTTATTTAGCAGTGCGGTACCCATTCTACAGTCACTAACTATCGTTGAGCAAGTAGTGGGAAATCCAGTAATGAGTAAAGTCGTTTTGGAAGCTAGGGATAGTCTTGAAAGAGGGAATACGCTGTCGGAGCCATTAGAAAAAAGTTGGCTATTCCCACCACTTGTAACCTCAATGACAAGAATTGGTGAGTCTACAGGTTCTCTCGATTATATGTTGGAAAAAGTGGCAGAGTTCTATGACCAAGAAGTAGAGAGATCTGTGGATACATTAAAATCCTTAATTGAACCGTTAATGATTTTGTTTTTAGCAGGTATTGTAGGAATTATCGTAGCGGCAATTTTTATGCCGATGTTTAGTCTTTATGAACAAATGTAATAAATTATCATAGGTCGAGGACGTTTTGCAGGGAGGTGAAAAGGTATGCAAACAACGTCCATGCAAATACTAAAAAATAATTATCAAAATGAAAACTTAAAAGGAGGATTTAATATGTTTAAAACAATGAACAAACGTATTAAAAATGAAAAAGGTTTAACATTAATCGAACTATTAGCAGTAATCGTTATCTTAGCAATTGTAGCTGCAATTGCTGTTCCAGCGATTGGGAATATTATTGAAAACTCACGTTATAAAGCGGTCAAAGCAGATGCTATTAATATTATAAATGCAGCTAATCTTTATTTTACAGAAAATTCACATGAAGAAGATGTGCTTGTTTCTGAACTCCAAACTGAAAACTTTTTAGATTCTCGTGGAAAAATACCAGCAAATGTAATTATTTATAAATCTACTTCTGACCTACACGCAAAAAATAAAACAGTAATTGATGGAACTTCCGAGGAATACTCAAACGGTAATACAATTGATTTTGATTTTGCAACGGCTGATGATATAAATGCAGCTGATGATGGAGAGGAAACTATTGGGACTGGTAGTGGCGTAACACCAACGAATCCATAATAATTTAATTCCCTAAAAGACAACTAACTCTCATAGTTAGTTGTCTCATTAGAAAATTAAACCCATAAATTATTCACTCCAAGATCATTTACAAAAAGGAGCCCTGCGCATGTTCAACAGAAAAAATAAGAATTCCCATGTTTCCATCGAGATTAATGATTATGTACTTCGCGCGCTTGTTTCAAAGGGCCCAGATTTGTCCCAGGATGAAGTTTTTGAAGTGGCTTTGCCTCATGAAGTCATCGATGAAGCCACATTGAAAGATGAGATGGCGTTATTTGAGATTTTTAAAGATAATGCTGCTCGATGGGGTGGGAAAAATCAAAATGTTCGATTTTTCGTTCCAGACCCTACTGTACTATTAAAATCCTTTGAGCATCCTCGTGATGTTGAGCCAAATAAACTCAAAGAGTATGTCCAAATGGAACTTGGCCACAGTATTCATTTGCCTTTTCAGGACCCATTGATTGATGTCTATGATCCGACTGAAGGGGATGGCCAGGCAATGCTGTTTGCGGCTGCCTCTGAGGAGGTCCATAAATATATCAACCTGTTTCAAGACATTAACATGGAACCACAAGTTGCTGACATTCGTGCGTTATGTAATTTACGCCTTCTTGAGCATTTACAAATGATCGATAATGAAAAAACATACCTCATTGCAAATTGGCTCATTAATGAATTATCCATCTGTATTTATTCGAATGGTCATGTGGATTTCCTGCGTTATCAGCAAATTCCAACAGCGATTTCAGATTGGCGAGGAAAGCCTTTAAAAGAAAATGAGCTGGAATTTACATACGATGGTGATTTAGAAGATTATCGCATGACAACGATGGACCAAGTGTTAGAACTTGACCGCATCATGAATTTCTTCCGATTCTCTCTGCATAAAGGAGAAAAATCCGTCGATGAAATCATTGTCATGGGAGATAACCCTCTTCTTGATAATATTTACAATTACATTCAGGATACTTTACCTGTAACAGCCAAGAGGGTAGATGATTCACTGATTGGAAAGCATTACCCAGGATTTAAAGCAAAACATGCATCATTGCTTGGGCTAGCGTTAAAGGAGATTCAATCATGATACCAGATATTAACCTCATACCCAAACTCGAAAAAAATCAACAAGGCTCAAAATTGCTTTATATCCTGCTCGCGATTATAACTTTATTAATATTATCATTATTTCTATGGCAATATTTTAGTGCCCGAGCTGAAATTGCAGAATTAAAAAGAGAAGAAACCAATTTAATCGCACAACGCGATCAGTTGAATCAAGATTTTGTTGCGCAGCAGCCAGCTAATGAAGGGACTTTAGAACAATCCTTGCAATTTGTAGAAATGGTCTCTTATCCGGTATCGCCATTAATCAAAGAAATTCAAGGACTGCAGCCGAGCAATTCCTATTTGCGCAACTATTCTTTTAGCGCTGAAAGTGTCTCAATCTCCATAGATTTTGAAACCTTGAGCGATGTTGCGACATATGTGGCGAGATTGACTAATAGTGCTTACTTTACAGATGGACAGGTCCTTTCCATCACAAACTCTGGGTTAGGCGAAGACCTAGGAACAGAAGGTGCGACGGATTTTGATGTGATTCCTAGACAATCTGTACAAATTACGCTCCTGATCAATGAAACCTATTTAGCTACTGGAGGTGTTCAATAATGAAGCTCTCTAGTAATAATAATACTTCTTTATTACTGATTATTGCGTTAGTTGCTGCATTATTATTTGCAGTCTTTTACTATATTGTTTTACCGAAAAAGAATGATGTGAAATCCCTTGAGGGCTCCGTCAATTCTTTGCAAACAGAAATCGAGACACTTCAAGTTCAAATTACTGCAGGTGAAGAAGAAGGCACAACGGAAATAACCAATGTGTTTGAAATTCGTCAAAAATTGCCCCAATCCCGTGAAATCGATCAGTTATTATTGAACCTAGAAGAGATTGAATACGTAACAGAAACACGTATTACCTCCATTGGCTTTAATAGCTATGACGCCCTTGTGTCAGAATCAGCTATAGCACCTGTGCCTGAAGAAGAAACTGCTGAGACAGAAGAAACAACGGAGACTGAAACGGATATTATTGAAGAAAATGAAACAGGCGAAACGGTTGAAACTCCTGTATCAGAAATTGCTGCACAGACAATTCCGCCAGAACTTAAACTCATCACGTTCAACTTGGCAATCGAAGCACCTGTTTACGAAGATATTCAACATTTCATAGAAGAAATTGAAAACCTAAAGCGGATTATGCATATCGATTCGATCAGCTATTCCCTTCCAGGTGAAGAAGGGGAATTCTTGGAAGAGGGTGCAGAAACTTTAAATGCCTCCATTCAAGTAACCACTTTCTACTATGAAGGCGAGAACTAATAGAATTGTCGTGTTTTTGAATGATTTTGTAGGGGTCTCGGCAAAACTGTCGTGAAAAAAACTCAAACCATCGGGATTCTTTTATAGAGTCCCGTTCATTTATTTGTAGGAGGTGTGATTCATGGAAATGGTTTATACTGTGTTGGCGTTTATCTTTGGGCTTGTATTTGGCTCGTTTTTTAATGTCGTGGGCTTAAGGGTGCCCAAAAAAGAGTCCATCTCAACGCCGCCATCCCATTGCACAAATTGTAATCGGCGGTTAACGCTATTAGATCTAATCCCTGTTTTTTCATACATATTCTTAAGAGGCAAATGCCGTACTTGTGGCTCGAAGATTTCACCAATCTACTTATTAACCGAGCTTGTGACAGGTATTCTATTTGCATTAGCGGTTTGGAAATTAGGCATCACTATCGAAACTGCTGTAGCCTTACTTTTCATTTCCTTATTAATGATTATTGTCGTTTCTGACTTTGCCTATATGCTGATTCCAGATAAAGTATTGTTATTCTTTTTGCCATTGCTAGTATTGGGACGAATCCTATCGCCGATGGATCCATGGTGGGATAGCTTGCTGGGAGCAGTCGTTGGATTTGGCATTCTATACCTCATCGCCGTAATCTCGAAAGGCGGCATGGGTGGGGGAGATATAAAACTGTTCTTCTTAATCGGGCTCGTGTTAGGAACCTTAAATACCTTACTCACATTATTCTTATCTGCCTTCATTGGCATGATCGTCGGTATTATTGTCTTAAAGGTCAGGAATCAAGGAAGAAAAACCCCAGTCCCATTCGGCCCGTCCATCGCTCTAGCCGCTATCATCGTCTACTTCTACGGAGAGATGATGCTAGACTGGTATGCAAATCTACTTTCATAAAACAAACTTATCAAAGTGCCTCAAACAGTCGGGGCATTTTTTTCGTATTGGTATAGATGTACACTGTCGTAATTCACGGTGTAAATTTAAACAGTTACTCCTTCCAGCCAACCGCAATAAAATTCGAAGGAAATTCAATAACCAGTTTGAATTGTGGGCAATAAATATATCGATCCCAAGTTCGAATTTCCTCAATTCGATACAGGATATTCGTAAGCTTTGTTTCAATTACATGGTGATAGTTTAAATCGATAATATAACTGATCTCGTTTTCTAATTTATGTTTTCTATTTATAAGCTCGCCTAAAGAATTTTCATAGTCACTTGAATTGGAATAGAAAGTTTTATGCGACATCAGATTCCAGTTGATGCCGTTATCGTAAAATGGAAAGACTTCAAATAATTCATTTACAATTGCTTGGGATTCTTCCTCAGATAATATTTCTACGTTCCCATCACTAATAGGGAATAACTCATTCACTTCTTCTAAAACCGTTTCATACGCATTCTTCTTCTCTTGTGCGTATTCTTTTTGTTTTTGTTTATTGAGCAATTCTTGCAAACGGGCTTTTCTATCCATATTGATCTTTGCCATCCTAGTTTTTACTTCATTATAAGAGGAAAATTAAGTCTAATCTAGAATATTCTAAAGCAAGTATAGATTTTATAGATTTTGGAGGAATTTAAATGAAACCCATTATTGGTATAACGATGACTACAAACAACGGCCAGTATTGTATTAATGAAGCTTATGTGAAATCCATTATTCAGGCGGGCGGGATTCCGGTAAATATTCCTTTTGGAGTAGAGATCGATGCTGACCAGCTGCTGGATGGGGTTGATGGGCTTCTGTTAACAGGCGGGGTGGACGTCCATCCCCATTTCTTTGATGAAGAGCCGCATCTTAAAATTGGCCATATTATGCTGGAACGTGATGAAATCGAGCTGGTGCTGACGGAGGCTGCTCTAAAGAAAAATTTGCCGATTTTCGGAATTTGCCGCGGAATTCAGCTGTTAAATGTAGCTTTAGGTGGAACACTCTATCAAGATATCAACGCTCAGTATGAAAATGAGGCAATTCTTCATCAACAAAATGCCCGCAGAAGAGAGGCATCCCATTTTATTGAGATTACAAAGGGAAGTCTGTTGCATGAAATTGTAGGCAAAGAAAAAGTAGCGGTCAATTCATTCCATCATCAAGCTTTGAAAAAGGTGCCCGATGTATTCGAGGTAACTGCAAAAGCAAGCGACGGTATCATCGAAGCCATTGAAATGAAAGACTATCCTTACTGCGTTGGCGTTCAATGGCACCCAGAGGAAATGGCCATCGCAGACGATGAGCATTCAAAGAACCTATTCAAATCCTTTATTGATGCATGCAAGAATCAAGTTGAAGTTGAGGCAAAGGTAATCCGTACTTAAGGAGAAGGGTAAGGTTAGGTGCTGCAGGAAACAGGGGATTTTTACGGAACTGGATGGGGTATTTCATGGGAAGTGGCTAAGTGATCAAAAGTAGATTCAAGTAATCAAAAGTGAGCTTCAAAGTAGAACCAAGTGATCAAAAGTAGAACCAAGTGATCAAAACGGAGCTTAAGTGATCAAAAGTAGAACTAAGTGATCAAAACGGAGCTTAAGTGATCAAAAGTAGAACCAAGTGATCAAAACGGAACTTAAGTGATCAAAAGTAGAACCAAGTGATCAAAACCGAGCTTAAGTAATCAAAAACCAATCCTTAGCGATCAAAAACCCACCTAAAAAGCGCATTTCCCAACCCCAACTGATCACAACCTAATCCCACAAACAAAAAAGGTTGTCTCACAGTCACTTGACCAACGAGACAACCTTTTTTAATGGATATTACGGTATAAGCCTACTACTTTACCTAAAATCGTTACTTGATTTACTAGGATTGGGTCCATACTTGAATTTTCAGGTTGGAGACGGAAATGAGTCTTTTCTTTGAAGAAACGTTTTACAGTTGCTTCGTCATCCTCGGTCATGGCTACAACGATTTCCCCGTTATTCGCTGTGTTCGTTTGTTTGACAACGACATAGTCTCCATCTAGAATACCAGCTTCTATCATCGACTCTCCCATTACTTCAAGCATGAATAGATTTTCTTCACTTGTACCATAAGCATCTGGTAGAGGGAAGTATTCTTCGATATTTTCGATTGCAGTAATTGGCAAACCAGCTGTAACTTTCCCTACTAGGGGAACGTGGACAACAGATTGTTTTTGGATTGCTGCTTCTTCTTGATCTAGAATCTCGATTGCGCGCGGTTTTGTTGGGTCGCGGCGGATTAAGCCTTTGCTTTCTAAACGGGCTAAATGGCCATGTACAGTTGAACTTGATGCCAGGCCAACCGCTTCGCCGATTTCACGTACAGAAGGCGGATAACCTTTAGATCGAACCTCTTCTTTTATGAAAGTTAAAATATCTTCCTGCCTTTTTGATATTTTTTTCAACTCTATCACCTCTTTTGGGAATATGTATCTCTATTAGTTACATATAGTATATCAGCGAAAGAACAAAAATGCAAACATAGGTTCGAAATCGATGTTGACAAAAACAAGTGTTCGCATTAAACTAGGAACATACATTCGTGAGAACAAATATTCGAAAAGAGGTATTGATTATGAACTGGTTACAAAAAAATACTTATATTGTGGTGTTATTCGTTGCTTTCTTTGTGATGGGTGCATTTCTATTAATTACTGACAATGGCAATACAACATACGAACAAATTGAGATTCAACATGGCGATACATTATGGACTCTAGCAGAACAATACCGTGGTAAAATGACAATACAGGAGTGGATTAAGCAAGTTAAAGCTGAAAATGGCCTAACAGGAGAACAAATCGTGACAGGAAATGCTTTAACGGTTCCAATCCATGCAAAAAGTATCTATGTTGCAAATTTAAAGAGTGAAGAAGAGCTTCACTCAGTAGAGGTAGCGATTAAAAATCAATGAGTAAACAAAACAAAGCAGTCATCTATACACGGGTAAGTACAGAAAAAAATACGCAAGAAACATCGCTTGTGCGGCAAGAAGAGGAGCTGCGGCGATATGCTGGTGATATGAATTTTCAAGTATTAGAGGCATTTCAAGATCAACATAGCGGTTATGAGGTTGAACGAGATGGACTTCTTGAAATGCTGGACTTTATAAAAGAACAAAATGTATCAGCTATATTTGTGCAAGACGAAACACGTTTAGGGCGTGGTAATGCACGAATGGCTGTCCTGCATTTATTGCAAAAAAATGGGACAACCGTATATTCTTTAAATAATGCTGGTCCATTGACATTGAACGAAATGGATTCGATGCTACTCGAGATTTTAGCTATTGTGGAAGAGTACCAAAGAAAAATTCACAATGCCAAAATTAAAAGAGGGATGAGACGTGCTGTTGATAATGGCTATCGTCCTGAACTAAATATTAAAAATCGTCATAATCATGAAGGACGGGAACGTATTGAAGTTCCAATCGAGGAAATCGTAAACCTTCGCGACAAAGGACTGACATTCCAAGAAATCGCCTCAACTTTAAGGGGGCTAGGCTTTCAAGTTAGTAAAGCAACCGTACATCGGAGATATATAGAATATATTGAAAGTCTTGAAGTCTAAATGGATCGTTAAAAAAAGGGCTAGCTCTTGTATAGAACTAGCCCCACTCTTACAGAACATTAATCGTTAAATTAGCTCCATACTTTATTATTTTTATGAATTTCTTCAGTTCCAGCCTCGATTGCAGTTTTGTAGTATAAAGATTTATGTTCGATTACTTCCATTGCCCGCTTTAGTTCTTCCATCTGCGCTTCAACAGTCGCTTTTCGTTCCAAGAACATATCGTATCTTTGCTGTAAAGTGGAATCCCCGACAGAGCACCATTCTATAAAATTTTTAATATCCTTGATCGGCATTCCGGTAGATTTCAAACATTGAATCACTTTTAGGAAGCTAATATCTGATTCTTTGAACAAGCGAGTTCCACTTGGTGTCCGTTCTACAAAAGGCATGAGCCCCTCCTTGTCGTAGTAACGCAAGGTGTATACGGTGAGGTTTAATTCCTTTGCCACTTCGCTAATAGAATATGTAGTCAACATTTTTCACCTTTTCTTAAATAGCTAGATTTCGAGTTCGTTATGATTATCGAAATTTTAACACTTTAATTATTGAAATTCAAAGCCGTTGCTTGAGGGAGGAAAGCTCTTTAACGGATGCTTATGTATTCAAATTGAAGAATAAATGTACATGACTTGACCTAGAGTTAACTATAAGGATTATTATTATTTTGAAAGAGAGAAATTAGAATTTCAATGAATGAGGGGTATTTTTACCTGACTTCATTAATATTCTAATAGGTAGTCCATTCTCTTGGAAACTATTAATTTAGGAGGAATATTAATATGATAACAGCTAAAGCACGGGCAATTGATGGTCCAGACAAGTCTTTTCGAGCTGCTGAGATAAAACGTCGCGATTTAGACTTACATGATATTTTAATTGAGATTAAATATGCAGGTATTTGCCATTCTGATATTCATACAGCGCATGGTGAATGGGGAGCTGTGAACTATCCACTAGTACCAGGACATGAGATTGCAGGAATTGTTGCTGAAGTGGGTGCCGAGGTGACAAAATATAAAGTCGGTGACCGTGTTGGGGTTGGCTGTATGGTTGACTCATGCGGTGATTGTGAAAACTGTCAAAAAGGTGAAGAACAATTCTGTTTGAATGGACAAGTCCCAACTTATGCGGGTGTTGATAAATACGGAGAACCAACTCAAGGCGGCTATTCAACTCATATTGTTGTAACAGAGGATTTCGTGCTGAAAATTCCTGATAGCATCGAGCTTGATGCCGCAGCTCCATTACTTTGTGCAGGAATAACAACCTATTCTCCATTAAATCATTGGGGAGCAGGTTCAGGCAAAAAAGTAGCTGTCATTGGTTTAGGCGGCCTTGGCCATATGGCTGTACAGATTGCTCATGCAATGGGTGCAGAAGTAACAGTTCTTTCTCAAACTTTAAATAAAAAGGAAGATGGCTTGGACTTAGGAGCAGACAGTTACTATGCCACAAGTGATCCTGAGACATTCAAGAAACTTGGGGGATATTTTGATTTAATTATTAATACAGTTAGTGCAAAAATTGATATTAATGCGTATTTCGGATTACTTACTCTCGATGGTACACTTGTTAATGTTGGCGCTCCATCTGAACCGTTGTCTGTACGAGTGCAATCTCTTATTGGCGGACGCCGTTCATTTGCTGGATCATTAATCGGAGGCATTCGTGAAACACAGGAAATGTTGGATTTCTGTGCGGAACATTCTATTGCCCCTAAGATTGAAGTTATTTCAGCTGACCAAATTGATGAAGCCTATAAACGTGTCTTAGCTTCGGATGTTAAATATCGCTTTGTAATTGATATCAGTACAATGTAAGCTACCTATTTAAGTATAGCGATTCTTGAGGATGTTCCTGAAACTTAGTTTTTTTGGACGTCCTTTTTTCTAATTGTTCCTACATATAATTACTTAGTGGCAAATATACTTTGAAGCGTTCAGTTCAATTCCTTTTTAGGCCCGAAAGCGTTAGTTGAAGAGCAAAGCTTCCTGAATCACTCTTCGGGAACATTTAATCCAAAAGAGTTAATGGGAAGAGAGTTATTTTTGGTATATTGATTTTGATTCTTACAGGGTAGAAGGAAAACTCTAACTAATCGATAAAGAAAAATGGAGTTTTAGATGAATTGAAACTTATTGCAAAAGACTAGATATAATACTTTCATTAATTAATAGTTTTAGGAATGGTTTGAAACTTTATAAAATTATTTGGTAGCTTTACGGAAGTATTTCTAAATAGAGACTTGTAAGTGCAATCACTTGCACTTCAAGTCTTTTTTACTTACCTTTGAAGTAATGAGTATCTTCATTTAGATAAGTTTTGTATTTTGTGCAAGAACTTCTATACTAAATGATCTTGATAGAAAGGTGAGAAATTATGTTATCAGAACAAAAAATCAAACGAATTAATGAATTATCAAAAAAAGCAAAAGAGGGTAACTTAACAGAGGCTGAAGCAAAAGAACGTTCGCAGCTTCGTAAAGAATATTTGGATTCATTCCGTTCTTCTTTCCGTAACACGATTGAAAACGTTCAAATCATTGATGCGACTGGAAATGATGTCACGCCAGAGAAAGTTAAAGAAATTCAGCGAAATAAGTTGAATTAATAATGACATAAATACGAAAAAGTATGACATTATTCTAAAAATCTCCGCAGAATAGATTGTTTTCTTAGAAAATCTTGTCTAAACTGTAAAAGTACAATAATTACGCGTGAGAAAGGACATCACATAATGGCACAATCTGCTGATCTTTTAGCAATTAATGCAATCCGAACTTTATCAATTGACGCAATCGAAAAAGCAAACTCCGGTCACCCTGGTTTACCAATGGGGGCTGCACCTATGGCTTATACATTGTGGACAAAACAATTACGTCATAATCCTCAAAATCCAAAATGGGTTGATCGCGATCGCTTCGTTCTTTCAGCTGGTCACGGATCAATGTTACTATATAGCTTACTTCACTTAGGTGGATATGGTTTAGATATGGATGAAATTAAAAACTTCCGTCAATGGGGTTCTAAAACTCCAGGACATCCTGAGTTTGGCCATACTGTTGGCGTTGAAGCAACAACAGGCCCACTGGGTCAGGGGATTGCGATGTCAGTTGGTATGGCAATGGCAGAACGTCATTTAGCAGCTACATATAATAAACCGGGTCATGAAATCGTCGATCATTACACATTCGCACTTTGCGGAGACGGCGATTTAATGGAAGGTGTTGCAGCGGAAGCAATTTCTCTTGCCGGACACTTACAACTTGATAAATTAATCGTATTATACGATTCAAATGATATTTCATTAGATGGAGATTTAGCAAAATCCTTCTCGGAAAATGTTCAAAAACGTTTCGAATCTTATGGCTGGAACTACATTCATGTGGCAGATGGCACTGAAGTAGATGCTGTAAATGCTGCTATCGAGAAAGCGAAGGAATCTAAAGGCAAACCAACATTAATCGAAGTTAAAACAGTTATCGGCTATGGTTCACCAAACAAATCTGGTAAATCCGATTCTCATGGTGCGCCACTTGGTGCAGATGAAGTTGTTTTAACAAAAACAGCTTACGGTTGGGAGCATGAACCTTTCCAAATTCCAGAAGAAGTTTATGGAATCTTCAAAGAAGCTGCTGAAAAACAAGGTGTGCAGCCAGAAGCAGAATGGAATGCAAAATTTGAAAGCTATAAAGCAGAATATCCTGAACTAGCTGAACAATTCCTTAAAGCGATGAACAATGAACTTCCAGCAGATTTCGATGCAGAAGTACCTGTTTACGAGGCTGGAAAATCAGTTGCTACTCGTTCTTCATCAGGTGATGTAATCAATGCTTTAGCGAAAAAAGTTCCTTCATTCTTCGGAGGAAGTGCTGACCTTGCCGGTTCTAATAAAACAACGATTAAAGGCGCTGGCGATTTCTTCGCAGAAACTCCTGAAGGACGCAATATTTGGTTCGGTGTTCGTGAATTTGCTATGGGTGCGGCATTGAACGGTATGGCTTTACACGGCGGGCTGCATGTATTCGGCGGAACATTCTTCGTTTTCTCTGACTATGTTCGTCCGGCTGTACGCTTATCTGCATTAATGGGCTTACCGGTAACGTATGTGTTCACACATGATTCGATCGCTGTAGGTGAAGATGGTCCAACGCATGAACCAGTTGAGCACTTAGCTTCTTTACGTGCAATGCCAAATCTTTCAGTAATGCGCCCAGCTGATGCAAATGAATCGGCTGAAGCTTGGAAGTTAGCGGTGTCATCTAAAAATGTACCAACTGCTCTTGTGCTATCTCGTCAAAACTTACCTGTTCTTGAGAAATCAGCAGAGCTTGCTAAAGACGGTGTTGCAAAAGGTGCATACGTAGTTTCTCCTGCAACAAAAGAAACGCCGGATGCAATCTTAATCGCAACAGGTTCAGAAGTTTCCCTCGCTGTGGAAGCGCAAAAACAATTATTGACTGAAGGAATCGATGCATCGGTAGTATCAATGCCATCGATGGATCGCTTCGAGCAGCAATCAGCAGACTATAAAGAATCTGTATTGCCAAAAGCAGTGACAAAACGTTTAGCAATCGAAATGGGTTCTACTTTCGGCTGGCATAAATACACTGGCTTCGAAGGCGATATCCTTGGAATCGACCAATTCGGTGCAAGTGCTCCTGGCGAAATCGTTATGGAACAATACGGTTTTACTGTTGAAAACGTAGTTGCAAAAGTAAAAGCATTATAATTTAAATGAAAACTGTGAGCCAGGTGAGAAAAACGAATTGTTTTTCTTCATCTGGTTTTTTGCTTTTTAATACACCTCCATGTGACTCAGTTGAACCTCACAACTAAGGCCCATTTCCAATAAAATTTCTAACAGCATCATAACGGAATGATACTTTTCATATGCACATATACATATCACTGGAGGTGTGTATGGATGACAAAGGTAATCACATCAATTGATCGAGCGATAGAAGATTTGAAGGATGGCGATACGATACTGGTCGGCGGGTTTGGCCTGTGCGGAATCCCTGAATTTGCGATTCAAGCAATTCAAAAAAGCGGCGTGAAAAGTCTTACGGTCGTTAGCAATAACTGTGGAGTAGATGATTGGGGATTAGGCTTATTATTACAAAACAAGCAAATCAAAAAGATGATTGCTTCTTATGTGGGGGAGAACAAGCTGTTTGAGCAGCAACTCTTAAATGGTGAGCTTGAAGTCGAGCTGACGCCACAGGGGACGCTGGCGGAACGTATTCGAGCAGGCGGTGCGGGCATACCTGCTTTTTATACAGCTACCGGGGTAGGAACACCGATTGCAGAAGGTAAGGTAACCAAAATCTTTGATGGAAAAACGTATCTGGAAGAAAGAGCCATCAAGGGAGAGTTTGCATTTGTGAAAGCATGGAAGGCTGATACATTGGGCAACCTTGTTTATCGCAAAACAGCTCGAAATTTTAATCCGATTGTTGCGACAGCTGGAAAGATTACGATTGCTGAAGTAGAGGAAATCGTTGAGGCGGGTGGTCTTGAGCCGGATGAAATTCATACACCGGCAGTTTATGTGCAGCATGTTTTTGTCGGCACAAATTTTGAAAAACGAATCGAAAGAAAAGTCACAAGTCATGAGGTGAAAGCCTAATGTCTAAACGATCCTTAATTATTAAAAGAGCCGTAAACGAAATCAAAGATGGCATGGTCGTCAATCTAGGGATAGGGATGCCGACGCTTGTGGCGAATGAAATTCCGTCCGATTACCAGGTTTTATTGCAATCTGAAAATGGTTTGTTGGGTATAGGCGCCTATCCCACGGAAGCTGAAGTAGATCCAGACTTGATTAATGCGGGGAAGGAAACGGTGACAACAGTTAAGGGGGCGTCCTTTTTTGATAGTGCGGAAAGCTTTGCGATGATTCGTGGCGGTCATGTGGACTTAGCGATTCTTGGAGGAATGGAAGTTTCCGAGACAGGTGATTTAGCCAATTGGATGATTCCAGGAAAAATGGTCAAAGGAATGGGCGGCGCGATGGATTTAGTCCATGGGGCAAAACGTGTAATTGTCGTGATGGAGCATGTTTCGAAAAAAGGGGAGTCGAAAGTAAAACAGGCATGTACTTTACCACTGACTGGACAATCTGTCGTCCATCGGCTAATTACGGATTTAGCAGTATTTGACTTTACAAAGGAAGGCATGGTATTGGTTGAAACTGCACCAGGCGTAACCATTGATGAGGTGGAAAACAAAACCGAAGCCCGCTTTTTGATTCCCGAGAATCTCGCGCAACAAGAAGGTGAATAATTGAAAATCCGAATTAAAGAAGTCGGACCCAGAGATGGCTTGCAAAATGAATCTCATTTCGTTTCCACGGAAGATAAAATCCAATTCATTGAGCAGCTTTCTGAGACTGGCCTCGATTATATCGAAGTGAGTTCCTTTGTTCACCCGAAATGGATACCCCAGCTTGCTGATGCATCCGAAGTTTTATCAAAATTAAATAGAAAAGAAGGAATCACTTACGCAGCGCTTATCCCGAACTTGATGGGCTTAGAAAAAGCATTGAAGGTCGAAATTGATGAAGCGAACATTTTCATGTCCGCTTCTGAAGGGCACAACAAATCCAATATAAATAAAACCATTTCTGAAACGTTTCCTGTCCTTGAAGGGGTCGTGAAAGAAGCAAAAGCCAATCATCTATCCGTGCGCGGTTATGTTTCCACTGTACTTGCTTGTCCTTATGATGGTCCCGTTACCCCTGAACAAGTCCTTCATGTAGTGGATCATCTGGTTGATATGGGAGTTGATGAAATATCCCTTGGCGACACGATTGGGGTAGGTGTCCCTCCACAGGTAGAGAGATTGCTGGAGGTACTGCTAAGTAAATATCCGGCTTCTCTCTTTGCGATGCATTTCCATGATACATATGGAACGGCTATTGCCAACATCGTCAAGTCGCTAGAAATGGGGATAGCAACCTTTGACAGTTCAATCGGAGGCTTGGGGGGCTGCCCTTATGCAAAAGGAGCTTCAGGTAATGTCGCTACGGAAGATGTGAACTATTTGCTCACTCAAATGGGCTGCAACACAGGTTTGAGTCGAAGTAAATTACTAGATACCGCCTTTTTTATTGAACATAAATTAGGCAAACAAGTAAAGTCGCGTCAAGCAGAGATTGCCCGTAATGGAGGTTAAACGATGAGTCTTGTGGAAGTAAGTAGACATGGAGAATATATCGCTATTGTAAAATTAAATCGTCCCCATGCATTGAACGCTTTATCTACTGAATTGTTGCTGGAGCTGAATCAGTGTTTGAATGAAATAAAAGAAGATTCCTCGATACGAGTCGTCATTCTAAGTGCAGAAGGGGACAAGGCGTTCTGTGTAGGGGCTGATTTGAAGGAACGGAAGCAATTGCCAGAACATAAAGTACTCCAAGCCGTTCAATTGATCGGTCATACCATTTCTAATTTGGAGGCGCTGCCACAGCCAGTAATTGCCGCGGTGAATGGGGCAGCATTTGGTGGGGGGCTAGAATTGACATTGGCATGTGAGATTCGAATCGCGAAGAGCAAGATTAAAATGGGCCTAACCGAAACTTCCCTCGCGATTATTCCAGGAGCTGGCGGGACCCAACGTTTGCCTAGATTAATCGGACTCAGTAAAGCAAAAGAATTAATTTATACTGCAAGACGAATCGATGCCGAGGAAGCAAAGGAGCTCGGTATCGTGGACTATGTAGTTGAACAAGACGAACTACTGCCGAAAGCTATTAAATTAGCTGAAGAAATGACGAAAAACGGACCCCTTGCATTGATCCAAGCGAAAAAGGCAATCAATCAAGGAATCGAAGTGCCGCTATCAACGGGCTTGCAAATTGAATCATTAGCCTATAGTGCCTTAATTCCAACGAAAGATCGGCTGGAAGGCTTGAAAGCTTTTGAGGAAAAACGGTCCCCGAATTATAAAGGGGAATAAAAAGGTAAGGACAGAAGAAATAATGGGTACTTCTTTTATTAAAGGCTCTGTTGTTGTTCATTTTTGATATTCGTCAGGTGTACACGCTTAACAGGAGAAATTCCGTTTATTTCGAAAAATTAATGAATATTAGGTGGAATAGGGGGAGATTTTCCGCTTAAATAACCTAATAATCCTTAAAATCGTGAAAATATTAATAATAACAGGAAAAATTCCGTTTATTTGTAGAGGAATAGGTGAATTTCTTGATTTAGCAGGAATTTTTCCGCTTATTTTTTATTGCCATAATCAACATTCACCTTTAACAGAGCTTTATTAAAAGTGAAGGGATTGTTAATCTCTATCAAAAAAGTAATAATCAGTTTTGAATATCATATACTATACTGTTTGAAAGAATTTGCTTTCGGAAATTCTAGTAAAACCCCTATTTACTACTACAGAACTTTTCTGTGGTAGTTTTTTTAATGGAAATTAGGGGGGATGTAAATGGGAATGAACGCACGCAAAATGGTGTATGCGCAGGCAAACAGGAGTGAACGCACACAACCAGTATTCCCGCACATCAAAGATACAACAGGCGACACTTTAAAGGTACCCTGAGGACGTAACATATAAATTAATCAAAATAAAAAACGTTGGATTCAAATACCAACGTTTATTTTACAAGGCCGTTTTGGAAGGCATAGACAACTGCCTGGGTACGGTCCTGTACATCAAGTTTTGCCAAGATATTGCTCACGTGAGTTTTAACTGTTTTTAAGGCAATGAATAATTCATCGGCAATATCCTGATTTGCCTTTCCCTGTGCTACCAATAAAAGGACTTCCATTTCACGGTCGGTCAGCTGATCGTGGAGCGGGATATTGGAGTTGCCACGCATTCGAGTAATCATTTTTGTTGTTACTTCGGGCTCTAAAACTGTTTCGCCGTTAATGGTTTTACGAATTGCCTCTGCAATTTGCTTTGCGTTCGATGTTTTTAAAATATAGCTGACTGCACCAGCCTCCAGTGCAGGATACACCTTGTCGTCATCAAGAAAGCTTGTGACCATCATGATTTTGGCATTTGGCCATTGTTGTAAAATTTGCGCGGTTGCTTCTGCGCCAGTCATTATTGGCATCACATTATCCATCAAAATAATGTCAGGTTTCAATTCAAGTGCTTTTTCAACTGCTTGCTGCCCATTTGCAGCTTCCCCAACAACAGTCATATCCGGCTGTGCAGAAAGGTAGGCAGATACCCCGATGCGCACCATCTCATGATCATCCGCAATTAAAATTTTTATCATCGTTTCACCTCAATTTTTAAATGTTCCAAGTGATCAAAAATGAACTCAAGAGAGCTCAAGTGATCAAAAATGACTTTATGTGATCAAAAGAGCGATTAAGCGATCAAAAATAAATCCAAGTGATCAAAAAAGTTGCCAAGTGATCAAAACGGCAGGGCAAGTGATCAAAAACGAACTCAAGAGAGCCTATATGATCAAAAGAGCGATTAAGTGATCAAAAAAGATACCAAGTGATCAAAACCGCATCACAAGTGATCAAAAATGAACTCAAGAGAGCCTATATGATCAAAAGAGCGATTATGTGATCAAAAAAGATACCAAGTGATCAAAAATAACCCCAAGTGATCAAAACCGCATCGTAAGTGATCAAAACACATACCCAAATAATCAACCAATCCTCACTCTCAAGTAAACCACCCCACACTCATGCATACCTAATCCAACACCTGCTAGTTCTTCTCCAAATCCTTCTTCAAGTCAACGACAGGCGTATCTTCTGGTGCAGCTTCCTCATTTACTTTGTGTCCGAGAGGGACTTTGACTTCTACAATGGTACCTTCGCCTGGGACGGAGACGATTTTGTAGGAGCAGCCGATTTCGACGGCGCGTTCGGCAATGTTGCGTAATCCGTAAGAGGTAGATTTATCTTCTTCGATGTTGAAGCCTTCGCCGTTATCTTGGATGCGCAGGATGCCGACATTGTCCCGGGCAACTAATAATAATTCTACTTCTGAAGCTTTTGCATGACGCAGTGTGTTAGAAAGTGCTTCTTGGGCAATACGGAATAAATGATCTTCTTCGGCCTTCGAAAGTTCAATTTCTTCAATGCGGTAATCGATATTGAAATAAACCTTTTGCTGAAGCTCTTGGATTAGATCGGTTAAGCCTTGTGCCAGCGTATTGTTTCTTAAGGCAATCGGACGCAAATGAAGCAATAGGGCGCGCATTTCGAGTTGGGCCTGCTGCACGATTTTTTCAACCTGCTGCAGAGTAGGTTTCGCACTTCCGAGTTCATCCTCCTGCTCGGTAACGGCGGATAATAGCATTGATGCGGCAAAAAGCTGTTGGGAGACGGAATCATGCAACTCGCGGGCTAAGCGTTGGCGTTCGGCGATAATTCGTTCCTGAATAATTTTGTCATTGGCTTCTGCTTTTTCATTTGTCATTCGCTGTAAGCTTTTCCGTTGTGTTTCGATTAAATCATTTGCTTGAATAAGCGCCTTTCTCATCGAAAAGGAAACAGTTCGCTTTTTAAGGGAAAAATCAGGTTCAACCAATTGTTTTACATAACGTGTTACAGATGTTTCCCTTGATCTGGCAACAGAACTCATCCATATGCTGATGATAAAACTAAGGAATGCTACTGCAATAAAAATGATCGCAATGATAGGGAGTTCATCTGAGTAGATTTCAAATAAAAATTCCCAATCCTCATCTGTTGGTGATCCGAAAAAGAGATATAAAAATCCGAAAGTTGTGGTGCTCAATAATAAAAATAGCGTAATCAATCGAAATAGAAATGAAATCATTTACGGATCACCTCCACGTCACCTAGCCAAGTCGCTACATGGATTACCAATTTGCGTTTGGCATCCTGTGCGTCTCCATCCTCGAAAATTAGTTTTTCATTGATTAATCGTTTACTATTTCCTAAAATTTTTGCTTCTCCTAGGATTGTAGAATACTGCAGACGGAAAGGGATTTCGTAAGGCAATACAATTGTCACTTTCCCGATGGATTGGCGGATTGTCATCACGGAAGTTCCAGCGGGCAAAATCGTATCCGTTAAATCGAGCGAAATGTCGCCGATAAATTTCTGCAGGTGAATATCTTCCCATTTGTAGCTATCAAGAGGGGAAGCGGTATTCCCGATGAGATTATTTTTCTCTACTTTTGCTTCAAGTGGGTGTGCATTGATTGTCACAACTTTTTGTTCTTTTGTAACGTGTTTATATAATATGTAAATTAAAACTCCGACAATTAGTAGACGTAAACTCCAAATCGATAAAATCGCAAGGAATATTAGGAAGCAGCCACTCCAAAATAAATATTTCTTGTTTTTGGAAAAACTATAATATAGTAGAAGGGACCCGAAAATAATTAAAAAGGTGCTGTCATTATTAAAAATTGTAAGCTCAACGAACACAATCAATATAACAGCAATCGAAATAAACGTTAATTGGTTCGTACTGAATCTGTTCAAAGCGGTTCCTCCTTTTCCTCTAGTTGAAGAGTGTCTACTCTATACAAAACCTTGGGAGAAGACTCAATTTGCCTTCTCCCAACACTACCGATTATAGCATGATTCAATCGCCTTCATAGATGCAATTTACGATTTCCCTTGGCTAAATTTATGCCTCATCTTTCTTCAATTCAATACTAGCTGCTGCTGGGTTTGCTTTTTCCAGGCTTGCAAGGCGTGCTTCCAGCTGTGTTCGGTCATAATCCTTTTCGATTTTATCAGCCAAAGTTTCGATATAAGAGGAAAGATCGTCAAAATCTGATTCCTCTTTCGCTTTTAAAACTTCATCCATTTTATGGTGTGCGCGTGTTACATTTTCTTTGCCCATCAGTTGAAGCTGGCGAACCTTCATATCCTTGATCTTGTGCTTCATTGTCTCGAATTTTTGCTCAAGCTCTACAAATTCTTTGTTCGACTGTTCAATCGAATTTACTAAAGTCAATTGACGCGTGTTGTAAGATTCGACTTCTTGAGCAGCAAAAGCTACTAATTCAGCTTCATTTGCCTGTTCAGCTAATTGTAATTGCTTTGTTCTTTTTTCTAGCATTGCTGTTGTTTCTTTTAATTCGCTTTGCAGCTGTTCTTTTAATTGTGCTTGACGCTGAAGTAATTTACCAGTTTGCTCAGTTTGTTTCTCTGCTTCGCGAATGTATTGATTTAGCATCGCAATTGGATTTTTGCTATCTTTTTTATCGAATAATTGGTGTAAATCTGCCTCAATTGTATATCTAAATCTTTTTAATAATCCTACCATTTTAAATCTCTCCTCAAATTTTATTTTGTAAGTTTAGCCCATTCTGTTTCAAAGTTTGTAAATGGATCGTCTTCTTTTATCACTTTTGATCTGCTAAATGAAACCTCTTCATTGTTCCATTTTTTATATAGAACAAACATAAGAAATATTGCCGCAAGACCAACTAACGCTGGGATGTTCGAAATCGCTGAAAATACACCCATTAATCCAACAATCACCCAAAATACTTTTCCAAAACCTGATTTTGCTTTGATGTAGTAGTGCATCCCTAAATAAACCAATAATGCAGAGAATGCAAATCCGACAAGTGGCCCTAACATGCTAAGGGCAACGATTGCTGCGATAACGCCGACAACTAAAAAGAATAATTTTTTCATTTTTTTCTAGCTCCTTTCTTGGCACTGATATGAAATGAGATTTTTCGGATATCAGTTAGAAAAGCTAGCGATTTTTCTCTGTTTTTGAGAAACTTTATCGTGCTCTTCTGATACCTTTATGTTACTCTCACAACTAATTTCTTAAAACGGCCTCGAATTGCATTTTTCGCTAGGTCTCAAGGCTGAGTGACTCTAGGTAAAGTGAACGAAATGTAGTTTTCACCGTAATTTGACAAAAAAAGAAGTAGAGTTCGGACACCCTTTGACAAAATATTTGAAATCTTTCTCTTATAATGAATTTATAGAGAGGAGGACGTAAGATGAGAATCTATTCAATATTTAATATAAAGAAACAATATCAATCATTCGTATTTGGAAGAGAAAGACAGCTTCTTGAAATGGTATCGACTAAAGAGCAAGCTCTCGAGTCCTCTGTTAGCAAGCAGCTTAGCTATCTCTGTGAACCGATTGAAGGAAGAATGGTACAAGGTGCACTTTACGATCATTTAAAGAAAAGTTTTCCGACTATCCAAAAGGTGGATGAATATTTGAAATTTGAACACCAATTTAAAGGTGGTTTGAAAATAAAAGTATGTAAGTTTCATATTGAAGCGATTTGCGAAGGCTCACGGATGTTGGATTTGGATTTGTTCCATAGCCTAAGTCAAATGAATGATTCGTTCATTGCATTTAATGCAGAGGATTCCGAATGTGGTTGGCTTAAACCGATCAAGCATGCTTCTTACTAGGTAAAGATGCGCCAAAGTTATATGAAATCGCCTACATTCCTAGAAAAAACTATTGAATAACTAGTAACAATGTAGTTATTAGTGTATAATCCTTCATGGAGAGTTTATCTTTGTATAAGTTTTGGAGAGATTCCTTTAATAAAACTTATATAAAGTTGATTCGTGGTATCAAGGAAAGTGGAGGAGGTAGGCACAAATGAATTTATGGCTTGCAATTGTACTTATCATCGTAGCATTAGCAGGGGGAGTAGCACTAGGCTTCTACTTTGCGCGTCAATATATGATGAAATACTTAAAAGAAAACCCACCAATCAACGAACAAATGATTCGTGTGATGATGGCACAAATGGGACGTAAACCATCTGAAAAACAAGTGCGTCAAATGATGTCACAAATGAATAAATTACAAGATAAATAATTGTAATCTAACAACAGTTTCCCGAAAGTCAAAACTGTTGTTTTGCTTTTTGCAGCAGTTTTTATCGCAAGAAAGAAGCCGTCTCTAGGTTGATTGAGACGGCTTCTTTCTTTTAGGAGATTTCTTTTTCATCGAGCGGAAGTTCAGTTGATTCAACGTGTTTTCCATCTAGAGGAATGGGAACCGTTTCGCTTCCATTTTTATAGACATAATTCTCTATAAATTCTTCAACGGTTTTTTCGTATGCTAGCTGGTTTTCGTTGAAGGATTCGGCATGGCCGCCTTTTTCGAATAATTTGATCATTTTTGGTCCTTCTTTTTCTTCATACATTTCCTCAGTCATGTAAGGTAGGATGAAGTCATCCCCTAAACTATGAATAAATAGCACAGGAGAGGCAATGTTTTTGACAGCTTCCTTCGGTGTGACACTTTTGAATGTATAGCCATCCCGCAAGCGAAGAAAGATATTAGCTAGATGAAGGGGGATTTTTGACCGCAGATGTGTTGCTTTCAACATAATTTGGGAAATCAGCTCGGAGAAGTTGGAAAAGCCGCAATCAGCGATATAAAAGTCTGCCCCGTCTTCAATTAACCCTGCATATAAAATCATGCTTGCTGCGCCCATGGATTCTCCTTGGATTCCGATTAGCGCTTTTTCGCCAACAATGGATTTTACTGTTTGTACGACAGCTGCCAAATCAAATTTTTCATAGTAGCCATAGCTCGTCGTTTTGCCGCCTGAATCTCCATGACGTCTGTGGTCAAAAACAAAGGTGTTGAAGCCGAGTCTTTCGAACATCCGTGCATATTTGACCATGCTGATTTTATTTTCAGTAACGCCGTGACAGATGATAATGGTATTTTTTGTTTCAAGAGGCTTTAGGAAAATGCCTTTTATAGGATAGCCATTGGGAGAATCAATACTTAGCTCTTCCTTTGGACATTGATTAAACCAGTTTTGATCAAAACGTTGTGCTTTTAATTCACGATGCATTATAAAATCAACATCTTTCTTTTTGATGTACATAAGTTGATTGGTCACAACAAATCCGAAGATTGCAGCACCCGTGGAGAGAAAAGTCGTAACAATACTTGAAGCCCATAAAAATTTTTTTCGTTTCATAAAAACACCTCGATTCTACAGTAGTATCTTACAAACGTATGACAATATTCACTAATATTATAATTGTATCACTATAATTAACTAATTAATAAAGATAAGAAATGAAATGCCGAGCCTAAAAAATGATTTTCGATAAATGAAGCAAAGAGTGGCAGCATAATGAAAATGAGGATGATTATTATTATATTACGCAAGTATCCTTGGAAGAGTGAATCTTTGTAACTTTGTTACCTGATGTTTGTGATTGATGAAAATCGCGAAATAGGAGTGAACCATGTTAAAATAGATGATGAATGAAGAAAGTTGAAGTAGGTGAACATAAATGGGGAAAAAGAGAAAACAAGGCCAGCAGCAAGCCGCGCCTTCAAAATCTCAAAAGAATGAAGATGCATTAACCTTGCAAGATCAGCTGAATGGGGATGTTCTTGCGAAACTGAAAGCTGCGAAAAAAAGCTTGGTTGAGGAAGAACAGGCGAAGGAAGAAGAGCGCCAAGCAAGATTGGCTTTTGAACGTAAACAGCGCGAGAAAAATATGAGCTTTGAAGAATTACTAGAGAAATTCGGAGATCAGGGTTCGAAGTTTTAGAGGATTTGGCGCCTGGTATGCATTGGTTGGAAGAAGTGTGCATAATTGTGTGAATCCCGACATTTCCACCTGACTCCACCCAAATAAAAGCAGCACTCATTTTTTGTGAAGTGCTGCTTTTTAGTCCCCAACTATTTTGCTCTTCGAATGGCATACGTAAAGACGATTACAATAAACCATATCGGTGTGAGGAGCAGGGCTCTTCTTGTATCTTCAGAAACGAACATGATTACCAGGATAAAAACAAAAAGCGCTAAGACCACATAGTTTATAAACGGCGTCAATGGTGCTTTAAAGTTTGATTTTCTGTGTAAATCTGGACGTACCTTTTTATAGCGAATATGGGAGATTAAAATAATGCTCCACACCCATATGAAACAAATGGCGCTAATTGTTGTGACAATGCTGAACGCTGAATCTGGAATAGCGTAACTTAACAGGGCGCCTGCTGATACGACAATCGATGAAATAAAGAGCGCATTGGATGGGACTGCGTTTTTATTTAATTTGCCAAATGATTTTCCCGCTTGCTTGTTTCTGCTTAAGTTAAACAAAATTCGGCTTGTCGAGAATAGTCCGCTATTGCCGGCAGATGCTGCTGAAGTTAACACGACAAAGTTAATGATGCCAGCAGCCACTGGAATGCCGACAAGTGCAAATACTTGTACAAATGGACTGCTTGCTGCACTTAATTCAGTCCATGGATTGATACATAAAATGATGAAGATTGCCCCTACGTAAAAGAGTAAAATTCGAAATGGAATTTTATTTATGGCAGAGGGAATATTTTTTTTAGGGTTCGCTGTTTCTGCTGCTGTCACCCCGACTAATTCAACCCCCACAAAGGAGAATACAACCATCTGGAATGCGAACAGGAAGCCGGTAATTCCATTTGGGAAGAAACCGCCGTGTGCCCAGAGATTGCTCACTGATACAACACCTGCATCCGTTCTAAAACCGATGATTAATAACATAATTCCGATTGCGATCAAGGCGATGATTGTGATAATTTTAATCAAGGCAAACCAAAATTCCAGCTCGCCAAAAAGTTTTACGGTTAATAAATTTAAGCCTAGTAAAATAACTAAACATAAAATAGCAGGCACCCATTGAGGGATATCAAACCAGTATCTTACATATAGGCCAACTGCAATGATATCCGCCATCGCCGTCATGATCCAGCAGAACCAATACGTCCAGCCAGTTACATATCCTGCCCAAGGTCCTACATACACCGTTGCAAAATCAGTGAAAGATTGATAGCCGGAGTTGGATAGAAGTAATTCCCCTAAAGCCCGCATGACAAAGAATAGTGCAATCCCAATGATGATGTAAACAAGAAGGATGGAAGGTCCGGCTTTTTCGATCGCCTTTCCTGAACCCAAAAACAATCCTGTCCCAATCGTGCCGCCGATTGCAAGCAACTGTACATGGCGGTTTTTTAAGTCTCTTTTTAATTTTTGCTGTTCCATTTTGATGCCCCCTGATAATAGCGGCCTTGCTATTGATTTGAAGCTAGAAATAGATTTAGAACTTTACGTTTATTTGCGGATAATCAAAATCCGATATGTAAAATACCATCTGTTTTTATTTATGCTAGTAGACTGGGTTTCATATCAGAGAAAAATGTCGAAAATCTGCTTGAAATCATTTATTTATTCCGCCAAATAGGTACCGTAATCCGTCAAAATATCTGATATCCCTAAAAGCCACAAAAGTACCAAAAACTAGTTTCAAATCAATCAACAACAATAGCTGAAAAAATAAAAAAATGAGATAGGAATACAGCTCCCATCTCATGACATTAAAAAATAACAAAAAGAAAATAGTGAAAAAACGTTATTAATATGAAAATGATTGCAATCAAATTCAAACAATAAGCTTATTTCTAAGTTGTTACCTTTTCTGTCCTTTTGCCTGAGATTGTGAACCCTTCGGCGTCGCATTGCTAATGCGATCTCTCCAGAAATTGCTCCTGCTATAGTTATCCCATAGCAATCACCGCTATAAAATTTAAGTTTTAGAACAAATTTTCATATAGATGAAAACCTTCTAAAAGTAAGTATCAGCTTTTATACGAAACTTTCGTCTGCTAAAACACTGATAGATGTTATTATATCAAAAAAATGAAATGGGTCTAGTATGTGGTGAAAAATAAGATTTTTATGAAAAATGACAAAATGATGTGAGCAATTAAAAAAAGAGAATATAACATCGAAATGTTACATTCCCTGTTCGTTTGCACTATCGGTTCTTAATGAAGGATTTTTTATTTTTTGATAGAGTACAAAAAAGATCTTGAATACGATCATGAAAGTAATCGCACCTGACGTATCTAGGATCACATCATCGAAGATGCCTGTTCTTCCATCTACAAAGGTTTGGCGGAATTCATCCATTGAAGCTACTGCAAAAGTCGTTAAAAGGGCAAAAACGACTGCAAATCTGATTTTGAATTTGCGATACATTAAATAAAATAAAATCGAGATGAAACCATAACCAGTGAAATGGAGTCCTTTTCGAACTAAAAACTCGATGAAGTAATAATATCCGCGAGTTTCGACGGAGATGGTTTGGCCCCAATAAGTTACTTCAATTTTGCTCAATAAGTTATAGAATGGTTGATTTTCCAACGTATTCTGTAAAGTAGGGACAATGGTTTGCTGTTCGTAGGTCATGCTAGAAACACAAAACAGTAAGATTAAAACTGCTGCAATAGCGATAATATATTTTTTCATCGGTGTTCACTATAAACTTCTTTCTTTGTTAATTGTTGTATTGGTGTAAAGTCTCCTATGGATTGCGACTTTTCGTATGCCTCCAGGTTTTCTAGAAATTGTTGTTTTGAGCTTGCTCCAATGACTGTTGAAGCGACAACTTGATGGCTTAAATTATAGGCAATGCTTAGTGCATGGATATCTTCATATGCGTTTTGAAGGGCAGATAGAGTCTTTTTTAGTTCTTCTTTTGAATAAGTTAAATAACCATTTGATGCCTCAACTCGTTTTTGCCAGTCATTTGTTAGCAGCCCTTTAGCGACCGAACCGCGAGTTACAATAGAAGCGTTCGTATTTGAAATGTCTTCAAACCATTCTTCAGGACGGCGATCCAACAAACTGTATTGCATCATATTGGATATCCCGTTACTTCCTTGCAAAAATGGTTTAAACACATTTGGGCGAATCGAGGAAATACCGTATTCTCGAATAGTTCCTTCTTTTTTCAAACGTTCAAAAGTCTCGATAATCTCATCCCATGGATCGTCAATTGTTCCGCCATGTAGCTGATAAACATCGATATAGTCGGTTTTAAGACGTTTCAAGCTCATTTTTAGTCCATTTTCAATGTGGGAAGGGGACGGATCCCAATGCCAGCCATCTTCACCATCATTCCAGCGGTTCCCAACTTTTGTTGCAATCACTACCTCATGTCGATGAGGCTTTAATAACTCTCCCACGATTTCTTCATTTATTCCTTTATCATAAAGGTCTGCTGTATCAAAATAATTAACCCCGGAATGAAGGGCTGTTTCGACAATGGGCTTTGCATCAGTTAATGATGTTGGAAGGGACATGCAGCCTAAGCTGATTTCTGAAATTTCGATCTCGCTGCTTCCAAGTTTTCTTTTTTTCATTTTCGCAACCCTCTTTCCTTCTATGAAATTCAATACTAATGGTACAATGAAATCAATAAAGTCGACAAGTGGGGGCGTTTGAAATGAAGAAATTTGAGGAAAAATCACTACGATCGAATTCGATTTATAATGGAAAAGTAATTTCTTTAAAAGTGGATGATGTTTTATTGCCAAATGGGAAAGAATCAAAAAGGGAAATTGTCAATCATCCTGGTGCTGTTGCCATTATTGCCATCACATCCGAGGGGAAGCTGGTGCTGGTAGAGCAATACCGTAAAGCGCTTGAAAGATCCATCATTGAAATTCCTGCTGGAAAGTTGGAGCCCGGCGAGAAGCCGGAGAAAACGGCAAGAAGAGAGTTAGAAGAAGAAACAGGCTATGGATGCCAAGAGCTAACATATCTACAGACTTTCGCCACTTCGCCCGGTTTTGCGGATGAAGTGATTCATTTGTTTGTTGCCAAGGATTTATATAAAATAGAGGAAAAAGCAGATCTCGATGAGGATGAATTTGTCGAACTATTAGAAGTGACTGTAGAAGAGGCGGAGGAAATGGTCAGAGAGCAGAAGATCTTTGATGCAAAAACAGCCTTTGCTGTCCTTTGGATGAAAGCCAATCAGTAGAGTTGTTGTAGGCCTCGCATAAAAGTAGAGTCAAAGACTTGCATAAAAAAATATGATAGATTTCTCAAAAATTCTAAGCAAGTTTAAGAGTAATATTGATAGAGAACGAGCATAAGCTGTAACAACGAAAGGAGAATGCTTATGTTTCGTTCGGTCTTATTTATCCAATATGCTATTATTCTAGCAATTAGTTTTGTAAGCGGCGTTATCTGTTTTCAAGTTTTTCCATTGGACAAGTCCATGAAATTAATAAGCTATATTGATCCAAGAGTGCTTGATATAACAGATATATCGGTTTGGGGAACAATACTGCCGCTTATTGCCTGGATGGTATTGGTGTTATTTTTTGCAACGCATCCTTATTTACATGTATTAGCAAAATTTGTTGTTGGAGTAAAAATTACCTTCTTTGGCTTTAGTTCAGTATTTCTATTAACGCAACAAGAATCTTTGCTTGTTTATAGTGTCTGGTGGTTCCCGTTCCAGCTGATCTATTGCTTCCTGCTTTTTATGCTTTGTTCTGTATACTCTTCCAAAAAAGTCGGTCCGAACAAGAAATATGTCTTTTCGCAAAGGCTATTTGTAACGCTATTGATTGCGATGTCAGTAATTTGCGTGGGGGAAATTGTGTCAATTTCGTATATTTTGCCCCGGCTTTAAGGCATGGACAAGTTTAAATTAGTAGTCTCGTACACTAAAGAACGTAAAAGTATGCAAAAATGCTCGTTTATTTCGTTTCACTTATTATTCATCCCTCTCTTGTAATAGCTTTTACTCATTTGTTATAATAGAATGAGTTTAGGAGGGCGTCGTATGGAAAGCCGTATTGATCGTATAAAAAAGCAATTGCATAGTGCTGGCTATAAACTGACGCCACAGCGTGAAGCGACAGTTGCAGTGCTATTAGAACATGAAGAAGACCATTTAAGTGCTGAGGATGTCTATTTATTAGTAAAAGATAAAGCACCAGAAATCGGACTGGCAACAGTTTATCGTACATTAGAATTATTAACTGAGTTGAAAATTGTCGATAAAATTAATTTTGGCGATGGCGTATCCCGTTATGACCTTCGACAAGAAGGGGCAAAACACTTCCATCATCACCTTGTCTGTATTGAATGCGGTGCAGTAGACGAAATTCAAGAGGATTTGCTGGAAGATGTAGAAGGTATTGTCGAAAAACGTTGGAACTTTATTATCAAAGACCATCGTTTAACATTCCATGGTATTTGCCACAGATGTCATGATAAACAAGAAGAAAATTGATTAAAGGATGTACAATTCGTCTCAAACGCGAATGTACATCTTTTTTTTAACGAACCAGGTTCATATGCGATTTTTGCTATTCAAAAATTGCATGGCTGGTACCAATGAAGGGGGATTCCCATGAAGGATGCTAAAGAAGCGGTTTTAGATTATCTTCATTTTTTACAAGTGGAGCGTCAGTTATCGACGAATACATTATCATCATATAGACGTGATCTTGAGAGCTACATAGAACATTTACATAAAGAACTCGCATTAACATCTTTTAAGCAAGTGGAGCGGACTCATATTTTACTTCACCTAGAAGCATTACGGAATCAAGGGATTGCTGCAAGAACGATTGCAAGGCATATTTCCTCGATTCGATCTTTCCATCAATTTTTATTGCGTGAGAAACTTGCTGATACCGATCCTACGATACATTTGGAGATGCCTCAAATTGAACAAAAGCTCCCGAAAGTATTATCGATTGATGAGATCGACCAGTTAGTGGGTGCTCCTGACCGCAGTAAACCGCAAGGAATTAGAGATGTGGCAATGCTGGAATTGTTATATGGAACTGGCATGCGAATCAGTGAGCTGATTGGATTAAATCTGGAGGATGTTCATCTAACAATGGGCTTTGTCCGCGTATTCGGCAAAGGTGGGAAAGAGCGAATTGTTCCCCTAGGGAAAAGTGCGATTTCTGCAATTGATGCTTATTTGCAAAATGCACGATCCAAATTACAAGGATCTTACCCTAAAACAGAAGCTTTTTTCATTAATCAACGAGGAAAACGTTTAACACGCCAAGGTTGTTGGAAATTATTAAAGGAGCATGCCACTAAAGCGGATATAAAAAAAGAAATTACACCGCATACTTTACGGCATAGCTTTGCCACACATTTAATCGAAAATGGTGCAGATTTGCGTGCAGTGCAGGAAATGCTTGGGCATGCGGATATTTCAACGACACAAATTTATACCCATATTAGCAAAACGAGACTTTCAGAAGTATATAAGCAATTTCATCCTAGAGCTTAGTATGAATTCGCTAGCGGGATTCTCTAAATCTTAAAAGTATCGGAAAATATATTTGTAAGATGTCTGACCTTTGTTTAATATATAGAGTGTAGAAATTTCTATAAAATGATTCAAATACAAAAGTTCTATCAGCTTCTGAACCAAGGAAATAACTTTGGGCAAATCAAAGTGTTGACCTGAACTTATAGGGTAATAATGAGTTGGCATGGTAATTACTCATACCTATTCACGTTAGTTGAAAGAGGAGGACATATTTATGAAACCGTTTAAAAAAATACATGTTGTTGTAATGGACTCAGTAGGAATTGGCGAAGCCCCTGATGCAGACAAATTTGGAGATGAAGGTGCCGATACACTGGGACATATCGCTGAGAAAATGAAAGGGCTAACAATGCAGAATATGGGAGAACTTGGCCTTTCAAATATTCGCGAACTAAAGGGCATTGAAAAAGCTGCCCAGCCAAAAGCGTACTACGGCATGATGCAAGAAGCATCTGTTGGGAAAGATACGATGACGGGGCATTGGGAAATCATGGGGTTAAATATCGATAAACCCTTTAAAGTATACCCTGAAGGATTCCCTGCTGAACTGATCGCAAAATTAGAAGAGAAAACTGGACGTAAAGTGATCGGCAATATCCCGGCTAGCGGTACAGCGATTATAGATGAATTGGGACCAGAGCATATGGAAACTGGTGCAATTATCGTCTATACATCTGCTGACCCTGTCCTTCAAATTGCAGCACATGAAGAGATTGTACCATTAGAAGAACTTTATAATATCTGTGAAATTGCCAGAGAAATTACACTTGAACCTGAATTTTTAGTAGGTCGCGTGATTGCTCGTCCTTTTGTCGGCACACCAGGCAACTTTACACGTACATCCAATCGTCATGACTACGCGCTTAAACCATTCGGGCGTACTACCATGAACGAATTGCAAGATGCAAATCTAGACGTAATTGCCATCGGAAAAATTTCAGATATCTTTAATGGTGAAGGAATCACGGAAAGCCTTCGTACAAAGGATAACACGGATGGAATGGATAAATTTGCCGAAGTCGTTCGCCATGATTTCCATGGAATCAGCTTCTTGAATCTTGTTGATTTTGATGCGAATTTCGGACACCGTCGTGATCCAATCGGTTATGGGGAAGCTTTAGAGGAATTCGATCGTCGTCTACCGGAAGTATTAAATGCCTTAAACGAAGATGATTTATTAATGATTACGGCTGACCACGGGAATGATCCAACTTTCCCGGGAACTGATCATACGCGTGAATATGTGCCTTTAATTGTTTATTCTCCAAGATTCAATGGAGGCAGCGAACTTGCATTACGAAATACTTTTGCAGATATTGCTGCGACAATTGCTGAGAACTTTAAAGTCGAAGCACCACAATTTGGCACAAGTTTCTTATCAAATTTAAAGTAGGGGGCACATTCACATGAGAATGGTCGATATTATTGAAAAAAAACGTAATGGTGAAGAACTAACAACGGAAGAAATTCGTTTCTTCATTCAGGGCTATACAGAAGGCACTATTCCGGACTATCAAGTAAGCAGCTTGATGATGGCGATTTATTTCCAAGACATGAATGACCGTGAAAGAGCAGATTTAACGATGGCAATGGTCGAATCGGGCGATCAAATCGATTTATCTGGAATTGAAGGCATTAAAGTCGATAAGCATTCAACTGGCGGTGTGGGCGATACAACGACACTTTCATTGGCCGCAATGGTTGCAGCTTGCGGTGTTCCTGTTGCCAAAATGAGTGGCCGCGGCTTAGGACATACGGGCGGAACGATTGATAAATTAGAAGCCATTCAAGGTTTCCATGTAGAATTAACGACAGAGCAATTCATGAATCAGGTAAATGATATCGGTACAGCTGTTATCGGACAAAGCGGGAACTTAACTCCGGCCGATAAAAAGCTATACGCTTTACGTGATGTAACGGGAACTGTAGCAAGTATTCCGTTGATTGCAAGCTCCATTATGTCGAAGAAAATTGCGGCTGGTGCAGATGCAATCGTACTGGATGTAAAAACAGGCGACGGCGCATTTATGAAATCTGTTGAAGATGCTGAAAGTCTGGCTCATGCAATGGTTCAAATCGGGAACAATGTAGGCCGTAATACAATGGCGATTATCTCGGATATGAGTCAACCGCTTGGCTTTGCAATTGGTAACGCTCTAGAGGTGAAAGAAGCAATCGATACTTTAAAGGGTCACGGTCCTGAGGATTTAATGGAATTATGCTACACACTTGGATCGCAAATGATCGTTTTAGGCGGTAAAGCAAATACAATCGAAGAAGCACGCGAACAGCTTGAAGAGGTAATTGCAAACGGTCAGGCACTTGAAGTGTTTAAGAAATTCATCGTAGCTCAAGGTGGAGACGCTTCAGTTGTGGAAAATCCAGATTTGCTTCCTCAAGCAAACTATCAAATTGAACTGCCTGCAAAAGCAGACGGATATGTGGCTAAAATCGAAGCGGACGATGTAGGTGTGGCGGCAATGCTGTTAGGAGCAGGTCGCGCAACAAAAGAATCGACAATCGACTTATCAGTAGGTCTTGTCCTGCGCAAAAAAGTAGGGGACCAAGTGAAAGAAGGCGAATCACTTGTGACGATTCATACAAATTCTGAAGATATTTCCGAAGTAAGAGAAAAACTGTATCAACATATCGTTATTTCAAGCGAAAAAGTTGATGCACCAACATTAATTAAACGAGTCATTACAAATTAAATCTTTGACACTGGAAACAAAGTTCGTAGCAAAAACAGGTTGGATCGGGTCATATGAAAAATAGGAGTAGGGGTGAGGGAATCAAAGTGATTTTCTCCCTCTATTTTTTATTGCGATAGGAATGTTCCCGGTGAAGTCTGTATCTTAAACGAGAGTGTTTCAAAAATAAAGGTAAAATTTCCTTTTAAATAAAAAAACTTTATATTTTTCTTGTAATAAGTGAAGTTTTTCCGCTTAAATTGCCAAAATCCTTGCATTATAGCTTATTTGGAGCAGTTAATCGGAAAAATTCCGCTTATATCTGCTTCTTAGCCACCATTCTATGGAATAGACGGAGAAACTCCCCTTATCCCCACTTCTAAATCCTCAACACTATGCAATAGACGGAAATTCTCCGCCTAGGAATTCTTTCCTAAAAGAAATTAACCATTATGAAGTGAATCTTCGCACTCCCAAATTGAACCCTTCCGAATAACAGTGCTGCTAACTAGCCTTGAATAATATACAGGACTTTAGAATTGATTATTATGTGAAAAGTGAGTATTTTATATTGCTTAATTATGTTAGAATAAGGGTCGTTCATACATATTTATTCTTTAATTAGGGGTAAGGACAAATTTTGATCGAAGAAGGGATATCATGAGGAAGTTTTGGACGGGGAGATTTGAGGGGTATTCGTTTGACTATTTTAAAAAGGACTTATTATCCGGTACAATTGTCGGGATTGTAGCTGTTCCTTTAGCGATGTCCTTTGCAATCGCATCGGGAGTGAAACCGGAATACGGCATCTATACCGCAGTAATCGCCGGGATATTAATTTCTTTATTAGGTGGTTCAAAATATCAAATTGGAGGACCGACTGGAGCCTTTGTACCAATTCTATTAGGGATCGTTATTTCTTATGGCTACGAGAATTTGCTGCTTGCCGGCGTAATGGCAGGAATCATGCTCGTGTTAATGGGGCTGTTCAAATTAGGCGCCCTTATAAAATACATTCCCAGACCAGTGACAATCGGTTTTACCGCCGGGATAGCAGTCATTATTTTTACTGGTCAAGTCGCTAATTTCCTAGGGTTAAGAGATATAGAGCAACATGAAAGATTTATAGACAATATGAAGGAAATCGCTAATCATCTCCATACCATCAATGGCTATAGCATTCTCGTTGCACTTATTTGTTTTGCTGTCATGCTTCTTACACCGAAAGTTCTGCCAAAGGTGCCGGGTGCATTAGTTGGGATTGTTGTCTCTGCAGTTGTGACGGTGCTCTTTTTAAGTGGGCATGTTGCAACGATAGGTTCTACATATGGTGCAATTCCAAATAAACTGCCGGAATTCGGGATCCCAGAAATTACATTCGATAAGGTTACAATGTTGCTCGGTCCGGCATTTGTTATCGCAATGCTTGGAGGAATTGAATCTCTTCTATCAGCCGTTGTTGCAGATGGAATGACAAATAGTAAACATAATAGCAATAAAGAATTGGTTGGCCAGGGGATAGCAAATATCGTTACGCCGTTGTTTGGCGGAATCCCTGCTACAGGTGCCATAGCCCGAACTGCAACGAATATTAAATCAGGTGCAGTTTCGCCGATGTCCGGTATCATTCATGGTATTTTTGTGCTGCTGACTTTACTTGTTTTGGCGCCGCTTACTGTCCATATACCGCTAGCATCTCTAGCGCCGGTTTTAATGATGGTGGCTTGGAATATGAGTGAACGAAAACATTTTGCTCATATCTTAAAATTAAAATCAGGGGATTCTTTAGTTTTAGTAATCACGTTTTTATTAACGGTGTTTACAAGCTTGACCGTTGCGGTTGAGGTTGGTTTATTGCTGGCTGTGGTACTTTTTGCAAAACGGATGAGTGAGATGCTTGTTGTTTCGAAAGTGTTGCCGGATCATTTGGGTGATGACGGGAAAGTGAATTCGCAAGTTGTGAGTCCTGGCCATGATTGTCCGCAAATCAGCATTTATACTGTTGAAGGGCCTCTTTTCTTTGGGGCAGCCCAAACTTTTGAGCAATCGATTTTATCGTCCATCAATTCGAAGCCGTTAGTATTGGTTTTGCGATTAGGTAAGGTACCTTTTATCGATACTACAGGGGAAGAATATTTCCGGAATATTTTAAGAGATTTTAAAAGTCGCGGTGGTGTGATTCTGGTAACAGGAGTCCAGTCTGACCTTAAGAAAATTTTGGATCAAACTGGGTTAACGGCAGAAATCGGTGAAGAAAATTTTTATACCCACACAGGCGATGCAATTAACCGATCTTTTGGATGCCTGAACCGCAATGCATGTATCGGATGCAAACATTTTGCGTTCAGGGAATGTGAAGAGCTGGCTAGTGTGAAGATTAGTTAAATGAAAAAAAGGTGTGCACACTATTTGTTGATAAAACAAATAAAGTAGTGGTGCACCTTTTTAATTTGTTTTGCGATATGGAAATATCCTCCGCCATCAACAATATCCCCACAAAATGATTAAGGTTTCCTTCTTTTGCCCATAATGATATTTGTGTGAAAATTCCCCTCATATAATGAAGATTCGTTAATAAATATTTCAGTCTGTTGACAAACGCTCGTATACAGAAACCGTTGCCACCTTCGTCCCTTCATGAACCTTTAGTTCTATTCGGGCCTACACTCTGAATAAATTTTTATATTCATCGCGCAATAAAACAACAAATGTATTTCCAAAAATAAATGTCTAGAAAAAGTGGTTGTGACAAAAGTTGGTGTCACAACCATTTTTTACGTTTAAAATCGAAAGTTTTATACCATACTTAATTTTGGTAAAGAAATGCTTTAAAGCCAATACGAAAGGATAAAAATTTCATATTGGCATTAGGGCAAATAGGGTTCATCGTTTTACAAATTTTTTTAAGCGATCAGCCAGGTTTACTAATCATTTTTATGAAATGCTTAATGTTACACTTTTTATTTCACTGAAAGCTTGCGAGAGAAACCTCCATCTGCATCATAGAGAAGAGCTATCAGAACCAGTTCGAAGTAAATCGATTCAAGCAGGATAACTCAATCCAGCTGAATAAATCGATTCAAGAAGAACCAACTCAAACTAATCCAAAACAAATTTCTCCAGTAAAAACGATTATGCTACGGGAATGCTTATTAATTTTGTCGTATTTTCTCTAGTTTCAGCGAAATTCTTCTAGTCTTGTCAGCGGAGAAGGATATCACAAAGAAATGTTGAATTTAGCATTCTTAAGAGGAGGCGAATTCACAATATGAATTACGAAATTAATATGCACTTAAATGATATCGCAGTCATCAGGCTCTTTGGTGAACTGGATCACCACGAAACAGAAAAAATTCGCACGCATATTTCTAAAACGATTTTACAAGGAAATTTGACAACGATCATTTGGAATTTGGAACGGCTGAACTTTATGGATAGTTCAGGAATCGGGTTGATATTAGGGCGTATGAGGGAGTTAAGTGCGGTGAATGGACAAACCATCATCTTAAATCCATCCAATACAATGAAAAAAATCTTTCAATTTTCAGGGTTAGCTTCTTTCTTGATGGAGGGCACAGAAGCAGATGCAATTTTACATGCAAGGGGGATTGTGAATGGATAACGAAATGACGCTTTCATTTGTAGCAGTGAGTGAAAATGAGAGTCTGGCGAGAATAGCAATTACGAGTTTTGTTGCTCAACTTGACCCAACCATTGACGAGCTTTCAGAGTTTAAAACAATCGTTTCAGAAGCTGTATCCAATGCAATTATTCATGGGTATGACGAGGATGGGAAAGGAATCGTTACTGTTCATGCAGTGAGAGATGGAGATTTGGTTTCTGTCGCTGTGAAAGATAACGGAAAAGGAATCTTTGATGTGAAAAAAGCGATGGAGCCATTATTTACATCGAAGGCGGAAATGGAGCGTTCTGGCATGGGCTTTACGATTATGGAAAGCTTTGCCGACAATCTGCAAGTTGAATCAGAACCGAATGTCGGGACTGTTGTAACCTTTTCAAAAAAATTTTATTCAGTAAAGATGCCTCAAATCTCATAGAGTAGCTTTTTATCTTAGCAATTAGTCGTCACTTAAATGGTGTATTACAGCGTACCTGGTTTTTAACAGTGGAATGAACTATCAATTTTATGTGGACGCAAATACGGTGGTATTTGATAGAAGTTAGGGGGATGAGGACAATCGAACAGCCGTCCAATAATGTTTTGTTGACACAGGAGGAAATGCGCAATCTGATTGAAAAAGCGCAGGTAGGTGATGTTGAAGCAAGAAAACAAATGATTGAAGGCAATACACGGCTCGTATGGTCGATTGTTCAACGCTTTGCTTCGCGCGGAGTAGAGCTTGAAGATTTGTTTCAAATCGGTTGTATCGGATTGATGAAATCGGTGGATAAATTTGATTTATCCTACGATGTAAAATTTTCAACCTATGCTGTTCCAATGATTATTGGAGAAATTCAACGTTTCTTGCGTGATGATGGCATGGTGAAGGTAAGCAGATCGATACGCGAGCTGAACTATAAAATTCGTCATGCAACAGATGAATTTTTAAAAACCAATGAAAAACCTCCTTCCATTTCGGAACTTGCTGATATATTAGGGGTGACGCAGGATGAAGTGCTTGTTGCAAATGATGCAATGCGCGATCCCGCTTCCTTGCATGAACAGCTTTTCGAAAGTGAAGGCGATTCCATTACGTTAATGGATCAAATGAAGGATGAAAAGTCAGAACTTCCTTTTCAATATATCCCATTGAAGGAAGTTTTGACGAAGCTGGATAAGCGGGAACAGGCAATTATTTATTTAAGATATTACTTAGATTTAACTCAAACCGATATTGCAGAAAGGTTAGGGATATCCCAAGTTCAAGTTTCGCGGTTAGAAAAGAAGATTTTGGCGCAACTTAAGTCTTGGATGGAAACCAATTCATCACGAACTACTAAAAAGACGGTGAGTAAATGAGTAATCGGATTTTTGCATCTATAGATGAAGCAAAAGATTTTTTGTATAGCAAATTTGGAAAAGACGTATCGTATGATGTTTGTATTAAAGAAGTTCATGTAAGAAGCTTGCCCGCATTATGTGTCTATATAAGCGGTCTTGTTGATGGGAATACCACAACAGTTCAACTGGCACCACTTTTTCATGATGAAGGAAAAACGGATGATTGGGAAAAAGAAATTGAGGATGAAGTAAAATATTTTAATGATTTCTTTAATTTCTATGGTAAGTCTGAACCAAAAGATCGTGATGAGTTCGTAATCGGTGTTCTTAGTGGAGTAGTCGGAATCATTACGTTAAGTGGCTACGGATACTTATTGGAGTTGAGAAATTATCCAGGGCGTCAACCAGAGGAACCAGATAACGAAAAAGTAATTCGAGGATCTCGTGATGGATTTGCAGAAAATATCATCTTAAATACTGGGTTAGTACGAAGACGAATAAGAGATCCTCAATTACGTATCGAACTTCATAAAATTACCTCAATCGGTCATACAGATATCGCGATTTGTTATATGAAGGATATTGTGAATGATAAACATTTAAAATTGATAAAGAAAAGGTTGAAGGAAATCAAACATGATGGGTTAACAATGACTGATAAATCCTTAGAAGAATGGATGTTTAAACAAAAATTTCATCCCTTACCTTTTGTGAGGTATACAGAAAGACCAGATATCGTGGCAGCTCATTTATTAGAGGGGCATATCGCGGTTATCGTGGATACTTCACCTTCCGCTATCATTGTGCCGATTTCCATGTTCCACTTGCTGCAACATGCTGAAGAATATCGGCAAGCGCCTTTTCTTGGAACCGCTACTCGATTATTACGGTACACGGCAGCATTTTTAACTTTAACCTTACTACCTATATGGTACTTGCTTGCCACCCATGAGGAGTTCCTGCCTAAGGCATTGAACTTTATCGGTTCGAGAGAAGAGTCCACCTTGCCCTTAATATTACAAATAATTATGGCTCATCTAGGGTTGGAGTATTTGCGGATTGCAGCCATTCACACCCCAACGCCATTATCAAATGCCATGGGGTTAGTAGCAGGGATTATCATTGGTCAAATTGCCATTGATGTTGGGTTGTTTTCACCAGAAGTTGTTTTATATACTGCGATAACGGCAATTTTCTCATTCTCTATCCCTACGTATGAGCTTAGTTCTGCTATGAAATACTTCCAATTTTTCATTTTGATTGCAACTGCAATCGCAGGACCTGCCGGATTCTTTATAGCCTTATGGGTTATTATATCCTATCTGTGTTCAATAAAGCCAATGCAGGTACCGTATTTATGGCCTCTTATTCCATTCTTTCCAAAAGCGTTTTCGCGTGTCATGATTCGTTACCCAATGGCAGATGATGCACTTAGACCTTATATTGTCGGCGCGAAGCAAAGAAAACGTGCTTAAGTGTCCGTTGCGTTAAAATTGTACCTATGATAAAGTTCATCTTAAGGTATAACTATGCGAAAATGGGGGGTTTTCCTCATTTCGCACGCAATGGAGGAGAACTGAATGCATTTTTATGGAACACAAAAAGTAAATGAAAATGGTCATTTAACGATTGGTGGAGTCGATGCGGTAGAACTTGCAAATGAGTACGGCACGCCACTTTTCGTTTATGATTTGGAACTTATAAGAGAGCGTGCGCGCGGATTTATCGAAACATTTCATCAATTAGGGGTAAAAGCAGAGGTAGCCTATGCGTCTAAAGCTTTTTCGTGTATTGCGATATACCAGCTTGCTAAAGAAGAGAATCTATCATTAGATGTAGTTTCTGGAGGAGAATTATTTACGGCAATCCAAGCAGGCTTCCCGCCAGAAAGAATTCATTTTCACGGGAATAATAAATCCTTTTACGAATTAGAGCTTGCTTTTGACTCGAAAATTGGCTGTATTGTTGTCGATAATTTCCATGAAATCGAACTTTTAAAAGAAATTTCTGAAGCGAAAAAACAACCGATGCGTATTTTACTTCGAGTAACACCTGGAGTAGAAGCACACACACATGACTTTATTACAACAGGTCAAGCTGATTCTAAATTTGGATTTGATTTAAATAATGGACAGGCAGACGAAGCATTTCTGAAAGTAAAGGATCATGAGTACCTAAATCTTTTAGGCTTACATTGTCATATTGGTTCTCAAATTTTTGAAACGGATGGATTTAGTCTGGCTGCGGAAAAGCTTATGAAAAAAATTAGCGAGTGGCAAAGTATGCATGATTTCCATTGTTCCGTGCTCAATTTGGGTGGCGGATTTGGAATTCGTTATACCGAAGAGGATAAGCCTCTTGAACCGCAAAGCTATGTGAAAGAAATGATTGAAACTGTTCAAACTTTTACAAGTAAGCTGAATTTAACGATGCCAGAGATTTGGATTGAACCCGGACGTTCACTTGTTGGTGATGCGGGAACATCTCTATATACTGTAGGCTCACAAAAAACTGTACCGAATATTCGTGAATACATAGCAGTGGATGGCGGAATGAGTGATAATATCCGTCCGGCACTTTATGATGCAAAATATGAGGCGGTTATCGCTAATAAAGCAAATCAAGACAAATCGAAAACTTATACAGTTGCAGGAAAACTTTGTGAATCAGGTGATAAGTTAATAGTGGATGCATTGTTGCAGGAAACAGAACCAGGCGATACATTAGCTGTATTCTGTACAGGAGCTTATGGCTATTCCATGGCTTCAAACTATAATCGTATCCCTAGACCGGCAGTTGTATTTGTAGAAGACGGTCAACATCAATTGGCTATTAATAGAGAAAGCTACGAAAATATTATTCAAAATGATCTGCCGCTCTCTCTAAAAAGAGGGTGAGTAAATTATGAAAATATCTAAATGGTGGCTTCTTGGAATCATCCTGGTCTTATGTCTAATCTGGGCATTGGTCTATATTTTTTTGATTCCCCCAAATGTGTCATAGGAAACGTATTGTAAATAAATGGTAATATAGTTGATTCCTTTCTTCAAATCATGTAGTATATTTAAAGATGTTGTACTGATAGAAAACGAGGGAATGTTATTCATGTTAATACGCTATAAAAAATCATTTGAAAAAATAGCAATGGGTTTGCTTTCGTTCATGCCATCCGAGAAGGACGTAAAGCATTTAATGGAAACAATTCATTCATATGAAGAAAAAGACAATTGGCATTTATATTTATGGAAAAAAGATGAAGAATATATTGGCATTGTTGGAGTAGTAGAAGAGAATTCAGTTGCTTCTGTTCAACACATAACGGTTGTTCCTTCTTATAGAGGAGAAGGGGTAGCAAGAAAAATGCTGAAGGAATTGCTGGCTACAGGCCAATTCAAAGAGTTAAATCCAAGTGAGGCTACAAAACCTTTTATAATAAAATGTTTACCAATAGTAGAAGAGGCGGACGACTCTAAGTAACGTCAGCCTCTTTTTCTTATTTTTGGGAAATATGGACTGCTTATTTTAAAATTTTCGTTAACGGGTTTTTTTTGATAAACCAAGTATTTTATTCTTGCGTGCTTCAAGAATATCTGAACGATCGCGGAGCATATGTTTATGAAGGAGAAAGTCTTTTGGCAGCGATGGAAGTTCTTTTATTTTCTTTTCTACTAATGAATTTAGTGATTCATTGTTTATTGATAGTTGAAAAGTTCTGAAGGGTTCACCGTTTTCAATCGCTTTCAAACTGATTTCACAATTTCTACATAAATCATCAAACTCTATAAATTCAAAAAAAGGGGTGGATTGATTCATAGTAAAATTCTGATAGGCCTTTTTTAATATTTTCATAGAACCGATTGTATTGTTTCGTCGCCAATGATACATGCCAGTAGCAAGTTGGACATATCCTACCAGTGGGTGATTTTTTTCGCCAGGAGCGAGAAGTTTCCAATATTCCTCTAAAACTTCGTGACATTCAAAATAATCTTGATTCCCGTTAAAATAAGCACAATAATCTACATATAATGGGTGAAACATTGGATGCATAACAATCCTCTTTCCTATTTGCTAAAAATTGATTTAAAATACATAAGGTACACATACTCTTATAACTATAAAAGAAAACGAACAAACGTCAGGTGGTTGACACATGTATGAAGTAAAATTAGAAGCCTTTACAGGACCTCTTGATTTATTATTGCACTTAATTCATCGTTTGGAAATTGATATATATGATATTCCAATGGCAGAACTAACAGCACAATATATTGATCATATTCACGCCATGAAAGAGCTTGAGTTGAACGAAGCAAGCGAGTATCTAGTGATGGCAGCGACATTGCTTGCGATTAAAAGTCGTATGCTTCTCCCAATCCATGAAGGGGAAATGGAAGATGCGGAATTTGAAGTAGATGGTCCAGATCCTCGTGAAGAACTCGTAACAAAACTAATCGAGTATAAAAAGTATAAAGAAGCAGCAATAGAATTCAAGGAACTTGAAGAAAATCGTGCCCAAGTCTTTACTCGACCACCGAGTGATTTGTCAGGATTTGTTCCAGATGAACAGCTTGTTCTCTTTGATATGAATGTTAATGTCTTCGATATGCTAAGTGCTTTTCAAAAGCTGCTTCGTCGTAAACAATTAAAAAAACCTTTATCAACGAGAGTGGCAAGACAAGAGATATCCGTTAAAGCGCAAATGATTGCAGTCATTGACTCATTAAAATTAAATGGAGGGCGCTCTAATTTCTCCGATTTATTTCCATATGAAGATAAATCTACAATTATTGTAACGTTTTTATCATTACTCGAGCTAATGAAACGCCATGTCGTTTTTGTAGAGCAAGAAAATAACTTCGAAGATTTAACAGTCATTTTACAAAAGGAGGCGACTCTCGATGAACTTGAACAATTTGATGCGGAAAATTGAGGCACTGCTATTCGTAGTGGGGGATGAAGGGATGACTGCCAAACAACTATCCCACTTATTAGAAGTAGATCTAATGGAAATTGAGGCAGCCTTAAGTGAACTTGAAACAAATTACAATGAAGCCGATGAACGTGGCATTACACTAAAAAAGTTAGCAGGCACTTATCAACTAACTACAAAATCAGATTTGGCGGATACGATTAAAAAACTGGTAGAAAATCCGAATAGCCAAGTACTTACTACGGCATCGCTGGAGGTGTTGGCAATCATTGCGTACAAGCAGCCAATTACACGAACTGAAATTGAGGACTTGCGAGGCGTCAAAAGTGAAAGACCGATTCAAACTCTTGTATCCCGTGCTCTTGTACAAGAAGTTGGAAGAGCCGAAGGGACAGGACGTGCCATTCTATATGGGACAACCAAGGAATTTTTAAATTATTTTGGATTAAAAGATTTAAGCGAACTTCCACCATTGCCAGAAGGAAATGCAGTGGATGAAAATGAAGAGACGGATTTATTCATGACAAAATTCCAAGAAGCCTTCAACGGACAAGAATAACGATCTTATTCATCTGAATTAATTAGCGATTAATTTGGAAAAATAAAAAGTATGTTGCATTTGATATTAAAAAAGGAGTGGCTTGTTGAAAAAAGTTGCAAAAGTCTTTTTTGCGTTTGTTTGTTCGATGGTAATATTCTTTTCTGTTACTCAAGCGGCAAGTGCTTCCTATGCTGTTATTGATGCAGAAACGGGGAGATTGCTAGAAGGAAGCAGCCCCCATGAGCGTATGCCGATCGCCAGTCTAACGAAAATTTGGACAGCTCTTATAGCGATTGAAAATAGTGAGTTGGATGATGAAGTTACAATCTCACAGAAAGCAGCCTTAAGTGAGGGCTCTTCAATCTATTTGGAGCCAGGGGAGAAGGTCCCTGTTCAAACCTTGCTTTATGGGTTAATGCTTAGATCAGGGAATGACGCTGCGTATGCTTTGGCTGAACATGCTGGTGGTTCTCTTGAGGGCTTTGTTGATTTGATGAATGAAAAAGCGGATTTATATGGTTTAAATAATACCGAATTTACAAATCCATCTGGTTTGCATAATGATATTCATCTTTCATCTGCCTACGATACGGCACAGATGCTTAGGATTGCGTTGCAAAATGAGACATTTAAAAAGATTTCCTCTACCATCAACTATAAAGATCCAGTCAAAGGAGTAACTTGGCAAAACAAGCATAGGTTATTGCGGCAGCAGGTTGGAGCTGTATCTGGGAAGACAGGCTTCACAAAAGTCGCCGGGAGAACATTAGCAACTTATTTTGAAAAGGAAGACAAAAAAGTAATTGTCGTTACCTTGAGTGAATCGAATGATTGGCAAGTACATAAAGGGCTTGCAAATAAAATATTTGATAACTACGAATATGTTACTGTTGCAGATCAAGGAAAATATAAAGCAACAGAAGATAAAGAGGTAGAGCTGACAAAGCCTATTTCCATTCTTCTTAATAAAGAAGAAGAAAAAGAAGTTCGAAATGTCCTTCATCTATCAAGAAAACAAGGGGAATTTGGTATTTGGCATGTTATGTTAAACGATGAAAGTATTTACGCAACAAGAGTAAATGTAAAATAAGAAATTGAAGTACTAGCTGAGCTGAAAAGTTTTTAGGACTGCGAGTAGAGCAGTCTTATTTTTTACGTACTTAGAGAAAATTGTCGAAAATTCTGCATCAATAGCGTGAAAAGCTTGCGAATGTGTTTGAAAGGCGCATTTCGATATAGATAAATAACGAATAAAATAAGCTGTTTTCCTTTTATAATAGAGTAGAATATGACATAATTTTCGGAAGCAGACATATAGGTGCTTACACGGATGAATGAGGTGGAATAATGGAAAGATTACAAAAAGTAATTGCGTATGCTGGTGTAGCTTCAAGGCGTAAAGCAGAACAATTAATTCAAGAAGGTAAAGTCAAAGTAAATGGTAAAGTCGTAAAAGAGCTTGGTACAAAGGTATCGAATTCAGATTCAATAGAAGTAAATGGCGTTAAGCTAGAAAAAGAAGATAAAGTTTACTTCTTGCTATATAAACCAAGAGGTGTGATTTCAGCAGTAACGGACGACAAAGGCAGAAAAACCGTAACGGACATCTTTAAAAAACATGTTCACCAACGTATTTTCCCCGTTGGACGTCTAGATTACGATACTTCAGGCTTATTATTATTAACGAACGATGGAGAATTTGCTTATCAAATGACACATCCGAAATTTAAAATTGATAAAACCTATATTGCTCGTGTAAAAGGTGTACCGACAATTGATGGACTGAAAAAACTGCAGCGCGGCATTAAATTAGAGGATGGCAAAACGGCACCTGCCAAGGTAAGTATGACTTCTTTTGATGAAGCTGCAGCCAAAGCGATTTGCGAGATTACAATTCACGAAGGAAGAAATCGCCAGGTACGCCGTATGTTTGAAGCGATTGGAACACCGGTTGTAAAGTTAAAACGTGAGCGCTTTGCATTCCTTGATTTGGCAGGTTTAATGCCGGGCGAATATCGAGAATTGACGAAGCATGAAGTGAAATTGCTTCGTGTACTTTCTGACACAGGTAAAATCGAATAATCAAGAATCCGTGAAAACGTTCATAATTCAGTCAAAAACATGAGCAAATGGCTTTTTTTAGTTTGCTATAATAAAAAAGATTGTATTGTTTTCGCAGGGAGGAAACGACATATGGATAAGAAAAAGAAGCGTTCAATAACTCGTGGTGTTATTCTCGTTGTTCTTTTGGCAGCAATCGTATATACAGTCTATACATCTGCAACAAATGACAAAGTGAAAGTTCTGCAAGTTGGCGACAAAGCACCTGAATTTGAACTGGTGGATTTATATGAAAGCGGTTTAAAACATCGGCTTTCCGACTATGAGGGCAAAGGTATCTTCTTGAATTTCTGGGGAACTTGGTGTGAACCATGCAAAAAAGAAATGCCCGCTATGTCAAATCAATATGCCATTTATAAAGATCAAGGCGTGGAAGTGTTAGCTATTAACATCGCTCAAACAGATTTTGAAGTAAAGAAATTTATTGAAAGTCTAGGTGTTCACTTTCCAGTAGCAATAGATGGTACAAAAGGCGTCATGACGGCTTATAATGTTGATCTATTGCCAGCAACAATCTTAATCAATCCTGAAGGTGAAGTTGAAAAAATCATTACTGGTGAAATGAATGAAACGCAGATCGCCTCATATATGGAATCAATTAAACCAGAACAGGAGTAATTTATATGGATAAAATTATTTGTGTTTGTGGTCATGAAAATCCAGCAGGTACCAAACTTTGCGGAAAATGTGGTCGGCCACTAACAGAAGAAGCGAAACAAAGTAAAATCGTCGATATGAAATATGATGGTGCGGCGATTCGTTCAAAAACGCGCAACAAGTCAATTGTCGATAAAATATGGAATTTCTTCTCAAGTGTAAAAGTAGGGATTGCATTAATTATCATTAACCTAATTGCAGCATCTATTGGAACTATTTTTCCTCAGGAGTTTTATATAAGTGTTTCAACAGAGGAAGAAAAAGCGATTTATTATGAAAAGACATACGGTTCTTTAGGGAAGCTATATTATCAACTTGGTCTTTCTGATATTTATAGCTCATGGTGGTTCCAAGTATTAGTAGGGATGCTTGCTATTTCTATTATTGTTGCAAGTATTGACCGTGGAATTCCTTTACACCGCTCATTGAAAAATCAGCGTGTAAAACGCCATGAGAGCTTTATGAAACGTCAGCGTGTTATCTCTGAAGGACCTATTACAGAGGGCGATTCAGCAAAAACATTGAGTTTAGTTGAAGAAAAGCTAAAAAAATTAAAATATAAAGTTCGACGTGATGGCAATGCCCTTCTAGCTGAACGTGGGCGCTTTGCCCGTTACGGCCCATACATAAACCATGTTGGTTTAATTATCTTCCTGACAGCTGTTATGCTTCGACTTGTTCCTGGCTTCTATGTGGACGAGTCAATGTGGGTACGTGAAGGTGAAATGCGTGCAGTGCCTGGAATGGAAGGCTATTTCATAGAAAATGAAGAGTTTATTTTAGAATTGCATGATAACGAAGCTACTGAAAATCAAGAGCTTCAAGGAGTTAACGTAGTAGCAAAAAACTATCAAACTAATGTTAAGTTATATAAACAAGCTGAAGATGCGATACCGGGTAAAGCCGATAACTTGGAATTAGTAAAAGAGTACTCAATCAAGGTAAACCATCCGCTGCAGCACGAAGGCTATTCATTCTATCAAATGGATTTCCGTTTAAATGAAATCAAAACAATGAATTTTGAGCTGACAAATAAGGCAACGGGCGAATCTTTAGGTGCAGTTAGTGTTGACTTGACAAACCCTCAAGACGAATATGTCATTGATGATCAAACAAAGGTTGAATTATTAGGCTATTACCCTGATTTCTCAGGATTTGAGAATGGTGAACCGCAAACAGCAACACCAACACCTAATAATCCAGCATTCATCTTTAAAATGACGACACCGGAAAATCCAGAGGGTGAAGTAAGCTTTGTCGCAATACAGCAAACAATTGAACCAAATGGCGACAATGAATACAAAATGGCGTTTAATAGTGTTGAAACAAGAAATATGTCTGGTTTAACCGTTCATAAAGACAGTTCAATACCATGGCTTGCACTTGGTGGAGCGATCTTCATGATTGGGGTTGCAATCGGGTCTTATTGGAATCACCGTCGTCTTTGGGTAGAACAGTTAGAAGATGGAACAATTCGTCTAGCAGCGCATACAAACAAAAACTGGTTTGGTATGAAGAAAGATTTAGATGCAGTGACTGAATACGCACATCTTCCGAAATATATTGACCAGTCTGATGATGAAAAAGACGATGAAGACGAAGAAAAAGAAAAGGAAGGTGACAGCACCTTATGAGTTTAATTGATATTAGTGGAAACCTGCTATTTGCAGCATTTATTGCGTATTTAGTCGGGACATTATTATTTGGTGGAGCAATTAAAAGCTCAAAACCTGATGGTGCAGTAACTCGTGCCGACAAATGGGGGAAACTGGCCCTAATTGTTACGATCATCGGATTCTTGGCACATATAGGGTATTTCATTACTCGCTGGATTTATAAAGGACATGCACCAGTTAGTAATATGTTTGAATTTACGACTGCATTCGGGATGTTTATCATTGCGGCGTTTATCTTGATTTATTATATGTATCGTTTAACTGCACTTGGACTAGTTGCATTACCGGTTGCAATCTTGATCATCGGTTATGCGGCAATGTTCCCGAATGATGTGGACCCACTAGTTCCATCACTTCAAAGTTATTGGTTAACAATCCACGTTATTACTGCTGCAATGGGTCAATCCATTTTAGCAATCAGTGCCGTGGCAGGCTTATTATATTTATTGAAATCCATCAATCCGAAAAAGAAATCGAAAAGTCGTTTTTGGATGGAAGCAGTTCTTTACTTCGGCGTGCTAGTTGTCGGTTTTATCCTAGCAACTTTGATATTCAAAGGGTTTGGATACGAAGCTGATTTCACTTTCATCGATACGAAAGATGCCGAAGCTAAAATAACTTATAATATGCCGGCAGTATTTGGTATGAATGACTATACATTATTAACAGATGATGTAATGGAGCCGCTTGTTGAAATGCCGGCAGTCATAAATGCGAAAAAATTAACGACGGTGTTCTGGGCATTTATATTTGGAACAGTAATCTATTTACTGGTTCGATTAGTGGCCCGCAGAAGAATACTTGATATGCTTCATCCTTTAGTGCAAAAAGTTAATTTAAATTTATTAGATGAGGTAGGCTATCGTTCTGTATTAATCGGGTTCCCTGTATTTACGTTAGGTGCACTAGTATTCGCGATGATTTGGGCACAGGAAGCTTGGGGCCGTTATTGGGGCTGGGATCCAAAAGAGGTTTGGGCTCTGATTACATGGTTATTCTATGCAGCATACCTACATTTGCGGTTATCAAAAGGCTGGGAAGGGAAAAAATCTGCTTGGCTTGCAGTTATCGGCTTTGCGATTATCCTGTTTAACTTAATTGTAGTAAACCTGGTAATCGCCGGTTTACACTCTTACGCAGCATAAAGATAATGACGAAAGTTCTTCGCATTTAAATGGGGAGAACTTTCTTTTTAATGAATGAGAAAATATATAAAATTCTTATTCATATGAGTGCAGCTAAGGATGTTCATTAAAAATCTCGGTAATCAGCCAGGTTTTCGAACCAAAAATCTATCAAAGCTTGATGTTAAACCTTAGTTTCTTAATATATTCTTTAAATTTTTTACATGAAATTGTACAATAGGAAAGAGAAAGAATGAGAGGGGTAAAACCTATGTCTGAAAATATTTCTGTGTTAGTAGTAGATGATGAAGATCGTATTCGCCGCTTGTTAAAAATGTACCTTGAACGTGAAGGGTATGAAGTAGATGAAGCTGAAAATGGTGAAATGGCCCTAACAATGGCATTAGAAAAAGAATACCACTGTATTCTTTTAGATATCATGATGCCGGAAAAAGATGGTCTGCAGGTTTGTGAGGAACTTCGTGAAAAGAAGACAACACCAATCATTTTATTAACTGCCAAAGGTGAGGAAGCAAACCGTGTGCAAGGGTTTGAGCTTGGAGCAGATGACTATATTGTTAAACCATTCAGCCCTCGTGAAGTTATTTTGCGTGTGAAAGCTATTTTACGTCGTTCTGCGGCATTTTCACCCGTTTCAAGTCCGTCTACTTCTAAAGATTTAGTGGTATTCCCGCATTTAACGATCGATCATGATGCACATCGCGTGTCAGCAGATGGTACAGAGGTAAACTTAACGCCAAAAGAATATGAATTACTTTACTTTTTAGCAAAAGCGCCAGATAAGGTATTCGACCGTGAGCAATTACTAAAAGAAGTATGGCATTACGATTTCTTCGGAGATTTACGTACAGTTGATACACATGTAAAAAGATTGCGCGAAAAACTAAACCGTGTATCAGAAGATGCTGCAAGAATGATTGTCACTGTTTGGGGCGTAGGTTATAAATTTGAGGTTGTGAATGAATAGAATATGGAGCAGTATTGTCGGGAAGCTATGGTTAACCATATTGCTTCTCGTTTCGTTTGTATTATTCGTCTTTACTATTTTGATTTTAGAGTTTCTAGAGGATTATCACCAAGAACAAGCTGATATTTCCCTAAGACAAACCGCCTCAACTATCGCGAGTATCGTCGATAACTACGACCTGGAGCAGTTAACCGATGAAATTATTAATGAAATGATCACAGAGGATACGAATGCTTTTATTGTTTCACAGGAAAAAGAAGTCGTTTCCGCTTTTCAAACGGGTCTTAATAGTACCGAAATTCAAACTAGTATATTAAAAAATAAAAATTTTAATGATATTTTTGAATCTACTGTACCGATTTTGGATCGCATGATATTACCTTCGCAAATTGAAGAAGATAAAATGGAAACCTATATTGTCTTAAGTTATCCTTTGAAGAGCGATAATACAGTACATGGTGCAATCTTTATCTATCAAAATCCGACTGCACTTCATAAAGCATCGCAGGAAACAACGAAAATTGTCTTTCTTTCAGCTTTTATCGCCTTTGTATTAACGACATTTTTTGCGTTTTTCCTTTCTTCCCGAATTACATGGCCACTGCGCAAAATGCGGGAACATGCCTTTGAGCTGGCAAAAGGAAAATTTGACGAGACATTGCCGACAACCCAAAATGATGAAATCGGGCAATTAGCCGTAGCCTTCAACCAAATGGGCCGTCAATTAAAGCATCATTTAGAAGTAATCAATCAAGAAAAAGAACAGCTTGCAAGTGTATTAACATCGATGACAGACAGTGTGATTACCTTTAATAGGGATCAAACAATCCTTTTGATTAATCCGCCTGCCGAAAAATTGCTTCAAAAATGGTTTATAGGGAAAAAAGGTGAAAACGATCGCCCTATCCCGCAGGAAGTCTTTGAGATGCTGGAGCATGTTTTGAGTTTTGAAGATAAATTGGAGGAAGATCTTGAAATCGATGGCTCTTATTATCGCATAACGATCAGCCCGTTAAAAAATAGTGAACAATCCATACGCGGTGCTATTGCAGTTATTCGAGATATGACGGAGAACTTGCGTTTAGAAAAATTGCGGTCGGATTTTATCGCGAATGTGTCCCATGAGCTGCGTACACCTATTGCGATGCTGCAGGGTTATTCCGAAGCATTATTGGATGATGTCGTATCAGATGAGGAAGAACGCAACGAAATCACCCGAATTATTTATGATGAATCACAAAGAATGGGCAGACTTGTAAATGACTTACTCGATTTGGCCCGTATGGAAAATGGTCATACAACCCTTTACAAGGATGATGTTGAAGTCGTGCACGTTATTGAACGGATTACTCAGAAGTTCACCCAAGTGGCAAAAGAAAAGATAGTTCATTTACAATTCAAAACAGATCTTTCTGAAAATGTTGTGATCAGTATGGATGAAGATCGCATTGAACAAGTATTAACGAATCTAATCGATAATGCGATTCGCCATACACCGATAGAGGGCAGTGTAACAGTTTCGGTTGAACAGGAGCTGTCTTACGCCAAAATCCAGGTTGCAGATACTGGCGAAGGCATACCTCAAGAGGATCTGCCATTTGTATTTGAACGTTTCTATAAAGCGGATAAAGCACGAACTCGTTCCAAAGGTGGTACGGGCTTAGGACTTGCCATTGCGAGAAATATTGTGGAAGCGCATAAAGGAAATATTCGTGTTGATAGTGAAGTGGGACAAGGAACAACCTTCACATTCTATTTACCGTTATAAGACAAAAGTTATTAGAAATCATTTTAAGCCGTGAATTTATATATTCTTGATGAAAGTAAAGTATAGGTTTTCGAGTATTTCACATTAGAAAAATCATCAAATTGACCTAGTTTGGACTAGCTTGATTTTTTCTATGCTGTAAAGAGGGTATCTCTAAAGTATGCTGCAAACACTTTGGAGATGCTCTTTTTTAGAATCGGACCATATCTATATGAAATTTACGCACTATTTTGAATTAATCTAAATTTTGTGTAGACCAGGTTCCTGAAACTTTTTTTCTTCTATTACGACAAATCTAATAAGAACGGGGGTGGCATGGATTGAAAGAGTCCATATTCCATCGTTTATATGATTCATATCATCAGGATGTCTTCCAATTTTTAATTTATATGGTGAAAAATCGATCTGTTGCCGAGGATTTATCCCATGAGGTCTATGTAAGAGTTTTAAAATCCTATGAACGATTTCAAGGAAGAAGCTCTGAAAAGACATGGTTATTTGCCATTGCAAAAAATGTAGCGATTGATTATTTCCGAAAAAATTCGGTACGTTCTTCACATACTTTTGATGCTTTTAACTGGGAAACGGAAAGTCTAGTCTCACCTTCGAAAACGCCGGAAGTTTTAACCGAGCTAAATGATGAAATGCGTCAGTTATTAGACGCATTAGAAGAATGTACAGGTGATCAAAAAATGGTCATTGTTATGCGGTATTTTCAGGAATTATCAATTGCAGAAACAGCCGCAATACTAAATTGGACTGAGGGAAAGGTTAAAACGACCCAGCATCGAGCAATTAATAAGCTGCGAGAAATTTTAACAAATACGACTGATGAAAAGGAGGCGAATCGCAAATGAGTCATGATAAATGGGAAGACGACAAAATCGAAGACTTGCTTGGTAAAGTACCAAAGATTCATGATCGGCGTTCAAAAGAAGACGTATTAAATCGTCTAAAAGAGGACGGTCTTTTTGATGATGAGCCTTTAAGTACGAATTCCCAGAGCACTAAACCTAGCAGAAAATTTAATTGGATACCAATTGCTGTATCAATCGCGGCGGTTCTTTTACTGGCAATTTTAATACCATCCTTTATGAACAGCTATTCCTCGGATTCTGCTGAGAAAAGTGCAGGTGTGGAGTTAAGCCAGTCGAGAGAAGCAATGGATAAGCAGGAAATGGAAATTTCAAATTCGGCAATAGAAGAAGATGCGAGTGTTTTGAATACGCAAGGTAATGACGTTCGAACGGCGGTATACCCTGAAGAGGCTGAAGGCAATACAATTTTTCAATTAGGATTGTCAAGTGATGATGGGGATAGTGTACCCATAACGGTCTTGATTCCGAATGATCGAATACAACAAGATTTTGGGGATATAACGCCTTCAGGGGTAGAACTTTATAATAAATATGCGCCACTTTTTAATGAAAGTGCGATAGGTTTTATGGAATACCACCCATATGCAGGTACAATTTCCGAATTAGGAGATCAGGTAGTCCATACATTGCCTAATGATCAACCCTACGATTATGGAACCGCATCTATGATGAATTATTTTGCATCATTAGTTGATACGTTTAGTAAGTATTCATATGATGAAGTTGCCCTGTTAGATGAAGAAGGCGATGCTTTCACCTTTAGTGAAATAGGGGAGCCCAATGCGCCAATTGCATTAAAGGACGAATCGACTCAATATAATTACTTCAGCTATACCCAGTCCGATGGTACAAAGTATTTAGCTCCAAACAATAGAGAAGCTTACTCTACTGTAGAAGAAGCGATTCTTGCAATGAAAGAGGAAACGAATGACATTTATCAGTCGGTGATTTTACCGAATGTGGAGTTCGAAGTGAATGTACAGGATCAAGTTGTAGCCGTTAGCTTTACTGAAGAACTGGACTTAGAAAGTTTTGATCAAGTTGAAGCAATGCAAATGATTGAAGGGATGTTGTTGACAGCTGCAAATTTCGATATGGCTGTTAGGTTTGAGAATATCCTTCAAACCGAATGGCAAGGATTTGATTTTACGGCAGCACTACCAATTCCGCTCGGACCAAATGAAATTTCCTATTGGACAGTGTTCCAATAAATGATAGTGGAAAAAGACGAGTAATTGAGTAGGAAATAACAACTTTTTCATCTTTACATCATCTCAAACTCGAGATATAATGAGACTGTAACATCAATTAAATATTGATTCATCTTCGGGGCAGGGTGAAATTCCCGATCGGCGGTAATAGAAGCTGCAATTTCTGACCATTTACTTGGAGGAATTTGCCTATAGGTTCTTCAGCCCGCGAGCTTGTTAAGAGCAGGATTTGGTGCAATTCCAAAGCCGACAGTATAGTCTGGATGGGAGAAGGTGAAGGTACGGTCTCTTTTCGTTATTCGAAGGAAACTGTACGTTAAAAGTATTGTGATGGCGAAAATCCGCCTATCCATTACTGTTTTTGAGTATCCGTTTTTCACAATTAGATACTCGATTTAACGTACAAATTTTCTGATTTTCAATGTGCCTATTTTCTCCCTTATGCAAATTTGCGTAAGGGATTTTATTTTTTCATTGAAAGGAATAGACGAAAATGCTGTCCTTTCTTCTTAGCGAGTTGAATCAGCAAAGAGGAGAGATTTCTTATGAAACAAAGTCTTAAGTTGCGTTCATTCGTAACAATCGCAATGTTAAGCAGCATCTCATTCATTTTTATGCTGCTAAACTTTCCGCTGCCAGGGTTCCAATCATTCTTGCAAATTGATTTCAGTGATGTGCCTGCATTAATTGCTGCAATCACTATGGGGCCTGTTGCTGGTATTTTAGTAGAATTATTTAAAAACATTTTAGACTGGATTTTCTCAGGTACACCAACTGGAGTTCCAGTAGGGCATATGGCAAACTTTGCGACAGGTCTACTATTCATTTTGCCTGTGTACTATATTTATAAAAAATTCCCTACGATTAAAGGCTTAAGCATTGGCTTAGTCGCAGGTACAGTAATCATGTCAGTTGGTATGAGTCTATTAAACTATGTAGCATTTTTACCGATGTATTCATACTTCCTAGGCTGGGGCGAAATCGATATGAAGGCGATGATTGTGGCAGGTATTCTACCGTTCAATCTAATTAAAGGAATTATGCTCATGGTGATTGTTATCCTTTTATTCCGTACAATGAAATCATGGATCGAAAACCAAAGAGCACAATACTTAATTACTTATAAATAGTTTTATTAGAAGCTGCTTGTTGAGTCTGCATGGACTTAACGAGCGGTTTTTTTGTGTGCTTTGAAAACGAGTTGACGATAGTTTGAGGGGATAAGCTGTTTGCGATTTAGGAGCTAGGGGTTAATGCATCCTCTAATTGATATGCCAGATTGGAAGTATAACTGCCCCGTAAGAAAACCTCTCAATATCGCCTTATTGTTCCCCGAGATTTTAAAATAAATAAAGTACCAAAATTATCAGTAAAAAACGCTGCTATGTCATCGACTTTCTTTCTCGAAAATCACATTCTCACACCCTATGAAAGCTCTTTGTAAAGTGAAGTTAGGCATTTCGACTATTCATAATATTTCGCCAAACCCTTCTGAGGATGCTATGAAGCTTACAGACTGTAAGTGTTTCCTTTTATCTAAAAATTAGATAAAAAATATCTAATTTTTGTATGTTATTTTTTCTAACATCGTATTGCTATTATAAATGACATAGTTTAGAATAAACGTATGAAAGGGAGGAGATGTCGATGAGTCGAGAGTTTCGAAGAGCTATGCCGTTACTCCCTATAAGCATGGTAATGCAATTAACGGAGTTGACTGCGAGACAAATTCGATATTACGAAGAGCATAAACTAATTGAACCTGCAAGATCAGAAGGCAATCGTAGAATGTTCTCACTTGACGATGTAGATGCATTGTTAGAAATTCGCGAACTTCTTGACCAGGGTATCAACATGGCAGGAATTAAAAAAGTGTTCGATATGAGAAAAAACAACAACAATGTAAAATCTTCTAACAAAATGGCAATTTCGGATTCAGAACTTCGGGCAATTTTACGTGAAGAAATGCAGCAAGCACAGATTATGCAAAAGGCTTCATTAAGGCAAGGAGATTTATCTCGCTTCTTCCAAGCGAAGGGTGAGTAAATTATATTTTAAATTTTTTAATAATTTCTAATATTAGGAGAGTGGATTAATTGGTTAAGTACACAAAAGAAGATATTAAACAAATCGTAAAAGATGAAGGCGTAAAATACATTCGTCTACAATTTACTGACATTCTAGGTACAATTAAAAACGTAGAAATTCCATTAAGCCAATTAGATAAAGCCCTTGATGACAAAATGATGTTCGATGGATCTTCTATCGAAGGTTTCGTACGTATCGAAGAATCTGATATGTACTTAAAACCAGACTTAGACACATTCGTAATCTTCCCATGGACTGCAGAAAAAGGTAAAGTAGCCCGACTTATCTGTGACATCACAAACCCGGATGGAACACCGTTCGCAGGTGATCCACGTGCAAACTTAAAGCGTGTATTAGCTAACATGGAAGAGTTAGGCTTCACAAGCTTTAACTTGGGGCCTGAGCCTGAATTCTTCTTATTCAAATTGGATGAAAAAGGTGAACCAACATTAGAATTAAATGATGATGGTGGTTACTTCGACTTAGCGCCAACTGATCTTGGCGAAAACTGCCGCCGTGATATCGTGTTGGAACTTGAAGAAATGGGCTTTGAAATCGAAGCGTCTCACCATGAGGTTGCTCCTGGCCAACACGAAATTGACTTCAAATATGCAAATGCGATTGAAGCATGCGACAACATCCAAACTTTCAAGTTAGTTGTTAAAACGATTGCTCGTAAACACGGTTTACATGCAACATTCATGCCAAAACCATTATTCGGTGTTAACGGATCTGGTATGCACTCAAACTTATCTTTATTCAGCGGCGATAAAAACGCATTCTGGGATCCGGAAGCTGACTTGGAACTTTCAGATACAGCTCGCCAATTTATGGCCGGCATCATGAAACATGCGAAAGCATTTACAGCTGTAACAAATCCGGTTGTAAACTCTTATAAACGTTTAGTTCCTGGATATGAAGCTCCATGTTACATCGCATGGTCAGCTCGTAACCGTTCACCATTAATTCGTATCCCGGCATCTCGCGGTCTTTCAACTCGTGTTGAGGTTCGTTCGGTAGATCCGGCGGCTAATCCATACTTAGCGATGGCTGCTCTTTTAGAAGCTGGCTTGGATGGAATCCGTAACGGTTTAACGCCACCAGCTCCAGTTGATCGCAATATCTATGTAATGAATGCTGCAGAACTTGAAGAAAATGGTATCAGCAGTTTACCAGGTTCTTTAATCGAAGCTTTGGCTGAGCTGGATAAAGATGAAGTGATCAAAGGTGCTCTAGGTGAACACATCTATTCAAACTACAAAGAAGCAAAAGAAATTGAATATGATATGTTCCGTACAGCTGTTCACCCATGGGAACGCGAACAATATTTAAAAATGTACTAATCTTAAAGAGTGTGAAACCGTCTCGAAATTTGAGACGGTTTTTTGTGTTTTGGAATGTGAAAAGTGAAGGGGCGAGCGTTTTAAATTGAGATGCATTTCATTTCGTATAGGTGGCCGTTTAAACAAATGGCACAGCCTGTTCTCAGAATTTTGGACTATTATGGTTCATCATCAGGCGCATGAAAGAGAAAAACAACGTACAATCATTAATTAGTAAAACTCTTGAGCAAACCTCTCATTTTACTAGAGTTCATTCATATACTTGTAAAAGAATGAGATTGAAAGCTAGGTGAGAAATTTGTCAAAGAAAATAGTCTCTATTTGTTTATCTCTCATTATTTTGGCAGGGATGATCTATACGGTTGCTTCAAATTTTGTGATTGCAAAAGAAAGAAATAGTGGGGATGAACAGGTGGATTTGTCTTCACTTATTCAAGAAGTAGAGCCGCCGGACAAAGGTGAAATTACAATAGAAGAACCAGTAGTCGAATATCGATCGATTGATGAACCTGAAGCGCATGACCTTGATTCAGAAGAAGGGCATTCCCACGGGGATGAAGAGCGAGCGGAAGTGCAAGAGTTGAATGTACAAGCACCAGACTTTGAACTCGAAACCTTGTCGGGCGAGACCGTAAAACTTTCCGACTTAAAAGGAAAAAGAGTTTTTATTAACTTTTGGGCAACTTGGTGTACACCTTGTGTAGAAGAAATGCCAACGATTCAACATTTCTATGAAGAATATGCGAATCAAGAGGATATTGTCATTCTTGCTGTAAATGCAACTGATCTAGAGTTGAAGTTAGAGTCAGTCAAACAATTTGCCGATGAATATGGAATCAGTTTTCCGATTTTATTGGATGAAAAAGGGGATGTTTCCATCAACTACGAAATCCTGACAATCCCAACAAGCGTCATTATTAACGAAGCCGGAATGATCGTTGAAAGAATAATTGGCCCAGTAACCGAAGAAATGCTAGTTTCAAAGCTGATTGAGGAATAGAGAGGTTCTTAAATAAACTTAAGTGACCAAAAAGAATGCAAGTGATCGAAAAATAATCTAAGTGATCAAAAATGAACCCAAGTGATCAAAAGCGATTCCAAGTGATCAAAAAAGAACCCAAGTGATCAAAAGTGAATCCAAGTGATCAAAAATGAACTCAAGTGATCAAAAGCGATTCCAAGTGATCAAAATGAACTCAAGTGATCAAAAGAGAATCTAAGTGATCAAAAATGAACTCAAGTGATCAAAAGCGATTCCAAGTGATCAAAAAAGAACCTAAGTGATCAAAAATGAACTCAAGTGATCAAAAGCGATTCTAAGTGATCAAAAAAGAACTCAAGTGATCAAAAAGCCTCGCAAGTGATCAAAACTCAACCCAAGTGATCAAACCCCAACCCCACAAAAAAAGGACTAGCTTTTGCCATATGCAATCGCTAGTCCTAAAATTTATCCTAAAATGTTGTATCCTGAGTCTACGAAGATGGTTTCGCCTGTTACACCTCGGGATAGGGCGCTTAGCATAACAAGGGTCATATCGGCTACTTCTTCTTGGTTTGTGTTGCGTTTTAATGGTGATTCTTCTTCGATTTTGTGCAGAATTGTGTTGAAGCTTGGTACGCCTTTTGCAGCTAATGTACGGATTGCACCTGCTGAGATGGCGTTTACACGAATTCCTTCTGCACCTAAATCGGCTGCAAGGTAACGCATTGCTGCTTCAAGTGCTGCTTTTGCCACACCCATTACGTTATAGCCGTCAAGAACACGTTGTCCTCCCAAGTAACTCATTGTTACAATCGAACCGCCTTCGGTCATGAATGGGCGGGCAGCTTTTGCTACGGCTACTAATGAGTATGCACTTGTATCTTGTGCAAATGCATAGCCTTCGCGTGATGTTTCAACAAAACGATTTTTCAGGTCTTCTGCGTGGGCAAATGCAACAGAATGGACGATTCCGTGTACTACTCCATATTGTTCACCGATTTGTGCAAATGCTTTTTCGATGCTTTCATCACTGTTTACATCACATTCAATGACCGCTGTGTTATAGTCTGTATATTTTTCTAATACTTTTTCAATTTTTCCTTTAGAACGTTCTTTGCGGTAAGTGAAAATGACGTTTGCTCCAACTTCCAGCAGTCTTTTTGCAATTCCCCATGCAATGCTTCTTTCATTGGCAACGCCCATTACCACAATATTCTTGTCTTTCAATTGTAATAAATCCATCCGATAATCCCCTTTGCTTAATAAAATTTTACATCAGTTATTAGTACCAACTACTAATATTGAGTTTATCAGTTACCAGAATAAAAATCAATAAGAGAGTAGTAACTTGCTATACAAAGTAGTTGACCACTATATTGTTTTGCAATATACTGTAGTTAACTAATTTGTATAACAAGGTAGTTGGCGGATAGCTATCTTGTATAGCCGTATAGCGAGGTGAAGGCTTTGACCATTCGAAGCCAATTATTAAAAGGAATTTTAGATGGGTGTGTGCTGGCAATTATTGAAAAAGAGGAAGTATACGGGTATGAATTGTCTCAAAAATTACAGCATTATGGCTTATCAGGTATTAGTGAAGGAACGATCTATCCTGTTTTATTGCGCTTGCAAAAGAGTAAGTGGATTGTTGGGACGATGAGGCCTTCTGATAGTGGACCAAACAGGAAATACTATTCCTTGACAAAAGAGGGGAAGGATAATCTGGATTTCATAAGAACCGAGTGGGAGCTACTAAACAGCCCGATTACCAAAATTTTAAGAGGTGATGAGGATGCAGGTAACCGTTAAGGAAATGATCGAACAAAATAATGAAAAAAGAAAAAATTTAACGCCTGAAAATCAAGAATACTACGAAAATATGCTTGTCTACATTCGAACGAATCCTTTAGCCAGCGAACGTGCAACCGAGGAAGTTTTACTCGAAATGCTGGATCATTTAGTTGAAGCACAAAAGGAAGGCAGAACAGCAGAGGATGTCTTTGGAAAGTCGCCAAAAGAGTTAGCGGAGGAAATTATTGAAACTCTTCCAAAAGAGTCAGTTAAAGTCACATTGGATTTTATGGCTGAAATCGGCTTTACAATGTTCGGGTGGTATTTGGCGGTAGTAGGTATTGTACCCTTAATAACAAAGGAAGATCAAACCGTTTATCTGGGATCATTGCTGCTTTCCGGGTCCCTGTTAGTTGCGAGTGTTGTTGCGTTGCTTTATCTTGTATTTGGGGTAATCAAAAAATCCGCATTTGAAGAGAAGCATAAGAAGAATAAAATCAATTGGTTTACCGGAATTCTCTTCGTTCTGTTGTTTGGAGGAGCAGTAGGTTCGAATGTTTTGATCAAACCGTTTGGACCATCCTTTACAATTTCGCATCTACTTGAATTTGGTCTTGGCTGCTTCTTTTTATTGGCGGCATATTTATTCAAAAAATCAAGAGAATCCAAGTGAAAAAATAACAAAATCAACGAGAATAAGTGAGTCTTTTTTTACTTTTAGTCAACCTTGAAAACTTTTAAGTTCCTATTCAAAAAAAGAGGTTGGACACACTCGGCCAACCTCCTTTACTTATTCAAATTTTAATGCGTCGCCTTCAAATGATTCATCTGCAACTTTGATAGAATCAGTTGGGCAGCCTTCAAATGCATCCTGCATGTCTTCTAGTAAATCTTCTGGTACTTCTGCTGTACCCATGTTATCATCAATAATAACGAAGGCAATACCTTCATCATCATAATCATAAATATCTGGGGCTGCAGCGCCACAAGCGCCACAAGCGATACATGTATCTTTATCAACGATTGTAAATTTTGGCATGTTTTTCTCTCCTTTTTCACGTGCGCTTCCAATTAAAGCTTCTTTTCTATTCTAAATCTGTTTAATTTACTTTTCAACCTAATAGTTCGAAATGGAGGGTTGATTTTGATTTTCCAACAAATTCTTATACAAATATTCCATAAATTCAACCAGGAACGGTCCATCTCTGCTCCTTACCATCTCCTTCGAGGGAAACGCTCAGGCCAAACTGTGCAGGATGTAGGGATCTATCATCTACATAATTATTTTGGGATTTTGCCAAAATTATCGAGAACCAAATATGACAAAGAAGTGTCTGCTTTAATAGAAGATAATTTCATCATTGTGAAAGAGGATGGATTCTATGCATTAACAAATAAAGCAGCAGAACAGCTGAACGAAATGCAAAACCTTCCTTTTGACGGCTGGCATTACCGAGGAAATGAACACGTCTTTTTTGCAAGATTATCACTCGTAATTCAGTCATTGTCGCATCAGTCAGCAGGTAAAATGTCTTTTATTCCGCTTCAAAAGGACGAACAGGTACAGCATTGGACTAGAAAGTTTTTAATTACTAATCAGTATCAGGATGGGCAGATGCAGCAAAGGTTATTAGAAGAAATCTCTTACAGCCTAGATCAAACCGCCCAGGATGAACTGGGAAAAGAATTGCTCATTCTTCGATTATCAGGTTTTGAAACAGCTGGTCTCACATGGCAGCAAATTAGTTATCAGGTAAATATCAACGAAAAGGATTTACAATTAATCTATATCGCTTCCTTACATAATTGGTTAAACGAGATTGTTGTTCATAGAGAACAATACCCTCTCTTAATACAAATGGCAGACAATGTCCGGATCCAAAATCCATTAAGTGGATCTGCTTTTCAATCGGCTGAGCTTTTTAATAGCGGCCATTCGATTGAGCAAATAAGCAAAATCCGCAAATTAAAAAAGAGTACAATCGAGGACCATATTGTCGAATTGGCGATGAATGAACCGCAATTTAAAGTAGAGCAGTTCGTTTCTGATGAGGATATTGAAAAGGTTTTGGCTGCTGTAGAAGACTACAATACAAGAAAATTAAAAGTATTGCATGAAGTGGTTCCGCATCTGACCTATTTTCAATTAAGGCTTGTACTGGCAAGAGGTGAGCATGTTGAAGCTTGAAGAGATTTTAAATAAATATTTTGGCTATTCGGAGTTTCGTCCAGGCCAAAAAGAAGTTATAGAAAAGGTGCTTGATGGACAAGACGTCATCGCGCTGCTGCCGACAGGAATGGGGAAATCCCTTTGCTACCAGCTGCCTGGGTATATTTTTAATAAGCCTGTGTTAATTATTTCGCCGTTATTATCTTTAATGCAGGACCAAGTCGATCAAATGAAGCAATTTAAAGAAAAGCGGGTCGTCGCTTTGAATTCGTTTTTAAATCCTGCTCAAAAAAGGGCAGTTTTACACTATTTACATGAATTTCGGTTTATTTTTATATCTCCTGAAATGCTTCTGCAGGAGCAGGTTCAACAGAAGCTGAATGCCATGGAGCTGTCATTGATCGTCGTGGATGAAGCGCACTGCATTTCTCAGTGGGGATTTGATTTTAGACCAGATTATTTGCGTATTGGACAAGTAATAGGAAAAGAGAACCGACCGCCAATTTTGGCACTGACTGCAACGGCTACCCAGAAGGTGCTTGGTGATATTGAGAGTTATATGGAAATGAGGAACCCATATAAATTTATTCATTCCGTTGATAGACCGAATATTCACTTAGGGAAGCTGATGTTTCAAGGAAGAGAAGACAAAATAGATTGGATACTCGACCATGTCACGAAATCAGCTGGACCAGGCATTATTTATACACAGTCCCGTTCAAAAACCGAAAGTCTTAGTCAAAGACTGCTCCAAGCAGAAATCCCTTGTGCAGCCTATCACGGGGGAATGGACCCATTGGATCGTCAATTTATTCAGCAACAATTTATAGATGGTTCCCTAGAATGGATTGTTGCCACTAACGCCTTTGGGATGGGGGTACATAAGCAAAATGTTCGACAGGTAATACACGAATCGCTTCCGTCCAATATGGCCAATTACATGCAGGAGTTTGGCCGGGCAGGAAGAGATGGAGAAGATTCCCTTGCCGTTTTGTTATATGCAGAAGGTGATGAAGAACTTGCGAAATTTGTCGGTATTGACGATTACCCGGTAGATGCCCATGTAGACAGCTATTTAAGTTATCGAGCAAGACAGGAACTGCCTATTTCGATGGTTCATAATGGTGAAATTTCCGAGACAGCTTTTCGGGTATTGGATTATTGGATGCATCAGCTTCACCCTGCGGAAGTAAAACAGCGATTAACCTCGATGAAGATTGAAAAAATGAGAGCAGTGGAAGAAGTAATGGACTTAATCGATACAAATGCGTGTATGCGGGAAAAGCTTGTTCATTATTTTGGTCAGGAGTTAGAGTCAAAACCAACAGATTGCTGTCAGTGCTGTGGTATAGAATATCAAAGTATTGTTCAGCCGCGCGTGAAAAAAGATTTAGCTGCGTATGAGTTGAACTGGAAAAAAAGACTTGAAAAATTATTATTAGGGATATCGTAATCTTTGACAAAAAGCGCTCCAAGCGAATAAATTCGCTTCCATATTCTATTAATTTTATTAAATTATCGACATAAATCTCTTAAAATTTCCAATCCTATCATTTACTTTTTAGTGGAAATTCGTCATAATTAGAGAAAGATAGTGTTGGAGGTGGTACTCATGAGTAATGGAGATTATAGAGAAAAAATTGAAGAACATCGTCAATCCATTGAATTAGAAGAACAACAAAGCTCTAGAATGTCACGCTCACGTCAAGTTAAAAAGAAGAAAAAGAAACCTAGAAAAAATCCACTATTAAATATTCTATTAGTTATCCTGCTGGGGATTCCTTTTACGTTATTAATATACGTCTCATTCTTTTATGATCCAACAGCAGATTCTGATATGGCTGAAGTGGACAAGAACGGAAATGGTTCAATCGTAGAGGTTCAAAAGAATAATACAGTTTCTGCTGCGAGCGGCAAAGAGAATTCAGAACCAGAGATAGAAGAAACGAAGACTGATGAACAAGCAACTACTAATGAAAAAGTTAGTGAAGATAAAAAAGCAGAAGAAGCAAAGCAGTCTGAAGTGGAAGCTGCAAAAAAAGCAGAGGAAGCTAAGCAAAAAGAGCAAGAAAAGCTTGCTAAACAAGAAGAAGAGCAGAAACAAAAAGAACAACAAACTGCTGCTGGCACTACGCATACCGTACAACCAAACGAAAACTTATTCCGAATTGCCTTAAAGTATTACAATGATGCAAGTGGTGTTGATAAAATTAAGGAAGCGAATAATTTATCATCAAACAGCATTTCTGTTGGACAAACATTGATTATTCCATAACTTGAGCATAATAATTTCTAGAGTAGACTAAAAGGATGGTGTAACCATTCCTTTAGTCTTTTTTTGTACAAACTTATTAAAGTATAACGATCCCCTGATAAGTAATTATCAGATTGAATATGATAAAATGAGTATTAAAAAATCAATCAATCGGCTAGATAAAATTAGAGATATAGTGATTCAAATTAATGAGTAGAGGAATATGCTAGAGGGACGTTGGTAAGTTGCCTCGTCTTTTTCTTATGGGGAAGGGGGAGTTGAAATGGTTGAGCTGATTATCACCTTGTTTGTTCTTTTTCTTGGATTTTTAGGATATATGCTTAAGCAAGCCTCAGAAAACAATGTTCTTTATCATGAAGTTCCATTAGATGGAGAACATGAAAGGGCATCTATCTTTTTCATATCAGATGTGCATGCAAGAAAAATTGATGAAAAAATGATCCAACAAATTGATCGCAAAATTGATGCGGTCATTATCGGTGGCGATTTTGCCGATAAACGTACTCCTATTAAACGGATTTATAATAATATATGGCTGTTGCAAAGATTAGGGCCAACTTATTTTGTTTGGGGAAATAACGACAGGGAAGTTGGCGAGGAACGTCTACGAAAAATTTTCAATGAAACGAACGTGACAATACTAGAAAATGATGCAGAGCTAATCCCCAATCTCCGCAATCGTTGCTGGTTAAGTGCTATTGATGATACTTCCTCAAAAAATGTTCAATACGAGAAAGCTTTTGAAAAATGCAGAACAAAGGATAATGTTATTTTTATCTCCCATAATCCAGAAGTTTTTCGTAGTGTACGTCGAAAATATTCTACTCATCTGATGATGGGCGGACATCTACACGGTGGTCAAATTCGCTTCGGTCCTTATGGGATTCAACCACATGGGTCTTTTTCAATTCGAGAAGGCGTCTTTACTTTAATCAGTAATGGCTATGGAACAACTACAGTTCCTTTTAGATTTGGTGCAAGGCCGCAATGTCATGTAATTGACTTGCAGTTTGAAAAAAATTCGAACAGATAAAAAAATAGCAGTATACTAATAATAGGATTTTAACTGTTAGTACTAAAAGTTCGGTACTTGCAGTTGAAGAAAATTGACCACTTTTCGATTGGTAGAGGTGGGATTTTCTAAAGGAGATGTAATAGATGCAAAATGTTGATGCCATTATTGTAGGAGGAGGTCCCTGTGGATTATCGGCTGCAATTGAACTAACGAATATAGGTCTTAAGCCGATTGTTATTGAGAAAGGAAATATTGTGAATGCAATTTACAATTACCCTACACATCAAACTTTTTTTAGTTCAAGCGAGAAATTAGCCATTGGGGATGTACCTTTTCTAATCGAAGAGCGTAAGCCGCGCCGAAATCAAGCCCTTGTGTATTATCGCGAAGTTGTGAAGATGAAGAATATTCAAGTGAATCGTTTTGAAAAGGTAGAGTCTGTGCAAAAAGAGGCGAGCGGTCGTTTTACTGTTACAACTGATAAAGAGATTTATGAAACACCTTATGTAATTCTTGCAACGGGTTATTATGATCAGCCTAACTATATGAATATCCCAGGCGAGGATTTGCCGAAGGTGTATCATTATTTTAAAGAGGCCCATCCATTTTTCGATACAGATGTGCTGGTAATTGGCGGTAAAAATTCGGCAGTAGATGCAGTTCTTGAGTTACATAAAGCAAAAGCACGCATTACAGTGGCATATAGAGGCAGTGACTATTCGCCCTCAGTAAAACCTTGGATCTTGCCTGAATTTGCTTCCCTGGTACGAAATGAAGAAATCGCTATGCATTTTAATACAACCGTCAAAGAGATTCGAGAAAATGAAGTTGTTCTATCGGTCGATGGGGAAGAAAAGGTTGTTGCAAACGATTTTGTTTTTGCGATGACAGGCTATCATCCGGATCATCGGTTTATTCGAGCGATGGGCGTAACCATTGACGAAGAAACAGGCAAACCAAATTATAATCCAGAAACAATGGAAACGAATATCGAAACCTCTATATAGCAGGGGTATTGGCGGCTGGTAATAATGCGAATGAAATTTTTATTGAAAACGGAAAATTTCACGGAGGCTTCATTGCCAAGCATATTGTGGCAAAGAAAAAATAAATATTCATTTATAACAATGAAAAGAAGCAGAACTATAGGCTCTTTTTCATTGTTTTTTTATAGCTGAATTGTCATTTTGTGTCTGATGCATTTAACTCTAAATAAAATGGAAGCTATATAAATTAGAAAATATCGTTGTAAGGCGAAGGCTGATTTTTAAAAGGTTTTTCTATGTTTAATTTCTATTATAAATTAATAAATCCTGCTATATTTCTCAGCTTCTTTCTCAATTTTAAGCAACATTTCCCCTCCGGTAGTTCCCCAAAAATCAGCGAATCGTCTGCAGAAACATCTCATCATTCATGAGCTCGAATATCAGAGAAATTGCATGAAATTTAACATAAAAGTCGAAAAGCACCATATGCTGAAAAAGAAGATTGAAAAAATGGGAGGGGATAATTTGAAAAAAATTACTCTATTTTCATCTTTCATGTTAGCGGCATTTTTAGTGGGGTGTAATTCGGATGACAAAGGAGATACAACTGAAAACTCCGAGGAAGGCTTAGATACCAGCATTGTTACCATTGGGACAGGAGGAGCAAGCGGACCTTATAACATTTTAGGAACAACTTTGGCCGATACTTACTCATCTGAATTCGATGTTAACTCTCGAACTCAAACGACGGGTGCTTCCGTTGAAAACATTAATTTATTAGCTCAAGGGAAAATTGAAATGGCTTTCGTGATGAGTGATGCATTATCGCAAGCATTAGCAGGAGAAGTTTCATTCGACACGCCTATAGAAAATATTTCTCAAGTGGCAACACTTTATCCAAACGTTGTACAAATTATTACAAAAGAGGGTTCTGGAATTGCCACAGTTGAAGACTTAAAAGGGAAACGCGTAGCTGTTGGGGATCAAAACTCAGGTGTTGAAGTGAATGCCCGTCAACTATTAGAGGGGCATGGAATTACTTATGATGACTTGCAGGTTGATTATCTTGGCTACGCTGAAGCAGCAAGTGGACTTGCAGCAGGTACTATCGATGCAGCATTCTTAACGAGCGGTCTTCCGAATGCTTCAGTATTGGAATTGACGGAAACACTTGGAATTGAACTTGTTTCTGTCGACCCGGGTAAAATTGAGGAAATTGCAAAACAACATCCTTATTTTATTTCTTATGAAATTCCATCAGGCACTTATGGAAATGAAGAGCCTATAATGACCGCAGCGGTTCCCAACGCTTTAGTTGTCAGAAGTGATATGAGCGAGCAGGATGTTTATCAGTTAACGAAAGCATTGTTTGACAATATGGATAAACTAGAAAACTCTCACCAGGCAGCAAAAGAGATTACGTTGCAAGGGGCTCAGGAAAGCATCATAGCACCACTCCACCCAGGAGCTAAGAAATACTACGATGAACAAAAGTAAAATAAGGGCCTGGTTTTGGGGGATCGAGTTCCTTATCACTTTTATCTTATTATTAGTAAAAATTCCGGTATTCGCTTTTGAATTTGACGATAAAACCTACTATATCAATAGTGATCATTTTGAATTATCTTGGATTCATTCTGTCGAGAAGGAAGAGTGGATCGAAACTTATAAGCAGCAAGATGATCAAATTCTCTTAACCGAAACCAAATTTAAAACCTTTGGAGCAGGGGTTCCTAGCGAATCGAACAAAGTTTCCCTTGATAACGGTTTTGTGAAAATGGAAATAAATCAACAATTTGAAGAATTAAATTTAACGGTTTCATCGAATGTGAAAACAACAATCCTTTTTGATCATCATATTATCCCATTGTATAACTATACAGATGACTACAATTCCGTTCATATTTCTGTAGAAAAGCTGCCTTTATGGCGTCTAGTTAAGGGAGGTTTCCAATGAGTAGAAAAGATGCCTTGATTGTTGAAGAAATACCAGACGTAAATTTGCAAGAAGTTCGAGAGAAATATGATAGTGATTCTATAATAAGGAAGCCAAACCAAAAATTTGTTGTCTGGTTTATTTCGATTTTCGCTATTTTATTTGCTGTCTTTCATTTATATACAACATTTTATCCACTTCCGACACTACAGCAGCGTGCTGTTCACTTATTATTTGGAATGGCAATTGTCTATTTGATTTACCCGACATTTAAAAAACAAGATCGAACGAAAATTCCGCTTTATGATTGGATTTTATGTGCAATAAGTATTGCTTCATGCGGTTATTTATTTATGGAATATGATGAAATCATGACCTCCCGTGGCGGTGTCCCTAATACGACGGATGTTGTAATGGCTATTTTAACTGTACTTCTGGTTTTGGAGACCGCACGTCGGGTAACGGGATGGGTTTTGCCGATTTTAGCTTTAATTTTTTTATCCTATCCATTCTTTAGCTATTCAGAGTGGCTGCCGAGAATGTTGATGACGCGTCAATTCGATTTAGGAGATATTTTTGGTCAATTATTCTTAAAAACAGAAGGATTATTTTCCACTGCCATTGGAGCATCTGTTCAATATATCTTCTTATTTATATTATTTGGCGCCTTTTTATCCAAATCAGGGATGGGGCAGTTTTTTAATGATTTAGCTTTGGCACTTGCTGGACATAGAAGGGGCGGACCAGCAAAAGTAGCCGTTATTTCCAGTGCGTTGATGGGCAGCATCAATGGTTCTGCAGTAGCCAATGTTGTGGGCACAGGAGCTTTTACAATTCCGCTGATGAAGAAAATTGGCTATGGCAAAAACTTTGCAGGTGCTGTTGAAGCAAGCGCTTCTATTGGTGGGCAAATATTGCCGCCGGTTATGGGAGCAAGTGCTTTCATAATGGCGGAAACTACAGGGATTTCTTATGGAACGATTGCTCTTGCTGCTATCCTTCCGGCACTCTTATATTTTATGGGCGTTATTATGCAGGTACATTATCGAGCAGGGCGGAGCAATTTAAAAGGCATTCCAAAACCAGATCTACCACGGATAAAAGAGGTTTTGAAAGAAGGCGGGCATTTAATCTTGCCGCTTATCGGTCTGATTGTGCTTCTAGGCTCTGGTGTTCCAGTGGCTTATTCTGCGTTTTTCACTATTGTTTTAACGATACTTGTGGCTGCGATCAGAAAATCAACACGTATGTCTTTTCAGGATATATTTAAGGCTTTAGAAAATGGAACCCGGCAATCATTATCGACAATAATTGCATGTGGTGTGGTAGGGATAGTTATTGGAGTGGTCAATCTAACAAGTTTTGGAGCTACTTTAACTTCTGCCATTACGGAGTTAGGAGCAGGCAGTTTATTTTTAACATTATTCTTGACCATGATTGCCTCCATCATTTTAGGGATGGGTCTTCCGTCAATACCGGCCTATATTATTACAGCGACAATGGCAGCTCCAGCATTGGCTGAATTCGGTGTGCCCATCTTAATGGCCCATATGTTCGTATTTTACTTTGGTATTTTCGCCAACATTACACCTCCTGTAGCTCTCGCATCTTTTGCAGGAGCAGGTCTTGCGGGCGGAAGTCCGATGAAAACAGGCTTTCTTTCCTTAAAATTAGCACTTGCTGGTTTTATAGTTCCTTATCTATTTGTCTATGAACCCGCCTTACTATTAATTGATCCAGCAGGTCTACCTTTAAATGCCGTCGATTTGCCAATGGCAGCCCCGCTTGATATTGTAATTGTTGCCTTTACATCCCTTGTAGGTGTAATTGGTCTTGGCGCAGCAATTGAAGGATATTTTTCAACTAACCTGAAAACGATTACCCGAATCTTGCTGGCAATCGGTGCTTTAATGATGTTGATTCCAGAAGCGATTTCAGACCTGGTTGGTACGGCTATTGTGTTGGCTATCTTTATCATGAACTATCTGCAAAAGAAGAAAGCAGCTGAATAGCTAGATAAACTGTAAATAAAAATCGATTCTTTCGATTTATATTTACAGTTTTTTAGCTTTCATATTAACCGCCTTTATTTTTGCCAGTTTCCCCAAAAAGAGAAAATCCGACCAATCAGAAACGGCGCACTAATTAAAATATTCCTTTAAATCAATCGGCGCACTTTCTTGATTTAGTCCAATCAACAGCTTTAAACGTGCTTTTTGCCCGTTTATGCCGTTAGCGAAAATTACACCCATGTTTTCTAGGCTTTTACCGCCGCCTTCATATCCGTAAACTCCTTCGGCGATGCCGTTGAAGCAGCGGGATACCAGGATGACAGGGATGTTTGCTTCAAGAAGCTTTTCAACCCCAATCGCTACATCGGGTGGTACGTTTCCTTGTCCTAAGCCTTCTAAAACAACACCGTCATAGCCCAAAGTTATTATGGCATCGATCAAATCTCTTTCCATTCCGGCATAGACTTTTAATAATGCCACGCGTTTTTCGATTGAGTTGACCTCAACATAGCGTCGCTTGACTGGCGCTTGTTGAATATGAACCATGCTTTTTGTCACTAAACCAATCGGTCCGTATTGTGGACTTTGGAAAGTGTTTACGCTGGACGTCGATGTTTTTGTTATATTAAATGCTTGATGGATTTCATCATTCATCACTACTAGAACGCCTTTGTCTCTTGCATCCTCACTGCAGGCTACTCGAACAGCTTCAACTAAGTTATAGACACCATCTGCTCCCAGTTCATTGGATGAACGCATGGCACCCGTTAAAACGATTGGAAAATCGTATTGAGTGGTTAAATCTAAAAAATAGGCTGTTTCTTCCAATGTATCCGTACCGTGGGTAATCACTATCCCGTCTACTGGATGCTCATTGGCATACTGGACTAACACATTTCTTAAATACAGCATTTCCTTAGGTGTAATATGTGGAGATGGATAATTAAATACTTCCATTTCATCAATGCGTGCATATTTTGCAAGCTGTTCACTCACACCCAGAAGCGGGTTTTTTTCATTTGGAAGTACTGCACCCGTTTCATTCATCTTCATGGAAATTGTTCCGCCTGTGTGAAGCAATAAAATATTTTTCTTCATATAAAAAAACCTCTCTTAACCATCTTTTATACTGCTACTAATGTTATAATAACATTAATGAAGTTTTAGGGAAGGAGTATTGGCCATGTTAATATTGTTATCAGCTGCAATAGCTCCTGGGCTAGCTTTGTTAAGTTATTTTTATTTGCGAAATCAAATGGCAACAGAGCCAAGAAAAACCTTATTACAGGCCTTCTTCTTTGGGACATTAATTACATTCCCGATCATGTTTATTCAGTATGTCGTGAAAGAAGAGGAAGCGATAACGAATCCATTTCTAGCAAATGTTTTGTTCTCCAGTGGATTGGAAGAATTTTTTAAATGGTTAGTTATTTTCACCCTGATTTTCAGGCATATCGAATTCGATGATCCCTATGATGGCATTTTATATGGCGCCAGTGTATCTCTCGGATTTGCTACTATAGAAAATGTGCTCTATTTATTAACCTATGGCATTAATACGGCGTTTATAAGAGCGGTATTGCCAGTATCAAGCCATGCTTTATTTGGAGTTGTAATGGGTTTCTATTATGGAAAAAGTAAATTTGCGAAAAACGATAAACATATCGAATATTTGGTTCTTTCATTTGCTGCACCAATTACTTTACATATTACTTATAACTCCATTTTAAATTTCCAAGGATATTGGGTTTACCTGATTGCGCCTTTCATGTTGTTCTTGTGGTGGTTTGCGTTAAAAAAAGTCAAATTAGCTCATCAGCATCTTGTCCAGCATTTATTTGAACAAAATAAAATTTAAAAGCTCCTATTTTCATTTGAATAATGAAAATGGGGGCTTTTTTTATGGAAAAAGACATCGATTCGAGCTATTTTATGATTGAATTTTATTTATTTGATTTGTTATAGGATACTTTCTATTTTTTATCTTCATATGATTTTCTGATTTTAAAACGTATAAAAGTAAATCTTTTTTACATGCTATGAGAAAGGAGTGAAATAAATGGTAAGAAGTATTATTTTGTCTGTTGTTTTAATATTTGGCACACTAACAATTATCAAGCCAGATGAACCATTAGCCTTCTCAGGACAAACCATCGAACGAGGAGCATTCGGAGATGATGTTATTGAGTTACAGGCACGATTACAATACTTAGGATTTTATAAGGGGAAAATTGACGGGATATTTGGATATGGAACATATTGGGCACTTCGAAATTTCCAGGAACAATATGGACTTGGAATTGACGGAATTGCGGGATCAAAGACAAAAAACAAGCTCGCGGGGATTAGTGATTATGACAGTGAATGGGTTCATCAGCAAATTGAAAAAGGAAATCGCTTTACTTATTATGGCGGTATTCCTTTAGCACAACAAACAAGTGCTGGTGCAGGTACATCTGAAAGTACGGATGTACAGCTTCCGGTAAAATACTCTGAACGAGACTTGCAGCTAATGGCAAATGCTGTTTATGGAGAGTCTCGAGGAGAGCCTTATGAGGGCCAAGTAGCAGTTGCTGCAGTAATTCTAAATCGTTTAGAATCACCGGATTTTCCAAATTCGATTTCCGAGATTATTTTCCAGCCGGGAGCATTTACAGCGGTAGCAGATGGCCAAATTTGGTTAACGCCAAATGCTAGAGCTAAAGAGGCGGTATTGGATGCAATGAATGGGTGGGACCCTACTGAAAATGCACTATACTATTTCAACCCGAAAACTGCGACTAGCAAATGGATTTGGTCTAGACCACAAATTAAGCAAATTGGTGAACATATATTCTGTTATTAAAGGAGGGAAATCATGAAAAGTGCTATCTATTTACTTTCCATTGCCGTACTAGCACTCGGATTATATTCATATGAAGTGAGAAAAGATAATGAACATTTAGAACAAACCGTACAAGCGCAATATACAAATGCATTGACAAACGCATCTGAGAAATTATCAACATTGCAACAATCAGTATCACAATCTTTACTGTTTCAGGATCAAGTAGCCTTAAATAATGAACTGGATAATATTTGGCGAATAAGCAATGAATTTCGTTCTACGATTAGCAGCCTTCCTTTGAGCAGAGAAGTTTCGAATGAATGGCTTCGCTATGTCGGGAATATCGGCGAAGAAGCCAAGTTTGCAGCAGATAATGGGAACTATGAATCTTGGCATAAACGCATGACCGTAGTTAATGATAATTTACAAGCATTATCGGATGAATGGACTGTCGCAACAGCGGATTTTTATCAGAATGATGCAAGCATTAATGAGTGGGCTTCTGTTGCTGAAAAGGAAACAGATGAATCGCCATTTAAATCTGTTACCGCGAATCTAAAATCCTATGGAGAAACGGATTTCCCTTTAACGGCTAGTGAATCCGATTGGATTAAGAAAAAAGAACTGCAAAATTTAGAAGATGAAGAAATTACAAAAGAACAAGCAATCGATAAGCTTGAAGTGCTTATCCCTGATATAAAGGATGCCAATTATACAGTTTCAAAAAGTAAAGATGATGCACCATATCCTTTTTATCACATTCAATTTGCCAAAGGTAGTCGAGTTGGTTATGCAGATATTACTGTAAAGGGCGGCTTTATTTTATCATTCTTATCAGAACGCCCTGTACAAGAAAAAACGGGAGTTACTCAGCAGGAAATCCGTGAACAAGTTTCTCAATTTTTAAAAGATGCGGGTTATAGAGATCTTCAAATCGTTGAAATGCGAGAGAACCATCAGGCATGGCATCTGTCTCTAGCTCGTGTAGTGGGAGAAGATAAGGCGTTGGTTTACCCAGACGGCGTTCAAGTTAAAGTTTCGAAAGATAGTGGGGAACTATTAGGGCTAAATGCAATGGAATATGTTCAAAAAGAAGAAATCAATGAAGGTCAAAAAGTTGAACCGATTGACTGGGAAGCATTCTTCAGACCTGGAACTCAGGTAGAAGAGGAGCAATTGATCTATACAGAAAACGAAGCATTCCAGCTAAGAAAATGTTATCAAGTTATCGCACATTTTACGAACGGCAAAAACGAGACATTTAGAGTGGTCGTAGATGCTGAAAATCATGATGTGATAAAGGTTGAGTATATGTCCTAAACAATCTTCGCATGGCATTTTACTTCATTCTCCTCTCAAGGATTTTTTGAAACCTTTCGAGAATGAAGTAAAATATCTTGTGGTATAGAAAAAAGTTAATTTTCGTGCAATAATGAAACTATTATAATTGTGCGAGGCGAAGATTATGCAACTAAAAATAGGCACTGCATTGACCTTGGAACCAACTTATACAGATCGAGTCGAAACATTTCGGTGTAAAATCGTTGAACAGGAGAACAACATTTTTTATATTGACTATCCGATAAATACCGTGACCAATAAAACCGCTTTTTTAGTAGATGGTGCACAATTTCGTGCAACATTCATGACTGATGAAAAAGTAAGTTATGCATTTAACACGGAAGTTTTAGGTCGCAAAATGGTGAATATTCCTATAATAATGCTTTCGTGTCCTCAGGAATCGGAATTTGTGAAAATTCAGAGACGCGAATTTGTTCGAGTGAATACTTCTGTTGATGTCGCACTTGAATATAATAGCAAGTTCTATCAATTTGTTACGGAAGATATCAGTGCAGGCGGGCTGGCTATCCATTTAAATAAAGAGGTGCCTTTTATAGAAGGGGAAATCGTTAACCTTACGATTGTTTTACCTTTTTTGAATGGAGAAATTCGTTATGTGAAAGCATCCGGACAATTGATTCGAATTATTGAAAAGAATCAATTGAAGCTTGCATCCATTCAATTTATAGATACAGAGGATATAGACAAGCAATATATCGTACGTTTTTGTTTCGAGAGACAACTGTTGGTTAGAAGAGGAATCGAAGCGAATACAATCAACTAATCAAATAGCTGCTCCAAAGGTTTGTGCCGGCAAACTTTTGGGGCATTTTTAGATTTGAAAAAAAGTGCTTTGTGTGCTTTGTTTTTAAGAGAATTTCATAAAAAAATCCCTTTAAAGAAACTGTTTTTTATGAAGGTTTGATTTGATTTCAGGACAATCTTGAAGTTTAATTTCTTTTAAAAAGAAGCGTTATTCCAAGGGGGTCAACTAAGTAATTGGTAAAAGAATATGGTACAATATTGAAGGAAAGTAGGGATTTTATGGTGAAACAAATTCAAATTGCTATCGATGGCCCAGCAGGTGCTGGAAAAAGTACGATAGCAAAAATTGTAGCAGAAAATTTAGGCTTTACGTATATCGATACAGGCGCAATGTACAGAGCAGTTACGAATAAAGCAATGTCACAAAACATAGACTTAAGTGATGCAAACTCGCTGGAAAAAATGCTATTAAATACTTCTATTATTCTAGAACCGTCACAAAAAGGACAACTTGTTTTTGTGGATGGGGAAGATGTAACTGAAGCGATTCGTTCAAACGAGGTAACAGCAAATGTAAGCGAAGTAGCGGCACATGCCAACATCCGTGAAATCCTCGTTGCAAAACAGCAAGAACTTGCAGCTCGAGGTGGAATCGTTATGGACGGAAGAGATATTGCCACTCATGTACTGAAAGATGCAGAGTTGAAAATATTCATGTCTGCATCTGTAGAGGAAAGAGCAAAGCGCCGATTCCTCGATAATGAGAGAAGAGGAATCCCATCTACGATAGAAAAACTTCAAGAAGAAATCGCTTTGCGCGATAAGCTCGATAGTCAAAGAGAAGCTTCGCCGCTTATCCAGGCAGAAGATGCTATTTACCTTGATACAACTGAGCTTTCGATAGAAGAAGCAGCAGCTGAAATATTAAAATTAGCCAAACAGCAAATGGACTAAAACCTGTTAATGTTAAATGTAAAGAAAAAAAGTTCATGAAATTTATGATATTAAAGGAAAATTTTTTGTTTTTATGAACTATTTAGAATAAAATAGAAATTGGAAGATGCGAAGGAGGGTTACATATGTCTGAAGAAATGAACTTAGGATCAAACCAAGAATTTCGAGAAGGAGATATTGTGAAAGGTGTTGCTGCTCAGGTGGATGAAAAAGCAGTGACAATCTCAATTGAAGGTGCTCCTTTCGATGGGATTTTACCAATCAGCGAACTTTCAAGCTTACACATTGAAAAAGCTTCTGACGTAGTATCAGTTGGTGATGAGCTAGAGCTGATGATAACGAAAGTGGAAGAAGAAAACTTTGTATTATCAAAACGCAAAGTAGATGCGTTAAAAGCATGGGATAAGCTTGAAGCACAATTTGCATCAGGAGAAGTGTTCGAAGCAGAAGTAAAGGATGTTGTGAAGGGTGGCCTGGTCGTTGATTTAGGTGTACGTGGCTTCGTTCCTGCGTCTTTAGTGGAAGATCATTTCGTAGAAGATTTCGAAGATTATAAAGGCAAAACATTAACTTTTAAAATTACTGAGCTGGATAAGGAAAAAGGGCGTCTAATTTTATCTCACCGTGCTGTCCTTGAAGATCAAAAAGCGTCTAATAAGAAGCGTGTGTTAGATGAAATTCATGCTGGTGATGTAATAGACGGTACTGTTCAACGATTAGCGCCATTTGGGGCTTTTGTCGATATTGGCGGTGTGGATGGATTAGTACACATTTCGCAAGTTTCACATGACCATGTGGATGACGTTAGTACAGTATTATCAGAGGGTCAAGCTGTGAAAGTAAAAGTTTTATCGGTAGACCCAGAAAACGAACGCATTTCTTTATCGATTAAAGATACATTGCCTGGACCTTGGTCAAATGTAGAACAGCAAGTGACAAAAGGAGCCGTTTTAACCGGTACAGTAAGACGCCTGGTATCTTTCGGTGCTTTTGTTGAACTGTTCCCAGGTGTAGAAGGGTTAGTTCATATTTCTCAAATTTCACATAAGCATATCAATACGCCTCACGAAGCATTAAAAGAAGGCGATGAAGTTCAAGTAAAAGTGCTGGATGTGAATGCGGCAGAAAAACGACTTTCTCTAAGCATCAAAGAGCTCCAAAACAACCCGGAAAAAGAAGAAGTTTTCGACTACGAACTACCAGAAGAAACAACAGGCTTCTCGCTAAGTGACGTTATTGGAGACAAATTAAAAGGCTTCACAGGTAAATAAAAATTTCCGATAGAAGGCGTACCCTTTTGGGGTGCGTCTTTTTTGGCATTTTGCTCCATAGCTGGCAACTATTTTAACAGAGGTGATAGGAGCAGGTGAAAGGTAGAATAGAGTGTGACTATACGATTCTTAAGGGGTAGATGAACAGCAAACCGGTGAATAGCACATGCAGCTTATACAACAACTGTATCGCAATTCCGATTTCCACCCTTCTCAAAAACCCACAACCCAGTTCAACCTCGGTCAAATGAATTTCGGTACCCTGTCAGTGGCTAAATTTTCCAAGAAATAATTGCTTAGAATTGAAAAAATGATATAATTTATATTTTCGTGTATAATACTAAAGATAAGAAATTGGAAGGATGAAGTACAGATGACAAAACCAGTAATCGCCATCGTAGGTCGTCCGAACGTTGGAAAATCCACAATATTTAACCGTATTGTTGGTGAACGCGTCTCAATCGTGGAAGATATTCCAGGAGTAACACGTGACCGTATATATAGTTCGGCAGATTGGTTAACACATGAATTTAACATCATTGATACAGGTGGAATTGAAATAGGGGACGAACCATTCTTAGAACAAATTCGTGGACAAGCAGAAATCGCTATTCGTGAAGCAGATGTCATTATTTTTATGACAAACGGACGCGAAGGCGTAACTTTAGCCGATGAGCAAGTAGCAAAAATCTTATATAAAACAAAAAAACCTGTTGTTTTAGCAGTTAACAAAATTGATAATCCAGATATGCGTGAAATGATTTACGACTTCTATTCATTAGGATTTGGAGAACCATATCCAATCTCAGGGTCCCACGGCTTAGGGCTTGGTGATCTATTAGATGAATGTGCGAAACACTTCCCTAAAGAAGACGAACAACAATATTCGGAAGAAACGATTAAATTTAGTTTAATTGGTCGACCTAATGTTGGGAAATCCTCTTTAGTAAATGCTTTCTTGGGACAAGAACGTGTTATCGTGAGCGATATTGCAGGAACTACACGTGATGCAATTGATACACCTTATTCATATGATGGACAAGAGTATGTCATCATTGATACAGCAGGGATGCGTAAAAAAGGGAAAGTGTACGAGACAACGGAGAAATATTCCGTATTGCGTGCATTAAGAGCGATCGAACGTTCTGATGTTGTTTTGGTTGTGTTAAACGGTGAAGAAGGTATCCAGGAGCAAGATAAAAAAATCGCAGGTTATGCACATGAAGCAGGCAAAGCGGTTGTTATTGTTGTAAACAAATGGGATGCGGTGGAAAAAGACGAAAAAACAATGAATCTCTATACTCAACAAATTCGTGAGCACTTCTTATATTTGCACTATGCACCGATTATTTTTGTATCGGCAAAAACGAAGCAACGAGTACACCAGATTTTAAGCATTGTACAGCGTGTAAGTGAAAATCATGCAATGCGAATCCAATCTTCAATTTTAAATGAAGTTATTGAAGATGCGGTGGCACGTAATCCTGCGCCATCCGATAAAGGGAAACGATTACGAATTTACTACACGACTCAAGTTGCCGTTAAGCCGCCAACATTCGTTACATTTGTGAATGATCCAGAATTAATGCATTTCTCTTATGAACGATTCCTTGAAAACCGAATTAGGGAGACCTTTGACTTTGAGGGGACACCAATTCGTTTAATCGCTCGTGCACGCGATTAGACGAAAATGAGGGGGAGAGAGTATGGAAAATGTTACGGTTTTAGGTGCTGGTTCATGGGGGACGGCATTAGCACAAGTTTTAGCTGAAAATGGCCATCGTACACTTGTTTGGACACACCGCGAAGAACAAGCAAATGAAATCAATGCCCAGCATACAAATCAAAAGTATTTACCTAATACTAAATTGCCGGAAAATTTACTTGCTACAAGTAATTTAGAAGAAGCCGTTCTTCATTCGGATATAATTGTTGTAGCGGTGCCAACAAAGGCGATTCGTGAAGTATGCAAGACTATGGGGGCATATTTACAAAATAAGAAAATCTTTGTACATGTATCAAAAGGAATTGAACCAGATACGCTAATGCGGATTTCTGAAATGCTGAAAGAAAGTCTTTCGTCTAATGTGATAGAGGAAATTGTCGTACTTTCAGGCCCAAGTCACGCTGAGGAAGTTGTCCTTCATCATCCAACGACCATTACAGCAGCGTGCAGCAACCTTGATGCAGCCGAGAAGGTTCAAGATTTGTTCATGAACAATTATTTCCGCGTCTATACAAATGATGATGTAGTAGGAGTAGAGCTTGGCGGGGCATTGAAGAATGTTATTGCCCTGGCTGCCGGTATATCGGATGGCTTAAATTATGGCGATAATGCGAAGGCTGCACTAATAACTAGAGGGTTAGCCGAAATCACGCGCCTTGGTGTGAAAATGGGCGGCAATCCATTTACATTTGCAGGGTTAACAGGTATGGGAGACTTAATTGCAACGTGTACAAGTGTTCACTCCCGTAACTGGAGAGCGGGTAATATGCTTGGAAAAGGCATGAAGCTTGCAGAAGTGCTCGACAATATTGGCATGGTGGTAGAAGGGGTGCGCACAACTAAAGCAGCGTACCAATTATCCCAGGAGTTTGATGTGCCAATGCCGATTACAACAGCTCTATTTGAAATTTTATTTAACGATAAAGAACCGAAAGTTGCGGTTGATGAATTAATGATCCGGATGAAAAAACGTGAAATTGATCTTTATTAGCAGATTGTCATAATTTATTCATTTGAAATATTAGGTATGTGGAGGTATGTTTGTTAAATACCTCCTCTTTTTAGCGGATAGGAAAGCAATACTTCCTAAGGTAATCCGCATGAGAAAAGTCTTCAACTTACCCTATTATGGTCGAGTTGTGTTTTCTAATGAAAGGAGGTTTACAACTTGCAAAACTTGTTATCTTCTATGAATCACCTAACGATCCTTACTTCAAGGGGACCGCTTGCCAGTATGCATGCACTGGATGTAATGTGGGTTTCGTTTTATTCGATTGGAGCCATGCTGCTGTCTGTTTTGATTGTGGCACTTACACGGAAATGGGTGAACAATGGATGTTTCTCATTGATATTGCGATTAGTTGCTTTTGCAATTTTTGCAATCGGTTCCATTCTAATGATTCTCGTTGTTTTAACATGGCCAAACTAAAATTACATACAAGATGTACCTTCTACATAAATGGTAGCTGTTAGTGAAACAAATTATGAGGTGAGTGTAATGAAGAGAAAATGGAGCCTGTTTTTCATGCTAGCTCTAACGACTGTGTTATTGTCAGGCTGTCTTTTCCCTGAAGAAGAAAAAGTGGAGAATAAAGTGCCAGATGACTTGCAGCTAGCCTCTGTACAAAAGGCTGTTGAGGAATTTCAAGCGGATACAGGTGTACTTCCTATTAAAACACGCGATATGGATACAGACATGTTTATCAAATATCCAATTGATTTTGAAAAGCTGGTGCCGAAATATATAGCAAATCCACCTGCAAATTCCTATGAAAAGGGCGGATTATTCCAATATATCATTTGGGATCCGGAAGTAAAACCAACAGTAAAATTAGTCGATTTGCGTACGCCCGAAACCATTCGTGAATTAAAAATTAGTTTTATGGGCACATATTATCCGATGTTTAAAGAACAAATAGCGGATTATGTCTATTCCATTGATTATGATAAACTTGGATATAAGGAAGATTTAACTGTGCCAAGTCCATATTCAACGAATTTACTGCCTTTAGTTGTAACAACTGAAGGGGATATCTACATCGATTATTCAGTAGAATTGAATAATTTCATAAAAGAAAATAATCTCACTCCAAAGCCGGGGGAAGATATTCGTATGCTATTAGTGGATGCATATCCAGTGGTACCCGCATATTCATTGCCATATACAGTCAATGAAAATAATGAACCGATATTTATGTATGATCCAATTGCGGAACAAAAAGACGAGCAAGAACCAACATCAAAAGAATAAAAACATCCATCAAATTTAAGTGTTTAAAAAATATGTTTTTTTACATATTTTTTAAACACTTTTTTCATATGTATAAGTAAGCGATTTTAGTGTACGATATATTTCTTCAATTCAGCCGAAACTATCGATCAATTAATCCCTATCCAAAAATTTTCGTACAAGGCGTTTTCATATTTGAAGAATGTCGTACATAGACTAAATTACGTAAAGGAGGAGCTACAATAGGCGAAGAAATCTTTCATCAAATAGCAGAAAGAACGAATGGGGACGTATATATCGGTGTTGTAGGGCCTGTTAGAGTTGGTAAGTCTACTTTTGTGAAGAAAATGATGGAGTCAGTTGTGCTCCCGAATATCGTAAACGAAGAAGATCGCAAAAGAGCACTGGACGAGCTGCCTCAAAGTTCACCAGGTCCTGTTATTATGACTGCTGAGCCAAAGTTTGTTCCTGCACAAGGGACAGAAATTACAATTGGTGAAAGCGAAATCCCGTTCCGCATTCGTTTTGCAGACTGTGTTGGGTATGTAATTGACGGTGTAAGAGGCTACGAGGATGAGGATGGTCCAAAATACGTCCACACTCCTTGGCATTCAGAAGCAATTCCTTTTGAGGAAGCTGCGAAAATTGGTACTGATAAAGTAATTCGCGACCATGCCAATATTGGGGTTGTCGTAACGACGGATGGGTCTGTGAATGGCATTAATCGGCATGCCGCTGCAGTTGCTGAAGAACAAATCGTACAACAACTAAAAGAAATTGGGAAACCGTTTGTTATTGTGTTGAACTGTCAAATGCCAACACACAATAACACAATGGCACTTCGTCATGAATTACTTGAAAAATACGAAGTTCCAGTAATTCCAGTTGCCATTGATCAAATGAACACGAAGGATATGGAATATATTCTTCAAGAAGCATTATACGAGTTCCCTATTGAAGATATCGAAGTAGAAAAACCAGATTGGTTAGATGTATTGGATTATACACATCCTTTAAATGTAACACTTTCTGATGCTGTAGGGAATGTGTTGAATTCGGTTACGAAAATTCGAGATGTTTCTCAAGCTGCTTCAGAGCTGCGTGAAATTGATTTTGTTGAAGAAAGCGAGATTGAAAGGGTAGATGCTGGTTTAGGCTTAGCGACAGTTCGTATCACATTAAAGCCAGAAATCTATAAAGCTGTATGCAATGAGTGGCTGGATGCTCCAATTGACACCAAAAAAGATTGGCTGATCTTCATTAAAGAAGCGGCAGAAGCAAAACAAGCACAAAAAAGATTTAGAGAAGCAATCGATGAAGCAAGCGATAATGGTTACGGCATCTCGCTTCCTACATTGGAAGAGTTTGAGCCAAGCGAACCAGAAATTATTAAACAAAATAACTTCTTTGGTGTTCGCATGAAGGCAAGTGCACCTTCATACCATATTATCCGTGTCGATATGGCGACAGAATTTGCACCGTTGATTGGTACGGAATTCTATGCCAATCAGCTGCTAAAAGATTTACAGTATTCTTATAAGCATGACCGTGATCAATTATGGCAAACTCAATTATTTGGCACAACACTTCATGAAGTGCTGCAGGAGGGTATTCGTTATAAGATGAATGCTGTTCCGCCAAGTGCCAAGAAGAGAATGCGCCAGACAATCGAACGAATGGTTAACGAGGGTGAACGTGGCCTAGTAACGTTTATTATTTAGTTCTAATCATAGCGATAACTCTGGTTGAATCATTGTGCACTTATATCTTTAGTTACATCTAGAAGTAACGTCAACATGAAGGGTGATTGAAAGGGTTAAAACCCCAATCAATTGCCTTTTTTTTGTTGGTTATTGGCTGATTATTTTAAAAATTCACCCTTCAAATTACCTCTGGCTAAATTACATTCTTGTGTATGTTTAATGTATAAATTAAATAAAATTGGTATAAATTAGAAACGAATCTTTTCATTTTCCAGGTGAAAAGTCCTGTTATTTATGATTTTAATAAAAAAACCGAATTATTATAGAAAAACATGGATAAATACAGTTGCGCAGGGATTTTCTATATGTTACTCTTTTTACATGATTTAGGTTCATGACCCTTTGAGAGGAGGTGAATGGTGTGAATAAAACAGAATTAGTAAACTCTGTTGCTGAAGCTGCAGGTCTTTCTAAAAAAGACGCTTCTAAAGCAGTTGAAGCTGTATTTGATACAATTCAAGATGCTCTTGCAAAGGGTGACAAAGTACAATTAATTGGTTTTGGTAACTTCGAAGTACGTGAACGTGCTGCTCGTAAAGGGCGTAATCCACAAACAGGTAAAGAAATCGAAATCGCTGCTAGCAAGGTACCTGCTTTTAAACCAGGTAAAGCTCTTAAAGATGCTGTAAAATAATTACACGTCTAGCAGTTACATAGAGCAGTCGTCATGGACAAGCATGATGACTGCTCTTTTTACTTGTTTTAATTTATAATAGATAAAGTCGTAGTATATCTTTTTGTAAGTCTAAAAATTATAAAGCTTAAAGATTTTCATAAGGGATAGCTCGCCATTATGGAGTCATCCGAAAACTGATGATTTCTCATACATAAAAAGTTTTTAAAATAGAAATAAATCCTTTTTTGCGTAAAGGGTAAGGATGTGCTACGATTCATTTTGAGTAGCATCGGTACATCTTGTTTAGGGGGAAGTAAGTTGTCGAAAGTTAATTTAGAAAAAATAGAAGAAGCAGTAAAAATGATTCTAGAAGCAGTTGGGGAAGATGTAGATCGTGAAGGCCTGCTGGATACTCCGAAACGTGTTTCTAAAATGTACGCAGAAATGTTTAGTGGAATAGATGAAGATCCAAGAGAATTTTTCAGTACAGTTTTCCACGAAAACCATGATGAATTAGTATTGGTAAAAGATATCCCGTTTTACTCGATGTGTGAACATCATCTGGTACCATTTTACGGAAAAGCCCATGTAGCTTATTTACCACAGGGTGGACGCGTTGCAGGGTTAAGCAAACTGGGGAGATGTGTCGAATCAGTAGCACGAAAACCCCAGCTGCAAGAAAGAATTACTTCGACTGTAGCAGATACAATTATGGAAATGCTGGAGCCATTCGGTGTGTACGTTGTTGTTGAAGCGGAGCATATGTGTATGACAATGCGAGGGCTTAAAAAGCCTGGTTCTAAAACTGTTACTTCTGTTGCGCGTGGAGTTTATGCAGAAGATGAAGTTTTACGAAGAGAAGTAATTTCATTTATTCAAATGTCTTAAAACTATGGTTTTATTATGATATGATAAGATGTACATGAATAAATTTTAAAATTACGCCGAGGCGAATTTAATTTTGAGGAGACAGATAAGATGACTCAACCTGATTATATAATCATTGAAGCTCAAGAAGATGGCGTACATGTAATAGGGTTAACACGTGGTACCGATACGAAGTTTCATCATTCTGAGAAATTGGATGCTGGGGAAGTAATGATAGCTCAATTTACAGAACATACATCTGCGATGAAGATTCGCGGAAAAGCCAAGATTTTTTCATCACACGGTGTTGTAGAAAGTGGTTCAAAAAAGTAAGCTGTTTAAATGCACTATATGAGTAGTTGCAATGCTTGTAAGCTGCATTTATTTTGAATGGGTGAACCAACCGAACAATGCAATGGCAGCCACACATTGCACTTTAAGTAGAATGGAGTAATATCTATGGATGCAACATACATTCAACAATCAATAGAACAATTAAAAACAAATATTTTCATGCATGTTCGTCATAGAACTCTACTGCAATATGCTGGATCGCCAGTGCTTGATGAAAATCAATTGTTTTATTTGTTATTACCATTTTTAAATGGAGAAAAATGGGACAAACAAACTCAAGAAAGCGCTATTACAGTCGGAATTGTCCATGCGTCGCTTAACGAACACGACAAAATAAGTGAAACGAATGCGACTAGTAAAGAGCAGCAGTTAACGGTTCTTTCGGGTGACTACTATAGTGGACGCTATTATGAAATATTGGCCCATTCTGGTAATATCACTTTAATTCGACAGCTTTCTGAAGGTATCGTAAGTCGATGTGAACATCAAATTAAATTATATGAATCAGCACAATATACAATTCGAGAATGGTATCAATTTATTTCTGTCATTCAAACAGAGTTAATCAAACGATTTTATCAAGTTTATCAATTTGAACAGTATAGTTCATTTATGCATACAGGGTTATTGCTGCTGAAACTGCAAAAGGAACTAAAACAGTATCAAAGCGGTGATAAATCAAATCTATTGTTGAAAATGCAAGAAAGTATTTCTGGAGAAGAGTCTGCTTTTGTGGAAATGATTCAAACAGAAATTGATACCCTTAAAAAATTGCTAAACGAATATCTTCAAACGTCTACGATTTTAAATGACGATTTAAAGTTATACATACAGCAACAAGTTGCGTCTAATTAAAATTAGCGCTTAGAAAGGTAATGAAAAAATGGCTAAATCGAAAGAAGAGCACGTACACGAGGTTTTTGAGAGCATATCAGACAGCTATGACAAAATGAACTCGGTTATTAGCTTTCAAATGCATGTGAAGTGGCGGACCGATACGATGAAACATATGGCTGTGAAACCCGGTTCCAAATGTCTGGATGTATGCTGCGGTACTGCTGATTGGACAGTTGCTCTTGCAAAGGCAGCGGGGGAAACAGGTGTTGTAAAAGGGTTGGATTTCAGTAAAAACATGCTAAAAGTTGGTGAGGACAAGGTGAAGCCTTATCCTCAAGTCGAATTGATTCATGGCAATGCGATGGAGCTTCCTTTCGAGGATAATACATTCGATTATGTCACGATTGGTTTTGGTTTGCGAAATGTACCGGATTATATGCAAGTATTAAAGGAAATGAATCGTGTGTTAAAGCCAGGAGGAATGGCTGTTTGTCTAGAGACATCGCAATCTGAAATACCTGGCTATAGACAATTGTTCAGATTCTATTTCAAATTTATCATGCCGTTATTTGGTAAGCTATTTGCTAAAAGCTATAAAGAATATTCATGGCTGCAAGAGTCTGCGAACGATTTCCCTGGTATGAAAAAATTGGCGAAAATGTTTGAAGAAGCGAATTTTAAAAAAGTAACTTACAAAGGTTATAGTGGTGGGGCTGCTGCTATGCATATGGGCTTTAAAAAAGAAAACTAGGGGGAGAAGGTTTCGCGCGTGGAAAAGATGAAGTTAAAATTACTCTATTCTGATTTGAAATCGGATATAGACATCATCGAAAAAGAATTAGAAACTGCGTTAAACTCGTCTTCGCACTTGATAAATGATGCTTCTCTGCATTTGTTGCAGGCTGGCGGTAAACGAATTCGTCCTGTTTTTGTTTTAATAAGTGCAAAATTAGGGCAGTATGATATCAATCAAATCAAAAATATTGCCGTACCGTTAGAATTAATTCATATGGCATCACTTGTTCATGATGATGTTATTGATAATTCGGATCTGAGAAGGGGCAGACATACTGTTAAAGCCCAATGGAACAATCGAGTTGCCATGTATACAGGCGACTTTATTTTCGCGAGAGCTTTAGAGTATGTGACATCTATCGAAAATGTAAAAGTACATCAAATTTTAGCAAAAACAATGGTTGAAATTTGTAATGGCGAAGTAATTCAAATTGAAGATAAGTTTAGAGAGCATCAAAATATAAAAGATTATTTCCGCCGAATTAAGCGAAAAACAGCACTTCTGATTGAGTCGAGCTGTGAATTAGGGGCTGTCGTTGGTGGACTTGATGAAAAAAATGTAAGACATATAAAACGATTTGGCTATTTTGTAGGGATGAGCTATCAGATTGTAGACGACATTCTAGATTTTACTTCAACGGATAAAGAACTAGGAAAGCCTGCTGGAAGCGATTTGCTTCAAGGGAATATTACTTTGCCAATTCTTTTGTTAAAAGATCATCCGACAATCCGGCGTTTTATTGAAAAAGCAGCAAATGGCGAGGTATCAGAAGACGACCGAATGGAAATGTTAAAAGTTGTCCGCAATTCGGATGCAATTAAACAAGCCATTGCTTTGAGTAATCAATATTTAAGAAAAGCTTTAAAGGAAGTTGACGCTCTACCGAATCATCCAATGAAAAAAAAGCTGAGAGACGTAGCCTTATTTATCGGGAAGCGTAAATTTTAAGTAAAGTTTTCTAGGTTTTATTAGTAAAAGTTGATGTATTACGCATCTTTTGGTAATATTTATCGGTAGGTGTAACGCCTTATACAAACTTAAGGAGTGTTTTATAATTATGGCAGTTGAAAAAACTTTTTTAATGATTAAACCAGACGGAGTAAAGCGTCAAGTAATTGGAGATATCGTAGACCGCTTCGAACGTCGCGGATTCGAATTAAAAGGTGCTAAACTTATGGTAGCATCTCGTGAAGTAGCAGAAGCTCACTATGCAGAACATGCGGACAAACCATTTTTCGGTGAATTAGTTGACTTCATCACTTCTGGTCCAGTATTCGCTATGGTATGGGAAGGCGAAAGCGTAATTTCTTTAGCTCGTATCATGATGGGGGCTACAAAACCATCTGATTCTCAACCAGGTACAATCCGTGGCGACTACGCTGTAACTATTTCTGAAAACGTAATCCATGGTTCGGATTCAGCTGAATCAGCAGAACGCGAAATCGGCTTATGGTTCGGTGGAGAATTAGCTTAATTCTCTTCATTAACTTTATAATTGTTATTAAAATGACTATTGCGGTTTGCAATAGTCATTTTTTTAATATTAAGCACAACTTTTTGGAAACTATTAACGAAAAACTTGGTATAATTTGTATTGGAGGTGATAGAGTTGGAAGACTATGTAGTTCTAGTATTGGGAATTGTCCTGTTATGTGCAGCCATTCCAATCACAGCTATTATAACTAGCTATTATAGTAAACAATCGAAATTGAAGTTAGAAGTGTTAAAACAAGAAATCGAACTTGAAAAGGTGAGAAATGAGGGGTATGTCATCGAAACAGAAAAGATTCGATTAGAAATCGAACAATCCAGACAGCAATTAGCCCTTGATCAGCCAAGCCAGTTCAGATTAGAAGAGAAATACTAGCAGCATCTATCACTTTTTTCACCCTCTTTCGTGATTGAAATAGTCGAAATGATATATATTTCCGATTTTCACGATTTCCTATATAATGAAAATAGGAAATAACGAGGGGAAAGATTAACCATGTCAGATTATGAACAATTTATCGCTGGTATAAATAAAAAAACAGGTATAAATTTAGCTCTCTATAAAGAAGCCCAGATGAAAAGGCGTTTAACTTCCCTCTATGAAAAAAAGGGATACCGCAATTTTGTGGATTTCTTGCATGCATTGGAAAAAGACCGTGATTTAATGAATGAATTTCTAGATAGGATGACGATTAATGTTTCGGAATTTTACCGAAACGGGAAGCGTTGGGAAGTCTTGCAAAATAAAATATTCCCATTGCTTCTTCAGTCAAATAGACGGTTAAAAATTTGGAGCGCGGCATGTTCAACCGGGGAAGAGCCCTATACAATCTCGATGGTGCTCTCTCACCATTTGCCGTTATCTCAGGTACAAGTTTCAGCAACCGACCTTGATGAAAATGTAATCCAAAAAGCAAAGTTAGGACTATATCCAGAACGTTCCCTAGCAGAGGTTCCTAACGATATAAAAACAAAATATTTCATTCAAGAAGGTTCCTTCTATAAAGTAAAGGATGAAATTAAAAGAACGGTAACCTACAAGAAGCATAATTTGCTGAATGACCAATATGATTCGAATTTTGATTTAATTGTTTGCCGAAATGTAATGATTTACTTTACAGAAGAGGCAAAGGACCAAATCTATCATAGCTTTAGTAAAGCATTGCGTCCCGGTGGCGTTTTATTTGTTGGTTCTACTGAACAAATCTTTAACCCTGCGCAATACGGCTTTGAAATTGAAGACACTTTCTTTTATCGCAAAAAATAATTGAAATGCCCAAGCTGGATCTGAGGAACTAAAAAATCTAAATCTTACTAATCCGCAATAGTGCAACAGAGGCTAATTGCAATTGGACTTTTCAACCAGCCGTGCTTTTTAAATCATAATTGACCTTGAGCAATCGCTTTTCGTATTGAACGGAAAGCGTATTTTACTATAAAATGCCCCTTTTTTAGGAAAGTTTGAAGAATATAAGGGATTCTTCAAGAAAATGGTCTATAATAGAATTTCTGAATATTCGGTACTATCTTGAATGTAATTCGAAAAATAGCACTGTTTTTTGGGAGAGAATATGTTATATTAAAAAATACATACTTTAGCGAGTTGAAGGGAGAAAGTGTTTTATGCGTTACCTTACAGCAGGAGAGTCTCATGGACCTCAATTAACTACAATTATCGAAGGGCTTCCATCACTTTTACCAATATCGGCAGAAAAAATAAATTATGATTTAAAGCGACGTCAAGGTGGACATGGCCGTGGAAGAAGAATGCAGATTGAAACAGACACTGTTGAAATTGTAGGCGGTGTACGTCACGGGAAAACGTTAGGTTCTCCAGTTGCATTAGTCGTTAAAAATGATGATTGGAAGCATTGGACAAAAATTATGGGGGCAGACCCGCTTCCAGAAGACATAGATCCAAATGAAATCAAACGTCAAATCTCTCGTCCTCGTCCGGGACATGCCGATTTAGTAGGTGGCATGAAATATGGACATCGGGATCTACGGAACGTCTTGGAGCGTTCCAGTGCGCGTGAGACAACAGTACGAGTAGCTGTTGGCTCGGTTGCAAAGGCTCTATTAAATGAGTTAGGAATTTCAATCGTAGCCCATGTAACAGAAATTGCCGGCATAAAAGCAGATACAACTAAAGCAGAGGGAAAATCTGCAGATGAAATACGCGAAATTGTGGAGCAGGATCCATGTTACTGTGTGGATGAAGAAGCATCTAGCCAAATGGTACAGATGATTGATGATACGAAAAAAGCAGGGGATTCCATTGGCGGCGTTGTAGAAGTCATTGTTGAGGGGCTGCCAGCTGGTATCGGCTCTTATGTACATTACGACCGAAAATTAGATGGCAGGCTTGCTCAGGCAATGTTATCCATTAACGCATTCAAAGGTGTTGAATTCGGAATCGGATTTGAAATGGCCCGTCGTAAAGGCTCGGAAGTGCATGATGAAATTTTATGGGATGAAGAAAGCGGCTATACTCGTGCAACAAATCGCTTGGGTGGTCTAGAAGGCGGTATGTCAACTGGAATGCCGATTGTTGTTCGCGGTGTAATGAAACCAATCCCTACATTATATAAACCATTGCAAAGTGTTGATATTGAAACAAAAGAACCATTTAAGGCAAGTGTTGAACGTTCTGATAGTTGTGCTGTACCGGCTGCATCGATTGTTGCAGAAAATGTGATTGCATGGGAAGTAGCAAACGTTCTTGTAGAGCAATTCCACAGTGACCAATTACCGCAGCTGAAAGCACAAATTGATGAAATGCGAAAATACTCAAAGGAGTTTTAAAAAATGAGAATTCCGGTAAACACAGCATCACACCAGTATGAAGTTGTGATTGGGAACAACATTTTAACGAGTGCGATTGCATCCTTATACGAAGAATTGCCAAAGGCAGATAAAACCATCGTATTCACAGATAAAAACGTTTGGGAAGCTCAGGGAAACTACTTCTCTGAAAATTTCCCTTATCCTTTTGAAGTATTGGTGATGCCAGCTGGTGAAGAATGCAAGAGCTTTGAAAACTTCAAAGAGGCTCATTCATTCTTAATCGAACAGAAATGCACTCGAAAATCCCTTTTAATGGCCTTTGGTGGAGGGGCAGTGGGTGATTTATCAGGTTTTGTTGCAGCTACTTATATGCGGGGGATTCCTTTTGTTCAAATCCCTACAACGATACTTGCTCATGATTCAGCAGTCGGCGGCAAAACGGCGATAAACCATCCGCAAGGTAAAAACCTAATTGGCGCTTTTTATCAACCAGAGGCAGTAATATATGATATTCATTTTCTAGGCTCCTTAAGTGAACGTGAAATACGTTCAGGAATGGCAGAAGTCATCAAGCATGCGATGATCTCGAATGAGATATGGCTGCAAGAACTATTGACAATCCCTTCCATTACTAACATCTCCAATGAGCAGCTTGCTACTTATTTAAAATCAGGAATTGAAGTGAAGGCAAAAATTGTGGCCGAAGATGAGACAGAACAATCTGTACGGAAATACTTAAACTTCGGCCATACATATGGCCATGCGATTGAAGCAGCAGCAGGCTATGGTGGATTAGCCCACGGAGAAGCAGTTGTCATTGGCATGATTTACGCGCTTATTTTAAGTGAGCGCTATGGCAAGGTTACGCGCACGTTCACGAAAACCTTTTTACAATTCGCTTACGATAATGGTTACCCGTTGGAGGCAGTATCAAACTATCCATTTGAAACATTAGAGGCATTTTTAGTAAAAGATAAAAAAGTTGAATATGGAGAATTGCAATTTGTTTTACTTCATACAATCGGGGAACCGTTTGTTCAAACTATTGAATTATCTGAATGTAGAGAAGTAGATTTAGAGTATCGTGCGTTACTTATGGAGGTATGTAAATGATTAGAGGGGTAAGAGGGGCTACGACAGTAACCGAGGATAGAGCCGAGCTTATTTTTAGAGAAACAGAAACTTTGGTAAAAGACATAGTAAATGAAAATAATATACAACCAGAAGATATCATTTCTGTTCTTATCTCAACGACTCCAGATATTACTTCTGGATTTCCAGCAAAAGCAGTACGTTCGATTGAAGGCTGGCAATATGTTCCGACAATGTGTACGCATGAAATGAGTGTCCCAAATGCTCTCCCGTTGTGTATTCGTGTTTTACTGCATGTGAATACAGAGCTAAGCCAAAAAGACGTACGTCATATCTATTTAAATAATGCAGTAAGTTTACGACCAGATCTAGTACAAGAAGCTAACAAGTAAGGAGACTTTATGATGAAATGGAAACAGCAAATCTACGATATGAAAGCATACCAACCAGGAAAACCAATTGAAGAGGTAAAACGGGAATTTGGATTGGATGAAGTTGTTAAACTTGCATCAAATGAAAATCCATATGGGTTTTCACCAAAGGTTAAAGCATTCTTAGGCGGTGATCATTCTAATCATGCCATTTATCCAGATGGCTATGCGAAAACGCTCCGTACAGCTGTTGCCAATCATGTAAATGTTCAAGAAACACAGCTGATTTTTGGGAATGGGTCAGATGATTTAATTGCCATCATTACTCGTGCATTATTATATCCAGGCGTCAATACAGTAATGGCAGCTCCATCGTTCTCTCAATACCGCCATAATGCAGAAATTGAAGGTGCGGAGATTAAAGAAGTGCCTTTAAAGGATGGTAAACACGATTTGTTGGCTATGTTAGATGCTATTGATGAAAATACTTCCGTCGTGTGGGTATGTAACCCAAATAATCCAACAGGCACAATTGTTCAAGATGAGGAACTGCAAAACTTCCTGGAAAAAGTACCATCTGAAGTTTTAGTTGTATTAGATGAAGCTTACTTTGAATATGTGAATTCACCAGATTTCAAAGATACACTTTCATATGTCAATCAATACCCGAACGTGATTATTTTACGTACATTCTCGAAAGCATATGGACTTGCGTCTTTCCGAGTTGGATATGGGATTGCACAAGAAGAAGTAATTGCAAAACTGGATCCCGTACGTGCACCATTCAATAATACGATTCTAAGTCAAAAAGTCGCGATTGCCGCTTTAGAGGACCAAGAATTCATCATCGAATGCAAGGAAAGCAATGAGAACGGCAAAAAACAATATGAAGAGTTTTGTGTAAGACATGGATTGAACTTCTATCCTTCTCAAACAAACTTTATTCTTTTTGAAGTGAAAGCAGATAGTGATGTTGTGTTTAAAGAGATGATGCAGCGCGGATTTATTATTCGAAGCGGCAATGCTTTGGGAGTACCGGGGTATATTCGTGTCACAATTGGAACCGAGGAGCAAAATGCCAAGTTCTTATCTTTACTTGAGGAAGTTCTATCCGAACAAGGGGTTTTAGCATGACACGGAACGTTTTTGTAATAGGGTTAGGGCTAATTGGAGGTTCAATAGCCCTTTCCTGTCAAAAAGCACCTAACACAAAGGTGTATGGCTTTGATATCTATGAAAAAACTCGACAGCAAGCACGGGAACTGAACATTGTTCATGAGGTTGTAGATGAAGTGATGCAAGCAGCAAGCATTGCAGATATTATTATTTTTGGTACTCCTGTGAATGCAACGCTTGATTGGTTGGAAAAGATGAGTGAATGGCCGCTTAAGAAAACGGTAATTGTGACGGATACGGGAAGTACAAAAGGCTTGATAATGGAAAAGGGTGCCGAGTTGCGCAAAAAAGGCATTACTTTTATTGGCGGTCATCCTATGGCCGGCTCCCATAAAAGCGGTGTTCAAGCAGCAAAAACACATCTTTTTGAAAATGCTTACTATATATTAACTCCTTTAAAGAATGAAGATGAGGAACATATAAAGGAGCTTGAGGAATTATTAAAATTCACTTTGGCCAAAATGGTGCGTGTAGATGCCCAAGAGCATGATCATATGACTGCAGTTGTAAGTCATTTCCCACATATCGTTGCTGCATCCCTTGTCCATCAGCTGGATAGTGAACAACAAAATTATCCAATGACAAGTATGCTTGCAGCTGGAGGATTTCGAGATGTAACCCGAATCGCTTCCTCTAATCCGCTCATGTGGAAGGATATTGTCCTGCAAAATAAGGATGAGCTACTAAAACAATTAACTTCTTGGCAGGTTGAAATGGATCGGGTAAAATCAATCCTTCAAAATTCACATGAAGAAACAATCGAACATTATTTTGCGAGTGCCAAAGAAGTTCGAGATAAATTACCGATCAACACGGGTGCATTCTATACAACATACGATTTATATGTGGATATCCCGGATTATCCTGGTGTAATTTCCGAGCTGACAGGATATTTAGCTGAAGAGCAAATTAGCATAACGAATATCCGAGTCGTGGAGGCTAGGGAAGACGTGTTTGGTATTTTAGTAATTAGCTTCCAAAATGCAGATGACCGCGACAAAGCACAAAAGTGTATCAGTAATCGAACAAAGTATGAAATGTATATGTCATAATATTTGTAAAGAGTTATTTCGAAAGGAGCATCTGAATGTCTTCTACAACAAATTTAGATTATAAAAACGCTAGTCTAAATGGAACAATTACGGTTCCAGGCGACAAATCCATTTCACACCGTTCTGTCATGTTTGGATCCATTGCGCAAGGTAAAACAACGGTAAGCGGTTTTCTGCTTGGAGAAGATTGTTTAAGTACAATCGATTGTTTTCGCAAGCTTGGCGTGGAAATAGAAGTAGCGGGAACAAATGTAACAATTACAAGTCCTGGAATGGACAATTGGGAAGAACCCAAAGAAGTTCTATATACAGGTAATTCAGGAACTACGACTAGATTAATGCTTGGAATATTATCTGGTACAGAATTACATACAGTCATGACAGGTGACGCTTCGATCGGGAAACGTCCTATGCGTCGTGTAGCCGATCCTCTTAGCTTGATGGGAGCAAAAATTGCAGGGAGAGATAATGGGCAATTTACCCCATTGGCTATTCAAGGAACAAAGCTGGAGGCAATCGACTATACGATGCCGGTTGCTAGTGCCCAGGTGAAGTCAGCTATCTTGCTTGCGGGGCTTCGGGCAGAAGGTACAACAATCGTTCGGGAAAAAGAGGTTTCCCGTGATCACACTGAAAGAATGCTAAAACAATTCGGTGCATTAATTGAAGTGAATGATGGGGTTATTGAATTTAAAGGTGGACAACAGCTTCAAGCAACACATGTAAATGTCCCTGGGGATATCTCATCTGCCGCCTTTTTCTTGGTTGCAGGTGCAATTGTTCCAGATAGTGAAATTGTGATGGAAAACGTTGGTGTAAATCCGACGAGAGCAGGCATTATTGAAGTGTTAGAAAAGATGGGGGCAGATTTGTCGGTTGTGCTAGACGACAGTAATGCCGCAGAACCAACTGCAACCCTGACAATTCGAACTTCCAACCTGAAAGCAACTACCATTGAGGGAGATATCATTCCTCGACTAATCGATGAAATTCCTATTATTGCCCTTTTAGCAACTCAAGCTGAAGGGACAACTGTTATTCGGGATGCGGAAGAATTAAAAGTAAAAGAAACAGACCGTATTACAGCGGTTGTAGCAGAACTGCAAAAGCTTGGAGCAGATATTGAAGCAACGGAAGATGGCATGATTATTCATGGTCCAACAAAACTCCATGGAGCTTCTTTACAATCTTATGGAGATCATCGAATTGGTATGATGTCTACTATAGCAGCACTGATAGCTTCTACTGCTATTGAAATTGATGACACGGATTGTATTGCTGTATCCTACCCGACCTTCTTCGAGGATGTAAATACACTTTTAGGAAACTCATAAACAATATTGTATTATAGATAAATATCGGTAAATAGAACTGAAATTTTTGGACCGCCCTATAGAATTCAAACGGGTCAGGTCCTTTTTCTTGTTTCTATTAATTAAGTGAAGTAGCATAGTATTGACTAAACATAAAAAGGTGAGTAAATTTGACAAACACAGCGAACGAAATGATACAAGCCATCCAAAACGGAGATTTGCAACAGATTAATAGTTTGTTAGAAACGTTTTTAATAAATGAACAGGCAGATGTCCAATACGAGGTTGCCGATTTATTAATGCAATATGGTTTTTTAACGGAAGCAGACCGTGTTTTTGAACACTTGCAATTCCTATTCCCGGAGGAAGCACAATTAGCTATTGACCGTGCTTCTGTTCTAATCGAATTAGGTGATGAAGATGAAGCGCTCCAACTACTGATGGGGATTGACTCAGAAGCCCCCGAATATCCACAAAGCCTGCTGTTATTAGCCGATTATTATCAAATGCAAGGTTTATACGAAGTGGCAGAATTACGGATTAATGATGCATTAGATTTATTGCCGAATGAGCCTCTATTACAATTTGCCAAAGCTGAACTTTTATTTGAAACAGGTCGCTTTACTGAAGCAGTACGTATTTATGAAGAATTGCATGCAAGGGAAAAAGAAATTGCAGGCATTTTATTGGCTTCAAGGCTTGCGGAAGTATATCGGGCAGGCGCTGGATATGAAACAGCTTTAGAATATTATATGGAAGCATTAGAGGAAACTGTTACACCAGATTTATTATTTGGGTCAGCTTATGCGGCATTCCAAATTGAAAAATATGAACTAGCTACTAAACAGCTGGAAGATTTAAAAGAATTAGATCCTGATTACTTTAGTGCCTACTTATTATTAGCGGAGAGCTATGCGATGATGGAGGATAATAAAAGAGCGCTTAAAACCATCGAAGAGGGCTTGCAGCGTGATGAGTATGAGAAATCCTTCTATTTATTTGCAGGGAAAATGGCGTTGAAAAACAGTTTGCCTGAAAAGGCCACGGATTATTTACAACAAGCCATTGCACTTGACCCTGAGTATATGGAAGCAATTTTAGTGCTTATTTCAATTTTTGCAAATCAAGAACGATTTGAAGAAATTATCGAATTGTACGAAAATTTAAAAAATAATGATTTCGACTGGAGTGCTTTATATCCCTTTGTTGCGGATGCATATGCTAAGAATGAGCATTATGAACGCGCATACGAAATTTACAAGCTAGCATATAATGATTTTAAAGACGAACCGTCGTTTTTAGAAAAATATTGTTATTTCTTGATAGAAGAAGGAAAAAGAGAGGAAGCACGAAGTATTGTTAATCAATTAATTGCTTTGGAACCTACGGAGCAAAATTGGTTAGATCTTCTCGACACTCTTGAATAAAAGGAGGGATTGCCAAGTGACTTCTTCCATTCCGATTATTGATAAAAAAACTTTTGTTCGTTGGTTTCTAAAAAATTATCAATTAAAAAGAAGAGAATGTGTGTGGATACTGAATTATTTATTAAGTAACGATAATTTACTTGAAAATATTCACTTTGTAGAAGAAGCGCATTATTGTCCACGAGCGATTGTAATGTCCTCTGTTGATTCAACCGGCGTACCATTTCGATTTTATAAGGGAAACATCATGACTAGTGATGCTGAAAAATCGTTTCATGATTTACGATTACATCCAAGTGAAAGTATGTATATCCAATTAAACTTTCCCAATATACCGCCTAGTCAGCAGTACTTAGCTGTATTAGAAGAAAATCCATTTATGCCAAAGTATTTGCATATTAGTGAAAAGGATCGTCTCATTGCAGAAGAAATGCTAAACAATAGTTTATTAGCATTCCAGGAAGAGAAATTACTGAAAGAAATTGACGATGCATTAGACAAAGGCGATAAAGAAAGATTTTACTCACTTTCGAATTTACTTCAGGCATTAAAGCAAACAACTAAAAATGTTTAAAATTGGGTAAGGAAAAATTTTGGCAAGGTTTGTATGGAAATTTTGGCGGATAAAAGCCAATATTAATAAACGTCTCATTTAGTCGAAGTTAGGTCGGCTAAATGAGATTTTATTTGTACCTATCTTTCAAGTCATTCTATTAATACATAAGATTAGGTTAAATTTTACATGTTAATTTTTTTGGTTTTTGGCAATAGTAATTATTGATGTATGGAGGAGAAGGAAGCAATGTTTTTTAACGTAAAAGATGTACAACAATTTCAAGCTCAAAAGGATTTTATTGATACGGCGCTCGTACCACTACTTTCTCTGGATTTTAACGAATCCCAAATAAGGCAAAGCAGCTCGGCAGCTGAATTTTTAATGTCTCTCACTTCTTTTATCGAACAACAGTTTAAAGGGAGATTAATGCTTGTCCCTCCATTTTCTTATACTGATCAAACAAAAACGGGTTTGTCAGTAAGCATATTAAAGGAAGAGCTGCAAAATGCAGGCTTTAAGCATGTTATGTTTATAACTTGCGATCATGATTGGACAAGCTATGGTGAACAAATCGATGTAATCTGGCTGCCATCTATACCTTTGGAGTCTATGGAGCAAGGCGTCAAGAAATCTATACTGGAAGATCAATTAAAGCAGATTATACCAATCTTGACTTCCAAATGGTTTCAAAGTTAGTAAATTGTTTCATTAAATGTTCACAAACTTGTCGAAAGTATAGAAAGCCAATATTGACCAACCTATTTTCTTGATATATCATAGATATGTCCTAGTAATTACTATTTGTAAAAGTATGTCCGTTGGACTGACCTTTTAGTTAGAGGGGGGAAAAGGATGAGTAACAATCGAGTTTCTAGACGTCAATTTCTTAACTACACTTTAACTGGTGTTGGTGGATTTATGGCGGCGGGCATTTTAATGCCAATGGTTCGTTTTGCAATCGATCCAGCTTTACAAACAAAAGCTGATGGTGATTTTGTACAAACTAGCCAAAAAGTTGCAGATCTTACTGAAGAGCCTGTAAAAGTTGACTTTTCATATGAACAAGTTGATGCATGGTATACATCTGAAGTTACTGATGCTGCTTGGGTATACAAAGATGGGGATACTGTTGTCGCACTTTCTCCAGTTTGTAAACACTTAGGCTGTACAGTTAACTGGAATAGTGATACTGAGCACCCAAATCAATTCTTCTGTGCTTGCCACGGTGGACGTTACGAAAAAACTGGTAAAAACATTCCAGGTACACCACCATTAGGTCCGTTAGATGAATATGAAGTATCGGAAAAAGATGGCTTTTTATTGCTTGGGAAAAAAATCGCAAATACTAGAGGTTAAAAGTTAGGGGGTAGACATCAGTGCTAAATAAAATTTATGATTGGGTCGATGAGCGACTTGATATCACTCCAATCTGGCGTGATATTGCCGACCACGAAGTGCCTGAGCACGTTAACCCTGCACATCACTTCTCTGCATTTGTTTACTGTTTCGGTGGATTAACGTTCTTCATTACGGTTATCCAAATTTTATCGGGTATGTTCTTAACAATGTATTACGTGCCGGACGTAGAAAATGCTTGGAAATCAGTTTATTACTTACAAAACGAAGTAGCTTTTGGTGAAATCGTACGTGGTATGCACCACTGGGGGGCTTCATTAGTAATCGTAATGATGTTCTTACATACACTTCGTGTATTCTTCACAGGGTCGTATAAAAAACCTCGTGAATTAAACTGGATTGTAGGGGTTCTAATTTTCTGTGTAATGTTAGGTTTAGGTTTCACAGGTTACTTATTACCTTGGGATATGAAAGCGCTATTCGCTACTAAAGTAGGTATCCAAATCGCTGCTTCTGTTCCGTTTATTGGTGAACTTATTAAAGTATTGCTTGCTGGGGATGCTACAATAATTGGTGCTCAAACGTTAACACGTTTCTTCGCAATTCATGTATTCTTCTTACCTGCAGCATTATTTGCATTACTTGCAGCTCACTTTATTATGATTCGCCGTCAAGGTATTTCTGGACCACTATAATTAAAATTGAGTTTTTTAATGGTCTATGATTTTTTAAAGGAGGGGACACTATGCATCGCGGAAAAGGGATGAAATTCGTAGGTGATTCACGCGTAGCGACTAATAATCGTATGGTGAATATGCCAAAAGATTATTCCGAGTATCCAGGTAAAACAGAAGCTTTCTGGCCAGACTTCTTATTAAAAGAATGGATGGTTGGTGCAGTTTTCTTAGTCGGATATTTATTATTAACTGTCGCGCATCCTTCACCACTTGAAGGACCGGCTGATCCAACAAATGCTTCATATATTCCATTACCAGACTGGTACTTCTTATTCTTGTACCAATTATTAAAATACACTTATGCATCTGGTCCATATAACGTTGTTGGTGCGATTGTAGTGCCAGGTTTAGCAATCGGGGCATTAATGTTAATGCCGTTCTTAGACAAAGGTCCAGAACGTCGTCCATCAAAACGTCCATTGCCAACTGCATTTATGCTGTTAGCACTAGCTTCAATGATTTACTTAACTTGGGAATCAGTTGTAAACCATGACTGGGAAGCAGCTGCAAAACAAGGTGAAATTAAAGAAGAAGTACCAGAAATCGAATTCGATGAAACTGCTGAAGGTTACTTATTATTTACAGGTGAACAAGGTAAATCATGTATCGCATGTCACGGAGCTGACATGAAAGGTGCTGTTGGACCTGCCTTATTAGGTAACGAATTAACAGCTGACGAAGTTGCAGAAGTAATCAAAAATGGTCGTGGTGCAATGCCAGCTGGTCAATTTGCAGGTACTGATGAAGAACTTCAAGTTATGGCTGAATTCATTGCAAGTTTAAAAGCTGAAGAATAATCTTATATTTTTCTAAAAGAGAGTCGGGCAACTGACTCTCTTCTCTTTTAGTTATTTCTCTTTTACATATGCGCACGTTTAAGAAAAAATACATAAAATGTTTAAAATTAAATGGAATAATAAGGGGAATAGGATATGAAGTCATTATTCATGCAAAGTTGGCTACTATTAACGCATCGCTCTTTTTTAATGTTATTATTGATCATTAATGTACTCGGAACTATCTATGGTTATATATGGTACGGTTCTCAATTATCTCGAACTGAACCCCAATTTTTACTATTCGTTCCAGATAGTCCTACAGCAAGTTTGTTTTTTAGTATTGCAATAATTGCTTGGATTTTCGGGAAGAATTTTAAATTAATTGAGGCATTAGCTCTGATTACTTTAGTAAAGTATGGAATATGGGCTGTTGTGATGAATTTATTAACATTGGCAGAGATTGGATCGATTGGGGCTGCAGGCTGGATGCTTGTATTTTCTCATGGATTAATGGCAGTGCAAGGAATACTTTATATGGGAAAATATCGATTCAAAATAATCCATATTGCAATTGCTGCTATTTGGACCTTGCATAATGATGTAATTGACTATGTATTTGGGCAAATGCCAACGTATAGTGTTCTCAGTCAATATGCAAATCAAATCGGCTATTTCACTTTTTGGTTATCTATTCTTTGCATTGTTATTGCTTATATAGCTTATACTATCAATAATGATAAATCTCGTATTTAGTGTGAACCTGGTCCATACAATTCCTCCACATTTTTGAATTGTGTTATAGTATATGGACCCGGTCTCTATACTAATTATTTGCATAAGACATAAAAAGCATCTAAAATTAGTAGTATAGTAAGCTATTAGAAAGGAAGAGGTTAATTGTCAGCAGGAATGTATATTATTTACTTTCTAATTATTCTAATTTTACCGATTTATGCACAATTTAAAGTAAGAAGAACTTACAACAAATTTTCGCAAGTGCAATCTTCACGAGGTATGACGGGTGCACAGGTAGCGAGACAAATTTTAGACCATCATGGATTATTTGATGTTCGTGTTGTGCCAACACAAGGTATGCTATCGGATCATTATAATCCAGCAACTAAAACAGTGGCTCTATCAGAAAAGAATTTCTATGAATCATCACTTGCTGGAATAGCTGTTGCTGCACATGAAGTTGGGCACGCAATTCAACATAAAGAAGCTTATTCGTTTTTAAATTTACGCTCGAAATTAGTACCGGTAGCCAATATTTCCTCAAACGCATCTTGGATTTTTGTAATGATCGGAATTTTTGCTTCGAGTTCAGGATTTCTTTTATTAGGTATTGTATTATTGTTGGCCGGTGTAATATTTCAGGTGGTAACGTTGCCTGTAGAATTTGATGCATCAAAACGGGCAATGAATGAAGTAGTATCTCTTGGAATAATCTCAAACAATGAAGAACGTACTGCTAAAAAGGTATTAAATGCAGCAGCAATGACATATGTTGCCGCAGCTGCCGTTGCCGTATTGGAACTATTGCGATTGATCCTTATTTACAGTGGTATGCGATCAGACGACTAATTGAATAGTACCCGTAAAGTGAAATCTCGAAAGTTTGTTCAATCAAACTTTTGGGATTTTTTTATTGTGAGGATTTGCTTAAAAAAGAAGATGTTCCCGTAAAATTTTTGGGAATATCTTCTTTTTAAGTGGATAAATATTCAAGTTTTCAAGGATAGGATTATAAGAAGTGTACGATCCTCGACCTACTAAGGGAGTGTTGATTTATTCGAATCTCTATTTTAAAGGAACTAAAAAATATTTTAAATCAAATACTAACTAGTACTTTAGATTAATAGAATGTAGAGAATTAATACTCAGTTATGAAAGCGCAACCATGCGCTTTACATAATGAAATATAAGGGGGGAAGGAAATGAAATTCAGTTTTACCAAGGTGCTGCTGTTTAGTTTTGTGGGGATAATTGTTATTGTCGGTCTTGCTTTTTATGCTGGAGTTTTAACAAAGCAAAGTTTGGATGATGGCAAAACGGAAGCAGATAGTAAGCGTTTTAGCATTGATACAAACTCGGAGGCAGTAACTGAGCCTGAAGGAAAAAGCCCCGGCCAACCAGATATAAAGGTGGATTATGCAAAAGATGAATGGGCTACCCATGGTGGAGACCTTTTCAATCGACGCTTTTCTGAGCTTGAACAAATTAATCTTGAGACAATTGGTAATTTACAGCCGGAATGGGTTACAAGTCTAGGTTCCAGCTTGGATATGAAGTTTTCTGGAGAGGCAACACCGATCGTTGTAGACGGTGTCATGTATATTGCTTCTGCTGAAAATGATGTTTTAGCTTTGGATGCAGTTACAGGGGAAAAAATTTGGGAATATCGTCCCGAAATTGAAGAAAAGCTGGACACAGTTTGTTGCGGTTGGACGACTCGCGGTGTAGCGGTGGCTGAAGGAAAAGTGTTTGCCGGACTACTGGATGCTAGATTAGTAGCTTTAGATCAAAAAACTGGTGAATTGCTTTGGGAGACTGAAGTAGCAGACTGGGAAGAGGGGTATACAATTACAAGTGCACCTCTTTATTATAATGGGAAGGTGTATACGGGAGTAGCTGGTGGAGAGTATGGAATTCGTGGAAGAATTATGGCATACGATGCTGAATTTGGGCATGAGATATGGAGATGGTATTCGATTCCTGCACCATATGAGAAAAATGGGGATACATGGCCAGATGACGAAAACAAGAACTGGCTACATGGTGGCGCTCCAATTTGGAACACACCAGCAGTAGACCCGGAATTAGGCTATATTTATTTTGTTACAGGAAATACTTCTCCAGATTTAGATGGAAGTAATCGAGAAGGAGATAATCTTTACGCAAATTCAATCTTGGCTTTAAACGCTGAAACAGGGGAATATGTATGGCATTTCCAGCAAGTCCATCATGATATATGGGATTTGGATCCTACAAATCCTGTAATTTTATTTGACGTAGAAATCAATGGCGAAAAGAAAAAAGCACTTGGAGAAGCTGGAAAGACGGGTTGGATTTACTTCCTGGATCGAGAAACAGGAGAACCGTTGATTGGTATTGAAGAAAAAGAAGTTCCTCAGCTTGCCGAGCAGAAGACTTCACCTACACAACCATTCCCGGTAGGTGATTCATTTGTTCCTCAAGGCGTGACAGAAGAAGATGTAGAGCGGGATCTAAGTGACGATTTCGAAGGGAAAATCGGTTCAATCTTTACTCCATTCTGGGATGAACCAATTACGCTAAAACCATCAGCTTTCGGTGGAGCCAACTGGCCGCCATCTGCTTACTCTCCAGAAACAGAGTATTTCTATGTAATTGGCACAGATGGATATATCGCTTTAACAAGGCAGGACGAAGACGCTTATGAAGAAGGCGGTATGTGGATGGGCAGTATTTTTGTACCTGTTACAGATGCCCCGGTGCGAGGCACAATTACGGCAATGGATGTAAAAACAAACACAATTGCTTGGCAGGTAAAATGGGATGCTAATGCCTATTCAGGAGTGCTCGCAACAGCAGGTGACTTAATTTTTGTAGGGCATAATGATGGCCGTTTAATTGCATTCAATGCAAAAACTGGTGATGAGGTATGGAGCTATAAAATGGATGCTGGTGCGAATGCTCCGTCAGTAACCTATGAAATTGATGGGGAACAATATCTATCAATTTTTGCTGCGGGGAATTCTTTAGCAGGCTCTGTTCATGGCGATAAAGTGTATACTTTCAAATTGAATGGAAGCTGGGATGGTACACCAACTGATGCATCGGAGGGTGTGAACGGAGAAAAAATAACAACGAGCGCAGAACCGACAGAATCAGAGTCCTCTGAAGATACTACTGGAGCTACAAGCGATTCATATGAAGCAGGGCTTTCCATTTATGAGGGGAACTGCTTAGCTTGTCACGGTAATCTGGGGGCAAATGGACATAACGGACCAAACCTGCAACAAAGCAAAGTAGCAGAGAACTATGATGATGTTGTGCAACGAGTAACAAATGGCGGTACCTCAATGCCAGCCTTTCAAACAATTTTATCCGAGGAAGAAATTGAAGAAGTGGCTCGTTACGTAAATGAAGTCTTAACAAAAGCTGATGAGTAATAACAAGTACTCACTCAAAAACTTCCGGAAATACCAATAATTAAAGAAAGCGCTTGGAATAATAAATATATCCAAGCGCTTTCGATTTGAAAATAATATTTCGGTATTAATAATTGTTACTCATCAATCCTAAATCCTTCTCCGTGAACATCCTTTACATCAATAATCGAGACAAAGGCATTTGGATCAATTGAACGTATAATCGTTTTCAGTCGAACTAATTCATTTCGAGCTACTATACAATACAGCACATCCTTTGATTGCTTCGTGTAATGTCCATAGCCGTGGAAAACGGTAATACCGCGTTCCATCTTCTCAGAGATTAAATCCGCAATTTCATCTGGATTATTTGAGATAATCAGTGCAGCTTTTGCAGAATAAGCACCATCTTGTACCATATCAATCACTCTGGCTCCCACGAAAACTGCAACCAATGTGTACATCATTGAACGTGCATCCAAGAAAGTCAGCCATGATGCGAAAATAACAAAAGCATCAAACATAAACATCGTACGGCCCATACTCCATCCTAGATATTTATGGGCTACACGGGCAATGATATCCACTCCGCCGGTTGTTCCCCCACATCTGAAAATGATTCCCAGCCCAATACCTACGAACACTCCAGCAAATAATGCTGCCAATAATAAGTCGTCATGCAGGTCCAATGTGAGCTGATGGGATTGGAAAATACGTAAAAATATGGAAACTGAAACAGTACCGATAATCGTATAGATAAATTCTTTGCGGCCAAACTGTTTCCACCCAATAATAAACATGGGGATATTCAGAATTAGGTTCATAATAGCTGGATCCCAATTTAATGTGAAGAATAAAATCAACGTAATCCCGCTGAACCCGCCTTCACCAAGTTCATTTTGAATATTAAAATGCAGAAAGCCGAAACTGAATATGGCTGCACCTAATAATATCCCGATAATATTTTTAATTTTTAAACCTTTCAAAAAAAAACCTCCAAACATTCAACAATAAATATTTTTCTTTTCTATTATTGGTTGTACAATTATACAGATATTAACTTGCAGTTTAACCCACATAACATGGAATAACTTCAAGTTGAAAAATAGGGGATGTATTTAGGTTCACACTTTCATCTATTAACCTTTAGTTTGCTAACCCCAAAATGGGCCTATAAGTAAATACCCAAATGGACAGCTAACAATCTGTGGAAACGAATCCCACCGATTGAAGTTTCACCTTATTATGTTGTATTTTTCAACTTTTGACAACATAGTCCTTTATTATATACGATGTTAGTATGTGCATGGTATGATTTCGATTGAGACTTTTAGTATAATAATCGTATGTAAAATAGAGCTATACATAGAAAATTCGTATAACAAGGTATTATTTCTTAGAGTAAACTCTAATATTTTCTTGTGGTTAGTATGTTATATAGAAGCGGCAGGTATCCGAAATAGGCGACACAATTCATAATGGATTCTAAATCTATGTGAGATTAGAAAATGGTCAATGAAAGGATGAATAATCATGACAATACGAGTAGCAATAGCAGGAAGCAGAGGTAAGATGGGCTCAGAAGCCGTGAAAACAGTTTGTAATCATGACGGATTAGAGCTTGTGGCAGCATTAGATTACAAGCATGTGGGAGATAGTTTAGCGGAACTTGAAATGTTTCCGTCTAATTTAGATGTTCCTATTTATACCAACTTAACACAGTTAATCACGGAAACAAAACCGGATGTTTTAATCGACCTGACGAATCCGCATTCCGTCTATGAACATACAAAAGAAGCAATGCTGCATAATGTTCGTACTGTTGTAGGGACAACAGGATTCACGGATGAACAATTAGAAGAGCTGACGAATCTGGCAAGAGTGGGCAAGGTCGGCTGTATTATCGCCCCTAACTTTGCAATTGGTGCTGTATTAATGATGAAATTCGCAAAAGAGGCAGCGAAATACTTGCCGCATGTTGAAATTATTGAATTGCATCATGATCGTAAATTAGACGCTCCTTCAGGTACTGGCAAGAAAACAGCCCAAATGATTGCAGAAGTTCGGGAAGCCAGAAAACAGGGACATGAATTTGAAACAGAAACAATGCCTGGGGCAAGAGGGGCAGACTTTGAAGGAATGCGCATCCATTCGGTCCGTTTGCCTGGATTGGTTGCTCATCAAGAGGTACTATTTGGCGGAGAAGGACAAATGCTTACTATCCGCCATGATTCCTATAATCGAGAATCCTTTATGGGTGGCGTAGTGTATTGTGTTGAAAAAGTCATGACTTTGGAAGAATTAGTATACGGATTAGAAAATATCCTATAAGAAGAATGGAGATTTAACATGAAAATCGCTCTAATTGCACATGATCGTAAAAAAGATAGTCTAGTTGAGTTTGCAATCGCATATAAAGAGATATTGTCTGAGCATGATTTGTTTGCAACAGGAACTACAGGGCAAAGAATTCAAGATGAGGTAGGTTTAAATCTGACACGATTTCGTTCAGGCCCACTAGGCGGCGATCAGCAGATTGGCTCCATGATTGCTAACAATGACATGGATATGGTCATTTTCTTCCGGGATCCTTTAACGGCGCAGCCACATGAACCTGATGTGACGGCACTTGTCCGACTATGCGATGTTTACCACATTCCATTGGCAACAAATATGGGAACAGCAGAAATTTTACTAAAAGGCCTGCAAGAAGGATTTGTCGATTGGCGGTTAATCCAGGAAAGACGTAAATAAAATAGAAAAAGTAAATAAAACTTTTGCATTTAAAATAGCTGTTAATTATCTAAATATAAAGAACTTCTGACGGATGCTTTGTTCAATTATTATGAACAATAAGCATACTTGAATCTACACATATTTGATTAATTAATTTGTTTTCAATGATTAAAGTAATTAATTACATTAGATAGAGAGGATGAACGTCGGATGAGAAAACTGAAAATCGGAATTACATGTTATCCAACTGTCGGCGGTTCTGGAGTTCTTGCAACAGAACTTGGCAAAATGCTTGCTGAAAGAGGGCATGAGATTCACTTTATCACATCAAGTGTTCCATTTCGATTGAATAAAATTTACCCGAATGTATTTTTCCATGAAGTTGAAGTCAATAATTACTCTGTTTTTCAATATCCACCATACGATATTGCTTTAGCAAGCAAAATGGCTGATATAATCAAAGAGAAGAAATTAGATGTATTGCATGTTCATTATGCTATTCCTCATGCCGTATGTGCGGTACTTGCACGTGAAATGTGCGGCGAAAATATAGGAATTGTCACAACCTTGCATGGAACAGATATTTCTGTTTTAGGGCAGGATTCGACAATGGCTCAGGCGATTAAATACGGAATTGAAAAGTCGGACGTTGTGACAGCAGTTTCAAATGCTTTAAAAGAACAGACATATCAATTAATCGGGACAAAGAAAGATATTGAGACTGTCTATAATTTCGTGGATGAGTCGATCTTCAAGCCGATTGATTCCAGTAATTTGAAAGCACAATACGGTATTAGGGACAATGAACGTGTACTTATTCATGTCTCCAACTTCCGTAAGATAAAAAATTTGCCAGATATCATTCATACATTTTTTAAAGTCCGAGAAGAAATGCCGGCCAAACTATTGTTAGTTGGAGATGGTCCGGAAAAGCAAAGAATGGTGGACTTAGTGAAATCATCGCCATTTAAAGAGGATGTCTTATTTTTAGGAAAACAAGAAAATGTGGCAGAGCTTTTCGGGTTAAGTGATTTAAAATTATTAATGTCAGAAACCGAATCTTTTGGATTGGTATTGCTAGAAGGAATGGCTTGCGGGGTTCCAGGCATCGGTACTAATGTAGGGGGAATTCCTGAAGTCATCCAACATGGAGAAAATGGTTTTATTGTTGAACCAGGTGATGTCGAGACTGCAGCTAAATACGCAATTGAATTATTAAAAGATGAAAACCGTTTAATTCAATTCCGACAAGCAGCCATTACATCAATACAAACAAAGTTTTTAGCTAAACCGATTATTGATCATTATGAACAACTCTATGAGAGATTGGTGGCGCTTCGAGTATGAAACTAAGTAAGGAATGGGACGTTGCATTACGCGTGATTGACAAGATTGAAAACGGCGGCTTTGAAGCAGTGATCGTAGGCGGTGCGGTTCGGGATCATCTATTAGAGAGACAGGTCAATGATGTGGATGTGGCAACAAGTGCCTTACCTTCCGAGGTGAAACAAATTTTTTCGTCAACAGTAGATGTTGGCATCGAACACGGTACCGTATTGGTGTTGGATGAAGGTGAACCAATCGAAGTAACAACCTATCGAACAGAAGGTACATATAGTGATTATCGTAGACCTGAAGAAGTGGCATTTGTTCGCAATCTCGAGGAAGACTTACAACGACGCGACTTTACCATTAACGCAATGGCTTATACAAAAGAAGGCAACATCGTTGATTTATATGGCGGCAAAGAAGATATCGAAAATAGAGTGATTCGTGCAGTAGGGGATCCCAATATCCGTTTCCGAGAAGATGCTCTTCGAATGCTAAGAGCAATTCGTTTTGGGGCACAATTAGGTTTTTCTATTGAAGGGGAGACGTTAAAGGCAATCCAAATCGACAGTGATTTAATTGATTTTATTGCGAATGAACGAATCTCAATGGAAATGGCGAAAATTTGGAAAAGCAAGTATGTCTACTATGGACTGCAAGTATTGAATGAAAGTAACCTGTCGAAATTTCTAGTGGGTCATTTTGCGGAGCAACTTGAGGATTGGCGTACATTTAAAGCTGAAAAATCCGAAGTTGGATGGGCTTATTTGTGTTTGTTAAATCGTCAAGACTTCCAAAAGATTGTAGAGTTTTACCGGTTGTCGAATAAGGAAAAAACGTATATCCGTAAAGTACTAAAAGCTTTTGATGCCCTTCGACAAAAATGGACTGCGATGGATTATTTTTCAAATGAGCTGGAAGTACTTGAAACGGCTTATGACTTCGCATGTTGGCAGAATGAGAAGCCGGCATTTGAAAAGGAACATATAAAAGCAGTTAAAAGCAACTTGCCGCTGCAATCGATGAATCAACTAGCCATCAACGGGAATCATTTGGTGAATTTGACCTCTCGAAAAAAAGGTCCGTGGATTAAGGTGGCATTAGATGCTGCGACGATTGCTGTCTTGAATGGATATGTAGAAAATGACGAAGACAAGTTGAAGGAATGGTTCTTAAATGACTTTATCGATGAAAGATAGAATATTGAAACGTTTCCTTCTTGCCTCGGGTGAGCCTATTTCTGGCCAGCATCTAGCTGAAGAGTTAGGGATTTCCCGAACAGCAGTTTGGAAACACCTGCAATCTCTACAAGAAGAGGGATATACGTTCGATACAATAAAGAAAAAAGGTTATTTGCTAACCAATAATCCAGATAGAGTGGATGCGGCGAGCATTGCATCCTTTTTGACTACGGAGAGATTTGGTCAAACAATCCATTACTTTGAAGAGTGTGCCACTACACAAACGATTGCACATGAATTAGCGCGCAAAGGTGCACAAGATGGAACGGTTGTAATCGCCGAGACACAAACAGATGGGAAGGGACGCATGAGCCGTCCTTGGGAATCCACTAAAGGAAAAGGCATTTGGATGACGGTAATTATTAAGCCTGATGTATTGCCGCATCAAGCGCCTCAATTTACTTTAGTAGCCGCGGTCTCGATTGTTAATGCGATTAAATCACTCTATAGTAATTTTACACCTGTCATTAAATGGCCAAATGATATTTTAATAAATGGATTAAAATGTACTGGTATTTTAACAGAAATGATTGCCGAAATGGATCGAGTGCAGGCTTTGTTAATCGGCATCGGCATCAATGTAAATCAGCAGCGAGATGATTTCCCTGAGGATCTTCATGCTATTGCCACTTCTTTAAGTATTGAAGAAAAAAGTACATTAAACCGTGCTGAACTAGTTGGTACAATTTTAAACTATTTAGAGAAATATAGTGAACTTTATGTAACACAAGGATTTAGCCCGATTAAGAAGCTTTGGGAAGAAGCTTCAGGGACAATTGGCAAACAAATAAAAGCCACTACATTAACTGAAGTTCTTCAGGGAAAAGCGATTGGCATAACTGAAGCGGGCGTTCTTGAAATACAGCTTGAGAATGGTGAAATCCGGAGCATCTATTCCGCGGATATTGAATTGAATGAGTAAATTATATATATTATTAAGCAATAACTCTTTTTATAGGTGAATTTTACCTATTAAAAAAGAGTTATTTTTTTGTTTTAGCTAAAAGGACCTGTGAATTAAAGATTATAGGTTAAGGAATTAGATTCAAATGTAAAAATATTCAAAATATAATTACATTTTAACTATGAATATGGTATTTTCTCTTATAGATAGGAATATAATGGTAAGTAAATAGTAATAATTGAACAGTAAAATACGAGGTTCGGGGTGAACTAGAGTTATGAAAATGATAAGTTCTATGTTTTGTCGTATGCTTGGCTATCATAAATTCAGTTATTTTACAGACCGATGTGTTCGTTGTGGAAAAGTGCGCTCTTCTCATTCATCATCTGCAGAAAATACATAAGCCCATTTGTTCAAAATCAAATTAGACTAAAGTTCAGTAGAGGCCCTTCCAATTTTTTTAGTGGAAGGGTTTTGTTTGGGGATTAATTATTTTGAAGCCTAAGCTTTTCCTGCAAAAATGCGAATTATTTTCATAGAAATATGTGTACGTTTTTATCAAAACTTGTTATAGTAGCGATATGGACAGTATCATTTTGAACTGTACCTTTTTACACGTTTTAACAATTAAAAAGATCTGCCTTGATCTTAAATAAGACAGGGACGGAAGAAAACAAACTGCGTTATTTTTGGATTCGTAAAACGCAATCCTTCTGTCTATTTATAGGACAGAGGGATTTTTTTATACGAAAAAACGTGAGGTTAGCACACTTTTTCGTATAAGAGAAAAACTTCGAAAACTGCAAATCGCGGGTATCGGGGTCTTCTCATGTTTTCTTCTTAAATTAAAGGAGGAGAAAATGATGAAAAGTACGAGTGATTTTTTGAAGATGAAGGCACAGGGCGAAAAAATCGTCATGATTACTGCTTATGACTACCCAGCGGCTAAGTTTTCCGAAGAAGCTGGCGTCGATATGATTCTAGTAGGCGATTCATTAGGAATGGTTGTACTTGGTTATGATTCAACATTACCTGTTACTGTAGAAGACATGGTTCATCATTCAAAAGCAGTACGACGTGGAGCAAAGGATACATTTGTTATAGTGGATATGCCTTTTGGTTCCTATCATGGTGATGTCAATGAGACTTTGAAAACAGCCGTGAGAATGATGCAGGAAACTGGTGCAAATGCCCTTAAACTGGAGGGTGCTGGTGAAGTCGTGAAGACAATCGAAAAGCTTACAACTGCTGGTATACCGGTTGTTGCCCATTTAGGACTGCAGCCACAACTGGCAAATGTTCTGGGTGGATATAAAGTGCAAGGCAAAACGGCAGAGCAAGCCATGAAATTAATTCAAGATGCGAAGGAATGTGAGGCAGCAGGTGCTTGTGCAGTCGTATTGGAGTGCATTCCTCACCAGCTTACGGAAGCGGTTACAAAAGAGCTTGCGATACCGGCAATTGGAATCGGTGCCGGGTCTGCAGCTGATGGTCAAGTGCTTGTTTATCATGATTTGCTGCGCTATGGAAATCATCATATTCCCAAATTTGTGGAAAGCTTTTCATTTGTAGGGGAAGAGGTCGAACGTGGTATTAAAAACTATACGAAATCGGTGAAATCTGGTGCCTTCCCTACATTGAAGCATAGCTTTACGATGAAAGATGAGGAGCTTACGCAAATTTATGGGGGCGTAGAAAAATGAGGGTTGTAACAACAATTACAGCATTGAAAGCCATTATCCGCCAATCGAAATCGGAAGGTAAATCGATTGGCCTAGTTCCTACTATGGGATATCTTCATGAGGGTCATCTAGCTTTGGCAAGTAAAGCAGGAGAGGAAAACGATCTAGTTGTAATGAGCATATTTGTGAATCCAACCCAATTCGGTCCAAATGAAGATTTTGAATCCTATCCAAGAGATTTAGCGCGGGATACAAAACTTGCTGAGTCGGTCGGCGTTGATATTATTTTTGCACCATCTGTAGAGGAAATGTACCCGGAAGATGGTGGAATAACTATAAAAGCTGGCAGACAATCTGAAATCTTATGCGGCGCTTCAAGACCGGGCCATTTTGATGGTGTCCTCCAAGTAGTAACAAAGCTATTTCATCTTGCTGAACCAACTCGTGCATACTTTGGTCAGAAAGATGCACAGCAGGTCGCCATTATACAAACTTTAGTGAGAGATTATAATTTTCCACTAGAAATCAGAACACTTCCAATTGTACGGGAAGCAGACGGGTTGGCGAAGTCCTCGCGCAATGTTTACTTAACAGATAGTGACCGGGCTGTTGCACCTGCAATTAACGAAGCGCTGATTGTGGCTAAGGAAGAATTCTTATTAAAAGGCAATGCAGATGCTGCGATTAAATTGGCGAGTCGGCATATTGAAACGAAGACTTCGGGAAAAATCGATTATATAGAGCTTTTATCTTATCCGGATTTAAAAACGGTCACAGAAAAAACAGAGCATTTTTTAATAGCAGCAGCAGTTTATATTGGGAAAACAAGATTGATCGATAATATACTTTTTTCTTTAAAAGGAGAAGCAACATGTTAAGAATGATGATGAATAGTAAAATACATCGCGCACAAGTAACGCAGGCAGATTTAAACTACGTAGGCTCTATTACAATTGATGAGGATATCCTGGATGCAGTGGGGATGCTTCCAAATGAAAAAGTGCATATCGTCAATAATAATAACGGCGCCCGTTTTGAAACGTATATAATCGCAGGTGAGCGAGGCAGCGGCGTCATCTGCGTAAATGGGGCAGCAGCTAGGCTTGTTCAAAAAGGGGATATAGTTATTATTATCTCCTATGTCTATGTGACAAATGAAGAAGCAAAAGACCATAAGCCTACAGTAGCAATCATGGGCGAGAATAATACAATCAAAGAAATGATTTCCTATGAACCTGAAGCTACTATTAAATAAATAGAAAGAGTGATATTTCCTCTTGAGTTTCTATGTATTTTGATATAGAATAATATCTAGGTGCCAAACCTATGTAAAGTTTCGACTTTACAACCAAAGTACTCATCACGACACGGATTTGTCGGAGTACTTTGTTTTTATGAGCAGGGAGATGAGCCCCTGCTCTTTTTATTTGTACATATCTCTGTCGATTTACATAGAAGTTTATGAAATAATGAAATCAGTATCATGATATAACTTGATTATGAAAATTTAAACATCAATTTCCCAGAAGTCTTTGTGACTTTTGGGATTTTTTTTATTTTCTCGCGGGGCTACAGATGACCGATAGACGCTAGGTATGATAAAATTCGCTTATCTAGATTGAGATTTCTTAATGCGTCTAAAGAAGAAAAAGACGCCAACGAATATATTATAATAAATAAAAATTGTGAGTTGAGAAAAATGGTGGAAAGTCAGAAATATGCAATTGTTGATATTGAAACAACCGGTCATTCCCAGGCAAATGGAGACCGCATGATTCAAATCGCCATTGTCATCATGGAGGATTGGTGTATCAAGCAGACTTTTACATCATTCATTCATCCGGGGAAGTCAATCCCGCTTTTTATACAAGATTTAACGAATATAACGGATATAGACGTACAAGATGCACTGCCATTTGAGGCGCATGCAGATTATATTTATGAACTCTTGCAGGATGCTGTGTTTGTAGCGCATAATACCGATTTTGACCTGTCTTTTTTGCAAGGTGAATTTAAACGTGTTGGCCTGCCGAATTGGAATGGGAAAAAGATTGATACAGTTGAGTTGGCTAAAATCTTATTTCCTTCATCGATCAGCTATAAATTAGGAGATTTGGCAGTAGACTTAAATATTCCTCTAAATAATGCCCATCGCGCGGATGACGATGCAAAGGCTTGTGCTCTTCTATTAAAAAAATGCTGGGAAGAGCTTCTTTCATTGCCTCAAGTAACTTTGGAACAGATGCACAAAAAATCATTCCGCTTAAAATCGAATATTTCACAGCTGTTTTTTGATGCGCTGCAAATTAAAAGAAATTCGGTTTTAAAAGAAGATGGCTATCTTTATTACAACAAGCTTGCCTTAAAGAAACCTGTAAATGTTCGAAAAGATTTACAGGAAAGCATCGTGTATCCTCATGCTTCAGCCGAAAAAGCAGCTCTTTTTAAGCAAGCATTGCCGAAATTTGAAAGACGGCCAATGCAATTCGAAATGATGGATGTTATTTGGGAAAATTTAAATAACAAATCCGAAATCCTGGTAGAAGCTTCGACGGGTATCGGCAAAACAATCGGCTATTTGATACCTGCCATACTTTACGCCAAACAAAGCAATCGTAAAGTATGCATTAGTACGTATACAACCAATTTACTTGAGCAGCTCCTAAATAATGAAATTCCAAAGGTTGAAAGAATTATTGGCCGTCCCATCAATGTGACCTTATTAAAAGGAAAGAAAAACTATGTCGATGTAGCTCTCTTTGAACAATTAATGAAAAGCCAGGACTTATCTTACGATGAAACATTAACTGTTTTACAAGTGCTTGTCTGGTTATCGAAAACAGAAACTGGAGACCTGTCGGAGTTGAATTGTTCAGGAGGGGGACAGCTGTTTATTGATAAAATTAGGAAAAACGGGGAGAAGGTTCAACATTCGGAAGCATTTGATTATTATGATCGCGCCATTCAAGAGAGCGAAGATGCCGATTTAATCATTACAAATCATTCCATGCTGCTGGCAGATCTTGTTCGCCATGAGCCGATATTTGACCAAATTGATGGCTGGATTATCGATGAAGCCCATCAATTTGTTCAAGCAGCAGAACAACGGGATCAAGCTATTTTTACCTTTACCAATTGGAAATATATTTTTGGCCGTATTGGATTGTCGACTGATCAGGAATTATTCTCTACTTTCCAAAGAATTGCATTAAAAAAACAAAAAATCCCGTTAAAGGCTTTTCACCAATTAGAAAAAATATTTATTCAAATGATCGAGCTGTTTGATAAGACCATGCAGAATATTGTGTTGCAAATGACATTAAAGGCTCATCCTTCCAAAGCAGATCCAAAGCGAATTGCATTTAATCATGAGTTGTCGCTAGACCGGGAGTTGATTGTAAATTTTTCAAAAGCAATGCAGCAATGGATTGATATAGCTGAACAAATGTCGATGCAATTCAAAAGGGATATAGAACAAATTGCACCAGAACACAAACTGGTTCTGGAACAATGGGATTATTGGATTCGTGAATATAAAATGAAGGCTAGTGAATGGGATGAAATCTTTATCAAATCAGATGAAAAATATGCCTCTTGGATTGAAATCGACCGGAGAAATGTTCCTGGCAGTATACGCGTTCTGAAGAAGCCGATAAGCATTTCATCTACAATGGAACTGCTGTTTAATCCCATAAGAGAGAAGTCTGCAGTTATTTGGACTTCCGGTACTTTAACTGTACCGAACAATGAGCGCTTTATCGCGAAGCAATTGGGGATTAAAAAAGAAGTGCCTCTTAAAATTTTGCAGGCGCCAAAACAATATTACAAAGGGGCAAAAGCATTTGTCGTCAATGATATGCCTGATATTCAATCCGTCTCCCAATCGGATTATATTGAATCGGTAGCCTTGGCAATTACCCAAATTGTTCGTTCAACAGAGGGCAGATGTTTTGTATTATTTACTTCACAAGATATGTTGCGAAAAACTGTGGAGTTAATTCAAGAAAGCGGACTTCTTGATGACTACATGATTTTTGCACAAGGTGTGACAAATGGCAGCCGAATGCGTTTGTTAAAATCCTTTCAAAAGTTCAGTCATTCGGTGTTATTTGGAACGAATAGCTTTTGGGAAGGGGTAGATGTACCTGGTGACGGGCTTTCTGCCGTTGTGGTAGTACGCTTGCCTTTTTCGGCACCGGAAGAACCGGCCTTTAAGGCCAAATCGGCTGTCTTGCAGCAACAGGGAAAAAATGCTTTTTCGGAGCTTTCTTTACCGGAGGCAATATTGCGCTTTAAACAAGGCTTTGGAAGATTGATTAGATCTTCTGAGGATAAAGGCGTTTTTGTCGTCTTGGATCGACGAATTGAAACAAAATCGTATGGAGTAGAATTTTTACGAGCATTACCGCAAATTTCTGTCACTAAACTCCCCCTACAAAATATGGTTTTAGAGATAGAACATTGGTATAATAGCAAGGATGAGGAAAGAAAGCAGGTAGACAATCATGACAAATAAAATGGCAGCACCATTAATGGTGACTCGATGAAGAACTGGATCATTTTCATTTCCGTTTTTATTGTATCTTTGGCACTTGTTATTTCTGTACTCGTAATTTGGAAATCCGACAAACCATTCGATGAAATTCAAGAAAAGGCAGAAGAGTTGGCATTAACATCTAATTCATTGGCAGTTGTATCGGACTCATATGTTTATAATGGTAATAAACCGTACGTTACTGTATTCGGGGAAGACGAGGATGGTAACGAAAAGGCAATATTTGTTCCAATCAGTTTAGAAGAGAAATCGATTCAGGAAGTGTTTTTGCAAGACGGTGTTACTAAGGAGCAAGCATTGTCGGTTTTAAATAATGAAGTAGAAGTAAATGAAATCCTTCATGCAAAATTGGGCTATGAAGAGGAAATCGGTCCCGTTTGGGAAATTACCTATACAAACGAAGACGAGAAACTCAACTATGTCTATATTATTTTTGAGGACGGACAATGGTGGAAACGTATTTTAAACTTGTAGAGGAGTAGATCATTCATGAGAGAATTATTAGCCAATCGTGTTAAAACATTAACGCCATCCGCAACTTTAGCCATTACTGCAAAAGCAAAAGAGTTAAAAGCAAATGGTATTGATGTGATTGGTTTAGGAGCAGGGGAGCCAGATTTCAATACACCAAAAAATATTCTTGATGCTGCGGCTGAATCCATGTATCAAGGGCATACAAAATATACTCCAGCTGGTGGACTGCCTGCTTTAAAGAAAGCGATTATTGATAAATTGGCGCGAGACAATCATCTCGATTACAAGCCAAATGAAATTCTCGTGGGAATTGGAGCAAAACATGTTCTTTATACCTTATTCCAAGTAATCCTAAATGAAGGGGATGAGGTAATTATTCCAATCCCTTATTGGGTTTCATATCCTGAACAAGTAAAGCTGGCTGGCGGTGTACCAGTATACGTTGAAAGTACAAGTGAGCAAGACTTCAAAATTACAGCGGATCAATTACGAGATGCAGTGACAGCAAAAACAAAGGCAGTAATTCTGAATTCACCAAGTAATCCATCGGGTATGGTTTATTCACGTGAAGAACTAGAAGCCTTAGCAGAAGTTGCAGTAGAAAAAGATATCTTAATCGTTTCGGATGAAATTTATGAAAAACTTCTATACAATGGATTAGAACATTTTTCTGTGGCGTCAATTTCTGAAGAAGTAAAAGCACGTACAATCCTGATCAATGGTGTAGCAAAATCACATTCAATGACGGGATGGCGCATTGGGTATGCAGCAGGAAATGCGGAGATTATTGAATCGATGACAGATCTTGCTTCTCACTCAACGTCCAATCCAACAACTACATCCCAATATGCTACAATCGAAGCATATAATGGACCACAGGATTCGGTAGAGGAAATGAGAGCGGCATTTGAGTCTCGCTTAGAAACAATCTATCCAAAATTAAATGCAATCCCAGGATTTAAAGTGATTAAACCACAAGGAGCATTTTATTTATTGCCTGATGTATCGGAAGCAGCACAAAAAACAGGTTATGTATCTGTAGATGAATTTGTAACAGCACTACTTACGGAAGCCAATGTGGCAGTAGTACCAGGCTCGGGCTTCGGTTTGCCAACGACTATTCGTTTAAGCTATGCAACCTCTCTGGAGAACCTGGAAGAAGCCGTTCGACGCATGGATAATTTCGTGAAATCAAAATGGCAAGGCTAATTTTGTGAAATCTTTGTAGGCTGGCAAAAGTTGTGTTAGCCTACAATTTAGGGTGGGCATCTTGCCATGCTTTAGATAAATATCAAAATTAGTTTATTGATGGGATGGAAAAGTAAAACCTTTCTCATCCTCATAAGGCAACTAAGGCTAAATCGCTACAAGACTTGGAGGGCATCCAAGTTTTCTAATGGAGGAACAACTATGAAAAAAATTATGATTCAAGACATGCCAAAGAATATAGGCGAAACTGTCAAATTAGGCGTTTGGTTAGCAAACAAACGTTCAAGTGGTAAAATTGCCTTCCTGCAATTACGTGATGGATCTGGTTTTGTACAAGGCGTCATCGTAAAAGAAGAAGTAGGAGAAGAATTATTTACTGCGGCAAAAGGCTTAACACAAGAGACTTCCATGTATATCACAGGTGTTGTAAAAGAAGATACTCGCTCAAGCTTTGGCTGCGAATTGGCGATTACTGATATCGAAGTCATTCATGTAGCAGTAGATTATCCAATTACACCAAAAGAACACGGTGTAGAATTCTTAATGGACAACCGTCACTTATGGCTGCGTTCACGTAAGCAGCATGCGATTATGAAAATTCGTAACGAAGTTATACGTGCAACATATGAATTTTTCAATAATAATGGCTTTGTTAAAATTGACCCGCCAATTTTAACGGGTTCGGCTCCTGAAGGAACTTCCGAGCTTTTCCATACAAAATACTTTGATGAAGATGCATATCTTTCTCAATCTGGACAACTATATATGGAAGCAGCAGCGATGGCTTTAGGAAAAGTATTTTCTTTCGGTCCTACATTCCGGGCCGAAAAATCAAAAACACGACGTCATTTAATTGAGTTTTGGATGATCGAACCTGAAATGGCTTTCGTGGAATTTGAAGAAAATCTTGAAGTACAAGAACAATATGTTGCATACGTTGTTCAATCAGTATTGAAAAACTGCAAGCTTGAGTTAGAACGCCTAGGTCGCGACACTTCTAAATTAGAAAATATTCAAGCACCGTTCCCACGGATTTCTTACGACGATGCGATTAAGTTCTTGCATGAAAAAGGCTTTGATGATATCCAGTGGGGCGATGATTTCGGTTCGCCGCACGAAACAGCGATTGCTGAAAGCTTTGATAAACCAGTATTTATCACTTGCTATCCAGTAGGCATCAAGCCATTCTATATGCAGCCACATCCAGATCGTGATGATGTTGTATTATGTGCAGACTTAATTGCACCGGAGGGCTATGGTGAAATCATTGGCGGATCAGAACGTATTCATGATTACGAGCTTTTAAAACAGCGCTTAGCTGAACATAATTTGGACGAATCAGCTTATGCTTGGTATTTAGATTTACGTAAGCAAGGTTCGGTGCCGCACTCCGGTTTCGGATTAGGTTTGGAACGTACAGTTGCATGGATTAGTGGAGCAGAGCATGTTCGTGAAAGTATCCCATTCCCAAGACTTTTAAATCGTTTATACCCATAATTACTGGGCAGATATCAAGCGAGTTAAAATCATTATATAAAAGTTAAAGCGCTCGCATCGCGGGCGCTTTCCTTAGTATTATAGCTAGATTAGTAAATAATATTTAATTGGCAGGACGATTACGCATTGCACGAAATGATTTAGATAAAGAAGGGAGTCCTTAATATAAATAAGAAATATCAACGACTCCAATTGTGGATTGAGCAGGGAAATGTTTCAATTCCCAAATTATTTTTCCAGCATTATAAAGCATTAAAAATTGCAGATGATGAAGCACTTCTTTTATTGCATTTATTAGCCTTTCACGCTGAACAAAATGATTTCCCAACACCCAATGATCTTGCAAAACGACTTAGCTTCAGTGAGAATGAAATCAGTCTTAAACTACAAAGGCTTCTTCAAAAAGGCTTAATAGAGATAACACAGGGCATTGATTTAAATGGGATAGTTTACGAGAAATATTCGGTTTATCCTTTATGGGAAAGAATACTCGATTATATCGAAGCTTCTGCTATACAGCAAGAGATGGCAGACGAAAAAAATGAAGAGGGTGAAATCTTTGCCATTTTTGAACAAGAATTCGGCCGCCTTCTATCGCCAATGGAGATTGAAACGATTTCCATGTGGATTGATACCGATCATCATTCGCCTGCCATCATTAAAGCAGCCTTAAAAGAAGCGGTGCTGGCTGGTAAAATATCGCTGCGCTATATCGATCGTATATTATTTGAGTGGAAAAAGAAAAATATTACCTTTGTTAAACAGGTGGAAAAACATACCGAGCAATTCCATAGCAAAACAACTTCTGTACAGCCAAAAGTGAATACACCACAAGAAAATACCAACAAAGTATCCTTTTATAACTGGCTGGAGGAAAGAGAATAGGGGGTGTAATGATGCTTACGAAAAAACAGTGGGAGCATTGTTTGGAAGTGATGGACGAAATGTTCCCTGATGCACATTGTGAGCTTGTTCACGATAACCCGTTTGAGTTAACGATTGCAACATTATTATCAGCACAATGTACGGATGTACTCGTCAACAAAGTAACGAAAACATTGTTCCAAAAATATAAAACGCCAGAAGATTATTTGGCCGTTCCTTTAGAGGAATTACAAAATGATATTCGCTCCATCGGTCTCTACCGCAATAAAGCGAAGAATATACAACTTTTATGTGAGAAGTTGTTAACGGAATTTAACGGAGAAATCCCGCAAAGCCGTGAACAGCTTGTCACTTTACCAGGGGTTGGCCGGAAAACGGCTAATGTTGTGTTATCGGTAGCCTTCAATATCCCTGCACTTGCAGTAGATACGCATGTCGAACGAGTGTCAAAACGCTTAGGCTTATGTCGACTAAAGGACACAGTTTTAGAAGTCGAAGAAACCATTATGAAAAAGACACCAAAGGATAACTGGTCGAAAACCCATCATCAGCTAATCTTTTTTGGGCGCTATCACTGTAAAGCCCAAAATCCTCAATGTCACATTTGCCCGCTTCTGGATGATTGTCGCGAAGGACAAAAGCGTCTGAAAAAAGGGTTGGTGAAGCAGCGATGATCAAAGTAAGTTCTGAATCTATCATAAAAGAAGCAGTTGAACCCTATTTTGACCAATGGAATGAATTGAGCAGCCAGATCCATAAAGCTCATGAACTTCGAAACGGTACAGAAGCGAAATCCTTAATGGGGCAAGGAATCCAACTTTTCGAGAATTGCATTTTGCATTGCTCCGACTCAGCTTCACAATCTATCGTTGAAAGTGAAGAATACGAGGTATTGCCCCTAAACGGCATGGAACGATTGCAATTCATCAAAACCCGCCCAGGTCAATATGCCTGTTTCCGCCAACTAGATGAACTCTTTAAAGAACTAAAGAAAAGACTAGCCAGATTGCGTATAAAAAAATAAAGTTATGGCCCAAGAGCATTAAGGTTGAATGTTCTTGGGCATTTTTTAAGTTTGATTGATCGCATGGCCCAAGAATTGAACGGAAAGCGCAATTTTTGATCACAAGGGAAAAGCTACGCCAGGAAATGATCAGATAGCCCGATTAATGAGCGGATAACATAATAATTGATCAGATAGCCCGAGAATTGAGCGGATAACGTAATAATTGATCAGATAGAACAAGAATTGAGCGGATAGTCCAATACTTGATTAAAAATCTCGAAAACACTCCAACAAATCAAAACAGCGATGAAAAAATTTTTCATCGCCAGCGTCTTCGCAATTCAAAAAAGAAGAGGATGCACAAGTCTATCTGTGCATCCTCATCATTAACTTTTGCTTAGTCTGGAGTTTCGGTTGGATCAGTTGGTTCAGTTGGAGTTTCTACTTCGCCTTCGTCGCCAGGTCCGAACCAATCATCGAAGTCACCGTTGTCGCCGCCATTTCCACCGTTCCCATTTCCATTTCCATTTCCGTTCCCATTACCGTTATTTCCACCGTTGCCATTCCCGTTGCCATTGCCATTATTCCCATTGCCGTTCCCGTCGTCCTCATTACCATTTCCTGGATCTTCAGGGGAATCGACTTCTGGTTCTTCAACAGTATTTTCGATAAAGATTGACACGGATGCAGGTTCGCTTCGGACATCTTCGGAAACAGCTACTACTGTAAACGTATAATTACGTCCAGCCTCGATGTTTGAAAGGGTTGCTTGTTTGTTTGATGTTGTTGATACTACAACTGGTTTTTCATTATCAACAGCCATCGATACTTCGAATGTAACATTTAAATCATCTTCTTCACTTGGAGGCGTGTACTCCCAAGTTAAATCTACAAGGCTGCCATCCGCACTATAATTTGCTTGCAGGTTAGTTGGAGCATTTAATTCCAATTGCTCATATTCTTCCGATACTTGTGTAGGCTCTGTTCCTTTTACAAATAGCTCTGTTTGACGTAATTCAGATGGTGTATAGTCACTAGCTAGTTTTAAAGGATTTGATCCAACTTCGATTGTTGCTTCGACAACGGAACTTGGTTTTTTAAATTTCGCTGTTTCTACATCATCCGAAAGCTCAGACATGATGGATTTAAATAAACGTTGCGGTAAACGTCGCTCATCCCAAGTAGTAATTGGTTCATAACGTTTTGAATATCCGCCCCAAATCGCGATTGAATAATTCGTTGTATATCCTGCAAACCAAGAGTCAGGTACACTGCTTGAAGGTAAATCATATTCTTCAAACTCATCTTTAGAGTAGTTTGTTGTCCCTGTTTTACCAGCCATATCTAAACCGGACACAGCGGCTGCAGTACCTGAAGCGCCAGGTTTTGAACTTACAACATCACGTAATATATCTGTTACCATATAGGCTGTATAGTCACTCATTGCAAACTCAGGTTTCGATGCATAGGACTTTTTAGAGCCGTCTCGATATACAACTTCTTTAATCGCAGTAGGTTTATTATAGACACCATTATTTCCAAATGCAGCATACGCAGCAGACATTTGAATTGGGCTCATTGTAATTTTACCGCCACCAATTGCATCTGATTCAAAGACTTCTTCAGGTTCAATTCCGAGCTTGCTGATAAATTCTTTGGCCTTATCTGTCCCTACTTCTTGAAGCGTTTTTACTGCTGGAACGTTACGGGATTGATACAGTGCTTGACGTACTGTCATCGTTCCTAAATATTTGTTATCAAAGTTTGTAATCACTTGTTTTGAATTTGAATAGGTCATTTTTTCGTCTACAATTGTTTGACCAGTAGACCATTTTAAATTTTCGATAGCCGGACCATAATCAAGTAAAGGCTTAATAGTAGATCCTGGTGAACGTTTTGTTAAATCGTGGGCAAAGTTGTAGCCGCGATCTGCATAATTTCTGCCGCCTCCAATTGCCAAAATCTGACCAGTTTTCGTATCCACTACAGAAACACCGGCTTGAATACCTTCAGTAGGGAAGTTCTCTGGGTTGTTCATAATCTCTTCAACAGTAGATTGGGCATTTGGATCAAGTGTTGTATATACCTTGATTCCTTCAGCAAGTGCTTCGCCGTCGCCATTATCTTCAAGTTCATCTAAAACAACGTCTAAAAATGCATCATATTTAGTGCCAGCTACAGCTTCGCGGTCTTCTTCAGCGAGAAGACGGGAAGTTACATCAATTTCTTTAGCGGCAGCAGCTTGTTCTTCGGTAATTTTTCCATGCTGTACCATTAAATCCAGTACTAAGTCTCTGCGTTTTTGAGCACGTTCCGGATTTTTATAAGGATTGTAGTTATTCGGACTTTGTGGAATACCTGCTAATAATGCCATTTCATCTAGCTCTAATTCGCTTGGTTCTTTGCCAAAGAAGTATTCAGCAGCAGTACCAAATCCGTAAATGCGGCCAGACATAAGAATTTTGTTGAAATACATTTCAAATATTTCTTCTTTTTCATATTGCCTTTCGAGTTGGATTGCCAGCCAAGCCTCTTGTGCTTTGCGTTTTAGTTTTTTATCGTTGCTTAAAAATGAGTTTTTTACGACCTGTTGCGTGATGGTACTACCACCTTGAGAACCGAATCCTTGAGTAAAGTTAGCAATTACTGCGCTACCCGTACGCCATACATCGATACCGAAATGTTTAAAGAAGCGAGAATCCTCTGTTGCCAGGATGGCATCAATCATCCCCTGGGGTATATCTTCATATTCAACGTATTTCCGACTTTCTGCCCCAATTGTCGCGAATATCTCACCGTTTTTATCATAGAATTCAGATGAAACAGGGTCCTTTAATAAGTCTTCATCTAATTCCGGTGCCGAGCTTGCATAGACTGCAAACAGACCTGCACCACCAACTAGTCCCACTACGCCAATAATGACAATTGCGAGCAGTATTCGTTTTACCCATGCACCAACTGGTTTTTTTTGTTTTTTCTTTTGCAATTCACGCTCACGCTTTAATTCCTCGCGAGTCCGACGTTTTTCAGTCAAAATAATCTCCTCACTTTAACAAACAATTATTGTTCGTCTGTAATCATATTTTTTATTGCGGTTATGTAGTCAATCCTTGGATTGTAACCGGGTTGGATTTCAATTGTTTTTGATTCAAATACGCTTAATGGAATCGATTTTCTGCCACCACTTTCCATTCCCGTCCAAGCTTCATATAAAACATTAAATGGTACTATAAAGTAACGGTCCAAAGTTGCAAACTTGACGATTGTAAAAGCGATTCCTTTTTGATTTGTCACTTCTTTCATATGGTTTACTTGATGCTGATGGACATTTTTTAATGGAAAGGATGTTTTGCTTTCTGTTTCCTTTGCTTCAAAATCAATATAATATCCATTCCAAACACCGTTAAAATCAGTAGTGGATGGTGTTCGGAAGTAAGCCTCACGAATCACTGCTGCACTTCGTGATGGATACTCTACTTTGACGATTTGTACCGGAACAGGTTTCTTATGAATAATTGCAATTTGGTGATTTAAATAGAAAGTATTTGTTTCGTTAATTTCATCCTCAAGTGTTTTTCCTCGATTGCTGAAGGAAAAATCCTTTTTCTTCGAAGTAGATTTCGGCATAGAAGGCTCACTAGGCTTGTAGGGTTTGCCATTTGGATAATGAATCACTCGAAAAACCACTCCTTCTTAAAATGATACCCATTTTTAACATAAAAACATATCGAAAACTTACTTGTTTTAGCAACCTTTGTCTAGTTTTGGCAAGTGAAAAGGGTTTTGAATTTTGACAAGGAACTATACATCCTAAAGGAGGAATGATTATGCATCGTATTCAAATGCTTATTTCACAACTTGAGTGTATAGATCAAATTATGACAGCTAAAATTGAGAGTGAAAGATCTACTATTCATAACCAAATTTTCTCTCAATTAGGAACTACTTATCAAAAAGTAAGCTTAGCAGAAAAGCAGTTTCATGTAAAGAATGCTTGTTCCCCTATTACTAGTGTTAACAATGAGATTTTGGTACACTTAAGAGAAGAAATCTAAAATTTTAAGAGGGTACTAAAATGCAACTAATAGAACTATCTAAGCAATTATTAAACGAGTGTGATGCGTCAATTAGTCGCTTTTTTAAACAGCGTGAACTTGACGCAACACCTCAATTTTTCGAAGAAGTTAAACCACACGCAGACCTTTTTCAATCCGTTTTAATAGATTGGCAGCAAAATGCTTTACAATGGATTCAAGAAAATAATCCAAAATATATGCACAAATCTCAAATTCAAAATGTTGTAGATGCGATGAATCAATTTGTCGTGCAATCCTTTTATAAGGAAACAAGTAAAAAAAGGTTTATTCAATCTGTTCAATCCGTGCACTACACTTTATCTTTCTTTTTAAGATATTTAGAGGAGGAGAGTGACAAGGATGTTCAGTAAAAACCGCTCGATTGATCAATTGCTTGAAGAATGGCGATATGATGAAGAGCTAAAGCAAAATATTTTGCATTGGCAGACTTTGGAAGCAAGACCGGCCAAATATGCCCCGTTTCCTAAAGAGCTGCATCCTTCTATACAAAAAGCGCTGGAATCAAGAGGAATTGATCAGCTTTATACCCATCAAAGACAGGCTTTTGATTATGCTTTAAACGGAAAATCTTTTACTGCTGTGACACCGACTGCTTCAGGAAAATCTCTTTGTTATCATTTACCGGTATTGCAAAAAATATTAGAGGATAAATCGAGTAGAGCAATTTATTTATTTCCTACAAAAGCATTGGCTCAGGATCAGAAATCAGATTTAAATGAGTTGATCGAGGAGATGGGGGAGGAAATATTAAGCTATACCTACGATGGGGATACTGCTCCTGCCATTCGACAAAAGATCAGGAAAGCTGGACACATCGTGATGACGAATCCCGATATGCTGCATTCTGGAATTTTACCGCATCATACAAAATGGGTTTCGCTCTTTGAAAACCTGAAATATATTGTAATCGATGAATTACATACATACAAAGGCATATTTGGAAGTCACGTTTCCCACGTAATTAGACGACTAAAAAGGATTTGTGCATTCTATGGAAGTGATCCAATCTTCATTTGTACTTCCGCTACGATTAAGAATCCAAAAGAACTGGCAGAGAAGTTAACGAATACCGAGCATGAGCTTATTGCCGAGTCTGGTGCTCCAGTGGGTAAAAAGACATTTCTATTTTACAACCCACCCATTGTACATCCAACCTTCGGGGTAAGAAGGAGCAGTGTTTTAGAGGTTCGAGATTTGGCAACCCGATTATTTGAAGCAGGTATTCAGTCGATTGTCTTTGCAAAATCTCGGGTTCGAGTCGAAATGCTAGTAACTTATTTAAAAAGCCTCACAAAAAATAAAATCCAGGATGAATCGATTCGAGGATATAGAGGCGGCTATTTGCCAACGGAACGACGAAAGATTGAAAAAGGGCTGAGGGATGGAACCATACAAATTGTTGTCAGTACGAATGCTTTGGAGCTAGGTGTCGATATTGGACAATTACAGGCTTGTATCATGACAGGATACCCAGGCAACATAGCAAGTGCATGGCAGCAGGCAGGACGTGCTGGAAGAAGACAAGACTCGGCCTTGATTATTTATGTAGCCAATTCAACGGCACTGGATCAATATGTGGTGAATCATCCTACTTATCTATTAGGCAGTTCACCGGAAGAAGCATTGATCAATCCGGAAAATATTCTAATCCTGATGGATCATTTAAAATGCGCGGCCTTCGAATTGCCATTTTCAAGTTCAGATACGTATGGTGAATTTGAAGTGCAAGAATTGCTTGAGTTTCTTCAAGATGAAGGAGTATTAGTCAAAACAAGTTCAACTTGGTATTGGATGAGCGAACGCTTTCCAGCCCATGAAATCAGTTTGCGTTCTGCTTCCCAGGAAAATGTGATTATTATTGATCAAACCATTCCTGCTGGCACAAAGGTTATTGGAGAAATGGATACTTATAGTGCCATGACCTTGTTACATGAAGAGGCGATATATCTTCATCAGGGGACTCAATTCCAAGTGGAGATACTAGATTGGGAAGAGAAAAAAGCCTATGTTCGCGAAGTAGATGTCGACTACTTTACAGACGCAAATTTAGCAGTAGAGCTGAAAATTTTAAATGAAGATAAAAATGCAGCATATAATTCCGCTGCCGTTAGCTATGGGGATATTAGCATCCTGGCAATTCCGACAATCTTTAAGAAAATTCGTTTCCAGACCCATGAAAATATTGGCTCAGGGAAAATTCATATTCCCCCCCTTGAAATGCATACAAATGCTACGTGGATGTCCTTTAACTTGCCTGAAAACTGGTCAGAGGAGATGTTAACAGATGCATTGACAGGAGCGGCTTATGCGATTGGTTCATTTATCCCTTTATATATCCAATGTGATAGAAGTGATTTATCGGTAGTGCCTCAAGTAAAATCCACGCATAATGACAAACCGACTCTATTTATATATGATAGTTATCCTGGTGGAATTGGATTGTCTGAAAGAGTGTATGATATTTTAGGACCGATTTTAGAGGAAACAATTGGGCATGTACGAAATTGTCCATGCAAGAGCGGCTGCCCATCCTGCATTGGGGCACAGGACAGTTTAAATGAAAGCAAGGACAAAGTAATCAAAGTACTTTCAATTTTATTGAATGAAATAGGGTGATCCCATGTCATATGAAAATAAAATGCTGCAACTAAAACAAAAACTCGGGAAAAAGAAAGAAGAAACTAAAGAGAAAACTATATACCAGCGGCCAGATAAACCGATTTATATGAAGGAATGGGAAAGTGCTGGATTAACTTTGGTAGAAAATGATTATGGCGTATTATTTAAACGGGAAGTGACGTATCCGCTCGATTATAGGCATGGTTCCTATCAATTAGGGATGTTCTATGATGCCATTGAAAAATGGCAAAGTACGACTATTGAGCATCCTTATGCCATAGATTTTGAAGAATCCATCGTTTTTTTCGATACGGAAACAACGGGCTTAAAAGGCGTTGGAACCAATATTTTTTTATTAGGCTTATTAGATGCCTATGATGATTCCTTTGTTCTAACCCAATATGTATTAGCGGATCCTGCCAACGAAGCTGCCTTTTTATTCGAATCGAAATTTTGGCAACAGTCAAAAACGGTCGTTACTTATAATGGGAAAAGCTTCGATTGGCCACAGTTGGAAACAAGATGGACATTGAACCAACAAGTATTGCCGAAATTGCGTTCACAAAAACAAATTGATCTATTACATAGTTCAAAACGAATATGGAAAAATAATTTGGAAAGAATGAAATTAACAAAGGTAGAAGAAGAGAAACTTGGGTTCCAAAGACTAGGCGATATTCCTGGATTTTTAGCACCAATTATTTATACGGATGCTATTAAAAGTGGAAATCCGGATGCATTGATGAAAGTGCTCTATCATAATGAGTGGGATTTATTATCCTTAGTGACGCTTTATATCCACTCTACCAACCTATTACTTGAGCAAGATTTATACGAATCGGCAACTACTTATACAAACATAGGGAAATGGTTTGGAGATATAAAAAATTCAGAGCAGAGTGAACAGGTGTTGCAGGTTGTTGCAACGAACTATGACCAGGAAAGTGCAGGGTTAGCACACTATTATCTTGCGCTTCAGCAAAAAAGAAAAGGACTTTATACTGAAGCAGTAAAATCTTTTGAAAAGGCCTTATTATTTATAGGAAATAGAGAAAAACTAAAAGCACTAGAGCAGATGGCCATTATTTTTGAACATCAATTTAAAGATTATGAAAAAGCAATGCATTATACGAACCAAGGTTTAATGATGATTGATAACAATCTTTTTATTAAAAAAGAGCAAGCTGCAAAACAGTATGGCAACTGGTCTAAAAGACTTCATAGGATTGAAATGAAACTAATGAAGAAATAAATTTGCATTTATAAATAAATTGGGAAATGGTTTGTTTGCAGAAAATTCAAATAATAATTTCCCAGGCAAGCGCATGATCTGACATAGAAGGCAGAGTTGTGTCGATTCTAGTCAGATGAAGGAAGTTTGTTTTGGAGGAAAGGAACATGTAAACTTTCTTTTCCGAATAAGTGCAACTTGGGCTAATTGCTATAATCTTTTCGATTAGCGAAGATTTCTAAGAAATAGTTACTTTCAATCCCTTTTATAACATTCGTATGATATAATTGGAGTATGTACCGTATGGGATGGAAGGGCGATGTGAATGGAAATTAAACTAAATTCAAAAATCATTTTGGAAAAAGAATTTAAAAAGGCGATGAAAGGTTACAATGCTGACCAAGTAGATCAATTTTTAGATCAAATTATGGAAGATTATGATACATTTGAAAAAATTGTCGAAGAATTGCGTGCTGAAAATAAACAACTAAAAGAAGAACTTGAGAATAGTTCAGCAAGACGACCACAAGTTTCTCCTCCAACAGCAGGAAATACAAACTTTGATATTTTAAAACGTCTTTCTAATTTAGAAAAACATGTTTTTGGCAGTAAATTATTCGAATAAAAATAAAATATAAAAATCAATAGAAATTTCAACAACGAAATTATGACGAATTTTTGCCAATTCATAATCGATTGTTGTCATTTTGATGATTTTTTAGTATAGTATATTCTATCATAGTCAAATTCGAGTAATCGCTGCAATACTATTGTAGAGGAAAGTCCATGCTCGCACGGTTCTGAGATGACCGTAGTGTTCGTGCTTACTGAAAAAATAAGGTAAGGCAAGGCAAATGCCTTGACGGCGGAAGAAAGACCTAAGTCGTTTACGATATGGTTGACACTTCCTGAAAGTGCCACAGTGACGGAGCTTTATTGGAAACAATAAAGGTGGAACGAGGTAAACCCCACGAGTGAGAAACCCAAATTATGGTAGGGGCACTCTCCAAAAGGAATTGAACGGATGGAGGGACGAGAAGATACTTCTCGTAGATAGATGATTACTACCCGATACGTACGAGGCTTTTCGCCGCTTGAGTACCCGGGAACAAAACATGGCTTATGAATTTCTATGATATTAATATTTTTTGCCTAATAAACGTATCATATCTATTTCAAAACCTTATTATATTAATAAGACTTCAATAATAGGCTATTTTGGTACAAGTATTACAATTCAAAAGTAAAACAGGTAAATTCAAAATAATTGAGTTTACGAAAGTCACATAAGAGGCTCTCCATTCAAATTGGAGAGCTTTTCTTTTAGCGGATAAACAAAATAAGTTTTGTGGTTATTCGCACAAGAGAAAACATTGATTTGTGCAACATTCATGCGATATATCAGGTTTTTCTAAGTGAATGGAGAGTCAACATGCAGGAAATATTTAATAACTTACGTTTAAATGGAAATAACGGAAAACTTCTACATACTACAAAACTGTTGTTAAAAGTATTTCAAAACATACAAGAAGGTATTATGGTTACAGACGAGAAAAAAGAAATTTTGTTTGTAAATAATGCCTTTGAATTTGTTACGGGTTTTAATAGGGAAGATGTCGTAGGAAAAGGACCGAAAGTTTTACAATCAGGTGTACATAATCGTGATTTTTATATAAATATGTGGGCAGTTATCGATCGAGAGGGTATCTGGCAAGGAGAAATCTGGAATAAAAGAAAAACGGGGGAAATTTATCCCGAGTGGCTATCAATTATTGCCATCACTGATGAAGAAGGAAAAGTGTCCAACTACTGCGGAATTTTCACAGATTTATCGGAACGAAAAAGAGTGGAAGAACAGCTGGAAAAAAGAGCGCTGACTGATTCATTAACGGATGTGAATAACCGTTTTAGTTATCTGGAAAAGATGGATATGCTCTTAGAGGCATCCCCGAAATTTGACAACCCGCAGCACGCTATTTTCTTTTTGGATTTAGATCGATTTAAACAAGTAAATGATACATTAGGCCATGAATTTGGAGATTTCCTTCTAGTTGAAGTAGCGAACCGTTTAAAAAAATTAATAGGTACAAATGATATTGTAGCAAGATATGGTGGAGATGAGTTTGTTCTGACGTTGATGAACATACGGCATCCCCGTGAGGCTGCAAAGTTTGCTGAGGAAATTATACAAGAAATTGAAAAGCCTATAAAAATCAATAATCAAGATATTTTTGTATCAACGAGTATAGGAATTAGTATTTATCCGCATGATGGGAATACAACGGAGGAACTTTTAAACCGGGCGGACAAGGCGATGTACTATGCGAAGCAATCTGGCCGAAACCGTTTCTCCTTCTATTTTGACGAATTAAATACAGATGCCAATCGACTTATTCTGCTAGATTCAGAAATGAGAAAAGCTATTGAGAATCGTGATTTTGTATTGTATTTCCAACCTAAGGTCGATATAAAACAAAATAAAATTATTGGGTTCGAAGCATTGGTTCGATGGACAAGCGAAAAATTAGGATTTGTTTCACCAGCTGAATTTATTCCTTACGCGGAAGAGACAGGCTTAATCATTCCAATTAGTGAAATTATTTTAGAGAAGGCTTGCGAGGAATTGGTGTCTTTAAGGAAAGCTGGCTATTCTAAGCTGCCGATTTCCATAAATATTTCGAGTATTCATTTCCAGCAACCGAATTTCTTGGAGTCCATTCAGAAAATTTTGGAGAAAAATAATACATCGGCTCAAAATTTCGAAATCGAAGTGACGGAAAGAACAGTCATGAATAATGATGCGGATACGATAAGCAAACTTGTTCGTTTAAAGCAATTAGGCTTTAAAATATCCATTGATGATTTCGGAACAGGCTATTCATCGCTAAGCTATTTAGTCCGATTTCCAGTAGATTATTTAAAAATCGACAAAAGTTTTATTCAGCATATTGTAAACTTAGCAGATAAGCAGGCAGTTGTAGATGCAATTATACAAATGGCTCATCGGTTAAATATGAAAGTCATTGCTGAGGGAGTTGAAAGTATTCAGCAGCTTAATCAATTAAACCAAATGGGCTGTGATTATATACAAGGATATTATTATAGTAAACCAGTTCCGATGGAGGAACTAATCGAATTCCTTCAATTTTGGGAATATGAACATCAAGGAGAAATTGAATCATGACAAAATTTCAATTAGTAGCCACGGCTGCAATGGGCCTAGAATCAATCGTTGCGCAAGAAGTACAAGATTTAGGATATGAAACACGTGTAGAAAACGGCAAAGTATATTTTGAAGGCGACGAAACGGCTATTGCTCGATGCAATCTTTGGCTGCGCGTTGCAGACCGTGTGAAAATCGTAGTAGCGGAATTTCCTGTCCATACATTTGACCAATTATTCGAAAGCACAAAAGCAATTGAATGGGAAAAATATCTGCCTGTAGATGCGGCATTCCCGGTTTCCGGGAAGTCGGTAAAATCTAAATTATACAGTGTTCCAGACTGTCAGGCCATTGTGAAAAAGGCAATCGTAGAGCGCATGAAATTTCACTATAAACGTTTAGGGTTTTTAGATGAATCTGGTGCTTCATATAAAATTGAAGTGTCAATCTTAAAAGATGTAGCAACTTTAACAATTGATACTTCTGGTTCGGGTTTACATAAACGCGGCTATCGACAAACACAAGGGGAAGCACCATTAAAAGAAACATTGGCAGCAGCGCTAGTGAAAATTTCAAAATGGAGCCCCACTCGACCATTTGTTGACGTATTTTGCGGTTCAGGAACAATCCCGTTAGAGGCAGCAATGATTGGGCAAAATATTGCTCCTGGCTATAATCGTGAATTTATATCTGAAGACTGGACTTGGATGAAGGCAAAAATTTGGGAAGATGCAAGAATTGAGGCGGATGATCTAGCTAAGTACGATCAACCTCTCGAAATTATCGGATCGGATATTGATCACCGCATGGTTTCCATTTCACAAGAGAATGCATTGGAAGCTGGGTTTGGAGATATCATTACATTTAAACAAATGCAAGCAACCGACTTTACAACAAGACTTACAGATGGTGTAATTATTTCAAACCCGCCTTATGGGGAACGTATTGGCGAGAAAGAAACGATTGAAAAAGTAATTAGAGATTTTGGACAGGTTATGAAGGATTATCCTACCTGGTCCGTTTATATGCTTTCTTCAATGGAAAATTTTGAAGAATTGTATGGTCATAAAGCAACGAAGAAGCGTAAACTATTTAATGGCTTTATTCGCACTGACCTTTATCAATATTGGGGTCAAAAGTCAAAACGCGAAAATTAATTTTAAAAACTTTAACGGAAGGGGGACTACTCCTTCCGTTTCAATGTCTTGAATAAGAACAGTGTCTAGCTTTTAGGAAGCTCCTCGTGTATTCAGGGGCGCAACGTCACAGAATGTTGCGTCTTCATAGTTGCAATGGCTTTTCCGAAAAAGCATTTTTACGCTTTTCTATCTAATGAAGGAGATTAAATGAATGAGACAGTCTTTACCGTTTGAACTTTCGAAGGATCGATCCTTTTTCGATTCACTGGGTGATTGGATGGGCGATGTATTATACGATGAATTGCCTGAAAAAGGATTTGAATGCCGTGACGAACAAATTTTTATGGCCTACCAAATTGAACAGGCACTAAAAGAAAAAAATGTATTGTTTGCTGAAGCAGGAGTAGGGACAGGGAAAACAATCGCCTACCTATTACCGGCTGTTTCCTATGCACGTTATACAGGACGTCCAGCACTCATTGCATGTGCAGATGAAACTTTAATCGATCAGCTTGTTAAAGAGGGCGGCGATATTTATAAATTAACCGAGCATCTGGGACTGACAATTGATGTTCGCTTAGCAAAATCGAGAAATCAATATTTATGTTTAAAAAGATTTGAAGAAACAGAGAAAGTGGTTACGGAAGAATGGATTGATGATATTGCAATGTCCATTCCAGATGGTGTTTATGCACAAGGATCTATGCTGACGGTAAGCCCTTATGGTGCAAGAAGTGACTATTCAGCGATTAGTGATGAAGATTGGCAAACAGTGAATTATAATGCGATCATGCAATGTTCTGTATGTGATATGAGAAATCGTTGCGGTCAAACACTGCACCGAGCTCACTATCGCAGTTCTTCAGACTTAATCATTTGTTCACAGGATTTCCTGATGGAGCATTTAGCGACAAAAGAATCTCGTGAACGTGAAGGTCAGCTTCCACTGCTGCCTGAAGTGTCAATGATTGTCCTTGATGAAGGACATTTATTGGAATATGCTGCCCAAAATGCAATGACAGTTAAAGTTCAAAGTTATACTATCGTTAACTTATTGGAACGCTTAATGGTTGATGGGGTTCGTGAAAAAACATTATATGCAATGGAAACACTGCAGGATCGTCATGAACTTTTCTTTGATCAATTACGTGATGATGTTGTTCCTTCAGAAGAAGAAAGAAAAACAATCAAAAAATCAGAACGCCTTCTTGCTATTGGGAAACAGTTAATAGTAGATGTAGAGCGTTTATTAGAAGAGTTTGTTTTTGAATCCGAATTATATATGATACCAGAATACGAATTAAATATGGCAGAAGAGTTCTTAGAACAATATCAGGCTGCAATTAAAATCTTTATTGCCCAAGGGGATGCAGTTGATTGGCTTGAAGAGACAGATGGCGAAGAAACGTTAGTTATTATGCCGCGTCTTATTACGGATGTTTTAGAAGAAAAGCTATTTTCTAAGAAAACGCCAATCGTCTTCTCTTCGGCAACGCTCTCTGTCAACAAAGACTTCTCTTATATTGCTTATAGTTTAGGAATTAAAAAGTATCAATCCTTCAGTGTGCCATCACCTTTCGATTATGAAGAAGTGATGAAAGTATACTTGCATGAATTGAAGCAAGAAGAAAAAACAGCCAAAGTAGAGCAATTGCTAAAAGATGGGCAACAGCAAACTTTAATTTTATTTAAATCGAAGCAATCGATGCTGCACTTTAAATCAAAATTACCGATGATGTCCAAATTAACAATGGCATTTGAAGGAGATCGGGAGTTATCGGCCATCGTACGTGATTTCCAGGAAGGTGCTGTGAAGACGCTTTGCTCATACCATTTATGGGAGGGGCTAGATTTGCCAGAAGAGGCGTTAACGCGTGTAATCATTTATGATTTACCATTCCCTCCCCAGGATCCTTTATTTGATGCGAAAAGAGCATTTTCTGAGAATCCTTTCGAAGAGGTTGAATTGCCATTCATGCAGCTAAGACTTCAGCAAGGAATTGGAAGACTGATTCGTACATCGAATGACTACGGAGAAATTCATATCTTCATGAATGAAAACGAGGGACAATATAAATCTGAGTTTGTAAATATATTACCTGTTCAGCCAATGTAAATTTGAAGCAAAAGTTCTTTATTGAGCTTTTGCTTTTTTGTTTGGAAATTTTATTGCCCGTCGTGAGAGAAACGGTACTTTTCAAGATAGTTAGCCGTAAGTATGACCCTCCCCTGATTGGTAATTCTCCCTAGGATGGTCTTTCGTATATTTTCCCCATATAGATCTTTAAATAATAGATATCAAATTTCGAAGGGAAATTACATAGTTTTTAGTGGTGATTTAAAGCGCTTACAATCGTAAAATTAAAAACAACTACCATGTTAACCACGGTAAGAATGTATGAAATGGTGCAGTGTTAGGGGAATGATTCGACCAGTGATTCCTTTCATTATCATCATGGTTTTGGATGTTGTTTTTCTTTATTTGCTGCCTCAGTTAAGTGTAGGTGTAGTAAAGCTTTTTTCATGAACGATTATACGATTTAAGTTGACATATCTTAAATTGTGGGCCTTATTTTGGCATTCTTGATAGGGGAAATGATGCCGGGGAGGGGAGATCCGGTTGGGATGATGCGTGGCGCTCAATATAAAAACCTGTCCCCCATATAATGGGGGACAGGCTGATCAAATGTTTACCAGAATTTAAATCCTGTTGATCCTGCAGGTGAATTACTGATGATATCGATAATAGGGAATGTGTAAGCAATTAAGATCAATGCTACTAAGATAACGCCCCATACTTTAAAGTTTTCTAATAGAGCAGGCGTTTTACCGCTTCCTGCAGCAGCCTCTGCAACAGGGAATTCTTCTTCGCCTTTTGGTGCGAACCAGATCAGGTTAATGACAACACCAATGATTAATAGAATCGAGATGAATAAAATCGTACCACCGATTGCTTGTGCAAATTGATAAGTAATCCATTCAGCTGCTTGCTCAGAACCGCCATAAGTAGAGTATTCTGAACGACGAGGAGCTCCAAGTAATCCCGCAATATGCATTGCACCAGACATAATGAACATACCAACTGCCCATAGAATACCTGCTGTATTTGCAAGACTGTTCATTTTACTAGTTAACTTGCGGCCAGTTAAATGAGGGATTAGCCAGAATGCTGCACCAAAGTAAGTTAATACGACAGCCGTAGCAACAGTTAAATGGAAGTGACCTGTCACCCAGATTGTATTGTGAATTAATTGGTTCATTTGATAAGATGCATTGACAATACCACCAGCACCACCAGGAATGAAGGCTACCATTCCGATAAATGGCACCAGGAAACGACAGTCTTTCCAAGGCAATTGTTTAAACCATCCCAATACACCTTTGCCGCCAAGTTCACGGCCGCGCAATTCAAATGTAGCAAACATAGAAAAGGCAGTCATAAGTGATGGCACGATTACAAAGAATGTTAATACAACCTGAAGGAATTTCCAGAATCCATCAATACCTGGTTCAGTTAATTGGTGATGCACACCAACGGGAACTGAGAATAATAAGAATAACATAAATGAAAGTCTTGCTAATGCATCAGAGAAAAGTTTGCCTCCGATAACTTTTGGAATAACTACATACCATACCATATAAGCAGGCAGTAACCAGAAGTATACAAGCGCGTGACCGAAATACCAGAATAATGTACGAGATAATAAGACATCGATACGATCAACTAAACCTAATGACCAAGGAAGCAATTGGAATAATACTTCTATTGCAACTCCTAAAGAGGCTACAAACCACATCAAGTTATTCACAACAGCCATGAAAGCTAAAAGTGGTGAAGTTTGACCTTTATTTTCCTTGCGCCATTGTACGTAACGCAGAATTTGTGATAAACCTTCAATCCATGAACCTACAACAACTAAAGCTAGACCGGCATAGAAAATCCAGTGTGCTTGAAGTGGGGCATAAAATGTATATAGAACAGATGCTTCATTTAATAGTACCATTGCAGCAGCTGCTACAGTGCCAATTACCATTAACCAGAAACCAATCCACCCTAATTTGCGTTGAGTATTGGAAAGGGCGCCTGCTGTACGACTGATTGCTGCTAATTGGAAGCCCATGATGAAATAAGTTGTTAGAATAAGTCCTAATAGTACACCGTGTACTGTTAATACTTGATAATAGCCAATGCCGAATGGCAGTTCAAATGCACCGGAACGGACAAATACTTGTAAAAGACCTGCAAGTCCGCCGACTAAAAGGGCAGTAAATGCAACATACATATGTGCTAAAGCTAATTTAGCATCTTTACGATCAACTTTGAGTAAATTTTCTTTTGGAGTTAAAGTAGATTTTATTTTTTGTACTTTTGTCTCTTTAACTTCTTTATTAGTGACTGCTGTTGTCATCAGCGTCCACCACCTTTAACGTAGAATACATCATTGCGTGACCCATACCACAGTATTCATTACATACGATTGTAAATTCGCCAACTTTATCTACCGTAGTAACTAGTTCTGAAACATATCCAGGCTCAAGCATCATATTAATATTTGTACCTGCAACCTCGAAACCGTGAATAACGTCCTTAGTTGTAGCAACGAATTTTACTTTAGAGCCAACTGGAAGTTCGATTTCCATTGGACTGTAGCTAAATGCAGAAGCGACTAAAACCACTTCATAATCCCAGTCTTTTCCCTCCACCTTGTGGACACCTGGGTTGTCGAATGGAGCAATCTCGTCTACTTTTTCGTAGTCAATTGTCCATTTTGAATTATTTGGGTGTGCCCCTGCATGAAAGGCACTGACACCTATTATTATTAGAAATGAAATGAGTGTTACTGTCCCGAAGACAAGCCACCATTTCTCATACTTGTGTATGTGCATGATTATTCCCTCCTAGAGAATCTAGTGAATAGTAATTTAGTTAAAAACGATCGATAAATAAATTGAAGCAAATTGCCCAAACGATAATAATGATAATACCTATGCCAAAAGTTGCATAAAGTGTACCTTTCAAATTATCATCTGACGTTTTTTTGTGGTTTGCCATAATTCTCCCTCCCAAGTGAAGAAATAAATATTAAGTTATCTACAAACAAATCATATAAAAATTCAATTCCCTATGATGTGAGAAAAATCACATTTACGTCCCTTAAATGTGAACTTAATGTGAAGGTATAATTTGTGAGGGCTTTTTACCTAAAAGTGGAGATAGAGTGCGAAAATGTAATTACTCATTAATGGGGATTGGAAAAAATGAAAGTAGAAAAGAGTGGATTCTTGGGCTTAATCAGGAAATTTATCATGGTTAAATATAGCTTTTGAAGTGCTTATAATAGTGGTTTTGGATAAAAGACCATAGTTTCAATTATTATCACTATGGCATATTCACGTAATATACTTTTTGTATTCCTTATGTGTGGTTAGCTTGAAAATAGTAGTCTTTTAGAGATGGATTGGAATATTTTTGTAACTTACATGAGGTTGGATTGTATCAGGCTGAAGGCGAGGAGATTCTTGGTGGGATGAAGCTCTTTGGGGTAGCTGCTACCTGCTGAGAATTGCATCTTGTGGGGAATGAAGCTATCTAGAAAGGCATCCAAAAACATAAAAACACGCTAACCAGAAGATTAGCGTTGTGTTTACGAAAGCAGTTATGGCCTTAAGTGTCCATCCAATTTGCATTCTTTTATGTACCTATAATTAACGATAAATTTCATATGTAAAAGGATGACTATTCTTCATCTATTGTGAATAGAATTGTAAGGGTCCCCACTTCGTCGATAATTGTCGGTAGTTTGAAGGCCTTTTCAAATCCGAAAAGTTTTGTATTTCCCACCATAACCGTTGGGGGAGTTATGTCTACATTTAAAGCTTGTTGACCTACATGTGTGCATAAATTGCCGGCAAACATATTTCCCAACTCTCCAGTAAAGGATTCCAACATCTCTCCTTCTAAAGGCATACCGAACATTTTCGCTCCAATGGCACTAAATGCTGAAGACGTACTGTCGATAATAATTCTGCCTTTAATATCACCTATAAGTCCGATCAAAACGCCCATCTCTTGTTGAATGAATGGTTCCGATAAAACAGAAGGGGATTGAATATTCAATTCCATTGGAAGAATGCTTTTTAACGAAGTAATTGATCCATTCAAAATAGTTTGTATATGTTGTGAATTATTCATAGAATCACCCCTTTTTTCGACTTTTTTCCATCTTACCATGAATATAGTAAATTAGTACATGTAAAATAATGACAGCCTATACCAAAGTACCCGTTTTCATTAAAACTTGTGGGTTTTTTTTAAGTGCATTATAATAAATGAAAATGATTCTCACTATAGGAGGAGAAAAATGGTTTATTTATTTGTAGGGGCAACAATTATCATCTATGCTGGCGTTGGTACTTATGTAGTGAAGAAAACAATTAAATCATAGAAATATTCATCCAGTCCTCATTTCTTCTTATCTCTTCTTAAAAGTCTGCCGTAAAAATTCATATATTAAAAAAATTTTCCCTTTCATCCTTTCTTTTTTGCTCATTTTATTATTTAATCAAAATAGTATATAATTGTGACAAAAATGAGGCAAAGGGGTATTTATTTGCATGGGTTCTTTTGAAGAAAAATTACAGGAATTATTGCAGCAATCTGCGATACAATACATAATCTATCAAAATAATGAAGATACAGAACGAATGGAGAAGCTTCATTTATTCGCAAGAAAACTATTACAAAAAGAATACGTGATCGGATTTGCAGGGCATTTTTCTGCAGGTAAGTCGAGTATGATTAATGCACTATCCGGTGAAGACATTTTAGCGGCTAGTCCGATTCCAACAAGTGCGAATATCGTAAAAGTGCATAAGTCCGAAGAAGATTACGCCATTGTTCATATGCATCATGAGAAGCCTATTAAGTTTGAGGCGGGATATGATTTCAAAACGGTGAAGGAATTAAGCAAAAATGGGGAGCTTGTGTCGCAAATCGAAATCGGACACAGTGGCTCAACGCTGCCTTCAGGTGTAACAGTAATGGATACACCAGGGGTTGACTCAACAGACGATGCACATGCAATGTCAACTGAATCGGCACTTCATATTGCAGATGTCGTATTCTACACAATGGATTACAACCATGTGCAATCAGAGTTAAACTTCCAATTTACAAAACAATTGATGAAATATAATCCAAATGTGTACTTAATCGTAAACCAAATCGATAAGCATAAAGAAAATGAGCTTTCATTTGATGAATTCAAAAAATCCGTAGAGCAATCCTTTGCTGCATGGGGTGTTGAACCCAAAGGAATCTTCTTTACTTCTCTAAGAGAGTTTGACCACCCGCATAACGATTTCGCCACGGTGAAAAAAATTGTAATGGATTCAATGAACGACTGGCAGGAACAGCTTGTCTTAACGGCTGAAAATACACTACGCAAACTGCAAAATGAACATCTAACATATTTAGAAGAAGAAAAACAAACCTTACACGCGGATTATGAAAATGTCTTAAGCGCGGAAGAGTGGGAAAATCGCCAGGATATACTGGAGCAATATGAGAAGTTGAATCTCCAAACTGAGCTGTTTTCAAGTGAAACATGGAATGAGACCTTTAAGGATCGAAGAAAAGAACTTCTGGATAACGCAGCAATCATCCCGGCAGATTTCCGCGAAAAATTGCGTGCATATCTTGAAAGCACACAAGAAGGCTTTAAAGTAGGCGGATTATTCTCTGCAAAAAAGAAAACAGAGGAAGAAAAGAAGCGCCGTATTGATGATGTGTATGAGCAATATAAAGTAATTTTACAATCTCAAATTATAGGGCATCTGAAAAATTTAATGAAACAGTCCCTGAAAGATGTAGGCGTTTTAACGGATGAGCGGGCTGACCAAATTGATGCGATTGAATTCGAGGTTCCATTCTCTTTAATCGAAAGTCAAATCAAGCAAGGATCACTTGTTACTGGGGATGCCTTATTAAACTTTGCAAATCGTGTGGCTGAAAGTACGAAACGCTATTTTATCGAGGCTACGGAAGAATGGAAGGATGGGCAGCAAGAAATTTTAAAAGATGCTTCTCAAAGCTTATCGGCTCCTGTACGGGCTAAGCTGAACGTTTTAAAAGAAAAAGTCGATGCTATTGTGGCAATTGAGACATTCAATAAATATAAATTAATTGCTGAAAAAGAAATTGTGACAGCTACCAAGGATACGCGTTCTGGTGCCAAACGACAGTTCGAGAAATGGCACGATGATTACGAGCAGGCCCAAAAAGAAATCCGTCCATTCGATCCGTCCATGTTAACGAAAAAAGAAACTGCAGCAGAAGAGGAATCAAGTCAAATCCAACAGGTGTCTACTAACAATCAAAAAGCAGATGAAGTCATTGAAGCGGCGATTCGTACGGCTAATGCCGTGAAAAAAGTTGATGGATTTGAAGAAGTAGCCCAATTCTTGCAGAAAAAAGTAGAACGCCTGCAGAAAAAAGATTTTACCATTGCTTTATTCGGTGCATTTAGTGCTGGAAAATCAAGTTTCTCCAATGCGTTAATGGGCTCGAAGGTTTTACCTGTATCGCCAAACCCGACAACCGCGGCTATTAATAAAATTCGTCCTGTCACTGAGGATCATCCTCATGAAACGGCAGATGTAAAATTAAAAACAGCTGATCAATTATTGGAGGATATCAAAGCTTCTTATGAGGAAATCGGGCTTTCAGTTCGTACTTTACAAGAAGCGTATGAACGTGCGGATGAAGGGCAAGCTGTTCAACTAAAAGACGAGCGATTAAATGTCCATAAATCCTTTATTCGTGCATTTAGTCAAGGCTTTAAAACATATGAATCCCAATTAGGACAAACAATCCGTGTAGAGCGTTCCGAGTTTGAGCGTTTTGTAGCTGAAGAAAATAGATCTTGCTTTGTCGATAACATTGATTTCTATTTTGATAGCCCATTGACAAGAATGGGTGTTACTCTTGTGGATACACCGGGAGCTGATTCAATCAATGCTCGTCATACAGGCGTTGCCTTTGATTATATTCGAAATGCCGATGCAATTCTTTTCATCACGTATTATAACCATGCCTTTGCAAAAGCTGACCGTGAATTTTTAATCCAATTAGGTCGTGTAAAGGATGCTTTCGAGCTGGATAAAATGTTCTTTATTGTGAATGCGATTGATTTAGCTTCAACACAAGATGAAGAAGAGGATGTTAAAAACTATGTAAAAACTGAATTACAGCGTTTTGGTATCCGTTTCCCTAAATTATTTGGTGTATCAAGTCTGCTGGCGCTTCGCGAAAAAGTAGAGGGCAATTCGTTCAATTCAGGCATGGAGCCTTTTGAAGAGTCCTTCCATCATTTCTTAAACGAAGAATTGGCGGCAATCGCGATTCAAGCCTTACATGAAGAGGTTGAGAAAACTCAGGCACGTCTTGCAGATTTAATCACTCAAACAGAAGAAAATTTAAAACGTAAAGACGAACGTTTAAAAGAGCTGGCTGATCTAGAAGCACATGTTCAAAAAACATATAGCAGTACATCCACAAATATGTTGAAGAGTGATATGAAACAAGAATTGGACGAACTCCTTTATTATGTAATGCAGCGAGTTTATTACCGATATCCTGATTTCTTTAGAGAAAGCTATAATCCATCAACCTTCTCATCAATGCCAGTTCAAACGGCCTTAGAGCAAGCCTTAAAAGAAACCGTTAGTGCGCTTAGATTCGACTTTGCGCAAGAATTGCGTGTAACGAACTTCCGTTTAGCACAATTCATTCAAAAGAAAATTGTAGAACGTTTTAAAGATGAGGTACGTACATTAAAAGAGCTGAATCCAAGCTTCTCATTCATTACATTTGAGCCGGAAGAGCCAAAACTATTAGATTTTAAAGGTCCTTTTGCGGATGAAAAGAAATATGCATCCGTAAAATCTTATTTTAAAAATACCAAATCATTCTTCGAAAAAAATGAAAAAGAAAATCTGAAATTCGCATTGGAAGAATTAACGAAACCGGATGCACAAAGCTATGTGGATCAAGAAAAATTGAACATGGCTACTTGGGCAACAGAATTGATTGAACATGAGTCCGGAAACTTAAATAAATATTTATTAAAACAAGCATTGAAACAAATTGAAACTGAAAAATTACTTCTGGAAGAGGTAAATCGTTTAGAGACGTGGAAATCTATCTATAATGATTTACAAAAATCGGAGGTAAAGTAAATGGGAAAAGTGTTCGTTGCAGCTCAAGATATAAAGTATGGCCGATTGATTGATACTCGCTTTAATTTGCAGGATCGCGAATGGGGAAAACAAGCCTTTCAAAATGGACATATTCAAGGCGCGATATATTGGGATTTAGAGAAGGATTTATCGGATATGGCCAAGAATGATGGTCGTCATCCAATGCCTTCAAAGGAACAGCTTCAGCAGTTATTTGAACAAGCTGGCTTAAATTATGATGATATAATTTATGTTTATGACCAAGGTGGTGCTCCCTTTGCTGCTCGTGCGTGGTGGATGTTAAAATATGCAGGTTTCCCGAAAGTCTATATTGTCAATGGCGGGTATGAAGCTTTAAAAGAGGCTGGACTAGCTGTAAGTGCTGATGCGCCTGATTATGAACCTACAAACCTAACAATTACATGGAATGAATCCATCTATTCAAGCCGTACAGATGTAAAAAATATAGTTGATGGACATCATAAAGCACTATTATTAGATGCTCGTTCAGCAGAAAGATACCGCGGGGAAAATGAGCCTATAGATAAAGTGGCAGGCCATATACCAACAGCTCAAAATTTTGACTGGGAACAGTTGAAGCATGGGGCGGAGCTGCATGCTAATGAACAACTTTTCTCAAAATTCAACCCGAACGAAGAAATTGTCGTGTATTGCGGGTCAGGTGTAACCGCATCGCCTTTATATGCAATCCTGGCAGATTCAGGCTACGTAAATTTGAAGCTATATGTCGGAAGCTATAGTGACTGGATTACGGAGTACGAAGTTGAAACTGGGGAAACGAAATAAGGAAATTTTGAAACGTATAATGTAAAAGTTATACGTTTCATTTGTATAAATTAATGAATGAATAGTCATTCAATTTTGGCGTGAGGGGGATGATTCTATGTTGCTAAAAAGGTCCATTGATTTTGGGAGTCATGAAAATGTGAGCTATGCAAATGGAAAAGTAACATTGGGGAAGGTTTCTCTAAATGTTTATAGTTTTACGGTTGATGGTGTGTTAATTGATACGGGTTCCAAGTCTCTAAGTAAATATTTTGAACCATTTATAATGGGGGCAGACATTGACAAAGTCGTGTTAACTCATATCCATGAAGACCATACTGGTTGTGCATCACTCATCCAACAAAAACGAAATATCCCTATTTATATACATGAAATGTCTGTTCAGGATTGTGAACGAAATCCGGACTATCCGCTCTATCGAAAGGTTTTTTGGGGAAAGCGAAAACCTTTTAAAGCCAAGGCAATCGGGGATACCTTCACATCCCGAAATGCCGAATGGGATGTTATTGAAACTCCAGGCCATGCAAAAGATCATCTTGCGTTTTTAAACAAAGAAACAGGGCAACTGTTTTCAGGAGATCTCTATGTTCAAACGAAAACAAAAGTAGTCTTAAGAGAAGAAAGCATACCAACGATTATACGATCCATTGATCATCTATTAACATACGACTTCAATGAGATGTTTTGCAGCCATGCTGGGTATCTAAAAGATGGCAGAAAAAAACTGGAACTTAAAAGAGATTATCTAGTAGAGATACAGCAGCAGGTGATTGAGCGTTATCAAGACGGGTTATCTCCACAGCAAATACATGACATTCTCTTTAAACGAAAGTACCCCATTACTAAGCTGTCTTTCGGTGAATGGGATTCAATGCATATTGTGAAATCGATAATAGATGAAGGAAAACTGCCGATAAGTTAATTTATAAAATCTTCTGCATTCTGTAACTTTTTTTGATGCTGCTCGACTAATTATTCGAATAGCAAAATAGAGGAGCGAGCAAATGAAAAAATATGCATCTATACTTATAGCTTCTGCTATAGTAAGCAGTTTAGCGTTACAGCCGAAAGTGTTGGCCGAGGAGACCGACAATACAGTTATGGAAGAAGAGGTAGTTCAGCAAGCGAATTTTATTAAAGTCACAGGTAAAATTGACTCTATCAATGAAGAAACAAAAGGAAACTACTTTGCAACGGTTAAAAAGGGCGCCGACGAATTTGGTTTTTATTTTAATGATGATACGTTCATTTATAATACTGTTGGCGAGAAAGTAGAGCTTTCGGAAGGAATAGAAATTACGGCCTTTGTTGATGCGAGTAAATCCATGATCATGATTTATCCTCCAAGATATTCGCCGGATGTGGTAATTGTCCAAGCAGAAAATTCCTCCCCAGCGGAGATACAGACGTTTAATGATAAGTTCTTGAATGAAAAGGGCGACATCGTCATTAATGTAACAGATGAGACGGTAATTCATGATTTAGATGGAAAAACGTTATCAAAAAAAGAAATAGTCGATAAAGAAGTCCTCATCTTCTATAACATGATATTAGAGAGTTATCCTGCTAAAATCAGTCCTCTCAAAATATTGGTGTTAGAAAAGGAACAATCTAACATTGAAAAAGCAATCACAATTGCTAATGAGGACTTTTACGAAGTCGATGGAGTGACGATGATTCCTCTCAGACGCGTAGCGGAACAATTAGGATTCCAAGTTGATTCGACTGGCAAGGGAGCAATTGTTTCAAAGGGCAGTGTTTCGTTTTTGATTACCCGGGGAACAAAACAATATGGATACAACAAAGCCCTTCGTTATTTTCAACAAGAGCCTGAATTACTAGAAAAAAGCAAGACTTATGTACCATATGAATTTTTGGAACAGCTTATCGAACTAACTGAAGATGAATAAAAATTAGTAAATGCTATGTACATTTTTAAAGTGTATGTAGCATTTTTTATTTAAAAAATGTGAAAAATTTTATTGGATTGTGAAAAAATGAGCAAAAGACTTTGTGAAAGATTTCATATTACACTTGATAAAACAATACGTGTAAACCTTCACATAGGGAGACTTGTACTAAATAGGGACTGGAATAATAAAAACGTTTTCAGATATTATTGTGATAAAATTTAAAAATGGAAATAAATTCCTTTTAGGAACGGGTCTTAAAAAGAGTGGAATATGAAATTATTGATTTTTCGATGATATTTATTGTATTTATTAGAAATTTCCTGTTGACTTCACCCAATTAAAGCACTATGATACAAAAATATAAAAGTTTTTCGAAATTTCAAACAACGGGGTGGATAAAATGGATTTAATGAAAAAATCGATTGAAATGCATGGACAATACAAGGGGAAGTTAGAAATTAGTTCGAAAGTCTCGTTAGAAGACTCATATGATTTGAGTTTAGCTTATTCGCCAGGAGTTGCTGCACCATGTCTGGAGATTGAAAAGAATCGTTTACATGCATACGATTACACGGTTAAGGGGAATTTAGTTGCGGTAGTAACAGATGGTACAGCAGTATTAGGTTTGGGTGATATCGGTCCAGAGGCAGCATTGCCAGTAATGGAGGGAAAAGCACTATTATTAAAACGTTTCAGTAATGTGGACGCAGTTCCCATCTGTTTAGATACAAAAGATGTCGATGAAATTGTTCGAACTGTGAAAATCATTTCCCCTACATTTGGCGCCATCAATCTCGAGGATATCTCTGCACCGCGTTGCTTTGAAATAGAGGAGCGCCTGCGCAAGGAGTGCAATATCCCAGTATTTCATGATGATCAACATGGAACGGCGATTGTGGTCGGAGCAGGTTTGAAAAATGCTTTAAAAATCGTTAAAAAAGAAAAAGAAGATTTAAAAATTGTCATTAATGGAGCTGGGGCAGCAGGGATAGCGATTTTACGTATTCTGCTTCACCAAGGCTTTAAAAATATCGTTATGTGTGATTCCACAGGCATCATTTATAGCGGAAGAGCAAAGGGCATGAATCCTATTAAAGAAAACATCGCTCATTTAACGAATCCTAAAAATCTGCAAGGAAATCTTGATGAGGCACTTGTTGGGGCAGACGTATTCATTGGCGTATCTGTTGCAAATCTTCTAACAAAAGAGCATATTGACTCAATGAACCATGATCCTATCGTATTTGCCTTAGCCAATCCAAATCCAGAAATAACTTATGAGAATGCGAGAAGCTGGGGAGTTCGAATTATTGGTACCGGCCGTTCAGACTATCCAAATCAAGTAAATAATGTGTTAGCCTTCCCGGGGATCTTTAAAGGGGCACTTGAAGTAAGGGCAACGGATATCAACGAGGAAATGAAGCTCGCTGCTGTAGAAGCCATAGCTTCCCTCGTATCAGATCAAGAGCTCGCCGAAGAATACATCATTCCAAAGGCGATGGATGAAAGAGTCGCACTAGCAGTTGCCAAAGCAGTAGGGGAAGCAGCAATACAATCAGGGGTATCCGAATTATTCCCGCAAGCGTTAGAGGATGAAGTAGCGATTTTGTAAGGTGAAATGGTGTACCGACACTTATATGATTACTAAAGTGAGATGCGTTTCATCAGAGGAGTGGAACGCATTTTATCTGGTCTATAAGACGAATTAAAAGGTGTAAAGAATCGTTCAATTAGGTGAATTAGAGGCATCAGCAACATAACGGTATAATAGATTCGTTCTATAAAAACGAACCAGGCTGAGTCAAAACACAAACTGCCATATAACCTAAACGATTTGCTTCATGAACAGCTCACTATACCACTCTTAAAATCTACCAAATATAACTGGGAGAAAACAAACTATCTTTCTTACTATACGAAACCCCGAATGAAAAGGGTGTCTTAACCTTATTTAAGGTGGCTCACAAAATACATTCCCTTGAGAAAAAGGTAGTTCAGTTTGTGTGGAGTATAAAAGGAAAATTTCCGCTTAAATTAAAAAATTCTCGGATACTGCTCCAAGTAATGGAAGTTTTTCCGGTTATATTCACCAAATCGTTTAATTTTTGGTTATTTTTGGCAGATAGACGGAAAAACTCCGCTTAAATTTGGTTCAATAACTTCCTTCTATCCATTTGACGGAAATTCTCCGCCTAACAAAATTCCTTCTCATCCCAACAAGAAACTAACCGAACAACTACCAGCCTTGAAATCTCAACCTCTTTAAATAAATAAAAGCATGGCAATCCATTTGGATTACCATGCTTTTACTAATGTTATTTAACCTTTTTTCCGCTTTTTGCACTTCAAATGAGCACCGATTGACCTAAACTCGGGGACACCTCACAAAAAATTAAGCGTTCTCTACAGCAATTTCCTCTGAGAGCACTTCAAGTTGGTCGATTAAAGAGCCGATATAAGCGATTGTATCTTTTAATGGTTGGTCAGTAGTTATGTCTACGCCAGCCATCTTCGCTAGTTCAACAGGTGATTTTGTTCCGCCGGCTTTAAGCACTTGAAGCCAATCTTGTACTGCTGGTTCGCCTTCGTTAAGGATACGCTGAGAGACTTGAGTAGCGATTGTTAAACCTGCTGAGTACGTATATGGGTATAGGCCCATATAATAGTGTGGTTGACGCATCCAAGTCAATTCAGCACCTTCAGTGATTTCAACTGTGTCTCCCCAGAAATCTTCCAGAACTTCGCGTTTTAGTTTATTTAGAACCGAAGCATTTACACTGCCGCCATCATCAATGATTTCGTAAACTTTACGTTGATATGCAGCTTCCAGTAAATGTGTCACGAAGTTGTGATAGTAGGTACGTGCAATAATTGTCGAGATGACCCAGCGTTTGAAGCGAGCATCATTTGAGTTTGAAAGCAGGTGGTTCGCCATTAGCATCTCATTCATTGTAGATGGTGCTTCAATGAAGTATAGAGACGGTCTTGAGTTAAAGAGGTTTTGCTCTTTATGTGTTAAATAGAAATGACCTGCATGGCCTAGCTCGTGGGCAAGTACAAATACTTCATTCATACGGCTTGTCCAAGAGATTAAAATATATGGATGTTTCCCGTATGGACTGGAACAGAAGGCACCCGTAGATTTACCTTCATTTTGTGCAAAGTCAATCCAGCGTTCCTCGAACGAACGGTCCAGCATCTTTTGGTAATCCTCGCCAAGGATCGATAAACCATCATTCATATATTGACGAGACTCTTCGATCGAAATTTTTGGCTCATAAGTTGGATCTAATGAGATTTTAAGATCGGCAAATGTCATTTTATCCAAGCCGTGCTCTTTTTGTAAAAGCTTTGCATAACGGCGCATATGTGGAGCTAATTCTGTTGTGATTAAATCGATTTGACGATTATACAGATCACGGTCTACTTCTTGATCAAACAGAAGGGCATCGAAAATTGAATCATAGCCGCGTAAATCAGCATCTGTTTTCTCGATTTTCAAATGTGTATCATACGTTTTAGCTGTTGTATGCTGATAGTCGCGTAATTTTCTTGAGAATGCTGCAAAAGCAGTACGGCGGATTTCAGTATCACTTTCCAGCTCCCAATCCCCTTCGAATGAGTTGTAGCTTAGTGGATAACTTTGTCCATTTGCTTCAAAATTATCAAACTTCATATCTACTAATTTTGTTGTGTTATAAAGACCATAAGGCGCATCGAAAGTTGTTCCGAAAGCAGCTAAAGCTTTCTCGGCCTCAGGATGCAATTGATATGGTTTTTTTAGAATCAATTTATCGATATAACGTTCGAATTGTGGCGCTAAACCCTTTGCCTCAGTTAAAACAGCCTCATCCAATAACAGTAATTCACTAGTAATAAAGGAAAGTTGAGCGCTAATTTTCGAGAAATTTTGGCCAACCTTCGCTGAACGCATTTGTGCCACATCATTTGTTTGGTCTTCGCTTAAAGAAAGGCTTGCATATGTGCCGATAGGAACGAGTGATTCATTTAATTCCTGGGATGCTGCAATGACATTTACGGCATCTTGTGCATTCACGATTTTCCCTTTAAATTCATTTTCGATTTCAGTTGCTTTTGTTAATACATTTTCAATGGCTTCATCAAAAAGTTGTTCTGTTTCAAATAGAGGAGTTAAATCCCATGTTTCTTCAACTTTTACTTCACTTCTTTTAAGCATTCTATTCCCTCCTGTATTCCGATGTTCGAAATAAATTGTATCATATTTATCTTGGAATGACCATCTATTGAAAGAAAATTCTAAACTTTATAATTCGTTAAGACATTCTTAATAGAAAAGGAGAGCATCCTAATGATATGCTCTCCAAGAATTTAAATAGATAAAGATAAATATATTAATATACACCTTCAGCAATCATGCCGTTAGCAACTTTTACAAAACCGGCTATATTTGAACCGACAACTAGATTGCCGGGAGTGCCGTATTTTTGAGCAGCTTCCTTGCTCTCGGCATAAATGTTTCTCATGATTTCATGTAATTTTCCGTCCACTTGATCAAACGTCCAGTAGTTACGTCCGGAATTTTGTGCCATTTCCAATGCTGAAGTTGCGACACCGCCAGCATTAGCAGCTTTTGCTGGTCCGAAAAGTATCCCATTTTCTAGAAAGATATTGATGGCTTCTAAATTTGATGGCATGTTGGCACCTTCTGCAACAACTTTTACCCCGTTTGCTAGAAGAGTACGGGCAGCATCTCCGTCAATTTCATTTTGGGTAGCGCAAGGTAAAGCGATATCGCATGGAATAGACCAAATACCATGGAAATCTTCTGTATAACTTGCATTTGGACGGTAATTTATATACGTTTGAATACGATCGCTTTTAACTTCCTTGATTTCTTTGAGGATTTTTAAATCAATTCCATCTGGATCGAAGACATATCCGTTCGAATCAGAGCAAGCTACAACCTTTGCACCTAACGCCTGTAATTTTTCAATGGCATATATAGCCACGTTCCCAGATCCAGAAACAACAATAGTTTTATTTTCAAGAGTTTCGTTATTATCCTTTAACATTTCCTCTACAAAATAAACTAACCCGTATCCCGTTGCTTCTTTGCGTGCTAATGAACCACCAAATCCTGGTGATTTTCCAGTTAACACACCAGCTTCATTTGCTCCTCGAATACGTTTATATTGGCCAAAGAGGTAGCCGATTTCTCTGCCCCCAACGCCAATGTCTCCAGCTGGAACATCGACATCAGGACCGATATGACGGTATAATTCTGTCATGAAAGCTTGGCAGAAACGCATGATTTCTGAATTTGACTTGCCTTTTGGATTAAAATCCGATCCACCTTTTGCACCGCCAATCGGAAGACCTGTTAATGCATTTTTGAATATTTGCTCAAAAGCTAAAAATTTCATAATGGATTCATTCACTGATGGATGAAATCGCAATCCACCTTTATAGGGACCTACAACATTATTAAATTGTACACGATAGCCGCGGTTTACCTGCACTTGATTTTGATCGTCTTGCCAAGTTACACGGAAGGAAATGATCCGATCGGGTTCTACTATCCGAGAAAGGATGTTATGTTGGATATATTCGGGATGTTGTTCGAATACAGGTATTAATGATAAAAAGATTTCTTCCACAGCTTGTAAGAATTCGGATTGCTGTGAGTTCTTTTGTTTTAGCTGTTCAAACACTGCATTAATATAGTTTTCAGCAACTGTTTTTGTACCTAAAGTTTGTGTCGTCATTATGTCATCCCCCAATTTCTTGATAGAATGTATAATATTACGATTTTTCTAATAATTCAATCGATTTTTCTGTTGACATATTTATGTCAGTATTGAAATTAAAATAAAAAGGTTTTTTACTATAATAAATTAATGGATTTTAACGAAGGAGGAGAAGAACGATTTTACAATTATTAATTGATGCAGATGCGTGTCCGGTGATTGATTTAGCGCTATCCATTTCATCTCGATATGAGATTGAAACTATCTTGTTTTGCGATACATCTCACAGGATCGAAAGAGAAAATGCAATAACGATTATGGTTCCTAAAGGTGCAGATTCGGTTGATTTTAAGCTAGTTAATGCCATAAATAAGCATGATATTGTCATTACGCAAGATTATGGACTAGCAGCGATGTGTATAGCGAAAGGGGCATTTGTAGTAGATCAAAATGGCAGAGAGATGACATCTGACAATATTGATCAATTGTTGGCATTTCGATATGAAAGTGCAAAAATTAGAAGGGCAGGTGGGCGCACCAAAGGACCAAAAAAACGAACGGAAGAAAATAATATTTCCTTTGCAAATAAATTTCAACAAATTTGTGAACGTGCTATTTCGACACAAGCTAAGGGGGAATAAAATAGTAATGTTTGAAAAACAAAAAATTAAAAATCTTATGGAAAATTATCCATTGCTAGATGACATAAAGATGTCAAAAACAGTTTTATGGCTAAATAGTAAAAAAGAGAAGAAACAACCGAGTTTCGAACAATTTGCTTTTGAGGAAGTAGTGGATGCAGAGCAAAGACTAAAACGTTTTTCATCCTATATTAAGGCAGCTTTTCCCGAGACAAAGCAATTCGAGGGAATCATTGAATCCAACATAAAAGAAATTCCATCCATGAGAAAATGGATTTCAGAACGTTGTGAGAGTGGGTTTACAGGGAATTTGCTTCTAAAATGCGATCATGCTTTACCGATATCTGGTTCTATAAAAGCGCGCGGAGGCATTTACGAAGTACTGAAGCATGCAGAGCAGCTCGCCATTGAAAATAAGTTAATCGATTATAACGATGATTATGCAAAATTAAACGAGGATGCCTTTTATCGATTTTTTAATCGCTATAAAATAGCAGTCGGTTCTACAGGCAATCTCGGGTTAAGTATTGGCATCATTGGTGCAAAGCTAGGCTTTCAAGTAACGGTCCATATGTCAAGCGAAGCAAAGGAATGGAAAAAACACCTTCTCCGTGAAAAAGGGGTTGAAGTGATTGAATATTCTTCCGACTACAGTAAAGCAGTGGAGGAAGGAAGAAAACAGGCAGCTTTAGACCCAATGTGTTATTTTGTGGATGATGAAAATTCAAAGGCACTTTTTGCAGGTTATGCGGTTGCAGCCCTTAGACTTGAAGATCAGTTGCAAGAAGCCAAAATAAAGGTTGATGCTGACCATCCATTATTTGTTTATTTACCTTGCGGGGTAGGCGGGGGGCCAGGTGGAGTTGCTTATGGGTTAAAGAAAATCTATGCTGACAATGTCCATATCTTTTTTGGAGAACCAACTCAGTCCCCGTGTATGCTGATCGGGATGATGTCAGGTCTTCATGATGAGATTGCTGTAACCGATATAGGGTTATCGAACCAAACCGAAGCAGATGGCCTGGCAGTTGGAAGAGCCTCTAGATTTGTGGGGAAATTGATGGAGCCTATTCTAAGCGGATGTTATACAGTGGAGGATGCTTTCTTGTTTGAAAGCTTAAAGGAGATGTGGAAAAAAGAACATATTTTCATGGAACCTTCAGCTCATGCGGGGGTTTATGGACCAATCGCCGTCATAAAAAAAGGCAATTCCTATCTGGAGCAAAATAATTTGCAAATGGAAAATGCAACTCACCTAATATGGTCAACGGGTGGAAATATGGTACCTGAAAAGCAGAAACAAGCGTTTATTCAAAAGCGTTATAATGAATTAGTAGAATAACAGTGAATAAATTGCTAGTCAGCCATTGAAAACAAATTATATAATTAAATAAATTTGACTAGTTTGGAGATTATAAATGGTTGAAGAATTATATTTTTATAGACTAATCATAATCTTGGCGGGTGTTTTGAGTTTAATTTTATCTGTTTTTTCATATTTCAAGCTAAAAAATGCTCCAGGTGCCAGACCGTATATAATTGTTACTTTATTGTCAGCGGTATTCACCTTTTCATACGCATTTGAATTAGCTGGTACTACTCTTAAAGAGATTAAGTTTTGGCTTGGGATGGAGTATATGGTTATGCCCTATATTCCCGTTTTTATATTATTGATGTGCTTCGAGTATGTCGGCATTAAATTAAGGCAAAGGTATGTATTCATACTGTTTGGCCCCCCGTTAATAACAGTATTTATGCATCATACAAACGAACTGCATCATTTATATTACGTGTCAGTCGGATTATTGGCAGATGCTCCTTTCCCTATAGCAGACTTGGAATATGGACCATTTTTCTATGTGCATTCTCTTTATTTATTTCTTTGTTTAGCAATCAGTATCATTATTTTATTAATGCAGGTAAAAAAGTCTGTATTCCGATTTCGAATTCAACTTTTAACTATGATTGCAGGATTATTTGTACCCATTTTTGCAAATTTCTTTTATTTAAACGAGTTAAGCCCTTATGGAATTGACCTAGGCCCGGTTACGATGAGCCTATCGTTTATTCTGCATGGGATAGCACTGTTTTCTTTCAAAATGTTTAATGTACGGCCCATTGCAAGGGAAAGGGTATTTGATAACATGCTTGAAGGAGTGATTGTTTTAGATGATAACGGGGCAATTGTTGATTTTAATAAATCGATTCTTCGAGTAATTCCTTCTTTGAGTAATTCCATTGGTAAGGGGATACATAAAGCGTTAGGTAAACATGAAAATCTGGCAGAACTCATTTCTCGTAGGGAAGAATGCGAATATGAGCATGTAGATGAAGCTGGAAGTTCCCACTATCAAGTTCGATTTTCAAGAGTTGAGAATACAAAAGGGGTACTTTTAAGCAATATTATTACTTTTGTGAATATCACTGAACGGGTAGAATTGCAGAGGCAGTTAACGCAGTTTGCAAATTATGATGGTTTAACGAAGGTCTGCAATAGACGATATTTTATGGATCAATCTGCTGCACTTTTAAAATCTGGAACTAGAAAAGAATGCAAAGCGGCCTTGATCATGTTTGATATTGATCACTTTAAAGTGATTAATGATACATATGGACACGAGGCGGGGGATATTGTTTTATCGGAGATAGCACATCTGGCTAAGGTCTCTTTAGAGAAGCAGGGTATAATTGGTCGTTATGGCGGGGAAGAATTTATCATCCTATTGCCTTCAAAGGAAATGGAAGATGCCAAAAAGCTCGCCGATAAAATCAGGCTATCAATTTCAAATTTTAGTGCTAGTGTAGGGGGAAAAGATCTTAGAGTGACAGCTAGCTTCGGAATTTCAGTGATTCAGAATCCACCTTCAAACCATGTAGAGGCAATTAATAATGCAATAAGAGAAGCTGATCAGGCGCTATATGCTGCAAAAAATAGTGGCAGAAATAATGTGCAAACCTATGCTGAAGTACAATTGGCATGAAATATGAACAAAAATATGGAGACGTTTCAATTGCTTGAGACATCTCCATATCCATTAATCAGCTTGAATTTCTTCAACCGTTTTTTCAACCTCTTCACGAGACATCTTTTCTTTACCTGCTTTTAAAGATTTTAATGTTTTATGTGCCAATGCAAGAGGAAGTCTGCAGAATAATAAAATCGAACGTTTATGAATATCCTTCATATAGAGGTCTGCTTTTTCTAAATTTTCTTCTGCATATTCAAACAAGTCATTTCTTGTCCAACCTTCTGGAACAAAACTTACGCCACGTTCCCGGAAATCTTCGTCCTGATTACGTAAAATATTTACTAATTGCAACCCGCGACCATAGCCAATCGCAAGCTCTCGATCTGTCTTAACCCCAGCATTCCACTCCCAAAGCTCTGATAGCATGACTCCAACCAATCCAGCAACATAGTAAGTATATTCGTCTAAATCTTCTTTTGTACGGACCTGAAAATCATTCTTTGCCCATTTCCCCATACCTTCAGCCATTTCGCTTGTGGCATCCTTGACGATTTTTTCGGACCCTTCCGGAAGCAGGTAAATCCAATCAGCAAGACGTAATGTAACTTCGGATAGATAGGCTTGCACTGGTTTTATAATCTCAAAATATTTTTGCTCATTAAATTGTTCCTCTTTTAATAAATCAGCAACGGCTAAAAGAATCGAGTGCTTTAATTCACTAGTTACCTCTGGGTGTTCATTATCTTCAATTTCATCAATTGCCCGCATCATTAAATAGGCATTAGCCACTGCAGTTTTTAACTCTTTTTGCAAGAAGGTAATCGGAATATAAAATGTACGGCTCGTTTCTTTTAAGACTCTTAACGCATCTTTTTGGAGTTCTTTGTCAGACATTTTGGATGTTCCTTTCGTTCATAAAATACATCAATACAATGGTACATTAAATTTCTTGAAATAGAAAATAGATAATCTTATTTTTTACCATATTCATTTCAGTATAAATATACGAGATAGATAAAACGCTCTATATATCGCTCTATATTCTATTATTAATGAGTGATATAATGTGATTTGTGACATAAACATGTCATTATCTTTCTATTTCGTTACAATAAGGTTAATAGATTGTAAATTTTAATCATTTGATTGAAATTTGAAAATTCGAGACTTCTTAGATTTACACTAAATACAGGTTGTTGCCTGTTTGAAAAGTTAAGGTGGAATGCTGGTGCGTAAATATACTTACATATTTGTCGATGTAGAAGCTACATTGATACGTGGTAAACAAAACATTATTGAAATCGGTGCAATCAAATGGTTGCCAGATGGAACAATCGAAGAATTTTCGCAGCTTATTCAACCGTATAAATTTCGAAAATTAAATGCCCATATACAAAAACTGACGGGCATCTCAACAGAAGAATTATTGCATGCTCCTTCTATAAATGAAGTGATGCCGCAATTTATGGACTGGTGCGAAGGAGAAACAGTTTTAGTTGCCTTTGGTGAATTTGACCGTAAAGTGTTGGAAGATGAATTGCTTCGAAATCAGATGAATCCAGATTTCCTATATCCCTTCGTAGATTTTCAACAAAAATATATGATAGAAAACAAATTAAAAGAACAGCCAAGTCTATCGAAATTATTAGAAAAATATGAGATTGAAACAAATATTCAACATCGGGCTCTAGCGGATGCAATTAGTTTGTTTAATATTTTTAAAGAGACTAACGGAGAAGAGTTAATTGAAAAACAACGAACAAATGATTTTGGTTTGGTGCTGAGTGAGTTTAGACAGCAGGATGATATGTATGATTTATATTTGTCCTATATAGTTGGAGAAATCACTTTATCAGGTTCAATCGATGTTCATACTATACAAACAATCAATAAAACATTATCTTATGAAACAAAGGAAGAACAACGTGAAATTGCAGAAGGTGTAACAGAAACAGTACTACGAACGATTATTCATCCAAACAGTGAAGTAGAAGCATTTTTAAAGAATATTATTTTGGATATTCACAACAAAGTGCTGATTACGCGAAGTGGATTAAAACATTTATCAAAGATTAATCGATTACATCATGCAGTATTTCCTAAAATGGAAGCCATGACCTTGCAGCAAATTTTAAATTCAGAAGAAGCTGTAAATGAATTTACACTTAATAGCCTGACGATTTCGGCCTATGAGAATAAGTTGTATGGCTTGCTTAAAAAATATGAATCAACTATTGTAGGCGAATTTGAAAAAAGATTATTGTTCACAAAAGAAGAAATACATATATAATCGCCTAACCATTGAGACTCCTTAGTTTATCTCCTTTGTATGGTGCGAATTTCCTGGTCTATAAGTAGATAGTATTCTAAGATAAAATCATTGCACGATAAAACAAAGAAAGTTAAAGTTTAGTGTGGGAGATTAAAATGTGAAGCTATTTGGAATCTGATATTTTGGATTTCGGGTTAGTTTGCGCTAATCGGGGATTTATTTGCAGTTGATTTCAAGTGAAGTGACGTTAACTGCAAGTAAATCCCCACGTATTAAAAGGAGAACGGTTATGCAAAATGTAATAGGTATTGACGCAGGGGGAACGTTAACGAAAGTCGCTTATATGAATGAGCAAAATGAAATGGATTTTGTTGTGTTTCCTTCGAATGATTTTTCACAAGTAAAAGCTTGGATTGAAAATCATCCACATATAGAAGAAATCGGCTTAACAGGTGGCCGAACAAAGCAGCTTTTAGATGTTTTAAAAACGATGAAGTCGATTCAATATTTAGTTGAATTTGAAGCCACATTTAAAGGTGTAAAGTATTTACAGGAGAAAAACGGACACACTTTTGAAAATGCTATTATTACGAACATTGGTACAGGAACTTCGATTCATCATATGGACGGAAAAAGCCATGTTCGTGTAGGTGGAACAGGAGTCGGTGGCGGAACTTTAACTGGCCTTTCAACAATCATGACAGGTATATCAGATTTCGATCAGATTACGGCAAATGCCAACATTGGAAGCCGTGAAGGAATTGATTTATTTGTTAAGGATATTTTCAAAGGCATGGAACCGCCGATTGAAGGGCATTTAACGGCAAGTAATTTTGGAAACGTTAACATCTTAGAAAATGTAAAACCCGAAAAAAATGACCTTTTAGCAACGATTCAAGCATTGGTAGGCGAGGTTATTACAACACTGAGTATCCAGTTTGCCGAAGAAAAAAAATGTGAAAACATTATCTATATCGGTTCAACACTTACAAATAATGAGCAACTTAGAAAGGTTATTGCCAACTATACAATTTTGAAAAAACACACGCCGATTTTCTTAAATGATTGCGGCTTTACTGGTGCTATCGGAGCTTTATTGTATAAAGTAGAACTTTCAAAAACAATTGAATCATAATATGTGTTATGGGAATGTCTAAAAGGGTCTTTTAGACATTCTTTTTTTATAAATAGATAAGACAGAAAAACGCTCAAGGCTATATAAATGCGAAAAATCAAATTGTTGAAGCAAGTTTCCAATGTCTTATACAACTTAAAGCAGTTTTGCATAGCATAGAATACAAAAAGAATTTTCAAGTTTCTACTTATTTTCTTTTTAAAATGGCTTCTCTAGCCAAGGCATCGGCTGCTTTATTTTGGCTATCAGGAACCCATTTGATGAAAAACATATCAATCGTTTCAATCATTTGCATAGCTTTTTCTAAGTATGGTTTGTATTCTTCATTTTTAACATATTGTTTTTCAACTGAAGCAACAACAATTTTTGAATCTGAACGCATCGATATAAGGGAAGAGCCAATTTTGCCAACTTCCTCCAATGCACGATTTAAGGCTGTAAATTCTGCAATATGATTGTTGGTTTCACCAATATATTCGCTAATTTTAATATGATGACCTTCACCTTTTATAAAAATACCGATTCCACTCGGTCCTGGATTACCGGCACTTGCACCATCTATATATACTTCTAGCAATATAAGATCCCCACTTTTTCGAATGAATTATTTCATTTTAACCATATTATATCTTATCTGCATTTAAAAAAGTATTTAAAGGCTAGTGTGGCCATTTTGACAAATGAAAAACTCAAGTAGTAAAATAGGGGAATGCTCGTGTAAAGGGGGAGTATCGTGAATAAAAACACTGTAATAAAAGATATTGATGAATTGACAGACACTTATTGCAACGACTGTCCTATCAAGGGGGATTTGCGAAAAAAACGTGGCAAGACAGGGGCACATCGCTTTTGTATTGAACAATGTTCAGTTGGAGAACAATTACAATTTTTAGGCCAAGAATTAATGAAAATATATGAAAAAAGTTAATTGCACAGGAATTAATACCTAATATTTCATCTTTTTATAAATGAGATTTGTATTATGTGAGTTAAAAGTATGAGAAAATCGACATTATTTTTGATATTTTATTGATTTTATTAATAAAAGTTGTTAATATAAATCTTGTAGTTGTTAGTACTCATCCTCCTATCATTTTATTAGGATCCGGAAAAGTGCTTTATTATGAATGATAATTCCGATGAGGGTTAATAATATACATGGTTGGTTACCATAGATTTAAATCTTTCTAGTCCCTATTAAATAGGGAGAAAAAGGGTGCATGTTGAGCATGTACCCTTTTTTGTACCCCAAATTTATAGATGCTCAATTTGTATTCGAGATACTCCAAAATTTCAATCTCACTTCAAGCAACGAATATTATCGTTCCTTTACATATTATTTTGCTCCCCTTAATATTGCATTATTGCACTTCTTTCCGTTTTCATAGCTTCTTATATATCGGGCTATGTACTTTTTAATAATATATCTATGGAAGCTGAAGTGGTAGAAGCGATTGGCTATTTTAAACAATTTTTAATGATTATCACAGTGGTTGGTATTATATATCTACTCCTACTAACTTTTATTTTTTATTGGAAAAATAGGGTGGGTAAAATTAGAAATAAATTATACGATACAGTTAAAATAACGATCAATTTTAAAAAGAATATTTTCTAGCATCCTAAAATAGGGTGTTTCAGAGTAATTATCGGGATTTTCTCAATATTTTGGTACGGTAAGCATCAATGGAAGTTTTTAAAGAAGCATAGCTGCCAATTGCTGAATATCCATAGAACCATCCCATGAAAATGCCGGCAAGCAAATTATGTCTATGACTTATGAATATTGAAATTAGTAAACCAACTATTAGAGCTATTGTGGGTACCCAAGCAGGTTCGATACGAAAGAATTTCTTTAATAATTGAGTAATAATCATGACAATAGGAACTGCAATTACTGCATCCCATAAGTTTGTATACCCGTAATTTAAATGTTTTTGATTGAAAAAAATGGGCTCCGAAAGTTTGGATCTAACTTTCGGAGCCCATATATTGATTATGCTAAAACTGCATCATATTCCAGCAATTCTTGATAATATTTATTTAATGAAGAGGATGAGACACCGAAGTTTTCGGCGATTTCTTTAACCGTGAAAGTAAGCCCATTTAATAGATTTCTTTCCTGAGCAAAACGGATTGCTCCTGCTGCGATTGCGGCTGGTTTTCTCGCTTTTGGTTTTTTCTCCACTAAGTAATCTTCAAGTGAAACAAGTAATTGAGGAGCCTCAATATTCTTTTCTTCCAAGAATTGCTTCGCTAGATCTACAACCTCCATCTCAAAGGAAGAATACTCTTCTCCACTGTAACCTGAAGCCACTAGTCCAACCCAGAAGTTTAAATGCTTGTCTTGCAAATATTGATCTACTGAGTCTTTTGCTAATTCGAATTGACTAGCAAAGTGTTCAAATGCCTGTTTATAAGAAGTAGGGAAGAAAATCAAGGTAGACACGGCTAAATAATGATTTTGTTCTTCAGAGTCATCCGGAAGCAGGAATGAAAATACTTGCATCCCTTCAGGAATCACTCGATTCGATTCGCGACGGATATACAGTTCTTCCTTGGTTAAAGCATGAACTGCTTTAAAATACTTTTCCTCAATTTCGATAACTTCACCAATAAACATAGTTGGTTTGTTCCAGTTGTTTAATAGCTCAACCATTTTCGGACGAATCATTTTTTTCATTGTTCGTTTTAGATAGTTTTGCCAAATATCGATACGTTTATGGAAGAAAAAGTCGTCTAAAGCGACTGCTTCGATTAATTCGCGCTGTAAATGAGTTTCCAGCTTAGGTGACCATTCATTTACTATATCAATATAATCCTTGATATCCTTCTTTTCAGGGTAAACATTATAAAATGTTTGAAGTACGTGTTCGATTTCGTCTAAAATCACTTGTTCAGTCGTAACTTGTTGCTTGCCTTCACAACATTTTTTGTATTTTTTTCCACTTCCACATAGGCAAGGGTCATTGCGTCCTATCATGAACAACACTTCCTTTTCAATAATTCTAGTTGAATGTTTAATAGAATAAGCTAATTCGATATTACTATCCAATTATAATAATAGCGACTTTACTTTCCGATGAAAAATAATAGTTTATTTAAAACTATTAGAAATATCGGACATCTATTAATTTATATGATTTGGAATTCAAAAATAGAATTAAAAACTAGTATTTAATAGATTTATTTTATTGGATGATAGAAAAGGGCATCTTCCTTGACGAATCCAGCATAGATAGATTCATCTTTCGCTATACTTTTTATTTTAATAATAACTTTAATGGCAATTGTTAATATATAATGGAGATAATGAAAATATCGATAAAAAATAGGTGATATAAAGTGAAAACATTACAGGGCAAAAAAGTTTTAATAACAAGTGGCGGTACATTGGAAAAATGGGATAATGTGCGCGGCCATACGAATTTGTCTAAAGGTGCAATGGGTTGCTTTCTTGCAGAAGCCGCTTTGTCTGCCGGGGCTGAGGTAATTTATTTACATGGTTATTTTGCAAAGCTTCCGGAAAATGCATCGAAAATGCGTTTAATAATGTTTGAGGGAATTGAAGATTTAGGAGCGAAGATAAAAGCAGTTGTTCAAGATGAATTTGTGGATTTTCTAATTATGGCAGCAGCAGGGTCAGATTGGATTATTGATAAAGTATTCGATCAATCAGGCAATTTGATGGAGGAGAAAGGGAAAATGCCTTCGGATGAGCCGCCAATCATTCATTTTAAAAAAGCACCGAAAATATTGGGGCAGATTAAAGCATGGTCTCCTGATACGACTCTAATAGGATTTAAATTGGAGGCAACTGAGGACCTCGATTATTTAATTAGCCGAGCAAAGTTACGCATGGATTCCTCAAAAGCAGAATTTATGGTAGCCAATAGTTCAAAATCCCTTTATGGAATGGACGAGCCACATTTTATCGTGGCAAAAGACGGGGAAGTAGTCCGTATGGATGGAAAAGAAAAAACAGCAAGTAAATTACTTGAAATCTTGGCAAGTAAATAAAAAACCTGAAAAAAGACTGGAAAATTCCAGTCTTTTTTAAAGTCTTTCTTATTAATTTCCGAATTTTCCATGTATAATAATTGGCAAAGCAATTGAAAGGGTGGAAAATTATGTCTTTGCAGAGTGTAAAAGAGCATCTGGAAAAATTTAATCGTGAACAGGATATACTAGAATATGATCAAATCAGTGCCACAGTTGAACAAGCAGCGCAGGCTCTCAATGTAATTCCTGCAAAAATTGCAAAAACCCTGTCTTTTAAAGATAGAGAAGGAAATGCATTTTTAGTTGTAACAGCCGGTGATGCAAAAGTCGATAATAAAAAATTCCGCACACAATTTGACATGAAAGCAAAAATGTTAACTGCTGAGGAAGTTGTAGAGCAAACGGGCCATGTCATTGGAGGAGTTTGTCCTTTCGGATTAGCTAATAATTTAGAGGTCTATCTTGATATCTCCATGAAGCGTTTTAAAACGGTTTTCCCAGCCTGTGGAAGCATTAATTCGGCTATTGAATTAACTTGTGATGAATTGGAGCAATATTCTGGAGCTAATTCTTGGATAGATGTTAGCAAAGACTGGGATTTAGAGTTGAGAGAAGCGCAATCTGAATCACATTCTTTTACACAATAAATCATCGTTAAGGGGGAAGCACTGTGTATTTACTTGATCATCTAGTGCATTTTGTTGAAAAACCCGAGCATTTGGTAGAAAAAACTAGTGAGCTTGGTCTACATACAGCAAGTGGTGGAAAGCACGACATGTGGGGCACTTATAACTCATTATGTTATTTTGGCTTAGCCTATATCGAGTTTATAGGAATCTTCGATAAGGCTTTATTTGATAAATCAGCACAAGAACCCTATACACTTCATGAGACATACAAAAATAAGAACTTACAAAACGGGGTAGTTCGAATCGCATTACGTACGGATACAATCGAAAAAGATGCTGAGAACCTACGATCATTAGGCTACTCGGTTTACGGCCCAACTGAGTTTTCGAGAACCCGTCCAAATGGTTCGATATTAAAGTGGAAACTCCTTCATTTCGGAAAAGAAAATCAAAACATTGAGTTCCCATTTATCATTCAATGGAATGGCAGTGACGAAAACCGCTATAATGACCTAGTTGCGTCAGGTACGATTAAACAGCATCCACTCGGCCCCCTGCAAATCAAGGAAATTGAAATTGAAGTGGAGCATTTAGCGACTGCAGCTGAATGGGGAAGCGTTTTTAATTTTGAGGTCGAGGACAATGGCACGGACTTAAAAATGAAGATGCCAAATACTTTTATAACCTTTACACCATCCACTGGAAGCAATAATATATCCAAAATTATACTCTCTGGTGCAAAGAAAGAGAAGGAAGTATTTATAGAAGGAACTAAATATCTGTTCCAAAAATAAAGTTCTTAGCTTTGGCAGGGAATGAAAAGGGAGTGGCTAATATTGACTTACATATTGTACAATATCGTTCCATTTGGTTTGATTGTATTGCTGATTTATATGTTTGTGGATATTTTTCTTGATTATTTTAGAAAAACACAAAAAGAATATAAAAAAAGAATTTTTATGTTTGGTTTTGGGTTTTATCTGCTAAGTCTATTGCAAATAAAATTAGGAGGACTTACACTTCCACCCCAGAATTTCACGGGCTTAAATGATAAATTTATTTCAACGGGTGATTGGTTTGGCATTTACAATACACTATATTTGCATTCTTTTTACGTGTATCCCTTAGGTATGCTGAATAATATTGTTCTTTTTATTCCATTTGGCATATTTTTAACGAAAATATTTAATGTTAATCGCTTGAACAGACTCGTTGTTCTTCTCATTTTTGGATGCATTGGTATGGAATTGCTCCATCTTTTATTGGAATGGTTTGGATTCGCAATGAGGACTTTCAATTGGTCCAGAATCGGTGTCTTAGCTTTAAATATATTTGGAGGAATTCTTGGATACCTGCTTCTGGTGATGATTAGAAGAAGAGCATATCGTGGTATAAATTATTCACTAAAAACACATTAACTTTTACAGTATAAGGACGTGCTTTGTAAATTCTCAAAGTATGTTCTTTTTTAATTTATTTTAAATTAACGCTTGAAAAACAGAACAAATGTTCTTATAATGGGTTTAATGCTAGATGGAAAGTGAGAGTGGGCAGTATGGATTTGCCGAATGATGTAAAATCGTTGATCCATTTGTATGTCATTTTAGAATTAGCGATTAAATCAGTAAAACACGACCAAAAATTATTTGAAGCTTTCAAAGTGAAGCGGCCATATCTTTCTTTTTGTACGCAGCAATTAGAAACGTTAAAAGAAGAATTTAACAAAGTGTCGAAATCCTTATACAAACAGGGTGTAACCTATGAAAAATATCAATGCTACAATCAAAACGAATGTTTATACAGTTTTAATTGCCGCGGCAATATTGTGCCCTTTCAATACCGCGGGGAAGTATTGAAAGAGCAAGTAGAGCGGAAAATCAACCTTATAGTTAAATCCGTGAAAGGGGAAGTTCCATCATGACTGAGCAGGAAAGGATTTTCTGTCTTTCTGAAGAAGAACGAAACCGACTTTTAGTAGAAATCATCCCGCTTCTTGAACAGAAATCGATAGAAGAAATAGAAATGGCTTTACATCGATTGATTTTAAAAGAATTGCATAAATCATAGAAACTCCCAATGCTGGGGAAATTAATGGATTTCTGGAATGACTTATTTCTCCCAGAATTTCTTTCGGAAGCAACCTAGGTTCTGACCATATCTACAACAATTGTTGCGATAAAGTATGTAATAACGGAAATCATCGCTCCTATCAGCCCGAATAATAGGAAAGCAAAGATAAAAATAATGATATTTATGATAAAAATGGATTCTCCAACAGAATAGGAAGTTCTATGAGAGATAAGAATTGCCAACACGTCTGTCCCATCTAATGCGCCACCATGTCGAATTACAATCCCGATGCCTAATCCGAGTAAAACAGCCCCAATGAAAATTACTAATATGGAATTTCCAAATAGGAAGGGAGGAAATACTTTCAAAATCCCAGTGGAAACAGTTAGCGTAATGATTCCCAGCATAGTTGAGACAGCAAAACGTTTCCCTAAATGTTTATAGCCTAAATAAATAAACGGGATATTCAATATGAAAAGAAGCACGCTCAATGATATTCCTAACGTTTCAGATAGCATCATGGATACTCCTGTTATTCCCCCGTCAATTAAACCATAAGGAATAAGAATTACTTCAAGGCTAATCGCTGCAATAAAAGCACCTAGAATAATCCATGGAATTCTTGAAAATAAGTCTAGAATATACATCTTGTAGAATGTTTTTGCTCTCAAATTAGTTCTCCTTATATGTATAGTAGACAAAGGAATGTAAATAAAATATCCAATGCCTATACCATAATTATGAGTTCCTATGAAAAAACATTCATATGGATTTGACATTTCAAACAGGGGATTTGAACATTGCGAGACTATTAGGAGTTAACAACTATCTGGAATAGTAAAAACAGTCCAAAGGAAGGACATCTCCGCCCTTCAATCGAAATAATTTGGAAAGGAGGTTTTTTACTTGGAAAAGAAATCAGTGGCTGAAAGAATCTTATTAGCTAGTTTCATGTTTATATGTATTGCTTTTATCACAGGTATGGCAGGTATTTTTATAGTATTAATGGGGGGGATTTATTACATAGGATTGATATTAGCTATAGCGATTTTTCTTTTCTTATTATTTGTTTTAAATCTCTTTGAGTTTTTTAGAACAAATAAGAGAAAAGTAGTTTTTTTCATAATCGCATTTCTTGGTATTGGGCTAACATCCATATTTCCCATATATGAAGCTTATAAGAATCAATTAGAAACTGTAGATTCAGAAGTAAATATCTATGAATATATGCCATTTGCCGAAAACCGGAAAATTGCTGCTTTACATGAAACAGCTACATTAGAGCTAAACGATAATTTACCTAAAATTGATGGAGCAACTGCTCTATACCCACTATATTCAGCAATTGTGCAAGCAATTTATCCAGAAAAAGAGTATGACTTGTACAATAGTGAAGTAATGGTTAATACAACTCCAACTGCTTATACAAAATTAATCGATGGGGAAGTTGACATGATTTTTGCAGCCGCTCCCTCGATATCGCAAGAAAATCGTGCAGGGCAGCGAGGATTAGAACTAAAACTTACCCCTATTGGAAAAGAAGCATTTGTATTTTTTGTAAATAATAAAAATACTGTTGATGGATTATCAAGGGAACAGTTAAAAGGGATTTATTCTGGGAAAATCACCAATTGGGAAGAAGTTGGAGGAAAGAATGATGCGATTCGAGCTTTCCAACGTCCTGAGGATAGCGGCTCACAGTCTGCTTTACAATCCTTTATGGGCAAAACACCTATAATGGCGGCACCGACAGAAGATATTGCTTCTGGTATGGGTGGTATTATTAACGAAGTAGCACAATATAAAAACTTTAAGAATGCCATAGGATATACATTTCGATTTTATTCAACGCAAATGGTGCAAAATAATAAAATTAAGTTGCTAGAAATCGATGGGATAGCTCCTACAAAAGAAAATATTCGAAATAATAGCTATCCGATCACATCTGAATTCTATATTGTGACAGCTGGAACGCAAAACCCAAATGTAGAAAAACTAATTGACTGGATATTATCGCCACAGGGACAGCAACTAATTGAAAAAGCGGGTTATATTCCTATAAATGAGTGAAAAAGTTAATCTAATCATCTAAGATGAGCCAAAAACTGAGGGTGCCATTCTAGGTAATTATTTAAGATGCCAATATTGTCTATCCTTAAAAAAGAAAATGAAGTATCGAGTTATCGATTCCTCATTTTCTCTAAATAATATATTTTAATACAAAACAAAAGAAACAATAAAAAAACCAGTCTTACTTGTTTGTCTGACTGGCACCATCTTATAGTTTAACAACATTTGAGGCTTGGGGACCGCGATTACCTTCAACGATATCAAATTCTACGGGTTGTCCCTCATCTAACGTACGAAAGCCTTCTTCTTGTATGCCAGTGAAGTGAACGAAAACGTCTTCACCATCGTTGCATTCAATGAAACCATAGCCCTTTTCATTATTGAACCATTTCACTTTTCCTTGGTGCATAGAGGCGTTCTCCTCCTATTTCGTTAGTATGGCATTATATGGAGCGATTACGATTTAAAATATACATGATTGTGGTAATAGTGTCAACATTTTGACATTTTATACGAACAACTTGTCCTGTTTGTTCGTTTTAAACAGTTTATAATAAAATGGAATTAGAGAGAAAGTAGGCGCAAAATTATGACATCAACTAAACCATTATCTGATTTACAAATTGCAAGTCAAACTGAGATGAAGCCGATTACTGAAATTGCAGCATCAGCTCATATTCCTCTCGAAGCGATTGAGCAGTATGGGAAATATAAAGCTAAAATTGATACAACAAAAATTTCAGGAAGAACTAAAGGAAAAGTTGTGCTAGTTACAGCTACTAGTCCTACTCCAGCAGGAGAAGGAAAGTCAACAATCACAGTCGGTCTTTCCGATGCTTTAAAGCAACTGGAACAAAATGTGATTGTGGCACTACGTGAGCCTTCCCTTGGTCCAGTAATGGGCATTAAAGGTGGAGCAACAGGTGGAGGCTACTCACAGGTTGTTCCAATGGAGGATATCAATTTGCATTTCACAGGTGACCTCCACGCAATTACGGCTGCCAATAATGCGTTAGCTGCTTTAATCGATAATCATATACATCAAGGAAATGAACTGCAAATCGATCCAAGACGAATAATCTGGAAAAGGGTATTAGATATCAACGACCGTGCCCTTCGTAACATCATAGTAGGATTAGGCGGTCCTGTTCAAGGGGTGCCGCGTGAAGATGGTTTTGATATTACGGTAGCATCCGAAATTATGGCCATTTTTTGCTTAGCGACAAGTTTGGAAAATTTGAAAGAACGTCTTGCTAATATCGTAATCGGTTACACATATTTGAAAGAACCTGTATTTGTAAGGGATCTAGGAGTGGAAGGAGCTTTAACTTTATTGTTAAAGGATGCGTTTAAACCTAATCTGGTTCAAACGATCGAAGGGACGCCAGCTCTTATTCATGGAGGACCATTTGCTAATATTGCCCATGGCTGTAATTCGATTATTGCGACTCAAACGGCACGTAAGCTTGCTGATATTGTTGTAACGGAGGCAGGATTTGGTGCAGATTTAGGTGCGGAAAAATTTATGAATATTAAAGCTCGTCAAGGTGGATTTGCTCCTGATGCAGTAGTTGTCGTTACTACGATTCGTGCTCTGAAAATGCACGGCGGCTTATCAAAGACTGAGCTATCAAATGAAAACGTAGAGGCATTGGAAAAGGGAATTCCCAACTTGGAAAAACATATTGATACTATCCGTCAATTTGGTGTAGAGCCTGTGGTGGCATTAAATCGATTTGTTACGGATTCAGAAGCGGAACTTGAAACAATTTTAAATTGGGCACGTGCAAATGGTGTCCGAATTGCCCGAACTAATGTCTGGGAGGAAGGCGGCAAAGGGGGAATTGAGCTTGCTCAGCAAGTGCTGGAAGTTCTCCAAACACCACAAAACTTTGCTCCTTTATACGACACGCATGAGTCGATTGAACAAAAAATCACATCAGTTGTTCAAAAGGTTTACGGGGGCAATGGCGTACAATTCACCGAAAAAGCGAAAAAGCAAATTGCGCAAATACAGAAATTGCAATGGGACGATCTGCCGATTTGTATGGCCAAAACACAGTATTCATTATCAGACGATCCTAAACAATTAGGCCGTCCAGAAGGCTTTACGATTACTGTTCGAGAAGTAATTCCAAAATTGGGTGCAGGGTTCCTAGTTTGTTTAACTGGAGAAATCATGACCATGCCAGGATTGCCAAAAGAACCAGCTGCCCTACGTATGGACGTGGCAGAAGACGGTCGTGCACTTGGTTTATTTTAAAAAATTTAGATAGCATTTCAAATAATTGAACTGTCCCTTAGAAATTAGAGAGAAATCTAATTTCTAAGGTTTTTTTATTTCGGACACTATAGGCTTGCATCCCCTTAGTTCATCCGTTATATTGAAAATTTATAATTTGATGGTTATACAGAGTGATTCCATTCCAAATATGTGATTATGTTGTATCATTGTATAGTAAAAGTTTCCAGTATAAGAAGGCTCCACAAGGGGCGGTGCAAGTGGCTGATGTTGATACAGGTTTACCCGAGCTAATTACTGCCGAGTAAGCATCTTATACAGGTCTCTATGAAAATATAAAATTATATGAATTAGGAGCTTTAAAAAATGGATAAACAAAAAAGTAGTCTCAAACCATTTTTATCATTGATATTCTCAATCGGTGTCCCTAAAGCTGCGCTTACTTTTGGGTTAATCTTTAGTTTGATTACAACGATTGTCGGTCTAACCATTCCTATACTGACCAGGGAATTTGTCGATGGATTTTCTTTATCAACAGTTAGTACAGGTTTAATCGTTCTGATTGTAGGAGTTTTTATCCTTCAAGCAGTAATTGATGGTGTTTCGACATATTTGCTTGCTTACGTGGGCCAAAAAGTAGTAGCGAATATGAGAGAAAAAATGTGGCTAAAAATGATTCGATTACCCGTATCTTATTTTGATACACAACAAAGTGGAGAATCGGTTAGTAGAGTTGTGAATGATACAGGAATTGTAAAGGATTTGATCTCCCAGCATTTCCCGCAATTTATCACTGGCCTGATTTCAATTATTGGTGCGGTGATTATTCTATTTATAATGGATTGGAAAATGACATTAATTATGTTGATTTCTGTGCCTATCACAGTGGCGATTATGGTTCCGCTAGGTTCTAAAATGGCGAAAATATCAAAAGGCTTACAGGATGAAACGGCAGTATTCTCCGGAAATATTCAACAAACGATTAGTGAAATCCGTTTAATGAAATCTTCCAATGCAGAACTGTTCGAGGAGCAAAAGGGAGAGAAAGGCATTCGTTCTCTTTTAAAATTCGGCTTGAAGGAAGCAAAGATTTTCGCTTTAATTGGACCATTTATGTACACGGTTGTAATGTTTGTCATCGTGATGATTATTGGATATGGCGGAATTCGTGTGGCAGAAGGAACGATGTCGACAGGGTCACTAGTTGCATTCTTGTTATATCTATTCCAGATTATTTTCCCTATCACTTCCTTTGCCATGTTCTTTACACAGCTTCAAAAAGCAAAAGGGGCAACAGAGCGAATTATCAATATTTTGGAACTGCCTCATGAAGACGGCCAAGAAGGCATTGAAATGGATATCAAAAATGAGCCGATTCAAGTGATCAATGTGTCTTATGCCTATAATGAAGACGAGCCAGTTATTCACAATGTATCATTTGAAGCGAATCCAGGCGAAATGATTGCATTTGCAGGGCCGAGTGGCGGGGGTAAAACCACCTTGTTTGCGATTCTGGAACGTTATTATAACCCGTCATCCGGGGTAATTAAGGTAGGAAACACGCCGATCAATGAGCTTTCATTAGCGTCTTGGAGAAGTCAAATCGGTTATGTTTCACAGGAAAGTGCGATGATGTCTGGAACCATTCGGGATAATCTTTGTTATGGGCTAGATGGAGAGATTTCGGATGATCGTCTTTGGGAAGTAGCGAAAATGGCATATGCAGATGAATTCATTCGCTCCTTCACAAATGGACTTGATACAGAAGTCGGGGAGCGTGGCGTTAAACTATCAGGTGGTCAAAAACAACGAATTGCCATCGCTCGCGCATTTTTACGGGATCCTAAAATCCTGCTGATGGATGAAGCAACAGCAAGTCTGGATAGTCAATCTGAAAGTGTTGTCCAACAAGCATTATCAAGACTGATGGTGGGCCGTACAACCTTCGTAATTGCGCACAGACTTTCAACAATCGTTGATGCGGACAAAATCATTTTTATTGAAAAAGGGCAGATCACCGGCATGGGTACCCATGAACAATTAACGGAGTCCCATGAATTATATCGCCAATATGCTGAACAGCAATTAACTTAATAGTGGCTTTTATCATGTCTCAAGGTTGCAACAGCAGCTTTTGAGGCATTTTTTTATAATTCGCCACCCAGGTAAGGTTAATTTTATTGACTGAGAAATCATATACTGTTATGGTTATATACATAAGTGTATAACTGTTTAACCATTAAATAACTAAAACTGTATAAATTGAAAAGTGGTGATACCATTGAGTAATTTGTTTGATCAAGATAAACCGATCTATTTGCAAATTCGGGAAAAAATTGAGGATCAAATTGTAAACAATCAGTTAAAAGAAGGGGAACAAGCACCTTCAACAACACAGCTTGTAAATTTTTATAAGATCAATCATGCAACTGTTTCGAAAGGGGTCAATCAATTGGTGGAAGAAGGTATCCTTTATAAAAAAAGGGGAATTGGAATGTTTGTTGCCGAAGGAGCAAGAGAAATACTGGTGCAAAAGAGAAAAGACGCCTTTTTCGATAATTATGTTGTTGGGCTTGTACAAGAAGCCAGTAAATTAGGAATCACTGATCAAGAGTTATTAGAACTTATCAAAAAATGTAAAGGAAGTGTATGATTTTGCGAATCGAAGTAAAAAACCTTTCGGTACAGTATCGAGCTCAAACCGCCTTAAAGGATATTTCATTTACGTTAAATGAAAATAAAGTTTATGGACTATTAGGGAGAAATGGTGCAGGTAAAACAACCTTATTATCTTTGTTAGCTTCATTTCGTGAGCCTTCAAGTGGCAGCATTACAATCGAAGGAGAAAATCCGTTTGAAAATGCAAAAATTATGCAGCATGTAAATTTTGTCTATAACAAAGATTTTAAAGATGAAACAGAAAACTTGAAGAATACTTTGGAGGATGTAAGCAAGTATCGTCCATATTTTGATCTTGAATATGCAAATCATCTCGTTCAAAAATTTAAGCTGCCTACTGATAAACCGTTAAAACAGCTTTCAAAAGGAAAGCAATCTGCTGTAATGGTCACGATTGGTTTAGCTAGTCGTGCACCTATCACGATTTTCGATGAAGCATACAATGGCATGGATGCCCCAACGAGGGAAATTTTCTATCAGGAGCTATTGGTAGATCAATCTGAGCATCCACGTATGATTATTGTCTCAACACACCTTGTATCTGAAATGGAATATTTATTTGAAGAGGTATTAATTATAAACAAGGGTGAGCTGGTGCTACAAGAAAACTACGAAACTCTTGTTGCAAAAGGAGCCTCTATCACTGGTCCCGCTGAAGAAGTAGATTCATTTGTTCAAGAAAAACAACAACTGAACACGAAACAATTAGGCAATACGAAATCTGTGATGGTTTATGGAGAAATTAGTGAAGCAGAGCGAAAAGCAGCAATAGCAAAAGGACTTGAAATAGGCCCGCTTTCACTGCAGGACTTATTTATTCACTTGACGGAAGGGGAGGAATAAGGTGAATCAGCCAAGAAATTTTACAAAAGTAGCAAGTGATATGTTTTTTGTGCAAGGGATGTGGGCAGCTGGTTTTTTAGGAGTGATGCTAATTGTTCAAATTATAAAAATAGTTACAGCTACTTTTAGTGATCATGAAGTAAATGCGTTTTTTGATGCTACATTTATAGCAGCGAATATCTTTATGTTGGTAATTGGAATTATTTCTGCAATTGGTTTTATACCACATTATGTAGGAAATGGTGTCACGAGAAAGGATTATTTTAAAGGGGCAATCTTGGGAACTATAGGGCTATCAATAGCAATACCAATAGTCAGCGCAATTGTAACAAGCTTGTTTAGTTTAATTCTTAACTTATTGAACTTACGAATTAATATCGATTCTTTTGAAAATAATGTTAATGATCCTGACGGGAATATCATTGGACATTTAGTTACTTCTGTTATCTTTTCACCCCATATTGAACTAAGTTCGAGTTGGCTATTAGCAATCTTTATATTTGCTTTAAATATCTTTACTTATTATTGTGCAGGGTGGTTAATTGGCTCTGCATTTAGCAGATGGGGTGTTATAGGCGGTCTTTTGTCCATCGTTATAGGTTTTATAGTCATACAGGCAGAAGATATTTTATTATCAGCAAGCTTAGGATTGAATGTACCAAGCTTTTTAGAGGATTTTGAGATTCCAATCGTACTTTCAATGGTAGGCATCATCCTGGTCATTACAATCTGTTTATGGCTTATTCGTCAGCTGACAAAACGTATAATTGTGAAAATCTAAATTTGATAACTATCAAGTGAAAGAAATTCATATTCTATTTTGAAACTATCCATTTTTGGGGTAGTTTCTTTTTTTCTAGAATTTGATATTCTAAGAAGAAATCCACTTATTTTGTAACTTTATTTCCAATTCTTTAGTCGAATTAGTAAAGGGGGGATGTCATCATGAAAATAAAACTGCTTATTGTTTTTCTTTTAGTATTTCCTTTTATCGTTAATTTTTCTACAACTTCCAGTTATGCCTGTTCTTGTATTGAGCCAGGTACAGCAGTTGAGGAATTAGAAAGAAGTGACTTTGTTTTCTCCGGCAAGGTAATAGAAATTAGGGATCCGAAAGCAGATGCTGCTGAAAAGTCCTCGGCAGATTTGCTGGAATTACATTTTGATGTATCGCACACATGGAAGGGTGTAGACGAAACAGAAATCCTTATTTATACAGAACGAGACTCAGCAAGTTGTGGGTTCAATTTCACAATTGATAATGAATATTTAGTCTATGGAAATGAAAATGATGGAAAGAAGTCTGTTAGTCTTTGCTCAAAAACAACACTATTAGCCAATGCAGCTGATGATTTGACAGCGTTAGGGGATGGGAAAGAGCCTTCTATAGCAGTGAATCTAGAAACTGGTGATAAGGTTGCTGGCACCGAATCCTCGATGACTATGTCGATTACGATATTTGCCGCAGCTGTGTTTTTCATCATTATGGCTAGTTATATGATTGTTAAAAAGAATGCTAGATAACTAAAAAGGCAGCTCCTTTTATGGGGCTGCCTTTCAGACTGTAGACAAACGCTCGCATACTGTGTTGGTTGTCTCCTTCGTCCACTCATGAACCTTTAGATTCATAGAAGAATATTCTTCTATATCGATTAAATTTTAAATTGTTTAACCAGTTCGTTCAGTTGTTCCGCATTAGAAGCGAGTTCATCTGCATTGGAAGAAACTTGTTCCATTGAAGAAGCTACTTCTTCTACGGTTGCGGAAGCTTCTTCAGAGCTTGCAGCGGATTGTTCAGATACGCTGGCGATTGTTTCAATCGAAGTATCGATGCTTTGCGTTTGCTGCTGAATATTTTCTAGGTTTGCAGCAACTGTTTGGATATTGGCCACCATTTCAGTGATCGCCAGCGAAATTTGTTCAAACGTTTCTTTTGATAGGTTCGTTTGTTCAGAGCCTTTTACCACTTCGTTATACCCTGCCATTAAAGAAGTGGTTACTTCATTTGTTTCTTGCTGAATGTTCGTAACAATCGTGGAAATGCTTGAAACAGAAAGAGAGACTTGTTCAGCTAATTTTTTCACTTCATCTGCCACTACTGCAAAGCTTTTCCCATGTTCTCCAGCTCTTGCCGCCTCGATTGCTGCATTTAAAGCCAGCAGATTCGTTTGGTCAGCAATGTCTGTAATCACTTTGACAAGGTTTGTGATTTGTTTGGATTGTTCATTCAAATTTTCAACCTTTGCTACGGCAGTTTTGACAATCGTATTGATTTTCTCGATCTGTGAATTAGTTTCCGTCATCAGCTGGCGACCGTTCTCCGTAATATCTTTGACAGTCTCTGAATGCTGATATACTTTTTGACTATAATTATTTGCTTCCTCAATTTGACCGGCAAAAGTGGTCATTGCACTTCGAAGCTCCATTGTACTTGATGCTTGTTCTTCTGTTCCTTCGGCAATTTGCCCAACTGTAATGGCAGTTTGCTGTGTCCCCGCTGTAACCTCAGAGGCGGATAGCTTCAAGCTTAAACTACTATTTTCAACATTCGAAGATACGAACTGAATTTGACCGATAATGGACTTTAACTGTTCTGTCATTTCATTGGTAGAAGCAGATAGTTTACCAAATTCATCGTTTGTCAAGATGGGTAGGGGCTCTACATCTAATTGCCCACCTGTAATTTTGTTCATTTGTTTCATTAATCGAACAACTGGTTTTGAGACCATGGAAGATAGGACGATTTGGGTTGTAATAGCTACAAGGATAATAATTAAGGACATGACAATAAGAAGTAGCTTGGCATTTTCTGTATTGTCAATCATCGTATGGCCAATTTCAATAATTTGCTTTTCTGTTTGCTGTGCAACTGCTTCAAATTGTGAGCGAATGGCTTCTACATCTGAATCCCTCATGGTGATATTAAACATGGCGTCTTCGATATTTCCTGCATCATATACTGCAAATACCTGTTCTTCAATAAATTTATTCCAGTTTGCTGCGGTAAAAATGGCATTTTGAACTAAAGTGAAATGCTCGGTGTTTTTAATAATCTCAATGCTTTCATCAGCTTGCCCGCTGTATTCATAAAACAGCTCCTTATAGGATTCATCGCCTTTTAATACATATGCTCTAGCTGCCGAGGCACGTACGTTAATAGATTCTGCGAGTGCATTTTCTGCATTTAGTATGACAAGCTTTTCATCAATGATCTCTTTCGATGAATTCATTAAGGAAGCATTGATTAAATAAGATAAAATGCCGTAAATAGCTGTAAACATGACTACTAATGCAAAGCTGACTAAGATTTTTTTGCGAATTGAGTCAAATTTGAATAGTTTGAAAATTTTACCCACTCGAACATCTCCCTTCCTGTCAATGAAATACAAATATTAATAGTTTTGCGCTACTTTGTAACTATAATTATAGCATAGTCCTTTGGGGTTATATCTATTACTTTAGTATCACTTTTATATCCTCTTAGAAATAAATGCTAATAGATTAATCCGATTTTTCATGGTTAAAGGAATTACTTTATTAGAAATTTGTGAAATTATGCTGAAAATGAAATTAAGTATAGCCTAATCGAATAAAATGTGACATACTATAAAAAGTTTTGATTGTACATATTTCTTACAGTAAAACATAATTAGTCTTAAAAGTTTCATTGATGCAAATGAGAATAGCATAATTGAGTCATTTGTCTATTTTGTGGAACCGATTACATATTGGATATTTATTTTTTGAGCGGTATGTAACCGATACCATATTTAGTATTTATTTAAATCGAAAGAGAGAAAACTATGGCGACAATAAGTGATGTAGCAAAATTGGCTAATGTATCCGTTGCTACTGTATCAAGATATTTGAATGATAGTGGGTATGTTGGAACGAAATCTCGCGAGTCTATTGAATTGGCCATTAAAGAATTAAATTATAGTCCGAGTGAAGTGGCACGTTCTCTCTCGACGAAGCAGTCTGATATTATTGGGCTGATTATTCCGGATATTAAAAACCCATTCTTTCCCGAGTTAGCTAGAGCTGTAGAAGATACTGCTTTTGAATATGGTTATACTGTTATTCTTTGCAATTCAGATGAAAATGCGGAAAAGGAAAAACATTATCTACAAAAGCTCACAAAAAAGTATGTAGCCGGAATCATATTAACTTCCATTATTGAACAAGAGAATCATAGACAAAGTGTAAATTTGCCGATTGTTGCCCTGGATAGACCGATTCAATCGGAAATCCCGACTGTTACAACAAACAATCAGAAAGGTGCACGACTTGCTACCGAATATTTACTTCAATGTGGTGCAACAAATCTTTTATGTATGAGTGGGCCAAAAAACATGACTTCCTCTCAAGCCAGGGTAGAAGGGTTTAAATCAGCTATTAATGATAAAGAGATGGAATGGCAAATTATCGAAAGTCCCTATGATTTTGAAATGGCAGAAAAGATTTTATATGACTATTTAAAAGAAAATCCAGCCATTGATGGCATTTTCGCTTGTAGTGATGCATCTGCAATAGGAGCACTGAAAGCGGCGCATCGATTACATTTACGGATTCCTGAGGATATACAAATAGTAGGGTTTGATGGAATTCAAATAGGTAATGTCGTCTCGCCTGGTTTGACAACGGTTGCACAAAATATATATCTACTAGGACAAACGGCAACTAGGTTACTCATTAAACAAATAGAAGGCAAAAACTTAACCGAGACTTCTGTTTGTATCGATCCAGAGCTCATTATAAGGGAAACAACAAGAAAGGAACGAACTGAATGATTACTGTAATTGGCAGCATTAATATGGATATTGCGATCCGTACAGATATTTTCCCAAAACAAGGGGAGACAGTGCTTGGAAACTTGTTTACCACTATTCCAGGTGGAAAGGGAGCAAATCAAGCTGTTGCAGCAGCGAGACTTGGCAGTCAGATTCAAATGGTTGGGGCAGTTGGCGAAGATGCTTTCGGAAACGAATTGTATTTTAATTTAAAAAATGAAGAGGTCCATGTAGGTGGAATCGCCAAAACCAATAACTCCACAGGGATTGCCAATATTCTATTGCATGATAATGACAATCGTATAATTGTTGTCCCCGGTGCAAACTTTGATGTAAATCAACAAATGATTGATGAAAACATGGAGTTAATTGAGAAAAGCAAGTTAGTTATGCTGCAGCTGGAAATTCCTGTAGAAACAATCGATTATGTTCTTGATGTTTGTGAAAAATTATCGATTCCTGTTTTACTAAATCCAGCGCCAGCAGCAAATTACAAACCCGAGTGGATCAATAAAGTGACATACTTAACGCCAAATGAAACAGAATGTGAATTCATCTTTGGAACAGATTATGAAACAGTATTAAAACAATACCCTAATAAAATTATTGTAACGCTTGGCGGAGAAGGTGCAGCCTATTACGATGGCACTAAAATTGTGAAGGTTCCTGGATTTAAAACAAAAGCTGTGGATACAACAGGTGCCGGGGATACATTTAATGGTGCATTTGCCTATGCGATTACTGCTGGAAAATCCATTGAGGAAGCGGTTCATTTTGCTAATATTGCTGCTTCACTTTCAGTTGAGAAATTTGGAGCACAAGGTGGCATGCCGCAAATCGAGCAAGTGAATAAACGTCTGGAGGGTTTGAAATGAAAAAACATGGCATTTTAAATCGCGAATTAGCAGGACATTTTGCCAAATTAGGTCATACTGATCGAATCGTGATTGCGGATTGCGGTTTGCCAATTCCTGAAGGCGTTCCATGTATTGACCTTGCCTACAAGCTTGGGCTGCCATCCTTTCTATCAATCTTAGAAGTCGTTTTAGATGATTTGGTTGTCGAGACGTCAATTGCGGCGAAGGAAGTTCAACAAAAAAATGAACCTGTGGCAACTAAATTGGCAAGAACTTTATCAGATATTTCTTATGTAACACACGAAGAATTCAAAGAGCTCACAAAGCAAACGAAATTAATTATCCGTACTGGTGAAACCACGCCATATGCCAATGTGATTTTGCAATGTGGTGTAATTTTCTAAAATCTAAAACTTGAAGTAGGTGAAATTGCATGATTCAAATGTCAGGCATATGTAAAGCATTTAACGGAAATATCGTCTTGGAAAATGTCCAATTCGAATTAGCGAATGGCGAAATCCATGCGCTTATGGGCGAAAATGGTGCAGGGAAGTCTACGATGATGAAAATTTTAAGCGGTATTTATACAAAAGATGCTGGAGAAATCAAAGTGGATGGACAGCCAGTACAATTTAAGTCCCCTAAGGATGCAGAAAAACTTGGGATAATTGTGATTCATCAAGAATTAAATATGCTGCCGGATTTAACAGTGGCCCAAAATTTATTTCTTGGAAAAGAACTTACATATGGAAAGACAGGTATCCTAAAGAATCGGGAAATGGAAAAGGAAGCAGCACAGTTGCTCTCGAAATTAGGGTTGGATATTAATCCGCGAACACGTACGGGTGATTTATCGGTTGGTAAACAGCAAATCATCGAGATTGCCAAAGCGATTGCAAGCGATGCAAAATATATTGTCATGGACGAGCCTACAGCTGCTCTGACAGATCGAGAAATCGAAACATTATTTAAGACAGTGAACGAGCTAAAAGCAAAAGGCATTTCATTTGTTTATATCTCCCACCGAATGGAAGAAATCTTCGCTATCTGCGATCGTATTACGATTTTGCGTGATGGTCAATCAGTGGGCGTACGTAAAATTCCTGAAACAAATTTTGACGAAATTGTCGCGATGATGGTGGGGCGCGAGCTTGGTGAACGTTTCCCGGAAAGAAATTGCAAAATTGGCGATACGAAATTAGAAGTACGAAACCTTACAGTGAATGGATTATTCCAAGACGTTTCCTTCGAGTTAAAAAAAGGGGAAGTCCTGGGTGTAGCCGGCTTAATGGGAGCGGGACGTACAGAAGTGGCTCAAACGATCTTTGGCTATCGTAAAGCAAATAAAGGCGAGATTTTCATAGATGGTCAAAAGGCTGGCATTAAATCTCCAATTGATGCGATGAAGTACGGTATTGGTTTTGTCACGGAAGACCGTAAAACACAAGGTTTGGTGCTGGATTTCTCTATCAAGGACAATATTTCATTGGTGAACCTTGATAAGTGTTCATCTTCAGGAATTATGAAGAAGGAACATGAAAATTCAATGGTTGCCAAATATATTAATGACTTAAAAATACGTACTTCAGGTCCTGAACAAAGCGCAAAATCGCTGAGTGGAGGGAATCAACAAAAGGTTGTTATCGCAAAATGGCTCGGAACAGAACCAGAGATTTTAATCTTGGATGAACCAACGCGTGGAGTCGATATCGGTGCGAAAAAAGAAATCTATCATATTATTAACCAACTAGCTGAAGCAGGTGTGGCAATTTTGATGATTTCTTCCGAGCTGCCAGAAGTTATTGGCATGGCAGATCGTGTGATTGTCATGCAAGAAGGCAGATTAACAGGTGAAGTGAACAAAGAAAATATGACGCAGGAAGTCATTATGCAATACGCAACAGGGGGAGAAAAAGTTGTCCAATCATAAATCAAAAGAATTAGTGTCAAAACTTGGACCACTATTCGGTTTAATTTTATTGATCATTGTTGTCTCAATCTTAAATCCAAGTTTCTTATCAATCGCAAATATCTTTAATGTGTTACGTCAAGTTTCCATTAGTGCCATCATTGCCTTCGGGATGACATTTGTTATTTTAACAGGCGGAATTGATCTATCAGTAGGTTCAACCCTGGCTTTAACCGGTGCAATCGCGGCTAGTCTGCTTTCAAGTGGAATGGATCCATTTTTAACAATGGGTATTGTATTAATCATTGGTTTAATTTTAGGTGCCATCAATGGTGTTATTATTACAAAAGGGAAGGTTGCGCCATTTATCGCGACACTAGCAACGATGACTGTTTATCGTGGATTGACATTAGTGTATACAGATGGTCGACCGATTTCTAATCTTGGGGATCATTATTCATTCCAACTATTCGGGAAAGGGTATTTCTTAGGTTTCCCTGTTCCGGTCGTAACAATGGTCGTTGGCTTTATCGTTTTGTATTTCATTTTACAAAAAACAACATTTGGTCGCCGCGTTTATGCAGTTGGCGGCAATGAAGAAGCTGCCAAACTATCAGGCATTAATACGGACCGCGTAAAAATTGCAGTATATGCCATTACGGGATTATTGGCATCTCTTGCAGCATTAATTTTAACTTCTCGTTTAAATTCAGCTCAACCTACAGCAGGGGAATCCTATGAATTAGATGCCATCGCAGCTGTTGTTCTAGGTGGGACAAGCTTAAACGGCGGTAAAGGTTGGATTTTCGGAACATTGATCGGTGCTTTGATTATTGGTGTGTTAAATAACGGTATGAACTTAATCGGCGTTTCTTCTTTCTGGCAACAGGTTGTGAAAGGGATCGTTATTTTAATCGCTGTATTAATGGACCGCAAAAAAACAGCTTAAGGAGAACATACACATGAAAAAGATGACGTTACTATTGGTAGCTCTTGTCGCTTTAGTTCTTTCTGCATGTTCAATGGAATCTCCATTTTTAGAAAATGCAAAAGAAGATAGTGCAACGGATGGAAAAGTTTCATATAAAATTGGATTCTCGATTTCAACATTAAACAATCCTTTCTTTGTTACATTAAGTGAAGGGGCAAAAGCAAACGCACAAGAACAAGGTGCAGAAATTTCAATCGTCGATGCACAAGATGACGCATCGAAACAAGCATCAGATGTTGAGGATTTAATTCAACAAGGTGTAGATTTAATCCTGATCAACCCAGTAGATTCTTCAGCGGTTGGATCAGCGGTTGAATCAGCAAACGCAGCTGGAATTCCGGTTATTACAGTTGACCGAACGGCGGATACTGGAGAAGTAGTATCCCATATCGCATCGGACAACGTTGCTGGTGGTGTTTTAGCAGGCGAATACCTACTTGAATTAGTTGGAGAAGGAGCAAAAACTGCAATGCTTGAAGGGGTTGCCGGTTCTTCGGCAGCTCGCGATCGCGGTGAAGGATTCTTAAAAGCCGTCGATGGCAAAGTAGACTTGGTTTCCAGCTTAACAGCAAACTTTGACCGTGGCGAAGGCTTAACAGTTATGGAAAACATGCTGCAGGCTAATCCGGAAATTCAAGCGGTATTTGCTCAAAATGACGAAATGGCTTTAGGGGCACTAGAAGCAATCCAAGCTACTGAAAAAGATATCAAAGTTATTGGTTTTGATGCAACAGACGACGCTCTTGCGGCTATCAAAGCAGGAAAGCTTGCAGCATCTGTTGCACAAAAACCAGAAGAAATCGGCAAATCAGCTATCGCAACAGCTGTAGCCTACTTAAATGGTGAAACAGTAGAAGAGTTTGTTCCTGTTGAGTTAGAGTTAGTAAAATAAATATTTAAAGAACTGCGGTTTCTATTGTGTCTTGGGGATGCAATAGGGGCTGCAGTTTTTTTAATTCGTGAATCCGAGGATGCTGGTTTTCTAAGGTGAGCCCCAATCGAAGTTTTGGTTTCTAATTTCGGAATTGAATTTTCCCTTTTGAACTTTTTTCTTTTTCGTTGAAGAGCCGGTCAAGAGACATCAAATTACTTCCTGCAAATAGTAAGTAGACAGCCATCGCGATTAATGCAATGTTGAATTCATACCCATTTAAAAAACCAGTTTCAAACTTTACAAATACGATTGCCCCAACCATTACCCCGATTAGCAGAAGCGAAACAAACCGAACCGAAAAGCCGATAACTAAAAAGAAGCCCCCAAGCAGCTCGATTCCGGCAACCCCAAAGCCTGCAATTTCATTAAAGGGAATACCGTATTCCCCAAATCGGGTAATCGTTTCGGATATGCCTTCTTTAAATTTCACAAAGCCGTGCAAAAGAAATATCCCCCCTAACACAAGCCTCAGTACAAACCCGCCAACTTCATTTTTATACATTATCTGATCTCCCCTCTAAAACTTCTTTTTACTATCATATTGTGGCTCGTCCCAATATAATACTTGTTCAGGCGAAATAGTTTTGGTTTGGGAGGTGAGCTCGTAGTCTTGGGTTTGGTGTGAAGTTTAGAGTGTTATGGGGAGCGGCTCGTGAAGCGGAGGAATTAGCTCGTAAAGAAGGAAAGCTCGCTCGTAAATGAGCTGAACTCGCTCGTAAAATAGCTATGCGCTCGTGAAGCGGAGGAAGTCGCTCGTAAAGAAGGAAAGCTCGCTCGTAAATGAGCTGAACTCGCTCGTAAAATAGCTATGCGCTCGTAAGGAGGAGAAAGTCGCTCGTAAAAAAGGTAAACCCGCTCGTAAAATAAAGTGTACCCTTTGTAAAGGACATTTTTAAAAAGACTCTGGGGAATTAGGCAACTTGAAGAAGATGATGACTGTATTGTGCAGGCGTCATCTTTTTTAAGTTCCATTGACCTCGATAATAATTGTAATAAGTCATATAACTTTTAATCTCACGTTTTACTTCTTCTAATGTTTCACACGATTTAAAGTCCGTTTCATCTTTAAAATGTCCAAAAAACGATTCTTGAGGGGCATTATCCCAACAGTTGCCTCGACGGGACATTGACTGGTCTAGCCCCATCTCTTTCACCATCTTTTGAAATTGGGGGCTAGTATAGTGGAATCCTTGATCTGAGTGAATGAATGCGCCTTCGGCCAACTTTATCCCACTTTTTTTCATCTTCTTTAATGTATTTAATGCAATATCTATCGTTAATCTATCAGATGTCTCATATGCTAAAATTTCATTGGTTTCGGCATCTTTTATGGTTGATAAGTACGCACGTTTTCCTTTTCCGTGACTCAAATATGTAATATCAGTTAATAATACTTTTCTAGCGATTCCTTGCTTGAATTCACGATTTAGTAGATTTGGTAAAGTTCTATGTTCTTTCGTTGCTTTTGCCATTCTTCGATAAGGATTAGCTTTTCGAATTGGACAAATGATTTGAAACTTTTTCATGATACGACGAATTCGTTTTAAGTTATATGTAATTTGATACTGATTTTCTAATGTCATTTTGATTTGACGTGCGCCCTTCTTACGACGGCGAAAATTGAACGCTCTTAAAATGATTTCCTTTACTTCTTCGTCTGCTTCATCACGCGCTTGTCTATTAAGTTGCGCTTCTTCTGAAAAATAACGATAATAACCTGACCGAGAGACACCAACTAGTTCACAAAGATAGCTTACCATCCGCTTTAAGTTATGTTTTTTAATGACCAGTTGGATCAATCGAAATTTCTGTTCAGCTGTTAGTTTTTCTTTTTCTTCACCAACATCCTTTCTGCTAAATCGATCTTTTTTAGAAGTTCATTTTCTGCACGTAATAATGCATTTTGAGCTTCTAATCTTGCATACTTTTCTTCTATACTTAATTCACGTTCAAGAGGGCGTCCAGAATAGTATTTACGAGAATCCTCAAGCCCCTCTAAACCATTCTTTTGATAAGCAGCACGCCATCGCTTTAAAGACGATTTTGCTCGTTGAATCCCTACAATTTCAATATCAAATCCTGCATCTTCAAAAATTTGACGTGCAAATTTCCCTTCTCATATTCTTTAATTGCCATTGCCTTAAATTCATCTGTATATGTTATTGCTTTTTCACTAACAGCTTTAACATAAGGATGTTTCATTAATAATTTCTGTTCTTGCTCTGTAAATAATTTTTTCGACATTTTCTTCCGCTCCATTAATTATTTCTTTCATTATAAATAAAAGTACCCTACAAGAGAGACTTTTTTTAAGTGTCTATCTTATAGGGTACATTTTAAAATAGCAATTCGCAAGTAACCCCCAACAAACCCCTCCAACAACCCCAATCTTAATTTCCAAAACTCGCATCTTCACTCGATTCTATCTATAATAGAATCATTAGGAGTGATAAATATGATTAACCAACTAAAAGCAGACGTTCAGAAAATCTATGACCAATTTGATGCAAGCCATGATTTTCAACATATAGAGAGGGTATTGCAAAACGCGGAAAGCATTCTTGCAGCAGAGCCTGAAGCAGATCAAGAAATTGTCCGAATCGCGGTACTTTTACATGATGTTAGTGACAAAAAATATAGCGACACAAAAGAAAATGAAGAAGCATTACTAAACTCGCTGAGTCTAACGGAAGATAAAAAATTACATATTAAAGAAATTATCGAAAGTGTTTCTTTCAATGGAGGAAACGAGGTTGAAGCAAAATCCATCGAGGCGAAAATCGTTCGAGATGCTGATCGATTAGATGCAATCGGGGCAGTGGGGATTGCGCGGACATTTGCTTTCGGTGGAGCAAAAGGGCGAAAACTATATGACGATGCAGAAGAAGCTCGCGCACAAATGTCAGAAGAAGAATATCGTTCGAAAAGCACAGCTTCCGTAACACATTTCTATGAAAAACTTCTATTGCTAAAAGACTTGATGACCACTGAAAAAGGTAAGCAAATGGCTGAAGAACGTCATGCATTTATGGAAGCTTTTTTGAATCAGTTGAAAGATGAAAGAGAAGGAAGAGCTTAAGAATAGCAATTCATTAAGCAAATTGGTTCAATGAGGGTTTAATTACCAATACAAAGAGCAATCACATTTTTATATATCTAAAATTAACCCTAAACTGGAGTAGTATACGATACATCTCCGTTTAGGGTTATTAAATAGGTAAAAATTTTATAAGTGATAAATTCACACAGTTATGTGAGGTACGCCACCTTTATTCCTAAAATTCCAGCTTATATAGTTTACTTGGTCTACCCTTTGATTTTGTAACTTTATTCAATATGGGGGATGCATAATGAAATTCTTCTAGGCGTTTTAATATTCGGCTTGCTGTGCGTACTGAAATGGACAAGTGAACACTAATTTCTTCAGCAGTTAATATCTCTTTTTTTAATTTATAAACTAATCCATAGATTTTCTGTAAATGGAGTATTGAAATATTCGTATGATTAGATATTGTTTCCAGTTTGTCGTTGTCAAACTCTTTTATGGCAATGGATGAGTTGCCATCTAGCGGACCGATTAAATGATTTTCTTTTGTTAAAATATACGATTCCGTTAAAGTACCTGTACAATAAGTTGCAGCTTTCTCAGCCTGGATTCTCGCCTCCTGCAATGTTTTGCCGATCCCCCAACCGATTTTTATTTTAAATGAGAGTTCTTCCCTTAAAAAACCGGCTAAAGAGCATGTTTCCTTAGCATTTGTAATCATTAAAAAGTCCTTATAATTTGTGATCAATTCATAGTGAATGGCACTTCTATATGTAATCAATGATATTCCGAATTTTCGATTAAAATCTAAAATTGATTTATAAAGGGCAATTTGTCGATACTCGATTTCAGTAGGATCATTTTGAGATATTGAAAATTCTAGATAACCAGCTACGACTTGACTATTCATTAAGTTAACTACTTCAATCTCTTTCATAATCTCCAATATAGTTAGATGCATACTCTCGGAGGTAGGCGTTACAAGTATCGGTTGGATATCATCATTTTCAAAATACGTATACAAATTTGTTAGGCGTGTGAGTGAAAAACGGACTTTTTGTTCCTTCCACAGTTTTGCGTGGGTTCTATAGACAACATCATAAGCATCTGGTAAACCAAATACTTCAATACTATCACCAAGAAGATAGGGAAAGTCTTCAGGTAATAGGATGTCTTTTAAACTTAAGTAATTGTTCTCTCTATAAAGAAAATCAATAATGCTTTCTTGGAAGGAAAAATGAGGGTACTTATACTGTATCTCTGCTATTTTATAATAAAAATCACGCTCGCTAATATCAAAAAAAGCACAAGGAATTGATGACAAATATTGATTTAAATGTTTTTGAATATGTAAGTAAGGAATTTGTCCGCTGAAAATAACACCATCATATATTTTGATCTTTTCAAGAAAGAGTTTCTCTAAGTGACTTAAATCATCGTAAATAAAAATTTGAAGATTCATATTATCGATTTCAAAGTTTTCACAATTTTTCACCCAACTATATGAAAGTTTAGTAGAAAAGACGCATATATTATACATTTAAAATCCTCCTAATTTACTATTGTAGAAATTTTCACAATTTTTTAATATTTATTTTAAGACATTGTAATAAATTGTCCGAAAATAAAAAAGGGGGAAATAATGATTATGAAAAACAATCTAGAAATTGAAATTGCGAACAATAACGAGATTGAAGAAGGAAGAAATGGCGCTTTCAACAAATTTCTAAATGGTGTCGAAAAAATCGGCAATAAGTTACCACATCCATTTATGCTCTTCTTTTATCTTACACTTATTTTAATCGTAATATCATTTATTTTGGGCACTATCCATGCTTCTGTCATACATCCTAATACAGGGGAAACAGTAACGGTTAATAATTTGCTTTCAAAAGAAGGCGTTCGGTACATACTGGCAAATACTTTAACTAATTTTACTGGCTTCGCTCCACTCGGTTTAGTATTAACAATGATGCTGGGAATCGGCTTGTCCGAGAGAGTTGGATTATTTTCGGCTTTAATGACAAAAGCAATTACTAAAACACCTAAACGGATTGTTACGTTTATGGTCGTGTTCATAGGTATTTTAGGTAATATTGCATCGGATGCAGCATTTGTAGTTATTCCTCCTTTAGCTGCGTTAGTCTTTTTATCTTTAGGAAGACATCCACTTGCTGGTTTAGCTGCAGGTCTTGCAGGGGCTGGAATTGGCTTTACCGCAAATATATTAGTTGCTGGTACGGATGCGTTATTGTCTGGTATTTCAACTGAAATTGCCAAAACAATAGACGAGACGATGATCGTGTCACCATTAGATAACTGGTTCTTCATGTGTGCCTCAACGTTTTTATTAGCTTTCTTAGGAGCAATTGTTACGGATAAAATCGTAGAACCGCGTTTGGGTCAATATAAAGGTGAGAAGAAAGCAGATTTGCACGAATTGTCGCCTGTAGAAAACCGGGCTTTACGCAATACAGGAATTGTATCCTTCCTGTTTGTCGGATTGATAGTAGTGCTAATGGTTATACCAAATTCTCCGTTATTGAATGACGATGGAACAATTTTGCGTTCGCCATTTCTATCAGGTATTGTACCGATTCTATTTGTTTTCTTCTTAATAGCAGGTATTACATATGGTGTGTCAGTTAAAAAGATTACTAAGCTAGCTGACGTTCCAAATATTATGGCTGAGGCAATTCGTGATCTATCAAGTTATATTGTATTAATCTTTATTATTGCTCAATTTATTGGTTACTTTAACTGGACAAACATCGCTACGTGGATGGCAGTACATTTAGCAGACCTATTAACTGCAATAAATCTAACAAACGTCTTTTCAATTGTTCTATTCACCTTACTAGTGGCTGTTCTAAGTCTATTTATTATTAGTGGTTCTGCTCTTTGGTCACTTGTAGCACCTATTTTCGTTCCAACATTCATGCTGTTGGGTTATCATCCTGCTTTTATTCAATTGGCGTATCGAATTGGTGAATCCTCAACAAATATGGTAACACCTTTAAATCAATATTTCGCGATAATATTGGGCTTTATGTTAATTTACAACAAAAAAGCAGGTATCGGAACTTTGATGTCATTAATGATTCCGTACACGATTGTCTTTTTAATTTCATGGATCTTATTGATGCTCGTATTTGTACTATTTAATATTCCGATTGGCCCAGGTGTACAATACTTATTAAATTAGGAGATGTCTTAGATGAACTTTTTAACTGTAGATAATAGCTATTTACAAGTTTTGACAGAATGGAGAAGAGATTTTCATAGATTTCCAGAACCTGGTTGGTTAGAGTTTCGGACTTCTGCAATTATAGCCGAAAAACTTGAAGCTTGGGGATATGATGTTTATGTAGGGAAAGAGATTGTAGATGGTGTCTCTCTGGGTGTACCCGATAAATCCCAAGCAGAAGTTTTTTATAATAAAGCACTGGAGAGTGATGTCTCCTCCAAATGGCTAGAAAAAATGGAAGCAGGGAAAACAGGGGTAATAGCTAATTTCGATACAGGTATTGCGGGACCGACGATTGCCTATCGTGTAGATATTGATGCTTTACCAATCTTAGAATCGTCTAGTGAAAAACATGTACCGAAAAAATTGAAATTCCGCTCTGAAAATAAAGGTTTTATGCATGCATGTGGTCATGATAGTCATGCCTCCATCGGATTGGGTTTAGCGGAACAATTTATGAAAGTAAAAGATAAGCTCTGTGGAAAAATAATAATCATTTTCCAACCGGCCGAAGAAGGAGTAAGAGGTGGAAGTGCAATTGCCCCATCCCCTTTATTAGAAAAGATCGATTATTTATTTGCGCTTCATATTGGAACAGGAGTCCCGAAAGGTACCTTTGTTGCTGGGGTAGATGGATTTTTAGCAACCTCGAAATATGATGTTACGATTCAAGGGATTGCCGCTCATTCCGGCATTAATGCAGAAAAAGGAAAAAATGCGCTATTAGCTAGTGCACAAGCAGCTCTTGCATTACATAGCCTTCCACCGCATAGTGAAGGAATTGTGAGAGTGAACGTAGGTACATTAGAAGCTGGCAGCGGTCGTAATATTATCCCTGCTTTAGCAAAAATGCAATTTGAAATTAGGGGAGAAACAACTGCCATCAATGAATTCTATGAAAAGCAGGTTGAACAAATCTTCAACGGTATTGGTGCAATGTATGATGTGGAAATTCAACTCGATAAAGTTGGATATGCCATAAACGTACCATCAGATCAACAATTAGCAAAAATCTTGATGGATACGGCCAAGCTTCAGCCATCCATTCAAGAAGTAATCGAATATAGAAATTTTAAAGCAGGTTCTGAAGATGCAACATTTTTAATGCAAAAAGTACAACAGCAAGGTGGCCAGGCATGCTACTCCATTATTGGGACAAATTTAGCTGCGGGTCATCATCACGAAGAGTTTGATATCGAAGAAGAGGATATGCTTTCAGCTCTGGAAATATGGTTAAATGCACCTTTTAGAATCTATGAGGAGATGAAAGATAATGAGTAGTTTGCTAAAACCAATAGAAAGTATCTCTACACAGTATGAAGAGGAAATGATCAAACTTTCTGACCGTATCTGGGAGATTCCTGAAACAAGATTTAAAGAATTTGAATCAGTAAAACTACAAACAACATATTTGAAAGAAGCAGGTTTTGAAATTGAAATGGGCATAGGCGGCATCCAAACAGCATTTGTCGCTAAATATGGAAGCAAAGGTCCGATTATAGGGATTTTAGGGGAATTTGATGCACTTCCAGGACTAAGTCAAAAAGCGGGAAGTGAAGTAAGGGAACCTCTAATTGATGGAGGCAATGGTCATGGATGCGGCCATAATCTATTAGGAACAGCAGGAATAGGGGCAGTTAGACTTCTAAAAGATTTAATTGATAAAGGAGAAATAGAGGGGAGAATCCATTATTTCGGTTGTCCCGCCGAAGAAGGTGGCTCAGGTAAAACCTTTATGGTGCGCGAAGGTGTTTTCAACAATGTGGATGTTGCATTAACATGGCACCCAAATTCGTTCACAAGCGTATTTAATTATTCTTCTCTAGCTAACTATCAAGTATATTTTGAATTTGAAGGAATTGCTTCACATGCTGCTAATTCCCCACATCTAGGAAGAAGTGCACTAGATGCTGTTGAATTAATGAATGTTGGCGTGAATTATTTACGCGAACATGTATCAAGCAGTGCTAGAATGCATTATGCTGTGACGAATACAGGAGGGCTATCTCCGAATGTCGTACAAGCAAATGCGGAGGTTTTATATTTAATCAGAGCCAATACGATTCCTGAAGTAGATGGGATTTATAAACGTATCGTCAAAATCGCAGAAGGCGCAGCAATGATGACGGGTACAAAAGTTAAAGTAAAATTTGATAAAGCCTGTTCGAATTATATACCAAACGATACCATCAACAAAATTATATACGATAAGCTACAGTTAGTAGGGTTACCTGCATATAATGATGAAGAAATCGACTATGCGAAGAAAATGGCTAAAACGATTACGCCATCAGAGTTTTCAAGTGCCATAGAGGAAATTAAAACAATTTATGAAGAGAGCCGGGTGGATAATTTAAAGGATACAGACTACCCGTTTTATCCTGAAGTGGTGCCCTATCAAAAGTCAACCCATACTATGGCGGGATCTACTGATGTGGCAGATGTAAGCTGGGTTGTACCGACATCGCAATTTTTTGCTACTTGCTTCGTGCTAGGAACCCCTTTACATACTTGGCAGCTTGTATCGCAAGGGAAAACCGGACTAGCCCATAAAGGGATGCTCTATGCAAGTAAAGTGTTAGCATTAACGGCTATCGAACTTTTACAAAATCCCGATTTAATCGATCAAGCAAAAAATGAGTTGCGTGAACAGACAAAAGGTGGATACGTTAATCCAATACCAGAAGAAGTAGTGCCGAATAGGTATGGTTGATTAAGCATAAATGAAATAAAAAATGATTGGAAGAGTTGTTTCGAGCAACTCTTTCAATCATTTTTTATATCAAAAAACCTCAAAATAATAGGGGGAATTGAAGCAATATCAATACCTGATTTCTCCAAAATAAATCCCCTTTAATGCTTTATTTCATATTATCCTTTATAATTGAATTATATAAAACCCTTGGTATTGTTGATGTTGTGAATTGATTAGGGTTGAGCTTGGAAGGTACCAATTTTACAGCAGCTAAAAAATGAAAGAGAAGGAAATTCATGAGTCATTTAATCGTATCAAATTTAACAAAAACCGTTGGCGATAAAACGCTATTTGAAAACATTGAGTTTACTATTTATGAGGGGGAGCGTGCTGGGCTAATCGGCATTAATGGAACGGGGAAATCTACACTTTTATCGATTTTAGCCGGACAGCAGGATGCCGATACAGCAGAACTGGATCATCCGAATAAATATCGCATTTCCCACCTGGAGCAGGAACCGCAATTCAAAGAAGGCGAGACTGTTTTACAAGCCGTGTTCTCGGGTGATTCGCCGATTCTTCAATTGAATAGAGAATATGAAGATACATTAGCAAAGCTTTCAAAAAATCCCGAATCCGAAGAGCTGCAAAATCAATTGTTCCGCCTGCAGCAGCAAATGGATAATGACAAAGCATGGGATGTGAACGCCCTTGCGAAACAGTCGCTTACAAAATTAGGCATCGACATGTTTGATAGACAAGTAACTTCTCTATCTGGCGGCCAGCAAAAACGAGTTGCATTAGCGAAAGTTTTAATTGAGCCGGCTGACCTTTATCTTCTGGATGAGCCTACAAACCATTTAGATGTTCAATCTACTGAATGGCTCCAGGAAATGGTCATGCGTTTAAAAGGTGCGGTTATATTCATTACCCATGATCGTTACTTTTTAGATGAGATTTCTACGCATATCTATGAGTTAGCCAATCAAACATTGTATCGACATACTGGAAATTACGCAGATTATCTAGAGGCAAGAGCGATTCGTGAAGAAATGCATGCTGCAACTCAGGATAAAATGCGAAATCGTTATCGCTCGGAGTTGAAATGGATTCGCCGAGGAGCAAAAGCACGTACAACCAAACAAAAAGCTAGAATCCAGCGCTTTGAAGAATTAGATTCCAAAATGGAGCGCGGTTCAAACGATGCTAACCTGGAATTGTCCCTAGCGACTTCTCGTCTTGGCAAGAAAGTGATTGAAGGGGAGCAGCTGTCAAAAACTTTTGGCGAGCGTGTTATCTTAAAGGACTTTAACTTCCTATTGCAACAAGGAGACCGCATCGGTATTATTGGTGCCAATGGCTACGGAAAATCGACTTTACTAAATATCCTTGCTGGTGAGTTAGAGCCGGATGCAGGAGAAGTGATTGTCGGTTCCACTGTCAAAAGAGCGCACTTTAAACAAGTTATCCCTGCAATGAATGAAAATGAACGCATCATCGAATATATTCGCGAAGCTTCCAATGACATAACAGATGCAGAAGGGGTTCGATATTCTGCCGCACAGATGTTAGAAAGATTTTTATTCCCGCTACATAGTCATGGTACACCGATAGGAAAATTATCCGGTGGGGAGCGAAAACGACTTCATTTATTACGCTTATTGATGGAACAACCAAACGTATTATTGCTGGACGAGCCTACAAATGATTTGGATATCGAAACACTGGGAGTTCTCGAGGACTTTATCGAACATTTTCCCGGGGTGATTCTTACGATTTCCCATGACCGTTTCTTCCTGGACCGAATCGCGAAAAAGCTGTGGATTCTAGATGGACAAGGGAACGTTGATGAAAGCCTTGATGTCTATAGCGATTATCTTGAAAAACAACAGCAGACGCAAAAAGAGGAAGCTAAAGAAGTTAAAGTTGAGAAACCTAAACCGCAAAAAGCGAAAGGTGAGAAGAAAAAGCTTTCATTCAAAGAGCAAAAAGAATGGGAAACGATTTCGGACTTGATCGCCAAAGTGGAAGAAGATATTGAAGCGACTGAAGAAGGAATTTCAACGGCTGGTGCTGATTATACAAAGCTTCAACAACTAACTGAAAAATTGGACGAATTAAATAAAGAGTATGAACGATTAATTGAGCGATGGACATATTTAGACGACATCGTGAATGGATAGGAGAGATAGTATGAAAATTGTAACAATCGAGCCAACACCAAGTCCGAATTCGATGAAGGTTGTCATTGATGAGGAGCTCCCATTTGGAAAAGCCTTTAATTACACAAAGGAAAATTCTGAAGGTGCCTCTTCGCATATCAAGGCCATCCTAGAGATTGAAGGAGTAAAAGGGGTTTATCATGTTGCAGATTTTTTAGCAGTAGAACGAAATGCAAAATATCAATGGGAACCCATTCTAGCGAGTGTACGAGTGGCATTAGGCGAACAAGGCGAGACGGGCACGCAGGAAGTCCAAGCAGATGACCATTTTGGAGAAGTTTTTGTTCACGTGCAAATGTTCAGAGGTCTCCCGCTGCAAGTCAAAGTGTTCGATTCTGGTGTTGAGCATCGTGTTTCGGCAGGAGAACGTTTTGTTCAAGCTTTCCAATCGATTGAAGTCGATAAGTTCGATGATAACTACTTGCTTGAACGTAAATGGGTTGATTTTGGTGTGCGATACGGCGAGAAAGAAGAAATCGCCAACGAAATCATTAAAGAAATTAATGCCGCCTATACAGAAGAACGCGTTGCCCAAATTGTTGAAGGGGCAAGCAAAAAAAACACAGTTACATTAGAAAGAGAAAAAGTGACATTAGAGCAATACCTGGCTGCAGAAGATTGGCAAAAACGCTATCAATTATTAGATCAGTTGCCTGATCCGGAGGTTGACGATTTACCATTGCTTGAAAAAGCGTTGGAGGACGATCAAATGTCTATCCGTCGTCTAGCAACTGTATATTTAGGCATGATTGAAGATGTTGCGGTTGTTCCGTTTCTAGCCCGTGCATTAAAAGATAAAAGCTCGGCAGTTCGCCGTACAGCAGGCGATTGCATGAGCGATTTAGGATTTGTTGAATTTGAACCTTTCATGATTGAAGCATTAAAGGATAAAAACAAGCTAGTTCGCTGGCGCGCGGCAATGTACCTATTTGAAACAGGAACAGACGCGTGTCTTGCAGCATTGCACGAAGCGGAAGCTGACAAAGAATTTGAAGTGAAACTCCAAGTGAAAATGGCCATTGCCCGCATCGAGCAAGGCGAGGAAGCAAAAGGTTCTGTTTGGAAGCAAATGACGGAGAGATAAATAGTAGAAAAGCAGATGAGGAAAAGGTGACTTTTCTTTGTCTGTTTTTTTGTGCTGGTTGGAAATACCGTCACCCTAAATAGGATTACGTTTGAATGAAAGTTAATATCTAGCGAGCGAGATTAAAATAAACGGAGAATTTTCCGTTATTTGCAGAACAGGGCAAGTTTTGAGGGAAATAGGGGTAGATATTCCGCCTATTTTATGAAAATTCCCTCATCTTCATGCTTTTCGAGGTGATAAGGTGAATTCCTCCGCCTAATGTTGCTAATTTTCATGAGGTTATTCAAATAAGCGGAACTCCTCCGGTTATTGATTGAAGAGCACATCAAAAAAATTATTAACAATTCCTCATAATAGAAGTAAGTAGCGAGCGAGATTAAAATAAACGGAGAATTTTCCGTTATTTGCAGAACAGAGCAAGTTTTCAGGGAAATAGGGGTAGATATTCCGCCTATTTTATGAAAATTCCTCATCTTCATGATTTTCGAAGTGATAAAGGGAATTCCTCCGCCTAATCATGCTAATTTTCATGGAATTTTTCAAATAAGCGGAACCCCTCCGGTTATTTAAGCTGTATGAAGAGAAAATTTTCCCGTTATTTATGGGTGAAAATATCCAAAAATTTAGACTAACTTGCAATCCGCAGAATTTCTTTATTAAGAACTATGGTTATTTTTTATAATATGTCATCCGTTTGGAAGAATGAGGATTAAGCGGCGCTATTTCGGGAAAAAATACTATGAACGAAAAATAAATAGATGCTTAGCCTTTCAGGTTGGAAAGATCTATCAAGGAGGTTCATATGGTTATGGAAAAAACAGAGCGTACGGTTGCTGAATTGATGCTGGATCAATTGTCTTTGTTCGGCGTAAAACGGATTTATGGAGTAGTGGGTGATGCTACAATCGGGCTTATCGATGCACTGGCTAAGCAGGATAAAATTCAATATATTGCGGTCAAGCATGAGTCCACAGCTGCATTTATGGCATCCGCGGAAGCAAAACTTACAGGTATGCTGGGTGTTTGTACAGCAACGATGGGTCCTGGTGCAACTAATTTGCTGAATGGACTCGGTGATGCATATGCAGACAAAGCGCCTGTACTCGCAATTACTGGACAGGCACCAACTAATAAAATTGGCATCGAATATCAGCAGTATATTGACCAGCAGGAACTTATGAAGCCTTTTGCAGCTTATTCCGCTAATTTAGCAAGCCCTGATGCAGTGATTGATGTTCTGCAAAAAGCAGCCAGAACTTCTCTCGGACAGCGTGCCGTAACACATTTGTCCATCCCAAAGGATATTTTCATGATGCCAGCTACAGGGGAACCTCGTTCATTGCCCGATGTTATTGAGGGACCTTCCATCTTTTCGAAAGAAAGCTTGGAACAGGCGACTGAAATTATGAAAACAGCCAAGCGCCCAATGATTCTTGCTGGCTCTGGTGCCGCTCAAACTTCCGATGAGCTGGAGAAGCTTGCTGATTTATGGGGAGCCGGCATCCTTGTGAGCCTGGGAGGGAAAGGCTTGTTGGATGAATCTTCGCCGCAACTGTTGCAAGGGATTGGGGAAGGCGGCAATCCTTATGCTTCAGATTTATTTAAGGAGGCAGATGTGGTACTCATGGCCGGGACGACTTGGTGGCCGGAAGGGTATGTGCCAACTGGTGCACGGATTATCCAAATCGATCGCCATTTTGACAAATTTGTAAAAGATATTCCGACAGAGCTTGGAATCACCGGGAAAACAGAAGAAGTCCTTCCATTCTTAACGGAGAGCCTCCAAGGATTTTCCCGCTCTGAAGATTGGGTAACACGCTGCCAGGAAGTAAAAGAAAAATGGGCAGCTCAAATTGAGAAGGAAGGCAGTACTGGAGGTTTCCCTGTTCACCCTGCGCGAATTATTCGTGCCCTTGATCGAACAGTTGCACCTGACGCTATACTTGCACTGGATACAGGGGATAATACAGTATGGACAAATCGCATCTTCCGTCAAAAAGACCAATCTGTTTTATTTTCTGGGTACTGGCGGACAATGGGCTTTGGTCTTCCTGCCGCGATGGCTGCCAAGCTTGCTAAGCCTGAAAAACAGGTAGTAGCGATAGTAGGGGACGGTGGTCTTCAAATGGTGCTGGCTGATTTATTGACAGCTACCCGCTATGAACTGGGTATTACAGTGGTTGTCTTAAATAATGAGAGCCTGCAAATGGAGAGAGACAAAATCCAGGCTGAAAAGAAGAAAGAAGTAGGGGTGGATTTAACAAACCCTGATTTTGTAAAATTGGCAGAAGCCTGCGGATGGAAAGGCTTGCGCGCATCCTCAGATACGGAGCTTGAGTCATTGCTGGAGGAAGCACTTAATACGAACGCTCCTACGCTGGTAGACATTAGTACGGCCCAGGTGTTCTTCCCGGAAACAAAATAAAAGGAAGTGGTGATCAAATGTCGATCACCACTTCTTTTTTGATGAGGCTGCAAAACAGTACTAAATTGACACTTAGTCCTGAATAAGTATTTAAAATTGTTCATAGAAATTTATTTACATCAAATTATAAAAGTGATATATTTATCTCGTAAAGAGACAAATATATCACTGTAAGAGGTGTAATTAATGAAGAGAACAGTGACCAACAAGAGTTGGCTTATCGGGCTTTTTGGATTTTTTGGATTTTTTGGAATTAACGGTTCCCCTGCCATGTATCTATTCTTTGCTTTCTTTGGAGGATTACAATATTACTGGTGGCATAAATTAGGAACGGATGAAGATGAACGTTTAATCGAAAACCGCAATATTGCGGGAACGAGAGCTTTTCGCATTGCTTTCTGTTTTGGCTTTCTAAGCAGCTTGATATTAAGTTTCATTTCCCACGATTATGAATTTTTATATCAAGCTGAATTGATCATTCTAGCCTTGACCTTCGCTTTCGGAACAAATTTATGGGCATATTTGACTTATAAGTATGATATGGGTGAGTAATTATGGCAACTTTTACAGCACAGGTAAAAAAATTTCGTCTTTTAAAGAATTTAACCCAAGAAGAACTTGCACAGCGAGTGGGTGTCCGCAGAGAAACAATCATGCGTTTAGAGAACGCAAAATATAATCCATCCTTGGAATTAGCCGTTCGAATCGCAAGAGAATTGGACGCTTCAATTGACGACTTATTCCACTTTAATTTTGAAAATTAAAGGAGCTGTATATGTGAACAAGACAGCACTCAAACTATTAATTGCTTTAATCTGGGTCATTGGTGCAATAGTTTGTTTAGTTAAAGCTAACTTTTTAATGGCTGCTTTGTACTTATTAGTTGGTATCGTATTTGTCGTGGCAGCTTATAAAAGTCCGAATAAAAAATAACTTTAAGTTTGAAATGTTTTCCATTTAAGGGTGCTATCCTCAACAAGGATAAGTGCTCTTTTTTTAAAGAATTACACCTGGAAAAAGCAATTTAGCTCAAAGCAAGGTATTAATCATTATTTGTAGAACTTATAACATATTACTTTATATTTCTTTTCAGGAAGGAGTACGTAGATGAGACAAATAATTGCTCTTGGAGGTGGAGGGTTTTCAATGGAACCGGATAATCCTTTGCTGGATTTGTATATATTGAAACAAGCTAAGAAAGCTGTGCCGGAAATTTGCTTTATCCCTACCGCAAGTGGAGATTCTGATAATTATATAGGAAGGTTTTATGATTTTTTTAATGAACAAGATTGTATACCATCCCATTTATCTTTATTTGCCCCTCCGACAAGGGATCTTGAAAGCTTCATTTTAAAGAAAGACATTGTCTATATTGGTGGAGGAAACACGAAAAACCTATTAGCTTTATGGAAAGAATGGGGTTTGGACGAAATATTAAGAATAGCATGGGATCAGGGCGTCATTTTAGCTGGGTTAAGCGCAGGTTCCATTTGTTGGTTTGAAGAAGGAGTTACTGATTCATATGGGGATGGACTGGAACCAATTAAATGTTTGGGTTTTTTAAAGGGAAGTAATTGTCCACATTACGATGGAGAAATAGAAAGAAGACCTACATATCACAAACTTATTGAATCAAAAAAAATCCAATCAGGGGTTGCGGCAGACGATGGGGTTGCCATTCATTATATGGAAAATAAAATTAGCAGAATAGTTAGCTCAAGGCCAAACGCCAGAGCATATAATGTTTCCTTCGAAAAGAAGGTGAAAGAGACAGAACTTCAAACAGAATTTTTAGGTGCCTATTGAACTATCAAGCTTTAATAATTGTGCACAATTCCATCATAAAATGCCGTTATAAAAATAGTTGAATAGGAAGGTGGAGTGAACTTGACGGAATATAAGATTAGGCCGGGAACGGAACAAGATATTGATTTTTTATGGGAAATGCTGTATCAATCCATTTTTATTGAAGATGGGGAAGCAAAACCTTCACGGAAGATATTGAACGAGCCGGATATTATAAAGTATTTATGTAATTGGGGGAGACGGGGCGATATAGCTTTAATAGCCGCCGACTCAGGCGAGAATCCCATTGGAGCAATATGGACACGTTTATTTGATGATACAAATAAAACATATGGCTATATCGATAAGAACACGCCAGTACTAAGCATGGCGATTTTACAAGATTATCGAGGTAAAGGAATTGGAACGCTACTGCTCCTTGAAATGATTCGAAAAGCTGAGAATGCCGGTTTCACTTCATTATCACTTAGCGTGGCTCCCAAAAACCCTGCTCTTCGTTTGTATGAGAGACAGGGGTTTGTGAAAGTGGGCATTAATGGTACATCATGGGATATGGTGACAACATTCCATATTAAAAGGTAAAGGAGGTTATCCATTGTCAAAAGGACTTATTCACCATATTGAAATATATGTATCAGATTTGAAAAATTCAATCAACTTTTGGGGCTGGTTTCTAGAAGAGCTAGGATATGAGTCTTTTCAATCGTGGGAAAACGGTCATAGTTGGAAAATAGGAGAAACATATCTTGTTTTCGTACAAGTGGAAGAACGTTTTATGGATATACCTTACCATAGATGTCGGGTTGGCCTAAATCATCTGGCTTTCCACGCAGGTTCAAGACAACAAGTAGACAATATGACAAAAAAGTTAGAACAAAAGGGGGTAAAAATCCTATATGCCGATAAGCATCCTTTTGCAGGAGGAGAAAAACATTATGCTGTTTATTTTGAAGACCCAGATAGAATCAAGGTTGAATTGGTAGCACCTTGACTTCTAGATTTTAGAGGTCTTTTATTATCCGCGTTCTTAAAATCGTAAAGAATGACAGGTTCTTTTCACTTCTTTTTCGGTAAATATTCTGGTTCTTAGTTAAGCAACTGGCGAAAGTAAAATAAGCGGAGAATTATCCATTATTTGGGGAAAGTGATGGTTTCAGGGCAAATAAGCGGTGATATTCCGACTATGTTAAGAAAACCCCTTATTTTCACCCTTTTTCAAGTAAATAGATGGAACTTCTCCGTCTATATAAGCTGTTTTTTTGTTTATTTTCTAATTAAGTGAAATTTTTCCGTTTATTTATTACTCGGGCGCTAAACCTGACAGTCCACACGTAATCGTTACCACAGCTGGCAATACATGGAGAATGCCAATGCGGGTCGAATCAAATACTGAAGCTGTTAAAATTAAACAGAATCAAAGATTGATAGTTATTGATTGCAGAAAAAGTACATTATTTAGCTCATTAAAAAACATGAAGAAAGAAGATTGTACTTCCGTTCTCCATGCTTAGTTTTAAGGAAAAGGTACAATGGTCCAGCCTAAAACAAATATTACCGCTACAAACAGTCCTAAATAAATACTTAACCCCAGTCCCCAAAAACCAAGAGATCTGCTTTTCTTATTAAAGAGTGAAATAATCCCAAGTACTACTGCAATTGCTATCCAGGAGGAAGAGAAAAGATTTGTTAATAATCCATCGTAACCAGATAACAGAGAGATATTAATGAGAGCTAGTGCAATAAGACCCATCACTACACTTAGCCATCCAAAACCTTTTAAAATCGTATTTTTTAGCGTGCCCAATTCCATAGTTTCACCTCTCCTACCTTCATAAAACGTACCATAGACAATTTTCTAAGAGATTCAATTTCTTTTTTAGGCCCAGTAACAACCACACCATACGTTTTAAATCCATTCTTCTCGAGATAGCTGATGCGTTCATTCAATTCAAGATTTTTTTGAATAGTGACTTCTTCGGCAATGCTTTCATAAGGTTGAAGTTCTTTCAGCATTTCCAGGAAAGTTTCTTCATGTGAAGAGGAATCCCGGAAAGGGGACCAATAGGTTTGATCAGGTTGTACGGGATATCCAATTGGGGAAATGACATCCCCATCCGAGCTAAGCATCGTTTCCTCCGAACCGGTATAAATCGCTGCCCATGTTACATCTACATTTTTCATTTCATTTTCGACTGCATCCACTTCATAGAGATTATTTAAAGAAATATACGCCTCTACCACCGTTTCCTCTGGCAATCCTTCTAGTACACGCCATTCTTTCGCATTATTAAATTCAATAGATTGTTTGGGATGGGCCAGCCATTGATTCGTCTGGGTCGGATATCCTGGGTAAAGTTTCTCAAGCTTGGAATCTTCTTCTTTTTCTACCAGATCATTCAATACAAAATGGAAGTTATAATGTTTTGCCGGATAAAACTCATCTCCAATTTGCTTATATTGATCAAATGACAGGTCCATTGAAAAGAGGGAGAAGTCCATTTCAAATTCCAGCTCCTCTAAAGTAGTATTTGGCTCAGTTATATAAAGAGTTTTACTTGTGACATCCATTAAGGTAGTTGATTTTGTTCCAAAAGCATAGTACCCAAAGGTCAACATATAGCAAGTAGGAACTATTAGTAGAATGACCATTAAAGTGGAGAGAATTAACTTCCATCTAGATGAGTTGATGGCTCTTTTCACCTTCTTTGTTCCCTTATCCGTATGATCCATCTCTTCATTCTTTGCTTTTTGTATTAACTTTTCATAAGAATCCATTAAAAATCCTCCTCTGCCAACATTTCTCTTAGCCTTTTCCTTCCTCGTGCCAAATGACTTTTCAAAGTATTTATGTTGATATCTAAAATATCTGCAGCTTGCATATTTGTACAATCATACACATCACAAAGTAAAATCGCCTGTTTTTCTATTGGTCTTATATGATCTAAATAGTTTAACAGCTCGATGAATGCATCATTTTCAACCACGATTTTTTCCGGTGTTTTTAAATCAATTTGCAAGAATTCATTTGTCATGACATATCGTTTATTTTTTCTGACTCGATCTATAAATGTGTAGTAGCCCACCTTAAAAAGCCATGGTTTTATGTCCTCGATTTCATTTGCCAGTAAGACAATGTGTGCCTTTGTAAAGGTCTCTTGAAGCAAATCTTCGGCTTCAGCATGATTTCTGGATAGAGAATAGAGATAACGATATAAATCATTGAAGTATAGCGTATATACTTGTTCAAGATCCATTACTTCCCACCTTTCACTTTAACCTCGGATAGTGGACCTAAAAAGTTGCAATTTAATCAATTTTTTTTGGATAAATTAGATTATATGGGAAAAAGGGGGATTCAGATTCCTTCATTTAATTGTACTAAAGGCAGCAATATAATAAAGGTATTTATGGAGAAGATATTTCTCCACAATAATCTATATTTTTAATAAAAAATTGATAAACAGGAAAACCTAATACCCAAATATTCGATAAGAATTGAGGTAGGAAATTGAAATTTTTGTTGCGTTCAGTAATCGTCCTGATCTTGCTAAATTGTTATCCAGCGATAATGATGGCTAAAGAAATAAAGTATAATCACAATAGCAAAACTATAGCTGAAATTCAGAAGGAAGTTGACTTTACCGTTTTAACGCCAACAAGGATTCCTGATGATTGGACATTAGAAATCAAAACATCTATTTGTATAAGTCTGCATTATATGGACAGCACAGACACAAAGTTGATGGTCTCGATAGATTTGAGAAAAGGAACTCGAGTAATTTATGACGATTCTCCCCGCAGTCAGCAAGTTGATATAAACGGAAACATAGGTTATTTTCAAGAATGGGGCGATAGCGGCAATGTAGATCAAAATGGAGAAATTATCTCGGGAGGCATACTTAGATGGGCCCAAGATGGTACATCTGTACAAATGATGAGTTCCAGATTATCGAAAGAAGAAATGTTGGAAATTGCAAGGTCAATGAAATAAAACTTTTTAACAATCAAGCGCTTTCCTAGTAAACGGGGAAGTGCTTCTTTTCTTTAAAGGGACTGATAATGGAAATTTTTGTGTGGTATAATCTACCAAACGGAGGCTGAAAAATATGGAATTCCTTTTAATATTTTTTATTTGTCCTATTATTGTAGTTGTAGCAACAATAATTGGTTTCTTTTTGGTAAGAAGATGGTTTGTAATGCCACTGCTTACTTTTGCTGTATGTACAATATTAACTTTTACTATTTTCAATGAAACTTTCTTCTTTTGGGTTGTGGTTTATACAATACTTTCAGTTATTGTAAGTTTTATGCTAGCGTCAGGTAGAATGGAACTTAACGATCGGCGGGATTCAAGGTAAAGGAACTGCATCAACAAGCAACAAAATAAAGAAAAAATGGAGGGAAAATGAAAAAGCTAAAAAAGGTACTTTTTGGATTCAGTTGGATAGTTTATTTATTGGTATTAGTGATGCTATTGTTCATGGGTAACAGAGGTTATACATGGACAGAATTATCGTTGTGGGAATATATAAAAATCGCTTCAAATTTTACTCCATTTAAGACCATCAGTACATATATCCAGGCAATTATGGATGATAGCATGAATTTGGACATACCAATAAAAAATCTTGCCGGAAATTTATTTATGTTTTTGCCAATGGGGATTTATTTGCCGTTTTACATAAACAAGTTAAATAAAGGTAGCATATTTATTATTTCTATGATTATATTGTTGTTCTTGATTGAGGCTATACAATTAGTTGCAAGAAGAGGAAGCTTTGACATAGATGATTTCATTCTTAATATGCTTGGTGCTTTAATAGGATTCGGAATTTGGAAGACAAAAATTGTTCAGAAATTTATCAAATAAATATGCTTATTCAACAATCAGGCGCTTTCCTTCAAAAAAAAAGGAAAGTGCTTTTTCTAATGAGCGCCCATATAAGCAAAAAGTTTAACATCTCAGATAAAGTCGGCGGGTTTGTATAAAATTGATTCGTCTCGATTTTCTTTCTCAATATTGCACGAAACTTAACAATATTATATCGTTGTGTTCAGTGATATGGTTCGTCAACTTAAACGATTCAACTGACTTTTGGAGGTATTTTATTTAATGAATAAACAGGACCAACTTTATCGCATCAAAAAAGATTTTATTAATTCTCAAAAAGTATTGCAGGCGATAGGTGATGAAACCCGGCAATCGATTCTTTTAGTTTTAATGGGAACGGACTGTCAGACGGGGTTGCGTGTAGGCGAAATCACTGAACAAACGCATCTTTCTCGGCCAGCTGTTTCACATCATCTGAAGATTTTACGAGAGGCCGGTATTATTTTAATGCGTAAGGAAGGTACGAAGAACTTTTATTTTATTAATATACGTACAAAAATAGGCTTATTAAAAAATCTTGTGACGGATATTGATAAATTTTTGGAAGAGTATCATTGAATGTTTGGAATATAAAAAGATTATTTGGGGGAACGGGCTATGAGAGCAATGGTTATAGATAAATATGGGAAGGTTCCAATGCGTTTGGCGGAAATGCCTGCACCTGAAATGGAAGATTATGAGGTACTCGCAGAAATTCATGCAGCTAGTATTAATCCGATTGATTTCAAAATACGAGATGGGAAAGTGAAATTGTTGCTTAAATATAAAATGCCTCTTATTCTTGGCAATGACTTTTCCGGTGTTGTGGTAAAAGCAGGTGCAAAGGTGACGCGTTTTCAAGTTGGAGACGAAATCTATGCACGTCCACGTAAGAGTAAAATAGGGACTTTTGCTGAATATATCGCTGTTCATGAAGATGATATCGCTTTAAAACCTAAAAATTTAACCTTTGAAGAAGCAGCATCGATTCCCTTGGTAGGCTTGACTACATATCAAGCTTTTGCTGATATATTGCAATTAGAGAAAGGACAAAAGATTTTAATTCAAGCAGGGGCTGGAGGTGTCGGCACTTTTGCTATTCAACTGGCAAAGGTAATGGGGGCCACTGTTGCGACGACTGCAAGTATTGCAGGTACGGATTTAGTAAAATCTCTTGGTGCAGATGAAATTATTAATTATAAAACAGAAAAATTTGAGGATATGTTAAAAAGTTATGATGCAGTATTTGATACTCTTGGGGGCGAAAGCTTAGAAAAATCATTTGATATTCTCAAAGACGGAGGGAAAATTGTTTCTGTTTCGGGTTTGCCGAACGCTCGTTTTGCGAAGGAATATGGTTCGGGATTTTTTAAAACTTTGTTGTTTTCTTTAGCAACTAAGAAACTTACGGCCCTTGAAAAAAAGCATAATGTTCAATATACATTTTTGTTTATGGAGCCAAGTGGAGAACAATTACGAATACTAGCAAACTATATTGAAACAGGTAAAATCAAACCTGTGATTGATAAAGTCTTTCCTTTTGGCGATGCTCAAAAGGCGATGGAATATGCGGAGTCTGGCAGAGCTAAAGGGAAGATAATATTAAAAATCAAATAGGTGTGAACAAAAGCAAAAATGTGTTAAAGCAACTTCTATTAAATATTTGCGCAAAAAAAGTTTTTTTAACTCACATCTATATGAAACTTTTTTATGAGACAATGATATCAACGGTTTGCAAAGTAAAGTATCTGAAAACGGATGCTTTTTTTCGTGGGCGAAAATGATTGGAGATTTGCAAAAGAAAAAATAATAACGCTGCCTAATTGAGACGAGGCAGGCTTATCTAATAAGAAAAAGTAAAATTTATTAAACTATTTTTATCAAATTGAACAGAATAGGATGGGATAATCGTCTAATAGAAGAATTTGAAGCAGATTGAAAGAGAGGGCAGCAGATTGGACAAAGAAGAAAAAGATTTCCTATTAGAAAAAGTAATGATTGAATATGGGAATGAGTTGGTGCGATTGGCATTTTCTTATGTGAAAGATACAGGGATAGCAAAGGATATGGTTCAAAATACATTTATCAAATGCTACAAAAATCTTGATTCCTTTCGCTTTGACGCACAAATCAAAACATGGCTCTACCGTATAACAATTAACGAATGCAAAGATTATTTAAAAAGCTGGAATTACAAAATGGTACAGGCAAAAAGTTTTATCAATGAAACAGCAAAGTCCATATTTCCATCAACCGAAAAAACAGTTATCGATAAATATAGCCACGAAGAAATGATAGAGAATATCTTTTCACTGCCGAAAGTGTATCGAGAAGTAATTTATCTTTACTACTATGATTCATTAAACACTGAGGAAATTGCTAACGTTTTGGAGATTTCGGTGAATACAGTGAGAACTCGACTAAGAAGAGCGAAACAAAGATTAGAGTCGGTGTTAAAGGAGGCTGAACTTCATGAAAGATAAAAGTTTAAAAAATACATTTAACAATATGTCTAATCAAGAGCTAACCTTTACGAAGGAAGATCGTGATCAAGTATTTGAACAACTAAATAAAATGGAGAATAATGATCCACATAATAAATCTCTTGTTTCGATTTCCAAACAATTCTCCATCCTTGCAGCGTCTGTATTAGTGGCGGGTTTGTGTGTATTTTTGTTTATGCCATCGATTCTCCCAGGAAACTTCAATCATGAAAACAACGAAAGCAATACAAGTGTGTTAGTGTCTCAGGAAGAAAAGTATTTCACCGCGCTATTAACGGTGAAGGATGAAAATAATAGAATACCTGTTAACCTTCTACTAGCTTATAGTAAAGAGAAAAATATGATCAAATTTCTATCGATCCCTCGCGATACTTATGCGCCGATATCGGATAAGGATAATACTGCTCCATATGATAAATTGTCACATGCTTATGTAAATGCATCTGGAAGTGCTGAAGAAGTAAGAACAACGGTTTCGAACCTATTTGATTTAACAATAGATTATTATGCTGTTATCGATTTAGAAACCTTTTCAGCGTTGGTGGATTCGGTGAATGGTATAGAATACGACTTGCAAGAAGATATAAAAGTAAGAGCTATATCACAAGTGTCTTTCGATTTTAAAAAGGGAACGCATCGTTTGAATGGAGAAGAGGTAGCGGCATTAATGATGGATGCTGCAGTGGGAAAAAGCTTGGATGAGGAAGATCAATTAAACCTCCTCAATGCAGTAATATCTCAAACAACTAACACATTACCATTAGAACAATTAAAACAATTTACTGCTAAAATAGAAGGCAATTTTCCAATTGACCAATTATTCCAGAGTAAAATGAAACTTCCACAAATCCAAACAGTATCCCTAGCCGATGGAATGAAAGATACAATGATTGATGAGTCTTACTATATTGAATTTGATAAAGGATATTTAAATTCAGTTTCGGAAGAATTAACAACATTTAACTAATTGGTAAATCAATCTGTTAAATAAACGGAGAAACTTCGCTTATTTAGAAACTTAGATTGAAAATAGCTTAAAGAGCCGGAGAATTTCCGTTTATTGACTCGAAAAACGTGAAAATTGGAGATTTTCCTTGGAATAGCCGGAAAACCTCCCCTTATTTTTCCCCCGAATCGGGCGTCATTCACATTTAACGGAAAATTTCCGTTTATTTTATATCCAGCTAGTTCGATTTCGATTAAGATGGAAGAGCAGTCAATGTAAAAGATAGCCGGAAAACTTCCGCTTATTTAGAAAGTTAGATTGAAAATAGCCAAAATAAACGGAGAAATTCCGCTTATTGATTCGAAAAACGGTAAAAAGGGAGATTTTTCATAGAATAGACAGAAAACCTCCCCTTATTTACTCAAAAACAAGCACCATTCCACATATAACGGAAAAATTTCCGCTTATTTTACATTGGCCTGTTCCTTAATTAATGCCGGTCTTTTGAAAAAGATCCGCCTCAATCCCCAATTGACATGTTGAGGTGGATTGTAATTTCAATCGATGTATCTAACTTCTACTCTTCAATTTTATAGAGCTTAAATGCTTTTGCAGGCGGTTTTCGCTTTTCAAAAATATCCGGATCATGGTAAGGTTCATCAATTTCCTCTAAGTCGAAGGAGTCATCTACACATGAAATATATAAATTATACCCCTCACCATCTACAGGTGAAAAAACCTCTCTTTTCTCACCGTGCTCTATAGCTTCATCAATCGCTTCCCGTAATTGTGTCAATGCTGAACGATGCCCTACGATGAACGCATCTTGATGCCAGCTTGCTTGCCCATAGATATGCAAATGATCTGGTTCTTCAGTTATCAATAGAGCGGCTTCAATTTCTTTTATGATAGCTTCCGGTTCAATGGCTGAAATAAATAAATCATAGTGAAAGCCGGAAAAGTCCGTGGATTTAAGATTTTCCATAAATGCTTCTTTTAGTAATCCTTCTTGTACAAATAGAATGAGTTCCTCCAAATTCTCATTTAAATATAGATATATTCGAATTTTTTGTTCATCTTTTGTGAAAACACATTCTTTGAGAATGGGAGATAGAGTGTTTTCATGAATAAGTGCAAAGCCTTTTGCTTCAATTTTAAAGTTTGTTACCGGATTTTGATTAACTGACATGAAGGATAGAGGACATCTACTATACCAATATAAATTGCTCAAAAAATCCCTCCTTAATTATAATTTTCTATTTTAGCTATTTCTCCAAAAGGTGAAATAACTTCTGAGGTAAGACATAGTATATAATAAATTTTTTAATAGAAGAAAAACCATATTGTTAAAATCACAACAAATATCAAAAGAAAGTAATTGCTACCCCGTATAGTGATAATTGGGAGTGAGATAAATGAATGAACATATACAGCTAATGATTGATTGGATCGAAAAGAATTTGAAAAATAAGTTTTCATTAGAGGGGCTTTCTTGCTATATGGGTTATTCCCCCTATTATTGTTCTTTTAAATTTCATCAAATAACAGGTCTAAGTATAAGGCGCTATGTTCTTCTTAGAAGATTGTATTTATCTACGAAAGATTTGGCAAGTGACAGAAAAATAATTGATGTTGCCATGGAATACGGTTATTCTTCCCAAGAAGCGTATAGCAGAGCCTTTAAATCTGTTTTCGGAATAAATCCAAGAGAATTCCAGCTTCACCCAAGGCCAGTTCAATCATTTATTAAACTCACACTTAATAGAGAAGGGGAATGGTGTTGGATGAATGGTTCTAGAAAAAAAGAGGTTGAACAGTTGCAAAGTGAGAAAAAAGAGTTGTTTGACAAAGACGTACTCAATATCTTGAACGGACAGGTCATGTATGAAGAATTTAAAAATCAAAAACTAATGGGAGATTCTGATTACGTTCCGTTCAATGAAGCAATGTGTGTAAATACGACCACGAAAAAAGTGTTCGATGAGGAGTTTATAAAGATCCGAGCATTGGGACATCGGGATTCAATAGATAATTATTTTAAAAAGGTAATAAATCCATTAGCTAATCTTTTTAAAAAGGAATACAAATATATCGTTTTATGGTTTGGTGAGGATATGTTTTGTCAAATGAACCTTTTGACAATTCTCGCCTATCTTGAACAGTCGGGATATGAAGGGAAAGTATTTTTAAATAGCTTCAGAGAGGACGAATTTAAGGTAAGTCAAACCGAACTGAAATTAGGTGATTTTTTTGCTGCATATACGTCTGTTTTGGTAAATCATGAAAATCCATCAAACGAACTGCTTCCTGTAATGTTTCAGGCAATTGATATCTATTTGGATATGCTAAAGGAAAATAACGCAGTAGCAAAGTATATTACCAAAAATAAAGATTTGCCAACATCAGAACTAATTAAGAGGCTAATTGAACTGTTTCCAACAATCGGTTATGGCGATTCACAATATATTGAGCTTATTAATAGAAATAGATAAAGACCTTCTTCTGAATTCTTTGTGCAGCTCAGCGGTATTTTGTTCAAAAACTATCCCAATCACGCGCTTTCCTAAAAATAAGGAAAGTGCTTTTTTGTTCTAATGCCTATTTAGTTGAATATACCATCATAAAGGAAATAGTGCACTATAAGTTGAATTTTATCTGTATAGACAAAAAGTAATGAAAAAATGACGTGTTGCAGGAGGGAAATTTGAAAAAGAAAATACATATTTTTGGTGCAGCTGGATCAGGCACCTCAACACTCGGCGCCGCATTATCGAAGGAGCTTCCACATAGTCATCTTGATACAGATGACTTTTTCTGGATAAACAAGTATACGGAACAAAGAGCCGTACATGAAAGAAGCCGACTGTTGAAGCAGGATTTATCAATCTATCAAAACTGGATTCTTTCGGGAGCAGTTTGTGGTTGGGGAGATAACTTTAAAGCGTGTTTTGATTTGGTTATTTTTTTATGGATTCCTCAGAATGTAAGACTTGAGAGGTTACAGCAAAGGGAAGTTCAAAGGTACGGGAATGATATTTTACCTGGAGGTCGCAAATACAATCAATCAAAGGCTTTTTTGGAGTGGGCTTCCTTATACGATGAAGCAGGAATGGAAGTTAGAAGTAAAAAGCTGCACGAACATTGGATGACAGACCTAGTTTGCCCAATCCTGAAAATAGAGGGAGATTATAGCGTTCAGGAACGAATGGATATAGTTCTGAATTATTTAAGTTCAAACTAAACTATTAGTAAGCTGCTAGGCGCTTATCTTCCACCGTTTAGAAGTATATTTAAGGGGGGAATAATTATTATTTCCATTATAAAAATAAAGAAAAAAAAGTTGGAGGTACTTCTTAAAGGAAATAAAGGAAAAACAATCATGATCCTAACAGGGATGGGCTGTTCTTTTGATGAATGGTACAACATCACAGAGAGCTTAAGTGAAACAAATAGAGTAGTAATGTTCCACAGACCTGGACTTGGTGAAAGCGAAATCGAAAATGAAGCTAGAAATACGGGGGCTGTCGTTCAAGAAATGCTTGATCTAATGTCTGTTCTTGAAATGACTGATCCATTTATATTGGTGGGCCATTCTTATGGTGGGTTGTGTGCACAGCATTTTGCCAAAAGTTATCCGCAAAAGGTTGCAGGATTGATTTTGGTGGATTCGTCTTCTGTGGATTTACAGGAATTAGATGAATTAGTTTTACCTTTATTGGATGAAGCTGATACAGATGATGTTTGGTTAGAGAAATGTAAAACTTTTTCCAGGATGAATCCAGAGCAATTAAGGCCAATAGTGAATCCTACACTTGCAGAACAGCTAAAATCGATTCCTGAAGAGGTTCAAAAACGATTATTGGAATTTCAAATAAGCCCTTCATTATACAAAGCGATGCATCTAGAAATAAGCAATTGGAAAGAAGATGCAAAGATAATTAAGTCCATTGAAATAAGACTTAATGTACCGCTAATTGTTCTAGGAAGGGATAGAGAATTTAGCATCGAAATGGGAACTCAGGATGGATTGCCGGAAGAAGAATTGCGGATTTTTGAAGAAAAGTGGCAGGAACTCATTACTAGACAGGGAAACCTTTCTATTAATAGCAAAATTGTATTTGTCCAAAGTGCAAGCCATTCCATACATATTGATAGACCAGATGTCATCATTCAATCAATTGCTGAAATTATAAAAAAAATTACTTAATGCTTGAGGAGGTATTGTCAAAAAAAATGCGGTTTAAGTAATGAAACAGCTTATTCGAATAGAATTTACTTGTCCCTCCAAGTCAAGAAGGATTTTCACTGTGTATTCTGGAATTGCTAGTTTAATAAGTAGATTTCTTACTTTATATTGCGAATGGAGTCTTGAGCTTCCCGGCAACACGCCGATTGAGATTGATTATGTTATTGCGGTTAAAAAGGAGGGAGGAACAACATGATTTCTTTAAAGGATGTGAAAGAGGGCAGAGAACGAATTAGTGATATAGCTTATGCTACGCCAATTTTGCAATCAGGACAGCTCTCTGAAATATGTGGGAATCAGATGTTTTTAAAATCAGAGCATTTACAAAAAACAGGTTCGTTTAAGATACGAGGAGCGAGCAATAAAGTCATTCATGCAATTGAAAATGGCGCGAAATTTGTAACTGCAGCATCCTCGGGTAATCACGGACAAGCGGTGGCTTATGTTGCACATAAATACGGAATTCCGGCAACGATTGTAGTTCCTGAAAATGTTAGTAAGTGCAAGATTAACGCAATTCAAGCATATGATGGCAAGGTGGAAATGTGTGGGACAACTTCAGGAGAACGTATACCAAGAGCTCTGGAGATTGCGGGTCAAGAAAACGGCGTATACATTCCTCCATATGACGACCCATTGATAATGGCAGGGCAAGGAACAATTGGATTGGAAGTTTTGGAACAGGTGGATGATGTTGATGCAATCATTGTCCCGATTGGTGGCGGTGGACTAATATCTGGAATATTGACGGCCATTAAAGAAATAAATCCCAAAATTAAAGTAATCGGTGTAGAGCCTGAGCTTGCTAATGATACCTACCTATCATTACAAAATAACAAAATCACCACAATTCCTGCTAGTACGACCATTGCGGACGGATTAAGAACGAACCAGCCGGGTGATTTAACGTTCCCCATACTTATGAAATATCTAGACGATATTGTCCTTGTGAGTGAAGATGAAATTCGTCGGTCTTTCAGTTTCGTCATGGAACGCACAAAACAATTAATAGAAACATCGGCAGCAACTACGATAGCAGCAGCTATGTTCAATAAACTAAACATTCGAGGCAAAAACATCGTAGCGATTATCTCGGGGGGGAATGTTGACCTGGACAAAGTGCATCAATTCATAGTAGATAGATAGAAGTGCCCCGCAAGAATAGTAGTGCAATCTAAAAGTATGGGGTGTTGCAAAATTGAAAAAAACTCTCCTCATTGTTATTTTTATTACTGTCTTCCTTGTTAGCTGCAGCAATGAAGCTACTTCGATCTATGGGAAAATATCTACTATTAAAGAAAATGCTTTTATAGTAGACTGTTCGGAACAAGTAGAAAATACAGAGGATACTATGTCAGATGTCGGTTATTCTTGTTCCGTTCAAATTACGGAGAAAACAACTTTCAGAAATCAAAATAGAGAGAAATTAAATGTAGAAGATTTTCCAAAAGAATCAATGGTACAGGTAATTCTTGCTGAACCCAGAACAATTAGTCAAAACGAGAGAAGCAGAGAAGTAGAAGCTAAGGAGATTATTTTGATGAGTGAATAACAATTCTAGTTATTTAAAAGATTAGAATGAGGTGCAAGGAAATGAAAACGGGAAAACGACAGCTAAGCAAAACAAAAATTGCGTATTATGCTTTTTCTTGGTTAGCTTTAGTCTTAATGCTACTAAATTACTTTCATTTTATTAGGATTTAGTTAGAGGCGTTTATGAAAAAAGTATTTGAGCTGTTCATCCAAAATTCAATGGAAGTTTAAGGAGAAGGTGGCAGGGGCTAAAGACTAATGGAAGAAATTATCATGGAACTGAAAAAAATTGGCGTTCATATTCTTAAAAATGATTCGGAGATACTTTTGGAAGTCCACAAGGAACAATACATTCCATCCAGTAAAATGGATATCCATATAATCGAACTTATAGATAAAATGAACCATTACGGGATTGAAAGAATATCACTTGAATGCCCTAAAACTCTTTTAGATAAATTGAAGAATACAAAACATAAAATGAGGATTGTTGGCGAAAGAGTTATTTTTATAAAGGATTTTTCAGTACAAAAAGAAATTTTTGTTCCATCATATGAAGTATGGCCAATTACTGGCAGAGAGTCTTTGTTGTTTTTGTCTAAAGTGATGGGGAAAGATGTAAGTAAAGCAGAAAAATTGCTCATGAGTATGAAGAGTGAACTACCAACACAGGCGCAAAACAAGTACACGGTTTATATTGTAGATAATGAACCGATTGGCGTGGTTTTTCCGCATATTGAGCCTGATACAAATCAGGAGGGACGTATTTTTTGGATCGGAATACATCCTGAATTTATTGGTAAAGGGTACGGAAAGAACTTGCATCGAATAGGTCTTTCCAGATTGCAAAATGAGTTTAGGGCAAAATCCTATTTAGGTGCGACCAAAAGTGATAATATACCCATGAGAAAAATTATGAAAGCGAATGGTTGCAGCGAGCATAAAGAAGCTGTCATTTCATTGGAATATTGAACAGGGCTTTTCCTATAAAGGAGAAAGCTCTTTTTTATTTGCTTAATTTAAGTATATTGATCTTTTGGTACTTTCAACAAAAAAACATTTTGGGAATACCAAAAAAATTCCCCTCTGACGGATGGCTATTTTTGGATATTACATTGCTATACGATGTAAATTGTTTTACAATGTAGTTACAAATATTAGGAGGTTTAGCTATGGACAGAGAGCTCCTAAAGGGCAGTATTGAAATCTTGTTGCTGTCATTATTAGCGCAAAATGATTGCTATGGTTATGAAATAACAAAAAAACTGCGGATATTAAGCGATGATGCCTACCATATGAATGAAGGAACATTGTATCCAGCATTAAAAAGACTAGAGAAAAAGGAATGTGTAACTTCATATTGGAGTCAGCAATCCGATGGCGGGAGGAGAAAGTATTATTCAATTACCGAAAGTGGACGTACCATATTGGCAGAAAAACTCAAGAATTGGCAACAAATTAATACGTTAATCTTAAATACAGCGGAGGGATTATCATGAAGGAGATTGAGCGGTATGTAAAGGAAATCACCATGAACTTGCCCGATGATGAAAAGTTGGAGATAGGAGAAGAGATTTATGGCCACCTTCAGGAACATGTGAACGAGCTTATAAAGAATGGCTCTTCTAAAGAAATGGCGATTAGAATGGCCATTGAATCTTTTGGCAATCAAAATAAACTGAACCGAGAGTTAAAGAGGGCATTTTTTCCATTTTATAAAGTCATTCGGTTTTTATGGAGTGTCCTTTTTGTTACGGGATTTTTGTGTCTTGCTTCTTATTCGATTATGGAATACATCCATCCAGAATTGGAGAATAATATGCCGCTATATAGTGTATTAATGGCGATGTTCCTCGTATTCCTTCTCGCAGGTGCTGGTGAGGCTTTGTACGATGCCCTTATCAGTCAGTTTAAGTTGAAATCTAGAGGGCTGTTAAATCCGTGGCTATTCTTCCTGGTGCCGGCATTGTTATATGGCGGAATCCAGACACTGCTGCTATTCAATAATCCTGAAAAGTTTCAAAATAACTTATCGTGGGTGGACTTATATACTTTTCCAATAGGTGCTGTTGCATACATCATTTCAAGGCAGCTGTTTACTATTCTTTTTTTGAGCCATAAAAAAGTTAATCGTAATACGGTCAATTAAAACTGAAAAATGGAGGTTGGTTAATTGGCTGACAGAACAATTAACAAAATGAACTTGTTGTTGCCGGTGTTTTTATTTGTTATTAATTTGATATTCTCTGCTTTTCTTATTGAAGAATTAATAGATGCCTCCGAACCAAATTACGGAATACTGGGTTTATTGACACCTATAACAGGGGTAGTCTCTCTGATTTATATTAAAAAAATGGCAGGGAATAAGCGAACAGTTTTGGTAAGAGTTTTACAAACATTCAATTACATCTATATTCTATTTCCTATAGCGGTTTTTGTTTATGGAGTTATGGTCATGATTGGTTGAAGATCGGCAAAAGCTGGTTTATGTTAGGTAAAAACTATATCAATAGAATAACAAAATAGAACTGCAACTATAATAGAAATTCCTGAAACAAAGAAAAAGGCAGCCAAGTAGCTGCCTTCGTCTTTTTCTATTTATTGAAATCATCCAGCCCGTTATTTCCTGGATTTAAAGGATCGTTTGCTGGATTCTTCGTTATATCTGTGATTGTTGGTTTAATCGATTTACTGACTGTAGAAGTTCCTTGCTTCATATCATTCATTGCTTCTTTCATTACTTTTTTGGTATCGGTATCTTTATTGATCGTGGTTTCTTCAAACTTATGATCAAGCTTTTGAAGATATTTGGCTGCAAATTCTTTTCCGCCAAGGCCAAATGATAAGCCGAATGCCAGTGCAAGTGCGCCAAGCGTTAGAATAAACGCAGCATTGACAATGGAAGCAGCAAGGCCTAGCTGGTCAAGTGCCATAAAAATTGAGATGGCGATAATTGCCGCCTGTGCGACATTGGCCAGGAATTTATAATGCGGTCCTTGAAGAATGGAGCTTAGCAATTTCTTGACAAGACTTCCGAGCCACAAGCCTACTCCAAGGATGACAAGAGCAGCAATCACATGAGGCAGGTAGGCAATTACACTTGTTGCCAACGTAACCATAAACTCTAGTCCAAGAATATTAAGGGCTTGTACCACAAATAACAGTACAATAATTACTTCTGCGATATAGCCAACCACTTGAGAAAAGCTTAAACTCTTCGCACCGGCAGTAGTTTTGTTTAGTCCCATCGCAGAGAAATAAGAATTGAATCCAATGCGCGTAAGTAAAGTGGAAATAAATTTGCGCACCCATTTTCCTAGCCATACGCCGATCAATACTAAGAAAATAGCTACTGCGATATTCGGCAGCATGGTCAGGACATCATTAAGCATGGCAATAGCCGGTTCTGAAATGCCTTCAATATCCAATCGTTCGAGTGCTGCGATGACCGTTGGAATAAGTATCAGTACAAATACAACTGTACCAATGACGGATGCCAGGCTCGTGCCAGCCAATAGTCGTGATAAGCCAAGTTTTTTAGTTAACTTTTCGCTTCCGATGGCTTCCAGGAGATTTGTTACAATATCACGGACAATTTTCGCGATAAACCATCCTACAAATAATATTAGTGCTGCTGCAAGAAGCTTAGGCAAAAATGCCAGAATACTTTCTAGCATGCCGGTGAACGGACCGACGATTCCGTTGAGGTTGAGAGCACCCAATACAGCTGGCAGGAAAAGCAGCAATGTCAGATAAAATACAATTTTCGCTACTTGATTGATGATATTTGCAGGCTGTCCATTATTGTCTGTTAAATTCCATTTGCGCAGCTTTTCATGAACTTTCAGGGTATTGCCGCTTTTTCGTATTAAAAAGCTCAGCCCTGTCGCAATAAGCCATGCAACTAATAGAATCAACGCTGCTTTTAAAATGCTTGGCACCGCAGCCATGATAGATGAGAACATTCCAACAAGTGGTGAAGCAATAATATCTAAATCCAAAATATTAAAGAATAAGATAAAGACGAACACCAGCAGCAGATAATAAATAATTTTGCTGATTATTTTTTCGGAAGAATATTTTCTGTTTGGCTTATTCTGGAATATCTTGTCGTCCAGGCTAGTTTTGCGAAGTCCTTTGAGTACCGCCTTTTCGATGGCTTTTGCGATAATCCATCCAACTAATAGTACTAATAGTGCCAAAAGTAAATCAGGGAGCTTGACCCAAAGATAGTCAAATCCGCTCCAGTAGCGATTAATGTCCAATATCGTCACTCCTTTTAAGAATTATTGATGGGAATACTTTTCTATACCCAATGCTTTTTAGAGTAAACAGTTAAAGGATTAATCATTATCTAAATTGTGCCTTTAATCACGTTGAAGCCTTTGCTAGCTTTCTAATTATCTAAGTTTTGCTAAATTTTCAAAAATTTCTTTGACATCTATTTTAGAAGCGCTTACAATAAAATTAGTTATTAGACATTAGATTATTTAGCAAGCTGGTACATGATACTAAGAAAAGAGTTGTTAATATGGCATTGAGTAGAGATCGCCGTATTGGTAAACACGCTATCTTACTTTTGCTTTCTGAGGATTCAGCTGAACATCTGGCAATGCTCGAGCAGTTGAATTGGAAGAGTTGCACGGGAAAAGTTGGAGCGATGGATGCACATAAAGTAGTTGCTGCGATTGAAACAGCAGCTAAAAAAAATATGGTTATCAATCCCGACCTTTATCGCGAAACCCACGCATTATACCATGCGATTATGGAAGCCTTAAACGGAATCACTAGAGGTCAAGTACAGATAGGATCTGTACTAAGAACAGTTGGTCTATCTTTTGCTGTTCTGCGTGGAAACCCATATGAAGATGAGCGAGAGGGAGACTGGGTTGCAGTTTCCTTATACGGAACCATTGGCGCACCGGTTAAAGGATCCGAACATGAAACAATCGGTCTAGGCATTAATCACATATAATTTGCCCATAGTATTTAGTAAATAGGGGGCTATATCTTGAAATCATTTTTTTGGTGATTTCTTTGATATAGTCCCTTTTTCTATTGAGCATTTAGTGGGGGCAAACCCTGAATGAATAAGAAAAGGCCCCGGCGAGCCATGAGATTTCGCTCACAATTACACCGAGGCGTAATCGATTTAACAATAGGAAATCGAAGGGAGACAAAACGATGGTTACATTAAATGGTCAAACACTTACTTTTTCAGATGTACGAAAGGTTTTATTTGAAGGAGAAAAAGTAGATTATTCTGAGGACAGCATGAGAAGGGTTCAGGAAAGCCGAAAAGCCTTGGAAAAAATCGTATCTGAAGGAAGAATTGTATACGGTATCACGACGGGTTTTGGAAAATTTAGTGATGTGCTTATAGGCAAAGAGGATGTTGAAGCCCTGCAGTTAAACTTAGTTCGTTCCCATGCTTGTGGAGTAGGAGAAGCTTTTCCGGAGGTTGTATCTCGGGCGATGATTCTTCTCCGAGCCAACGCATTATTAAAGGGCTTTTCCGGTGTACGTCCAGTTGTCATAGAAAGATTGCTAGAGTTATTAAACGCTCGTATACATCCGGTAATTCCTCAGCAAGGATCACTTGGAGCCAGTGGTGATTTAGCGCCGCTTTCCCATTTGGCTTTAGTGTTGATTGGTGAAGGAGAGGTCTTTTATAAAGGTGAGAAAACAGCAGCAATCCATGCATTGAAGAAAGAATCTATTTTCCCGATTACCTTAACAGCAAAAGAGGGGCTAGCTCTAATCAATGGTACTCAGGCGATGACTGCAATGGGCGTTGTGGCTTACTTGGAAGCAGAAAAATTAGCCTACCAATCTGAACTAATTGCTTCTGCTACAATCGAAGGATTACGCGGAATTATAGATGCTTTTGACGAGGATATTCATTTAGCGCGCGGCTATAGAGAACAAGTCGAAGTAGCGGAGAGAATACGTGGTTACTTGTCAGATAGTTCATTAATCACAAAGCAGGGCGAACTTCGCGTGCAGGATGCGTATTCAATCCGATGTATTCCGCAAGTACATGGTGCTACTTGGCAGGCCCTAAACTATGTGAAAGAAAAATTGGAAATTGAAATGAATGCTGCAACTGATAATCCGTTGATTTTTGAGAACGGTGAAAAAGTCTTATCTGGCGGCAATTTCCACGGTCAACCAATTGCATTTGCGATGGATTTTTTGGCAATTGCAATAGCGGAACTCGCAAACATATCAGAACGCCGTATTGAGCGGCTCGTCAATCCGCAATTGAATGATTTGCCGCCGTTTTTAAGTCCTGAACCAGGCTTGCAGTCAGGAGCGATGATTATGCAATACGCGGCAGCATCCCTTGTCTCTGAAAACAAGACATTGGCACACCCGGCGAGTGTTGACTCCATTCCTTCGTCAGCGAACCAGGAGGATCATGTAAGCATGGGGACAATTGGAGCACGACATGCATATCAAGTTATTACAAATACACGACATGTGATAGCGATTGAAGCCATTTGTGCTCTCCAGGCGGCAGAAATCCGCGGAAAAGATAAAATGGCTTCAACTACACGCAGCCTTTTAGAGAATGCGAGAAATATTGTGCCATCTATCATCGCAGATCGAGTGTTTTCCAAGGATATTGAGGCCATGAATAACTGGTTAAAGTATGGAACTTTTCAATTTAAAAAAAGTAAAGCATTAAGCTAGTACTAGATTCATATGGCAGATTAAGCTGATGGCTTTTAACGTTTTCAATAGACCACATTCAGGAGGGAAAAGAATATGAGAGAGACAGCTGACAATAAAGTTATTCGATTAAGAGGAACAGAACTAAATACGAAGGGCTGGCAACAAGAGGCAGTGCTTCGTATGCTGATGAATAATTTAGATCCAGACGTGGCAGAAAGACCAGAGGATTTAGTTGTATATGGAGGAATCGGAAAAGCTGCACGAAACTGGGAGTCTTTTGATGCGATTGTTCGATCACTTAAAGAACTGGAAAGTAATGAGACGCTACTTGTGCAATCAGGAAAGCCTGTCGCAATTTTTAAAACGCATACCGATGCACCACGTGTGCTGCTTGCAAATTCTAACATTGTTCCAGCTTATGCAAATTGGGAAACATTCCATGAACTCGATAAAAAAGGGTTGATCATGTATGGGCAAATGACGGCTGGCAGCTGGATTTATATTGGATCTCAAGGAATTGTCCAAGGAACATATGAGACTTTTGCAGAATTAGCAAAACAGCATTTCAACAACACACTTAAAGGTACTATCACGGTTACGGCAGGTCTTGGTGGAATGGGTGGTGCACAGCCGCTTGCCGTCACAATGAATGGCGGCGTGTGTATTGCAATCGAGGTGGATGAAACAAGAATTGACCGCCGAATTGAAACTCGTTACACAGATGTGAAAGCATACACGTTAGATGAAGCGATTCGATTGGCTGAAGAAGCGAAGAAAGAGGGAAAAGCATTATCGGTTGGTCTATTAGGGAATGCATCAGATATTCTACCTGAAATGATTGCAAGAAACTTCATTCCTGATACATTGACAGATCAAACATCTGCCCATGACCCGCTCAACGGCTATGTTCCTTCTGGTATGGCACTTGAAGAAGCGCAAGTTTTACGGATCTCAAAACCAGATGAATATGTAAAGCTTTCGAAAGCATCGATGGCAGTACATGTAAAGGCAATGCTTGAGATGATGGAAAAAGGAGCAATCACTTTTGACTATGGGAACAATATTCGTCAAGTAGCTAAAGATGAAGGTGTAGAAAATGCATTTGATTTCCCGGGATTTGTACCTGCTTATATCCGTCCGCAATTCTGTGAAGGAAAGGGACCTTTCCGTTGGGTCGCATTGTCAGGGGATCCTGAAGATATTTATAAAACAGACGAGGCAATTTTGCGTGAATTTAGCGACAACGAGCATTTATGCAACTGGATTCGAATGGCGCAAGACAAAATACAATTCCAAGGTCTTCCTTCGAGAATTTGTTGGCTAGGATATGGCGAGCGTGCTCGTTTTGGAAAAATCTTAAACGACATGGTTGCAAGCGGAGAGCTAAAAGCGCCTGTCGTAATCGGCCGAGATCACTTGGATTCCGGCTCTGTAGCTTCACCAAATCGAGAAACGGAAGCGATGAAAGACGGTTCGGATGTTGTAGCAGACTGGCCAATTTTAAATGCAATGTTAAATGCAGTTGGCGGTGCTACTTGGGTTTCCGTACATCACGGTGGCGGAGTAGGAATGGGCTACTCAATGCATGCTGGGGTAGTCATCGTAGCAGATGGTACGAAGGAAGCGGAGGTACGTATTGAGCGAGTATTAACAACAGACCCAGGGATGGGTGTAGTGCGTCACGCGGATGCTGGCTATGAACTTGCAAAGAAAACAGCCCGCGAAAAAGGAATCAAGATGCCGATGCTTGATAAAGGGGCTGACCTGTAATGACAAAACCTATCTGGATAAAGCACGCAGCACAATTGGCAACACTTGCATCCGATGTAAAGGGTCCACGCAGTAAAGAAGCGATGTCTGATCTCGGTATAATCGAAGACGGCAGCTTGTGGATTGAGGATGGGATTATACAGGCTGTAGGCACAACAAAAGAGCTTGAAAAACACTATTCAAAAAGAGGCGATGAAGCAGAAATTGTAAATGCCATGAATCATTTAGTCACACCTGGATTAGTCGATCCCCATACACATGTGGTTTATGGGGGGAGTCGTGAACATGAATTCGAAATGCGTCTTCAAGGTGCAGCCTATATGGATATTATGAATGCAGGTGGAGGAATTCACGCGACAACCCGGATGACAAGAGAAGCAACAGAAGATGAGCTGTTCGAGCAAACTATACGCCGTCTCGACTCCTTTCTAGCCCATGGGGTGACAACGGTTGAAGGGAAAAGCGGTTACGGGATGAATCTCGAAACAGAGCTGAAGCAATTGCGGGTAATGAAAAGGCTGCAGGAACAGCATATGATTGATATCGTTCCGACTTTCATGGGCGCCCATGCAGTACCGCCAGACTTTAAAGAACGAGAAGATGAATTTGTAGATTATTTGATTCGTGACATGCTCCCGGTAATAGCGGAGGAAAAATTAGCAGAGTTTAATGATGTGTTTTGTGAAAAAGGTGTGTATACACCAGAACAAGCAGAGCGGATTTTAGAAGCAGGAAAACATTTCGGACTCATCCCGAAAATCCATGCAGATGAAATCGAGTCTTATGGTGGGGCAGAATTAGCAGCAAAAATAGGGGCTATTTCAGCAGAGCATTTGTTAAAAGCATCAGAAGCAGGCATACAGGCTATGGCGAAATCAGGAACAATCGCATGTTTACTCCCTGCGACAGCCTTGTATTTACGGGAACAAGCAGCACAGGGCAGAAAAATGATCGATGAGGGTGTAGCTGTGGCGATTTCTACAGATTGCAATCCAGGCTCTTCACCAACAACCTCGATGCCGCTTGTCATGAATTTAGCTTGTATTTCAATGCGTCTTACTCCTGCCGAAAGCTTAACGGCAGCAACTTATAATGCGGCTTGTGCCATCAACCGACAGGAACAAGTGGGGTCCCTTGAGGTGGGGAAACTAGCGGATATCGTGTTATGGAATACGAAAAGTTATCAGGAACTGCAATATTTATTTGGAGTAAACCATGTGAAATCTGTATGGAAAAAAGGAGTAAAGGTGGTGTAATATGAGCGAGCATTGGCTTCAGGAACCTGAATGGTTATGGAATCTACCAGAGGAAAATCAATCAGCTTCTGTTCATCATTGGATTCAGCAGCTTAAAAACATAAAACATACACCTGAAATGATACTTTACGGTGCACCCATCTCAAGATCATCGATTAGTGTGTCCGGAGCGTCCCTTTACCCAACAGAGTTTCGACGAGCATGGAAAGGCTTTGCGACGTATAATTTGGACGAAAAAGTTGATTTAACCAGTTACCTGGCAGCAGATGCAGGAGATGTGGCAATGCATATGACAGATATTCTTTTATCACATCAACGGATACAAGAGACATCAAAATACTTAGCAAAACACTATCCTAGCACAACCTTATGTATGATTGGCGGTGACCATTCCACAACCGCATGTGCAGTTCGCGGAATTAAAGAAGTCTTTTCAAATGAAACCATTGGAATCTTGCAGCTTGATACGCATCTTGATGTCAGAGATCCAAAAGAATTAGGACCGGCAAACGGAACACCCATTAGGCAACTAATTGATGGCAGGATTGTTAAAGGAGAGCATGTCGTCAATATTGGTCTGCATGGCTACTTTAATGCAAAGCAGCTGATTGATTATGCAAACGAACACAATATTGAAATGGTAACATTAAAGCAAGCGCGGAAAAACGGGTTGAACAAAACAATCCAGGAAGCGCTCGAGCGACTAACGGCAAAAGTTGATCGCATTTACGTAACGGTTGATATGGATGTACTTGATATATCAGTTGCGCCAGGTGTTCCGGCGTCCACTCCAGGTGGGATGACAACTATTGAACTATTTGATAGTTTACTTGAAATTGGAAAGCATGCGTCTGTTAAGCATATTGATTTTGTTTGTCTGGATCCAAGCAAAGATTCGGGGGTAGCGCAAACGGTTAAAACCGGGGTATATGCATGGCTGCAATTTGTAACAGGCCGAATTTTGCAGTCGGGAAAACGGTAATGGAAATTTTTTCAACGGCTTGTGCAATTTTCATAAATTTAAAAGAGGATACTATTGGCTGGATAATGCAGCTTATAGTATCTTTTTTATTTCTCTTATAGCAAAAATAATACAAGAAGGATTCACTGCTCTGAATATTGAACTATTTAAAATACAGAGTTAAATAGTTCGATTGGAGGGATAGAAAATGTTGAAAGAGATATCGGTTTTGCCAAAAGATAAAAAAATCGCTGGTGTACATTGTATGCCGATAATGGAAAACGGTTCTATAGTTATGGCGTGGGACAAGGAAGAGCAATTATTGACTACAATCGGTGGAAGATTGGAAGGTGAAGAAAGTATCGAAGAAGCGCTGGAACGTGAATCGATGGAGGAAGCAGGCATGATTATCAGTTCCGAGAAGATTCCTTTTGCTTCTTGGTACTGGGAATCTACCGATACATATACAGTATGGTTCTTGGTTAAAGCACAAAAGTTTGTGCCTTATTCCTTTGATTTTGAAAAATCAGGCTACGTAATCTTTAATTTTGAAACGGCAAAACAGCTAATTTCTAAATTGGAGCCAAACAACTAAAACAGGATTGCTATTCTTAATTTAGCTTTCGCGAAAGCCCAACAACTTAATTTGCTAGATACTTTTTAAGATAGAATAGATTTATTCAGCTCAAATATAGTTTATGGAAGCTGCTACATAAAAAGCAAAAAGAGAAGATCGTCTAGGGATAGATCTTCCTTTTTGCTCACTATTGTAGCTTTGAAATAAAGTTCAGTAATTTTATAATAAAATCTGGTCAAATGTTCTAAAAAATCAACAATGCAATAACATCAATGTTTGGAAGGTGTTTTAGAGTTATTTATATGAATATATCATAAGAAGGATTTAGAATAATTAGTACAGAAAATAAAAATAAAGCTTAAAGATTGGAAAAAAGGGATCAATATTGAAAAAATTCGAAAAGTTAATTACTTGGGTTGAAAATATAAAAGAAAAAAATAAGAGTAGTGCGTCATCATTATATATACTTAGGGAGAATAGAGTCATACTAGAATACTATAATGGTAATCATTCTAATTCTGTTGAGGCAGCTCCAATCACGTATTCCTCTCAATTTAACGTAGCTTCTGCAAGAAAAAGCTATCTAGGGTTAGTAATCGCTTATGCTCTTCATGAAGGGAAAATCAAATGCCTTGATGACTATGCAGTTGATTATTTTGATGGAATAGATGAAAAATTACTTGGAAAAACAACAATAAGACACTTAGTAACTCATTCACACGGATTACATGAAAGAGAAGATGGCACTATTTTTAGAGAGTTCGAACCAGGTCGAAGTTGGGCTTATAGAGGAATAAATGTATCAATGATGACCTGGTTGGTGAATAGACTTTTTAATAAGAGTTTTACAGAGCTTTTGAATGAAAGAGTTTTTTTACCTTTGGATATGAAGGAAACAGCTTGGCACACAAAGGAGAATGATGCTTTAGTAAAAGAAATTACTAATTCAAATATCGAAGGTTCGTATAAATTGGGCCGTTTTAATGATGGAACTGAATCAAACCTTCATACTACTGCACGAGAGTTTGCACAATGGGGAAATCTCCATTTAAACAAAGGATTAATAAATGGGAAACAAATTGTTCCGCAAGAAGTGATTGAAATTGCGACTCAAATTCAAAGCCCAATTTACAAAAACAATAAATTGCCTAAAAATGGATTATTTTGGTATGTGCAAGGTGCTCCTGCTGTTTACAGTGAACTTGGGGAACGTGTTCCAAAAGGTTCTTATCAAATTCTAGGAATAACAGGACCAACTCTTCTAGTGATTCCTGAATATAATGTTGTTGTAGTTAAAATGTATAATAAGCGATACAACTATGGAGGAGATAATTATCTTTACTATTTAAGAGAATTTAGTAATTTAGTGGCTGACACTTTTCGTTAGTAAAAATTGTAAAAAACCTACTTAAACTGAAGAGAACTTCAGTTTGATATCGCTCTTCAACAATTGGACGCGATTGCGGAAGATCTACAGTAGGAAATGATCAAACTTTTTTATAAAATTGAACAGTGTTTCACAAAGAATTAACCCGTTTTGAACAAACTTTTTTCAAAACGGGCTCTTTTAATTTTAATTTAAAATATAGGTCTGTGGGTCGTTTTTGATCAAACTTTATTCTAAAGCTACAACTATTATTTTCAATGCTAAAACAGCAAGTATTTACTGACCCTTCTTTCTGCGAACTGTGATTGATTCTCCTGCAATACCCCAATTATCGGTATCAACCTCATCAATCACTACGACAGTTGTATTGGGATTTTTATCTAATACATCAACCAGCAATTGTGTTGCTCCTTTAATCAGAGCTGCCTTTTTTTCAGGTGTAACCCTTTCATTTGTGATTTTGATATTTACATATGGCATAACGTTTTCCCTCTTTTCAATTTTTTATTTAGATAATGAAGTTTCTATATTCCTTTCAAATCGTATCCCACTTATCAAAAGCATTGCTCCAATGAATACAACGCCGGCTGCCCCAATCAGTGATGTATTAAAACTTTGAGTGTAAGATGTTAAAACGCCGGTAATTGTTGGTCCGATCATTTGGCCGATTGCATAAATGGCAGTAAGATAACTGATGAGTCGACTGCTATTTGCCGGACTCATTTGCCGAGCTAATGTTGTAGCAAGAGTGGTAATCCCCATAAATGTTGCTCCAAATAATAATGCACTTATTAGAAGGGAGATTTGAGTTGACGAAAACACAGGCAGAGCAATACCAGCACCCTGCACCATCATCGAAAAGATTAATGATTTTACAAATCCGGACTTTTTGGCAAGCGTAGACCAAATAATACAAGATGGAATCGCGCCTAACCCAACAACAATCCAAACTAAGGATGAATTCAAGCTAAAACCTGAAGTGTTCTCTGCAATGGTTACAATGAATGTACCTGTAACAATATAACCCAACCCTTCCAGCCCATAGGCAATCATTAACCAAGGAAGCCATTTAAGAGGGGGCACTTGAACTGTAATAAGTTGTTTTTCCATTTTTCTTATCTCGACAGGGGAATCTTTTAGCCACAACCAAACAAAGATTGCAAGAACTGTACTCACAATGGCTAGTCCAATCCATACACCCTTCCACCCGAAAAGGCTGTTTAAACTTGGTATGAAAAGTGTTGAAAAGAAGATGCCGACTCCAACTCCTGAATAAAAAACACCCGACCAATTTGTTTTGCCAGCAGCAGCTAGTTTATCTAATACAATAGTGGACGCTAAAACAAAAATGAATGCACTTGCTACTCCAGAAAGGAAACGAAGGATTAGCATTAAAACGTAAGAACTGGAAAGCCCCATGCAAAAGGTAGTGATAACGCTAAAAATGAGGCTGACTCTTAAATATTTGGTTTTATGTTTTTTCAAGGGGAGGACGCCCGCTAAAACGGCCCCAGCCAAATAGCCGGCATAATTGCTTGAGGCAAGATAGCCAGCTAAAGAGTCAGTAAATGAAAGAGCATTTTGCATAAGTGGCAAAATGGGCGTATAAGCAAATCTTCCAATTCCCATGGCAATCATCAAAGAAAAAATTCAACCAAAAATAAGATAGGATGTTTATTCAATGTCTCACCTCCCATTAATTGAAAATTCTATAAACATCATGAAGGAGTCATTCCAAAAAAATCATGGAGTTTGGAACATTGGATGGAATTATCGGCTGCGTGTCGGCAGGACTGGGGATAAGCTTATTGCCGCGTAGTGTAGTGGCGAAATATGTGGAGGAAAACTTGCTGAATGAACACATTATTCCCAAGAGGTTTGGAAAGGTAGAAACAATCTTTATTTATCGAAAGGATAAATAATATAATTCTATTACTCTCAGTAGATTTATTGAGATGTTAAGCAGGGACTAGGGGTCTGCATTTATCATGCAATAGGACGTATTTCTTTCATAGGAGATGCGTCTTTTTTTCTGACTATAGAAGTTTAGGGAAAAGAAAAACAGGGAAATTTAATAATACAATTAAATCTGAAAAAGGGTAAAAACATTCTTAACTAAGTAATTGAAGGGAGGGGTTGCAATGGAAAAACTAATGATACTTTCCGTTATCATTGGAGTGATGACTGCATGCGGTAATGAAGAAGAATCAGTGCTCCCAACCGAGAATAAAGAACAAATAGTAGAGGATGTTGAAGCTTCGGCAAACGGCCAGCAGGAAAAACAAGCTGCAGAAAACGAAGAGCAGGTTGAAATAAGTAAAAACGATACGGAATCAAGAAGTTTCCAAAGCTTTATTCCTAGTGAATGGGACATTTCGTTACCTAGTGATTTCCCTGTCACACAAGGAAAGTATTTAACAGCTATCGCATTCTCAAAAGAGAATGTAGCAACTTTTGATTTTTATGAAACCGAAAAAGAATTAGCTATAAACGATCCAGAGATTAAAAAAAACGGGCAATTCATCGGGCATTTAGAAATTACTAAATTTGAAACGGCAGAAGCGGCAAGTGAAGAAATAGATAAAACCGTTTTCAAGGATGGTAAAACTGTCAACTTAGGCCATGGCATAACTGGGTATCAAGATGGAGGAGCAGGCTCATTATTTACAAGCTGGAATGAAGGACGCTGGGCTATTACCGCAAGATCAACTACAGAAAAAGCAGAAGAAAGCTTAGCAACAGCAAAAGAGACGGTAGATTTTTTGGAAACGAATATTATGCCGATACCAAAGCAGTATGGGCACTTGCATATCGATGCAGAACAAAGCGGCAGCCTCGCAAAATGGCAAAAACAAAACTTCGTATATACACTCACAGATTTTGGTGACAAAACACTTAATTGGCTAGTAACATTTAAGTAGCAGACGGGTTTGTAACTCCAAATTATTTTAATTGAGAAATATAGTCTTCAAATTGATTAATGAATGTGTAAGCCATTCTATTCCCAATCTGGCGCTTTCCTGAAAATTAAGGAAGGTGCTTTTTTTCATTAGTTTATTGAGGAAAGCAAATATATAAAGCGTTAGTTCAATCGAGGTTGCAAGGATTATACTCAAAGCAACGCAGCATGATAGTAGAACAAGGTAACAGGGATTATTAGTTAATTTGTCGAATTTATTTCATTAACGATAATAATGAGGTGTATTTATTTATGGAATTTATTATTGATCATGAATGTTTTAAAAGAGCTATTTCAGATGTTAATAAAGCAATAAAGTTAAAAACGCCTTTCCCTATTTTGACAGGTATTAAGATTGTTGCAGACGATAATTGTTTAATCCTAGTTGGAAGCAACTCAGATATTTCGATTGAAAAGGTTATTCCTTTAACAAGCGATGGATCAGATGTGTTGGAAGTTTTTGAGACAGGAAGCGTTGTTATTTCTGCAAAATATTTAAATGAAATTGTAGAAAAATTGCAAGGTAAAATACATATTAGAGTAGATGAAAAACATTTGGTGACAATTCGTTCCGAAGAAATTGTGACTAAAATGTATGGGTTTAATGCTGAAAAGTACCCAAATTTACCTCAAATTGACGAAGCAAATTACATAAAAATTCCAAGTATGGATTTAATCGAAATAATTAAACAAACAGTGTTTGCAGTCTCAAAAAGTGATACTAGACCTGTTTTGACAGGAATAAATTTGTCGTTCGAAGATAACCAGCTTACATGTGTTGCAACAAATTCTCAGCGCCTTGCGTTAAGGAAAAGCGTAGTGGAATCCAATATAAATGGATCATTTATTGTTCCAGGTCATAGTTTAAATGAATGGACAAATTTAATAAATAAGGAACAAGGAGTAACGCATATATTTGCTTCAGACAGCTATATGGTATTTAAATCAAATACTACTTCTCTTTATTCCAGGTTAATTGAAGGGAATTATCCTAATATTCTAGGGTTATTTCCAAATAAATCGAAGACTACTATTACTCTTAATACTAGAAAATTATTAGAGGGTATAGATAGAGCAAGCCTATTTGCAAGTGAATGGAGAAATAACAATGTACATTTAGAGATCAAAGATGGTACAAAAATCAGGATTTCTTCAAATTCATCTCAAATTGGGACAATAGAAGAAACTCAAACGATTAAAGCACTTAGTGGTGAAAACAATCTAAGTATCTCGCTTGATGGAACATTTTTGATAGATGCCTTAAAAGAAATCAAAGACGAAGAAATAAGACTAAGTTTTGGCGGTTCGATGAGAGCAGTTCTAATAGAACCGCTTGATAATTCTTCTTATCTTCATCTGATTTCACCAGTTCGCTCATATTGAAATAGATTATTGGTGTACTTACTGAGGCTATTGTGAACATTCATTTTCCTAATCTGGTCAGATTGTGGAGGTAGATATTTTTTAGTGATGAGGAGTCTCCTTAAGCATCTAAAAAAGTTTTCTTGAATTTTTTTGAGAGAACATAAAAGATTAATAGATATCTATCTCCCTTCTTTTTAATAAGAATTCAAGTTAAGTAATTAGCGAAATTACAATAAGCGGAAACATTCCGGTTATTTGTGGAATAGAGCCCGTTTCAAGGGAAATAAGGGTAGATATTCCGACTATTCTAAGAAATTTCATCTATTTTTACCTTTTTTGAATCGATAGGCAGAATTTCTCCGTCTATTCTAGCTATCTTTTAGTTTATTTTCTAATTAAGCGGAAATTTTCCGGTTAATTAAAGGTGATGTAACTCGAATCTTAATCGAGGATAATGTTATTATACCAACCGTCCTAACTGATATATTTCTATCCGTTACGAAAGTAAAATAAGCGGAGATTTTCCGGTTATTTGCCGAATGAAGCTTGTTTTGAGGTGAATAAGGGGATATTTTCCGACTATTCTATGAAAAATCCCCCATATACACGTTTTTCGAATCGATAGGCGGAATTTCTCCGTTTATTTTTGCTATTATCTATCTTATTTTCTATTTAAGCGGATTTTTTCCGGTTAATTATTGGTAGGGCATTCGAATCTTGCTAGAGAGGGACCGTAAAAAAATACCGATTATCCATTTATGTTAAGTTGATAACAACTATATAATTTAGGAGGGCCAGATGAAAAGAATTCCTCAACCTGCAGAGCATTATGATAATAAACTTTTAGCCATCGATGAACAAATATGTTCTCTCTTGCAACAGCGTAAAGCCATTTCGAATAATAATCCAGGTGTACCTCCGGATGATGCGCTGGCTAACTGGGCTGAGCAGTATGAAATTTATCCCGATTTTTTATATCAGTTGTTCGGAATAATGAGGTATGAGAATCTGTTTAAAGCAAAAATTGAGCCCAAAGGATTTCGAAAGCATTTGCCTGTTTTGAAATCTATTGAAATTAGTGAGCGTTTATACTCGATTACATCCATTCGACAGTATGATAATGCAAGTATTGTTCCGCTTCATATCGATTGGGATGAGTTGCTCGATGATTCGAATGAATTGAGAAGTGAACGTAATCGTACTTCATTTGAATTGTCTATAAGCGAGCAATATGATTGTCGAATGGATAGAGGAGGAGGTTCAACAGGGCACCGGACATACAATTTTATAGTTTCACCGCCGCTGCCTGACGAAACTTCAGGAATTGAATTAGTATTTAAAGAGTTTAGCGACAGTTTAAAGGAAATGTCAACAGGACTTGAAATAATAATAAATCTATAACTACACTCAATATTTATATAACTAGCCTCATTTTCACGGTATTGTGACGAGAAAATAAGGCTTTTTTCTTATTTTAGCCGTATAGGAAATTATAGTCTTACCTTAACCTCCGTACCGTCCTTCGCTTTAATATCCACTAGAACGATTCCCCTTATTATGTTTCAGTTCCTTGACAATAGGCATAAGCATTTTTTGTCTATCCGTGGAAAGGTAAACTCCATGTTTTTTCTTTCAAAGTGCGGATGGGTCCATTTATTTATCATTTTTTGTAAATGTTTTGAAGACGAAATTGAAATTGCAACCGATAAAAATGTATATGGAATTGGAATCGTAAACCGAATGTCTTTTGTTTTCACTTTTAGATGTATCATAAGTAAATCACTAATCGATAAAAATTGAAACGGTATCCCCGTTTGCCGACTTAATATCAAGGATTTGGCCAACTAACTCGTTATCAATTGCTTCAACAATAATGTTGATGTCTAGATCTTTTACGTATTTTTCCGATTGCGGGATACTCGCTGCGATACTGTGTCCAGCCATTAATACTGCTTTCACAAGTTTTAAAGGTAAATTAATCGTAACATTATCATCTTGCGCTGAAACAACACGAACTTTTAAAGTTTTATCTAAATACTTCGTGGGTTTTTCAAAAGACTTATTACTTGTTTCTTCTTTCTCTTTTAACACTTGAATCAATTCAGTTCCTTTGTCTGCATCAATTTTTCCTTCTTGAATGATTGTTAGCACTTTTGTAATTTCTTCCTTCACGTTCAATCGCTCCTTATTCATCTTTTAAAAGCTTAATGGCTTCTTCTGCTGTGATTTCGCCATTTTCCAGCATTGTAAGTACTTTTTTCTCGTCTACTTCATTTTTCTTTTTCTCTACATATCCGAGGGATGAAATAATGTCAGTCAGTTTTCCTCGAACCGTCGGATAGGAAATCCCCAGTTCTTTTTCAACTTCTTTGATATTCCCTCTGCAAGTTAAGAACACTTCCACAAAATGGAGCTGATCCTTTGATAAGGATGCCAGTTTAGATAATTCGAACTCATTTTCAATTGTTGTATGGCAATGAGAGCACTGCAACTTTGTAATTTTCATGGTTTTACTGCAAACAGGACAATTTGTGATTACTTGATAAGCCATAATGAAATGAAATTCCTCCCTTTGAGATGATTTGATTATATAACGAAATATTGAATAAATAAATGGAAAAATTAAATTTATTTTAAAATAAATTAATAATTTTAATTTACAGCTTAATAATATTAATATTTAGCTTTGTTTTGAATCAAAAACCCAAAAAAGGGATTTGCTGTTTTTAATCGAATTATTTGTAAATTTAGATTCAAAAGGAGGCAAGAGGATGGATGAAATAATCAGTTACTACAATCAATTTGACGAGTGGGGAAGGCCCGAAAGAGAACCGATTGAGTTTAAAGTGAATTGGCATTATATAAAAAAATATTTACCCGAAGATGGACATGTTTTAGATAATGGGGCTGGTCCCGGAAAGTACTCAATGGAGTTGGCGAAAGAAGGCTACACTGTAACATTGAGTGATTTGACGCCAAGATTAGTTGAACTGGCAAGAAGTAAAGCAAACGAAATGAATTTAAATGGTCAATTCAACGACTTCCTAGTATCCGATGCAAAAGAACTTTCCATGTTAGAGGAAGACCAGTTTGATGCATCACTAATGCTTGGGCCATACAGGATGAAAATGCCCGAATGCAGGCAATCAAAGAATTATATAGAGTTACAAAAAAGGGGGGAATGATATTTGCGGCGTTTATGCCAAGAGTGAGGCATATTTTTAATTCTCTTTTAAATCCTGAGCATTGGAAGCCTAATAATCGTATGGAGTCTATCATAGAATTTTCAAATACCGGTTGTTTCAATCATTCAGATAAATGGCGTTTTACCGGAGCTTACTATTTTAATATTGAGGACATCAAGCCATTCATGGAATCGCATGGCTTTGAAACTGTTGAATTATTAGGTTCAAATGTAGGGGCAATTTTAAATCAAGATTGTTGGGATTATTGGAAAGAAAAAGGGGAAGCAGATGCACTTATAAACCTGATGATCGATAAGGCAACTGATCCATATATTCTCGGCATATCAACTCATTTGCTATATATAGGAAAGAAAAAATAGAGTTTTATAATGAAAGTCAATGAGAACCTTTTGTACTCAGAAAGCACTGAAAAAAGATTACATTTGAAAGATTACGGGTAAAAGCTAAGTAACTATAGATAGGAGTAAATGAGAGGGATAAAATCCTGCCTCAAAAGGAGCACTGCATGAAAGAAATGATTCGGATTTTAGTAGAATTTCCGCTTGTTTTAATTTGTATGTTTGTGGTTTTTCGTTTAATGGGAAGCAAGGAATTAAACCAATCTACGCCAATCGATTTTGCATTCATGGTACTGATGACAAGTATTGGATGGGATGTAACCATCTCTCAGGATTATACGTTTTGGTTTACTTTCATTCTTATTCTTTTATTAATGGTAATGATCTATCTTTTTGACTGGCTGACAAGTAAATCAAAGAAAGCAGAAAAAATCATTATCGGGGAACCACTTCTTTTGGTAGAACAGGGTGAAATCATTGAAGAGTCCTTGAAAAAGGTGCGCGTTTCCAATGAGGAAGTACTGGCACGTTTACGATTAAAAGGCTTTTTTTCTCTTGAAGACATCGAACTATGCTATCTCGAATATAACGGAGATATTTCGGTCAAATTGAAGGGGAAATAAGGTGGTTTTGTTGGAAAGAAAAGATGCGGATATAAAATAAAGTGTATCGAATCCTTATACATCAAAAATCGGGCACATTTCTAAAACAGAAATTGTGCTCATTATTTTGTACATAAGTACCCAAATAAAATTTGTTTTATCTATTGCCTATAGTTTGCAATTTTGCCAAGCTCTTTGACTAATATCATTGTCAAAATGCATAAGATGAATTACAATTTACTCTGAGGTGATTAGATGAAAACTCGTCTCAAAGAATTGAGGGCAAGAGATGGTCTCAATCAAACGGAGTTAGCCAAAAAAGCAAGAATTTCTAGGCAAACCGTTAGTTTAATTGAAAGAAATGAGTATATGCCTTCGTTAATAATTGCTGTTCGAATTGCAAATGTTTTTCATGAACCGATTGAAAATGTATTTATTTTTAGTGAGGAGGAACTGTCTTGAAACTATTGATAGTGTATATCGCAATCTTTTGTTATGGGTTATTTCAGATGTTTTCTGGTCTGGAGATTCATTCTTTCAAAGCAACTACCTTAATGATAGCTAACTTAGTTGTGATTCTTTGTTTAATAGCAGCCCGTCTTAATGTTTGGAAAGCAGTGCAAGGCAGCTTAGGAGAAGTGGATCAAGAAAAAGAAGATATTCATCAGGTTATTTTAGAGCGAAAAGCTTATACAGCTGCAACTTATATTCAAATAGCACTAACTCTTTCTTTTATTGCACTGCTTACAGGATTTTTGTTATTAAGAGATACTCAGCCAGAAATTGTTTTAGTTAGTTTTATACTGATGCTAGTATCATTTGTAACTCTGATTCCTAGTGAAAAGATTGTTCGAATTACCAATCCGAATTTTAAGTTTCCTAATCCTCAATCCAAAAATTATAGTGAGGAGTATTTCGAACAATTTGATGATGGCGAGAAATATGTCATGTTGAAAGGTTTATACAATCTCTATTCAGTTATTATTTGGGGGCTTGTTATTTTAGCATTTGGCCTAATGTATTATTCAGCATTTACAGGGGATTCTCAGTTGATCGGTATTATTGGTATTGGTGCAGTATTAATGCTTATTCAAGTAAGTTATACAATTAGTTTAAAGCCAAGCAAGTTCAAATAAATAATTGTTTTTTCAAACATAATAAGAAGAATGAAATTTTAACGAACCCCAGGTGTATATGAAAACATTGAATTAGTTAGTTCTAGAGACGATATTAAATTATTGGTGGAATTAAGTGATTAAATTCAATCTGGGAAGGTGCTTTGTTGTTTTGCAACCATTAAAAGCCCATCATTGAGTTGAAGGGCTTTTATCGATTAATCTTATAAAGCTAAGCCAGTTTTTTTCTTGGTCTTACAGTATAAAAAATACCCCCAAAGATTAATAGAATACCTAATGTCTGTAAAATTGTTGGACTAAACGATAGAATCACGATATCCAGCAAAATCGCAACGACAGGATCGACAAAAGTGAGAACAGAAACCAAGAAAGTTGGGAGACTGCGAACACTATCGAAGAACAAATAATAAACAAAACCTGTATGGATTAATCCCGTTCCAAAAATATAAATCCAATTCGTCATCGATAAACCGTAAAACAAGTTGAAATCGCAAAATGGCAATAGCATGACAATCCCGATGGCTGTTTGAATAAACGTCATCGAATAAGGAGACAAGTTTTGAATCGTTTTACTTGTTATCATGGTTAATGCATAGCAAATCGCAGAGAGCAACGCCCAAATAAAGCCTGAACTCATCAATTGATCAATGGATTGGAAGTTATTGATTCCAACGATTAGAATACTGCCAATAAAACAAACGATTGTTGCAAGAAGCCCTGGAACCGTCATTTTCTCTTTTAAGAAAAGGGCGCCAAAAATTAAAACAAAAATAGGGGCTAAATTATAAATTGAGATGGTAATGGATATCGACATTTCTTCAAAGGCTTTAAATAAAAATACCCAATTGAGCACCAGAAAAATTCCGCAAAGACAAGTTTGAAGAACCTCCCGTTTACTCCAATTTTCCGTTTTATGGCCACCTGTAAAATACCACATTGCACTTAAAAATAGGGTGGCGAAAATACATCGAACAAACACAAGTTCAACAGCGGGTATCCCGGTATGTATTGTAAAAAAGCCAATGGAGCCGAAAATAGCCATTGAAATAGATAGTTTCACAATAGATGCAACATTCATAAAATTACCTGCTTTCCCAATATTATCTTAATCAAATATATCAAACTTTCACTTAGTAATTAAGCAAATAAAAAAGTTACCCAATGAAATCAGGCAACTTCGAGGTAACTTTGATTTAATTACTTGTAACCATATTTAATAGTTCATCACGTTTTTCTTTCGTTTGTTGTTCTCCACCAATAAGCAGTACCCCAATGTCATAGCTTTTTTGGTTATCCTCAACTACAAACTGTAAATTTACATCTGTTTGATTGCTTTCAATCTGGCAAGCTCCCTTGAACTCAACTACATTATGATTTTTTTGCGTTTTAAAATAAACCCATTTTGTATCTGTACATACATCGGCAAAAGCATCATCATATGAAACCTTGGATTCATTTATAGGAGATTCTTTTATGTATGAAATATATTCATTATCTGTTATTTCTTCCTGGGGACCATAAAAATACCAAAAAATTGCTATAATCGCAATCGGTACAAGCCATAATATCGTTCGTTTCGATACATTTTGCATGCTATATCTCTCCCTTACCTTTCTAAAAATAGTATAGCAATCAATGTATTATTTTTCTATATAATGTTCGACATTATCTGGTTGGTTCAAGGTTTTTAATATTCTATTGGTAGTATTCGAATTTTTATTTAACAAAGAAACCCAAAATACCTAATAAGTTTCTCTTGAAAAATTTTTTCAAAATACTTACTTGCACAAGAGGGTTCAATATTTTAATATAATATTGCAGCTGCGTTGTACGTAGAATATTAAGTTTTAACCTTTAAGCTGTAAAAGGGAGTTTTAGATCGAGGATGGAATGGCGAGCATCATATCATGGAGACTGATGATATACAAGAAATCTTTTGCGAACACCCACTTTGAGGAGTGGTGGTTAAAAACTTTCTATAATATTACGGCAAGGCGGCTTCTATTTCATTAACAAAGAAATCCAAAATACCTAATAAGTTTCTCTTGAAATCATTCATTTAAAATACTTACTTGTAAGTAGTTATTCTTTATCTTAATATAATATTACAGCTGCGTTGTACGTAGAATATTAAGTTTTAACCTTTAAGCTGTAAAAGGGAGTTTTAGATCGAGGATGGAATGGCGAGCATCACATCATGGTGACTGATGATATACAAGAAATCTTTTGCGAACACCCACTTTGAGAAGTGGTGGTTAAAAACTTTCTATAATAATTACGGCAAGGCGGCTCTTATAGCAATTTTGAATTTAATCCTAAACTTAAGAGTGTGAACAAAATCATTGCGATTTTGTTTGCACTCTTTTTTGTTTCTCTCTATAAAACAAGGGTTTTGGAAATTTTTATAGAATCTATCTCTATATTAAATACATAATTTGGGGAGAGTAGACTTTCTATGTGGGAGCAACTGTTAATAGAAACAAATAGAGGATCATTTGAAGTTTTCAAAAGTGGCAGTGGAGAACCAATCTGTGTAACACATTTATACAGTGAATATGATCAAAGAGGCAATTTATTTGCAAATCAATTCACCGATCACTACACGGTCTATTTAGTCAATTTAAGAGGCTGTGGAAAATCGACTGACGACACTTCTATTTATACTTATAGTATGAGTGATAGCGTGGAGGATATAGAAGCCATTCGTCACTCTATGGCGATTGATAAATGGATTTTTGCAGGGCATTCGACTGGTGGAATGCTGGCGTTGAAATATGCCATTATGCATCCTGAGTCTTTAATGCATATTGTGGCAGGAGGATTATGTGCATCAAGTGACTATATGAATCATCCGGATAGTATTTACTGCCAAGAGAATCCTAACAATAAAAGAATCAAAGAGATTTTTACGATGCTGCGACATCCAAATACGACTTTAGAAGAAAGAAAGAGCGGAAATAAGGAATGGACTCTGATGTCTTTATATCTGGAAGAAAGCTATGAAAAAATGATCAGTCGGCCAAATAGCGGGAGAACCGTTTCGAAACGGTTGGATTATTTTTCTTATGTAGAACTCCCAACCTATGACTTACGTCCACAATTGGCAAAAGTGCTTACAAAAGCCTATATCTATTGTGGTAAATTTGACGCACAATGCCCGCATCAATACTCGGCTGAAGCAGCTTCTCTTATGCCGAATGCCACATTCTATACCTTTGAAAAGAGTAACCACTTTCCCTTTGTTGATGAAGAAGATAGATTTAAAGAATTTATCGGCTCTACCTATGCAGCATTGTCATAAAAGGCAAGATAGCTCGGATAATAATAGCGATTTATTTTGGAGTCTGGAGTATGCTTACTGATCTGCAAATAATGAACAACATGTTGAGGAGTGGAACAGATATTCATATAAGTTAAAAGGATAATGGAGGAAGCTATGGATAATTCGGTCAATTATAAGTTTTGGACAGTTTGTATGATTCAAAAGGAAGATAAAGTATTGCTGCTTAATCGGCAGCATGATGATTTCAAAGGCTTTATTCCACCTGGAGGAAAAGTCGAGTTTCCTGAAAGCATTGTAGAAAGTGCCATTCGGGAAGTCAAGGAAGAAACCGGATTAGAAGTAAGGAATCTGATTTATAAAGGGCTATACGAATATGTCAATCCGGTTTCTATGGATAGATATATGATTTTTAACTATTTAACAAAGGATTTCGAAGGAGAGCTGCTTGAAAATCCTCCTGAAGGCAAAGCTGTTTGGGTAAAGATTGAGGATGCATACAAATTGCCGATGCAGCAATCCATTCGAAGAAGATTTCCTTATTTCTTTGAAGAAGGGTCCTTTGAAATTCAAGTGGAATGGAATCAGGAAGAAAATACAGAGGGAAGAGTGACTATCCATCATACTTAAAATCATCTCATTTAGCTTATTTTGTGAACGAATCATAGAATAAGCTTTTAAGATGCAAAAATCGGGACATATGTCCTTTTTTATTTGCCCTCTGAATGATGTAATACTAATATACTTACATCGAGAAGAGGATATTGATCATGGGGATAATTTTAGCAATACTTGCAGGCTTTTTTATTTCACTGCAAAATGTGACCAATGCAACAATTGGGGCAGAAGTTAGCACATGGACTACGGCAATGATTACCCAAGCTGTTGGTGCGACAGGTGCATTTATCATTTATTTATTTTCAAAGAAGGAACGAACACTCGGTTTAAATAAAGTAAAACCTTTGTACCTATTTGGAGGGTCATTTGGTGCAATTGTGGTTGCTTCAAGTGTAATTGCGGTAACTTATGTAGGAGCAACGATTTCAAATTCACTAATTTTATTAGCACAATTAGGAATTGTCATTATCATTGAAGCCTTTGGTCTATTCGAAATAAGAAAACAACCTATTGTCGGCAAACAATGGGCGGGATTATTGTTAATGATGCTTGGAGCTGTCTTCATTAGCATGTAGGAGTGACAAATTTATGGAATACTATATAAAGGAATTATCATTGGATCGCGTGTTAAATCAGGAATTGATACAAGCGCTCGCAATGAATGAATATAGCAAAGGCGATTTAATCATCCAGCAAGGTGAAAATCCAAAGTATTTATTCTTTTTAGTTGGAGGGAAAATTAAAACCTATAAAACCTCCGAAGAAGGCAAACGATTAATCCTATCCTTTCGAGAAAAGTTTGATATTACCGGGGATATTGAATTTGTTCAGCAAGCACCTTACGTCAATACGGTAGAAGCAATTAATGACGTGAAAATGCTGACAATCCCAATACATATTGCACAAAAATATGGCATGAATCATCTACCATTTGTTCAATTTGTTTTGGAAAGAATTACTGAAAAGCTCTATGCCAATTCCAATGCGTTGACCTTTAATCTCATGTATCCAGTAGAAGTGCGTTTATGCAGTTATTTATTATCCGTGTCGATGGATGGTGTTACAGTACCTGCTCGAGAGCTGAAGGATGCAGCTGACTTAATAGGAACAACTAAACGGCATATGAACCGAATTATAGTGGAATTATGCAAAGAGCATATCATTGAAAGAGAAGGAAATGCCATTTTAATCGTCAATTATGAACGACTAGTTGAATTAGCGAAAAATAATATTTACGAGGAGAGAATACGTTGATCTTAGGTGTACTTTTAGCATTAGTAGCAGGGGCTTTTATCGGTTTGCAAAATGTTTTTAATCGCCATTTAAATGAACATGTCAGCTCGTGGTTTGCTACTACTTTTGTCTTATTAACAGGAAGCATCGCTGCTTTTGTCATTGGCCTCCTACTTGAAGGAACAAGTATTTTTGATACGAGTGGCATGAAAACAAGCTATTGGTTCTTTGGCTTGGTAGGAGTCGGTGTGATTTACTCAATGATTACTGCGATGAAACGACTTGGTCCAACGAAAACCGTTTTAATCAGTATCATTGCCCAGTTAACCTTTTCACTTATATTTGATATAACAGGTTTTCTTACACTACCCCAAGTCGATTTGAAATGGCAAGATATAGTGGGGGTAGTTTTAATAATACTGGGCGTCTTGATCTTTAATTTAAGAAAAAAAGTACTTGCCGAACAAACAAGTTAGTATTTTGAGTGTTTATCAATAGGATAAATGCTCTTTTTTATTAAGATGGGAGGCTAACATGAATCTAAAAGAGTTTAAAAACACGCTTTCAATAATTCAGGACAGTATCTATTTTGATGAAAATGACTATCTTCGTGAAAAGACCCCTGATTCAACTAAGCTTGAACAATTCATTTTGGATGCTGAAAGTTTGATGAAAGATACGGTTGATGTTGATGAAAAATATCTTCTAATGGGCACTTTAGGCAATCTTTATCGGATTTACGGAAACCCCCAAAAAGCATGCAAGCTTCTTGAAGGGTGCGTCAGTATTGCTTCAAAAGACGGCAATAAAAATCGAATGTGTGTTTCCTTAATAAGATTAGGTGAAGCGTTAAAATACAATCATAATCATCAAAAGGCATTGGAGATTTTCGATCAAGCATTGGCGCTATGTAAGGATAGCAACCTTCCATACCTCGATTTTGCACTTCAGCACAAAGGGAAATGTTTGATGGAAATGAATCAACTGACAAAGGGGAAAAAGTGTTTAACAGAAGCATTAGTGCTGCGAGAACAAAAAGGGGATGGAACTCTCATCGAATCAACAAAAATTGCTCTAGAGTTCCTTGAAAAGTTAAAAAACAAACGATAGGCGATTTAAAAGGAGTTTCGAAAAAATTATAGAACGTATAAAGGAAGGGGGAGAACGGATGAAACTAGGTTTAGAAAAGAATGAAGTTCGAATCGTACCATACGATCCCGAATGGAAGGACGAATTTTCCAAAGTGAAAAAAGAAATTCAATCACTTGTAGGAATTGACGAAAATCGAATCCAGCATATCGGAAGTACCGCCATTGATGGCATTTGTGCAAAGCCAATTATTGATATTTTACTTGGTCTTGATGATGTAAATGAAATGGATAAAGCATTTGAAAGAAAGCTGCGCACAATTGGATTTTATCGTTTACGGGTTAAAAGACCGAATGAAGTAGTGTTTGCTAAATTTGCCGATGAAACCTTTTCAGTTAAAACCCACTTTATTCACGTGGTAAGCTTTAATGAGGAATTGTGGACAAATCTAATATTTTTCAGAGATTATCTCAATGAAAATGGAACAGCTAAAAATGAATATATGAATATTAAAAATGAGTACTTACGCCAAAATAGTTCTACCGATGTAAATGAATACACGGATTTTAAAGAGCAGTTTGTTCAAGGGATATTTGCAAAACGATTAAATTAGGGAAGAGTTCCAGGAAGGTGGAGAGTGATGTCAGGGATTCAATTCTTAGCTTCTTCCAAACTATTTATAATGCCAGATGAAATTGAAGATTATTATAATGGCGGAATTTACGAACTAGGTATGTGTTTTTCTGTATATGAAACAGATGCATGGTGGCGAGAGATTGTGGGTCCTGTATTATCAATGCCTTATATTTATGAAGTAGGCGGTATTGGTAATTATTACTTTTTTCATTATTTGAAAGAATATATGGAGGTTGGGGAAGTCATCGAGCTCTATGAAATTCCAGTTCAGCATCAGTACGAAAAATACATCGAGTCTGCTCTTCAAAACCCGGAACCAATCGTTATTAATGTTGGAAGCTGCACGTACCAAAATCAATATGGAACGTATCAGCTGAATCCGAAATCATGGGTTGAAGAATTAAGCCATCGAACTTTATTAACGGAGCGCGGTGTAACAACTATTTTGAAGTATTAAACTTACATTTTTCAAGAATAAGGGGAAGATCAGATTGAGTTTGTCGCCATGGTTTCACGATTATCATGACCTTGATTATTTCATTAGCAATTTTGTACTGGTTTTATCAAGAAAAAAAGGGAAAATAATTGTGTTGTCGAGGATTAATTCATATCAATAATTATGGAATTACCTAAAAAGTGCAATATGTTAACATATCGCACTTAGGACTCATAACTATTCTATTAAAATGTTGTCATGCAAATTGGTCTCTCCATAGAAATAAAAATATTTTCTAGTTTATTCAGATAGGTACTATCATTAATTTCTACTTTACTATACATATACAATTCTTTTAACGAGACTACACCCATTAACAAAGAAGAAAGCTCCGAAATATCAATTTTAACTTCTACTTCAAAGTCCTCATCTTCAACAATTTCGAGCGAACCTTGTTTTAGCTGCAGCACGTATCCTCCTTGGTTGTCAGGGAAAAAAGAGTCTTTTACAGTCAGTTTACACCTGAAATCAGGCCCATAAAAACGACGATGATTTAACTGCTGGATAAAACTTTTCACATCAATAATTCGATACATTAATCCAGTTCCAGATAGGCTGCTGGGATGATACACACTAGGGATTAAGTCGCTTGAGCCATTGCGTGCATCCTTTACTAAAAAGCGGATATTTTCATCCTGGGTGTTCCATTCAATGCGAGACACTTGGTCGGCTTGGCTATTCAAAAACGTGCTAAGCTCTAATAATGCTTCCGGTGTTTCATAGACCCATTCTTTTATGATCAAATTATTTAGCATAAAGTTGGTTTCGCGCATGTTTTGAAACGTAAAGACAAGATATCCTTGTACCTTCTCATCTTTTTTAAATGCGATGATTCGATTTTCTTTATTCTTAAACAGGGCTTTGGATTCGCATGCCGTTTTAAAAATCATGCCATGTCTATTTTCAGCATAACGGTTATAGCAAGCTTGCAGTAGCTCTGCAGCATCTTTATTCGCATAGTGCAAACGCTCTTTTGGTGGTCCTTTTGGAAAGCTAGCAGGCTCTAACAAGTATTGATGCTTATTAGATCCATAGCCAAAGCCCATTTTCTTATAAAAATCGGGACGGAATGGATATAAAGCTACAAGATGAACTCCTTTTGCCTTAAATAATTGGAGAAAATGTTCAATCAACTCTTTTGCAGCATGCTCTTTTTTATGGAGCAGATCTACTGCCACGAGTCCAACTCCGCCAATTTCGCACCTGTTATCGTGCACATTCATTTCGTAATAATGAATTCGCATGCCTGCGATGAGCTGCTGTTCTCTAAACAATCCATAGAAATCCACAGATGGGTCAACCTGTTGTTTGGTAATTAGAAACTCTTTAAATTTTTGTTTTTCTTCCCTAGCATTGCCCATCATCCCTGGATAGGCATTTGTAACAATATTCACAAACTTTGCAAATTCAGCTTCTGAAACTAATCTTCTAACCTCACTCATCCAGATTTCCCCCTATCAATCTAAGATCATTTGTTAAAGCTTCACCAATTCCTCTCATACCAAGGCATTTCTGTAATGCTAATGATAAAATACATGTAATTTTTTTAGGCCATGATAGGAGATAGTTGCTTGGTCGGCAAATCCTGAAATTTTTCGCCAATCATCGCGAAATCAAAAGGAGATTGCTCGTAAATAATTACTGCTAATCTAATGAACCTTGCGTCCACTTTTTCTAACCAAGGATTCGTAGACAAATTTTTCAGCATTAGGCGAAATTTGTCCGTGAGAAGGGCACTCGCGGACAAATTAATCGTCAACAGGAGAAACTTGTCCGTGAGAAGGGCGCTCGCGGACAAATCTTTCGGCATCAAGAGAAACTTGTCCGTGAGAAAGGCAATCGCGGACAAATTAATCGTCAACAGGAGAAACTTGTCCGTGAGAAAGGCACTCGCGGACAAATCTTCCGGCATCAGGAGAAACTTGTTCGTGAGAAAGGTTCTCGCGGACAAATTAATCGTCAACAGGAGAAACTTGTCCGTGAGAAAGGCACTCGCGGACAAATTAATCGTCAATAGGAGAAACTTGTCCGTGAGAAAGGCACTCGCGGACAAATTAATCGTCAACAGGAGAAACTTGTCCGTGAGAAGGGCACTCGCGGACAAATTAATCGTCAACAGGTGAAACTTGTCCGTGAGAAGGGCTCACGCGGACAAATCTTTCGTCAACAGGAGAAACTTGTCCGTGAGAAGGGCAATCGCGGACAAATTAATCGTCAACAGGAGAAACTTGTCCGTGACAAGGGCGCTCGCGGACAAATCTTTCGGCATCAAGAGAAACTTGTCCGTGACAAGGGCACTCGCGGACAAATTAATCGTCAACAGGAGAAACTTGTCCGTGAGAAAGGCACTCGCGGACCAATTTATCGGCAACAGGAGAAACTTGTCCGTGAGAAGCAATCTCATAAAAGGGTATTGATAAGGTTATTTTCTCAAAGGCGCTTGCGGGACAGCAATATGTAATCAGACTCCTCAGCTGTTCCGATAACAGAGATGGCAATCATATTTTTATTATTTACTATAATTAACATTTTTACAATTTTATCTAATTTACGGTAAAATGTAATTGTGAAATATTGTGAATATTCTTTGTGAATTAGCCTTGAAAATTATATGCTCAATGTTCTTGGATAAGAATTAAGGGATGGGAAAGTATTGAACTCTAATAGCGAGTCCATTGGAAAATCCATTAAATAGTGTCTTTACAATAGATTGTGGGGAAATTTACTTACGAGAATTTTCAGTTGAGGATGTAGACAATATTTATTCTATCTCCAATCAGTTGGAAGTTTCTAAGTTTTTACCCGATTGGAAGTCTACGAGAGAGCAAAAATTAGACTGGGTAAAGAATTATGAAATACCCGACAATAAAGAATTCTTAAAAGCGGCTGATATAAAAAATATTGAAAATCAATTTTTAAAACTAGGTATCATCTTAAAAGAAACCAATCAGTTTATTGGTTGGTGCTGTACAGGCATAAAAGATGAATTGCCAACCCCAAACCGAGAAATTATGTATGCCCTATCAAGCGAATTTCAAAATAAAGGATATGCAACAAAAGCTGCCAAAGGACTTATCAACTATTTATTCAGAGAAACGAATGTTGAGGTTCTAATTGCAGTAGTACTTCCTGAAAATCAAGGCTCAAATATAGTGATCGAAAAGTGAGGATTCAGTTTTATAGGGAAAGTTCACATCGATGGGGAACCGTTTAATCATTATATGTTAAATAAGAATGATTGGTAGATTAATAGGAAGAATAAAGCAATATAGATTATTACTTGAGGTGAAGTAAAAGTGAACATTGTGTCGGTTAATGAATTGCCCCAAAAGATAGTATTGGATTTTTTTAATTTGCATTGGGGAAGTCCGCAGATGGTTATTTCCAGCGGCGTTTATAATTGCAGCGAATTAGATGGATTCGCTGTTATAAAAGATGATGTAGTGATTGGTTTGATTACCTATGTTGTTAAAAATGGCGAATGTGAAATCATTTCATTGGATAGTATTGAAGAAGGAAAGGGAATTGGTACTTTGCTGGTAAATGAGGTTGAAAGTCTAGCTATTTCAAGAAAGGTAAAACTTCTAAAACTCATTACTACAAATGACAATCTATCAGCATTAAAGTTTTATCAAAAACGTGGATTTATACTAGCTAAAATTTTCAACAATGCTGTGGAGAAAGCAAGAAAAGTAAAACCGGAGATTCCTTTTATCGGGAATGATGGAATTCCTATTAGAGATGAAATTGAATTGGTTAAGTATCTTTAAGTTCGGAGCGTTAATTAGAGGGTAATGCTCTTATATTAAAATTTATGGATTGCGGGGGAATTGCCTTTAATGCTTATCGAATTAATGGAGAACTGGAAAGCATATTGCACAGCTGAAAACTTCATCGGAATTGGCTCTACTAGAAAGGCTTTTAGAGTGAAAGGTTATGTATTAAAAGTAAATATACATCCACTTGGCTATCAACAATCCAAGAATGAGTTTGTGATTTACAAGACCATGAAAGAGATAGGACTTACTGAATTATTTGCTGAAATCTATATGGTTGACGAACTTTTATCCATCCAAAAATATTATCATCCTTTAGAAATGGAGAATAATCAAACTTATGAGATTGATATGCAGGCTCATCGAAAATTAATTCCAGAACGGTACAAAGAGACTTTGGATTTACTGGATACTAAATTTGATAGCTTTGATTTAAAAGATAGCAGTAATTATGGATTGAACGCAAAAGGAAAGCTTACTTTCATCGACTATGGTATGAGTAAAAGCTTATATGAAGCTGAGTGGGTCCCATTAGCGAAGGCGGGTATTTTACCGCAGATTCATTTTGATTATTGTAAGGTTTGTGGCATTGAAAAGGAACTGCGAATGTATGGTGAAAACGATTCGGACAAACGGTGCTATTCATGTGGAAAAGAATAAGTGGGCTTTGTGGTGAATCTTGAATCACCTAAGGTTCAGTTGTGATATTAAGGATGGAGCTTACAATTTCACTTTCTCCCAAAGCTTGCACCTGGAGATGATTTTGTAATTGTCTAGGGATACTCCAAGTGATTGAGAAATAATTATCCTCATCATCCTTTATGTCATGGCCAATCAGCTCTCGCTCTTGCCACTGTCCACTTCCTGTTGAAGTCAGCCAAAAAAGGACAGTTTCTGTATGCAAGGCTTCCACCTCAATCGTAATTTCCTCCATCCCTTTAGGAACTATAATCCAATTGTTTTTTTTAGGCACATTTGTATACAACTTTACTATTTCAGGGGATGGGGGAACAAATTCAGAGTTTGAAGCAAGGGGATTAGATAATATTAGACCTGTTATAAAAATTGATTTTATCATGATTTTATTCACCTCTAGATTAATGTGCTCGGTAATGGAATTATTATGCAAATATTCAGTTAAAGGTGAAAAACCGCTAATACTTTTGGAAGCTGGAAGGAGAGTTATATGGAAAATCTGTTTTCACGCGTCCTAATAAGGGATCAGGAGAATAATATTTTGATCGTACAGGATAGAGGCAATCTTTGGAATTTCCCCGGGGGTAAACTCGAATACGGAGAAACACCGGAGGAATGTGCAAAAAGAGAAGTACAAGAAGAAGTAGGAATCAGTGTTCATGGACTTACAGAGATTTTTCGGAGTGATTTTTATTTTGGAAACACTCGATGGAAAGGGTATTTCTACTTTGCAGAGTCCATCAGTGGAAAACCGTGTATAAATGAAGCGGATAAAATCAAGGGGATACGGTTTGTGGATACAAAAGAAAAGGTTAATTTTCCAGTTGAGCTATTAGGAGTAATGGAGAAAATTTTCAATGGTAATCTTCTGAATGGTAAGGCAACAAATTGGGTTTAAATAAAAAAATCCATATAATGTATTGAAATATAGTACCAAATACTATAGGATTTATAAAAAACTTGTATAAAAGCTATGAAAAGAAGAGTAAACATTTGGACTTTCTAAAGAGACCTCTGGCAGCTGAAAATGAGGGATAGGAAATATGTCGAAACAAGACTTGGAGCTGTGCATTGGAATTGTTTGAAAGGATAATGATGATGCAACGTAATCTCACGTTAACGAGATAAAGTATAAGCTTGTTTTATTCACAAAGCCGTACTTGATAAGACTTCTGCAGTAATGCAGAGGTGAACTGGGGTGGCACCGCGACAATACTCGCCCCCAAGAAACTAATCTTGGGGGTGAGTTTTATTTTATTTTCAAAAAAATAAAATAGGAGTGGTGAAGATGTCCAGTTGTAAGTATTCTTTGTTGTTATTAGGTGGAATTGGCATTTCGAATGTTGGTGCATGGGTGTACTTAATTGCCCTGAATTTAATTATTTTAAATGAAACAGGTTCTCCGCTAGCCATAGCTATATTGTATATCCTTGGTCCAGCTGCAACGATTTTTTCGAACGTATGTGCAGGTAGCTTCATCGACCGGGTGAATACAAGGCAACTTATGATGAGATTAGATTTTATTCGTGCATGCTGTATTGTACTAATACCATTTTTGCCTTCAATAATCTATGTGTATATACTGGCTTTCATCATAAATATTGGAAGTGCGATTTTTGAACCTACTTCTATGGTTTATATGACAAAGCTGATTCCTGAAAAAGATAGACAGCGTTTTAATGCTCTGCGAAGTTTTATCAATTCTTGCGGTACCTTATTAGGGCCAGCCATTGCAGGAATTCTGTTTTGGCTGGGTACACCCTATACTGCTATTTACGTGAATGCAGCAGCTTTATTCTTTTCTGTGATGATTATAATGCTTTTGCCTAATGTCGACTCAACCTCAAATGGTAATGAGCGGATGAAATTTTCATGGGAGCTGGTAAAAAAAGACTTTGGAGTTGTGTTTGATTTTAGTAGAGACTATCCCTTTGTAACAAAAATTTATTTATTATTTTGCGGAACAACTATCTTCATGACCGCAATTGATTCGCTCGAAGCAGCCTTTGCTAAAGGTGTACTGTCAATAACAGATACCCATTATGGTTTCTTATTAAGTATTTTTGGAACCGGAATTATACTGGGGTCCATTATTAATTCAGTTTTTTCTAAGCAGCTTGCTGTTAATTTATTAATAGGTTTTGGTACGGTTTTTACTTCAATCGGCTATCTATTGTTTTACAGTTCAACCGGCTATCAAAGTGCCAGTATGGGAGCATTTTTAATTGGCCTTGCGCTTACGTTTTCGAATACAGGCTATTTAACTTTCTACCAAAAAAATATTCCTTTGAAGATGATGGGTAGGTTTATTAGTATATTTGGTGTTATTGAGGCATTTTTAATAGTAGCTTTAACAATTTTAATCGGACTAGCTTCAGAGATTTTTTCAATTCGACCTGTGGGATTGATAAGTTCTTTCGCCTTCTTCTTATTGGGAGTGGCGGCGTTGATGGCAGTATCAGGTGCAAAATGGAAAGATTATTTTAGAGCAGATATTACTTCGTAGAGTGATTAGTTATGAAAGGGGCCAGCCCTTTTTATATGCATTCTGGTCCTTAATAAAGTAACTAAGGCTAAAAATTAAGGGTAGAATTTCCGGTTATTTCCGGAATAGGGATTGTTTTGGTGGAAATAAGGGCAGAATATCCGACTATCCTAAGAAAAATTCCCCATTTTCATGTTTTTCGTGTGGATAAGCGGAATTTCTCCGGTTATTTAGGCAATATTTCCCCAGATTTTCTAATTAAGCGGAATATTTCCGGCTATCAATCAGAATGGGAACTTCCCTGATAAGAGCGGACCTTTCGAATTGAAACCGAATAGCTAGCGAAAGAAAAATAAGGGTAGAATTTCCGGTTATTTCCGGAAGATGACACATCTTGGGGACAAATAAGGGCAGAATTTCCGACTATCCTAAGAAAAATTCCCCATTTTCATGTTTTTCGAGTGGATAAGCGGAATTTCTCCGGTTATTTAGGCAATTTTCCCCCTAGATTTTCTAATTAAGCGGAATATTTCCGGCTATCAATCAGATCGTGCGCGGGCATTAACTCCGATAAAAGTGTATGAAAAAAGGATAATCCACGAGCTCCTAGAATCTCTATACATAGATAATTATTAGGAAGAGGGGAGATTGATTTTGAAGAAAATAATGAAAATTTCAGCAATGATTTTTGTACTAGTCACTTTTCTTTTATTACACTCAACTCCCCAAGCAGCTATAATTACTTATGTAGCATTTATGGGATATCCAAAAGAGGCATTTACATCCAAGATAGAGGAATATGAATTTCTTGATAAAATTGAGGAGAATAACTTTGGGAAATTGCATCCAGATGCAAAAATTTACGTTTTAACAAACCCTCCTTTCGAAAAAGCGACAGGAGGGGAATTAGACACATACAAAGTGCGAAAAGTGGGTTTCTTTTATTTTGCTGAATTTTATGTACACATATAAATTCTATTCTTGTTAACATCAATCAATCTAATTTGAAGTAGACTCCAATACTTCGTTTCTGACCTCAAGTATATATTGACTTAGAACATGTTCTTTACCGCCATGGTTTTCATACCAATCCATGACTCTTTGAACATGTGCTTGATCATTTCTTATATTCGTCTCGATTTTCACATAATCATCATAGCTGTCATATTCCCAAATTGCAAAAATCTCAAAAGTGTCGTCCTGGTTATCCCGCATCCATCGCCCAACTAATCGTGCGCCATGCTTTAACTGGTTAGGGAGGTTTGTGCGATTAAAATGCGCGTTTAAAGCTTCCACAAACTCACACTTCACTCTATAAAATTTTCTACGATAAAACATCCTTGTAACCTCCAATTCCTTTTTCTTCAAGCTTAACTATATAGTATATATTACATAAAATTCCATTGCTTTTCTATAATTAATTAACACCTTCACGTGTAGCATTTCTCACTTTGGGAGTAATGGGGAATAATGGGCGTATCCATGTATATCTGGTTTAAGCGGAAAGGCTGGTTTAAGTAGAACGATTAACAGAAACAAAGTATATAACTTACGTAGCTTTTTTATATATTTTAAAGCCTTACATATTTTTATAATGGTAAATAATACCTTAAATAGTTATTGATGTGTTAAGTTTAAATGGAGCACAAAATAGATGCAGCAGCAAGTATTAGATTTAAAGGGGTGAATTTAATTACTGATAACTTTTGAGGAGGGAGCTATTATGCTGATTAATAATAAAGAATTTGTTCACTTAGAATTGACTTATCGTATTCGTTCTGCAGAAATAAAAGATGCTAAATCCCTATCGGAAATTCGAGTTCAAATTGATGGAGAAACGGAAAATCTAGATAGAGAAATGGGCGAGTCATACATAGATGAAGAGGGATTTATAAAATTGATTGAAGTGGATTCAAAAAGTACGCATCATCTTTTCTTAATTTGTGAGGTCAATGGAAGAATAGTTGGATTTTCAAGATGTGAAGGCAATAGCTTAAGAGGGATGGCACATAAAGTGGAGTTTGGCGTTTGTGTCCTGAAGGAATTTTGGGGATATGGCATAGGCACAAATTTTTTAAAAGAAACGCTTAACTGGGCTGATTCAAATGGAATAAAGAAAATATCGCTGAGTGTACTAGAAACCAATGAAAATGCTATTGGGCTCTATAAAAAATCAGGCTTTGAAGTAGAAGGCATATTAAAAAAGGACAAACTATTATCGGATGGAAATTACTACAATACCATTATTATGGGAAGGATTAATGAATTAATAATGTAAGCTATTAATCTAAAATTGGTGGCATACCGATTAAAGAATTAATCCGAGCTTATAAATACAACTTATGAAACGGGGGAATCATTATTTTAATGCTATTCGGGCTACTAATAATTCTCGTAACTATTATATTATTCTTAATTTTTTGTGTGAGGCTATTAATTAGCGTCATCAAAAAGAAGCCTTTACCTAAAAAATTGATGTTAACGACATTGGCGGGAGCTATCGTTTTTTCTTTGATTTATATCTATGAAAGTTATTTTTTTACCTTCGATGAAATTGAACGAGAATCTATGCAAGAAGGATTTGGCCCCGTAATTTCTCCGACAGAAAAGTTTACGGCGAATGCATATTATGAACCGTGGGGAGGAGTTCTTGGCGGTGTCAATGTCTGGATTGAAATTACATACCATAATGAAAGAAATAAAGTTAAAACCATTTATTATAGTGATTCAAAAAGTAGTGTTTATTTAAATTGGAAAGATGAAGATACGCTATTTATTCAAAACGAAGATCCTTCATATCCCAACGAGAATAGAAGTATTGAATTAGATGTTGAAACTGAGATTTATGATGAATCTGGATTGGCTTGTCAAAGTTTATTAATGAAGGATGACTATGAGAGATGCTATCAAGACTAGCAGCTTGACTAGAATGAGATAGTATTTTACTTATTTCATTCTGTACACAATGATCTCCTATTTTAATTTTGGTAGGATAGTTTCAAATAATGCTAGTAATGAAACGTATCAAACTCTTTGTGATTAAGAGTTTGAGGCGTTTTTTATATGGTAGAAATCAAGAATATCCATCCGAATTTTGTACAATGCTATTACTTGAATACAATTGGCAATGAAGTCATCTGGTTAGAAAAGTTGAATAGTAAATTGAACGTAAGTGATAATTAAACATTTTTAAGGGTGGAGGGCTAGCTAACCGATAGCCCTTTTATTTATGAAGGGAAGGTAAAAGCAGTGGGTAGTTATTGGTATTTATCCAAGGATATAAGGGCATGATACCAATAAAATTCACGTCTAAAGGTGGTACAATTCATGAAAAAAATAAGAATGCTTTTCATGATGGTTGTTGGATTATTTTTCCCAGTGCAATGGATGTTAGTAAAAGCGGATATTCAACCAATTATGAAATCAGAAGAAGTTTCATTTGTTGAAGTAAACCGTTCAAACGGAGAAACACGTGTATTTAAAGAAAATGATGGCTATGAGGAAGTAATAATACGTAAAGTTATGAATTGGATAAATACAGCAAGTTCATCTGATGATGCAAAAAATCCAGTGATAAATGAAACGCAGGTAGTTGCCAAAATGAAAATTAAAAAGAAAAACGGTGACGAAGCAGTAATTGAACCTGCTTATCATTGTAAACCTGTAAAACAGGAGACAACAAAATGCACGATAGCAGATGGTGAGGTGATACTAACCCAAAATGATAAAACGTTTCGCTTAAAATCACTTGAATTATATGATTGGCTATTAGTTGGTTGGAAATATGAAAGTGTCGGTGCACCAAAAGATGAGTTATTGGAGGAAACTTTATATAGGAGATATTTTTCCTATCTAGACGAAACATATGCGGATTTTATATCGTGCCCAAAAATAGATCAAGTTGAAAGAATAGATGGCAGTAAAAGTAGGCATCTCATTCATGCAAGTGCATTAAACTATAGTTCTCATCATGGAGAAGTTCCTTATGATAAGATCCACATTACGTTAACAGACACGCAAGAAGATGGTGTTAAATTACAAAAAGTTTGGATTGAAAAAAGCATATCCGATAAAGATAGCCTAATCCAATGTAGACGCGAGAGTTAATATACCTTTCTGGAAACTTAATTATAGTGGATTTCAGCAAAAATTGATTTGTTGCTTTACTCATTCGGATGTTCTAGGGCCTTGAATGCTTTTCAAGGTTTTTTACATTTTACCTTCTTTAATCCATACCCTAATACGAACACTGCAAAAGATGCAAACAAACAAAAGCAATAGCAGCATCCATACCCAAATCGACAGGCTGCCTATTTCCTTCAATTCCTTAGCATGCTTGATAACAAACGTAGAAAATCCTGCAAACATTAAATACATAAACACATTTGGAATTATCCAAACGAGCCTTAGTTTATTATTCTTCAAATAGACACCCCCTTAAATTAGTTACGATTCAGATAAGCAATAGTTTCATTTGGTTTAAATTGAATAATAGATTTATTCGAAATTATTCCAAATCATCTCACTTTTATGTAATATTAAGAATGTGGGATAATTTGGAATGTTATCATTAACCATAATCCAGGGAGAGAAAAAATGCGATTACCTATGAATATTACCGGGATATCAAATCGGGAAATTAAAATGGAGCAGATGGATGGACGCTTATTTCAAAGATTGAGTTATGAGATTGCTAGAAAAGTGAAGGGGAAAGTGATTGGGTGGTATCCACCTGGCTATCCACTGAATTATTTCCGTGTCGACATGGAGAAAGGGAGAAATATTGTATCGATTTTGCTGCATGAATATTACCCTTATGTCGCAACCGCTGCATACAAAAATGAGCTTCAAATAGGTTTTTTAGACCTTGAAGATATTTTTGAGGTATTGAGACCCTATTATATCGTATTGGAAACAAGCTTTTTAAATGAACCCTTTGATCCAACGGCCCATGATTTAACCCAGATAGAAATCGTAAATGCAAAATATTGGCGTCCTAAAACAAATGGAGAGGTTATTTTTAATTGCTGGGATTAAAGGACGAGAAGGAGTTAAGTTGGATAAAGACGAACTCGAAAACAGTTAAAGGGATTTTAAAGATAAGTCAGGGCTCAAAGACATAAACACGGGGGTGGAGGGTTCGTGGAAAATTTAAAACCAATTAAAAGAAGCCCGGCAAGGATTTATTTCGGGAAAAAGTATTACCGTTTGAAACGGTATAAGGAATGGATTTTTGGCAACAAGAATTTTGCTCTTCAAAAGGAAGAGAATTTGTTAAAACACGAAGTTTTTACCCATAAAACTGTCCTCCTTCGAGAATTGAAAAATGTGGATATGTGGTTGCAGCACAATAAGGTTAAAAACTTAAAGATCGCCACTCAAGCTTTAAATAAAATCGTGATCCGTCCAGGGGAAACCTTTTCCTATTGGCGCTTGATCGGCAAAACGACCAAACGCAAAGGCTATGTGGATGGAATGGTTTTACATTATGGACAGGTGACAACAGGGGTGGGCGGGGGACTATGTCAGCTATCCAATTTAATCTATTGGATGACGCTGCATTCACCGTTGACTGTTACTGAAAGGTATCGCCATAGCTATGATGTCTTTCCTGATTCCAATCGCAAACAACCATTTGGAAGCGGAGCTACTTGTTCATACAATTATTTAGATCTGCAGATTAAAAATGAAACAAAAAATACATATCAATTGGTGGTTTATTTAACGGATACACACTTGGTTGGCGAATGGAGATCAGATAGCCCCACGATTAAAACGTATGAGGTATATGAAGCCGCTCATAGGATTAGCTTAGAATACTGGGGCGGCTATGTTAGACAGAATCGAATCCACCGAAAAATCTTTAACAAGGAGATGCAACTGATTGGTGATGAATTTGTTACGGAAAACAACGCCATCATGATGTATGAACCATTGCTTGCTGAGCCTGTTATCGTATAACTAGCTACTAAATAGTAAGGGGATTGAAAGCTTAAAATCTTTATTGTCAAGAATTTATGAAAGAGTTGCATTACTAAGAAAGATATTACATGAAACACAGATTCGAAAGTTGCGCTCTTATCAGGGGTGGGTGGCTATCTGAAAAATAGCCGGAAAAATTCCGCTTATTAAGAAAATAACCGAAACATGCGCTTAAATAAACGGAGCAATTCCGGCTACCATTACGAAAAACATGAAAATAGCGGATTTTTCCTAGAATAGCCGGAAAAAATCCCCTTAGATACCCCGAAAACGAGCTCCATTCTACAAATAACCGGAAAATCTCCGCTTATACTGCATTCGCTAGTAACTCGATTTCGATTCGAAAGTTGCGCTCTTATCAGAGGTGGGTGGCAATCTGAAAAATAACCGGAAAAATTCCGGTTATTAAGAAAATAACCGTAACAATCGCTTAAATAAAAGGAGAAATTCCGGCTATCATCACGAAAAACGTGAAAATGGCGGATTTTTCCTAGAATAGCCGGAAAAAATTCATTTATTTACCCCGAAAACGAGCTCCATT
>JASENG010000029.1 GCA_030027265.1 Lysinibacillus fusiformis | reverse complement strand
GTGGCACTAAAAAAGTGCTAGACTCTGTACAAATACGTTGCACTAGTCTGCACTTTTATTTTGCAATAAACAACTGTGAAGATTGTGGCTATATATTAGGCATGTTCTTGACTGAACCACAAAATCTTAAATAACGAAGATTTATCTATTTGAGTATCTTTTGGAATTGTTAAATTCGGTATGGGTTTTGTAATTAAGAAAAAAACAGTTTTCAACAACCAGGCGCTTTTCTCGAGATTAAGAAAAGTGCTTTTTTGTGTTCATATAGTTAAACATAACTTTCTGTAAGAATTGATTTTTGTTAATGAAAATTATGTAAAGTACCATGAAAATTAAAATTCCAGCTATTTTAAAAGATGATTTCTATTTATCACTGGCTTATTAAGTTGATCGCACATTTATTGTTCTTTGAATAATTACAGTAAGTGATGAATACATCCAAACTATTTTAGGAAAGCTTTTTGTATGCTAAAGATTTTTCAAAATATAATGAAATTGAGTGGAATAAATGCGAAGTGTTATTACAGTCATTCTTTTAACAATTACCTTGTTCATTAACTGTTCCAATGTTTTAGCAAAAGATGAGGGTATGGGTTTACAGATTGAAATGCTTCCTTGGGAAAAAGTGAATGGGATTTTGCCAAAGTACAGCAAGTTTACAGTATTGGATTTGGAAACTGGGAAAATGTTTAAGGTGCAGAGACGTGCAGGAAATCGCCATGCGGACGTACAGCCATTGACTTCGAAAGATACGAAAATAATGAAAAAGATATATGGCGGTGAATGGAGCTGGAAAAGAAGAGCTATTATTGTCATTCATCACGATCAATGGATTGCGGCTTCAATGCATGGGATGCCACATGGTGCTGGAGCTTTAGAAAATAATTTTCCTGGTCATTTTTGCATCCATTTTTATGGAAGTACGACCCACGGCACAAAATCGATGGATTTATCCCATAAACTAATGATTTTAAAAGCAGCAGGCAATCTTCAAGAGTATGTTGACAGTGCAGACCCGTATGAACTAATTAATGCATATGTAGCCGGATTTAAGCAGCAGGATTCTAGCATTATCTCAACCATTTCCCTTCAGCAAATTGACTGGAAAGAGCATATTCAATCGATTGAAAATATAAATTTAAACAGTATATCTATGCTTCCTGTTGAAGACCTAGTAAATGAAATAAGTCTTCAAGTGCCAGTTGAAATCGAGTGGATGAGTAATAATTCACAAAGAAAATACTTTAATGGAAATATTTACTTATACCGTTTTTCCCCCGCAGATGCATGGAAAATAGATAGTATACGGTTTTTAAAAGATAGTGGTATTTAAAGGAATTTAAAGAAAAAATTAGAGCAATCACAATGGAGAAGATGGTTTATCAAAGATACTTATTATAATATAAAAAATAATTTTAAGATATTTGATAGATAATGGTATAACGGAACGGTTGTAGCGCTTTCCGTAGTAGTGGATTTTTATATAATTAAAACGAATGGTGTGACAGTTTTTAAAGCTGACACGCCATTTTTATTAGTCAATATCTTACAAGAGAGCCTTAAAATAAGTATGTTACACTAACTATCAGAAATAAAAAGGAGGTTGTTCAAATGGGGCAAGAAGAAAGAACGGTACGTTTTGATCATGATTTACAAATAGAAGCTTATCGTTTTGAAGGAATCATGCAAAAGTTTCCGAACCACTTTCATGAATACTATGTAATTGGGTTTATAGAGAGTGGACAAAGACGATTATCTTGTAAAAACAAAGAATATGTAATAGGTACCGGGGATTTAATATTTTTTAACCCATTGGACAATCATGCCTGCGAATCAATTGACAACGAAACATTAGACTATCGCTGCTTGAATATCAAACCTGAAGTCATGCGGAAAGTTACAAAAGAAATTACAGGGCAAGATTATCTTCCTTCCTTTGCTTCTCCTGCTAATGATAAGGATGGAAGAAGAATCACAAAAAACGGATAAAATTTTATCACTCTATAAAAACTAATTATTGAAGATAAACTAGACTATTAACTGATTTCGAGAAACGGTTACCTCCTTATAATTTAATGGACGAAGATGTTAAATGTAGTTCTGGTGGTAGAGGGCATTAATTGAAAAATGAATTTCAACAATCAAGCGTTTTCCTTGAATAAGGAAAACGCTTTTATTATATGTAATAACACCTAAAAGAAGAAATATTGAGGGTGGAATGATTGGGTTATGAAAAAACTAAAAATAGTAGGAAATTAGTATTGGTAAAATTGTTTAAAAGTGGTCGAAAAGGTTTAGTTTTATTCTAAGAGGGAAATGGTAAATTAGCGATTATGGAGGCGGATATATGAGGTTAAGTAAACAATTTCATGAAATTGATAATTTATTAATAGGGTTTATTGAAGGAGAAATCGACAATTATACAGCGCTAATATTAAAAAATGAATTAGAATTAATTGGGTTGACAGAAAGTATGACTATAGAATTAGATTTGTCAAAAGTAATTTTTATGGATAGTAGTGGTCTAGGAGTAATTGTTGCATTTTATAAGAGAGTAATTAAAGAGAAAGCTGATTTGAAATTGGTAGTATCCGAAAGAATAATGAGGATGTTTACAATTACAGGTCTTATTGAATTTATGGATATTGAATTGGCAAGAGTAAACCAATGAGGCTACGTAACGATTGAGAGCGCCAATAAGTATGGCTATTCAACAATCGGCCTCAGATTCTGCAGTAAGAATTGTGCATTCTTCATTAAGGGACAGAGTAGGGAGAAAAGCTTCACTTTCCAGTTAAGAATGATGAAAAAAAAATAAGAAGTTAAGCTAATAAATTATAAAGGTTTCATGTCCGATTAAAAGGAGCGATTTTTCAATAAGAAGATCCCTTTTTTCCTTGATAGGACCAGATTGTGAAGGAATATAACCTTAAAAAAGGGGGTGTGGTTTTTTTGTTGAAATAGATAATAGTACTGCGTTTGCAGGCTAGTATAATTATCGAAAGCGCAGAGAAGCCTATTGACTGTAACCTTAGGTGTTAGATTATGCTTCTTTTGAGGGGGGATATTTTGTTAATTAATGAAGCAAGCAAGTTAACAAATTTGACCAAGAAGGCTATTGAATATTACATTGATCAAAAATTGATTTTTCCCAGTATTTTAGACAATGGATACAGGGATTTCAGCGAAAATGATATAGAATGTTTAAATAAAATTTTATTAATGGTCGTTAATATGTTCTTGAAATCGAGTCTTCTTTTAAAGTAAGCTTTAGTTGAATAAAATTAATAGGTTTCCAACTCAAAACAAAAAGGTATTTTTATTTGGCTTTGTTAAATAGTATAGTTGTTTCCCAGGCGAAAAATAGGGGAACGTCCGATTTATACGTTCCCGTTCCTAATTCGTTAAAGCCCGTTAATGAAATAAGGTAATTCATTTAATATATCTTACCAGTGTACTTGAAGTTTATTGTCATTTGGGTCATAAAAGTGGAAAAAGGAATGACCGTTATCTTCTTTTATATCCTCGACCTTAACTTGATTATCAATTAAGTGTTGATGAAATTTCGAAATTTTCGGACTTGTAAAGCCAATGCTAAATTCTTGCTGATTATCAATTGTAAAATGTGCAAATGTTTCATCTTCGGTAGGAACTAAGATAAGTAAGAAAGGTCCTTCATTTACTTTTAAAATGGCAAGTTCCTTAGTAAGGTTTAGTAACTGGAGCCCTAACACATCTCTATACCATTGTGCAGACAGTTCTAAATTTTTTACAGGTATTCGAATATAATGTACTTGTTCAATAAATGATTTACTCATAGCCTTCTCTCCTCTATCTAATCTGGTCTATCAAATAGTTCCCTTTCTATATCCCTTTTTCCTTCCGAACAGAAAAAGCAGCAGATCAACGAGAATTTTTAAAAATTACACTTAAACTAAAGGATTAGCTTAAGTACAATTTGTATTATTAAGGATGTTTTAGGATACGGTGGGAGGGTATCAAAATAATGAATAAATAAAAGGAGGAGACAATAATGGCACATGGTCAATATCTATCTGTAATTGAGTCGCTTCATGAATGTATGGCAGCTTGTAATCATTGTTATGATGCATGTTTGAAAGAAGAAGATGTGAAAATGATGGCAGAATGTATTCGTCTTGATAGAGAGTGTGCGGATATTTGTGCTTATTTTGAACAAGCGATAAGCAGAGGAACACCATTTATTTCAGAGTTGGCGGAAGTATGTGCAAAAATTTGTGAAGCATGTGGGAATGAATGCAAAAAACACAGCCACGAACACTGTCAAAAATGTGCCAATGCTTGCTTGAAATGTGCAGAAACATGCCGAAGCCTGTTTGCTTAAATATTGAGTTAAGATAGAAGTGTTTTCCTCTTGTAGGATACACTTCTTTTATTATAAATTATTTTACAATAACCCTCTTTCGCTATTGGGTGCAATTCTTAAATAGAATTGTACATTTTTCAGTAATAGGGCAATATTGTGGAATAAAATGCCTAATTGGATATGTAAAAATATAGTATTATTGTTGTAGAGGAGGAAGTTCATTTGGATATATTTTTTTTCATTAGTGTCTATGTAATGCCGATTTTAGCTATTATATTTTGTTTAAGCCTAGTAGAAATAATAAAGAAAGTAAAAAAAGATCAACCTACTACTGCTAACACGGTTTGGTTAACAATATCTTTTGTATTAATTGTATGGAGCATTGCTGTTACGGCTTTAGGATATTAGAATCACTTTAGTCACGGAAAATTCTTTACATAAAAAGGAGAATTCAACATGATTGTTAAAGTCGGATTTGATTATGAAAATGATTCAGAGTATATGATTTGCCCTGCAAAAGTAGGGAGAAATATTAATCGATTACAAGAGGAATTTTGGGATTGGCTATTTGACAGAAACAACCAACATCCTTATTGGTTTGAATATGAAGAAGATGGAAATATTAATTATGGTGTTTCTTACCGTACAGATGCTTTTATTTATTGGTTGAACAAGGTGAAATTTAATAAAGGCAAGAATATTGCAAGGTTGATAGAAGTTCCAAAGTCACGACCTAAAAAAACAATTAGGTTTTGATGGTTATAAATCATGTTGTTTCATTTAAAATAACGTTCCCAAATGAAAGTTAGGGAAGACATAAGAGCCCCAAAAATATTGTTTTTCACAGTATTTCTTGGGTTTTCTTTGAATTTAACTAAAAATTATCTTCAATTATCGGGCGCAATTCTTGAAAAGGAATTGTGCCTTTTCGGCAAAAGGACTTACATTCAGAGGAAATTCAAAACAAGATTGCTGGGGATTCGTATAAAATTATTAGGCTCATAATTCAATAGGGAAAGTAGTGATTATACTTGCAAAATAAATTCCTACATTTTTTCTAGGATATCTTTTATGGGCTTTTGAAGTACGTCAATAATGGCAGCGATGATAGCTGCTACTAAGATCCCTATTAGACCAAGTGCTATCGGACCTGCTGCATCTTCACCCGTGAACATGGCAAAAATCCTTAAGTAAACTATTAATACCAAAATGAAGAAAATAATTGTAAAAGCGCATTTTTTTATAACCTCCATGGATTTAATGGATACCTTGGAAAAAGCGTTGTTTCTATTAATAGCGCTCAAAAGTTTATATGCTTGATACAACGCAACAGAAAACGTAATGCATATTCCATAGGCACATATTAACAATGGATAGATCGAGTAATCTCCTGGACGCACTTTCGCATCTCGTATAGCTGCCTGAGGTAACCAATATATACACACAATAAGTACCGCAATTCCAATAAGAAAAGCAACAATTTTTAAGAAAAAAGTTGAACTTAGTTTAACCTTCATTTGAAGCACCTCGCTGATTTAATGATAATACGATTTTAGTGTTTTTTATCGTTTTTCAATATATTTTTTTGTTTCTTATTATATTATTGTTGTTATTCAAATGATTATTTGATTATCATCTGGGGAATCGTACTTCAGTTATTGGATGTTTTATCAAAAAGTAACTGAATAATCGGGTGCATTCTTGAAGAGGAATTGTGCTTTTTCAAAAATTGGGCCAGATTGCCGAGCAACATCCTTTTATGAAAGTTTCTAAAGAACGCTTTGGGAACCATATATTTACCATTTATGTCTATATAAAAAAGGAAGTAAAATGGAGGCATCGTTATGTGGCTAATAATAGGTCTGATTGCAATTGTAGCAACTTTTATAAATCTTTATATGTATATAGCAGGTAAAGATTACAAGTTTGCCATGGCGATGGGATTATCATTTACAGCATTAACACTTTGTGCTGAATACAGTCTTGTATCGGAGTGGGTAAAAAAAGAAGATTGGTCACTTTTAGGGGAAATACCTAATTATGAAAGAGCATTATGGTTTTTGACAATTGTTTCTATTTTACTAAATCTAGCACCTATACTTTTAGAACGAATAGGTAAGAAATAAGTGTTTATTGCTGTTCAATCCTATCGTGTCAATAATAATGTCATCGGAAAGAGCTTGTGCGATTGTATTCTAATTGTAAGCAAATAGCCCCCAACTTCTATAGATGGGGGCTATCATTTTGATAACATAGTAAAAGGATACACGTAATAGGTAATGTTGTCGACTTTTACGGAACTAAGCGGAATAGTAAATAAAATGAAGTAAGCCATGTATTCGATTTATAAAAGGTGCGCTTATTTTTTATAATTCCGGCTTACATCAATCTAGCTCATTGCCGCTTCTTAGTTTTCTTATTATTATGTCTTTCTGCCGGTGTCAAGGGTTCGTTTGCAAGTTCATGGTCAAACTCCCTTGATAAATTCTTCCTTACTGCTTGCTCATCACTAGTGTTCCCGCTTAAATTGTTCTTCTGGCTGTTACTCATTATATACACCTCCATGATTTTAGTTTGCCACGTGATGTCCTTAGTATGCATTTTTGATAAATATTATGGTATTATCGAAGCCTGTTTTTCATCAAATATCAAGCATAAATTGTGTGTCTCTTCTGGATTTGTCATTTTAGAAACGCCTAAACCGATAATCGGAATTTCTGATCCATTGCTTAAACGTTTCATATTCTAAATATTCTTGTTATAACAACTTTTTGTATGAGATGAAACTTTACGTAAAAACACTTGCATTAAAACTGAAAAGCGAATATTATTAATTTCGTTGTTTTAAATGTTCGTATTTAGGAGGTTGAACTTTTTGTTTCGACTAAAAGAAAATAATACTACTGTAAAAACTGAAATTTTTGCAGGTTTAACAACTTTCTTTACAATGGTATACGTTGTAATCGTTAACCCTTCAATTCTTTCTATTGCTGGTGTGCCTAGTGAACAAGTATTTACAGCGACAATTATCGCTGCTGTATTTGGTACGTTATGGTTAGCACTATTTGCAAATTATCCAATCGCAATGGCTCCCGGTATGGGTCTGAACGCATTCTTTACGTTCACGGTTGTCCAAGCTTCTAAAGGTGAAATTGACTATATGACAGCATTTTCTGCTGTATTCGTAGCCGGTATTATTTTCTTCATTATTAGCTTAACGCCTTTACGACAAATGCTCGTAAAAGCAATTCCAAATAACTTAAAATTAGCCATTACGGCTGGTATCGGTTTATTCATCGCTTTCATCGGTATGCGTTCAGCAGGCTTAGTGACTGGTGACGAATCAAACTTAGTAAAATTAGGCGATTTATCAAGCCCTATGGTTTGGTTAACGATCGTGGGTGTTCTTGTTACTGCTATTTTAATGATGTACCGTGTATTCGGTGCAATTTTCTGGGGTATGATTGTCACAGCAATAATCGCTGCATTTACCGGTAACTTAACATTTAATGGTGTTGTTGCTATGCCAGCATTGCCAGAAGGTATTTTAGTATGGAATCCAATTGAAGCATTAGGCGATGTAATTCAATACGGCTTATACGGGACAGTATTCTCGTTCATTTTAGTTACATTATTCGACACGACAGGTACAATGGTCGGCGTTGCCAAACAAGCTGGTATTTTAAAAGATGATAAATTACCACGAGCACGTCAAGCGTTCCTTGGTGACTCATTAGCAACAACAATCGGTTCAATGTTTGGTACAAGCCCAACGACAGCTTACGTAGAATCTTCTTCTGGCGTAGCAATGGGTGGACGTACTGGTTTAACTTCGTTAACAGTTGCAGTACTATTTTTAATTACTGCATTCTTCTCACCATTAGCGGGTGCGTTAGCAAATGTTTCTGCCATTACTTCACCTGCATTAATTATCGTAGGTAGTTTAATGATTGGTGCTGTTCGCGGTATCGAATGGGATAAAGTTGAAGAAGCAATCCCAGCATTTTTAGTTATTTTAATCATGCCATTAACATCTAGTATTTCAACTGGTATCGCATTCGGGTTTATTTCTTACCCATTATTTAAGTTATTAAAAGGGGAAGGTAAAGATGTTCACCCGTTACTTTACTTCTTCGCGATTTTATTCATTATCCAGTTAGTATTTATGCCTCACTAAAAACTTCAAGCCTCTCGTTTAAAGCGAGAGGCTTTTTTGTGTGTGCTAGGCATGGCAACAATCTAGTTAGTGAAAGGTTAATAATACGCTTTGAAATCTTGTTGAAAGTTCTAACGAGTACTAGTTACTAAAGCTGTGATAGTTTTCTTTTTCCAAACAAGTTTGTAGTACAAATATTGGATACCCAGATTTACACCGAATGATAGTGGATATGCTAGCCATATTCCATAAATACCAAGTGAGGTATGAGTTGATAATAGATATGCTGCTGGAACTTCTATAAGCCAAATTGTGGAGATTAAAATAACAGTTGGCCATAGTACGGTACCTGTTGCTCGCATTGTTGCAGAGATTGCTTGAACATGAGCTAATAATAAATAGCTCCAAAAAGAGATAAACATTAAGCCCTTTGCCATAGTAATTGTTTCTGGACTTGTTAAGAATACTCTCAAGATAGGTTCAGCAAATAAATAGACAACTATTACTAGAATTCCACCAAACAGATAACTTAACTTTAATCCCAATTTGGTAATTTCCTCTATGTTTTCTTGCTTACCTGAACCTATAGCTTGCGCTACAAACACTGATATTGCGATTGAAACCGACATACCAGGTATTTGAACATAGCTTGCAATTTGATTCACAATTCCATAGGATGCTGTTGCATTTGAACCATAACTATTCACAAAGTATATGACTGCTATCCCTGCCATAGAAATTGCAATCATACTAATACTAGAAGGGATTGCTAGTTTAAGTAAACTTTTCACTAATTCCCCTTTAATTCGGATATTTTTAATTGTTTCTTTATCTAATTTAATGATGTGATCAGTTTTTGATAAGTATAGAAGTAGTGATATAAATGTGATTAAGTTAGAAAGTACACTGGCATAAGCTGCACCATCTAATCCTAATGCAGGTAGCCCTAACCAACCGAACATCAAGATTGGCAACAATACAACATTGAAAACAATACTTACAATTAGGAAGATTAAAGGTGTCTTTGAATCTCCTGTACCACGAATAAACGTTGTATAACACATATATAAGAACATAATCGGTAAGGTAACAAATAATATTTTTGCGTAGCTTGCACTTTCTTCTAAAATATTTTCAGGAGTCCCCATTAATTTCAAAATATCCTCTGTAAAAATACCGCCAACTAATGCAACTACTACAGATATTAATAGTGTTAAGCCGATTGTAACCCCTACAATTTCCTTCATCTTTTCTATATTTTTAGCACCAAATGCCTGACCTACTAATATCGAACTCCCAGATCCAACGCCTATCGCAAAAGATATTAATAGGAAGAATAGTGGAAAGAATGCTGATATAGCGGCCAGCGAATCTTCGCCTAATGTTTGGCCTACTATAATTGTTGAAATGATTTGCCCTAACGATTGAATTACGCTTGAAAACGCAACAGGTAATAAAAAGAAAATCATTGATTTTGTTAATGTTGTTTGATTATTTTGCATTTCACTTTTCTCCATCTTTTTAGTATTCAATTTACACACATACAAATTTCTATCATTTTTTTCAATAAGATGCCTGAGTTCTTTCTACAGACATAAATCACCTACTTCTGGTTATTTTTTTACCTAATAAGCATTTCCATCTTTTTTTCTATCCAAAAATCCATATGATACTAGATAACTTCGGATTAATAAGTAATCTTTTTTCTTCTATATAGCCGTGCTTTATTCATTTAATGAAGTGTCCCGAAATTCCTCATATAGATTCATATAACCACAACCTTATATTAATATAAAATAAACGATTTAATAAAAAGTTTGCTTATTAATAAACATAATAAACATTCGTTTGTTTTGTGTCAATATTGAATAGTTTACTATACTTACATGAACGAGTAGCTAACAACAATATATTAAATGAGTAGAACAACAATAAACAAGATAATTCTAGTGATGAACATGGCCATCACAATAGGCGCAATTCTTTAATAAAGTATGCGTAATTTTTATTAAATACCTTTATTTTGAACCAATATTTTACACTCAAGAATAGAGTATAAAAGTTGAATAAGATATGCTGTGAATAAGGTAATTTCAATTAATATGAAGCATTACTATCTATACTCAAGAATCGGGCCAGATTGTTGAATAAAGAAGAGGTAATTTATATATAAACGAGAATTAATTAAGAGACAAATTTTTTAGGGGGATATATATGTCATTTGTACAATGTCAAAGTGTTACTTCTCTTATGGCAAGATTTGATAAAACGTGGTTCATTGCTGGTGGGTGGGCAATTGACCTTTTTATAGGAAAAGAAACAAGGGAACACAAAGATTTAGAGATTGCCTTATTCCGAAAAGACCAACTATATTTAAAAACGTATTTAACAGAATGGGATTTTAAGAAGGTGATAAAAGGTGAATTCTATAATTGGGAAAATGAATTTTTAGAGTTACCTATTCACGAAATACATGCTGCTAATAAGTTAAATGGAGATGAGATAGAAATTCTTCTAAATGAAACAAATGATAGTGATTGGGAATTCAGAAGAGATTTAAGAATTTCCTCCCCACTTAATACAGTTTGGAGTTATTCTGAAACAGGTATCCCCTATCTAAATCCAGAAATTGTACTTTTATATAAAGCGAAGAACACAAGAGAAAAAGATCATCAGGATTTTCACACAATAAAGGACTATCTTAATAAAGAGAAGAGACAATGGCTACGAAATGCACTTGAACTGCACGAACCAGAACATAAGTGGATTCAATTTTTAATTTAATATTATGTTTAACTAATGTAGATTTTATTAAAGTACATAAATGATCTTCCATAATCGGGCGGGCGCATTTCTTGAGGAACGAATCGTATTTACCATGTTTGAAATTAGTAAGAAGCTTGGGAATGCGAAACGAATCTTAATAAACAATTGGGGAGGCTCAAAGTGAGAAAAGTTGAAGTGAAGCCATATAACAAGCAATGGCTTTCAATGTTTGAAGAAGAAGCTAATATACTACATAAGATACTCGGTTTAGAAATCATTGATATTCACCACATTGGCAGTACATCCGTAAACGGTCTAAAAGCAAAGCCTATCATTGATATTATGCCTGTGGTTAAAGACATAAATCGAATCGATAAGTTTAACATATCAATGATCGAAATTGGTTATAAGCCAAAAGGAGAAAACGGGATTTCTCAACGTCGATACTTCCAAAAAGGTGGAGATAATCGAACCCACCATGTCCACATTTATCAATTAGGTAATTCCGAAATTGAACGTCATTTAGCATTTCGTGATTACTTGCGAGCACATCCAGATGTCGCCAAAAAGTATGGAGATTTAAAAGAATATCTTTCGCAACTATTTCCTTACGACATTGAATCATATATCAAAGGCAAGGAACAGCTAGCCATGGAGATTGAACGAAAAGCAATATTTTGGTATCAAAGCAAGACGTAAACTTGAAAAAGTATTAATTGGAATACTACCTTATAATTTATTTAACAATCGGACGCTTTTCTGGAAAAAAGGTAAGGGCCTCTTTAAATTAGATTTTTAGTGAAATAAGACACCCATGTAAAGAAGGAGTATTTCTCTCATTCTAGAATTTATGGATATACAATTCTGGGAGGGAAATAAATGATTTTTGAAATAACTTATCAAGTCCGTGTTACTGATATTCAACAAGGACATAAATGGTATGAAATGTTACTAAATAAAAAGCCTGATTTTATCCCACATGATGGATTCGTCGAATGGGAAATCATACCTGGTTTTTGGTTGCAAGTTGCAGAAGGAACGCCTTCTGAAGGTAGTGGACCTTTACGTTTAGGAGTTACTAATATCATTGCTGAGAGGGATAGACTTGTAAAAGAGTTAGGAATTGAGAAATTTGAGATATTTTCTCGTGAAGAAGTCACTGCTAAATGGGGATCTTTTACTGACCCATGGGGGAATCAACTAGGTTTCTTTGAGTATTTGGATAAGAAAGAAGAAGATGATCGTGTTAAAACTATTTTAGGCCAGGGACTTTAGGTGAAAAACGTTCTTCAACAATCGGGCGCGATTCTTCAATAAGAAGATCGCGTTTTTCTGTATAGGGCCATTTAATTGAAAATAGCTTCAAAATAATATGGATAAATATGCTCACATCTAGGTGAGTCGATGAAATTATTTACATACCTGAATCTTATCTTGACCCTTATCATCCAGACGCTGTTGGTGCTGCAGATGTCTATGTTTTTCCTGGAATTGCACAAATTGCATTAACAGTAACTGGAGCACTTGTAGTTGGTGGCGTTACAATTGCAGCTGTTTCTTGGCTTTATAGCCAAGTATCAACATTCTTCGCGAAAAAAGCTGCTGAGGATGCAGCTGATGATATTCCAAATAGTTTAAAATCAGGAGATATGAAGGTTGATTTAAGAAAGTTTAAAAATAAATATGGAAAACTGCTAAAGAAATAACTTCCAATGGACCATTTACTAATGGGAATGGGCGTCTTGAAAAAGATACAGAAGGTCACTTAGGATCCAACGGTGAGAAAAAAGCGCTGGTGAAAGAACAGCCTCTCTCGATAAAAATGGTAATGTTATAGATAAATAAGACAGTAGCAGAAAAAAGGCGGATATATATGGAACTAAGAGGAATTATGGACAAACATTATAATGGCCTTTCTTTAACTCCAGATTTTTATCATCAATGGAATATGGGGATACATCTTGAGTTAGGAAATGACATTTATCAGTTTAAAGATAATAATTGTCTTAACATGGATATGTTTCATACGGTGTATAAACAGGTATTATCTGATATTGTTCCTTTACTTTTCAAGAAAACGGATGACGTTCTAGTGGTGGTTAATTCATATCCAGATGAAACAAGCAAAGTCGTATATCCTAACTTTTTCAAACGTTATGTAAAAGAACAGAAATTAAAATATTCCTTACACTTACAAGAGTTCCAATGGCAATTTGATGAAGATAATTTGTTTGTTCAACAAATAATATTGTTCTGTAAAGTATCGGAATTAAAGTTAGAACACCTTTTGAAAACAATAATTCATGAGGATTTCCAACATCTACAACCTCGATTAAGAAAAAACCATTGCCTCTATGCCCCGGATGTTTTCTTAATTAATGTTAATACGAAGTGTATTTTCCATCTATATGATGATAGAGGCTGTGAAATTATAAACGCTGATCAAGAATTACATGTTAGACTACTTGAAACTTTTAGTGGCTGGGAAATGCAGAGCAAATCTTAATCTTTTCGACTTATAATCACTTATTTTGACTTATTAAATTTAGAAGCGCGGGCACGATTGTGGAACAGCTGAGGTAATAAAGAGCAAATTAATATACTAGAAAAAATCCATTTTGAACGAACAAAGTGGTTTTTTTATTTGCTTTGAAATGTAGAACCTTTCGTTTATAATCACCCGTCTACTAATTTAATTTCATTAAGTTCTTTAATAGTTATTTTTGCTATTTTGATCACTAATTTAAATTTTCAATTTTTGCATAGAATATATATATACCGTTTTTAGAGTATTGTGTTCTGGTGACCAATACAGAGCAGAAATCCCAAAAGCCTCCATAAATTTAAGTGAACGTATCAATTTAATTAAACAGGTGGTTAATCCGTTCCGTTACTACAATATGGTGTATTTGTAGTCGAGAACCAAACGGCTGAAGAAGATGGGTATTGGGTTTGTGTTGAAGTAAAAGAGTATGAAGATATTTCATCTGAAATGTTAACACTGACTTATCTTAAGTGTTCCAAAAATAGGGTGCAATTCTTGAAAAAGAAATGTGCTCATATTACCTTAAAGGACCATTGTTGAATATCTGTATGTTTCATAACAAAATAAAGCAGCATAATTTAATATGCTGCTGGCACGTTATTTATCTGTTTTCAACTTCAATGCACGAAGCAAGAGCGCAATGGCATCTTGCTTTAAAGAACCGTCCTGTGAACGTGGATCAATCGCAACATCGTTAGTGCGCGCCTCAAACCAAGTCGTGATCATCGGCTGTAGGGCAGGTTCGATATCTAATAATGTTGTTACATGAATCGGGTGTGCACGATTCGTTACATTTACACTCATGACACCACGCATTCGCTGAAGTAATGAGCGTTCAAATTTCAATTCAAGCACCTTTGCGCGTTTCTTTACGAGTGTTTCCACCGTAAAGCCACCGGTGCGAAGCTGTACATGCGTATCTCCTAACTTAAACGCGGTATTGCGGTATTGTAAAATGCGACTGATATAAGTAAGTATAAAGACAATTGCGCCAAATACGAAGAATATCGGTTTCCAAAATCCAATGACAGCAACGATGGCAGCAAAAAATGGTGGGCGTAGCCAAATTAACATTTTTGCTTTAGCGGAAGCATGATGCGTCATGTTAGACTGCTGATATTGTGGTAGCATAACCGCTATTAATTCGTGTGCTTTTTTCGTTGGTAAGTACGGGAAAAATTCATTAATTTGCTGGTCATCACTCGACAGGATTTCACCCGTTGAAATAAGCTTAATTGTTGTAACACCGAGCATCTTTTGATAGCCACTTTGTTTATAAATGACCGCTTGTACTTTATCCTTACGAATGGATAAGCTCTGTTTGGAAAGCCAGCCTTTTTGTACAAAAAGGCGCTCATTGTCCATTGAAATCGTATATTGATAGTAGCTATTAAACGTTTTAAAGACGCCGATGCCGATAGCCAGTAATACGGCAAGCGAGACTAGCAAGATGATTAGCCATCCTGGGAGTTGCGATGCAACCTCATCTACATCAACATGTTTCTCTGGACGTACATCTGACCAGATATTAAAGCCAATTGGAATAATGGCTAAAAAACTAAAGGACATAAGCGCAGCCTTCAAAATATTTGGGATAGTAGGGGTGAAAAGGATTTGACGTTCAGGTTCAGTCTTTGCTTCCTCACCATGCGGCTCACGTTTCCCTCTTCGTAAAATATAATCCTCCATCTTGCTGCAATCCGCTTTTCTTACGAATTTCAATGCCACATCGCTCGTCGCTTCGCCGGTTTCCATTGTGATTGCTTGAACGCCAAATAAACGTTGCAAGACATTGGCACTCGTTTGCACATTCTCAAATTTTTCACGCGGTATAAATTGCTCTGATTTAGAAAAGAGGCCAGTATGCATGTGGATACCATCCTCCTCAAATTCAACCTTCGTGAATAATGTCTCCTTAATTTTTAGCAGTAAACCAAATCCTAACATCGCAATCGCACCCCATTGTACGATATTCATGAATGTAGAATCACTACCCGCATTTAGGATGAATAAGATAAAAAGAATAAACAGATTGCTTTTGACCAAGTCTAGCAGGTCATAGAACATTTTAAGCTTGGAATAGCGAAACGTCATACTTCATCAAGCTCCTTTAAACGGGCGAGCTTCGAAATATCATCGCGGAGCTTTATTGCCACATCTTCCACAATATGAGGAATGGTAACGCCACCTTGCATCGTTTTAACTTCGATTGAGCGCACGCCATATTTACGCATTATGATGCCTTGCGTCAGCTCAATTGATTGAATTTTCGTCATCGGCACAACGATTTCCTCGCGTGTCCAAATCCCGCTTTTTATGTATATAAAATCATCTGTTAGCCCGTACCGGAAAGTTTTATAGTATATTGGCGAGCTTACGAAATAGGTCCACGGAATACCGAAAACATTGAGGACAATCAGGCCGATCCAAACATATTGCAACCAGCTCCACCAGTTAAAATAATCTGTGCAAAAATAAAGCCCAGCTAAAACGACAAAGCCGATGAGCGATGTAATAAGCTCATTTAAATTACGTACCTTAATCGCTGCTGGCGCGATATGCTGATATTGTACTTCCATTTCTGTTCACTCCTTTATGTTGGGAATTGCTCATTCTATTACAATTTACGGAAAATAGTAGGAAAAGTTTCACTAGAAAAATAAACGAAGATTGAAACTTTTGTAAATGCAATTCATCTATATGAAAATGGGGGAGGTCCTTAAGGAGAGATAAGGATGCTCCTATCAGATTCACTTTTGCTCTATACATAGCATACAGTATCTGGTCGTTCAGCACGGAATCAAAGTTCGTTCAAACGATCGGAGCGTCGTTCCAGAAAACGAAAGTGGCGGTGCTACAAATAATAGCGTATGGCTTGTTCAGGATGAGGTTTTAGCTATAAATGGTATTGCACACACTCACGTTCCAGAAGGGCCAGGAGAACATAGAGACTCTGATGATGCTTTTTTTATAAGGTAAGATGAGGAAAAGCTCTACCTTTTCCATTCAGCTAAAAGTTAATGAAAATATTACTTATAATAAAACAGACGAAGATTTACCAACAATTGTACATGGACATGAAAATCAAGTAATAATTGATAGAGTACCGTCAAATTGAATGGATTATTTTTAAGTAAAGGTTTGTTTTTTAAAGGAGAATAACAATGCCGATTATTAAACACATGCAATTTGTGAAAGCACCTATAGAAGTATGTTTTGACCTTGCAAGAAACGTCGATATTCATATTAAAACTACTGCTGAACCGAATGAAAAAGCTGTTGATGGTGTTACACAGGGCTTATTAAGAGAGGGCGATACGGTTACTTGGGAAGCTACTCACTTTGGCATTAAACAAAGACTAACGGCAAAAGTAATCCATATGCAGCAACCAACAGAATTTGTGGACATTATGGTGAAAGGGGCGTTTAAATCCTTTACCCATACACATCGATTTGTAGAAAAAGGTGGTGGTACTTTAATGATTGATATATTTGAGTATAAGTCACCATTTGGTCCATTGGGGATAATTGCTGATAAATTGTTTTTGGCTAGGTATATGGAAAGTTTTATTATTGGCCGAGCAAAAGAATTAAAAAAGATTGCGGAAACTAATGAATAACTTATTCCACAATTTCGGTACGTTTCTTTAATAAGAAATGTGCCATCCTCGGCAATAGGCCCATATTATTGAATAACATTCTTCTGTAAAATGATTAAACGTGAAGCTCATAATTGAATCTTACCTAAGCAAAACGGAAATGGAAAAAATATCTATTTTCCCTAAAGTTATTGTGACATAATGATGGTGATAGGAGGAATCGGTATGAAGAAAACCTTAGGATTGATGCTTACATATATAGGTACAATTATTTTATTGACGCTTACAATGTTTGAACCAGAAGAACAGATAATTCGGGATGTCTATATGGCGGCTTTAACAGGTCTTATTTATATTGTCTTTACACTTGGATGGGGAAAGCTAGTGCAGCAAACAGAGTTTGAATCTATACATAAATGGCTATTTGTTGTTATCACATGGTATGCATTATTAACGATTGGTGATATTTTAATTTTTCAAGAAACGCTGAATGCGTTGGTTTTGATAGGGATGCTACTTTGTCTACTAATATGCCTTTATGTTTATCGCACAAATAGGATGGTAGTAGATGCATTAACAGCGGCTGTATTATTCGTGACGCTATACATTGCGATGCAAATGGAACATACTATTATTCCAGGAGGGGTAATTGGTGGCATCGTCATTTCAATGTCATTTTTAATACTTGCGGCAAAGAAATCCCTACGTGCAACACAAATTGTAGGACGTGTTGTTTTTTTCTTAATGGCTTTTACGATTTTATTTCTTGCACCTGCAAAGCCTATCATCGCAGAGGGAGGCTTTTTGCTGTATTTAGTACTCATTATCTTCATTGTGGCATTTGTATATAGACGCAAAATCGAACTGCTATTACCACAGCAAGCTATGCCTGTATTATTAGTAGTTGCTTTTATAATATATATTGTAAAGTTTTTTAATATCTCATAAAAAATGGGCGAGATACACGAATGTAAATGCTGCAATGCAAGAGATAAGATTGAGGTAGATAGTAAAGATATGTATAGAATTTGGACATCATATACTAGATAAAGTTATTCGACAATCGGGTGCGATTCTGTAAGAAGGATCAGCCCTTTTTTCATTAAAGGGCCATTTACTGGAATAAAATTTTTAAAATAGGAAATGTATATTTATGGTATTATTGGGGATGTATTGTAAAAATTGCAATTAAACCGAAGGCAATACGAAGGAGAGTTTAAATGACAGTGGCAGTACAGTCCCAAAAAAACAAAATCCAATTGAAGTCCTACCTACTCTTTGTCGGGTTAGGGTTAGGAGCAGGCATACTAACCAGATTATCGGACTTTTTTCCAAATGATGATTTATGGGGTTTCAGCTCAATAGCCACTCTATTTGGTTTTTGGATGTTGACAGTAACTTTGATTATCTATTTTAGTTCTTCAAATATAAATGCTGCTATTAACGTTTTAGTATACCTATTTTGCATGAATTTTAGTTTTTATCTTTTGAAATATTTATTCGGCTTTTTTAATACAATGTTTGATAATGAGGGATTCCAATGGAATTTGCTTATTATGTTTAATATCTTTGCCTTAGTATGTAGTGCTATTAGTTATGTACTTTACTTTTGGAACAAAGAGAACAAGCTGAGTAACTTTTTATATGCATTGCCGGTAAGCGGGTTAGCTGCGGAAACAATTGGTGTTAGTTTCTATTTATATAGAAACCATACGTTTTTGTTCCAAGTCATTTTTGACGCCCTAAGTTTAATGATTTTGGGCTATTGGTTCTATCAAAAAGCAAATAATAAGTTGGTTTATATAGCAACCATTGTCGTTACAACTTTAATAGGCTATTCTCTGGTATACCGTCCTTTTCTCTAAGCCATTGAATATCGATTCGGTTAGTTTCTTATTCTTACTGATTTTATGGGGCTTTCAAAAAAGTAACAGAGGAATTTTGTAGCTTTCGTGTTTATCAATTTTCCACAATCTGGCGAGATGCTTGAAAAGGATTTGTGCCTTCTTCAGTAATAGGCACAGATTGTGGAGGACATATACATGAGTTTTGTTTCCGTTTCAATGTAAATGTTTAAAAGGAGAAGTGTCTTTTTTGTTGAAGTAGATACTAATAGTTTTAATATAAAAAATGTAGTCATTATGTGAGGAGATGATTTTTTTTGGTTAGCCTGTTGGAAAACATCTTTCAAATATCAGCAGTAATCCTTCTCATCTGTGCTGTCTATTATTATAGACACTTTAAAAAAATTAAGAGAGAAAGAAAATTAACCTCATTTGAATTTTCAATTTATATCATAACTCGAATTGCGTTATTTTTTTGTGCAGGTAGCTATATTCTTTTGTTTTTGGATAGAAATTTTGGATAGGTATTCAGTAATCAGGCGCAGTTCTTAAAAAAGGAATGCGTCTATTTTTTCATTTTAGGGATAAAATCGTGGAAGGAGCGTTTGGAGGAGAGTGTTTAGGGAGTCATCTTTAGTTAAACCGAAAAGTAGACCTAAACAAAAAGGTGATGCCCCATTAGCTAGGAAGCATCGCCTTTTTTAGGTTAATAAGTGGTTACCTTGGCTGCTTTTTGAGCTGTGTAAATCCAGCGCTGCCACCAGGAGAGGGTATCCTGATATTCTTCCACATCAAGAGTGTAGAGGGCATCTTCATTCTTCCAAAGCCGTTCAAAATAGCGTTCCATATCCAAGGCGAGCGCACTATCATTTGGAGCGAGGATGCGTAGGTTATTTTCCAGGTTGTAATTCTCTAATGTTCGTTCCGTATAGTTGGCAGAACCGCTTGAAATGATAGTTTGTTCCGCTGTTTTAATCCAGATGGCTTTTGTATGGTATTGACCGACTACGGTGTTGTACCAGCGAATGGTGATTTGTTCATTTGTATCCTCAAGCAGCTCGTTCACAACCGGTCGATTTGGCAGACCGGACTTTTCCTGGCCGAATGAGTTTTCATTTGGGTCTAGAATCATATTTACCTGCACGCCACGGTTTGCTGCATCTGTTAAGGTGTTGACAATGTCGCGCTGGGCAATAAAGTACATGCCAATCCAAATTTTATCTCCTGCTTTTGTCGCTGCTAGATCTTCAAGCAAGGCGTCCAAAATTTTTTTCTCGGTCAAATATTGTACTGCATACTGGCCGTCATCCTGCTGGGGCATATCAGCCCGCGGCAGTTTCGGACCATCCGACATGAGCGACACCGCCTCTTCCGCCTCCAGAATATCGTTTATGACGGGCCCCGTTACTTTCAAACCAAGATTTCCGTGGTAGCCACTTGCATCATGCGGGTTTGATGATGTGATAATTGCTTCCTTTTCCGAAACTGCCGCTTTGCGGTGGTTGGCTTTCACGTTGAGCAGTTCCAAATAGGAAGATACGGTCATTTTTGGCGCTTTGCTAGACATGGCGTTGGCAATCCATCCCTTGTCATCGTGGTCGAACCATTGAAAAATTAATCGGTATAAGCCTGAGTAAATCGGCGTAGAATCCCGCAGCTGCTCTAAGTCGGTGTACACAATTTCTACACCGGCTTCACGCATCTTCTTGAACCACGGGGTTTCATAGGAGCCATAGCCTTTATTGAGCGGGTCGGTGATAAAAATAACCGGCATATCGGGATTGTTTTTCTTTTTCTCGGCAAGCTTGTCAGAGAGGGTATTCGCAATTGGCGGGAAATCTTCTTTTTCATCAAAATACCCATCCATCAAAAAGAAATCCACCACCACAAACTGTTCGGCTTCATCAATCAATTTATAGACTTCATCAAATATACGGTTCTCATGTTTCCGATTGGTTCCTTTCTGGTCTTGCGCATAAGTTAAATCGGTTAGCATTTCAATATTGTCTGTTCTGTGCAAGTCTCCCTCATAGGAAACGTCTTTCGGCAACGGTTTATATGTATGCCACAACATTTCTCCTATATATAGCAAAATCAAAAGAAGTAAAAGAGCGCTTATTACTTTATTCCTGTGACTCCAGCTGTGCCATTTCTCCTGAACTTTCTTCATTGAAATTCCTCCAATACTCTTGTGCTTTTAATTCCCGTGAACAAGAAAAGCTAAACAGCGATAGCTTGCATAGCGGCTGAAAATTTTTAGGAAAATGCTAGTGGCGCTAGTGTTTCTGGGAAATTGCAATAGATATTAGAAAAAATGGAAAGAGGTTGAAAATGAGTAGCCTTTCGGAGTCAATCCTTCGTATGGAAAGCGCTTTTTTCATTAAATAGCAGGATTTTCGGAATAAGTCCTTCTTAGAGATATCTTTATTGTTTGGCAAGGCTAAAGATGAAACTGTTTAAAGTAGTGATTATAGGGTAAAAAATGTATCAAAGATTAGTTTATGAAAGGTTGAAAATTGTGTTAAAAGCCTTTCTGAACTTTTTATTCCTTGCTTTTAAACAAGATAGGAGATGATTTTGATGAAAAACCCACATCTAACAGATCCCCGCAAGAAATATTATAATGAAAAATTTCCGGATCAAGAGCAGAACACTCCAGCGCTACAGAGTAAAATGAATCCTAAACCTGACTGCGGTGAGGAATCATATAAAGGATACAATCGCCTGGAAGGGCGCAATGCCTTGATTACCGGTGGAGATTCGGGAATTGGCCGTGCCGCCGCCATTGCCTATGCGCGTGAAGGTGCAAATGTGGCTATCCAATTTTTCCCTGGTGAAGAAGAAGATGCGAACGAGGTCAAAGAATTAATTGAAAAAGCAGGTAGAAAAGCATTACTGCTACCATATGACTTGCGGGAAGATGGCGCGGCCACAGAGATTGTTACAAAAACTGTGGAAGCTTTTGGCGGATTGGACACGCTAGTATTGAATGCTGCGCAACAAATCGCACAACCAAGTCTAAGTGATCTATCAATTGAACAAGTGCAAGATACCTTCAAGGTAAACATCATCAGCATGTTTGAGACCGTAAAAGCTGCCGAAGAGCATCTGGAACCAGGAAGTGCAATCATTACGACCACATCTGTTCAATCTTTTAATCCATCTACATCTTTAATGGATTATGCGGCTACAAAAAGTGCTATAAGCAACTTTATGATAAACCTTTCCTCATACTTTGCGTCTAAGGGGGTACGTGTCAATGGTGTAGCACCAGGACCAATCTGGACACCGTTGCAGTTAGATAATGGACAATTGGAAGGAAAAATCCCAGAGTTTGGCCAAAACAGTCCTCTAGGCCGTCCGGGACAGCCAGTAGAGCTTGCACCTGTGTATGTTTTACTAGCCTCCGATGAAGGAAGTTATATCGTTGGCCAGATTTATGGAGTGACAGGTGGCGAGCCGATCGACCTGTAAACTTTTAAGTGTGAGTCAAATAAAAATCCCTCGCTCGAATTCAGTGAGGTACTACTTTTCCTTTATTCCAGTAAGGGAACACGCAATATATGATAATATGCCTGCTGCAGGACTGTTTAGATTCCAATTGTAGCAGGCTTCTATTTGCTTATCATTTAAAAAACTTCAACCAAACCAGAGCAAGGGTTAAATAAAAAAAGAGGAATTTGCTGCTTTTAATGCAGCAATTCCTCTTTTTTATTAGTTTATATTTAATTGATAATTTCTTTGTTTGTTTTCAATTGTTTTTTTACAGTAAAAGTTAAGTACAAATTAGTTAGTATGATACATACAATACCAATTACACCTAGAATTATTGCTTGATGGAGTACATACCCATAGTCAATTGTATTTGACATTAACTCTCTGAACCCTTTTATTGCATAAGTTAATGGTAAATAAGGATTTATATCTTGGAAGAATGCTGGTGTCAAGACCTTTGGAAAAGTTCCGGCACTGCCTCCAATTGTTAGCAACAATAAAATGAAAACAAAATATTGTCCAGCTTTGTCCAGAGTTACCGTCAATAATTGGATGATGGCAAAAAGGGTCAAACTTGTAAAAATAGTAAATAGATAAAAAGGTAATTCACTTTGTACTTTCAAACCTAATCCATGTATCAAGATTGTAACAGCAAGGATTGCCTGAGAAGCACCGACTATTAATAATACACTATATTTACTGATGAAATAAGAAACACCGGAAGTCGGATTTGCTATGGTTGTTCTCATCGGATAGGATGTTGTAAACATCAATCCTCCTGATAAAAGTCCAATAGCTAATATATATGGAGTCAAGCCTTCTCCATATTCTTCTACATCATTTAATTGATGGGCAACAAGATCAACAGGGCTTGCAAACATACTATTTGTTTTTTCGTTTGCATTCATATCATTAATTTCATTCGCACCATCTTGTAATGAGTGTTCAAGCTCGCTTGTTCCATCTGAAAGTTCGTTTGATCCCGTTACTAATTTATCGGATCCAGTGGCCAACTTTTCGGAACCGTTATATAGCTGTTCGGAACCGTTGCTTAATTGTTGAACACCATGAACGAGTTGTTGGCCGCCTGAGTCTAATTGTTCTAGACCTGCAGCTAATGCAGAACTTCCATCGCTTACCTTTTTAATGCCATTAACTAAAGCATTACTTCCTTGTGCCAGATTTTGTGATCCAACTTCAGCTTCCCCAAGTTTACTATTAAATAAGGTGAAATTAGAATTGAATTCATTCTGACCATTTATAATGTTATTTGAGGCTGTATATAATTTATTTTGTCCATCTGCAAGTTGAGAATAACTGTTATTAATCTGTTGGCCACCTTGATTTAGTTGGTCCATTGATTGTGCAATTGTTTGAAGTTGAACAAGCACTTTCTGTAAATCTTCCTGTGTGGGAGATTCAGTTTTGCTTAAAGCAGAGATTTCATTAGTTATGTTTTGTATAGAGCTATTTACAGAGGATATGTTATTCGTATATTGTACGATATAGTTTTGAAGTTCCATCGTTCCATCAACTGATTCTTTTAACCCGTTAGCCAATTGATTATTTCCATTTGATAATTGATTGAACCCATCCTCTAGTTCTTTGCCGGCTTCCGATAAACCTTGTAGTCCAGTATGAAGGTCACCGGATCCTGTTTTTAATGAATTAGCTCCCTCCAATACTGTTGTGATTCCAGTGTTTAACTCGTTTGCTCCATCACTGGAGTGAGTAATTCCGTTGGAAACCTCTACAGCACCGGATTGCAGTGTGGCTGTTCCATTTTTGAAATCTAATGTACTTTCTGTTAATTTCTTTAAATTTTCGTTTAATGTCGTTGTTCCGTTTGCAAGCTGATTGACACCATCGTTTACCTTTTTGGCGCCGTCACTTGCATCCTGCATACCATTGCCGACTTCTTTAAAACTTTTAAATACTGTATCCGCATACTGCTCCGTGACTTCCTTTGAAATACTAGTGTTTATTTCTTTGATTGCACTAGCACTAATTTGAGAGCCTGAGTAATTTTTTCCAGGGTTTGTATAATAATTCAGTTTCATCTTTTGCGGATTTTCATCAAGTAATGTCGAAGCATTTTCTGAGAAATTACCTGGAATTTCTATTACCATGTAATAGTCTTCATTATCTAGCCCTTCCATAGCTTTTTCCTTGTTTGTAAATTTCCAATCGAATTTGTCATTGTCTTTTAATCCATTAACAAAATCATTCCCGATATTTAACGTTTTGCCATCTAGTTCAGCACCCTTGTCGTTATTAATTACCGCGATAGGTAGATGATCGGTTTTAGAATACGGGTCCCAAAATGCTGATAAAAAGACTAAGGAATATAACATTGGAACTAGTATGATAGCCAATAAAACTACTATTAAAAAGGGATTTTTATATATATTTTTCCACTCTTGTTTTAGCATTAAGTAACCTCCTGAAGTAATGTTATCTTTATATCTAAAAGAAATCATTTAGCATGATGAAACATATTTTATCAGCAGTTGTACTAAAGGTAAATTTAAATAAAGTTAATCTAACTTAAATTATATTTAAGTATAATGCAAACTGATTTCTTGATGACAAAGAGACCTTACCGATTTGGCAAGGTCTCAACCTATTTTGTATGCAGTTACAGGTTCGGCGGTCAGGTTAATTGTGATAAGAGATGTTCTGTAAACTGTTCAAGAATTGTAGAAACTTGTTCATTGTTTCTTGTTAATCTCCAAAGGAAATTATTAGATTGTATCGCGTATTCATTGATGGAAATCGTTATTACTTCACTTTTAATATGGGAGGGCAGTAAGTTAACAATATAATCTGTAGCAATCGTTATGGCATTTGCTTTGACAACCATTTGGAAAATTGCATCAACATTGTTTGAGATTAAACTGACTTTATTTGATGAAAGGTCATCTAGAAGGAATTTTTCAGCAATCATTTTTATATAAGGATCATTATATAACACAATTGTTTCTTCTTTTATTTCATTACTAGAGATACTTTGTTGAAAACGTAATGCTGAACTTTTACTAACAACCAATATTGCTTCATCTTTAATAATGGGTTGCCATTTTATTGCCGGATCTTGATTGGTTGTAGAAAATGTAACAAATCCCATATCGGCAACACCATTTTTGACATGATTTAAAACCGTAGTAGTATCACCTTCCACAATTTGCACATTGATATAGGGGTACCTCTTTTGATAATCCAGCATAGTATTTATAATTTTCGGAACAATTCCAGGAATAGTAGCAATTGAAATATTTCCCTGGTTTGTGTTTCTGGAAATACTTATATCGTTTTTCATTTTATCTATAGTTTTTAGAATTGAGATAGCATGCTGTATGACCTTTTTTCCTTCATTTGTGGGAGATACGCCTTTTCTGGAACGTGTAAAAAGTGAAACCTCTAATTCTTCCTCCAGTTGGCTAATGGATATACTTATAGCAGGAACTGTCATAAGATTCTTTTTTGCTGCTTCCGTAAAAGTACCGAGCTCTGCTACATCAATAAGGTATTGGAGTTGGATTATATTCATTTTGCCCACCTTAAATAGTATCTAGAAATAATTGAGTTTTATTAAATTTATTTTATCAAAATTGTAGGGAAGAATACATATAACAAAATATCTTTAAATAAATTTATAGATCTATAGATCAAGAACTATGATTATTCAACAATCGGACGCTTTCCTGGAATAAGGAAAGTATTTTATATTAAAGGGCCCGGATTGTTCAATAACGTTGAATGTTAATACCTATTCTCGGGAAAGATATCCTTTGATGCTATCGAGATGCTGGGGGTCTTTATTAAATCTCTGACTCTCTGCTATTTTAAATGGCTAACTTAATTATATAATTCGTTATATAAAACATACTTTAAAGCAGAAAGTTCATCTTCAGACAGTTTACCTTCAATCTCGGATAATACTTCATCCTGACTAATTGAACCGTTTTGCGCTTGTTCCTGAATTTCAAGTAAACGACTAACGCCCACTTTTTTTATTAACACTCGTGTCGCTTCTTCCTTAGTTTGGAAGGGGAGCGTATCCGGATTTGTAGTTGCTGCCTCGCTTACAATTTCTTGAACCTTCGAATCATTTTCGATATAGGATTTTACTTCTTCTAGATTTTCGTCATCTAAAGTAGATTCCACTTTTTCGATAATTTTTTCGGAAGCGATATCTGTTCCAAAATGCCACACAGCATAGCCAGCTGCTCCGAGTAAAATAAGAATACTAGCGGTAATTGTAAAAAACTTTTTCATCAACTCACTCCTGACACTTTGAATATAGCACAATTTCCCAAAAACCACGAAGAAAAGATGTCATCTATAATTGTGGTCAATGATTTGAGAAACCAGAGCAGATAAGTTTTCACTCTATATTGATAGCATAATTTTCTATTATGAGGTGTATAGGCAAAGTAGAATAGATAATCTGGATCTATGCTGCTTTGCCTGTTTTTATTAATTTAAATCTCTCCCAATATTGACATTTAGCAAATACGTGCTAGAATGATGATTGACTTCATTGCGTTGAAGCGTTGAAGTTTAAAGCGTGAAATTATATCATCTAGGAGTAAGCATATGTTTTCTATTGAAGCAAAAACAAAACCGTCAGTATTCGAAGCATTATTCATCATAATCATAGTTATTTCAATAATTTCTATTGCGATAGGCAAGCTTGGTGCTGTACCACATATTCCTATTCTTTTATCCATTATTCTTCTCATTTTTTATGGTTTGCTAAAAGGTGTGCCATTTAAAGTGTTGGAAGAAAGTATGCGATCTGGAGTCATAACAGGAATAGGGGCTATTTATATCTTCTTTTTAATAGGAATCCTGATTAGTAGCTGGATTGTAAGCGGTACAATACCAACGCTTTTATATATGGGTTTATCCCTTGTTTCGGCTAGTTTCTTTTATGCGATTGTATTTATCATTACAGCAATTATCGGTACTGCAATTGGCAGTTCGTTGACCACTGTAGCAACGATTGGGGTTGCTTTTGTAAGTATTGCTGGGGCTATTGATGCATCGCTTGTCTTGACGGCTGGTGCCATTGTATCCGGAGCGTTTTTTGGCGATAAAATGTCGCCATTGTCAGATACAACAAATTTAGCTGCGAGCATCGTTGATATTGATTTATTTGTACATATTAAAAATATGAGCTGGACAACGATTCCTGCATTTTTAATTAGCGGTGTCCTATATGCTGTTTTATCTCCTTCGGTTGCAGGAGTAAATAACACGACTATTACGTCCTATCAGGATAGTTTACAAGCTTTAAATTTTGTGCATTGGTATTCGATAGTGCCGCTGCTAGTCTTGATTGTTTGTACATTCAAAAAAGTGCCTGCATTATTAACACTAATTGTTAGTTCCCTTGCAGCGCTATTCTTATCAATATTTCATACGTCTTTATCAGTAAGTGAATACTGCGCAATTTTGTATAATGGATATGTTTCTGAAACAGGGGTTGAAGTAATTGATTCACTTTTGACTCGTGGTGGCATCAGCAGTATGTTCTTTACAATTATGCTTGTGGTGCTTAGCCTCAGCATGGGTGGCTTATTGTTTGCTTTAGGTGTTATCCAAACACTGCTTAGCAAAATCGAAAATTTATTAAAGTCGGTTGGTGCCTTGATTACAGGGACGGCTTTTACTGCAATTGGTATTAATATCGTAGTGGGTGAACAGTATTTATCGATTTTATTAACAGGGGAAGCCTTTAAGCAACAATATCGAGAACTCGGCTTACATCCGAAGAATTTAAGCCGCGTGATGGAAGACGCGGGTACAGTCGTTAATCCGCTTGTCCCTTGGAGCGTTTGTGGTTTATTTATAGCCTCGATGCTTGAAGTGTCCGTGATCGACTATTTGCCTTTTGCGTTCTTTTGCTTACTAAGTCCAGTCCTTACTATCATCTTTGGATGGTTAAATTTGACAATAACAAAAAACTAAACATACTGCCATTAGCAGTACGAACCAAGGCCATGGTTTGTGCTGCTATTTTTTATAGTAGAAGTGAATGTCGGACAGCCTATGAAATCATTTCGCCTTCTTTCGATATAGGTTAGTTAGATTGTAGAAAGTTTTAAATATCCACCATTAATTTGGTGGCTTTTTAAACGATTTATAAGTAAAGTTGACTTGACATAGAGTTAAGTCAACTTTACAATATGTTAAAGAAGATTAACTAAGGAGGGGGAATAGTGAGTGGCGAAAAGGTTTTATCAAATCGAATTCGGGTTTTAAGGGCTGAAAAAAAAATGACACAAAAGGAATTAGCGGAAAAAGTGGGTGTTAGTAGGCAAACTATTATTTCCATAGAAAAGGGGAATTACACGCCATCATTAATATTGGGTTTTGACATAGCGGAAGTATTTAACGTAAGAATTGATGAAGTTTTCCAATATAAAATAACCAAGGAGGAATAATCATGTCCGTCTTAATGAATGTAAGTATTGTAGTATATTTCTTGATTTTTATGGCCTCGGTGTTATATAGTCTGAAATTCCATTTTGGAAAGGAGAGTAGGGATGAACGAGGGGCGGGGTTATTAAATAAATCATACGCAACTGCTTATCCGATAATTATTTTTGGTTGGTTGATTATTGCTATTGTTGATGAATATATAAATCCCTTTTCTTTAGGGGGCTATAAAATTGCCATAATGATTTTATTGACTGGTACAAATATTATTCATGCGATTATTTTATTTAGTTTAAAAAAGCGATCTTGATTTTTCACCAATCACTTTCTTATTAATCAGGACTTGGGTCATTTCAGCATAGGAGCCAAATTGAATAGGAATCAATCAATCTTGGAATATACAATACTATTAAGAAGGTAGGTAGGTCTGATATTTTATTAAATATCATCATCATTATAGCAACTATGATTATATGGATTTCGGTGTCCCGTGAGACTGTAAAACCTTCAAAAGAGATAAACTGGAGAAAAACAATAACTTTAATGTCCGCAGGTTCCGTATTAACACTGCTCTTGATGGTATTACTCTTTCAAAACATCCCATTTATAAAATAGTGATTGTCTAATTTGCCACAATCCGGCGCAATTCTTGAGTAGAATTGTGCCTTTATCAATAGGTGGGCCAGATCGTTAAGTAACCTCTTCCATTAACTGGATAATTATATTAATGTTTAGTGGTATTTGTGAAATAATGTACATAAAATAACTGGTCAGTGTAGGGGAAATGAGATTGGAGGATGTTAAATGATAAAAAATAAATTAAAAGGTTTAGTTGCTTTAGGTTCTTTAATAGCTGCCATTGGTTTTATATTGCTTTTTTTTAGTGTGAATTTTGGATTATCACTTGCTGAATATTGGATCGCCAAACAAGGTGGGGCAGACACTTCCATATACCTGCTTGTAGTTGAGGGCTTCACAAATAATTTCTTGGTAGCTGGAAGCATACTTTTAGGTCTTGGTCTTGCCACTATTCTTTTCGCTTACTACAAGAGTATTATTATTAAAGAATAGAAGCGAGTAGTATTGTTTTTCTTCAGAAATTGATTCTTGTTTATTCATTAACATCACACGCCGTCCTTTTGAGCCTATATAATTTTTGGAATCATTTGTACTTTTAGTTTTTTCAACTGATTTTTTGGGATTGTTGAATGGTGAGGAATACTAATAATAAGAAACCGGGCGTAATTCTTTAATTAGAATTGCGTTTTTTCATTTTAGGAGCATTTAATGGAATAAGCTTTATCATGCTAAAGCATATAATTTGAGAACAACTCATTTAAAATACCTTGCATTACAAGTTAGCTGTATTTATAATAAATATATACCTTGTAAAACAAGACATTAAGAATGGTGGAACGAAAATGTCGCAAACACAAATGCTGAAAGGAATCTTAGACGGTTGTCTCTTGGCTATTATTCAAGGCAAGGAATGCTATGGATATGAGATGGCTGAACGTTTAAGTGAGTATGGTTTTGACGCTGTAAGTGAAGGAACTATTTACCCATTGTTAATGAGAATGCAGCGGGAAGGGCTAGTCACCTCTGTTCGAAAGGATTCAACGGCAGGTCCTAAAAGAAAATATTATTCACTCACAGAAAAGGGAAATCAGGAGTTGAAAGATTTTTTAACAAGGTGGAGTCAACTTGAGAAAAGCGTTAACTCCATTATTAAACAAGAAACAGAAGGGAAGGGTGTGGAAAATGGAACAACATCTACTATCAGATCAGAGTAGGAAGTTTATTGATGATTTAAGATTGTACTTATTTTCAAGCGGGAAAAACGATCATGAAATTAATGAAATTGCTGAAGAGCTTGAGATGCATCTTATTGAAGCTGAAATGCATGGTAAGTCAATTGAAAAAATTGTGGGATCATCTCCTAAAGAATATATGATCAATATTTCTAATGAGATGAAAACAGACTACAGACAGTGGGCAAAATATGTACCTCTCATTGTCATTAGTGCAATGTCCTTTTTAATTTTAGGAGATCTATTGCAAGGGACATTAAGCTACAGCATATTAGAAATAATGGGAACTGTATTGTTTAGTTTGATGTTCATGGGGGGAGTTTTTATAGCTTTTCGCTATGTGGCTAGCAATCAAGTCTCAAGGTTAAAAGAATTTCTAATTATGCTGCTTCCCATTATGATCAGTATGATTTTTTTCGTAGTTTTAATTGTAGTTGATTCGATTTATAAAACCCCAATAATTGATTTTAATTGGTTCGGCAGTATAGTCATCGGATTAATTGCTCTTTCTTTTGTAGTTTTATTTTCCATTTGGGCAAAAACTGCTGTAATGCTAGTTATATTGATAGCCCTTCATCTGCCGGCATTTATTCTATCGTTCACTTCCTTTGGAGAAGTACCCCGGTTGATTATTGGAATGGTTATCACTTATATATTGATAGGACTATATTTGTTTTGGGAATTAAAGAAACTGAAGGGGAAAAAGTGACTGATAAAACTTCACACAGAGTTAATAATGAAAGCTACTAGCTCTATATTTATGCTGAAATTGGATAATTAACAATCAGGCGCTTTCCTTGAAAATATAAGGAGAGCGTTATTTTCATGAATTGGACCATTCAACTGAATAAGACTACACAAAAAGTCGCTTTCCCTTCCAAAAGGAAAGCGATTTTTAAATTGATTTTTCCTTGCTATCAAGGACTTCGCTTTAGAATTTTTTGACTATTTTCAAAATTATCATTGACTATACAGTTGAACTGTATTAAATTATTATTAAGTTGAACTATATAGTCGAACTGAATAAAGGGTGAGGATATGAAACATAAATTATTACCGTTGTCTGAAACAATGCATTATATTTTATTAGCCTTGCGTGAGCCGCTCCATGGCTATGCGGTAATGCAGAAGATAGAAGAGATAAGTAACGGTGCTGTTATTTTGGCGGCTGGTACATTATACGGTGCGATTGAAAATTTGAATAAGCATGGTTGGATTGAACCCGTAGGAGAGTCAGGCAGGAGAAAAGTTTATAAGATAACTGCGGAAGGAAACGCCATTTTGAAAATGGAACAAAACAGGTTATTGCATATTTTATCTCTGTATGAAGGAAGTGTATCAGATGAAGAGATTTAAGATGTTTTTCGATATTGAAAAAGAGGAACAATGGCTGAACGAACAATTACAAAAAGGTTATCGCTGTACAAATATAAGTGGATTAGGCATCTACACTTTCGAAAAAACCGACAAGAAAAATGTGATGCGACTGGATTACCAGGATTATTTATCCAAGAAAAAGCTGAATGATTACAAAGGGATATTTGAGGACTTCGGCTGGACTTATATAAAAGGCACATGGCTTGGCGGCATTCAATATTGGCAAAAGGAAGAGGACGATCAAAATGAAATCTTCTCCGATCGCCAATCTAGGAGAAATTATTATAAAAGATTGATGAGTTATTCATCTGGCTTAGCCATCGTGTTTTTGCTTTTCTCTTACATGCTGTACAAAGATTCAGGTTTATATTTAACGGAAGGCCTTTGGAGTATGAAAGGTGCATTATTCTGGAAAGCACTTTTATTTGAAACGCCATTTGCCCTTTTAAGATTGCTTCCCGCCCTTGCGGCTGTGTTCTATGGTATCAGTTACTATAACGCTTATCGAAAATATTCAATGTTAAAAGAAGGATAACTTAATTCAACAATAAGGTGCAATTCTAGAATGAATTGTGCCTTTTTCAGCGAATGGATTGTTTAATTGAATAAGAACTTAAAGGGAATAGGAAATTTATGTTAAAATTTTAATTGAGGCAGGCAGCTCCGACATTGGTACTAAAAACCGATAAAGGGTTAATTGCTTTAATCGTATCTGGAAGTCGCACCAAAGTCAGTTTTGAGAAAATAGCTGATATTTTAGGTTGCAGTAATGCAAAATTGGCATCTCCAGAGGAAGTCCGGAAAGTTACTGGGTCCCAGGTAGGAAGTGTTCGGATGGTAGGACTTGATATACCTTGTGTGATAGACAATCGACTTTTCCATTATGATTATATTTACGGAGGTACTGGTCAATCAACATTCACTCTAAAGATTGCACCACAAGCCTTAAATGAATTAAATCAAGTGATTGCAACCTTCGATTAATTACTACTTTGGACGAAATTCTGCAGTGAGAATTGTGCTCTGTATCATGCGTATCAATTTGGTTGAAATAGAAAATAAGTAAGGGAAGCTCAGTAACTTCAAGTTAAGTCAAATACATAAAACGCCTTTTGCCCAGCGTATTGTTTATTCTATTAAATATGCAGAAAAGAAATGGGGAAAATAGTGGATAGAATATAGTGAGTGGTTGATTTAAAGATGATGGATATAAAGATCTTTAACTAATGGGCTAATCTGTGGTGGCAGAGTTGGATAAAGTAAGGGAATATTTTCCGATTATTTGCTGAAGGGAGCGCGTTTCGGCGGGGAATAAGGGGAAAATTTCCTGCTATCTTAAGTAAAATCCTCCCTTTTCATGTTTTTCGAGTGGATAAGGGCAATTTCTCCGTCTATTCAAGCGATTTTTCACCTGATTTTCGAAATAAGGGAAATTTTTCCGGTTATTTATTTGGTGCGGACATCCCTAAGTGATTTACTTCCCATGGGAATAAAATAAGCGAAGAATTTTCCGTTATTTGCTGAAGGGAGCGCGTTTCGGTTGGGAATAAGGGGAAAATTTCCTGCTATCTTAAGAAAAATCTTCCCTTTTCATGTTTTTCGAGTGGATAAGGGGAAATACTCCGTCTATTCAAGTGATTTTTCACCTGATTTTCGAAATAAGGGAAATTTTTCCGGTTATTTATTTGGTGTGGACATCCCTAAGTGATTTACTTCCCATGGGAATAAAATAAGCGAAGAATTTTCCGTTATTTGCTGAAGGGAGCGCGTTTCGGTTGGGGATAAGGGGAAAATTTCCTGCTATCTTAAGAAAAATCATCCCTTTTCATGTTTTTCGAGTGGATAAGGGCAATTTCTCCGTCTATTCAAGCGATTTTTCACCAGATTTTCTAAATAAGGGAAATTTTTCCGGTTATTTATTTGGTGCGGAAATCCCTAAGTGATTTACTTCCCATGGGAATAAAATAAGCGAAGAATTTTCCGTTATTTGCTGAAGCGAGCGCGTTTCGGTTGGGAATAAG
>JASENG010000028.1 GCA_030027265.1 Lysinibacillus fusiformis | reverse complement strand
CATATTAGTAAGGAATATTATCTCCAAAAATAATAAATAACCAACCTTCTATTCATTATTATGTTTTTTAAAAGGGCGTAAATTATTTAAATTGATATTTAAATTCCAAAATTACCTTAACCAAAAATTTTGGTGTAAAATAATGTAATGGAAATATTGGAATTTTCCTAAAGGTTTTAGTGGAAATTGTAAAAGGCTAATTATTTTTAATAAATGCAGGTGAATTCAATGGAGAATTTAGAGATTGTAACATGGCCATTTCAAGATCAAAGTTTAAATCGGATTAGTAACAATGAAGGGTTTGTAAACTATCCTGTTATTTATATTTTAAATGGAGCAAAAGAAGCTTATATAGGTGAGACGGTATATTTTAAGAAACGTATGCGATCACATATAAAAAATAAAGAACGAAAAAATCTGGAATATATGCATTTAATAAAGCATGAGGAATTTAATCGTTTTGCAACCTTTCATCTTGAAACGAAGCTTATTAATTATTTCTTAGGTGATGAAAAATATAAACTTCAAAATAAGAGTAAAACAACGAATGATTTCACACATAACTATTTTAATAAACCATTTTATGATCAAAGCGTTTTTAAAGAGTTATGGACTAAACTATATGAAAAAGGTATTGTAGCAAACTCGCAGCACGTTATTGAAAATAAAGACATATTTAAATTATCGCCGTTCAAAGAGCTATCCTTGGAACAATTGGATTTGAAAGAAAAAGTATTACAGTTTTGTGAAGAACAAGTTAAATCACAACAGAATGAATACGGGAGTTTGTTTGTAATACAAGGAGAAGCTGGTGTGGGGAAAAGTGTTGTACTGAGTTCAATATTTAATACGATACAAGAATCTACTTCCGAAGCTTCTTCGCCTCTTTATAAAACTGAAAACTATTTAGTTGTAAATCATGAAGAAATGTATAAAACGTATAAGGGAATAGCCTCTCAATTAAAGCATATAAAGGCCAAGAATTTTGCAAAACCAACACCTTTAATCAACCAATTAAATAAACAGGATAAAAAAGCGGATATTATTTTAGTTGATGAAGCGCATCTGTTATTAACACGACCAGATACATACAATAACTTTCATGGTGAAAATCAATTAGAAGAGTTATTAAAGTTGGCAAAAATTGTTGTTGTGGTTTACGACAGTGATCAAGTTCTAAAATTAAAAAGCTTGTGGCAAGAGTTAACTTTAGATGGTTTAATTGAAAAAAGTTCAAATACAGAAGATTATCAACTAACCAATCAGTTCCGCATGCAAGCAAATGATGAAGTAATCGAATGGATTAATCAATTTAAACAAAAACGGTTACTGCCATTACCTTATGACGAAGGATATGAGTTTAAGGTATTCGGTACGTTAAAAGAAATGCATGAAATGATAAAAGAAAAAAATCAAATCCACGGGTTAAGTCGTGTGGTCTCCACATTTGATTATTTACATAAAAAAGATGGTGGAGTGTACTACATTACTGAGGATCAGGGAGAATATAAAATCCCATGGAATATTACAGATAGTAAATTCACTTGGGCTGAGAAAACTTCGACAGTAAATGAAGCAGGTTCTATTTATACAATTCAAGGATTTGATTTAAATTATGTTGGAGTAATTTTGGGACCGTCTATAACCTATGATTCACAAGCTGAGCAACTGGCTATTAAAACTGAAGCCTACAAGGATATAGGAGCCTACTCGGGAACAGAAGGCATTAATAATGTTGAGGCAGCAAAAGAAAGAATCATATTAAACTCTTTAAATATATTAATGAAGCGTGGTATTAAAGGATTGTTTATATATGCAAGCGACGAAGCTTTAAGAAATAAATTGATGGAATATCAAAATAATTTAGGTGAAGATGATGAGTGAATTAAAACTATTAACTGATAAGATTCTTGAATTTAGGAATGAGCGAGACTGGCAAAAGTTCCACAATCCCAAAGATTTAGCACTATCACTGTCGTTGGAGGCAAGTGAGTTACTAGAGACTTTCCAGTGGAAGAAAAGTGAAGAAGCTGTTGATAAAAATTTTGATGAAATGAAAGATGAACTAGCTGATATTTTCATCTATACTTTATTATTTGCAAATGAGACGGGCATTGATCTAAGGAAATCAGTAGAACAAAAACTGCAGAAAAACAATGAAAAATACCCGGTTGAGAAGGCATATGGAAAGAATACTAAGTATACTGAGTTTTAGTAGGTTAATCGCTATAGAACTTTATTAGAATGAGTTTATAAAATATTTCATTCTATTCTCCAATTTAAAATGGTGAAAATAAATAAAAAGCAGCAAGAGTTAATTAAGAAGCTATCCATATCTCTGATTTAAACTTCGATATTCAAATAATTTACCAGGGCAGAGGTGTCCTGGTCTTTTTTCTCTAAATTGTGAAAAGAAACTCCCCAATTTCTCATCCTTTGCCCCCGTTTTCACATACGAGCTACAAGCCGATCATTCTGGAATATAGTGCAGGCGAAGAAGACTACTAGAAAAGAACAGTTAAATTATTAAAAAAAAAGATTATAATATTAAAAAATGATAGAATAAAAAATAGGTCTAAAGGTTGCCATCAATTCTATGGATACCATAACAAAGAAGGGAGGTCTACAGGATATATAGGCTAGAAGATATGCTGTTTACCTGGTTAAATCAAGCAACATATAATGAGAGTGAGAGGGAGAAATTAAAGTTTGGTATTCAAATGATATTATCGGAATTTTATAAAGCACTGATAATCTATTTGACCGCATACTTTTTGGATTGTGTAATTCCAACTCTTATAACTCATCTTACGTTTTTCTTCTTGAGGCAAGTGTGCTTCGGCTATCACTTTAAAAACTTATATGTTTGTATTGTATGGAGCCTTATATCTTTTCCTCTTGCAACCAATTATTTAGCTCATTTAAATGTGGATTTCTCATCGATTATTCAATATTTTATTCTGGGTATTTTCTTGGTATCCTTCTACTTTCTTGCCCCACAAGGCACTGAAAATCACCCGATAATTAGTCAGCAACATCGGCGTTATTTACGAAAAAAGATGACGGTTCGATTATGCTTGTTGGTTGTTGTATTTTTTATAATACCTTCAGGAATTCAGTTATTTATTACTTACGGTTTATTTTTAGAAACTCTAATGTTGATCTTACAGATAATAAAGGAGCGATTTAAATGAATAAGAAGAATGAAAAAGTGATGAATAATAAAGGATTGATTACTTCAAAAATTTCTCGAGCAGTTATGGCAATAGGCGCATTAGCAACGGTTACTTCATGTACTTTACTATTTCATGAAAAACAGGTGCCTAGTCAGTTGCTAAGTAATCACCCATTTGCACAAAAAAAAATAAAATGATTCGGAGTACAGGATGGAGCTGTTATTTTTTGTTATTGAGTTTAGCTTAATATTCTGGGCTATTACATTTACTTCTCAAATAAAAGTTACGATTAAACGTATTTTAGCATTTATATTGCTGGTTATTTGTCCAACGATACTATGTTTTCTCCTTCTTGGGCAATGGATAGGGATTATTTACCTATTAGCAAGTGCTTTTATATATTTCTTTTGGCTATCCAAAGGGGTTCTTACGCTAATACATATTTGTTTTGTCGTGATTTTTGGTATATTAACAGATAATTTAACTCAATATGTGATGAGACCATTTCCCGATGATGTATTACCGGGAAATTTAGAACATTATTGTGTATTCATTATCCTCTTTATCGCAAGTATTTTAATATATCAAGTATTGTCCAGAAAAATCTATCAGTTTTTTGGAGAAGAAAAACCAGCTTATATATTTGTACTTTTTATAGCGCTGCTTACTATGAGCACGTTTTATATCAATATCTATTTAACGGAGTTTTTGTCGAAAGATACTCTTTTAAAATTTAATATCATTACGCAGTTAACCTATTTTGGAATCGTGTGTTCGGTTTTATATATAACCGTGATGATTCTAAAGAAGCAAAACCATTTCAGAAAAGTAGAATTTGAAGCGGCACAGTTTACAGACTATATGAATTCATTGGAATTAATCAATAATGACATGCAAAAGTTTCGCCATGATTATGCGAATATTTTATTTACAATGCAAGGTTATATTGAAATCAATGATTTTGAAGGGCTTAAGACGTATTTCAAAAAGCACATATTCTCTGCGGAAGAGGATACTTTAAAACGAAATCAACGCCTGGCCAATTTGTCGAATTTGCAGATTATTGGTATAAAAGGACTTATTTTAACCAAAACTCTCCAAGCAGAAAAAGAGGGAATTGAAGTAGATATTGAAATACCAGGTATAATCGATGAAATATCAATGAATGTGATTGATATTTCTAGGATATTAGGCATCTTTTTAGATAATGCAATTGAAGCAAATTCCCAAGTTAATGATCATAAAGAAATTAACATTGCAATTTATGAGAGCATGTCTGATTCCATAATTATTATTATTGAAAATACCATAAACGGTGATTCTCCAAAAGTGGAGCAAATATTCACGGATGGATTCTCGACCAAAGGCGCAAATCGCGGAAAAGGGTTAAGTACCGTTAAAAATATAATTAACCAATATCCGAATGTCTGTTTAAATACGAGTTTACATGAAGGATTTTTCAGTCAAGTGATCGAAGTTACTTACCCTCAAAAAGAGAAAGATTTAGAAATCTCTAAGCGTGTTAGGGTAAAAGACATTGAGTTTAATAATAACTAAAGTTTCAAACGCAAACGGACGCGATCCTTAAAGGATAAGCGCCCGTTTTTATTTGCAGGTTTTGTTCAATTAGGCTATAGTTTATAGCATTTCTAATTACTCCTAAACAACCATCCCATTCATTTGAAGTGGTACTGCAAGCTTTTTCCCCTAGTCACTCAATTTTTTTAATTCCTGCGATATTCTTATTGTGCCCTTGACAGAGATTTCACTTAAAATTGTGCCATTTCCTTTTCAATACTCCACTTTCTCTTCAGCGACTAATTCAGTTTTTTCTCCGATTGTACTTTAGATCTCCTAAAACGAAATATTTTACAGTAAATTGAATGCGTTTACAACATAATTTTCACTTTTGAAATTATTCTCAATTATTGAAAAATTGTGTGAAACGGGGTGAAGAATCTATATAATTGGAGCATGAACAAAATTTTAGTGAGTAAACATAATTTCACTAAAGTGAGGTGTGTCATGTATTCTCAGGAGGAAATGATAAGAGTTGCCAAAATGTATTATGAAATGCAGTATACCCAGAAAGAGATTTCTGAGAAATTGCCCTATTCACGTGCAACCATTAGTCGTATTTTAGATACTGCCTATAAGCAGGGGATTGTTGAAGTAAAGGTGAACTACCCGATTGATTTTGTACAAAGTATGGAAGAAAAAATCAGAGAGAAGTATTCATTAAAAAAGGTATTTGTACTGCCGGTATATGTTGAGGACGAATTGCTGATTTTAAACGATGTCGGTAGAGCTGCAGCAAAATATTTGCATGAAATTTGCTGTGACCATACAATTCTCGGGATTTCGTGGGGGACAACATTAGCTCACGTTATTCCTCATCTAATTCCTAAAAAAGTGAAGGATATGAAAATTGTACAGTTAAATGGCGGTATAGCGAAAAATTCGATTTCCACAGGTGCTGCGCAAATTTTAGAGAAATTTTCGGAAGCTTTTTCAACGGGTTATTACATGTTGCCGGTTCCTACAATTGTCGATTCCGAGATGATTGCTGAAGTCATTACCTCGGATTCGAGCATTGAGGAAACAATTAATATCGGCAGAAAAAGCAATATTGCCATATTTGGAATTGGAAGCGTTCACTTTAATAATATCCTTTACAAAGGCGGCTTCTTCAAAGAAGGGGCTTATGAAGAGTTAATTTCTAAAAAGGCGGTTGGGGATATCTGTTCAAGGTATTTTAAGGAAGATGGAACCTTGGCCGATGTCGAATTGAACAAACGTACGATAGGTTTGCAGCTAGAGGATCTACGCCAAAAAGAATATTCCATAGCTGTAGCTTCAGGCAAATCAAAGGCTGAAAGTGTCATAGGGGCATTAAATGGCGGTTATGCAAATGTGTTATTTATTGATGAATTACTGGCAGCCGAGATTTTAAATGAAAACAACACAAGGGGGCAATACAGTGAAAGCGGTTAAATTATATGAGCCTGGAAATCTGAAAGTAGAGCAAGTAGATTCTCCGATTATTGATGCGGAAGAAGTATTGATCCAAGTAAAAGCGGTGGGGATTTGTGGATCGGATATTCCCCGGGCTTTAGTAAAAGGTGCCTATTATCAGGGATTAACGCTTGGCCACGAATTTGCGGGAATCATTGTGGAATGCGGCCAAGATACTGAAGGATGGGATGTCGGAGATCGTGTGACAATCGCTCCGCTTGTTCCGTGTATGGAATGCGACTATTGCAAAATTGGGAAATACGGACTTTGTGATCACTATAATTACTATGGCTCAAGAACAGACGGAGCCATGGCGAAATATATAAAGGTGCATAAAAATAATCTTTTAAAACTTCCGGATACTGTTTCCTATGAGGCCGGTGCAATGGTTGATCCTGCGGCAAATGCAGTACACGGACTTTGGAGAGGTGATTTAAAGCCTGGTGATACGGTTGTTGTAATTGGACTTGGGGCAATTGGATTATTTGCAGTACAGTATGCCCGCGAAATGGGCGCATCGGAGGTCATCGCCATCGATGTATTTGAAGAAAAATTACAGGTAGCAAAACTTCTGGGGGCAGATCGAGTCATTAATTCAAAAGAAGTAGACCCGATTAAAGAACTTGAAGGTACAAAGGTTAATATGGTCTTAGATACATCAGGCTCGCCGATTGCACAAAACCAAGCAGTTTCCATGACAGGGAAAATGGGGCGTGTCGTATTTTTGGGGATTTCCAATAAGGAACTAACCTTGTCCGCAAAGGCTGTGGATCGATTGCTTCGCTACGAAATCGGTATCCACGGTTCATGGAATTCATTCTCGGACCCATTCCCTGGGGAAGAATGGAGTTTCACGATTGAGTGCATGGCAAAGGGGAAAATTCAAACTGATCCGATTGTTTCACATCGTTTTAAAATCGATGAGACACCAGAGGTATTTGAAAAAATCAAAAATAGGGATATTGTTTTTAATAAAATTCTAATCTTCCCGGAGGAATAGAACTATGGTTCATAAACATCTTTTAGGAATCGACTTAGGGACACAATCGGTGAAAATTGGGATTTATAACGCAAAAGGAAAACTTTTGCTGAAGGAAAGTATATCCTACCCAACCCATCATAACAATCGAAGTTTATCCGAGCAAAACCCGGAAGATTGGTGGAATGCGTTAAAAAAAGCACTAAACAGGGCAAACGACAATATTGATTTATCCCTGATAGATGGCATTTCCGTTTGTGCAACATCTTCAACCGTATTGATGACGGATCAAAACTATCAACCTATTATTCCTGCCCAGTGCTGGATGGATCAACGTGCGGTAGCTGAAGAAGAAGAGATTAATAATAATGCAAGTGCTGTTGTAAAAAATCGCCTGCTGTATTCCGGCCAGAAGACTTCTATTGAATGGATGACAACAAAATCCTTATGGTTAAAAAATAACTATGATTTAACAGATAAGTTTATCCTCGAGCAATTGGATTGGATAAATTTCAAGCTTACTGGAGAGGTTGTTGCATCCCAGTGTAATGCAACCTGCAAATGGAATTATGTTAACCATCAAAATGGATTTTCAGAAGAGTTTTTTAACGAAATCGGTCTAGAGGGAATAACAAAACATTGGCCAAATCGAATATTAAAAGTAGGAGAAATGGTTGGGAAAATAACGGAGGCTGCAGCAGAAGAAATCGGTTTAAAGGCTGGTACACCTGTGTTTCAAGGAGGAATCGATGCACATATTGGCATGATTGGTTCCGGGTCACTTGAGCCAGGGCATCTAAGTATGATTATGGGAACGAGTTTTGTCCACTTGATGCATCACAAAGACCCGATATTTAATGATGCTTTGTGGGGACCTTATGATTCGCCATTAATTGATAACCATTGGCTGCTTGAGGGTGGTCAACTATCGTGCGGTTCTTTAATTTCTTGGTTCTTAAACGAATTCTATACAGATCGAAAGGACTTCGATGAAATCTATTTGGAACTCGATGAAAAAATCAAAGAAATCGATGCAGGAAGCGAAGGTCTGATTATATTGGACAGTTGGAAGGGAAATAGAACCCCCTACAAAAATCCCTACGCTTCAGGAGCATTTATCGGCCTGACTTTATCACATACAAAGTTTCATATTTATAGAGCCATTCTTGAGTCGATTGCATATGGCACGAAAAACGTCATTGAAACATTCAAGAATTCCTCCATTCCTGTAAAGAAAATAGTTGCTGGTGGGGGAGGAACGAAGAATGCTTCATGGATGCAAATTATAAGTGATGTCACGGGGCTGCCAATTTTTGTACCAAAGGATCAAGAAACCGGTACAAAAGGAACGGCAATTATTGCGGCCTATGGCATTGGATTATACCCATCCATTAAAGAGGCATCTGATCAGATGGTGGAAATGCAACAAGTATTTGAGCCTGATGGAAGATATAAAGAGAAATATGAAAACGGTTTCCAAACCTATCTGGAGCTAAATAAACTGCTATTTCCTATTATGAAAAAATTGAATAAAGGAAAGGAGGAGCTCCATGAGTTATGTACTTGAAATGAAAGCAATCTCCAAGTCTTTTCCAGGGGTTAAAGCCTTGCAAAACGTGAATTTTTCTGTCCTTCCTGGAGAAATCCACTGTTTGATTGGCGCAAATGGAGCTGGAAAATCGACCTTAATGAAAATTCTTTCCGGGGTGTATGAGAAGGATGAAGGCTCTATTTTGCTGAATGGCAAGGAAGTGAAAATTACTTCTCCTGCCGATAGCAAGGAAAATGGAATTGCCACAATTTATCAGGAGCTTTCATTAGTGGAAGAATTGAGCTTGGCCGAAAATATCTATCTAGGAAATTATCTCAAACCCAAGGGCGGCTTTATTAAATGGAATCAAATCAACAATCAAGCCACAGAGCTATTCTCGCTCCTTGGGCTCTCACTTTCTCCTAACCTATTAGTAAAAGAGGTGAGTATGGGGTTAAAACAAATGACGGAAATTGCCAAGGCACTCTCGACTAACAGTAAGATCATTGTAATGGATGAACCATCGACAGCTCTTTCCGGTGAAGAAATAAATAAACTTTTTGATGTGATTAGATTACTAAAAAAACAAGGATATACCATCATTTATATTTCTCATAAGCTTGATGAATTGTACACGATTGGTGACCGGGTGACGGTTCTGCGTAATGGAGAATGGGTAGTTACAGAGGAATTGAAGAATGTCAGTCAATCGGAGCTGATTGAACATATAACTGGCCGGAAAATCGAAAAACAAACAAAGCAGCATGATTTAGAACAAAAAGAAGAGTTTTTGAAGGTCAGTAACCTAACCAACAAGAATATAAAAAATGTTTCATTTACTGTTGGAAAGGGAGAAACAATTGGTTTGTACGGACTTGTAGGATCAGGGCGAACTGAATTGCTTCGAGCTATATACGGAGCAGATAAATTGATTGATGGGGAAATTTTCATGAATGGGGTCAAAAAGAAAATTACTTCACCTAAAAATGCAGTAAATGAGGGAATGGGTCTTGTTCCGGAAAATAGAAAAACAGAAGGCATTATCGCCGACTTATCTATAGAAGAAAATGCTTTTCTTCCTTCTTTAAACAAATATTCGAAAAGTCGATTCTTGCAGCAAACGAAAATTAGGGAAATGATGAAAGAGTCCATTAAAAAGCTAAATATTAAAGCTCCCGGACCGAAAACAGAAATTCGCAATTTAAGTGGGGGAAATCAACAAAAAGTTATTATCTCCAAATGGTTGATCCACCAGTCTAAATTGTTGCTATTTGATGAGCCTACACAAGGAATTGATGTAGGGGCAAAAGACGAAATTTACAAGATTATGAGAGACTTAGCAAGTCAAGGGACGAGTATTGTGGTAGCCTCATCTGAAATCGATGAGCTGCTGGCCATCTGCGATCGGGTACTCGTCATGTTCGAGGGAAGGGTTATTAAAGAATTCTTATCCCCGGTAAATCAAAAAAGTGAGATTCTAAATTCAGCTGTGTCTGGTTCTTAATAATGAACAAAGGGGTGGAAACTATGAGTATGAATTTAGATACGGAAGTGTTGGAAGAACCTAAAAAAAGTCAGTTCCAAATAGGTACGATTCTAAAGAAATATAATCTATTTCTTATATTTATAGGGTTCTTGATTATTGGAACATTATTGTCGGAGCATTTCTTAACATTCCAAAATATTTTGAATATCCTTCAACAATCTGCATTTGTAGGAATCGTGGCAATTGGGATGACATTTGTTATTCTTGTCGGAGGAATTGATCTTTCAGTAGGTGCAGTGCTTGGGCTTTCTGGAATGCTTGTGGCTTTATTGATTTCTAGCGGCGTGAATCCATTCATTGCCATCGCAATTACAATGGCAGCAGGAGGTTTCATGGGCTTTGTAAGTGGATTTATTTCGACTAAATTCAAAGTACCGGCTTTCATTGCCACGCTTGCGATGATGGTTAGTGCAAGGGGATTTGCGTTATTGACTACGGATGGAGAACCAATCTATGATTTGCCGCCGGCGTTTACGGCTCTTGGCGAAAGTTTTGGGAATATCCCAATTCCGGCAATTATCTGGATTGTGCTGACAATTATTGCAGTGGTCATTTTAAAATATACGACATTTGGCCGAAAACTGTATGCTGTTGGGGGGAATGAGGAATCTGCCCGATTATCTGGGATTGCCGTTGAAAAATATTTAACTACTACTTATATCTTAGCGGGGATCATGTCAGCCGTAGCAGGGATATTAATGGCTTCTTGGCTTACAGTAGGGCAACCGACAGCCGGTACAGGATTGGAATTGGACGCGATTGCTGCAGTAGTGATTGGCGGCACTAGTTTAACAGGGGGAAGAGGCGGAATAGGCGGAACATTCATCGGGGTTTTAATAATGAGTATGATTGTCAATATCTTTAACCTATTAGGTCTTTCTTCGTACTATCAGTCTATCTTTATGGGGGCAATTATTGTAACCGCTTTAATTATGAATCAATTAATCGCTAATAAAAAATAGGGGGTTTTGTCATGAAAAAGAGATTGAATATTTTTTCTGTTTTGGCAATGATGGTATTGATTTTAGCTGCTTGTGGCGGTAACGACGAGGGAACAAATACGTCTTCAGAAGGAAATGATGGGGCTGAAGATAAGCTGGTGATCGGATTTTCGCAACCAACATTAGAATCACCTTTTTACACAGCACTTGTTGAAGGGGCAAAAGAGGAAGCATCAAAACTAGGAGCGGAATTGATTGTGGTAGATGCTCAAAATGATATTGAAAAGCAAAATTCCGATATCCAATCATTAATTACTAAAGGAATTGATGTGCTTCTTATTAATCCAGTGAATCCGTCAGGTGTAGCACCTGCTTTAAAAGCGGCAGAACAGGCGAATATTCCCGTGATTGCTGTTGACCGCAACACGAAACAGGAGGTTGCTTCTTATATCGGTCGCGACAATGAGGAAATGGGTAGAGAAGCGGGTAAAAAAGCAGTTGAATTGTTAGGCGGAGAAGGAAAAGCAACAGGAAAAATTATTGAAATTCAAGGGGATGCCGGCGGTACGGTAATGCAGGCACGTCATGATGGTTTCCACGAAATTGTCGAAAAAGAAGCTGGAATTGAAATTATAGAAGGACCATACAGTAACTATATTCGTGCGGAGGCGGTCTCTGCCATGCAGGATTTACTGCAAGCACATCCTGACGTGAATCTTGTGTATGCCCATAATGATGACATGGCTTTAGGGGCAATACAGGTGCTTGAAAATTCAGGTAAATTACAAGATGTAAGTATTGTTGGGATTGATGGTCTGATGGAAGCGATAAAGCAAATCAAGGATGGAAAATTTAAGGCAACAGTCATTAATGATCCGATTTCTCTTGGTGTCTTGTCTATCCAAACCGCTGTAAAAGTTGGCAATGGCGAAACTGTCGAAAAATATGTAGACGGTGGTACAGGATTGATAGATGAAACGAATGTGGATCAGTATTTAGATGACACTAAGAAGTTTGCAGAAATCAAATAATGAGTGGAGTGAGTCCTATGACACTTGAAAAATATATAGATCATACTTTACTAAAAGCTGATGCTTCTAAAGCTGCAATAGAAAAACTATGTAAAGAGGCTTCTGAAAATCACTTCGCCACGGTTTGTATCAACCCTGTCTATGTGAAGAAGGCAAGCGAGCTATTACAGGGAACTGAAGTGAAAGTATGTACAGTTATCGGATTCCCGTTAGGTGCAACTTTGACGAATGTGAAAATCTTTGAGGCAAAGCAGGCATTGCAGGACGGCGCTGCAGAACTAGATTATGTACTCAATATAGGGGATGTCAAAAATGGAGACTTCGATAATATTAAAAAAGAGATGGCTGCATTTTTGGTATTAAAAGAAGATAATCCCAATTTAGTTATTAAAGTTATTCTTGAAACATGCTATTTAACGCAAGAAGAAGTAAGTAAAGTGTGCGAACTGGCAAAAGAGGCGAAAATCGATTTCGTTAAAACATCTACTGGCTTTGGTTCAGCTGGAGCTACAGAAGAGATGGTTTCGCTTATGAAAAAGATAGTGGGCGACGAGGTAGAAGTAAAAGCATCCGGCGGGATAAGAACGACTGCTGATGCAAAAAAATACATTAAGCTAGGTGCAACAAGGATCGGAACTAGCAATGGAGTTGGAATTGTAAACCTGACTGAGGACACAGCGGGTAGTTCGGGGTATTGAGGTAATTAAAAAGCCATTCAGAATGAGTCCATCATTCTGAATGGCTTTTCCCGTCAAGAGGACCTGCCTAATCCAAGACAGGTCTTACTTTTAACTTATCAAACCGCAGATTCCTCATTCGAAATCCCCGTAATCGCACCATCTTCAAACATTCTCTTAATCAACTTCTCCAGCAATAATGGGGTTTGAACAAAGGCATTCTGAATATGCAGCCGTTCTGTGCTTTGATGGGCATCTTTTCCGAATGGGCCAATGTTCAGGACGGGTGCCTGGAGCTGGCTCATTTCTTTGAAAGGGATGCTGTATAAAGTGCCCCACACAGGTGTATTTTCTTCGTAGGCATACCAACCATCCGATTCATCGTTATAATTGACATAGCTTAGGTCACAAAGGCCGTTGAAGTAATGGATTTGATTCACTTCCATCCCCAACTCCTTCAGGGCGAGTTCCTTTACAAATTGTGTACTGTCGATAATCAAGGAATCATCGGAAGAGTTAACCGCTGGATAGTAGGGCGGGGCAAACAAAATAACGATTGCCGGCGCCAATTCACTGCAGCGAATCATCAAGCCATCTGCGATACGAAGGGATTTCTCCCGCTCGTCCCATTCTTCATTACTTTCCACGTCTTCGATTACCTTATCTACCTGCTCCTGCCCGATTTTCTTTAAGGCATAGGCCAGTAAATCCTTGTATCGAATCACGCGGACATCGCCAATTCCTCCAACTTGTTCATGGCGGCATAAGGCTTTGTAGGACTCATTGCATCGTTTAGCCGCTTCTTGCGCAACATTTTCAAAAAGATTCATAATGTCGCTTGCTGTTTTTTTCATCAAAAATACATTATAGAGTGCGACTGCTCGATAAGGTGTTTGGGTGGAGTATTGCGTTTTCAAATCCTTTTGCTGCAACGAAACCGGCAAAGGTGTTCTTTCGTCCCGATCGGTTTCGTTGAATAGTGGGTTCCACTCCATTAACTGCGTTAGAAAAGATGCCATATAATTGGCCGTCATCCCTTTTAAAGGCTCGCCGACATGAGTTTCTTTCCCGTAAAAAAGGGCAGCAGGCATGATTTTGCCGATGGAGCCGCTATAAATATAATAGTTTTCGTCCCCAGGCTTTTGGGAGAAAGAGGGTTCACTATTCAAGAATAATTTATAGGAAAGACTGTACTGGTCGCGTAAAGAAACTAGGGCTTTCACGGCTTCCCGCATGCCGGAAGAGTTTACTTCCTCATCAGGCACAGTAACCAATAATAGATTAATCGGCCAATCCTCGGAAATGGCTGTTTCGATCAGTGCCATATGGAGGGCCAAGCCCATTTTCATATCCATTGTGCCCCGGCCAAACAAATAGCCGCCGGATTCCAAGTCGGTTTTTGCCTCGCCGATCAAGCTTTCTTTTCGCTTCATCAATTCCTTTGTCAACAATTCAGGATGGAATGCAAGTTCTTCGAGATCTCCGTATTCTTCCGTTTGGACAGTATCAAAATGGCTAATTAAAACAATCGTTTCAGTTGCTGATTCGTGCTTGTACAAAGCGGCCACAAGATTTCTGCCATGGTCGGCAGCATGGAGGGATAAGTATTCTGGGTGTTGTTTGTAATAAGATAATTCACGTAATTTTTGTTGAAGCTTATAAGGAAAGCTGCGTTCGCCTTCTGTATGTGTACGGCTTTCCCAACTAACTAGTTCGCATAGCAAAGCCCGAAGTTTTTCAGGGGTATTCCATTGTAGAGTTTTCATAAGATCACCTTTTCTTAAAGTTATTATGTTCGATTTGAAATTCATAATGGACTAGAGTGCTCTATATTATTATTCTACAATGCGGAAAATTTTAGGATAATGGAAAATTAAACAAAGAATAACACTGATTTTTTGGAGTGTCAATCAATTCTGAATATTAAATAATTAGATTTTCATAGAAAGCAGGGAGCATTCTATAAGATATATTTCATATGGACACAGTGAAAATATTTTTTATGTTATAAATTTTAACAAAGGTCTTGATTTTTAATTTGAAAATGTTTAAGTTTAATATAATTATTTTCCAGTAAATTGAAAGGTGGTGTTGAACCGATTCGAATTATGCAGGGAAATCTACTAAAAGAAGCTATGGTTTTTACTATAAATCGTATATCGACCATTCGCTCTTCAAACAAACTCTTTTTTTAGCTTGAATCAGTATACAGTATACCGACTATTTTTTTACGTATTTGTTGTATACAGTATACAAGTGCTTATGACATTTCCTTTGTAATTCCTTTTTCACTTTTGTATGCAGTATACAAAGGGAGGTGTGAATAACAATGGTAAAAAAGGTTATAGAGAAAGAATTATTAGCCGACCAAGCAGCACGAATCCTAAGAGACGCAATAGTGACTGGTGAACTGAGTCCAGGTGAAGAATTGCCGGAAGAAAAAATTGCCGCTCAATTAGGCATCAGCCGAACACCGATCCGCGAAGCCCTTCGCAGACTTCAAAGAGAAGGTTTTCTAACGGCTGAACGAGGAAAGCCTGCAAGAGTATCCATCCTGACAGAAGAAGATTTTCTTCATACTTTGGAAGTTCGTCAAATCAACGAATCTTATAATGTCGAAAAAATCGTGAATAACATCAGTGAAACCCTTCTTAAACAATTAAAAGAGAACATCCATCAACAAGAACAAGCCACACTTGATAACAATTTTAACCTCTTCTTAGAATTAGACCGAGAGTTCCATTTACTTCTAGCATCCGCAAACAAGAATCCGAAATTAAAAGAAATCATTTATGAAATGAATACCGGCATCTACCGTGTATTTAACTTTTTCGTTTACAAATTGCCCCAAACCGGCGAAAGATCTCTAAAAGAACATATCGACATTCTAAAAGCAATTGAAGAAAAAAATGGTGTACTGGCTAAAGCCAAAATGGAAGAACATATTGGCAAAATCGCCTCGAGAATGAAGGAAGTTATGGCCTTAAAAGGCAAATAGATTCCTCCATCAATACTGCTTTACGATTGCTGGGAAAATTGCTAAAGGATATAGACTAGATTTATATGAAAAATAAACTGAATATTTAGACTAGTTTAAACTCTACTTTACGGAAAATTGAACGGAAAATTTAATGGGAAAATTAAAGGAGAGATAAGCATGAAATTAAAGAAGCTAGGATGGTTATTGGCCGTATTCTCGATCGTAATGATAATTGCTGGTTGTAGTGGGGACAGCGGAGAAGGAAGTGAATCTTCAGAAGGGTCTGATACGCAAGTCGCAACGGATGGCGAATTGCATTATGCCAGTAATGTACAGCCGCCTACACTGGACCCGTTGATGTCAAATGCGATTGTTACACGTGAAGTTGCCTCGGTTATTTTTGAATCTTTAGTTGCCTTCAATGAAAACTACGAAGCCGTACCAATGCTGGCGGAATCAGTTGACGTGAGTGAAGATGGAAAAACATATACGTTCAATTTAAGACAGGGCGTTAAATTCCATAACGGCGACGAGATGAAAGCAGAAGACGTTGTTGCCTCAATGAACCGCTGGAAAGAAAAATCTTCCTCTGCAAGAGCTGTTTTAACAGAACCGCAATTTGCAGAAGTAGATGAATATACAGTGACAATGACACTGGCAGAGCCTACTACACTTGCATTAGGTGCCATTGCCAATACATCGCATTTAGCTGCGATTATGCCAAAAGAAATCGTGGAGTCAGCCCCAGAAGCGGGTGTGGAAGAATTTATCGGTACAGGCCCATTCAAATTTGCCGAGTGGAAACAGGACCAATATCTACACTTTACTAGATTTGATGATTACGTAGCATTAGATGCACCTACAAGTGGTCTATCGGGCAAGAAGGAAGCGCTGGTAAAAGATGTTTACTTTGATATCGTAATTGATCCATCCACTCAATTATCCGGTCTTCAAACAGGCGAATATGATATTGCCGCGGGTATTATTCAGGATGATTTAGCGCAGCTTGAGGCAAATCCGGATTTAGAATACGTGACGCCGTTCGATGCGAATTACACGCTATTATTTAACCGTAAACAAGGAGCTTTCCAATCAACAGAGCTAAGACAAGCAGTGGCGTATGCTTTAGATCTTGATGCACTTGCTGCAGTAGCCGCAGTTGATAACTATGAAATCACGCCTAGCCAATTGCCTAAACAAAATACTGTATGGGCAACAGAGGCAGGTTCAGAATTCCATAACCAAAAAGATTTAGAGAAAGCAAAACAATTAGTCGAACAAAGCGGCTACGATGGCGAAAAGCTTAACATTTTAACAACGCGCGACTATCCACAAATGTATAACGAAGCCGTTTATGTAAAAGAACAGCTTGCGAAGATTGGCTTGAATGTAGAGCTTTTAGTATACGACTGGGCAACAGCTTTAAGTGAGGTCCGTAACTCTCCGGAGGATTGGAATATCTTCACAACAAGCTTCCCGTCCACTCCAAGTCCAGTTGAGCTTTTATACTATGCGGAAAGCTATTTTGATGGGGCAGAGACAGATACTCAAAAAGAGCTCCTTGCAAAAATCAAAAGTGCACCAACAACTGAAGAAGCGAAACAGTATTGGGAGGAATTACAAACGCATTCCATTGAAGATGTAAAACTGATTACAACGTTTGCGGCCAATAAAATTTCCGCTTACACAGCAGATGTTCAAGGCTACAAGTACTTTGAGGTGCCTTTATTCTTTAATGTATCTGTAAGTGAATAATCGCTTGGCGGAATAGGTGCAGTCGCTAAAAGGCTCTGCAATTAGCCAGGTTTTCCAGCTTCCCCATAAATCGTGGGGAAGCAATTATTTCTTTTCATCATCTTAAAAGAGGAGGGAAAAAGGTGAAAACGTACTTACTGAAACGTTTGATAACATTAATACCAACACTTTTTGTTGTTTCCATAGTCGTTTATTTGATTATCTACTTAACACCGGGAGATCCGGCGGAAGTTATGCTGGGTGATTCGGCAACGGATGAGCAAGTAGAAGCTTTACGAGATGAAATGGGACTTAATGATTCTTTCGTAGAGCGCTATTTTTCTTGGATGGGCGGTGTGCTGACGGGTGATCTGGGAACTTCTTATTTTATGAAGGAAGAAGTAACCTTCTCGATCATCAGCCATTTAGGGCCAACTTTGTCTTTGGCCGTTCTTGCAGAAATTTTTGCCATCATTATCGGGATTCCAATTGGGATTTTTGCTGCTAGACGAAGGGGCACTTTTGTCGATCAGTCCTTTATGGGCCTGTCGTACATAGGGGTAGCGATTCCTAGTTTTTTGCTGGCATTATTCTTGATTTTACTATTTTCGATTAAATTACAATGGTTCCCTGTAGCAGGCTATAAAGAATTGAGTGATGGACTATGGGAGCACTTGCGCTATTTAATATTGCCGGCGCTGGCGCTTGGCTGTATGCATGTGGCTTTAACTGCCAGAATGACCCGTTCTTCGATGCTGGATGTGCTGAATCTGAACTTCATTAAAACAGCTCGAGCAAAAGGTGTAAAGGAAGGCTTGGTAATTTACAGACATACACTTCGAAATGCGCTTTTACCGATCGTGACGATTATTGGACAAAATTTCGGTATTTTAATTGCTGGAGCTGCAGTAGTCGAAACGGTATTCAATATTCCCGGGATTGGCCAATTGGTTGTCAACTCGATTGAACGACGCGATTTCCCAGTAATCCAGGGAATCATTTTATTTGTCACATTTGTTTATGTGGTCATCAATCTGATCGTTGACTTGTTATATGGCGTCATTGATCCAAGGGTTAAATTGGATAAATAAATCTAAGGGAGGTAGAGAATATGGAAGCCGTTGTGAATTCAGCATCCGATCTTCATAAGAAGAGAACGACGTTAAAGAAAGAACAGCGTCGATTGGCGATCAGGAAATTCATTCATAATAAACAAGCTGTAACGGGCTTTGTCATACTGTTATTTATAGTAGCATTGGCTCTTTTAGGTCCTGTTTTGATAGATTCGGATCCGTATGAAATCCATCCGGAAGATCGCCTTCTGGGGCCAAGCGGGGATTATCTATTTGGTACGGATAATATGGGGCGCGATTTACTGGCCAGAATTATCTATGGTGCGCAAGTTTCCTTATTGATTGGCTTGGCTGTAGCGTTTTTTGCGGGGGTAATAGGGACTGTCATCGGTTTATATGCAAGCTATTACAAGACGCTGGATAATATCTTGATGCGTATTTGCGAGGGCATCATGGCGATTCCGGCGATTTTGCTGGCGATTGCATTGATGGCGGCGCTTGGCCCAAGTACCCAAAATATTATTATCGCCTTAAGTATTGTCTACACGCCTTATGTTGCCCGTGTTGTGCGATCATCGGCATTAGTGATACGAGAAGAGACATATATTGAGGCGATGAAGGCAATAGGCGCAAAATCATTTCGTATCATCTGGGGACATATTGCACCTAACGTTGTATCCCCATTAATCATCCAAATTACTTCGGTTTTTGCCAATGCTATTTTAATAGAAGCAACTCTAAGCTTTTTAGGGGCTGGTGTACCAGCGCCGACACCAAGCTGGGGCAACATCCTCTATGACGGAAAGATGGTTATCTTCAACACGCCTTGGATGGTCATTTTCCCGGGAATCTGTATTGTATTGGCAATTTTGGCCTTGAATATGTTTGGTGATGGACTCCGAGATATTCTGGATCCACATTCTAATAGTAAGAAATAATGGAATCCTGAGCCAAAGCTTTGGAATTTTCACTAACGTTAAATAACCGAAAGGGGGATTTTCATGAGCCAACAGCCGATTTTGGAAGTGAAAGACTTAAAAACGAGTTTTCATACTGAAAGAGGAAGTGTCACTGCTTTACATGGCATCAACTTTCAATTGAAAGAAGGCGAGATATTAGGAATTGTGGGGGAATCCGGCTGCGGGAAAAGCGTAACCTCACAATCCATTCTTCGATTATATGATGAGAAATATTTAGTAGATTATGAGGGCGAGATTAATTTTCAAGGAAAAAACATTCTCAAGCTGCCCATGGAAAAAGTTCAGGAAATCCGCGGAAATGATATTTCGATGATTTTCCAGGACCCATTAAGCTCGTTAAATCCCGTTTACACGATTGGGTTTCAAATTAGTGAGTCGCTTATGATCCATCAAAAGTTATCGAAAAAACAAGCGACTGAAAAAGTCATTGAATTATTGCGTTTGACAGGAATTTCAGCTCCCGAGAAAAGGGTGAAACAATATCCGCATGAATTATCAGGGGGGATGCGGCAGCGGGTCATGATTGCGATGGCACTCGCCTGCAAGCCGAAAGTGTTGATAGCAGATGAACCGACTACCGCCTTGGATGTGACGATTCAAGCTCAAATATTGGATTTGATTTTACAGCTGAATAAGGAATATAACATGAGCGTGATGTTTATTACCCATGATCTTGGTGTTGTCGCGGAAATCTGTACGCGCGTGATTGTAATGTATCTAGGTCAGATCGTAGAAGAAACAGATGTCGAGACCTTATTCTCGAAACCCCTTCACCCCTATACAAAAGGGTTAATGAAATCCATGCCGACCTTGGAAGGGGATCGTTCGGAAAAATTGCATGTGATTGAAGGAGCCGTTCCTTCATTAAATAATATTCCAAAAGGCTGCCGATTTGCCGAAAGATGTCCGTATGCGGACGATTTATGCAGGGAAGAGTCGCCGGAACTAGTGATCCACACTGAAAATCATAAAGTGCGGTGCTGGCATTATGAAAAAGTAGAGAAAGGGGAAGTCGCATATGACAACACAATTAACGTATAATCCTGAGCCCCTTTTGGAAGTAAATAGTTTAAAAAAACACTTTCCTGTCAAAAACGAGATCGGCCAAAAAAGTGCGGTCGTAAAAGCGGTAGATGATGTGTCTTTCAAATTATTTGAAGGAAAAACATTAGGATTAGTCGGGGAATCGGGCTGCGGGAAAAGTACAACAGGCCGGACGATTTTACGATTGACTGAACCGACAAGCGGGAGTGCATTGTTTAAAGGGAAGGACCTTTTCCAGCTAAAAGGCGATGAGCTCAGAAAGGCAAGGCAAGATCTGCAAATGGTTTTCCAGGACCCCTTTTCATCCCTGAATCCTCGGAAACGTATTGGAGAAATTCTGGAGGAGCCGCTCATTATTCATAAGCTTGGCAATAAGAATGAGCGAACGGAAAAAGTGATGGAAATTCTTTATAAGGTCGGTTTGAATGTAGATCACTACTATCGCTATCCACATGAGTTTTCTGGAGGGCAAAGGCAAAGGATTGTATTGGCAAGGGCACTTATTTTAAATCCCAAAATAATTGTTTGCGATGAACCAGTGTCAGCCCTGGATGTGTCCACACAGGCTCAAATAGTCAATTTACTGCGGGTTCTACAAGAAGATTTGAAGCTGACCTATCTATTTATCGCCCATGATATTAGCGTTGTCCGACATATATCCGACCAAATTGGCGTAATGTATTTAGGGCAAATCGTGGAATATACCGATACGGATAATATATTTGCCGAACCTTTGCATCCCTATACGAAGGCACTATTATCATCTGTGCCGCATCCGAATCCTGGGAAGAAGCGCGAAAGAATTATCCTGAAAGGGGAAATCCCTTCACCATTAAATCCGCCATCTGGATGTGTCTTCCATCCGAGATGTCCGATGGCAACGGAAATCTGCCAGCAAGCTATACCGGTTAATAAGGAAGCAAGACCTGGTCACTATGTGAAGTGTCATTTATATTAAACCGAATAAACGAGGAGGATTATAAATGAATCAAGTAAAAGGAAACTTAAAAGCTAGGAATCTGATGGAAGGTTTAAAAGAAATCCTGCCAGAAGAGCGAATAACAACAAACGAAACAGTTCTTTTAAATCATAGCCAAGATGAATCCTTTCATGCATCCCATCTTCCGGATGTAGTTGTTTTTCCTCAAGAGAAGCAGGAAGTCGTGGAAGTGCTGCGTTTTGCCAACGAACATAAGATTCCAGTAGTGCCATTTGGTGCCGGCTCGGGGCTTGAGGGTCAAGCGATTCCAATCCATGGCGGTATTACGATTGATTTTCAATATATGAACAAAATTATCGATATTCAGCCAAAGGATTTATTGGTCGTTGTTCAACCTGGTGTCACAAGACTGCAGCTAAACGCAGAGCTAGGAAAGCATGGATTATTTTTCCCTGTCGATCCGGGAGCGGATGCTACATTAGGAGGGATGGCTTCTACAAATGCAAGCGGGACAACGACTGTTCGATATGGTGCCATGAAGGATAATGTGCGTGACCTGGAAGTGGTTCTGGCGGATGGGAATATCATTCATACAGGAAATAAAGCCAAAAAATCCTCTTCAGGCTACCGATTGACTGAGCTTTTCGTGGGATCGGAAGGGACTTTGGGTGCTTTCACTGAACTTACTTTACAGGTGCAAGGGATCCCGGAAGTAACTGTTGCTGGACGAGCGGTTTTCTCATCACTGGAAAATGCCATACAAGCGGCAACTTCACTCCTTCAAGTAGGGGTGCCAATTGCAAGAATGGAGCTTGTTGAGGCTATTACCATTAAAGAATTTAATAAAAGTGCAGAAACAAATTATACAGAAGATACAACGTTGTTTTTAGAATTTAATGGCTCCAAAGGCAATGTGGATGGAGATCTTGAAGTCACAAAAGACTTGTTTACTGGCTTTGGCTGCTATCAATTTGATATTGAAACAGATTCCCTCGGTCGAAAGAAGCTGTGGGAAGTAAGGCATAACCACTTATATATCCTGAAACATGCCAACCCTGGGAAAAAAGTGTTGAATACGGATGTATGTGTTCCGCTATCCAAACTGGCAGATGCCATTGAATTTAGTCGCAAATGCATCGAAGAAAAGGGCTTGGATGGCAGTATCATAGGACATATTGGCGATGGGAACTTCCATGCCGGAATTATTTTTGACCCGAATGATTCAGAGGAAATAGAAAAAATGAATGAGGTCAATGAACAAATCGTAAAATTCGCTTTATCCGTTGGCGGAACTTGTACGGGGGAACATGGCGTCGGATTGGGGAAAATGAAATATCAACAGGAACAACACGGTAAAGCACTGGATGTCATGAAATCGATTAAACAAGTACTAGATCCGAATCACATTTTAAATCCAGGGAAAATTTTCAGCCTAGACTAAAAGCTTCGTAGGGTAGAGTTGATGCGAAGTTTGTACATCATGAGAAGTCATCAATTACTGAATGCTAAAAGGAGTTATGAGTATGACATATTTGAATGAACTGCTCAATCAAACATTAGTTGATATAGAAGAGTCTGGAATACGGAAAATTGCCAATCTTGCTTTTGACATGACGGATGTGGTGAATTTATCTTTGGGGCAGCCGGATTTTCCATCCCCAAGCTATATCAATGCAGCCGGGATTCAGGCAATACAAGACAACAAAATAGGATACACATCAAACAATGGATTGAAGGAGCTTCGTGAAAGCGCCAGCGAGTATATACAAAAACTGTATGGCCTCTCCTATAATCCGCAGCAGGAAGTGTTGGTAACCATAGGTGCAAGTGAGGCACTTGATCTGGCATTCAGAACAATTCTTTCCCCTGGTACCGAAGTGATCATACCTGCACCAAGTTATCCAGGATATGAGCCGCTTATTCGATTATGTGAGGCTGTTCCCGTTTTCATCGATACAAGTAAAACAGGATTCAAACTAACTGCTTCCTTAATCAATGAACATATTACGGATAAAACACGGTGCATCGTTTTCCCGTATCCATCTAATCCGATCGGAACCGTGCTTTCAAAAGAAGAAATTCAAGAGATAGGGCAGCTGCTAAAGGACAAGGATATCTTTATCGTGTCCGATGAAATTTATAGCGAATTAGTTTATGAAGATCAGCATTATTCCATCGCAGCTTATCCGGGATTAAAAGAGAAATCCATCGTCATCAATGGACTTTCAAAATCCCATTCGATGACGGGCTGGCGCATTGGATTTACTTTTGCTCCCGCCTATATTACAAAGCAAATGCATAAACTGCATTCATATAATGTAGTTTGTGCAACGTCAATTAGCCAATATGCAGCCATCGAAGCTTTAAAACACGGTACTCAGCATAAAGAAGTGGTGGAGATGAAAAATGAATACAACAAAAGAAGGGATTATGTCTATCAAAGACTCGTTGATATGGGTCTGGAAGTTGTCTATCCTAAAGGGGCTTTTTATATTTTTCCTTCTATTAAGAAATTCGGTCTCAGCTCCGAAGAATTCTCCATCAATTTATTGAATGCAGCAAAAGTAGCCGTCACGCCGGGTAATGCCTTTACGGAATACGGGGAAGGCTACATCCGCTTATCCTATGCATCCTCAATGGAGGAGCTTGAAAAAGGAATGGACCGCCTCGAACAATTCGTAGCTGCGCTGAGCTCTGTAAATATTTGAATTGTATGAGCAGAAGACTCGAAATATAGACAAATATCCTAACCTTACATGAAAAGAGCGTCCTGGTATAAATAAGGAACGCTCTTTTCATGATTTCGGGGAAGGCTGTTCATTGAGTTTTCCGAAGCAAGCCAGTCCACTTGTCATTCTTCGCAGACCTTTTCTTCCGTAATTCCTCCATCGAAACAACGTTTGGACCCCATACGATTTCTTCTCCTACAGGTGCCGGTTCAGGTTCTAAGGCAATTTACGGTGTACGCTTACTTTGCGAAAAGAGAGCAAAGGCCAAATATGGTACTTTTGGTTTCCCTCCTTTAATAAATTAGTAATAGTAATATAACTCTCTTTCTACCTATTTGGAATTAAAATAATATATTGACAACTTTTCATGCAGGGGATATAGTAATGAGTGAAGATGATAATCATTATCAATTAAAGACTATAGGAGTGTAATCCCAAATGAAATCAAAAAAACATTTTTCATTGTTAACCTTGTTATTAATTTCGATTCTTTCCCTTGCACTTGTGGGTTGTTCCGATAAGGAATCCAGCACGGAAGACACAAAGTCAACAGAATCAGACACAGCTGATGCAGAAGAATCAGCAGCTGAATATCCAATCGTGATTAAACACGCTTTTGGTGAAACAACAATTGAAGAAAAGCCTGAACGTGTGGCAACAATTGCTTGGTCGAACCAAGATGTAGCCCTTGCTCTTGGTGTTGTACCAGTAGGATTCTCAGCTGCCAACTACGGTGTGCAAGATGATAGCGGGATGCTTCCTTGGACTGCTGAAAAATTAAAAGAGCTTGGTGAAGAAAATCCAAACATCTACCAAGATACGGATGGTTTGGATTTTGAAGCAATCGCAGATTCAAATCCAGATGTCATTCTTGCAGCTTACTCAGGTATTACGCAAGAAGAATATGATACGTTAAGTGAAATTGCACCGGTAGTCGCTTATCAAGATATCCCATGGGTAACTTCATGGCGCGACCAAATTACATACAACTCAATCGGTATGGGGATGGAAGAAGAAGGGAAACAACTGCTTGCTGATACAGAAAAATTGATTCAAGATAAAGTAAGTGAATATCCTGAAATTAAAGGGAAAAAAGCTGCATTTGCTATGTTCACTGCAACTGATTTATCGAAGTTCTACATTTATACACCAGGAGACCCACGCGGTGATTTCCTTGGCGATCTGGGCATGGAGTTCCCGGAAAGCGTTCAAAACCAAATTGAAAATCCAGATAGCTTCTATCTTGAGCTAAGTGCTGAAAATGCAGATGCTTTAAGTGATGTAGAAATTTTCGTGGCATACGGTGATGATACAACACTAGCAGCATTACAAGCTGATCCGATTCTTGGAAATGTGCCGGCGATTAAAAACGGTGCTGTAGCGATTATTGGAGATAACACGCCACTTGCAGCTGCTGGTACGCCAAGCCCATTATCAATTGAATATACAATTGATGACTATTTAACTCTAATCTCAGACGCTGCGAAAAAGATAAAATAACATGAACAATGTATCCGTTTCTGAAAAAAAGCAGTTGCATATTCCGCGTAATTTTATAAGAGTGTTTATTCCTTTGCTACTTTTACTTGGTGTATGTATTTTAGCATCGCTTGCATTTGGTTCTCGGATGATTGGCTGGGGAGATCTTCTGGATGGGTTATTCCATCCAGACGTTCAATCCCATGAGGCAAATGTTGTGCGGCAAAGAATTGTTCGAACAATTTTTAGTCTGATGTGCGGTGCTGCATTAGGTGTTTCAGGATCACTTATGCAATCCGTTACGCGTAACCCGATTGCCGATCCAAGTATTTTGGGGGTCAATACAGGGGCCTCTTTATTTGTCGTTTGCGGAATTGCCTTTTTCAATATTAGTTCGGCCAATCAATATATTTGGCTGGCTATACTGGGAGCCATTTTGACGGCGATTTTTGTATTTGGCATCGGTTCCATGGGCAGTGGCGGTGCTACACCTCTTAAGCTTGTTCTAGCAGGTGCTGCTACCAGTGCGATTTTATCGTCATTAGTCGTGGCCGTTATGATTCCACGTTCCAATGTGATGGACCAATTTAGATTTTGGCAGGTAGGCAGTGTTGGGGCAGGAAACTGGGAGTCCATTAAAACCTTTATTCCTTTTTTAATAGTAGGAGTACTGATAGCAATTTTTACCGGCCCGGCATTAAATGCACTTGCATTGGGAGATGAGGCTGCGAGGGGATTAGGGGTGCGAACAGGCACGATTCGCCTTGTTGCCGCACTCGGCGGCGTCCTTTTATGCGGTGCAGCAACCGCATTGGCGGGTCCCATCGGCTTTATCGGCCTACTGGCAACACACGTCATCCGCCTGCTGATTGGGCCGGATTTACGCTATATTATTCCTATGTCTGCCCTGTCAGGTGCGATAATTTTAACGGTTTCAGATGTGCTTGGAAGACTTCTTGGCAGCCCAGGCGAGCTTGAAGTGGGTATTGTGACAGCATTTGTTGGCGCACCAATTTTAATATTAATTACGATGAAAGCGAAAATGCGTGCATTATGATGAATGAAACTATTTCGATTAATACTATAATGAGTTCCAGATTAAAGAGACGACGCCGTTTTATAATGATGACTTCTGTACTTGCTATCCTTTCATTTGCGCTTTGCTGTGCCATGCTGATGTTAGGGAATACGATCTATCCTATAAAGGATGTCATCGGCGTTTTACTCGGTGAAGAGGTAAAGGGTGCCACATTTACAGTTGGTACACTCCGATTGCCGAGAATGATTGCTGGTGTATTTGCTGGTTTTGCTTTTGGTGTCGGGGGTTATATCTTCCAAACGATGCTAAGAAATCCACTGGCTAACCCCAATGTCATCGGGATTACAACAGGATCAAGTGCAGCGGCCGTATTTTGCATCATTGTGCTGCATGCCAGTAATTCCGTCGTGTCGATCGCCTCAGTGATTGGCGGACTTGCAACGGTATTGGTGATTTATGGATTGTCGAAAGGCAGCGCTTTTTCTATCGGCCGTTTAATTTTAATTGGTATTGGGCTGCAGGCAATGCTGAACGCGGTAATTTCCTATTTAATGCTAATTGGCAGGGAGAGTGATATTCCGACTGCGATGAGATGGCTAAGCGGCAGCTTGAATGGTGCGAAGATGGAAAATCTTTATCCACTCGTTATCATCGTATTGCTGTTTACACCAATCATTCTGTTCTTTGGTAAACGATTGGAAATGCTGGAGCTAGGGGAACAAGCGGCAACTTCACTTGGGGTGGATACGAATAAGACAAGGCTGATCCTTATTATCAGCTCGGTGCTTATCATTGCGTTAGCTACTGCTGCTACGGGACCAATCGCGTTTGTGGCATTCCTTGCTGGACCAATCGCCAAAAGATTAGTGGGTGTTGGGTTTTCAAATATTATTCCAGCCGGACTTATTGGGGTTATACTAGTATTAGGCGCGGACCTAATCGGACAATTCGCATTTGAAACTAGATACCCTGTAGGAGTCATCACCGGTATTCTTGGGGCACCTTACTTGATTTACTTGTTAATTCGAATCAATCGAAAGGGAGATTTATAATGAAGCCAACACACACGTTTCAAGCCGAAAGCATCACTGCTGGATACGACAAAAAAACCATCCTGCATGATGTAAGCATCGATATACCGAGCAATAAAATCAGCATTATCATTGGTGCAAATGGCTGCGGTAAATCGACGCTGCTAAAAACAATGGCAAGACTCATCAAACCTACAGCTGGGCAAATCAGCCTGGATGGAAAACCGATTCATAAAATTCCACCGAAGCAATTGGCGCGTGTATTAGGGCTGTTGCCGCAATCCCCGATTGTCCCTGAAGGCATTACGGTAGCTGACCTAGTGGGAAGAGGCAGATTTCCGCATCAAACCTTCTTGAAAGGCTGGTCTAAGAAGGATTACGAAGCGGTTGCTGAAGCAATGGAAATCATGAATATTACGGAATTTGCCGATCGAAATATCGAAGAGCTTTCTGGCGGACAAAGACAGCGTGTCTGGATTGCCATGGCACTAGCCCAGCAAACAGATATCCTATTTCTTGACGAACCTACAACTTACTTAGATATTACGTACCAAGTAGAAATACTGGATTTACTGACGGATTTAAATCGAAAATATGGCACAACGATTGTCATGGTTCTTCATGATATCAACCTGTCCGCACGCTATGCAGACCATATTTTTGCCCTACATAAAGGAAAGCTTGTTGCCGAAGGAGCACCCTCCGAAGTGATTACAAGCACATTGATCAAAGACATTTTCAATCTCGAGTGCAAAGTCATCGAGGATCCGGTATCAGATTCTCCTTCGGTTGTCCCGATTGGGCGCCATCATAATAAAATGGTTGGTGCTCCTGCAAATAGTGTAGTCGTCTAATCCTATTTTTTTCTAAATAAAGAGGGAACCCAGTTTAACTTTGGGTTCCCTTTTTAGCGGATAAAAAAGGATCAGTTTTAAAGGTAATCCAACAAAGATGCCCTCGTCAACTTGCCCTATTCTAGTTAAGTTATGTTTATCTAATTTGTAATTCTGCTTTTATCTATTGCTAATCTAAAAGGAAGAAATTCATCCATTTTAACTGTGACTTTAGCCCAGATTCTTAAGGTATTTGTCTCCTTAGCAAAAAGCATTCCAATCATTCCTGCTAAAGTAATGCCAACAGCCGCAAACATAATCATCACACCTAAGATATGTAGAAATAATAAGCTGATAAATTCCGCTTATTTAGAAAATGAAAGTAAAAAAGGTTTAAATAAGAGGAAAAATTCCGCCTATTGACTCGAAAAGGATGAAAATAAAGGAGTTTTGTATGAATAACCGGAAAAACTAACTTTATTTCCCTTGAAACAAGCAGTGAAATGCAAATAAACGGAAACACTCCGTTTATTTGGTTCATCACCGTAAATTGGGATTGATAAACCAAAAATAATTTCTAACTTTTGGAAAAAATTATATTAAGTATGAATTCTTAAACAGTTAATAGAAGATTTTATTAAGGGAAAGTTAAATTAGAAATTATTCCCATATATAATTGCATTAAACTTCATCTGAATAAATTTTTATAAAATTCAGAATGTTATTCCCTGGAACAAATGCTGTATTTTTCTCAATATAAAGCGATTTTCTTTAAAAAATACCATTGCATAATTATGCAGTAGGTAGTAATATATATAAATGTTGAAACTTTTGAAATATATAAAAAGAATAATATTTTAAAGAAATATACAACTTAGAAAGAGGGAACAGAACTTGAATAGCTGGCTTGATTTATACGATGAGATGGGAAATTATCTAGCGCCAAGCATGGCAAAAGATCATCCGAATATTCCAGTTGTGAAAGAAGAAGGGTGCTATTACTATGGCGCAGATGGAAAACAGTATTTAGATTTTACATCCGGCATTGCCGTTACAAACACTGGACATCGCCATCCCAAAATTGTTCAAAGTATTAAAGATGCTGCCGATCAGCTTGTGCACGGTCCTTCTGGTGTGATAATGTACGAATCCATTTTAAGATTATCCGAAGAATTGGGGAAAGTACTGCCAGGGGATCTGGATTGCTTTTTCTTTGCAAATAGCGGTACTGAAGCAATCGAAGGAGCATTAAAACTTGCGAAGTTTGTAACGAAACGTCCCTATGTCGTATCATTCACGGGCTGTTTCCACGGACGTTCGATGGGGGCATTAGGGGTTACTACTTCAAAAAGTAAATATAGAAAATACTTGCAGCCATCGCATTTATCCTATCAAATCCCATATGCAGACACTAAAAGCTGCCCAGAAGGCGCGGACCAAGAGGCTTACTGTGTGGAACAGCTTGAAAAAGACTTCAACCGTTTATTCAAGCACCAGGTGACGCCTGAAGAAGTAGCCTGTGTCATTATGGAGCCGGTTCTTGGAGAGGGCGGCTATATTATTCCTCCGAAAGCATGGGTGAAAAAAGTGCGCGAAATCTGTGATGAACACGGCATCCTATTAATCTTCGACGAGGTTCAAACAGGCTTTGGACGAACTGGGGAATGGTTTGCGGCACAATATTTTGGGGTAACGCCTGATATTATGGCGATTGCAAAAGGCATTGCTTCCGGTTTGCCGCTAAGCGCCACTGTTGCTTCCAAGGAATTAATGCAAAAATGGCCATTAGGTATGCACGGTACCACATTCGGTGGGAACCCAATTGCTTGTTCTGTTGCACTGACAACACTGGAAATCTTTCATGAAGAAAACCTCGTGGAAAATTCGAAAGTCGTTGGTGCCTATGCAAGGGAGCAGCTGCTGCAGCTAAAAGAGAAATATCCAATCATCAGTGATGTCCGTTCAGCAGGTTTAATGATCGGGATTGAAATTTCAAATCCAAAAACTGGCGAACTTGATGGACAAGCTGTGATGAAAATTCTCGATTATGCATTAGAAGAAGGCGTCCTGTTCTATCTATGCGGGAATGTCGGAGAAGTCATCCGCATGATTCCGCCGCTGACAATTACCAAAGAACAAATAGATGATGGCTTAGTCATGCTTGAAAAAGCGATTCAAAGATATTTGGAAGAACAACAATAGAACATTCATAAAGGAGAGTTATAACAATGAAGAATAAACTATTTTTATTTATGCTAGTTTTAGTGATTGGTATTTTAGCAGCTTGCGGTACAGCTGAAAAAGAAACATCAACAGGTTCAGCGCCGGATGAAGGTTCCGATTCGACTTCAGAGGAAGCAAAAGTATTGCGTGTTGGGACATCGGCAGATTATGCACCATTCGAGTTTGTTGATACAAAAGTAAGCGAAGAAATTATTGGGTTTGATATTGAGTTGGCAACAATGATAGCTGACCGTCTAGGCTATAAATTGCAATTTACAAACAGCGATTTCAACAGTTTAATCCCTGGGCTTCAAGCAGATAAATTCGATTTTGTCATTTCGGGTATGACACCGACTGAAGAACGTGATCAAGTAGTTGATTTCTCAAATCCTTACTATGAAACAGAGCAATATATGGTATCTCTAAAAGAAAGCAATATTAAGTCTATGGAAGATTTAAAAGGTAAAGTTGTTGGGGCGCAAGTTTCTTCTATCCAAGAAGATTTAGCGAAAGAATTTGCTGCTGAAAACGGGTTTACAGTTGAAAGCCGTGACTTAATTCCACAGCTTATTCAAGAAATGAAAAACGGACGTCTTGACGGGGCGGTAATCGAAAATATCGTTTCCGAAAATTATTTAAGCCAAAACGATGATTTAGCCGCTTTCCCAATCGAAGTGGAAGATCCTGATTATAAAGCAGTTGTATTCCAAGAAGGAAGTACATTAAAAGCTGAATTCGATGGAGTGATTCAAGAGCTGATTGATGAAGGAAAAATCGAAGAGCTTAAGAAAAAATGGTTCGTTGTTGAATAATACACTAAGCGTCATTCAGTTTGACTGAATGACGTGTTTATATTCTTATCAAAAAAATTACAGTATATAGAAAGGAGGGCTTGCGATGTTTGATTTCAGTCGTGTAACTCCCTCTATTCCTTACATCTTAGAAGGGATAGGCGTTACCCTGCAGATTGTTATTTTTGCTACAATTATCGGACTTGTGCTGGGTATCTTACTAGCGCTTTGCAAAATCGGAACAATCAAGCCTTTAAAATGGTTTGCCGAATTTTATACATCTATTTTCCGCGGTACACCGCTCGTACTGCAGTTAATGATTATTTACTATGCGATGCCGCAAATGATCGGATTTAATATTGATCCGATGCCTGCTGCCATACTTGGTTTTGGTCTGAACTCGGCTGCCTATGTTTCTGAAATTATTCGCGCAGGCATCAATGCGGTCGATAAAGGGCAGCAAGAGGCAGCAAAAGCGCTTGGTGTTCCTTACAGCAAGATGATGAAGGATATTATTTTACCACAGGCCATCAAAAATATTTTGCCATCCCTCATGAATGAATTTATTACCTTAAATAAGGAATCAGCAATTGTGACGGTTATAGGCGCTTTAGATATTATGCGTCGAGCATTTATAGTAGGTGGAGATACCTTCCAATATCTTGAACCGTTATTGATCGCAGGTGTAATTTACTATGTAATGACACTCGTATTAACCTTCCTTGGAAAAATGATGGAAAAGAGGATGAGACGCAGTGATTAAAGTCGAGAATTTACACAAAACCTATGGGAAAAACGAAGTCCTTAAAGGAATATCTACTGAAATAAAAGAGAAAGAAGTCATCGCGGTAATTGGACCTTCCGGATCGGGCAAATCTACTTTCCTGCGCTGCATCAATCGATTAGAAGAACCTACAAGCGGACAAATTTCCGTTGGCGGTACAGTTATTACCGAGAAAAATATCATGAAAGTACGTGAAAATCTAGGCATGGTATTCCAGCATTTTCACTTATTCCCTCATAAAACCGTCCTTGAAAATCTAATCTATGCACCGATTACAGTCAAAGGGATTTCAAAAGAGGCAGCGAAAAAAACAGCAGAAGAATTATTGAAAAAAGTTGGTTTGTTTGAAAAACGGGACGAATATCCGAACCGTTTATCCGGCGGGCAAAAACAACGTGTCGCCATAGCTCGCGCCTTGGCAATGAATCCAAGCGTGATGCTCTTCGATGAACCGACTTCTGCACTTGACCCTGAAATGGTAAAAGAGGTTCTGGCTGTTATGAAAAACTTGGCGGAATCCGGGATGACCATGATTATTGTGACGCACGAAATGGGGTTTGCAAAAGAAGTGGCAGATCGCATCCTTTTCCTTGAAGGCGGAACGTTAGTGGAAGATGCAGCACCGGAACAATTCTTCACGGCCCCTAAATCTGCACGCGCCAAAGAATTTTTGGAAAAAGTTCTATAAATTTTCAGTGAAATGATAGAGATAGAAGATTACAAATCCGTCTGTTAGTAGAATTATTAACGGACGGATTTTTTTATGGATAGATGAGGGGCCAATCAAAATGATGTGTATTTATAGGTTCTGTCCGAGATAGATTGACACAGCATGGGTGCGATTCTTTGCCCCTAATTTAACCAGAACGGATTTAATGTATTGTTTGACAGTGGCCTCGCTTAACGAGAGGAGGTTCGTAAGTTCTTTTGTCGATAATCCATTTGCAAGCGCTCTCAAAACTTGGTTTTCGCGAGGACTTAGTTTCGGATGGGCCATTGTTTGCGGCTGAATGAATAGCTCGCCGATCAACCGGCCAAATAGAGTGAATTGCTCCAGTTCTTGGGTGTTGAAGTGGCCAAGGCTTTTTATAAACTCGCAGCATATATAGGCAATGGTCATGTTATTGACAACAATGGGAATAACGAGTAGGGCTTTCAATGGGACACTGCGATGATAACGGCTTGACATGAGGGTGATGATTTCCTTTCCTTCATAAAGAAGCGTTTTGCGTTTTTCAACGGCATTTTTAACAATCGGCAAAGCGCGAAGATCGTCTCTAATATAAGAAAGGGATTGAAGCTGTCCATCCTGCAAGCCTGCAATCCCTTCCCCTACATAACCGATGGGACTGTAACGGAAAAACGAAATGGCATCGCAAAAGGCTAGTTCATCTAATACAAAGAGAATATGACAAATTTTTTCTTCCTGCGTGTGTAAGTGAACACAATTTGATAGTTTTTCTTCTAGTTCCCAAGCAGATATTTGCATAGCAATCACTCCTTTCATTATATATATGTTTCTCCTAATCTAAAAAGTAGTAATAGTTTCAAAATATTATCCGATTTATAATATCTGGATTAGCTAAAAGAAGGAATGTTTTGGACGATCAATGGTTGGTAAGATGAAGTGGCATACGAAAGTAGCCATGTCTGGAAATGAAAGGGTGCAGGAGAATGTAAGCGTTTTATCACCAACAAGCAATCAGTTGCCATTTTGGGAGAAGGTACCTACAAATCTTTCGAACATATAAGGGGGAATATTATGGGAGAAAAGAAATATGATGCAGTCGTTATTGGGGCTGGTTTTGCAGGACTATATATGTTGCATAGGCTGCGAGAGCGCGGTTTATCGGTAAAAGTGATTGAAGCTGCTGATGGTGTTGGTGGAGTATGGTATTGGAGCCGCTATCCTGGGGCGAAGTGTGACTCGGATTCAATCTATTACAATTTTACATTCTCGGAAGAACTTTATAAAAAATGGCGCTGGAAGGATCGCTATGCCTCGCAGCCCGAGATTTTGGAGTACTTAAATTTTGTGGCGGACGAACTGGATTTACGCCCAGATATTCAATTTAAAACGCGGGTGACAAAAGCAAGCTTTCATAATGATAGAAAGCAATGGGAGATTCAAACAGATACAGACGAAACCTTTGTTGCGAAATACTTCATCAGTGGCGTTGGGTGTTTATCCACAACGAATATCCCTCCTTTTGAGGGGACGCAAAGCTTCAAAGGCGAGCAATATCATACAGGACGTTGGCCCCATGAAAAAGTCGATTTAACAGGTAAAAGGGTCGTCATCATCGGAAATGGTTCCAGTGGTGTACAAGCCATGCCGGAGATTGCCAAAGAAGCAAAGGAACTAACCTTGTTAATGCGTACACCTCACTATGTGGCCGAAGCCCGCAACAAAAGATTAACAAAAGAAGAACAGGATCAGGCGATTGAAAACTACGAAGACATCCGTGATTCATTCACAACGACAACTGGCGGTATTCGTATGTTCACAACCGGAAAATCGGCAACCGAATTCGATGCAGCCGGGCAAAAGGAAACCCTTGACTATGTGTGGGAATCGGGCGGGCTTGCGCTAGGTTCTGTTTATACGGATACTGGGGTGAGTAAAGAAACGAACTTCGTGGTTTCTCAATATGTGCGCGATAAAATCGATGAAATTATCGAGGATCCAGAAAAAGCACAATTGCTGCATCCTGATTATTATATTACGACAAAACGATTAATTATCGGAACGAACTTCTATGAGATATTTAATGAGGATCATGTGAATATAATCTCGATAAAAGAGAATCCGATTGAAAGCATTGCTGAAAATGGCGTGAAATTACGTGAAGGCACAATCGAGTGTGATGTGATTATTTACGCAACAGGGTATGAAGCAATGACCGGTTCTCTTTTGAAAATGGATATTCAAGGAAGAGACGGCCAAACGATTCAAGAGAAGTGGGGAGAGGGACGAGATGTAAAAACCTATCTTGGCTTGACGATGGAAAACTTCCCGAATTTCTTCATGATTACTGGCCCGCAAAGTCCTTCCGTATTAACGAATATGCCGGCTGCAATCGAGCAGCATGTGGACTGGATTGACCATTGCATCGAGTATTTGGAAACGAATGGATTGCAAACCATTGAAGCACAAAAAGTGTCCGAGGCGAAATGGGGAAAAGAATGTGATGACCTGGCGAATACGACATTATTCCCACATACAAATTCTTGGTATACAGGAGCGAATATTGATGGAACGCAACGCGGCTTTGTAATTTATGTAGGCGGCTTAAATAATTACAAAATGATTTGTGATAAGGTAGCTGACAATAATTACGAAGGATTTTCATTTGAAAAAGCACAGGCCAATGTGGTTCTGCAATAAGAACGGCATAATTTGAAAACGCTTTAATAAATTGAAATGAATGAACATTCTAAGGGGGAATTTGTTAATGAAAAATCGTGTAAATCCTGAGCTTGTTGATATTTTAGATGTATTTCCAGCGCTTGATCTAGATCAATATGAAGCTGCTCGTGCTGCTGCGGCACAAGCACCATTAGCGCCGCAAGATCCCAACATCACGATTACAAACAAGATCATTGAAGGACCAGATGGCAATGATTTACGCCTTCGAATCTATGAGCCGGTATCAAAAACGGAAGAGTTAGCCGGTCTCTTATGGATTCACGGAGGCGGCTATGTATTAGGTTCCCCTGAGGAAAACGATGGGTTATGCCAGCAATTTGTGAATGAAGCAGGCTGTGTTGTGGTTTCCGTGGATTATCGATTAGTACCGGAGCATCCATATCCAGCACCTATTGAAGATTGCTATGCAGCTCTTCAATGGTTGGCAGATAACGCAGGAAGCTTAGGGGTGGATGCTAAAAGAGTTGGGATTGCAGGACTAAGTGCAGGCGGTGGCTTAACAGCAAGCTTGGCGCTCCTTGCAAGAGACAGAAAAGGTCCCGAAATCTGCTTCCAGATGCCTTTATATCCAATGATTGATGACCGAAATAATACACCGTCAAGCTACGAAATTACAGGCAATTATATTTGGAATCATGATTTAAACGAAAAAGGCTGGGCTGCCTATCTAAATGGCGAAAATGGCAAAGAAAATGTGCCAATCTATGCCGCACCTGCAAGAGCATCGGTAGAAGAGCTTCAGAACTTGCCTTATACGTATACATGTGTAGGTCAGCTAGACCCATTCCGCGATGAAACGCTAGCTTATGTGACTAAATTAGCTCAAGCCGGTGTGGATGTGGAGTTCCACTTATATCCCGGAGGCTTCCATGCTTATGAAATTGTCAATCCAGAAGCTGAAATCAGCAAACGTACAAACCAGGAATATGTCAATGCTGTAAAACATGCATTGAATCGTACAATTTCCGTACAAACGAAATAATTTGCAAGGGAGGGTTGCCTTAAACAGGGCAGCCCTTTTTTAT
>JASENG010000027.1 GCA_030027265.1 Lysinibacillus fusiformis | reverse complement strand
GTCAGGGCTAATCAGGGCGCTTGCGCTTTTGTTCTTTTGCTGGGCGGATTTAGCAGGAGAGAAAGACTTCTGGGTGAAGTAGAAGTGAAAATTTCAAAGTGTCTAGATTATAAGCAAAAGCATCCAGATTTTTAATCACGAACATAATCAGAAGAGATCCCTAAAAATGTTTTATAAAAAATTAATAATCTAACAGCATCATCAGTTTTCGATCTTGCCATTTACCCAGGAGTCAGTTACTTACCTCTACACAACTTATTTGCTACAATCATGTTATCGAACAACTAGGAAGTGGGATTTCATGTATAAAACAATTGGCGTTCTTGCTCATGTGGATGCTGGAAAAACAACTTTTTCAGAACAGCTCCTTTATCACACAGAAAGCATTAGAGAGCGCGGACGAGTGGATCACCAGGATGCCTTTCTTGATAATCACTCCATCGAAAGAAAGCGCGGTATTACCATTTTTGCTGAGCAAGGCCGGATACATTATAAGGGGGATACATATACATTGATCGATACGCCAGGACATGTCGATTTCTCGCCGGAAATGGAGAGAGCAATTCGTGTCATGGATTATGCGATTTTGATTATAAGTGCGGTTGATGGAATCGAAGGACATACGGAAACGGTTTGGCATTTATTGCGTCGTTATCACGTACCGACCTTCATTTTTATTAATAAGATTGATCGAGAAGGAACAGAACTCGAAAGGATTATGCAAGAGATTAACAAAGAATTATCTGACGATGCGATATTGATAAAGGAACAAGTCACTTCAGAGTATATACCTGAGAATATTCTGGAATGGATAGCTGAACGAGATGAGGGTCTACTAGAGCTCTATATGGATGGAAAAGTAGATTATCCTATCTTTTTCCAAACATTCGTTTCAATGATTGAAAACCAGCATGCTTTTGTTTGTATGGCGGGGTCTGCGCTAAAGGATAAGGGAATAATTGAATTTTTTGACCAAGTTTCCATAATTTCACCAACAGCTTTTAATAATAATTCGCCATTCCTCGGCCAAGTATTTAAAATACGGCATGATGAGAAGAATCAAAGAATTACCTTTATAAAAGCACTAAAGGGAACATTAAAAGTGCGGGATGAGTTTTTAAATGCCAACGAAGTTACCGAGAAAGTAACTGAAATTCGGCTGTACAATGGAAATCGCTATGAATCCGTACAGAACGTTGAAGCGGGGGAGATATTCGCTGTAAAAGGAATATCACTGCCTCAAATTGGAGACATAATCGGCAATGAATCGAATGTTTCAGAAGAGTTTGAGCTAATCCCTGCACTTCAAGCGAAGGTAGTTTATAACGGTACCGAACATATAAAAGAGATACTCGGATATTTCCGTCTACTCGAAGCGGAAGAACCGACTTTAAAAGTCGTATGGAGTGAGAAGTTTCAAGAAATTAATGTACATGTAATGGGCGTGATTCAACTAGAAGTTCTAGTTGAAGTAGCAATGGAACGATTTGGGATTGCCGTACAATTTGAGGATCCTAAAATTCTATATTTGGAAACAATTCAAAACAGCTGTGTCGGGTACGGTCACTTTGAACCACTAAAGCATTATGCAGAAGTCCATTTAAAAATGGAACCTGCTCAAAGAGGCGAAGGAATCTTATTTAAAAATGAATGCCATGCAGACGACTTATCTGTGGGCCATCAACGTTTAATAGAAAAGCATTTGTTTGAACGGGAGCACCATGGTATATTGACAGGCTATTCTATTACAGATATTTGCTTTACTTTATTAACTGGACGGGCACATAACAAGCATACGGAAGGTGGAGATTTTAGAGAAGCGACATTCCGTGCACTCCGCCAGGGTCTTGAACAGGCTGAAAATGTATTATTAGAGCCATATTATCAGTTCAAAATGAAAGCTTCAATAGAATACATGGGGCGTATGCTGACAGATATCCAGCAGGCCAGTGGCACGTTTGAAACGCCTAGTATGAGCGAGGATCAAGTGACAGTAATTGGGAAAGTCCCTGTTTCGACCTTTATGAATTACAGTACAATATTTGCAGCATATACGAATGGGAAGGGAGTTCTTGCGCTTCAATTTGGAGGCTACGACATTTGCCACAATACAGATGAGGTGGTTGAGAAAATCGGCTACGATAAAAATGCAGATTCCGAGTATTCTTCTTCAAGTATCTTTTGTGCCAAAGGAAAAGGCTATTCAGTTCCCTGGAATGAAGCCAAAGAAGCTATGCACTGTCCAACATAAAAAGTCATATAAATAACATGCCCAATAACAACAGTATTATTTTACAGGAAGTATAAATGAAACAAAGAAAAACAAACTAATTGTAATTTCAATTAGGAGGTTAATTCAATGAAACAAAATCCACAACATGTTGCTGGAAGACCTAAAAAATTTGTCAGCAAAGAAGAAATGATTAATAATACAAAAGATAACATGCGGGAAGCAGAAATCAGCATGGAATTTGCTGGTGAAGAAGAGCTGGAAAACCTGCAGGAGAAAAACGAACGCAGAAAACATGCAATCCAACGAATGAAAAATGAGCCTTTAAGTTAAATTTTTTTAGCAGTGTTTAATTAACGCTGCTTTTTCTATTTTTTCACGGTCTTACATATGAAAACAACTTAATCTATCCCAATTAATCGTTATGAAATGTTGTTGAATAACATTTAAACTTTCTTATCCAGTTATGTATCGGGCATGGATGCGTATTTTTATGACTGCAATAGTTAAAAATATTGGGGATTCGTTTTATATATTGACACGAAAACGGTACAAAATATAGATGAAATGTTTTAAGAACTTTTGCAACAATTAGGGAGATAGCGTCCTTGGAGATGGATACTGTCTAAAATTCAACATACTTTTTCTAAAATATAGAGAAAAATTGCAAAGTGGAATGTTAGTAAGGCTCTATTTATGTTAAAATGATTGGACGGCAAGACCATATGAGTTTAGGTTGTATAAATTGCTGAAATGAATATAAGATATACTTTCATGGTTCTATATTAAAAATTCAAATTGGGACCAATCAGGAAAAGAAAGTTTTATTGGAGGCTTATGATGAACTATAAAATTATTAACAAACCAGTATTTGAACAAGCACAGGTTCGTTCGGTATCAGATGTTGAATTCACTGAAGAACAACTTAAAGAAGGAATGAAGTTAGCTGTTTCTAAAGTAGATCCAACACTTGCTCTATACTTAATCGATTCAGAGGGCAAAAAGAAATTTGAAGTACGTTGGGATGACTCTTCAGAGCTTTTTAACGGCTGGTATTCCGCATGGGATAATTTCACATGGTGCCTAGGAATTGTAGAGCCGCCAAAAGAACAATAATCTTGTATAAAACAAATTTAAAGAGCGCTCACTTTATTGAAAGTGGGGGCTTTTTATATTTATATAACTTCATTTTCATTAACGAAATTTCTGGTTATTTATTTCTTTATCAATATTTCTCTCTATTTGTAAATCTATAGAGTGAGATTGCAACTATTTCATAATTAGCATGCAATAATTTTATTATGTAAACTAATTAATTGTTTCAGCCACATCTATTAAACTTTTCATAAGTTGTTCGATAATATATAGGTGGTATGTAGGTTTAAATGTCTATTTTTATGAAAATATCTAACGTTATCATTTACCTATGTACACAAAAAAATAGAAAATACTAATAGAGTTTTGTTTAATATGTCAAATAATTGACTAAACAGTGAAAAATTTAAAAGGGTTATCGCTTTTCTTTTTAAACATGCTTTTAAGATACACCTTTTAGTAGTATGATAGTTTTGGTTATTGGAAAAAATAAGAAAGTGAGACTGTATAATGAAATTCAAAAATTCACTTACTTTTCAGCTTGGTACAATCATTGCTGGAATACTCGTTGTAATGATCCTCATTACTTCAGTAGCAACATATAATACTGCTTATGATAAATTATACGAAGCAGCAGGGGTAGAAGCATATGGTTGTGCAAATATTACAACCGGCCTTATTGAACCAAGTGAATTAGTTAAAGCAATCGCTGGGGATGACGAGGCGCAAGCAAATATTGGAGAACAATTAAATTGGACAACTGCGCATAAAGATATTTTTGAAAACCAATACATAATGGATTTACAAGGGAATTTAGTTGCAGTGGACGACCATTTGAAAGAGCAAGGTTTTAAACCGGGTGATGCCTTCGAGTATGACAAGGAAGCTGTTTCGATGCTATTAGAAATGGGGCATCCAACTTATTCGGATGCCTATGAATTTGCTGGAATTAAACGACTTTCGGGATATGCACCAATCTATGAAAATCATGATACATCGAAGGATATCATTGCAATCAGTGTCATCGATTTTAATGCGGAAATCGTGACAGAACGTACTTGGGGAGTTGTAAGTGACGGAATTCTTCTAAGTTTAATTCCGATGATTCTGGCTGCAATCGTTACGGCATTTTTAATTCGTCGTAAAACAAAACCAATTACTCAGCTAATCGCACAGGCAAAGGAGATTACTGAAGGAAACTTGACCGTTGAACCTACTAAAGTAAAAAGCAAGGATGAAATTGGAGACCTGGCAAATACGGTAAATACAATGACTTCTAATTTGCAAAACATGATTGCAACCATGAGTGCTACCTCTCATCAGATTACTGAAAATGCCAATGAAACGGCAAGCTCTCTAACGGAGATTAACGATTCGATGCAAGTAGTGACGAATAATATTGATGAAGTTTCAAGTGCCATGACAGATGGGATGCATCACGCAGATAATGCATCCAATACACTCTCATTATTAGCTGGCGATTTACAAAGTATGAAGAAGAAAGCTGACATTACGGTAGAAAACTCTAACAAAACAATGCAGGTTGCCTCTGAAGGGGAACAACGTGCAAAAGAGATTCGCCTGGATATGGAAAAAATCCGTAATGGTTCTAAAGATGTAAGCAATACGATTCAGCAGCTTGTAAATTCAGCAGCGAAAATTCAAGACATCACTTCTACGATCTCGGGTATTGCTTCTCAAACAAATTTACTAGCTTTAAACGCTTCAATTGAAGCAGCTAGAGCAGGGGAGCATGGCAAGGGATTTGCAGTCGTAGCAGAAGAAGTACGTAAATTGGCTGAACAATCCAATACAGAGGTAAATGAAGTAGAGAAATTAGTAAAAGATATCATGATACGTATAGGCGATGTACTTGTTTCTTCACAAGAAAATGAAAAGTATATCGAAAAAGGCAGCCAAACCGTACAATTAACGACCGATGCTTTACACAATATATATTCGGCTGTTTCTGAAACAGTAAAAGAAATCACGAATATCTCCCATTTGCTATCAACTGAAACAGCAAAGTCTGATGAAATCGTTCATAGAATACAAGAATTAACACAAGCAATCCACGAGATTGAAAATACGATGAATAATATTGCAGCAGCATCAGAAGAATCTACTGCAAGTATTCACGAAATTTCGAATCGTTCCATCCAATCCACAAAAATGGCGGAAGAACTTGAGAAATTTGTTCAAACTTTTAAAGTAAAATAGAACAATAATATAAGAAGTTTTCTAAAATTAGTAGTAGAATATAAGTATAGAACATAAATAAAAGTGTACGGTCATGCAAATGATGCGTACACTTATTTTATACGCAAAAACAACATAATTGTTTTCTTTAAAATAAAAAAATGCAAGTTATAAAATAGAATTTTAGGGGTGAAGCTATTTGATCAAATATCGAACAAAAAATGTTTCAATTTTTCAAAGTGTATTATATAAAACAACATCCCTTGTTATTCAAACCGATGAATGTATATTGGTGGTAGATCCAAATCTACTTCCAGACGAAGTGCTCGAAATTCGGCAGCATGTCGATAAAATCAAGGAAGATAAACCGATCTACTTAATTTTTACTCATTCAGATTGGGATCATATTGTCGGTTTTGGAGCCTTCCAAGACGCAACAGTAATTGCCCATGAAGTATTTGACTCCAAGGAGAATAAAGAAGAAATCTTGAATCAAATTCTGCAATTTGACGACCAATATTATTTGGATCGAAATTATCCGATTCTTTATCCATCAGTTGATATTCCTGTGCACGAGGATGGCCAGGTGCTTCAAATCGGGAAGACAAAGCTGACATTTTACAAAGCTGAAGGGCATACAGATGATGGGATATTCGTTGTGGTTGAACCATTAGGGATATGGATAGCTGGAGATTATTTATCCGATGTAGAGTTTCCGTTTATCAATGATAATAGTAAAAACTATGAAAAAACCATTGGAAAAACTGATAGAATTTTAGGTTCTCATATTATTAACCTACTTGTACCTGGTCATGGAACGGCAACCAATATTAAAGAGGAAATCATTTTTAGGAAAGTCCTTTCTTATCGATATATCCAGGAGCTTCGAAATGCCATCAATGACAAACTGGACCATGAATTTCTAATACAAGGCTATAAATATAAGCATGATCAAATTGGTAGTCATCTGGAAAATGCGGCACTCATAAAAAAAGAGCTGCAAACAGATTCCCAGCAAATTCAGAAGAGATAGGTTTTCATGAAATTTTCTTTTGTACCCTCCCAGGCGAATGCCGCATAAACTATAGAGGTGTATAAAAGGGGGTGTCCATGAATTGGCAATTTACATCAACAAAGAGCACCCAGGAGTGTTTCGTAATACCCAACCAATTCAAGAACCGAATCAGGTTGAATTCCGAAGAGACCATATGACTGATTTAATCGAACAACAAATAGTTGAAAGCCAAAAATTACAGCGCAGCTTCGTTCATATGCAACATTCACAAAATGATTGGAATCACCATCAATCCATCCAATATAGAAAACTAGACAAACGTATCCATGAATTAAAAGAGCTTCAGCAATATCAAGAAACTATGGAGCATCAAGTGATTGATTGGCTAGAAAAAATAGACGACCAAAACAGCATAATGCAACAAACCATCAATTATGATCAGCGCATCCATAATGAGCTGCTCCAACAAGTAAATCGAATCGATCAGCGAATAGAAAACGATTTGGCGCAGCAGGTAAATCGAATCGATCAGCGCATTGAAAAAGATTTGGTGCAGCAGGTGAATCAGATAGATCAGCGAATAGAAAACGATTTAGTGCAGCAGGTAAATCGAATCGATCAACGGATAGAAAACGATTTGGCGCAGCAAGTGAATCGAATCGATCAGCGAATAGAAAATGATTTGGCGCAGCAGGTGAGTCAGATAGATCAACGCATAGAAAACGATTTAGTGCAGCAGGTGAATCGAATCGATGAACGAATAGAAAACGATTTGGCGCAGCAATTATACCAGATTAGTCGATCACAAATAGAAATGATCCATCAACTCAATAGCGTTGGAGATGAACATAAAGAAGTAGTCAAAATGCTGTCGGATTTAACTGCAATCAATGAAGCTCTAATTTTCCGAATTCAACAAGTAGTATCTTCCAATGAAAAAATAGAAGTACACATGGAAGAACAAAGTGAGTTCAATGACCAACTTGTTGGCCAAATGACAAGTATTGAAGAGACACAAATGGATGTTTTAAACCGTGTCGATAACCATGAGGGCTTAATGGAAAAAATACTCCGTCAAGTGGATCACCTGCGATTGATTCTATTTGAACGCACGAATTCCTTGGAAGAAAAAATAGAGAAAGTCATACAAAGCTCAGCTGCCTATTTTCAAAAAATCAAAAATTAGATGAAATGAACCACGAATCTCTCTTTTTAGTAGGACGATTCGTGGTTTTGTTATTGTTGCGGGAGGTAGCTGGGCGTAAATGGAGATAAGTGATCAATATGATGAGTTAAGCGCTCAAAAATGGGGTTAAGTGATCAAAAACATTGTTCTCCGTTCAAAAATGAAGTTAAGTGATCAAAATAATATGCTAATTTCCCGCAGCCTCGACTTTTCCTACACCCCCTTCCCAATCCTTCAAGAAAATCTTGCACATAGATTGAATTATTTCCTTTTATTTGATACAGTATAAGAAATATGGAATCCATGAAGTGACCAAGTAGATGAGAATTGTGAGACAGAAAATATAGCAGTTGCTGAGAGCTATATCACCGCTTCTTATTGAACCCTATCACGGAGATGCAAGCTAAACTTGCCGAGTCGTTTCGTTACAAACGCTAGAGGGTAAATACAATCCTGGTTGAAAACAAAATACACAGCTAGGGATTCTTGTAATTACCAAACTAAGGTGGTACCACGTCTATTTTTGCACAAAGACGTCCTTGTATAAGGACGCTTTGTGCTTTTTATTTGCTCAACTATCTGGGTACAATGACCTTATGTTAGGTACTTTAGAATGTTTAACTAATACAAATAAAACCAAAGCTTAGACTAACTGCCATAATTTGTAGCGGGGCGCAGAGTTTCATCAAATTTTATATGCAGATAAGAGGTTTCTTATCTCGAGAAGGAGCAGGGGGTTTATCATCATTGGTAAGCTTTTGAGCTCAATTTTCTAATTTTTAGGAGGAAAAAAGATGTCGCAACAAACGAATGATTTTTCAAAATGGTACATTGACACTATTCAAAAAGCAGATTTAATGGACTATACACCAGTACGTGGATGTATCGCATTCAAACCAGATGGCTATGAGCTTTGGGAGCATATTCAAGGGGAAATGGACCGCCGTTTTAAAGAAACCGGTCACCGAAATGCATACTTCCCGATGCTGATTCCAGAATCTTTCTTCCAAAAAGAAAAAGATCATATCGAAGGATTTTCGCCAGAGCTACCATGGGTAACTGAAGCAGCAGGAGAGAAATTAGAAGAGCGTCTAGCACTTCGCCCAACTTCTGAAACGATGATTGGTCACTTATATTCTGACTGGATTAAAAGCTATCGCGATCTTCCAGTACTTATTAACCAATGGGCGAACGTATTCCGTTGGGAAAAGAAAACACTTCCTTTCATTCGAACTTCTGAGTTTTTATGGCAAGAAGGGCATACTGCTCACATAGATGAAGAGGATGCGCGTAAAGAAACAATGCAAATGCTGAATATCTACAAAGAAGTAGTAGAAAATTTCTTGGCGATTCCAGTATATGATGGTCAAAAAACACCTTCAGAACGTTTTGCTGGAGCGGTTGATACGTATTCAATCGAAGCAATGATGAAGGATGGTAAAGCAGTTCAAGCTGGTACTTCCCACTATTTAGGTACAAAATTCGCGGAAGCGTTCGATATCAAGTATCTAAGTAAAGAAAATAAGCACGATTATGTTCATACAACTTCTTGGGGTACATCAACTCGTTTAATCGGATCGGTAATCATGGTACATGGTGATGAGCAAGGTCTAGTATTGCCTCCAACAATTGCACCAACTCAAGTGGTATTAATCCCTGTTGGGCCATGGAAAAAGAACCCGGCAATCATTGAAAAGCTGGATGAAATCTATGCTAGCTTAAAAGCAAAAGGAATTCGTGTTCGTCTAGATGATTCAGATCAATCTCCAGGTTTCAAATTCAACGAATGGGAACTAAAAGGGGTGCCAGTACGAATTGAGCTTGGCCCACGTGATTTAGAAAACAACCAAGTATTATTGAAAGCGCGTGATGAAGCTGACAAGCAATCAGTGGAATTAGGCTCGGTTGTGGAAACAATCGAAAATGAATTAAAAGTAATGCAATCACGCTTATTCGAAAAAGCGAAAGCATTCCGAGATGAAAATTCTCATACACATATTGATTCATTAGATCAATTAAAACAACACTTAGCGGATTCCGAGAAAAACGAAACAATTCCTGGCTGGGTGCTTGCTGGTTGGTGTGGAGATGACGCTTGTGAAACAAATGTAAAAGATGAAACAAAATTCACAACACGTAATATTCCATTCAACCCTCCAGCAGAAAAACATACATGCATTAACTGCGGTAAAGAAGCACAACATACAGTTTGGTTCGGTCGCGCATACTAAGAAATAAAACAAAAAACTGCTCTCTTTTACGGAAAAAAGGGGGCAGTTTTTTTTATATGTTAAAATCTTGTAACGTTTTAAGAGTCTAGGAGTTATATAAGTGAGGAGGTGAGAAAGCTGGACTTTGAAGGAATATATGAAGAATATTTTCATGTTGTTTATTTATATATGACATCATTAACGGGGGATGAGAATGTAGCTGAAGAAATGACTCAAGAAGCATTCTTTAAGGCGTTGAAGGCTATAGATCAATTCGATGGTTCAAAGGATATTCGGGCTTGGCTTTTTACCATAGCCAAAAATACATATTTCTCTTATTACAAGCGAAAGAAAAGGCAGGCTGTATCGAATTTTATAGAGGAGAAAGACGAGGATATTCAATTTGTTCATCACTTGATGAATGAAGAGAAAGCTTTTATTGTTCACCGGTTTCTCCATCAAATGGCAGAGCCTTATAAAGAGGTATTTTCGTTACGAACTTTTGGTGAATTACCCTTTGAACGAATTGGCCAGCTATTCGGTAAAAGTGCAGGCTGGGCAAGGGTCACATTTTACAGAGCGCGGAAACAAATACGAGAGTATATGGAGGGAATGGACGATGAAAGATAATATTAAATGTACAATCATTCAAGATATTCTGCCATTGTATGCAGATGATGTGGTAAGTGGCGATACAAAAGAGTTAGTACAGCAGCATTTGAAACAATGTGAAAAGTGTCGGGCTGAATTTGATTCGATGACAAAAGCGATTTACCTTCCAAAAGAGACATCAAAAACGATGTTTAAAGGACTTCAAAAGAAATGGCGCAAGAAAAAGCTGATTATTTCACTTCTATCTATATTTGGAGCTTTCATTATTTTAAGTGGGCTGTTTTATGGTTTATTTATCCATCAAATTGCAATAGAAGTAACAGAGATTTCACTGGAAATTGAAGAGTATGACAACAACCAGCTCGTATCATTTTATACGGGGAGAGATGCTGTTGTTAGTGTCAAAGCCACCCATCCGTTAGAAGTGAATGTGAATGGGGTTAATGAGCAGGTCATTTTTATTTATTATGCAGAATCACTTGGCTACAAATATATTAATAGAAACCAGCAACTATATAAAGCACCTTTCCAGCTTACTGAAAGTGAAAAGGCAGACGCTGTCTACTATGCAGAATTTGATATAAATCAAATCTCATCTGGAGAAGATACTTGGGAAGAGGTTGCCAAAAGAGGTAAGCTAATTTGGGAGAGAAGACATGAAAAGGAGTAGTCAGTGGAATTCGGGGAGTTTATGAATAAGCAATATAAAGGATTTTCTTTAGTACCTGATTTTTACCTGAATGGAATATTGGGATTCATCAATGCTCATAAAAAATATCCACCTAAATAGGCGGATATTAAATTCATACTATAAGTTCATTTTCTTAGCAAAGGGAATAAATTAGTGACATGATTAAAGTTTCTAATCTTTCTTGTGTCATAGTTATCAACTCCCAATTGGTGAATTTTGAAACTTGCGATATAAAAATGATAGGTATTTCCTATAGTATGAACTACACTACTCATTTTGCTTCTTGGTGCAAAATTCATACATTCTATCAGTAATAAAAAAATCGCCCTACCAATTTGGAGTAGGGCGATACGATAGTTAAATTAAGTAAATGAATTACAACGATGATGTTCATATTCCTCTAGTTTTGCACTCACACGCTCTACTTGAATGGTAGCGTGTTCAATATGAAACTCATCATGCAAAATTTTTAAGGCGTCCTTTATTACTTTATCATGCTCATTGCGCACGATTTCCAAATGGCAGCTGACCGCCGGGAAATCTGAGGTAATGCTCCATACATGAAAGTCGTGAATACCGATGACTCCTTGGATTTTTAGAAGAGCCTCCCGAATTTCTTTTACGTCCATGTTCATCGGTATACCTTCCATTAAAACGTGAAATGAAATAGTTGTTATTTCAATCCCATTTCTTAAAATAATAATGGAAATCAGAAGACTAGCAATAGGATCTGCAATCGACCAACCAAATAACAAAATTAAAATAGACGCCACAATGGCACCTACTGAGCCTAATAAATCACCTATGACATGCATAAAAGCGGCTCTGAGGTTAATATTTTCACTCGTATCGCCTCTTGTTAAAATGAAGGCAACGATAATATTTATTATCGCCCCGCATACTGCAACAGCTAACATGCCAAGACTTGAAATTTCTTGAGGGTTAGCAAATCTCTGCAAAGCTTCATAAATAATCACTAAAGCGATTCCTACTAATAAAATTCCATTAAACAATGCAGCTAAAATTTCTAAACGTCGATAGCCATAAGTCATTCTACTATTAACAGCTTTTTCGCCTAATTTAAAAGCCAGTAATCCAATACCTAAAGACAATGCATCGCTAAGCATATGTCCTGCATCAGAAAGAAGGGTTAAACTATTGGTCAGCAATCCGCCGATAAAAACGACAATGACAAAAGAAGCGATGATAAAAAAACTTATAAGCAATGCTTTTTTATTTTTTGTATGATGATGATTGTGAGAATGTGAATGAGCCATTTATAGTCCTCCATTTTAGTTTAGTGAAGAGGGAATAGTAGCTGATTCTAAGATTCAAGTGTCCGCTCTTGTGAAACTTATTAATTTTGGTATTTATAAAAGGTATTCTCTTAATAAACTCCATATGACTTTTAAATAGAAAATGTTTAGGAGATTTGAAATTTTAAGCAGGGGAGCTTTACGGTATCTAAATAAGCAGAAAAAAAAAAGACCCAAACTTTATGGGTCTTAGTGGAATGTATATTATTGATGTTTATTTTGGAAAGCTATCATGAAATCTGCAAGTGCTTTACATGCTTCGAACGGTACCGCATTGTATGTTGAAGCACGGCAGCCGCCAACCGAGCGGTGACCGTTTAATCCAACAAATCCAGCTTCTTTTGCTTCTGCAAGGAATTGCTTTTCAAGTTCTTCATCGGTTACACGGAAGGTAATGTTCATTAATGAACGAGATTCAATTGTTGCATGGCCTTTGTAGAATCCATTGCTATTATCGATTACATCATAAATAACTTTAGCTTTTTCCTCGTTATTTTTTGCAATCGCATCAAGTCCGCCTTTTTCTTCCACCCATTTTAATACTTCACCTAACATGTAAATGCCGAATGTCGGAGGTGTGTTATATAAAGAATTAGAATCTGCATGGGTTGAATATTTTAACATTGTTGGAATCTTCGTATTTGCTTTTTCAATTAAGTCTTTACGAATGATAACAACTGTAACACCAGAAGGTCCTAAATTCTTTTGAGCACCAGCATAAATAACGCCGAAGTTGCTTACGTCAACTGGTTTAGAAAGAATATCACTCGACATATCGGCAATTAAAGGAATGTCACCGGTTTTAGGGAACTCATTCCATGCTGTACCATAAATCGTATTGTTTGAAGTTAAGTGAACATAAGCATCAGTTTCATTAAACTGGATTTCTTCAAAGGCCGGGATGTTACGATAAGCATTTTCTTTTGAACTTGCCGCTTCTCGAGTTTGCCCGAAAAGCTTTGCTTCCTTGATCGCTTTTTCAGACCAAGAACCTGTGAGAATATAGCTGGCCGTTTGATCTTCTTTTAAGAAGTTCATCGGTACCATCGTAAATTGAAGGCTGGCTCCACCTTGTAAGAAAAGAACCTCATAATTATCCGGAATGGCATATAAGGATTTTAGACGGGCAATTGCATCATTATGTACAGTTTCATAGTCTTTACTGCGATGGCTCATTTCCATAATTGACATACCAGAACTATTAAAATTTACTAATTCTTCTTGCGCTTTTTCCAATACTTCGACAGGCAATGCAGATGGACCTGCATTAAAATTATAGGCACGTTTTGTAGAAATCAAATTGAACACTCCTTAAACAAGAATAATAAATTGATATATTTGATTATAACCCTTTTTTTAAAGAATGGATTTGATTTTTTAAAAAATGATGAATTATTTGATATTTTGAATTTTCTTGTATGAATAACTAGAAAATATGGTGAAATGAAAAGAATGGGTAACATATTCTTGTTAGGTTATTACCGATTAAATCGGAGTCTAATTATAATAGGGAATTTGTTCCGTAAATAATGAAGAAGCTTTAACAGCCAAAAAAAGAGGTACAATAAATCGATCTTCCGCTAACTATTTTTGTGTAAAGTCCCATTTGACTCATGTCATATTACAGTTCAGGCATTTGCTAGTTTATTGAAGCACAGCTTATATACTGAAAAATTTGCGGTAAAGAAAAGAATTCTATTTATTTAATAGTATTTCCACTGTTGTCCATAGCATTTTGATCGACTTCACATAAATTATGATATCTGATTCGAAAGGAGGTCAAGACATGGGATACTCTGGTGGCGGAGGTAGTTATGGCGGTGGCTTCGGCAATAGCTTTGCATTGCTTGTTGTACTATTCATCCTTTTAATCATCGTTGGTGCTTCAGTCTTCAACGGTGGAGGTTACTACTAATATCAAGTAGTAATGCGTGAAGTGGATTCTCATTTGCAGAATCCACTTTTTCTTTTAAAGATGATAAAATAACTAATTCGGTAAAAACCAAGCATTTGTCCCGGTCACAATTAAGGGACTTACATAAATTGTAGTATATCGAACAAAGGGGGAGAAATGTATGCATTGCAACGGTGGCTATTCTAAAAACAGCAACGAGTTTGTTTTAATCGTTGTACTATTCATCCTTTTAATTATTGTTGGTGCTTACTACTTCAACAACTAATTAAAGTAGGCGCCAAAAAACTTGGATTTTGAAGCTTTTATGCTTAAACATCCAGCAGAAGTAGACAAAGTTATTTATAACGACTTTGTCTACTTTTTTATTGTTCAAAGTATACATAAGAAGCTTTACTCATAATATGACCACTGTTGCTTTCCATAATGATTGAAATTCTTTTTAAGAGTTCTTTGCAACCGCTGTTTTGAGGAAATTATTTTACACCAATCAGAAATTTTATTTGTTGTTACTTTTTCATTTGGAAACAGTAACCTAAAGTCATTTACATTTCTCTCGATTGCTTTTTCGACTAGCTCAAAATTTCTACAATCTGAGCAGTAACATTTCCATCCTTTTATTAGGATAGAAAAGGAATTGCATCTCGGACAATTAATGCCTTTTTTTATCTGTTGATGGTCATAAGCAGGAAGGTTCTGATATGGATTCACTTTTAAATGCAGCCTCAACAATTTTTCAGCTAGTTTTTTATGTTGAATAGTTAATTGGGTATGTTGTGAATTAATTTTATTTATAAAATTTTTAATCTGACCTGAGAAAATATAAGGTTTCTCCATTGGGGCATTATACAATGTAAATTCGGGGTTGATAAAAATAACTGAAGCATGGACAGGGATAGAGAAATTCAGTTTGAGTAACAATTGGCGAAATAATGATTCAGTGCGGGATAGCTGAATCAGCGGGTTAGATATTTCAGACTGATCTTTTTTCAATATTTGCTCCGACTGGTAATAAAAATCTCCAGTGTAATTTTTTATTTCGAAAATTTGGATTTGGTTGTTTTTAATGAGTAAAGAATCGATTTGAAAAGTTTTATTGTTCACCTTAAGAAGTAAATCATTTAAGATTAAGCATTCAATTTCAAGTTTTTCGATTAAGGAGTCAAACATCAGCTCTCCTTCATATCCCTTTTTTAATTTGAAGTAGTTCTGTTGATCGTCTTTCGACAACTGACTTCGCTGATTTAGCAGTCTTAATAAAACTAATTCAGTTGGTTCTGTTCTAGTTTTTAATAACAGTGGCCTCATCCTTTCAAATAAAGATAGTTATATATTCAACGAAAAGAATGAATTTATCTCGCAAAGTTCGAAAAAATTTTTTTCGCTAGTTAATGAAAACTAGACTTAAATTAAACGCTTATTCAAACAATACATTCATTTAAATAGATAAATGAATTGCGACCAATATATTGAGCGGAATACTTAATATATTTGGTCGTTTTTATATTGAATTGAAGTCTGAGATTAGTTCAAAAGTGGAATGAGCTGCATTCTGGAAATAGAATCGGAGGGAAATGCAGTTCAAAAGGAGGATGAGCTGCATTCTGGAAATAGAACCGAAGGAAATGCAGTTCATAAAGGAGGAAGACCTGCTTTATGAAATAAGTATCTGGATATGTTAGCATCAAACGCTAGATAGTCTGCAATTTGGTGGATTTTAATGCTTAGAAGCTTTGAAACCTATTTTTTGTGCTCATAAACATCTTCTTTTTGCATAAGTTCAACTAAGGCTATATTCCAAAAATTTTAACGAAAAGCATTGCCTTTCCCTCCTTGAAATTGGAATTTTATCATTTACAATAAAGAGGCAATTAAAAATCAATAAAGGGGTACTTGAATGGAAAACGAAACGCATAAGCGAATCGAAAGGCTAGAAAATGATGTTCGAGCGCTACGTATAGAAGTGGATGAAATAAAGGGAAATAAAAGTTTAAAAGAAGCAGCCATTCAAACAGATCAAATCATTCAAGAAAACCAAACGGATAAAACAATTCAAGCTATCCAACCAGACCGATCCAATGATAAAATTGAAGCGAATCACATTGGTCAATCAGATGAAACATTTCCAGTCAATCAAACCGACAATCCACCTCAAACTCTTAATTTGGATGAAGCAATCCGAAATGAACAAGCAACTCAGCCTACTGCAGCAACACAATCACAGCCACCAACACACTCGAATAAAATAACCCAATCTAAACAAACCACCCAACTAATACCAACCTTAAATAAACCTCCTCAAGAAGTCGAAAATCACTTGGTTAAATTGAATAAGGCGGCATTAGCAAAGAATAAAAAGCCTGTAACAATAGAACCGGAACATAATAAGGCTGATACGTCTATCCCTGCACAGCTCCCCCAAAAACAACGCAGCTTTGAAGAAATAATTCTTTGGCTATTGCCAAAAATCTTTATGCTCATTCTTGTGCTGGGTGTTCTTTGGGGACTTAAGGTCATAAGTGACTTTGGATTATTGTCCAATGCTGTAAAAATTGGTTTAGCCTATGCTTTATCAATTGCGTTATTTATTATTGCAATTATGATGGACCTCAAAAAACCTGAATCCTCACAGATTTTCACCATAGTCTTATATGGTGGAGCATTTATCATCGGAATATTAACTACTGCTGCCGGTGCCATTTTATATAATATTTTAGGTTTATACTTAGCACTTCTTTTAGCCCTCGTTTATATTGCCTATGGAATTACGATTTGTTCTGTAAAGAAAAATGAGGTACTTTCGATTTTCGTAATATTTACTTCGCTCTTTTTGCCATACTTACTTGAGTATATGGAATTCGATGGAATGATTATTGTACTGTATGTCCTGGTCGTTTACGGATGCATGCAGTTTATTTTCATGAAGCATATTCAATCTATTGCCATGTATATCTCTTATTTCTTTTCCATCCTAGCAGTACAGGTTATTTGGAGTTTGAATGATGAAAGAACAGGGATTTATGTACTAAGCTGCATCCTTTTAAATCTCGTGTTCATTTTGGTTTGGTGGAGATTATACAAACCATATAGTCAGTGGAGAACCGTTCATGAGGGGGTATTCTTCTCTTTAAGTTGTTTAACGGTGTTTATGATTAATCTCTTCACAGATGCTGCTGCTTTGCCGTTATTGCTGCTGGCAGTCTTTTACGGCAGCTTGGCTCAATATGCCAATAGACGCAGCCAGACAAGGGTTGTGGATATTGCTGGAACACTTTCTATATTAACCATTTTTAATCTTATCATTGTGATTAACGCAATTGATGATTTAGAAATAGTACTTTTACCATTATGCACATTTTTAGGTTTACTGCTGGGGTTAAAGCTGAATGCCAAGGTCATGAAAATTATGTATAGCATTTTATTTGCGTTTTTTGTGTTCGTCCATTTGATTGTTGATGAAATAGAGCCGTTTTGGACAATTGAGCATTTAAACTATCTATTAATCTTAATTTATTTAATAGGGTTAATGGTGTATCTAAAACAAATAACCAAGATTGAATTTAATAAAGAAGGCAAAGCGAAAATTAATTTTTCATTGGATATTTTCCCAATATTCTTGGCTATTTATTTCTTTATATACGTTTTAAAGCTTGATTTTGCTTATCTATCAAGCCATGGGTATGTAACAGCGATAGTCCTTGCAATTATAATGCTCGCTTTCTTGTTTGTCTCAGAGAAAATGATTGGCAGGGGACTTCGATATGTCTTGATTTTTGCCTTCCTGCTTACTTACCTTAATCTTCTTCCAATTCATTACGTGTATGATAGTGATATCTGGATGAATCTTCTAGTGAGGATTGTCTACGCAATTATAATCATTGCCGTTCTTGCAGATTTATATATGAAGGGCTATTTGTACAGAACTTGGATTTCACATTGGAAGATAGATGCAGACAGTATTTTAACAATCGGAATTTTGGGATCGATGTTCCTTCTATATTCGCTATTAAGTCAATTTCTTTTCGATGGGTTATTAAATTACTTCCTTGTTGTTACAGGAAAAACCCTTCTGTTATTTGTTACAGCAAGTATTTCTCTTTGGATGAATGCAAATAGGCAATTACGCAAAGTAAAGGTAACGGGCTATTGTCTCCTGTTAATTGCCATTATGAAACTTATTTTCTTTGATCTGGATTCATTAAATCTAGTGATCCGTGCTCTTTTATTCATGATTATCGGTGGAATCGGGCTTTTCTTGTCGAATCGTTTGCTGCAAAATAAAACTAAGAATGAATAAATGATTCGAAAATTCACACAATAACAGATTTTTCTTATATAATTTAACTATTATTGAAATTTAAAGGGGATATCACAAATGGATTTAGGATTAAAGGATAAAGTTGCAGTAATTACAGGGGCAAGTAAGGGAATCGGTTTATACACGGCTTTACAACTAGTAAAAGAGGGAGCAAAAGTTGCAATTGCAGCTAGAGATGAAGATACATTGAAAGATGCTAAAGCATTCATACAAGAACAAACTGGGGAAGTAGTTTTAACAGTTTCTGCAGATGTGTCCATCGAAAATGAGTGCAAGAGACTAATTGAAGAAGTGGCAGCTTTTTACGGAAAGTTGAATATTGTCATTAATAATGCTGGTACCTCCTCTGCCAACTCGTTTGAAGAGGTCGAATCAGATCTCTGGCATTCTGACTTGAATTTAAAATTATTCGGAGCGATCCATTGTTCGAAATATGCACTCCCTTTTTTAAAGGAGCAAAATGGAGGGTCAATTATCAATACTACAGCTGTGTTGGCTAAAACACCTCCTGCAAACAGCTTGCCAACAACGGTGAGCCGTTCTGCTGGTCTTGCGTTAACAAAAGCGATGAGCAAAGATTTAGGAAAATACAATATACGAGTTAACTCAGTATGTATCGGCTTGATACGCAGCCGGCAAATTGAGGACAAATGGCAAAATGAAATGCCTGGCAGTACGTGGGAAGAGTATTCTAAAGAGACAGGAAAAACTATTCCACTTGGACGCATAGGAAATACAGAAGAAGCCGCGAATGTCATTACATTTTTAGCTTCAGATGCTGCTTCCTATGTGTCTGGTACAGCTGTTAATATTGATGGCGGTTCAGGTGCAGCTTTATAAATAAAAGATGAATAATCCTGTTTGTGTACAACAAGCAGGATTATTTTCGATACGTTTCAAATGCTTACATACAAGGGTTTCTATTGAAAAACTTCTAAAAACAGATTAAATACTGTTAAAAGGTAAATCGAATATGAAACTTTTTTTCTTTAGATTCGTATGTTTTTTATAAGCATTATTTGTTAATGATAAGTGTTGAATTGTTTTGGTCTATTATAGACCTAACTATAAATGGAACGGGGGATTTCAATGTCAGAAGTAAAAAATCCATTATTTGATGATTTAAATTCAAAAATGAATACAGAAGAGAATAGCCTTTCTGAAATACCACAGCAACAGCTAGTTAGTCAGGAAGAATTATCTCAAATTAAAAAACGTCAGCTTGCATTAAAAGAGGAGCCACAGGTACAAGCGCTTGCTGAAAAAATAGATGCCAAAAATCAAATTGCCGTATTAGAATTCGGTAAAGAAACGGCAACTGCCATATCTAAGTTTTCGGATAAAATGCTAGCCTCTATTAAAACAAGCAAGCTTGAAAAATCAAGTGAGCTGATTAATAACTTAAATAAAATCATGGACCGTTTTGACCCGCAGGATTTCAAGGATGAGAAAAAGGCAGGCTTTTTAAAGCGGTTATTTAACAAAGGAAAAGAGCAGCTAGAAAAAATCTTATCGAAATATGACACAATGAATAAAGAAATAGATATTATTTATAACGAAATCCAAAAGTATGAGCTTGAGATGAAGCGTAATACAATGGAACTCGAGCAAATGTATGATCAAAACTTAAATTATTTTCAAAGCTTAAGTGAGCATGTGGCTGCCATTGAAGTGAAACTGCAGCAACTTCAACCTCTAATCCCATCTCTTGAGCAAAGAGCACACGAAGGCGATCAAGAAGCGATGATGGAGCTAGAAACGCTAAGAAGAAATATGGAGCTATTAGAGCAGCGCAGATACGATTTAGAAATGGCTCAGCAAGTATCCTTCCAAGCGGCGCCTCAAATTCGTATGATCCAGCAAGGAAACAATCATTTAATCGGTAAAATTAACTCGGCATTTGTAACAACAATTCCGATTTTTAAGCAAGGGTTAATACACGCAGTTACGATCCAACGTCAAAAATTAGTGGCAGATTCTATGAATGAGCTTGATAAACGTACAAATGAAATGTTAATTCGAAATGCAGAAAATATTCGTCAAAATAGTATCGATATTGCTCGATCAGCAGGAAACCCAAGCATCAAAATCGAAACGATTGAAACCACTTGGCAGACAATTATGTCAGGAATTGAAGAAACGAAACAAATTCAAGCAGAAACAGTTCGCAACCGAGAAGAAGGCAGAAAGCGAATTGAACAATTGCAGCTGGAATATGAAAAGTTAAAACGTATGTAAAGAAAAATAGATTACCATTCACTAATTGTGAAGGTAATCTATTTTTTTATGGGAAGAAATATGAATAAGTCTTTTTCTAAGGATTAGATATTAGAAAAATCTTCTTCTACGAACTGGGAAACCTGTAAAGCCAGTATTACCCATATTACCCATATTACCCATATTACCCATATTACCCATATTACCCATGTTGCCCATATTTCCAGTTGTGCCCATATTGCCGAAAGTACCAGTAGTTCCTCTAGTACCTGCATTAAATGGCGGGAAGAATTCTTGATCTTCAGTGAATTCATTCACAGTAGATTGTGTTCTTGGGAAGAAGTGTTGATTTTGAGTATGGTGCCTATTGACAGTTGTTGTATGCATTGGGTGAATATGTGGTACAACAGTGTTGAAAATGTTAGTACGAACAACTTCCTGAGTTGGTGAAACTCGTGCAGGTGCTGTTTGTGTTGGAAAAACATTTGCCGGACAGTGAATTACATTGCTGCAACCACCACCGCAGCCACATTGGTGCCCTCTGTTAAACATGTTCTTTTCCCTCCTTCGTTTAAATAGTTAGTGCATTATTAATCTATTCATTAGTGAGAAGATGAACTAGATAAATTACCTATTATAGAATAAGAAGTTGAGAAATTGATTTATCATTTAGTAAATTCTGTGATAAATTACATACTTCCTCCAAAATTATTGTGCGGGCACCTAATTTAAAAACGTACATATTATAGATGGGATTTTAGTTTAAGTATTTTTTAGTAAAGGAGAGTAGAAAGAGTTGAATACAACAATCGATTATTCGTCACCATCTGTTCAATATGCTTTCGATGTAAACAAAAGCCAGCTCTTTAAAAAAGATCAACAAAACTTCATAAATGTCTTGGGTGTCAATCAATTAAATTCTTTAAAAAATCTTTCAATGTTGGATACGTATTTAAGTAAAGGTAATGTTGTCGAGCCACATTACCATCAAAATGCTGCTGAGCTAGTTTATGTTATTTCTGGTTGTGCGGTTGTTTCTATTTTCAATCCATTTACAAAGCAATTAATGGAATATAAAATAACTTCAGGTCAGGTAGTAAATGTACCTCAAGGATGGTGGCATTTTATTGAAGCGCAAGTAGATCATACACATTTTTTGGCCATTTTTGATTCCAATACACCTGAAGTGATATTAGGTTCAGATATTTTAAGATTTACACCGCCAAGTATTATGGCTAAAACCTATTGTATGGACGAGAACAAATGGAAGCAAGCTATTGCACCTGTAAAGCCAGCTACATTTATAGGGCCATACAAAGAATGTCAGGGCAATCATCATTATCAGCAACCATATCCTGCTCAAGTTCCGCATTATCCTATGCCAATGAATCATCAACCCAAAAATCATCCATATTATTCTTAAACAGTAGACATGGGAGACCATGTCTTTTTTACACTTTTAAAGTATTAAACCAATTATTTTAAGAAATTTAAATGACTGGAACTATTGTCTTAATGTTTATTGCTATAAATTGATTGTAGTTCTTAGAAATAGTGATGCGGCTATTTCTATTGGAAGTTAAGTAGTGGAAATCGGTTAAAGAAGTAATTGCTGATGGTAAATTTTAAAAAGAAATGATTTAACATTAAATGTATATTTCATTTGATAATTCCTACTATTTTACTTATAATTAATGTAGAGTAAACTGATAGGTATTTAAATATCATTTAAAGGATCGTGATTGAATTGGCAAATTTACTACAAAGTACGATAACTTATTTGGAAATCGTGAATCAGCAACCACCTATACATACATTGACCCCTGATGAAGTGAGAGATTTACGTGCAAATGCACAAAAAATTACACTAAAGAGACAAGTTGATTTAGAGAAAATAGATAATTTGTTCATTACGATGCGTGATATGGAGCAAATACCTGTTCGAATTTATACTCCTATGGGTAATGGACCGTTTCCGATTATTATTTATTATCATGGGGGCGGATGGGTGTTAAATGATATTGAGACATGTGATGCGACTTGTCAGCTACTTGCAGCTAAGAGTCACTCAATTGTCATTTCTGTTGGTTACCGTTTAGCTCCAGAATACAAATTTCCTATACCATTGTATGATGCCTATGATGCTTTTCTTTGGACGGTCAAAAATGCCAATGGAATCAACGGGCGTTCAAATGATATTACAGTAATGGGTGATAGTGCAGGAGGCAATTTAGCAACAGTTGTGACATTAATGAATAAAGAACTGCATGGACCAAAGATTTGTGCCCAAGTGCTGCTTTACCCGGTAACCGATCTGTCCTTTTCAACGGAGTCCTATAAAGAATTCGCCGAAGGTTTCGGCTTACAGAAGAAAGATATGGAATGGTTCGCTCATTACTATTTGGATGAAAGGGGTTCTCAAAATCATCCCTATGCAGCCCCTTTAAAAGCCAAGGAGTTAAATGAGCTGCCCCCAGCTTGTATCATCGTGGCAGAAAACGATATCTTAAAAGATGAAGGACTTTCCTATGCCGAAAAACTAAAAGACTTTGGCAACTATGTTGAAACACATATTGCCACTGGGTTAGTGCATAGTTACTTCACAAAAAATGGTGCTTTCAGCGAGGAGATTGAGGAAACAATGGAGACAATAACTGCTTTCCTAAATAGAGATAGCGTAAATGAGCGGCAATAAAAATAGTTCTAGAAAGAACTTGAAGCTACTGCCAAATATATTTATATGAAGAAAGAGAAGCCAACATCCAACTGGCTTCTTTTTTATTAGAAATGGGAAAAAACTTACAAAAACTTTCATTCTCATATTGACTGGTATATCGACAGCTGATATAGTTGTTATATCAACAGCCGATATATCGTTCGGCAATATATCGAAAGAAAGGAAACAATGATATGTCACAGGAACATCCTCCATTGACTGAAGGGGTATATTATATTTTGCTTTCTTTATATGAACCTAGACATGGATACGGAATTATCCAACTAACGGAAGAAATGACAGCAGGTCGTGTGAAACTAGGGGCAGGTACGATTTATGGAGCGATAAAAACATTATTGGATCGGGGTTGGATTCAAACTTTTGAAGATGATGGACGTAAAAAGGAATACCTGATTACCGAAGATGGGAAAAAAATAATTCAATCAGAAATTTCAAGATTAAGGGAACTTTTTGACAATGGTGTCCGTATAACAGGAGGTGGCAAATTTTGAGAGATAAAAAATTGATATTTCGACTTTTTTTCGATTATGAAAAAGAGGAAGAATGGGTAAATGGTATGGCGAAAAATGGGTGGCATTTAACCTCATTCGGGATAGGAAACTATGCTTTCGAGAAAGGTGCACCAGGCAAATATATTTATCGAAATGAAATGATTTATGAATTAGGCTCAAAAGATGATAGCAAAGAGTATATTGACTTTTTGCGAGATTCTGGAATTGAACTTGTAAAGAAAAAGTTGAACTGGGCTTATTTTCGAAAGGAAGCAGCTGATGGACCATTTGAATTGTACAGTGATACTTCCTCAAAGCTAGCTTACATAAATCGTTTCCACTATCTATTTTTATTCGTATTTTTTATCAATTTATTTATCGGAATCATTAATTTTATACTTTTTAGTTATGCGAATAAGGAAAGTATTAATGATTTTGTTGCGGGAGTTAATACTGGGGTAGCCATCGCGTTAATTTATCCTATCCTAAAAATAATGAAAAAACGCAGAAATTTAAAAAATCAATTAGAGATTTTCAATGATTAGAAAGGGGTTTTAAAATGACTTTAACCTTAGAACATGTTGTGAAGAAATACAAAGATTTCACTGCTGTAAATGATCTAAACTTTACAATAGGCAGCGGCGAGATATTTGGTCTCATTGGACAAAATGGTGCAGGGAAAACAACGACTTTTCGTATGATTTTAGACTTGCAAGATCAAACATCAGGAACGATTACTTGGGATGGTACCCCCATTAAGAAAATTAACCGTGATTATTTAGGATATCTGCCCGAAGAGCGCGGAATTTTCCCTCAAATGAAGGTAGAGGAACAATTATTTTTCTTTGGCCAATTACGTGGCATGAAACGGGAAGAATTAAAAAGAGAAATTGATTTCTGGATTAACCGCTTCGATTTAGAGGAAAAACGCCACAATAAAGCTGAAACTTTATCTAAAGGGAATCAGCAAAAAGTGCAGCTTATCGCTAGTTTTATTCACAAGCCAAGATTCTTGATTTTAGATGAACCTTTTAGTGGATTAGATCCCGTCAACAGAGACTTACTCAAAGATGCAATATTATTTTTAAAAGAAAAAGGTGTAACGATTCTTTTCTCCAGTCATCAAATGGATAATGTTGAGGAATTATGTGATCACCTTTGTCTGCTTAAAAGAGGAGTCTCTCTTTTTTCAGGCAGTCTACTAGATTTAAAGAAACAATATGGAAAAACGAAGTTGACACTCCGCACAAATATCCCGAAAACAGAACTTGAGAAATTGGCCGGGGTAAAAGAGATTAAGGTTGATCGAGAAGAATATGTTTTAACTTTAATAGACGAATCCTTTGCCGAATCTATCTTCGAGGTTGTCTCTAATGGACAATATATCGAAAAATTTAGTCTTGATTATTTATCGCTGGATGAGATTTTCAAAGATAAGGTAGGTGGCAATGGTGAATAAATTAGGGTTATTGATTAAACAGCTATATAAACAAAAGGTTCGTGCAAAATCGTTTATTCTTATGACGCTTTTATATGTTGTTGTGATGGCGGTAATCACATTTTGGTCAGACATTAAAGCAATCTTTGTAAATGATGAAGCATTGGAAGTTGCGTTGATAAATGAAACGGCAGTTGAATTGGAACCAATCTTTGTAACTAATGAGGATATAGCGTTTAGCTTTCCGGCGGAATCGACTGAAAGTGTATATGAACAGTTAAAAGAAGAAGAATATGATGCTGTCGTAGTAGTTACGGAAGAAAATGAAACGTTAAAAGCAGATATTGCAACTTATGGTCCGCTTAAACTAAATGATCAATCTGCAATTTCGTCATTTGTCCAGTATGCTGGCAAGATTTACGGCATTCAACAATTAAATTTAACAGCTAGTGAAGCTGATAAAATTTTAAACTCGGAAGCCATGATTACAACAACGAATTTAGATGAATCGGTAGCTGATGGAAAAAGTGAGGATCAAAAGCAATCGGGTATTTGGGCTTCCTATTTCGTAGGGATTGTAATTTACTTCTTTATCATGGCTTTCCTTTCAATGATCACAACGGATGTAGCATCGGAGAAAGGTTCGCGCGCACTTGAAATGTTATTAGTAAGTGTGAAACCAAGTACGCATTTCCAATCAAAAATAATTGGTATTTCCTTATTAGCCCTTACACAATTTGTGATTATCTTCGGTTCATTACTAGCCTTGCTTCGATTCGCAAATGGCGGTGAAAAGTGGGAAATGGTCGACTCAATTTTAAATGAATTGACATATAGCTATGTCTTTTACGTGATTGCTTTCCTTTTCCTGACGATTATATTATTCCTAATCATTGGGGCATTATTTGGTTCGCTTGTATCCAAAGTAGAAGAAGCGTCACAAGTAATGACGCCAGCTATCATGACTGCATTGGTCGGGTTCTATGTGATGATTTCAGGTGTAGCAAATCCTGATACAATGCTTATTAAAGTATTTTCATATATTCCTTTAACTTCAGGAATGGTTATGCCATTGCGTATTGGAGCGACCGATATAAATCCATTAGAATCAATTATCTCTTTAGCGCTTCTGCTAATTACAGTCATTGCCTTTTATATGATTAGTTTATCGTTCTATAAACGAAGTGTCTTAACGTATAGCTCAGGCGGTGTAATTCAAAAAATTAAAACTGTATTAAAAGTAACAACATAATCATGTTAGAATTGCCATCTTTTAATGAAAGATGGTTTTTTCTATTTCGATAGTGGTTATTTTAGAAAAATACCCATAATTCCATATTTTTTCATCAGAAAGCACACATTTCACGTAATTATCATATTTATCACTAATATAGTATGGGAAAGTATTATCCAAAAGATGTATAATATAGAAAATTAATAGATTACATGAAAATGTTCGGAGATGGTAATGATGAATTTGATTGCTGAATCTATTGTACTTGGGGATTATTTAAATGAACTGCCAGTTGTTAATTATTCACATGAATCTATAAAAAAACAAGCAAATTTGTTATTTACAGACGATCAAACAGATATTGAAAAAGTGAAAGCCGCCTATGAATTTGTAAGAGATCAAATAGCTCAATCCTTAGATATTGAAAGCAGATATGTACCATGTCGTACGAATGATGTTTTAAAATACGGCGAAGGGGTGTGCTTTGCAAAAGCAAACCTACTAGCTGCCCTATTAAGATCCCAGTCGATCCCCACTGGTTTCTGTTATCAACGACTACGAATACGGGGGAATGAAAATCGTTTTGCATTACACGCGCTAAATGCAGTTTTTATTCCTTCTATTAGCAGATGGATCCGTTTAGATGCACGGGGGAACAGTAGGGGGATTAAAGGTGAATTTTCCATTGATGAAGAAATACTGCCTTTTAGACCGGACGAATTTCTGGGCGAAAAGGATTATCCCATCATCTATACAAAACCGAATGTGGAGGCCATGGCAGTATTAGAGGTTAGTAATGATGCTCATAAAATGTATCAAAAAAATCTACCTTGCGAGATTATTCAGGTCTAATAAGATGGACACGAGATAGAATGGAATGACTGCGGTCAAATTCGAGATTTTTCGAGTTTGATTGCAGTCTTTTTTTCTCCAACTTTTGGAGGAAATGTTTCGATTACTGAATTATTTTCAATAATTCTCTTCACGCACTAATGTATATTTGCTAAAATAGGATGGTCTTTGAGATCTGAATTTTTGAAAGATTTAGTACCTTTAGAAATCTAAAGAAGGTGGATAAATGAAAGTATTTTTGAAATTAAGCTGGTTTTTTAAAGAGAGGAAAAAAGAGTACATTATTGGCCTTACCATGCTCGGACTAGTCGCAATATTAAATCTTATTCCTCCGAAAGTGATTGGCTTTGTAATTGATGAGATTGGAAATGGGTCGCTCACACCTGGATCGCTTGCAAAATGGGTTGGAATCATCATCATTGTTGCCATACTGATCTATATACTTCGTTACTATTGGCGTCGAATGATTTTTGGATCTTCTACCTTCTTAGCGAAAATTTTGCGAGAAAAGCTTTTCCGCCATTTTACAAAGATGAGTCCCTCATTTTACCAGCAGCGTCGAGTTGGAGATTTAATGGCTCATGCAACGAATGATATTTCAGCAGTTCAGCAGACAGCCGGCGGTGGGGTATTAACCCTTTTCGACTCGATAACGACTGGCGGGTTTGTTATTTTAGCTATGGCTTTAACCATTGATTGGCGTTTAACTTTAATCGCCTTAATCCCTATGCCCTTAATGGCCGTTTCGACGAGTTATTATGGAAAGCTCCTGCACTCAAGGTTCAGAGAAGCTCAAGCTGCCTTTTCAGATTTAAATGATAAAACACAGGAAAGTATTTCTGGGATTAAGGTAATCAAGACCTTTGGACAGCAAGAAGAAGATACGGCCGATTTTACCCGTCTATCTAATGATGTAGTAGATAAAAACATGAAGGTTGCCAGAATCGATTCGCTGTTCGATCCAACAATCAGTTTAGTTATAGGGTTTAGCTTCATGTTAAGTTTAGGGTTTGGAGCGAAATTTATTTATGAAAACACTATGACAATAGGAGATTTGGTCGCTTTTAATACTTATCTAGGCTTGCTTGTATGGCCCATGTTGGCATTTGGTATGCTGTTCAATATTATGGAGCGCGGCTCTGCTTCCTATGATCGAATTGAGCAGCTCTTATCTGTCCCTATAGAAATTGATGACAAAGAGAATGCATTAAATACTAAACCAAATGGAGATATCGAGTTTAACATCGATGAATTCAAGTTCCCTGCGGATGAAACAAGTGCTCTTCACGATGTACAATTTACGCTGAAGCGCGGGGAAACTTTGGGAATCGTAGGAAAAACCGGTTCGGGGAAAACAACAATTTTAAAGCTGCTATTGCGCGAGTTTGAAGGCTATCATGGGGAAATTAAATTCGGTGGATCTACAATTGATGCCTATAAAAAACAAAGATTAAGAGAATCGATTGGATATGTTCCTCAAGATCATTTTTTATTTTCAACAACCATTTATGAAAATATTGCTTTCAATAATCCAAATGAAGTTCGTGAAAAAGTAGAGAAAATAGCAAAAATTGCACACATTCACGATGATATATTACGATTTTCAGATGGCTATGAAACGATTGTAGGGGAACGTGGTGTATCATTATCTGGCGGACAAAAGCAGCGTATTTCGATAGCGCGTGCATTAATGATGGAGCCGGAATTATTGATTCTAGATGATTCCTTATCAGCAGTGGATGCGAAAACGGAGGAAGCTATATTAAAATCCTTGAAAGAGGCGAGGGTAGATTCAACAACCATTATCACATCCCATCGCTTAAGTGCAATCGAACATGCACATCTGATAATTGTAATGGATGAAGGAACCATTGTAGAAAAGGGAACACATGAGGAATTAATGGCACTTCAAGGCAAATACTATGAAATGTATCAATTACAGCAGCTTGAAAGATTGGTAGAAAAGGGAGGGGAACAAATTGAAAAATAGGCTCGCCTTTTCCAGCAAACAACAAACACAGATTCTCTTAAGGCTCTTATCGTATTTAAAGCCTCATAAAAAAGGTGTTATACTGGCCTTATTTCTACTGATGTTAACAGTTATTGGAGATGTGACAGGCCCTTATCTTATAAAAATTTTTCTGGATGATCATATAGCCGTGAGCAATTTTGATGTAGAACCAATCATTTTTCTAGCAGTTTCCTATTTTATGATTCAAATCCTTAATGTCGTAATTTCCTATTTTCAGCTTGTTAAGTTTCAGGAGATTGCATTAAAGATTATTCAGCAATTACGAATCGATGTATTCTCCAAAATTCATAAACTGGGTATGCGATATTTTGACGAAACACCGGCAGGGTCAATTGTTTCAAGAGCGACAAATGACACAGAGGCCATCAAAGAGTTATTCGTCTCCGTACTCAGTTCATTTATACAAGCGGGGTTTCTGATTATAGGGGTATATGTTGCCATGTTTTTATTAAACCCATTGCTTGCTTTATATGCACTTATTTTACTGCCATTAATCTTTTTGGTTATCTACTTATACAGAAAATATAGTTCGGTCGTATTTATAACCATGCGGGAAAAGTTGAGTCAGTTAAATGCAAAACTAGCCGAGAGTTTATCGGGAATGGGGATTATCCAAACTTTTCGTCAGGAACAGCGTATTTCAGATGACTTCGATCGAATCAATGATGAGCATTATAAAGCGATGATGGATAATATCAAATTAAATAGTCTATTACTTCGGCCAGTAATCGATTTAATTTTCTTCTCCGCTATAGTAATTATTTTAACTTATTTTGGGATGACTTCCTTCAACACTGCGATTGAAGTGGGGGTAGTATATGTTTTCATTACTTATATTAACCGCTTTTTTGAGCCAATTAATAGTGTAATGGAACGTTTAGCTTTTTACCAACAAGCGATTGTTGCAGCATCCCGGGTATTTGCCCTATTAGATAACCAGGATATCGAGCCCCAGCAGAAAGAGAGTGATTTATCGATTTCTGAAGGGTTGATTGAATTCAGAAATGTAACTTTTAGCTATGATGGCAAAACCAACGTCCTGAAAAATGTATCGTTTACTGTAAAACCAGGGGAAACAGCTGCATTAGTGGGACATACCGGAAGCGGTAAAAGTTCCATCATTAACTTATTAATGCGTTTCTATGAATTTGGAGAAGGCGATATTTTAATAGATGACAAGTCGATTAAATCTTATCCTAAGAAAGAGCTAAGAACTAAGCTAGGCTTAGTGCTGCAAGATCCATTCCTTTTTTATGGAACGATTGAAAGCAATATTCGATTATTTAATCCGAGGTTGACTGTTGAAGATGTAGTGGAAGCAGCTAAGTTTGTACAGGCAGATAAGTTTATTGAACAGTTGCCAAGCCAATATGAACAGAGGGTTTCTGAGCGCGGTTCAACATTCTCCAGCGGTCAAAGACAACTTGTTGCATTTGCTCGCACAATAGCAACGAATCCGAAAATTTTAGTATTAGATGAGGCAACAGCATCTATTGACACAGAAACAGAAGTAGCTATTCAATCTTCCTTGGAAAAGATGAGAAAAGGACGTACTACAATAGCAATTGCTCACCGTCTTTCAACGATTCAAGATGCAGAACAAATTTTAGTTTTACATCAAGGCGAAATTATTGAAAGAGGGTCACATCAAGAACTTCTTGCACAAAAAGGGTTGTACCATAAAATGTACTTATTGCAAAACGGAATTGTGGAGTAATCGTTGTGAAAGGATGTCGCTTTATGAGGCATCCTTTTCTTCGTATATTATTTGAGTTGAAGCTGGATTTTAAAAAGCATTTACTTCAATTATTCCGAGTACTATAATTGGTTTAGCTTTATTCAAGAAAATATGAAGAAGGTGTAGAAATGAATATAGATCGAAAAGGGATTCTTTATGCAGTTGGCGCATATGCTATATGGGGTATTTTTCCCCTTTACTGGAAACTGCTTGCGCATGTAGATAGTTTAGAAGTATTACTTTCCAGAGTTATTTGGTCTTTTGTCTTTACTTTACTCTTTATTGTCATCATCAAACAAAGAAAGTTGCTGCTGGAAGATTTAAAATCATTGTGGAAAAATAAAAAATTATTTTTCTCTTTAATAGCTGCGTCATTTGTTATTTCCTGTAACTGGTTTCTGTATATATTTGCAGTGAATAATAATCATGTAGTCGATGCAAGTTTAGGCTATTATATTAATCCGCTAATAACGGTGGTATTTGGGATGATTTTCTTTAAAGAAAAACTTTCCAAAATGCAGATTTGTGCAGTTATCGTTGCGTTTATTGGTGTTTTGTCCCTTACTGTGGGGTATGGAGAGGTTCCGTGGCTTGCATTATTAATTGCCCTCAGCTTCGCAAGTTATAGTGCATTAAAAAAACAAATCTCTTTAAATGCAACTCGTGGTTTAGCCATTGAAACTTTATTTATGCTGCCATTTGCCTTAGTTTACTATATTTATATTATGTCTACTAATCAAATGTCATTTTTCCATGTTGACTGGAAAACAGATATTATTTTAATTCTTGGAGGAATCGTAACTGCCTTCCCGCTGGTATTATTTGCAAAAGGGGCTAAATTGCTCCCTCAGTATGTGATTGGTTTTATTCAATATATGACGCCAACAATTGTTTTGATTTTAGGAATTGTATTGTATCATGAACCATTTACAAAAACTGAACTTGTTTCATTTATATTTATTTGGCTATCTATCATTATTTTTACATTCTCAACAATCTTTGAAACGAAGAAAAGGATTCAAATTCAGCGAAAAACTGCTAATGCAGATATCTAAGTAAAGAGAATGAAATATTTGAATTTTTCGATTTTAATATTGCTTTTATGAGGGATATGGTATGATTTATTGTAATAAGATTGTACATCTATTCAACTTCACATTTCTTACACATTTTGGACAAAAAAACTTCATAACCAAGTCTAAGCATTTTTATTGAAAATTTGGTACGATGGAGACATTAATTGTAAGGAGAGAACACCATGAACACAGATGTTAATATCTTTTTAGCGTTCGGTGCGGGTTTTTTAAGTTTTATTTCACCATGTACTTTACCGCTCTATCCAGCCTTCCTGTCCTATATAACAGGGATGAGCTATGACGAACTGAGAAATGAAAAAGGTATGTTGCAAAAACGTGCAATTTTACATACGTTATTCTTTTTAATTGGTTTTTCTATTATTTTTATTGCAATCGGATTCGGTGCATCGCTGGCACAGGAATTTTTCCTTAACTATCAAGATTTGATGCGACAAATTGGTGCCATTCTAATTGTCGTGTTTGGGTTAATGATTGTCGGTTTATTACAAGTTGATTTTTTAATGAAAGATCGAAAATTTCAATTTAAAAATAGACCATCCGGCTACTTTGGTTCATTATTGATCGGTATTGCTTTTGCAGCAGGTTGGACGCCATGTACGGGCCCTATCCTTGGCTCTATTATTGCATTAGCTGGTACAAATCCCGAATCATCGATGTGGTATATGCTTGCATATTATTTCGGTTTTGCTATTCCATTCTTTGTGCTATCGTTCTTTATCTCAAAACTTGGATGGGTGCGTAGAAATAGTCAAAAAATCGTTAAAATAGGCGGATATATTATGATTGGTGTCGGAATCCTACTATTCTTTAATGGGCTGGATTATATTATTCGCATTCTATCGCCAATTTTTGGTGGATTCACGGGCTTCTAATCGAATTATTAGTTTCCGTAATAATTACAACAATTAAGATTGAAATTATTTAAGAAGGGGAATGAAGGATGCCAACAGTATTAATAGTTGATGACGCACTTTTCATGAGAGTTGCAGTCGGAAATATGTTTAAAGAGTGGGGCTTTGAAATCGTGGGAGAAGCTTCTAATGGTAGGGAAGCAGTTGAGATGTATAACCAGCATAAGCCCGACCTAGTGACGATGGATATTACAATGCCTATTATGTCTGGATTGGATGCGGTAAAGGAAATTATACCTGAGAATCCAGATGCCAATATAATTATGATGACAGCTCTAGGCCAACAAAGAATCATTGTAGAAGCGATTGAAGCTGGAGCAAAGGACTTTATCACTAAACCTTTTGAAAAGAATCAATTAAAAACGGTTGTCGATAACATTTTAGGTTACGATGAACATTGATAAAATTTCCTGCTATTTTTTAGCAGGTTTTTTTATCATTTAATACAGTTTGATTTAATGTATTATAATGAAAAATATAGTAAGGCTAATTGTGGAAAATTCTTTATAAATAAGGTATTATCAATACGTTATTTATCCTAATTTCAATAAAAGGATATAAAGTAGATAATAAGGTAATGATAATATCATTAGAGAGAGATTGACAGAGGAGGGAAGAGTTATGTTAGCAAATATACCTTCTCAATATTTTATTATTGGATCAACAGTAATGGCATTTTTAATGGGGCTATTTGTGATGTTTGTCCGCATTCGTTCACAAAAGAAGCCTGTAAACGCAAAAAAAATACTAATACCTCCGATTGCAATGTCTTCAGGGGGATTAATGTTTCTTTTTGATGAATTTCGAGTAGAGCCATTACAAATTTTGGAAGCGGTTGCTGTAGGCGTAGTTTTTTCTACAGTGTTGATTGCTACTTCTAAATTCGAAGTTCGAAATGAAGAAATCTATATGAAACGTTCAAAGGCATTCTTTTTCATTTTAATTGGTTTATTAATTATTCGAATCATCATGAAAATGTACCTTTCCGACTCCTTTGATGTCGGAGAGCTTGGCGGAATGTTCTGGATATTAGCTTTTTCGATGCTATGGCCATGGAGAATAGCCATGTTCTACCGTTATAAGAAAATTGAAAAAACGTTAATAACAGCATAAAAAACGGGACCTTCTATTAAGAGGGTCCCGTTTAAATTTGCCTATGTATACGATGTTACTCAAAATAAGTTTCGTACGGAGTAACATCAATATTTAATTCTTCTAGTTTTTTTCTTAAAAACTTATGATCGCGTTTTGGAGTAGCTAAAATGTAGCCCCTAATCAGAATATCATGTGTAATCGATTTAGCTTTTTCTTTTAAAGCAATTTCACCAATTTTTCCTGCAATTTTCTCCTTGGCTACTTGACGAAATAAATCAGGTACAGGGCTTACTAATTCGTTCAGTAATGCTTTTGCGTCCTCTCCCCACAAATGTATGGTTTTATCTAAATAATAATTCTGCCAGTCTAAATCGGACTTTCCATCTTTCTTGGGCAATGCCTTTAAAAACTTGCGGAACATAAAGAATCCGCCAATCCCCATAAGGGTTATCAGTACAACAACCCAAAATAGGATAAACCATAAAAACCAACCTTCCAAGTTCAAACCGTTCACCTCTTTAATATCACTAATTCCTATTATAAAAGGAACTAGAAAAGTTTTCACTTTAAATGTCTCTTTTTTGGGTGAAAAAAGATATTTAATAAGTGAAAGGAGGTGATCGACATGGCAACATATAATTACGACAATGCAACATTAAAGCTTTCATTTGAAACTGGAATTGATGAATTGGGCAAAGCAATCGTCAGTGCTAAAACGTATCGTAATGTACGCAATAACGTGCAGCCTGATGAAGTATTCACAGTTGTACAAGCTCTTGCAAGTCTTTCAAGCTATGAATTATTATTCGTAGAAAAAATTCTAACAGAAACAGTTGATATGTAAAAAACGAAAAGAAGGGAGAAAATTAAATGACTCAAGTATTAGAATTGAAATTTGACACATCAAACGGTAAATCCATCACATTAACTGTGAATGAACCAAAAGAAAACCTAACTGCAGCTGAAGTCGAAATTGTGATGCAAACAATTATTGACTCAAATATTTTTCATAGCAATGGCGGCAGTTTAATCGCCATCAACCAGGCAAGGATTGTAGAACGGACAGTTTCAGAATTTGAATTCACTCCAGAGTAATTAGGTTAAGATCTAGTCGACAAAATCTGTTGGTGATTTTGTCGGCTTTTTCTCTAAAAATGGGAAAAAGGAGGGGAATCGTTGATGGAGGAATGGGTTCGTATTATTCAAGAAATTGGTTTTCCAATAGTGGTGTCGTTTTATTTGCTATACCGTATTGAGGCCAAACTTGAAGCAATTCACGCTGCACTCGTTTCAATGAATCACCAATAAATAAGTCTGCATTTTTGACCAGAAGTGAGAGATTCCTTCACAAATTTGTTCGATATGCATGAAATAGATTGGTTGTGTGTTCCCAAGTATTTCGATAAGATGAAAAGAGGATTAGAGGAGTTGAATATGATGAAAAAGAAATTAGTCGGTCTTGTCGGAATACTTGTTCTTTCTGTATTATTAAGTGCTTGCAGTAATTATAAGTTTAAAGCAGACACAGAATACGAAATTGAGAACTTTACGGCAACCAATCATAAAGGGGAAGAAGTAACACTAGAGAGCTTAAAAGGGGAGCCATGGCTAGCCATGTTCATTTTTACAAACTGTACATCAATTTGTCAGCCAATGACATTTAATATGACGGAAATTCAGACAGAGCTAGAAGAACGTGGTGTGGAAGATTATAATATTGTTGGATTCTCTGTTGACCCGGCTAATGATAGTCCGGAAGTGCTAAGTGAATACTTAAGCCATTTTACTATTCCTGATGAGTCGAAATGGAATTTAGTCACAGGGTATGACCAAAAGTGGATTGAACAATTTGCTTTAAATTCATTTAAATCAATTGTGAAAATGCCAGAAAATGATGATCAAGTCATACATGGTTCAACTTTTTATTTAATCGATGAAAAGGGAATCGCAGTAAAAAATTATCCAGGTACTGGAGAGGTTCCTTTCGATACAATTGCCATCGATATGGAAACTTTAATTGAAGAACGGTTAAGTAAATAATTTTTAATTAATAGAGCTGGACTTTTTAAAGTCTGGCTCTTTATTATTTAAATACGTTTATGGAGAATAATTTAGGGAAGTTAACAAAAAATAAGCAAGTCAAATTTCAATTTGGAGGTAAGGAATATGAAAACAGTAAAAGAATTGATGACGACTGATCTTAAGGTGTGTGCACCACATGATTCTGTAACTGCAGCTGCGAAAATTATGCGTGATATCGAGTGTGGTTCGGTGCCAGTTTGCGAGAACGATAAAATAGTAGGAATTATTACCGATCGAGATATTGTAATCAATGTCGTTGCGGATGGCAAGGATACGAACACGGTCCATTGTCATGACTGTATGACAACAGATGTTGTAACTTGTACATCGGATACGGATGTCCATGAATGTGCAAGTATGATGGCACAGCATCAAATTCGCCGTATTCCAGTAACAGAAAACGGGAACATTGTAGGAATTATTGCTATTGGTGATTTAGCTAAAGAAAATATTTATGCAAATGAAGCAGGGGAAGCTTTAAGCGATATTTCGGAGCATTCTCGATTTGATCATTAAAAGAAGCAGCTTTGCTTCGGTAGTATTTCCTGAAAAAAGCATTAATCCATTAAAAACAAGAAGCATGGAGCTCCAAAATAGAGTTCCATGCTTCTTGTTTTTTAAAATTCTTTTCTTAACTGCTCGAATACCTGCTTCAAATCAGCGATAATATCTTCGGCTTCTTCCACACCAACAGAGAAACGTAATAAGCGGTCGTCTACACCACGAGCAACTCGTTCTTCGTATGGAATATCCGCATGTGTTTGAGTAGCAGGGTAAGTAATGAAGCTTTCAACTCCTCCTAGACTTTCTGCAAACGTAATTAACTGGATTCCTTGCAGAAATGGGTTTACCATTTCAGCTTCTTTTACTCGGAATGAAAGCATGCCGCCTTTGCCAGTGTATAGCACATCTGTAACTAGAGGTTCCGTTTCTAGATAAGCTGCCACCTGTTTACCGTTAGAATCGTGCTGTTTTAAACGAAGATGCATTGTTTTCAAACCGCGAATCACTAACCAGCTATCCATAGGAGAAAGCACTAATCCCATACCATTATGAGCAAAAGCTAATTTTTCACATAATTCTTGGCCTTTTGCGACTACCAGTCCGGCTAAAACATCATTATGGCCAGCAATATATTTTGTTGCACTATGTAACACAATATCTGCACCATGTTCAATTGGACGCTGGAAATATGGTGTATAGAAAGTATTGTCGACGATAAATAATAAATTATGTTTTTTGCAAATAGTCTCGAATTGGTCTAGATCAAATTCTAACATTAGTGGGTTTGTTGGCGTTTCCAAGAATATCGCCTTTGTGTTTTCATTTACTAGTCCTTCTACATCTTCCAATGATGCAAAATAGACTGGGTTAATATTATAGGTTTCACTAAAAGTTTTTAATAATCGATAAGTACCGCCATAAATATCATCTGGTACGATAATTTCATCGCCTGGTTTGAAAAGAGATAAGATTAGTTGCACAGCAGCCATTCCGGAACTGCATGCAAAACCAGCATCTCCGTTTTCTAAATCGGCAATCCCTTTTTCTAAAATTTCACGTGTTGGATTTTTTGTACGAGTATAGTCATATCCTGTTGATTGCCCAATACCTGCATGCTTATAAGCTGTAGACATATAAATAGGGGGATTAACCGCTCCAGTTTTAGGATCGCTTAAATTACCTAATTGAACTAGTTTTGTTTCAATTGAACGTTTCGTCACTATTCTCACTCTTTCTTTTGTTATGCATTCTATAAATATTATGATAAATCAAATTATATTGATTATTATTCAATTTATCATGATAAAGTACCGAAAACAACACTCTCCAAGTAGAAATAATTATTAATTCAAATAAATTTCGATAAATTTTAATAAAAAAGGCGCTTAACCATTGAAAGTTAAACACCCATAATACTATGCTTGTTGTTTTTTTAGTAAATCTCTAATCTCTTTTAAAAGTTCTTCTTTCGCATCCAGTACTGGAGCAGGAGGTTCTGACACCGCCTCTTCTTTCTTTTTGCGATTGAATTTATTAATGAAACGAAGTGCAATGAAGATTGAAAAAGCGATTATTAAAAAGTCGATAATCGATTGTATAAATACACCCAGCTTAATTTGAGCCTCTCCAAGACCAAACATAAGAGTTTCATTTAAATCAATACCACCAGTAATAATTCCAACGATAGGCGTGATTATATTTTCAACTAAGGAAGTAACAATTTTACCGAACGCGGCACCTATAACAACCCCGATAGCTAAATCGAGAATATTTCCTTTCATTGCAAATTCTTTGAATTCTTTCCACATACTTTTGCATCTCCTTGCTTTCTTATATTTTTTTAGTATAAAATGGTACTTTCAAAGAATCTAGTAAACTTTGATCAATTGATTCAAAATATGTCCTAAGTCATATTAAAATTGTTTATGTAAAAAATTATTTCTGCGGATGTGTAATATGAGTATAAAAAAACAAAAGAAGAAAAAAAAGACGAAGCCATTGATTAGTCCAGGTGTAAAATTATTCCTAATCCTATTACTAATTCCCATTTCAGTCACGGTTTATTCACTCATCTTTCTTACTTGGGAAAACTTACGCCCGATTTTACATAGCTTTTCGCAAAGCGATGCAGAGAAAATACAAGCAGAATTCGACCTTCAAATTCCTGAAGAATACATACCGATTTATATCTCAGCTGCAGAAGCCTATAATATTCCCTGGACTCTACTAGCTGCACATCATCGAGTGGAAACCCGATTCTCTACAATGAAATCGCTCATTTCTCCAGTTGGCGCAGAAGGTCCAATGCAATTTATGCCTTGTACATTTGTTGGTTGGAGCCATCCAAGCTGTTCAGATTTAGGCGAGGGGAATATACCGCAAGCAGAAAAGACCAATCCTGAAATCATTAAAAAATATGGTGGTTATGGAGTAGACGCTAATGCAGATGGTGTTGCAGATCCTTTTAATTTAGAGGATGCAATATACAGTGCGGCTAATTATCTATCTAAGTCTGGTGCTTCAAAAGGGGACCTTGAAAAAGCGATATTTAATTACAATCATAGTGAAGAATACGTTGAAAATATTCTTTATTATTATCATCAATATGAAGAGGTAAGCGAGGATCTTATTCGAACTGTCTATTATGATCAATAAAAAAGAAATCAACTGCATACAAGCAGTTGATTTCTTTTT
>JASENG010000026.1 GCA_030027265.1 Lysinibacillus fusiformis | reverse complement strand
AAATGAAAACCACTGAATTCTCAGTGGTTTTTTTAATTGTTAAAAAACTTCAAAAAAATTATCAAACGTTCATCAGCGTTTATTAATCTAGAATTAGGCTAACAAGAAATCAAGGCTCAAGCAAAATTTGGATGAACTCACTAATAAATAAGCGGAGAAAATTCGCTTATTTAGAAAAATAAATCAAAACAAACTTAGATAAAAGGAGAAATTCCGCTTATCGACTTAAAAAGCATGAAAAGGGAGGTATTTTCTTAGAATAGTCGGAATGTCTCCCCTTATTTTCCTATGAAACCAATTCGATTTTGAAATAACGGAAAAATCTTCGTTTATTTCCCTTCGTTAAATCTTAATACTATTGAATATGAGCTCGCAGTAATGAAATAGAACGAAGCACATTATACTCTATCTAAACGAGAATCGGCTCGACAAAGTTGAAGCAGTTAGCCGATACGTCATCTCTACATAGAGCTTTCCATATTAGCTGCTACTTTAGTTGGAGGAGCTGCCACTGAAAGTAGATCGTCAAACCACTGAAGTTTCAGTGGTTTTTTATTTGCAAAAAGTATCAATGCATTTATCGATACTTCTAAAAACGAATAAAGGAAATTTTAAATTCAAAATAGAAGGATGTACAAAATGCCATTATTAATTTTGGAAATTTCAAAGCAGAACTTTTACTTATGGAAAATGTGATTAAGGATTTCAAAGATTCTAATAGTCCCGTAATCTTTATGAGACATTTGGATGACTCTGAAGAAAGTCCATTATATAAACATTCCACGGGTTCGGAAATACATAGTTCATTAAAAGATTATGCTGATCATATACTTGAGAAGCAAACACCGAGTTCTTTCTTTAATACGGAACTCTCTAGCTTATTAGAGGCATTAAGTGTAAACCAACTTTTTATTACAGGATATAACACGGAGTTTTGTTGTATGTTTACCGCAATTGCTGCCTATGATAGGGGATATAAGGTCACATTTATTGAGGACGCTACCGGGACAGTTAATACTGAAGAAACCTATGAAATGCAGGGATTAGATATAAAGGATTTCGTAGGAACTGTCTTACATTGGTCGAATGTTATTGAAGTATTGGATTATGAAGAATATATGGAAGCATATAATAAGGAAAACATGATTTAAGGGATGCTAGGGCATCCCTTTTATTAGCATTCATTTTCGAAATTAATTGGAAAAGGAAATTATTAAAGGGGAATTTTGGATAAGTCAGTTGAATCCGTTTACAATATGATAATCACAATTTTATTTTCCCATTCAAATCTAATAATTATCAATCACAAGTAAATACTAAGTAAAGATTTATGAAAGCGATACATTAAATAAAACATCAGGTCATAGATTTAATAGAATTATCCGAATACTCTTTCTTTTAAAGTGTTCTTGACACTTAGATTTCATGTTGATAATCTTACAATTAATATTCTTTAAGAAAATGGAGGCATTTACGAAATGTGGGAAACGAAATTTGCCAAAGAAGGCTTAACATTTGATGATGTATTATTAGTACCAGCACATTCAGAAGTATTACCAAAAACGGTTGACTTATCTTCACAATTAACTCCAAAGATTAAATTGAATATCCCGATTGTCAGTGCAGGTATGGATACTGTTACAGAATCCAAAATGGCGATTGCAATGGCGCGTCAAGGCGGTATTGGGATTATCCATAAAAATATGAGTATAGAAGAGCAAGCTGAAGAAGTTGAAAAAGTTAAGCGATCTGAAAATGGTGTAATTACAAATCCGTTTTTCTTAACTCCAACGCATCAAGTATTTGATGCAGAACATTTAATGGGGAAATATCGCATTTCAGGTGTCCCAATCGTAAATAACGAAGAAGATTTAACATTAGTAGGGATTATTACAAATCGCGACTTACGTTTTATCTCTGATTATTCTTTGAAAATTCAAGATGTAATGACAAAAGAAGCATTAATTACAGCTCCTGTTGGAACGACTCTAGAGGAAGCTGAAAAGATTCTTCAGCAATATAAAATCGAAAAATTACCAATCGTTGATGAATTGGGCAAACTAACGGGGTTAATTACAATTAAAGATATTGAAAAAGTAATTGAATTCCCAAATGCTGCAAAAGATCACCTTGGCCGTTTATTAGTTGGAGCGGCTGTTGGAGTATCAAATGATACAATGCAACGTGTAGCAAAGCTTGTTGAAGCACAGGTTGATATCATTGTAATCGATACAGCCCATGGTCACTCACAAGGTGTCATCGAAACTGTAAAACAAATTCGCGAAGCATATCCTGAATTGGAAATCATCGCAGGAAATGTTGCAACTGGAGAAGCTACACGTGCTTTATACGAAGCGGGTGCAGATGTAGTAAAAGTTGGTATTGGACCGGGATCAATTTGTACAACACGCGTAGTTGCTGGTGTAGGTGTACCTCAAATCACGGCAGTATATGATTGTGCTACAGTAGCTCGTGAAATGGGTAAAACGATCATTGCAGATGGCGGTATCAAATACTCTGGTGATATCGTAAAAGCTTTAGCTGCTGGTGGACATGTTGTTATGCTTGGTTCTTTACTTGCTGGAACTTCGGAATCTCCAGGTGAAACTGAAATCTTCCAAGGTCGTCGTTTTAAAGTCTACCGTGGTATGGGATCATTATCAGCAATGGAAAAAGGTTCAAAAGACCGCTATTTCCAAGAGGATGCAAAAAAATTAGTACCAGAAGGCATTGAAGGACGCTTACCTTATAAAGGACCTTTAGCTGATACAATTCATCAGTTAATCGGAGGTATTCGTGCTGGTATGGGTTATTGTGGAGCACCAAGCTTAGAAGGCTTGCGTGAGAACTCACAATTTATTCGAATGACTGGTGCAGGTCTTCGTGAATCACATCCACATGATGTCCAAATTACAAAAGAAGCGCCGAACTATTCTTTATAGTAAATGGGAAACCTCAAGCATGCTTTTAACGTCATATTTTGATGTTAAAAGTGTGCTTTTTTTGCTTTTATCGTAGGTAGTTACTCTTTAGCGAGATGAAGTTTTGATTGGAAAATAATTGATTCGCGTCTAGTAATTTGTTAAAAAATATTATTTATAACTAAATATAATGAGTAACCATGATTTTCTATTGTAAACGTAATATTTTTCTTGCAATTTCTATGATAAAATGACGAAAGTAAAGTAAAACAATATTGGAGGTATTTTTTGTGAAAACAGCTAAGAAAGCATCATGGTTCAGCCTATTGATGATTCCGATTCTGTTAATCAGCACATTTGTCACAACTGCAACAAGTGCAAGTGCGGAAACAGATTTAGGGATAAACGTTGATGGTGCCATATTAATTGATGCAAATACAGGGCAAATCCTATATGAACAAAATGCGGACGGTCCATTAGGAATTGCGAGTATGTCAAAAATGATGACGGAATATATACTGCTAGATGCTATTGATGAAGGCAAAATCACTTGGGATCAACAATATCACGTTACCGAGTATACATATAAAATGTCCCAAAACAGTGCATTAAGTAACGTACCGTTAAGAGCGGATGGTGCTTATACAATTCAAGAGTTATATGAAGCAATGGCAATTTATTCCGCAAATGCCGCAACAGTAGGGATTGCTGAAACAATCGCTGGCTCCGAAACGGAATTTGTAAAATTAATGAATGAAAAAGCCGCAGAATTAGGTCTTGAAGGATACAAATTTGTAAACGCAACAGGGTTAAGTAATTCAGATCTTTTTGGAATGCATCCAGAAGGTACAAAGGCTGAAGATGAAAATGTAATGCCAGCAAAATCTGTAGCGAAACTTGCTTATCATTTGTTAAAAGATCATCCGGAAGTTTTAGAGACTTCTAGTATTTCTAAGAAGAAGTTCCGTGAGGGTACAGATGATGAAACTCTAATGCCAAACTGGAATTGGATGTTACCAGGTTTAGTAAGTGAATATGAAGGAGTAGATGGTTTGAAAACCGGTTCTACACCTTTTGCAGGTCAATGTTTTACAGGAACGGCAGAACGTAATGGAACACGCTTAATCGCAGTTGTGCTAAATGCAAAAGATTCAAATGGAAATAGCACGTATACAGCACGTTTTGAAGCTGCAAAAAAATTATTTGACTACGGTTTTAGTCAATTTACAAAACAAGAGATCGTATCAAGCAACTATTCATTTAAAGGCAATGAAACACTGTCCGTTACAAAAGGTAAAGAAGATAGTGTAGGTATTGCAGTAAAAGAACCAATATCTCTAGTAGTAAAAACAAGTGAAAAAGATTTATATGTTCCAAAATTAGAATTGGATAAAAAATCCATTGAAGCTGCAGTTAAAAAAGGCACAGTTGTCGGTAAAGTTGTTATCGAAAAATCGGAAGGTGAAGATTATGGATTTATCGATGGCAAGAATTATTCTACAGAAGTCGTAACAACAAGCAGTGTTGAACGTGCTGGGTTTGTCTCTTTATTTTTCCAAGGAGTAGGTAGCTTCTTCGGAAATGTTTGGGATGGTATTACAGGATTCGTGGGTGGATTATTCTAGTAAAATGCTGTTCTATGATAATAATCATAGAACAGTTTTTTTAATCCCCAAAAAGTGGCTGAAATCTTTTCATGCTGGTTTTTAAAGAGGTTTAAATTAAGTGTGTCACATTCTTTTTTTTCTTGGACAAAACAACCTCGCCCAGTTTTTTCATAAGCTAGTAGGTGAGGAGCGTGATAAAAGTGTGCGGCATTACAGGTTGGATTGATTATACACAATCCCTTAAGAATCAAGATGCGATAATCAAAAGTATGACAGAAACGTTAAGTAAGAGAGGCCCGGATGATGGCAATATTTGGTCCAGCACACATGCTCTATTAGGGCATCGTCGTTTAGCCGTGATCGATTTAATTGGCGGCAAGCAGCCAATGACAAAATCACATCAAAACAAGGGCTATAGCCTGGTATATAACGGAGAACTTTATAATACAGAGGAAATTCGCCAAGAGCTTTTAAAACGCGGATATCACTTTTCAACGTCATCGGATACTGAAGTGTTGCTAGCTTCATTCATCGAGTGGAGAGAGCAATGTGTCGAGTATTTAAATGGAATTTATGCATTTGCTGTTTGGGATGAGGAAGAAGAGTCGCTATATGCGTTTCGAGACCGTTTAGGAGTTAAGCCGTTTTTTTATGCTTTAAAAGAAGGCTCACTGCTGTTTGGTTCAGAAATTAAGGCCATTCTAGCAAATCCTCAAATTACCCCTCAAATTGACCGTAAAGGGCTTGCAGCTTTATTAAGCATTGGACCATCAAGAGTTCCAGGAAATGGTGTTTATAAAGGAATTGAAGAGCTGGAGCCAGGCAATGCCATGAAATTTTCAAAAGAGGGCTTTAAGAAATGGCGTTACTGGAATGTAAAAAGTGAAAAGCATGAAGATTCCTTTGAAGATACCGTAGAAAAAGTTCGTTATTTAGTAACGGATGCCATTAAACGCCAATTAGTTTCGGATGTTCCGCTTTGTACATTTTTGTCTGGGGGTCTAGATTCCAGTATTATTACTGCAATCGCAGCCAATACGTACAATCAAGAAGGATCAATCCTTCAAACTTATTCTATCGATTATGAAGGAAATGAACAATTTTTCGAAAAAAATGATTTCCAGACATCTCGAGATAGTTACTGGATCAACCAAATGACCGAAAAATTCAATACAAAACATTTTGATATTATCCTCTCCCAAAAGGATATTGTGGACTATTTAGAAGAAGCAATGCTGGTACGTGATCTGCCTGGTATGGTAGATATCGATAGTTCGCTATTGGTGGCTTGCCGCGTTATTAAGGAAGGATATACAGTAGCATTATCAGGTGAATGTGCTGATGAAGTATTTGGTGGATATCCATGGTTCCATCGTGATTATGAGCTGTTCCCTTGGATTCGTTCAGCAGATGAGCGTGAAGGATTCCTTAGAGAGGAATGGCAATCAAAACTGAAATTAAAAGACTTTATGAAGCATGCATTTGAGGAAGCTGTAAAAGATTCGCCTAAACTTGAAGGTGAAGTTCCGAAGGCCGCAAAGCAACGTGAGCTATTCTACTTAAATATGCGTTATTTTATGCAAACATTATTGGAACGTAAAGACCGCATGAGTATGGGAGCGAGTTTAGAAGTACGCGTCCCATTTGCAGATCACCGAATCGTAGAGTACGCATGGAATATTCCGTGGGAAATGAAAAACGTGGGAAATATGGAGAAGGGGCTTTTACGTAAAGCCATGGAGGGCCTTTTGCCAGAGGAAGTATTATATCGCAAAAAGAATCCATACCCTAAAACATATCATCCTGCATATACAAATGGCGTGAAAAGCTTATTAAGTGAATCGCTTCAAAGAAAAGAATCGATTTTGCATGAGTTATTCGAAAAAGAACAGCTGGAGCAACTTGTTGCTTCAGGTGGCTCATCCTTCAAAGTGCCATGGTTTGGCCAGCTAATGGCAGGTCCACAGCTGCTTGCATACTTAGTTCAAATTGATCGCTGGTTCGAAAATTACAATATTCAATTAATTGACCAATAAAAAAAGGGGAATCTCATAGTTTATGAGATTTCCCTTTTTTCGTGTTTCTATTTATGCCCCAACATGTCATGAGCTTGTGAATAGCAGGTTCAATATCTTCAAGTGCTACCCCGCCATATCCAAGTAAAAATGTAGGCTGGTCATAATCAATTGGTTTGAGTAAATAATCCGAGACAGGATAAACGGCAATTCCATTTTCATTCGCAATTTGTTTTAACTCGTGTTCCAGCTTAGCTAAGGGCACTGATATTAAAATATGCATACCGGCATGGTCACCGGTAATTGAAATGTTAGGATAAAAGCTTTCTAAAGTATGGATTAACTTGTCATGCTTTTTGCGGTAAATCTTTCGCATTCGATTTAAATGCTTTGAAAAGTGGCCATCTTTCATAAAGTTGGCTAATATATGTTGGTCAAATCTCGGTACTGTGGCAGAGTAATAGCTGAAAATCTCTTGATAGGATTGCAAAAGTGCCGGCGGTAAAACAAAATAAGCCACTCGCAATGAAGGCATCAAGGATTTTGTAAAAGTGCTTAGATAGATGACCTTTTCATTTTGATCCATCCCTTGCAAAGCAGGAATCGGTTTTCCGATGTGGCGAAATTCACTATCATAATCATCCTCTAGTATATAGCGGTTAGCCGCTTTGGATGCCCAATTTAATAATTGTGTTCTTCTGGCAGCAGACAATACTGCCCCAGTAGGGAACTGATGAGAAGGTGTAATATAAACGATATTCGCATCTGTTTTTTCGAGTTCGTCAACGATTAACCCATCTTCATCCACAGAAATAGGGACCGCCTTGTTCGCTAAATGAATTCTTGGAATCGCTGAATATCCAGGATTTTCGAGAGCAATTTTTGAATTCGTTTCAATTAATCGCAAAATCATAGGAAGCAAATGTTCGGTCCCAGATCCAATTACAATCTGCTCGGGGTCACAGATGATTCCGCGTGATTGATACAAATAATTCGCAATTTCTGTACGCAGTTCATATTCTCCTTGGGGTTCACCAACCTGGAGATATTCTTTAGATGGAAAATCAAATAGATCCTTCGCATATTTTCTCCAAATGGCAAATGGGAATGATTCAGTATCTATTTTTCCGGGATGAAAATTATATGGATATGGCTCATTTTCGTTTTTTCTGGTTTCTATGATCTTTTTAGGCTGTTTGCTTTCGATAAAGGGAAGTTCTTCAATTTCTTCGACAAAAAATCCGATGCGCGGCTTTGAAGCAATATAGCCCTCTGCAAGCAGCTGTCCGTATGCGATTTCAACTGTTGTTTGGCTAATATTTAAAAAGTCGGCCAGCTTGCGTTTGGACGGTAATTTTGTTCCGACTTCAATTTGCTTATGTGTGATGGCATCTTTCATTCCCATATAGAGTTGTTCATATAAAGGTTTTTTGCTATTTTTTTCTAGCTTGAAAATCAGCATATCCATGGGCTTTCCTCCTATGTGACCATATGAATTTATCCGAAATTGACTCTTTTTATATGGTCAACATTTATTATACTTTATTACAACAAAGTATTGGAGGGGAATTTTGACATGAAACTACTTGGAACAGAAACAGTCAAACGAGGAATGGCAGAAATGCAAAAAGGCGGCGTCATTATGGACGTAATCAATGCAGAGCAAGCAAAAATAGCAGAAGCAGCAGGAGCAGTTGCTGTAATGGCATTAGAACGTGTACCATCGGATATTCGGAAAGCGGGCGGTGTGGCACGTATGGCAGATCCCCGAATTGTAGAAGAGGTGATGGGTGCTGTATCGATTCCAGTTATGGCGAAAGCTCGGATTGGCCATATTGTAGAAGCTCGTGTTTTAGAAGCAATGGGTGTGGATTACATTGATGAAAGTGAAGTATTAACACCTGCTGACGAAGAATTTCATTTATTAAAAAGTGATTATACAGTACCTTTTGTTTGCGGCTGTCGTGATCTTGGCGAAGCTGCACGCCGCATTGGGGAAGGAGCTTCTATGCTTCGTACAAAAGGTGAGCCAGGTACAGGAAATATCGTAGAGGCGGTACGCCATATTCGAAAAGTGAATGCTCAAGTTCAACGAGTAGTTGGAATGAATGAAGATGAGTTAATGACAGAAGCGAGAGATTTAGGAGCACCCTATGAATTATTGGTGGAAATCAAACGGTTAGGACGTCTGCCGGTTGTCAATTTTGCTGCTGGAGGAGTAGCAACACCTGCTGATGCTGCATTGATGATGGAGCTTGGAGCAGATGGAGTATTTGTTGGATCCGGTATTTTTAAATCCGAAAGCCCTGAAAAGTTTGCCCGTGCCATTGTCGAGGCAACAACACACTACAAGGATTATCAATTAATCGCCGAGATTTCAAAAGAGCTTGGCACTCCAATGAAGGGGATTGAAATTTCAACATTGCAAGATAGTGAACGTATGCAGGAACGAGGTTGGTAAGATGAAGATTGGCGTTCTTGCTTTACAAGGAGCTGTAAGGGAACATATTCGTCAGATTCAATTACTGGGGTGCGAGGCAATTGAAGTGAAGTCGCTGGATCATCTTTATGGATTGGACGGATTGGTGTTGCCTGGCGGGGAAAGTACAACGATGCGAAAATTATTGGATCGTTATCAATTGCTGGCTCCCATTCAATCAATGGCTAAACAAGGAGTTCCGATGTTGGGCACGTGTGCAGGTTTGATTTTATTAGCAAAGGAGATTGTCGGCTATAAGGAAGCGCATCTTTGTTTAATGGATGTTGTGATTGAACGGAATTCCTTTGGAAGACAAGTTGATAGCTTTGAGGTGGAACTTGATGCAGAACAAATAGGTGAGGGGATTCCAGCGGTATTTATTCGCGCACCACATATTGTCTCTGTTGGTCCTAACGTAGAAGTATTAGCTGAATATGAAGGACGAATAGTATTAGCAAAAGAAGGGCAATACTTAGGATGCTCATTTCATCCAGAATTAACTGAAGATACACGTCTGATGCAATATTTTATAGATATGGTGAAAGAATATACTAAGTCTTCACTTGCAAAATCGAACAGCATATAGTACATTATGGTTAATTTAATTCGCATTGGGCGAATGCATATTGATAACATCGATGATAGGAAGTAGTAACAAGCATGTTTTTTTTAGAGAGTCAGCGGTTGGTGGAAGCTGGTAAAGGCACTTGTGAATCCGTCCTTGAGTTGCTTAAGCTGAATTCACAGTAGGCTTTTGCCGGTTGAAAAGCCGTTATGAGATAAGTGGATTAGAATTTTTCTGATCAATTAGGGTGGCAACGCGGGTAGCTCTCGTCCCTTTATGGGGATGAGGGCTTTTTTGTGTTTTATTTCTCTAGTACGGCAAAGTATGGAGTAACAATGTAATCAATAAAAATACCTATAATGGAGGAATCAACATGTTAGATATTAAACGTGTCCGTGATAATTATGCAGAAGTGAAAAAAATTCTTCTAACTCGTAATGAAGATTTAGGGAATATTGACGAGTTTGAAGAGTTGGATGCAAAACGTCGTGAATTAATTGCCAAAACAGAAGTGCTAAAAGCTGAGCGCAATAAGGTATCAGAGCAAATTTCAGTGATGAAACGCAACAAAGAAAATGCCGATGATGTGATTGCCCGCATGCGTGAAGTGGGAGACGAAATTAAACAATTAGATAACGAGCTTCGTGAAGTAGAAGAAAAATTCGACTACATGATGATGCGTTTACCAAACATCCCACATGAATCTGTTCCTGTTGGTGAAACAGAAGACGATAATGTGGAAGTTCTTGCATGGGGCGAGCAACCAAACTTTGATTTTGAAGCGAAACCACACTGGGATCTGGCAACAGACTTGCAAATTGTTGACTTTGAACGTGCCGGAAAAGTAACTGGCAGCCGTTTTGTATTCTACCGTGGCTTAGGAGCTCGTTTGGAACGTGCTTTAATGAGCTTCATGATGGATTTACATGCAGAAGAGCATGGTTATGAAGAAATGCTGCCACCAGTTATCGTTAACCGTGATAGCTTAACGGGTACAGGGCAATTGCCGAAATTTGAGGAGGATGTATTCAAATTAGTGGATACAGATTACTTCATGATTCCAACTGCAGAAGTGCCTGTTACAAACTTCTACCGTGATGAAATTATCGATGGTGAAATTTTGCCAAAAGGATTTGCAGCCTATAGCTCTTGCTTCCGTTCTGAAGCAGGATCAGCAGGTCGTGATACGCGCGGTTTGATTCGCCAGCACCAATTCAACAAAGTAGAATTAGTACGCTTTGTAAAACCAGAAGATTCTTATGATGAATTAGAAAAATTAACGGGCCATGCCGAAAAAGTCCTTCAATTACTTGGCTTGCCATACCGCAAATTATTAATGAACACATCTGATCTTGGCTTTACCGCAGCGAAGAAATATGATTTAGAGGTTTGGATGCCAACACAGAACATGTACCGTGAAATCTCTTCTTGTTCAAACTTTGAGGATTTCCAAGCGCGCCGTGCAAACATTCGTTTCCGCCGCGAACAAGGCGCAAAACCAGAATATGTACACACACTAAACGGTTCAGGTCTAGCAATCGGCCGTACAGTGGCAGCATTATTAGAGAACTATCAGCAATCTGATGGAAGTGTCCTTATACCAGAAGTACTACAACCTTATATGGGCGGAAAAAAAGTAATAGCACCGAAATAACTTTCTGTGCCGAAAGCCTGCGACAGGCACAAGCCGACGGAAGCGTTGTAATTCCTGAGGTTTTAAGACCATTTATGGGCGGTAAGGAAATCATCGCACCAAAATAAGAAAAAGGACGGCATTTTGAATAGTGCCGTCCTTTTTTCTTTAAAAGAATAATAAGCCAATACTGATAATCACTCCGGTAAATATAAGGACAAATAAACAAAAGCCCATTATATCCTTCGCTTTTAAACCGGCTATTGCTAGTGCCGGCAATGCCCAGAATGGTTGAATCATATTCGTCCAGGCATCTCCCCATGCAATCGCCATTGCCGTTTTTGCATAATCTGCATTTAGTGACTGTGCAGCCTCCAACATAATTGGTGCCTGAACTGCCCATTGCCCTCCGCCAGAAGGAACAAAGAAGTTTACTAATCCAGCAGAAAAAAATGTAAATAGATAAAATGTAAATCCATTTGAAATACTAATAAACCACTCTGAAAAAACAATAGCCAATCCAGAGGCTGTCATCATTCCCATAATTCCAGCATAGAACGGGAATTGGAACACGATTCCGGCGGTAGTTTTAATAGCTGCTTGTGCTGCTGCCAAGAATCGCTGCGGTGTACCATGAAAAATTATTCCCAGAATGATAAAAATGGTATTAACAATATTTAAATCTAATACAAATCCTTTTGTCGCAAAATGATGAATGAGATAAGAAAGCCCAATAAGTCCAATTAGAATGGTTAATAAGGAACTTCTTTCTGTCCATGAAGCAAACGTCCTTTCAGCTGGAGGGAATTTTTGCTCCTCTCCAACCAGTAATGCTGGGTCAACCTCCACAATTTCCTCTTCTTTCGGCATCATCCAACGATTAAAGAATGGCAATGTAAGCCCAATCACAATTACGATAAATAAATTATACGGTGTAAATATTGTGTCAGAAGTTGGTACTACCCCCATCATATCAGCAAAGGGATGCCCCTCTGTTGCAACAGAAAGAGGAATAGACCCTGCTAAACCACCATGCCAGATGATAAAACCGGAATAGGCGCTGGCAATTAATAAACGATAATCTACTCGCTTTACATGTCGAGCGATTTCCTTTGCAAATAAGGCCCCTATCACTAATCCAAACCCCCAGTTAATCCAACAAGCTACTAGTGAAATGAATGTCACCACAATAATTGCAGTAGATGGCCTCTTAATTTTGCTAGCAATAAAAGATAAGAATTTTTTAAAAACGGGGCTGTTAGCTAACACATGTCCAGCAGCTAATACAATGACCATCTGCATAGTAAATAAAAGTAAATCCCAGAATCCATCTCCCCAATAAACAACCATTTCTAATGGCGAACTAGGCGTTAGTATGAGTCCAAGCAGGAAAACAAGTACAGTTAAAATTGCCACGAAAATATATGGATCGGGTAAGTATTTTTCCATGATCGTGTTAGATATTCTTGTTAAAGTTTTCATTTCCACATCTTCTCCCTTCATAAAAATTTGAAAAATCCGTGAAAAGTATTTTTCGATGCATAATATGTAGTAAAGAAGATTATTATTTCGATAATAATAAAAAATAAGTAGTGAAAATATTATAAAGGAAATAAAAATAGTAGGATTTTATTATGGTAATGTATGAAAATCTATCTTCAATTATTGTAAAATGAAAATAATGAATATTTGAAATGTAAATAAGTTTGCTAGAAGGGGATACAAGAATGGAGCATTTAATTTATAAAAACCTAAAGAAAATTGAGCTATCTGGTATTCGAAAGTTTACAAATATGCTGGTGGATTATCCGAATGCGATTAATTTAACTATTGGCCAGCCTGATTTTCCAACACCAGCCCATGTTAAAGAAAAGGCAAAACGGGCAATAGATCAAAATTATACTTCCTATACACCTAACGCAGGGATTATTGAATTACGCAATGCCATTGCAGCTTTTTACACTAATCGGTATGGCTTAACTTATAGCCCGCAAGATGAAATCATTGTGACACACGGTGCATCAGGAGCACTTACGATTGCATTAAGAGCGATTTTAGAAGAAGGGTGCGAGGTTATTTTATCTGCACCGGCATATCCTGGCTATATTCCATTAATTGAGCTTTGCGGGGCGGTCCCGGTTTGTGTGAATACTGAGGCGACTGATTTTGTTTTAACGGCAGAATTAATCGAAAAGCATATTACGGATAAAACAAGATGCGTTATTCTCCCATCACCATGTAACCCGGTTGGAACAATCATTGAAGAGGCAGAACTGCAAAAAATAGCAGCCCTTTTAAAAGATAAAGAAATCTTCATTATTTCAGATGAAATTTATAGTGAGCTAATATATGAAAAGACACATAAATCCATTGCATCTTATGAGGGAATGCGCAATAAAACAATCGTGATTAACGGTGTTTCCAAATCTCACTCAATGACAGGCTGGCGAATTGGCTATACATTAGCGCCGAATTATTTAACAAAAGAAATGACAAAGCTAAATGGCTATTACATTAGCTGTGCAACGAGCATAAGTCAGCACGCGGCACTTGCAGCGTTAACCGATGGATTAAATGATCCGATTGAAATGAAGAAAGAATACAAAGTGCGCCGTGATTTTGTATATGATCGACTTGTAGCAATGGGTTTTGATGTAGTAAAACCGGCAGGGGCATTTTATATTTTCCCATCAATTAAGAAAACCGGCATGAACTCTTTTGATTTCTGTATCAATTTATTAAAAGAGCAGGAGCTGGCAACCGTTCCTGGAAGTGCGTTTTCAGAATTTGGCGAAGGCTATATCCGACTGTCTTTTGCACAGCCCTTGGAAGTTTTACAAAAAGGCATGGATCGGTTGGAAAAATTTATGGAGAAATTTGATTAAATATAGGAAGGCGAATATCTTAGTAACAGGTTCTCTTTTGAAGTAAAAAAGTGGAAAACAGGTTGAGGAAAAAGTATGGTAATTTCTATCATGCTTTTTCTATATTTTAAAACCAAATTTTCTTGCAGGTATAAGAATACTTAGGCGGAGAATTTCCGTCTAATGCATGTAGTAGAGGCTAAAGAAGTTGATATAAGTGGAGATTTTCCGGTTAACTGCTCAAAATAAGCCAAAATATGAGGAATTTGGGTGATATAAACGGAAAAACTTCCTTTATCTTAAGGAAATAAAGAAAGCTTTTCAATTTAAACGGAAATTTCCCGTTTATTTATCAAAACTAGTGACATCAGTATTAATATTCAGATGTCACTGTTTAAATATGCTTTTTTGTACCACAGGTGTAAATTTCCAACCAAAAAAACTAGAATATTAGTTAATAGCTACTATCGATAGCCTGCAAACCAATCATGCCAATACTAATTAGTATCATTTTCATTTCCATACTCTGCAGCCAGCCGTCTTCGCTCCAATTTCTCGGCTTTTTTTCGCTCTCGCAGCGAACGGAAGAAGCTCGTCAGCATTTCTCCGCACGCCTCAGCTAATACACCTTCTACCACTTCACATTCATGGTTAAACCGTGAATCATTTAATAGCCGGTACAAGGAATCGACACAACCTGCCTTCAAATCTCTCGCCCCATAGACAACACGAGGGATGCGGGATTGAAGAATGGCACCTGCGCACATGGGACAAGGCTCCAGTGTTACATACAAAGTAGTTTCTTCTAGACGCCAACTGCCCATTGCTTCGCAGGCTTGTTGGATAGCCATTAACTCGGCGTGTGTGACAGCATTTTGTGAAGTTTCCCGCAAATTATGGGCACGACCTATAATTTCTTCCTTATAAACAATAACTGCCCCAATTGGTACTTCACCTAAGGTTTCCGCTTTTTTCGCTTCTTCCATTGCTGCAAGCATATACGTTCGATCTCGTTCAAATAGTTCCACGTTCATCTCTCCTTGCTTGATAGTTTAACATGGCCGTATGTAAAAAAGAACTTATCAACTGTAAGGAAATATCAAAAGAAACTCTTCCCCCCCTACCCTCATAAATAATTCCTTATTTTGTTTGTCCTCTGTCTCTGTTTTTCGACAAGCTCATATGATAAAATGAATAGCATTGACGAATTTAGACTTGAAGGAGGGACTTCTCGTGTCTGTTCCATTTATTACAGTAGAGGGTCCAATTGGTGTGGGGAAAACATCGCTATCCAAAGCGATTTCTAACGCCTATGAATACCATCTATTAAAGGAAATTGTGGATGAAAATCCGTTTCTAGGAAAGTTCTATGAAAATATTGATGAGTGGAGCTTTCAAACGGAGATGTTCTTCCTTTGTAATCGATTTAAACAACTAAGCGATATTAAGAAACATATTATAGAAACAGGATCACCTGTTGTTGCGGATTATCATATCTTTAAAAATTTAATTTTCGCAAAGCGTACGTTAAAACCATCGGAGTATGAAAAGTACGAGGCCATCTATAACATATTAACAGCAGATATGCCGCGCCCGAATATGGTGGTGTATTTACATGCGAGTTTAGACACTTTAATGGATCGAATTGCAATGCGCGGAAGGGAATTTGAAAAAATGATTACGCGCGATTACATAGAGCAATTAGCCGATGATTACCACGAATTCATTCAGCATTTTGAAGTGATGCATCCGGATATCCCAGTCATTCAATTAAATGGTGACCAAATAGACTTCGTAAAAAATCCTGAAGACTTGCAGCAGGTATTAAAATTAGTAGAAGAAAAGCTACAACAAAGGAGTTCACAACCAGAATGAATTTACGAGAAAAATACAATATTCCATCGAATACAGTGATTACTATTGCTGGAACAGTGGGAGTCGGAAAGTCTACGATGACAAAAGCACTTGCAGAAGCCTTAAACTTCCGTACTTCCTTTGAAAAAGTAGATACAAATCCATATTTGGACAAGTTCTATGATGACTTTGAAAAATGGAGCTTCCATTTACAAGTTTACTTCCTTGCAGAGCGCTTTAAGGAGCAAAAACGTATTTTTGAATATGGCGGCGGCTTCATTCAAGACCGTTCAATTTATGAAGACACAGGTATTTTTGCAAAAATGCATTATGACAAAGGGACAATGAACCCAACTGATTACGAAACATATACGAACCTTTTTGATGCAATGGTCATGACGCCATACTTCCCGCATCCGAATTTACTTGTATACTTAGAAGGGCCAATTGACAATATTATTGGGCGCATTCATGAGCGCGGTCGCGAAATGGAGCAGCAAACACCGCACGATTATTGGATCGAAATGCATGAACGCTATGAAAACTGGATCAACAACTTCAACTCTTGCCCAGTATTACGTTTAGATATCAACGATTACGATTTAGTGAAATACCCGGAACAAATCGAAAGTATTGTTGAACGCATTGCGTATATGCTCGAGCAAACAAGTCATCACCGTAAATAGCAGTACACACAATTATTAAAGAAATACCTATTCGATAAATGGTACGACATAAACTGCACCGAAAGCCTGTTGTCAGGTGTAATCTATAGATAGAAAAAGCCTCCTTTTACCAGCGAAAAGGAGGCGCTTTTTATTACTTGGCATTAAAAAATACAGGTGCGGAATCAATGTTTTTGATCCATTGGTAAGCTTCGCCATCAACACGCTCTTTTACCCATAAGTCGCCTTGATTCTGGTTTTCAGCTTTTCGAAGCCAAGTAATAGAGTCTTCAATAACTTGTGGAGCAGTATCTAATTCATTATCTTTTGGAAAGGTTAGCTGCCTTTGTTCACCTGATTTAATGTCAATTGTATAGAGTGCAGTAAACATCGGTGGAACAGGGCCCTCATTCCAATGTTTATTTTCCTTGGAACGGGCAACGATGATCTCTACAGGCGAGAGCCATTCTATATCAAGATCTACATATCCTTTTGGTGTGTATTCCCTAGCCTTGGATGAACTTGGAATATCCATGACGGCAGCATTTTTGTTTTCAACAAAAAACCGGCCTTCACCAGATATGAAGGCAAGCTGATTTTTCATAGGCGCCCATTTTATCCAATTCTCAAAATAAAGCATCTTTCCAATCGCTTGAAAATTTCTGCCAGTTGAGGAAATCACACACAAAGTATTGCTATCAGCTGACCAGGAGGCTGTGGGAATAGCAAGGAAACTAAGCCATTTTCCATCTGCACTCCATTTAAAAGATTCTGCATCAATTGCAAATAAGTCGTCTTCATTGGTCTGTATCGTATAAAAAGGCTTTATCTTTTTCGTATCTGCTTTAGCGTCTTTGGGGATTTTAAAGAGATGAACGGGTTCCCACCCTGTTGGCAGCAAATTCGATAAAGAGGAAGCGATAAAATTATCCCCATCAGGAAACCACTCGAAATTGCTTACGCCTAAAGCTACATTTTCAAAACCTTGTGGCCGCCCGTTTTCAGTTTTTGTAATGTTAAGAATCCCTTTATCCAAATATGCTAATTGATTTGCTGCAGGAGACCAACTATAGCTGGATGCTTCTAGTTCTGGATACGGCTGATAGCTTTTTTGCTCCTTGGAATCATAAATATATAAATACTGTTCCTGGCCCTCTTTTTCTCCTGCCAAATAGGCAATAAAACGGCCGTCATGGGACCATTGAGGAGAAGAAACGAATTGGTTTTCTGTAAGCTGTCTTTCTCTCTCGCCTTCTTTTAGCCAGAGCTGATGATCTCTAATAAATGCTGCCTTAAGTGGAACTTCAGCAGATACTTCTATAGAAAAACAAAAAAGGAATAGGAATACTACCCAAAATCGACTTGCCATTAGTCCTGACACCTCCTTATAATAGAGTGTCCTGATAAATAGCAAAAATTCTAACATAATAACACTAAAGCTTAAGCAGCGATTATATATATCTTTTATTGACAATCTCATTAGAAAAGAGAATAATTTTTGTTAGTATATTAATTGAGAACGATTCTTATTTCTCGTCGAAATATAGGAGTTGAAGGTTTCAAATGCGAATGAATGTAAGTAATGTCGAAGTAGGTTACGATAAGAAAGTAATCGTCAACGACTTAACAATAGGAATTCCTGATAGTCAAATTACGACAATTATCGGGTCAAATGGTTGTGGGAAATCAACCTTATTAAAAGCTATGACAAGAATTATCCCTCACCAAAAAGGTCAGATTCTGCTTGATGGGGCAGATATTCACAAAAAAAATACAAAAGAGTTGGCAAAGGAATTAGCCATTTTGCCTCAAACACAGGATAGTGCGGTCGGGCTAATGGTGGAGGAACTCGTTTCTTATGGACGTTTCCCGTATCAATCAGGCTTCGGAAGCTTAACAAAAGAAGATAAAGAAATTATAGATTGGGCATTGAATGCAACTAATACTTATGATTTGAAAACTCGTTTTGTAGATGAGCTTTCAGGTGGTCAAAAGCAGCGTGTCTGGATTGCAATGGCCCTTGCACAAAATACGGATATCATTTTTTTGGATGAACCCACTACATATTTAGATATGGCCCATCAGCTTGAGGTATTGGAGCTTCTTCAAAACCTGAATGAAAAAGAGAAGCGCACAATTGTCATGGTGTTGCATGACTTAAATCATGCGGCAAGATTCTCGAATTATATGATTGCCCTTGAAAAAGGGAACTTGGTGAAGGCTGGTACCCCAGAAGAAGTTATGACTTCGGAAGTGTTAAAAAAGGTGTTTAATATTGACGCGGTCATTAGTAAAGATCCGCGATCCGATAAACCGATTTGTATTACGTACGATTTAATCAAAGGCGAATAACATTCTACAAAAAATAGCACTGTTTGAAATTGGAACAGTGCTATTTTTATTTCTTAAAATTCGAGTATTTCTTGTTTCTTCACAAGCTGTATGTTGGCAGCTTGAATGACATCTTCGAAATCCTCTACATTGTCGTTATAATGCATGGCATAAATTTTTTCATGCAGCGATTTAGGGTAATAGTCGAGTGCTTCTTGTAATGTTGCATGAACCCCGTTATAGGTAAAGCTAATATCCTGGAAGATGGCAACGGTGTTTGCATCAACTTGCTTTAAAAGGGCGGATGCTTCCAGCTGTTTCAGATCACCAGAAAAAACAATATTCACGTTTTCTGAAGATAATTTAAAGCCTGCGCTGATTAAGCCATCAGCGTGGAAATTCGTTGTATCAAAAAGTGAAAAAGCATAATTTCCAATCGTAAAGGTTTCGTCATCATGCATTATGTTAAAATCGCAAAAATCATCCACAGTACGGCCTTGATTTTCCAAGCCATTTTTTAAGTAATTCCTTAAGGGAGAAGCAAGCTTTTCATGCACAAGAACGTTTGTTTTTAAAGGTGCATGCCGGCCGTTCTCAAAATGCCAAAAGCGAGACAGCACTAACTCCTCCAAACCGCCAACATGATCTGAATGAAGATGTGATATGAAGACATAATTCATACTTAAATAATTATATCCTGCTGCGGGCAAACTATTGCGGAGGGTTGTCCCTGCATCAATTAAAAGGAATTTTTCGTCTAACTCAATGATATAGTTATTATGGAAGTTGTTTTTCGTAAAAGCTCCGCCTACACCTAAAGGACAAATTTTCATAGAAGGTCTCCTTTTTAACAAAGTATTAATAATTTCGCAGTATACTTGTATTATACAAAAAAGATCTTTGGGGGAATAAAAATGAACGTTGCAATCTATTGCGGTTCACAAACAGGGAAGAAGCCTGTTTATATAGAAAAGGCAAAAGAACTTGGCGAAGCATTAGCGAAATCTAAGATCGGCATTGTTTATGGTGGCTCCAATGTTGGGTTAATGGGAACGGTTGCTGATGCTACCCTTTCACATAATGGAAGAGTCATCGGCATTATGCCCGAGCACCTGCAAAAACGTGAAATCGCCCATTTACATCTAACGGAGATTCATTTTGTTGAATCAATGCATGTCCGAAAGAAGAAAATGGTGGATCTATCGGATGCATTTATTGCCTTGCCTGGAGGCTGCGGCACCTTAGATGAGTATTTTGAAGTTTTTACTTGGGCTCAAATCGGCTTACATCATAACCCTGTTATTTTGTATAATATCGATGGATTCTATGATGCCCTTATCCAGCATTTTGAGAAGATGATTGAGGAAGGCTTTATCCGTGAAGAGCAGCGTACAATCCTGAAAGTCGCAGCAACGGCTGAAGAGATATTAACAATTGTATCGAACCATCAAGATGTTTTATTGAAAAAAGGCAGCTAAAATAGACCCCTAAGTAATTTTATTCTGAAAAAATTACTTAGGATTTTTCTAACGAAGAATCATTGCGACTAATATGGGTATAGTCATTAGTAGCAAGACCCCGAAGCTCCACAGAACTTGTTTGGAAGTAGACATATTTTTCGGGCGCACACTAAACGAATCGTATAAATTATTCAGTGCCTGCTGTTCTTTATGATATAGCATTGTTTGGAATTGCTCGTAATCATCGATATAAGAATAGGGAGAATCGAATCCGAATCTGAGGGTACGTATATCATCTGTCACATCTTGATTATCGTGAAAATATAAAATCGTTGGGGCAAGCCCGCCATTTTGTTTTGCGATGACATCAATATCGAAAGTTGTCATCTTGTAGCCAATTTCACCAGTCTTCTTTTCATATTGCGTTACTAGTCGATTTAATTTCAACCATGTCACTCCTTTTTGTCATTATGTATGGTCAAGAATCCTTGCAAGAAGAGCATGCTTAAACCCATTTTATCCAGTTCACGTTAATTTAAAGAGGCTATATTGATGAAATTAATAAAAAAAACCTATTTAACTTAATCTATTATTCCTATATCATTTAAATTATTACAATATTTAGTAAATTTAAGGGGATGTGGAAATGGAAACGACAACAATTCAACAAAGGTTAATCGATTTGCCAACAACGGCTATTTCTGATGCAACAGGTGGTCATACTAATGTAGCTGGCAATATTAAACCGCTTAGTGATCATTTTAAAATTGCTGGACGAGCGCTTACAGTAAGATTGCCAGATGGTGAAAATGGTGCGGTATTAGAAGCGATAAGCAAGGCGCAAAAGGGCGACATCCTGGTAATTGATGCGAAAGGGAATACAAATCGAGCAGTCGCTGGAGATTTTGTCATTTCATTAGCAAAAGGTGTAGGGGTGCAAGGATTTGTTGTTGATGGCGTAATACGTGATCTTGCAGCCATTCGTGAACTGGATTTCCCCGTATTCTCTTTAGGAACGACTGTTGCAGCAGGCTTCAAGCATGGTGGTGGAACTGTTGGTGTACCTGTAGCTGTTGGAGGTGTGACTGTTCGTACAGGCGATTATATTGTGGGTGATGTCGATGGAGTCGTGGTAGTTTCACAGGAAGAGGCTGAACAAATTGCTCGTGCGGCAGAGGAAAAAATGAAAAAAGACGAATTACGTGAAGCGGAAGCCCTATCAAACGGCGAGGCATCCATTCGAGCATATTTAGATAAGGTTTTGTCAAAATGATAATAATAGAATATTAAATAGAAAAGTCGCGAAACAAATCACGGCTTTTCTTTATTATGCAGATAGTTCCGTTAATTGTTAATAACAAAGGATTTTTTATAGTCATATCCTTTATAATTGAAATTCGCATAGCAATGTTAGGAATAATCTGTTATTTATATTTTGTGTATTTTAATGATAAAATTTATTTAGTTAGTTAATTTTTCGCTTAATCTTATGAAGAGCGGGGGACCCAAATGTTACATACGGAATTTCCGTTATAGGTGAATTCATAAAAGAAGGGGCTTATTGTTTCCGAAGTCCTAACCCGAAAGCTAACCTCGTAAGCGTTTAAAGGAAGCAATATATTGGGATTTAGTTATTAAATGGTACAAGCTGTTTCTTGTGTGAATTAAATTAATAAGTTTCATTTATATACTTGTTTCCCTTGCCAACAGAGTAGTTCGTATATTATAAATCATCAAAAAGGTGGGGTAATTCTTGAAGTTTAAATTAAGTTTAGCAACCCAAATCTTTATCGGTCTTATTTTAGGGATCATTGTCGGTGGAATCTTCTACGGAAGTGAAACGGCACAAAGTGTTTTACAGCCATTCGGTGATCTTTTCCTCCGATTAATTAAACTGATTGTTGTACCAATCGTACTTTCCAGTATCATTGTTGCAATAGCTGGGGTTGGTGATTTGAAATCCGTTGGTAAACTGGGTGGCAAATCATTGGCATATTTCATCGGTATGACATTAATTGCTATCGCAGTAGGACTAATTTCTGCTAATCTATTCCAACCAGGCTCTGGTATAAATATGAATAATCTAAACCAGACGGATATTTCTAGTTATGTGGAAACTTCACATGAACAAGAAGGAAAATCCATTGTGGATACACTTCTGCATATTGTTCCTACAAATCCTATTCAAGCAATGGTGGAAGGCGATATGCTGGCAATTATCTTCTTTGCAGTAGTGCTGGGTCTTGGGATTGCAGCAATTGGCGAAAGAGGTAAAATAGCATTAAACTTCTTTGAGGGTATTTCACATGCTATGTTCTACGTAACAAACTTATTTATGAAGTATGCGCCGATCGGTGTTTTCGCTTTAATCGGAGTAACAATTTCCAAATATGGTTTTACCTCGCTAATACCACTTGCTAAATTAGCCTTAACTGTATATGGAACAATGATCTTCTTTGTTATTGTTATATTAGGTATTATGGCTAAAATAATTGGCTATAGCATCTTCAAATTAATTAAAGTGATAAAAGAAGAATTAATTTTGGCATTTTCAACATCTAGTTCAGAAACGGTGCTGCCAAGAATTATGGACAAAATGCAGCAAGTTGGTGCACCAAAACATATTGCAACTTTCGTTATTCCAACAGGATACTCATTTAATTTAGATGGTTCTGTTTTATATCAAGCAATAGCATCCTTATTTGTTGCCCAGATGTTTGGCATTGAACTAAGCATTATTCAGCAAATTACTTTAATGTTAGTCTTGATGGTAACTTCTAAAGGTATGGCAGGCGTACCAGGTGTATCGTTTGTTGTATTATTAGCTACTTTCAGTACAATGGATTTACCTGCCGAAGGTTTAATGTTTATCGTAGGTATTGACCGTATTCTAGATATGGGACGTACTGCGGTTAACGTAGTGGGGAATTCATTGGCAGCACTTGTCGTTGCTAAATGGGAAGGTCAATTTAACCCTGATGCTGAAGTTGAAAACACTCAAAAAGCTTAAAAATATAGAGGCTAATTAAATCATATATGTGACTGCAAAAACTTTCAGCGTTAACGTTGAAAGTTTTTTGTTTTGAACCAGTCGAGTATGAAAACTTTGTGGCGAAAAGTACGCTGTGGAGTTTAGCGGCACCATCTGGTAGTCAATAGGTAGGGTGTACGCTGGGACGAGAGCTTTAGCGACAGTCAAACAATCTTGACGAAGCCTGTCTAACAAAAAACGACTTAAAAGGTAAAAAACCTCTTAAGTCGTTTTAAATAAAAAAATCGTATACAAAAGTATACGGTTAATAGTTGAATATTAAAATGGCGGAGGCAGTAGGATTCGAACCCACGCGCGGTGTAACCCGCCTGTCGGTTTTCAAGACCGATCCCTTCAGCCAGACTTGGGTATGCCTCCGTATAATATGTCGAAATCTATCGACAAGAAATATTATATCATGGTTTATTTTTTGGGTCAACAGTTTTGATAAATTATTTTTTGACGGTAATATGGCTTTTTAGAATATATAAGAAGAATTTCAATTTTTCCTTAATTACCAAATCAAAACATTGCAATTATACCTTGAAATAAAGTATACTAATTTATGCCGTGCTAGGTGGGGAGGTAGCGGTGCCCTGTAACTCGCAATCCGCTCTAGCGAGACTGAAGTCCTTTTCTGAGGCTGTCCGTATGTTTGGTCTGCCTCTTGCACGTAGCGTTGAAGGTTGGGTCCTGCGCAATGGATACCCACGAACCATGTCAGGTCCGGAAGGAAGCAGCATTAAGTGGCTTCATCCATGTGCCGCGGGGTAGCCTAACCTGAGTTGGCGACAAGAGTAACGCTTATGTACGGCTGTCGAAGAAAGGTGCACGGCTTATAATTACATATTAAGCCATGCAGGCATTTATAAAAGACAAAATCAACTTAACGGTTGGTTTTGTCTTTTTTTGTTGTAAAGAAAAATTATAGGGCTCTAATAGTAATTCTCTTCTTCATTCAAAATGATCTATCCAGAAACCGCAGCCTTTATTGAACAATTCCTCATTCCTATCTTTTAACAGCTCTCCAACATAAAAGAAATGTAACAAGTCTAAGTCATGAAATCTATAGAAATAACTTATAGTAGTACGAACAGAACGAACAAAATCTGAAATTTGATAATTGTTTGGAAAATATGGAACTAAAATGTAAAATGAACGTACCAATTAAGAGGAAAAAAGGAGGTTAGAAGTTTGTTAAAGCGAATTATTCCGATAATACTTTTCTTTACATTTTTAATGAGCTTTCTACATATAGACAGTGCCAGTGCGGCGCCGAAATTAGATGTAAGTGCGGAGGCGGGGATAAACAATAAAGTAAAGTACTTCACGCCGTTACCGTTAAAGTTAACAATTACAAATAGCGGTTCCGACTTTTCAGGTGATTTAGTCATTGATGCAGCAGAGTCATATTCTGTAGGCTCAGGCTTGGTTTACCCATTAGATATAGCGGAGGGAGAAACGAAAACCATCCAGCTCTATTTAAATGGGCTCTCCGATGATTATATGTACAACGGCAGCCAACAACAAAATCTATTTTATTTTTACGAAGGCGGCATTGATAAAGGAAAAACCGTGAAATATACAGGTACGAAAGCAGTACGTCCACAATTTCATGATCAGCAAGCGACATTTATATATACATTAACAGAAAATAGTGACCGACTAGCTGCTCTACAAAGGCTGCGCCAATTCTCATCTTATAATGTGGAAGTTTTCCATTTAAATCAGCTTAAAAATTTTGAATTGCCAGCTGATGCAAAAAGTTTAGAGATGGCTGATGTCATTGCGGTTGATGAAATCAGTATTGCAGATTTATCAGAAAAACAGCAGCAAGCCATTTATAAATGGGTAGAAAATGGCGGGACACTCCTAATGGGTGCTTCAGACCAAGTAGAAGCTTCGGCAGGGGTATTTAAAGAGCATTTGCCTTTAGCTTTATCGAATGAGCGAGTTCGTGTATCAAAAGAAAGCTTAGCGGCTTTATCGAACGAAGGAATATTTCCGGAGGATATTGAAGTGTATCAATCTCAAGCAAAGGAAGGAAGTGTTCGCTTGCTTGCGGATGGGGATACAATCCTCGCTTCGAGTGCGTCTGTAGGGAGTGGGCGTGTTGTCCAAACAACCTTCTCTTTAGGTGACCAACCGCTTGCAGGAATGGATGGCTATGCCAAATTGATGGCACAAATGCTTAGCTTGCAAAATTCAAACCCCAGTAATACTTTCGGTATGTATTATGGCGGCATAAATAATTATCTGCCTTCCGAGGTTGGCGGAGTGAATGAACTATTTCCTTCGTTTGAAGTCTCGACTACCTTGCTGGTAATTACCGTAATTATTTATATCTTATTAATTGGCCCGATTCTTTACTTTATTTTAAAAAGAATGGATAAACGAGAGCGGGCATGGTGGATTATTCCAATATTATCGATTGCGCTTTCACTGGGGATGTTTTTATTTGGCGCAAAAGATCGTTTGCTGCAATCACAAATTCAGCAATCTGCTTTTTATAAAGTGGAAGGGGAAAATCTGACAGGACATTATGTAGAGTCAATTCTAACAAATCGTGGGGGAGACTTTACCTTTATGACAGATGAAAATACAACAGCCGTTGCTTCTAGAAATTCATATTTCTCTGGAGGTTCAACAGAAGGTGTACTTCATGAGAAATCCTATGTAAAAGAGCACGCAAATGGATCAACACTTCATTTTCAAAACTTGAATTATTGGTCTGTTCAATCCATTATTGGGGAAACAAAAATTGAAAATGCAGGGAAAATGGATATAAATCTTACACTTAAAGATGGGAAAGTGGAGGGTACCATTACAAATCACTTCCCATTTAAATTGAATGATGTGGCAATTTGGTCGGGTACAAAAGAAATCAAATTAGGAGATATTGACGCAAACGGTACTCTGGACGTATCAGAGGAAGTAAAAAATTCTGTTCTTCTTTCGCCATCTTTTTCTAATAATAACTATTCACAACCACAATCTAAAGCTGATTTAATGCCGGTACGCCTAGAAAAACTAAAATATGGGGCGGGGGCGCTTATAGAGGGTGAAAGATTGCCTGCGATTGTCGCTTGGACAGATCAAGCATTAGTAGGAATTGAACTGGACGGAAATGCAAAGGTCTCCCCAGTAGCCTATATCGCTCAAAATTTTGAGCCGGCGATCGAAATGACTGGAGAGTTTTCTTTAGACAAAGAATCATTGGAGGAAAACTTAGAGCCAACAAATGGATCTGGCTATATGGAACTCATGAATGAGGCAACAAACGAATGGTATTTGGATAAAGGGGATTATAACTTTACGGTTTGGGCGCCGGAGGAACTTTTAGATCGCGCTGCGTGGACTGAAATTTCCATCTCCAATAAAGCAGCTAACCGAACATCACTTGCAATTTGGAATTGGAGTACATCGAGCTATGAAGATATTCAAGAGGCTAGTGCCAGTTATACAACAAATTTAGACCAATATATTGCATCAGATGGCCAATTGAAGATACTTGTCCGTTTTACAGACAATATGGGGTCTCCTGTAAAAATGCCTGATGTTGAATTGAGGGGGGCGACACAATAATGATCGTTGATATAAAAGGATTAACGAAAAAATATGGGTCATTTACAGCATTAGATAATTTAACGCTTTCCTTAGATGAAGGGGTTGTATTTGGCTTTGTAGGCGCTAATGGAGCAGGGAAATCAACTACATTTTCAATTCTTTCAACCCTTTTGTCACCAACTTCCGGGGATGCATTCATCAACGGAAAAAGTGTTGTAAACGAACCAAAAGAGGTACGTAAACAAATTGGCTATATGCCGGACTTTTTTGGGGTATACGACCAATTAAAGGCTGATGAATATCTGGATTTCTATGGAGCTAGCTACGGAATTTCAGCTGCGGACCGCCAAATACTGATTCCACAATTATTGGAGCTAGTGAACCTGACACATAAACGTTATGAATATGTTGACTTACTGTCCCGAGGCATGAAGCAGCGTCTTTGTTTAGCTCGATCACTTATCCATGATCCAAAGGTATTGATACTAGATGAGCCGGCGTCCGGATTGGATCCCCGTGCCCGGGTAGAGATGCGGGATATATTAAAGCATTTGAAAGCGATGGGGAAAACTATTTTAATTTCATCGCATATTTTACCGGAGCTTGCCGAAATGTGTGATGAAATAGGTGTTATCGATAATGGGAAGCTAATCGCTCACGGCAATGTCGCTCAGATTCAGGATCAATTGCAGGGAGATAAACGCATTATTGTAAAAGTAATGGACGAAATAGATAGAGCCCGCGAATTTTTTGAAGAGGATCCGTTTATTAGTTCAATCGAAGTGATAATGGAGAGAAATGAACTTGCCTTTAATTATCGCGGAAAAACAATCGATCAAGTAAAACTGTTGCGTAAGGCAATGATTGAGGATATTCCTATCTATTCAATTACAGAAGAGGAAAAGGATCTAGAGGATGTCTTTATGGCGATTACGAAGGGAGCGGATGGGAAATGATGGAGCGCTTTTCGAATCCAGTATTGTCAAAAGAGTTAAAACTACGATTCCGAGCCTTCAAAAGCTTCTCAGGATTAATGTTTTATTTAGCGGTACTCTGTATTTTTGTCACAGGATTTTTATTAATCTACACACAATTTTCAGGCACTGCCTTTTTTAGACCGAGTGATAGCTTTACGATGTTTGCAGCATTAAGCGTGATTCAAATGGCGCTGGTGATGTTCATTACGCCTGGTTTAACGGCAGGGGCAATAAGTTCGGAGCGTGAAAAACAAACGTTAAATATTTTGCTGACAACAACTCAAAGCTCTACTCAAATTATTATAGGGAAGCTTTTATCCTCTGTGGCTTTTCTAATTTTAATGTTATTGGCCGGGTTGCCTTTATATAGCCTTGTTTTCTTGTTTGGAGGAGTATCACCTTCACAGTTGATCACTATATTCTTATTCTATTTGGTTACACTGATAGCCATCGGAAGTATTGGAATCATGTTTTCAACGATTACCAAAAAAACAATTGTATCAATGATAACAACTTATGGGGCAATGATCTTTTTGGCTGGAATTACGGCTTTCTTTTTCTTTGTGGGGATTACCATGGACCAAATGTTCCTGTCTTCAGGAACACCGGCGCAAAATCTCACACCATTTTCTCCAATTTCGTACTTTTGGGCAACGATTAATCCAGGTGTATTGATGGTAACCATTCTTTATCCAGAAATGGCAACCAGCATAGAGTCGGTAGTTGGTATTTCTACACCTATTTGGGTGGGGTATTTAATTTTTTATATTTTATTAACAGCATTTTGTTTATTCGTGGCCATTCGTAAGTTGCGGGCGAATATGAAAACAAACAGATAAGGGGGCATGAGAGAATGAATCGCCGGAGATACCTGAAACAATTTATCCGTTTGGCAAAAGGAAGGTTAAATCTGGAGCAATCGTTTCCAGTATTGCAATATGGAATACTATTGGCAGTCTTTGTAAGCGCGGCGATTCTTTTAGTTTCTCGTTTGTTTGTATTCCCTTATTATGGTAAGACTGCAATCTATGCGGGGGGCGCTGTTTTATTTGCAGTTGCAATTTTTATGTGGTGGAAAAGAATCCGCGAAAAGGAAGCATTGCATCGTTTAGACAGCTTTTATCCGCATAATGAGCTGGTGACAGCACTTTCTTTAGAGGATGAATCGAATCCGTTGGTAAGTTCCATTATGGAAAAGGCGGTAAAAGAATCACCGGATGCTTTTGAGAAATTTAAAAAACGCGAAAAAACCCTTTGGAAGCCAAAAGTGTTGGTCGGTATTGTTTTGGTGGCAATCGGTATAGGGACGCTATCAATTTTTCCTTCTGCCACACAACAGCAAGCTCTTGTGATCGAAAAAGAGCAGGATGTTATTGATGACCTCAAGAAAGAAGTAGCAAATCTTGAAAGAAAATCCGAAACAAAAGAAACAAAAAAACAATTACAAGAATTGCAAAATAAATTAAATGAACTCGATACCTCAGAGGAAGCATTACGGGAAGTGGTGAAAAAGCAAAAGGAATTAAAGCTTCAAGAGCAAAAATTAAAGGAAAAGCAGGATTTAGCAAAGCAGGATGGCGGTGAAGGCGTGGATGGCTTAACTGCAGAGGAACAAAAGCAGCTGGAGGAGCTAATGGTGCTTCAAAAGGAACTGGCTAATACGGCAAATAGTACGCAAACTGCTTTGAGCAATCTTGGTAAACCAATTAGTTTCGATTTGCAGAACGCTATCGCAAGTGAACTAGGCTCAGAATCAACACAAACTAATTCAGATAAAGAACAGGGCGACTCTTCAAGTGAAAGTAATGGGCAACAAAACAGTAACGAAGGAAATGAAAGCTCGGGTCAGAGTGGAGAAGGTCAGGGGCAGGATCAAAATCAAGGTCAAGGGAATGGCTCGCAAGGTCAAGGTCAGGGGAACGGTATTGGCACTGGCAACGGTAATGGGCAAGGTGCAGGAACTGGAACTGGCGGAACAGGCAATGGCAATGGAGCGAATGGGGCAGGATCAGGTCAGGGAAGCCGCGATCTGCTATCTATTCCCGAAAGAGTAGGCGGCAGCAGCGAAACAACTGTTGATGGTGGTCCTCTGGGTGGAGGAACAGCAGTTGGTGAACAAAAAGGACCTGTTCCAGTAACAAAAGGAACAATCCGGTCTTATGAGGAAGTAATAGGAGACTATAAGGACAGCTATTTAAAAAGTTCGGAAAGAATGCAGCTGCCAAAGGACCTCCAAGATATTGTTCAATCATATTTTTCTTCCATAGAGTCGGAATAAGGAGGACGAGAAAATGGCCTTTAATGAACAGCAATACAGCGAAATCAGCCGGGAGTTGCAGCAAGTAAAACAGGAAATCGGAAAATTTATTGTTGGGCAAGAAGAAGCAATTGATTTTACGCTTTATGCCATATTAGCGGATGGGCATGCTTTGTTAGAGGGCTTGCCTGGGCTAGGTAAAACGATGTTAATCCGAACAATATCGGAAGTGTTGGATTTATCCTTTTCCCGTATTCAATTTACACCAGATTTAATGCCAACCGATATTACAGGGACGAATATTATTGAACGGACACAAAACGGAAACCAGCAATTTGTGTTTCAGCCAGGACCAATCTTTAGCCAAATGGTCTTGGCAGATGAAATTAACCGCGCAACGCCTAAGACTCAAAGTGCCCTCCTAGAAGCAATGGGGGAAAAGACGGTAACAATTCTGGGGGATACAAAGAAAATGGCAAAACCTTTCTTTGTACTTGCCACCCAGAACCCGATTGAAATGGAAGGGACCTATCCTTTGCCAGAAGCGCAGATGGACCGTTTTATATGCAAAATTTTAGTTCCCTCACCGTCCAAAAAAGAGCTCATGGAAATTATGAAACGGACAACTGGAGCAATGGAAGTGGAACTGGAAAAAGTTATGAACAGTGAACGTCTCATTACTGCCCAGCAAATGGTCAAGGAAGTATTGATTGTGGATGAAATGATGGAATATGCCGTTAACTTGGTAGTCGCTACTCATCCGAAAGGTGATTTTGCTTTGCCGGATGTACAGCAGTATGTGATGTATGGGAGTGGCCCGCGTGGGTTGCAAAGCATCATTAAATTAGCAAAAGCCCGTGCCGTGCTGCAGGGACGCTTCCATGTGTCCATTGCGGATATTAAGTCCGTAGCCAAACCGGCCCTTCGTCACCGGATGATGCTGAATTATGAAGGGGAAGCAGAGGGGAAGACTGCAGACAATCTGATTGATCATATTTTAACTGCAATTCAACAAGGCGTGGGCCTATGAATCAAAAAAGAATCATTTTACCTGATGAGTGGATTACTAAAATCGGGCGTTTGTCGATTGCAACTTCCTCCAAACTGCGCGGACAACATAAAGGAGGCAATCGTTCCCAAAGATTCGGTGCATCCCTCGACTTTTCCGACTTCCGTGAATACACATTAGGGGATGATGTAAGACAGGTGGATTGGAATGTCTATGCACGGACAGAAAAATACTTTATAAAACGTTTTCTAGATGAACAAGAGATGCGGGTACATATTTTGTTGGATGCGACTCGGTCCATGGGTGAAGAGAAAAAGTGGATGTTTGCAAGACAAATTGCTTCAGCCATTGGACTAATGGTTTTAAATCGGGATGATCGATTGTCCTTTTCTTATGTGGGAGAAAAGACAGCTCTTCCATTTAGACGAAAAGGGGCAACTTACCGAAAACCTTTTTTACAATTGGTCGCTGGGCTGGAAGAAGCAAATGGTACAGGCAGCTTTGCGCGGGAAGGTATTAAAGTATTGCCAAAGGATAGTACGGTTTTGTTTGTACTTACCGATGGACTTGAACCAATTGCTGAATGGGAGCAGCTTTTTAAACGATTACCGCGGTTTGCGGGAGATATTCGTTGTATTCAAATTTTGACGGAGGATGAATTAAATCCATCCTATTCAGGAGATATCCGCTTGATTGATGCAGAGACGAAACAAGATGTGAATGTATCTGTTTCGAATCGTATATTGGCAGGCTATGAAAAAACAAGAGTCATGCATGAAGCGGAATTTGATGCTTTAGCTAATCGTTACGGCATTCGAAAAATTCAGCTTGTAGTGGAAGAGGGCTTGCAAAATGCCATTTTCCATAAACTGCTCAAGTTGCATTGGGTACAGTGAGGTGAAGCTTTTTGGGATTTACTAATTTACTATTTCTATGGACGGCATTCATACCGGTTATCGTCCTTCTATATTATTTCTTCCGCAAAAAATATAAAGATCAGCCCGTTTCCTCGACTCTCTTCTGGGATGAGGCCATGCAGGAAACAAAGGCTTCGCCGTATTTAAAGCACTTGCAAAAAAATGCCCTGCTATATTTACAGTTATTAGCCCTGCTTTTATTTATCCTGGCGCTCATGAATCCTTTTGTAAGAACAACAGAAATTGCAGGCGTTCAATCCATTTGGATTGTGGATACATCCGCAACGATGCTTGCCGAAGATGGGGGAGAACCAGTCTTTGAGCAGCATAAAGAAGAAATGAAGTCTTATATCTCTGCTTTAGAAGGCAGACCTTTGACGATTATCGCAACAGGAGACGAACCAAAAACGATTATTCGCCAAGAAACACGAGCCTCGGTCATACATAAAGCGATTGAAGAGTTGGAGATAACCTACGAAGAACAACAGCTGCCAAAAGCAATTGATCTGGCGAATGCTTTTGTTGGAGATTCGACTACGTCCATCTATTTGTTTACTGACTCTGTTGAACGGGGCGAGCTTCCTATTGAAAGTGAGAAAATATTCTGGGTTGTAAAGGGGGCAAGTAAAGGGCTAGAAAATGTGTCGATTACTCGATTGGCCGCTACTGCGCTAGAAGATACTACGCTTGCTCTTGTTCAGTTGAAAAATGAAACTAAAAGCGAGCAGGTAGTGGAACTTTCTTTATTGGATGGAAAGAATCAGCCGATTTTGCAGGAAGCAATTACGCTGCAAGCAAAGGAATCGTGGTCTAAAACCTACGAGAGTCTTCCGCAAACGGAGTTATTAACAGCGATGATTCAAGCAGATGATGATTATGGACTAGATAATACGATGATGACCTTGATCGGAAGTGGGACGTCTCAAATCGTCATAGACCAGCGAATGCATCAGCTCGTACAAAAAGGGTTTCAAGCTTTAAATACCGATGTGAAAATTGTTCCTTCAGATCAGTTGGTTTCAATGGAAGGCGTGACGCTTGTGACAAATCAAGCAGAACTTCTCGAAAAATCGGAATCTCCCATCGTTTTAATTGGACGGGACGACGAGAAAACGCAAGAAGTGAAAGCGCTAGTTGATGTCTCGCAGGATTCGTTATTTGCTTTTAGTTCTTTGGAAGATGTCTATGTCAGTTCGATTTATCCTGCTTTTGATAATTTTACAACGATTGCTGCAATTGGCGAAAAACCTTTTGTTCAACGGTCACCAAGAGGAGATATTGTGATTTTAGCCGATATTCAATCAACGGATTGGCCGCTGCATCCATCCTTCCCTCTTCTATTGTGGGGGATTCAAAACGAACTAATGGAAGGGACTCAAAGCTTAGGTACCTTTTCGCCAAATGAAAGTCGAGCAGTAGCTCTTACTTCAGGGGAGTGGGAGATTTATTCTAGTGAGGAGGAGTATATCACTTCGGTGCAGGGAGGCAGTGAGTTTAAGGCGCCAAAGATACCGGGGGTCTATACTATCCGCTCGAAGGATGAGGATAAAAAATTTATCGTTCAGCTTTCAAGCCAGGAACGTTCGATTCAAGAAGGTACTAGCTTTGAATTGGGGACTGTTCCACCTGGTGGAGAAGAGGAAATAACGAAAAAATCCTTTATACAATGGCTGCTCATACCAATTCTTTTATTACTCGTACTAGAGTGGGAGGTGCAAAGAAGACGTGGATTTGCGAATTGATGCCCCACTCGGACTATTGCTGCTCATACCACTGGTTGCCTATTTCGGCTGGTCATGGTGGCAGGAACGAAAGCAGTTGAAGAAAAATCAGCAAATTGTTTTTTTGATTCGAATAGCTGCAGCTATCCTCTTGGTATTCGCTATTTGCTCTCCTTATTTATTGCTGCCTGTAAAAGAGGAGCAGGTAGTGTTTTTGATTGACCGCTCTGCATCGTTGGAAGGGGTTGAAGATCAAGCAGCCACCTTTATTGAGGAGAGCTTGCAATCTAAGAAAGAAACCCATCAAGTAGGTGTCTACTCCTTTGCAACCAATCTCCAAACCGAGTCGATGCTCTCCGATACATTAGAACGTGTGCCGGAACTAAGTGACATGACAAATAGAGGAGACACAAATATTGCGCAGGCAATACAACTAGCGACTGGCATCGTGGACCTAAAAAAGGCAACACGCATCGTTTTGTTGACAGATGGTTTAGAAACAAAGGGGAATGCCACAGAGCAGCTTACAAAATTAACAGATTCTAATGTTTCGATCGATGTTGTTCCGTTAAGTCAAAATGTAGCGGAGGATGTATCGATTCAAAGCTTTACGACACCGCAAGTTGCTTATGCAGGGGAGCAACAACAGTTGGTAACAGAGATTGAAGCAACCTCGGCTGCACAAGGGGAACTTTATTTATATGAAAATGATCAACTCATCCATCAAGAATCTGTTCAGCTTGAACAAGGAGCCAATGTTTTTACTTCCCGACATGTCGGAAAGGCGGAAGGTTTAGTAAAGTATGAAGCTATTGTTCAGGTTGAGGAGGATGCCATACTTGAGAACAATAAATTAACGAGTGTCACAATGGTGCAAAGTACGCCGAGGGTCTTAATTGTTAGTGACCGGGAAGAAGGTTCTTCCATTGCATCGGCGATCGGGACAAATTCTGTTAATTACGATGTAATATCCTCAAGTGAATTACCGAACTCATTATCGAGTTTCTTGCATTACAATGCCATTATTTTCGATAATATCCCGGGGCACCTTGTTGGAGAGAGCAAAATGGGCATTATCGAACAAGCCGTTAAAAACTTCGGAGTTGGCTTTATGATGGTCGGAGGCGAGAATAGTTTTGGTCTAGGGGGCTATTTTAAAACACCGATTGAAGCCCTTTTGCCGGTTGAAATGGAAGTAAAGGGGAAGCAACAATTACCCTCTCTTGGATTAGTCATTGTCCTTGACCGGTCAGGCAGTATGATGGGGCCGAAAATTGAGTTAGCAAAAGAAGCGGCTGCGCGGTCAGTTGAGTTATTGCGGGATGGGGATACCCTTGGATTTATTGCTTTTGATGACCGCCCATGGGAAGTCATTGAAACAGCTCCATTGGAGGATAAGGAAAAAGCGGCGGATACAGTTTTATCGATTGCTCCTGGCGGGGGTACCGAAATTTACTCCTCATTAGCACTGGCATATGAAAATCTGTCGGATATAGAATTACAACGAAAACATATTATTTTACTAACGGATGGCCAGTCGTATACCGCTAGCAGTTATGAGGAATTGATACAATCAGGAAAAGAAAAAAATATTACTTTATCTACGGTTGCCATTGGAGCAGATGCAGACGCGGCGCTTTTAGAAAGCTTAAGCGAGTGGGGAAGTGGACGTTTTTATAGTGTTCTGGACGAAACAACCATTCCTTCGATTCTATCTCGTGAAACAGCAATGATTTCAAGAACTTATATTGAGGATAATCCTTTCTATCCAATTATTTATAATGCGGAAAGCTGGAATGCCTTGTTTCAGGACGGTGTTCCACAAATGAATGCTTATATCGGTACGACTGCCAAGCAAACAGCCGTGGTCATTGCAGAAAGCGAAAAAGAAGATCCAGTACTTGCAGAATGGCAGTACGGGCTGGGGCGAACACTTGCTTTTACCTCGGATTCAACAGGAGCATGGACCGGCGATTGGGCTCGCTGGGAAGAGTGGCCAAACTTCTGGCAGACTGCAATTTCAAGAATGCTGCCAACCTATAGTGAAATTGCTTATGATATCCGAATAGATGCACAAGGTTCATTTATGATTACTGATCCTACAAATCAGGCTCCTCTTTTGGATATTGATGTAGTCAATGAATTTGGGGAAGAGCTTGATGTCCAATTAGATCCAATCTCTGCAAGTAAAGTGAGGGCGACCGTGGAGGCTGACCCGGGACTTGTTTTTTTCCGAATCACGAGTGGGGACGGCACAATCTATCAGGCCGGTCAGACCATTCCTTATAGTAAGGAATATGAGCTGCACCAGCCAAATGAAACATTATTGAAGCAAATCACGAAGCGGACCGGCGGTTTATTTTTAGAAGAACCAGAAGAAGCTTTTCGTGAATTTACAAGGAAAGGTGCAGATAGACAGAGTATTACGACTTGGCTTGTATTAGTGAGCATGCTGCTGTTTTTCATTGATATTACGATTCGCCGATTCGGGTGGGGCTTTTTGCGAAAAGGTGGACGTGTGAAAAAAGATGCCGGGGAATCCAAACCGGCAACAGAAGAAACAAATGTAGCTCAATTATTGAAGGAAATGAAGAAGTAATAATCATAGAGAAGATTAATTTTGGCGCGGAAAAATTTGGAGCTACTCTTTATAACGGTAGCTCCGATTTCATTTTTAAGAGGTAATTTAAACAATTGAATGGCAATTTTATCGTTGGAAGGGAAAAGAGAAGCTGACCTATGCTATAATATAGCTACTATATTTAGGGAAATTAGAAGGGGTGAAAAAAGTTGACATATCAAGCGTTTTACCGTGTTTATAGACCGCAGAGCTTTCGAGAAATGTCCGGTCAGACACATGTAAAAAGAACCCTTCAAAATGCATTGTTAGCAAATAAAACAACCCACGCCTATCTTTTTTCTGGTCCTCGTGGAACAGGGAAAACGAGTACGGCGAAAATTTTTGCAAAGGCATTAAACTGTGAAACAGCTCCAGCAAGTGAGCCGTGTAACGAATGTCCAACATGCCTAAGCATTACAGAAGGTTCGCATCCGGATGTTATCGAGTTTGATGCTGCTTCCAATTCACGTGTTGAAGAAATGCGTGACATCATTGAAAAGGTAAGGTTTGCTCCGGCAAATGCCCGCTTTAAAGTGTATATTATCGATGAAGTGCATATGCTTTCAACAAGTGCCTTTAACGCGCTTTTAAAAACCTTAGAAGAACCGCCTCCACATGCGGTATTTATTTTAGCAACAACAGAGCCTCATAAATTGCCTGCAACGATTATTTCACGCTGTCAACGGTTTGATTTCAAACGGTTATCTTCAAACGATATTTTAGAACGAATGAAAGTCGTGTTGGAAGATATTAATTTACCTTACGAGGAACAAGCATTAAAGGTAATTGCACAAGCTGCTGCCGGTGGGATGCGTGATGCATTAAGTTTGTTGGATCAAGTTGTATCGTTTAGCGGCGACACACTAACGCTGGAAAATGCGTTACTTGTAAGCGGTTCAATTAGCCAAGATATTTTTTATGAGGTAGTGGAGTCCTTAAAAGCAAAAGAAATAGCAAAAGTACTTACCTCGATTGAAGAACTAATTGCCGATGGGAAGGATCCACTGCGTCTGGCAGAGGATTTAATCACATTTTTCCGTGATTTATTATTGCTGCAAACAAGTAGTGAACTTACGGAACTGTTGGAACTTGTCTCCCCGGAGGACAAGTTTATCCAGCTGGCCCATGAATTTAGCGCCGATACACTTTACGGATATATCGATATACTATCTAAAACACAGCAAGAAATGCGCTTCTCGCACCATACTAAAATTTATTTAGAAACTGCCCTTTTAAAAATGGCCCAAGTTCAAAATAGTGGTGGGGTAAGTGCCCAAGCTCAAGTAGGTAGTTTAGCGATAGACCCTGCCATGAATGAAAAGGTCGCAAATCTTGAAAAAATGGTTCAACAGTTAACGATGCAGCTGCAAAACGGAATGCAGGTTCAGGGAAATGCTGTTCAGCAGAAAGAAGCACCTCGCCCTCGAGCCAAATCAAATAACTTCAATGCACCAATTGGACGTATTCGAGAAGTTTTAAAAGGGGCAACAAAACAAGATATTCACAATATCAAAAATGCATGGGCTCAAAGTCTAAGCCATCTTCAAAAATCGCAAGCTGCCTTATTAGCGGAAGCTGAACCTGTTGCTGCTTCAAGTAGTGCATTTGTGATAAAATTCAAGTATGATATACATTGTCGAATGGTTGCCGAAAATAGAGAATTTACAAACGTTTTCGCACAAGCTTTATCGCAAATGACAGGAACTCTGTATGAAGTGTTATGCATCCCTGAAAATGATTGGATGACATTGCGTCAAAACTTCATTAAAGAAAATGGTTTGAATCAGAAAAAGGACTCTCCAGATGAAGATTCAGTATCAGATAGTCCTGGCCATGATGAACCATTTATTGATGATGTGCAGGAAATTGCTTCTGAAGATCCATTGGTTGTGGAAGCGGAGAAAATGTTTGGCAAGGATTTTGTTGAGGTAGTAGAAGATTAATTTGGAAAATACAGATGCAGTCACTTGAATTTGTGTATGAATTGGTTTCTGATTTTAGTAAAACTTAAAAATTGAACATTAATTAGGAGGAATTATAATATGCGTGGAATGGGAAATATGCAAGGCATGATGAAGAAAATGCAAAAAATGCAAAAAGAAATGATGGAAGCTCAAGAAGAATTGAATGCAAAGGAATTTGAAGGTGCTGCTGGTGGCGGTATGGTAACAATTACTTTAAACGGTCAACGCGAAGTGCTTGGCGTAAAATTAGATCCATCTGTAGTAGATCCTGAAGATGTGGAAATGTTGGAAGACTTAATCGTTGTAGCTACAAATGAGGCCTTAAAGAAAATTGAAGAAACAACTTCATCAACGATGGGTAAATTCACTCAAGGATTAAACCTTCCATTCTAGGAGGAAACATACATGTATTACCCTGAACCAATATCAAAGCTAATCGATAGCTTTATGAAATTGCCAGGTATCGGTCCGAAAACTGCGGCTCGCCTGGCATTTTTCGTTTTAACAATGAAAGAAGATACAGTATCAACCTTTGCTAAGGCACTAATTGATGCCAAAAGAAATTTAATGTATTGCTCTGTTTGTGGGCATATTACAGATGTAGACCCGTGTCAAATTTGTTCCGATAAACAACGCGACATCTCTACAATTTGTGTTGTTCAAGATCCGAAAGATGTAATTGCTATGGAAAAAATGCGTGATTATCAAGGGCTTTATCATGTACTGCACGGTGCAATTTCACCAATGGATGGAGTAGGGCCAGAAGATATTAATGTTGCTTCATTAATTACACGTCTGCAAGACGAGCGTGTGCAAGAGTTGATTTTAGCTACGAACCCTACCATTGAAGGCGAAGCAACAGCTATGTATATATCACGTTTAGTAAAACCTTCCGGCATTCGTACTACGCGCATTGCACATGGGTTACCTGTTGGCGGCGATTTAGAGTATGCCGATGAAGTTACTTTATCAAAAGCATTAGAAGGCCGCCGTGAATTATAGGTTGTTCATCATCATCTAAAGTAGTGACAATGAGATTTGTTGCAGATGTTTAACCCACTCGTTTGTATTAGTTTTAATAACATGTTTTCCCACATAGTTTGTTCTGGACACAAAATGATATTTCGATGTGTTCCTGTGATATTAGTATAAGGTGAGTGGAGTAGTGTGATATTTAGTCGTAAAGGGAAATTAAAGAGAGAATTCGACGAAAGATTGGTCAATCTTATAAAAGAGACAAAAGATGACTGGAGTAGTGCGAAAGTGATTGAAGATCTTGTTGATGATTATGATTTAGAAGTCATCGCACATCGGAAAATTGCAGAAAGTGTTCATTTTTATTTATTTAAAGAAGCAAGAATCCGAAAAATATTAATTAAATAGCATACTAAGGGTAGCCGCAAAAGCATATGCTCCTATGAATGGATATTTGGAAGGAGAGATATGTTTGACAACATACATAACTGTTGGTGTTGTTTGTGCGCTGCTCTTTTTTTGTATTTTAATAGGAAAAAAAGTAGGGTTTGGAGCAGTTTTTGAAAAGTTAGCAATTCTTTGGTTTAAACTTGCTTGCTCTTTTGCTCTGCTATACATAGCTCATATTATTGTAGATGGATATGATATTGTAGTCCCCGTTAACCTGTTTTCGGCCATTACAATCACGATATTGGGGATCCCCGGTGTTCTTTGTATTGGAGTATTAACAGTACTCCAATAATTTTTTTGTCTAAAGCTATTGCAATTACAAAACTGGAGTGATATAGTAATACAAGTCACTACGACAGATCAAAAAAATATCACAAAACGAAGAAAGTTATTGATTTTGAATTTGTTTGATGATATAATATAAAAACTGTCGCTTAATTAAGTGTTAAAAACTTTCGAAAAAAGTTATTGACATATAAAACGTTAAGGTGATATAATATAAAAGTTGTCACATCATCCGTGTGATTGCGAA
>JASENG010000025.1 GCA_030027265.1 Lysinibacillus fusiformis | reverse complement strand
TTATTGTTATCAAGTCAATTAATTTCATATACATATATTAATAACTAGTTGGGAGTGATTTATATTAGTGAGATTGGTTGTTTAGTGTGTGGGGGAGTACATTTTCGTAAAGGATATTACGAAATAGATGTAAATATTGATATTTATCCCACTGCCTATAATGATGTTAAGGTTAGAACAAGAGGTTATGACGATGTACATATAGATGTTGACGTTGATGTAAATACCTCAATTGATAATGAAATAGTAGAAAAAGGGGATATTTCCTTTAGATTAATATCTGAAGAAAATAAAGAGTTTAGTCGTTATGATAAATCCGTTGATATCTATAAATATATTTGTGAAGATTGTGGATTCATCATGAGCTTTATTAAAGAAAAGAACGTAGAAAGTATATCGGAAGAAAAGAAACGTAAACAAAAAGAAAACACCTATGATTGGACGAATTTTGGAAAATAAGGAATAGCACATAATCCTAATAACAGTGTAAACGAACAAATTATTAGAGCGTGTTATGAGTAATGATTAATCAATACACGCTCTAAATATATTTATAAATAATTCTTATATTAAATTTTTCTAATTTATGTTTTATTTCCTTCATTTTAGCGACGGATAGTTGAAGAACATCAATTTGATTGAACTTTTTTTCAATAAAACGATAAACTCAAATATCCCAATTCATTGAGTAAAGTAACTATAGTCACATTTGTTCCATAAGGAGCTTGCTCAATTTTGCTATAATCTAAGAAGCCAGTTCAAAAATGCGCTTTTGTGTTTCAAGACAACGCTGCAGATTTATAATTGGATTCACAGATTGCGAAGGTGTTTCTTTCTCTAAACTGGTTAGTTCAATCGCATTATCTGCTGCAAGTTTTTTTGTATAATCAAACATTCGATTTAAAAGCACATCCAAATCCTCCATCGAAAGTGCAATATTGATTTTTTCAAAATTAGGTTGCATTTTCAGTTCACCCAAATGTTCCATCACATCTGAAATTATCTCCATTGTAACCGATCCATTGCGCACAGCATTTAGGTAAACCTGTAGAGCATCTCTAAATTTCACAACAACATCTGGTTCTTGTTTTTTCTTTGATTTATAACTTTTTACACCTGCCATACCTAACTTACCAACCTTAAAAAGTGTATCCCTATACTTCCAGCCATAATATAAAGTAGCCTCTAACTTGCTGACAGGTCTAAGAAGTTTTACAATTTGCCCTTTGTTATTACGAACCTCACCACCAAATATTTTATTTTCTCCCGTGGAAATCTTCGTCATATTTTCATCAGGTATGTAAAAGAATTCTTGGAAAATTGCCATTCTAACAACTCCTTTTATCTATCTCGCCGGCTCAACTATCGACTTTTAATCTGCAATTCAATCCTTCGAAAAATAGAGACAAGAATATATTCATTAACGCCTGTTATTAAAGCCTTTAAACACACCTTACTACCCCAAAATTCATATCCTTGTTTCTTGATTCTACATAGAACAATCTTATTCCTTTTACGGAATTAAACTGCCATGTTAGTTTAAGAACATTTCTTCATAATCTCACCTCAATGTTAACATAAATATCCAGATCTTTTAAAATTGTTGTTCAGTTATTTGGGCAGATTGTAGAAATTTTAACTAATAAAACCTACTCAAAAAATAAAATCTTTTACTTAATAGATTATATTATGAGTCCTAAAACCGAATTGAGAATGTCTAGGACATTTTGGGCTAGACTTAGGTAGAATCCTTTTGGCTCTATGGAAAATGATTTCTTTTTCATCAGTAAATTAAAATATTAGTTTGTCTAAAAATTTCCTAAACAATAATAATTAATTACATAATATTTTATTAAAAAAACATTTAAATGTATTATACATAGAATGTCTATTAAATAATTAATAGAGTTAGTGTATGTTCGAGTTCAAATTCACCTAATTATTTGCGTTATAAGTTCGTTTTAACAATTCGAGCTTTGCTATTTTATCCGCTTTTTTATAAGAACTATTATTTAAGCTTTCTTGATAGTCCTTTCGTTTTTCTTCTGCTTGTTTTTGTCTTTGCTTCTCTTTGAGTTTTGCAAGTCTTTCTTGTTCCTCTCCGATTCGTTCTAATTCTTTTTGTTGTTCTATATATGTGCTTTTAGCTTGTCTGAATTTCTCTGCGTATTTGGATTGGTTTTCACTTTCAATTTGTATATCAGCTAATAACAGTGTATCTTCCGCTAGTTTAAATGCATTAGAAAATGTAAGTCTATATGGGCTACTTAAAAAATAAGCCTTTACAGGTGTTGTATTTGGCTGTTCCAGTACATGGAATGCCTCAATTGCAATTTCTTCGCCCGCTGGTGTAATGTACATGATGCTTTTTACATTCAAATCTGTATTTGGGAGGTTTAGGATTTGATGGTATTCATTAATCGGAGCTAAATTAGTTATAAATCGTTTCCAACTTATATCGGATTTTTGGGTTGTTAACGCTTCATGTTCAGTTGCCCAAAGTACTAAAGATTGTCCATCAATATCAACTCCTAAGTTACTACGTTCAATAAAGAATAGAGGTTCATAGCCAAGTGTTTCGTAATATTGTTTTTGTTTATTTATATTTTTTGCTGTTGAAGTGTCTGTTGAATTGCTAATGTTTGTTATGATAGTAAGAGCATATTTTTGATCGTTTATTTTTAGTGAGATGTCAGGAATATACTTAATAAATTCAGTATCTAGATAACCGTAGGAACTAGTCAGATATGGATATACTCTAGATAGAACTTCTAATTCATCATTCATGAGTGATAAGATTTGTGGATGTCGTGGTGTATCATTTTTCTTTTGCTTTTCGTATTTTTTGTACCTTGCTTCGCTTTGCTTGGAAATCTCACATCCTTCGCCATGAAGGTGAGAAAAATAATTCCCAAGAACATCTCCGCTTTTTACAATTAACTTTGCTTCGCAATATGGACAAGTAAATGTACCTTTCTTTGCTATTTGCTTATGATTTTCGACTTCTATTTCTGATAAATTTTGTGGAATCAAATAAATCTTTTCATCATTTCTATGCCAAGCCTCTCTCACTAAAGTTACCTCCTAAAAAATGGTGTTTGTAAAGTAATACGAGTAAATTAATAGAAAGTTTCATATTCATATACTAGATTCCCATTATTAGTGATTTTTCTAGTTAACCTATTTCTCATTTGCGTCATTTATAGATATAATCCAAATAAGAAGAAAAGTGAGGGGAATTCAATGGAATACTCAGCTAGTTTTGCAAGTGAAGGATGGTTCCAACAAGAAATTGAATATGTCTTAAAAGCACTTCAAAAAGGATTAAGTAGAGATCAAATTAGACAAAATGTATTGAATGAAAATCCATTTCTACTTAGAAGTGAGTTGACTATAGGTAAAAGATTTCAAATGGTTTATCGAAGAGCGGAGACGTTATATCCTACATTAGCTCATTATTATTTTCAAGGGCATAATCATGACCAGAAGGTACTATTGTTATATAGTTTTTTGAAAAGTTATCGATATGCTTATGAAAATTTCTATGAGTTAGTTGTTTATCGGTATCAGCATAATAATGGGACTTTAAACAGTTCGAATATGAACTTTTATATGGAAGAAAAGGAACAGCAATCAGAAAAAGTTTCAAATTGGAATGTAAAGACAAAAAGGAAAATTAACAGTATTCTCCTATTGTTTTACAGAGAAAGTGGTATGATTGAATTAGTAGATGGTGAGTATAAAGTCTTTCCTTTACATGTTAGTCATGCTCTTAAACAATTTGCAGAAGAACATGATCCATTGTTAAAAGCGATGATTACATTAGAGGTAGGTGTTTAGAATGACGATATATAAAAGATTAGAACAATTAGAGGAACGTATAAATGAGGAAGGATTTACAACACCCAAAGGAATTGGTAGTGAAATTCCGCATTTTGTTTTTGATTATCCAGCAGAAGAAGAACTAACAGTACGTACATATGTCGAAGGATTATTAAAGCGAACAACATTAAATATAAAAGAAATTAATCTTTTTGAATTTCTTATTAGTTTATTCGAAGAAGATATAGAAGAATTAATCGCTATTGCTGAAGAAGAAGGCTATTTGGAACTTTCTCAAGCTATTCAAACTGTTTTAGAAGATCAAGATTTATTGGTGAATTCATTCATCGAAAAAGCGGATAACGTGGAATTGATTTTCATAACAGGTGTAGGAACAGTACATCCATTTATTCGCTCCAGTCATTTACTTAAAAAACTATCAAATCATGCATTTAGAACACCGCTTATATTATTTTATCCGGGTTATTTTTCTGGAGTAGATTTACGACTATTTAATAAATTCCGACATGAAGATGAATATCAAATTACGAGGATTTCATAAGGAGTGTGAATAATGATTATTCAAGAGATTTTTGAGAAGAAAATTGACCGACCAATTAATGGTGTTGTACAAGCAGGGCAAATTGATGAAAAAACAATACAAACAGAATTAGAAGAATACGTTGTCACAGCAGAAATTTTAGATAGCTTAAAAGGGTTTTATAAAAATTATGAGAAAGCGTATTCAAATTCAACGAAAAATGTTGGAGTGTGGATTTCTGGTTTCTTCGGTTCCGGTAAATCGCATTTTCTCAAAATTTTATCCTATTTATTGGATGGTAAGAAAGTGGGAAATAAAACACCCTATGAATACTTTAAAGATAAAATTTCTGATACTACACTTTTAGATGCAATGTCTCGGATAGAATCAAAACCTTCAGATGCATTGTTATTTAATGTGGGTTCTGAAGCTGGAGCTAGTGCAGCACGTGGAACGAAAGAAAGTATTATCGAAATAATCTTACGTATTTTTAATGAACATTTAGGCTATTCAAATACTCTTTGGGTAGCAGATTTTGAACGACAATTAGCTAATGACCAACAATACGATGCTTTTTGTTCGAAAATTGAAGAATTGTATAACGAAAAATGGCAAGATTTCCGTACTAAATTTCGCTTGAGATATGCAAAAATTATTGCTGCACTTTGTGAAATTGGCTATGAACAAGAAACAGCTGATTTCCTAGTAAAATCAGCACAAAAGGAGTTTTCTATTTCAGCGGTTCAGTTAGGGGAGCTTGTTGCACAATATTGTAAATCTAAAGGTTCTGACTATCGCTTAATCTTTTTAATTGATGAAGTTGGTCAATATATCGGTACAGATAATAACCTTATGCTGGATTTACAAAACGCTGTAGAAGAAATTGGTGCGGCTGCAATGGGACAAGCATGGATTGCTGTTACTTCTCAGGAAAAAATTAAAGACGTTTCTAATATGAACGCAGCCAATACAAAAGACTTCTCGAAAATTCAAGGAAGATTTGAAACACGGATTAATTTATCGAGTTCAGATACAGACGAAGTATTAAAACGCCGATTATTAGAAAAGACAGAAACTGCGTCGAAAACATTAGAGTCCATCTTTGAACCGAATGAGCAATTAATTCGAAATCGTCTTTCTTTTGATAAAGATCGAACACAATATCGCTCTGGTTATCGTACTACTAATGAGTTTGTTGAAACATATCCATTTGTACCTTATCAAGTGGATTTATTGCAAGCTGTTTTAGAGAAAATTGGTATACATGGTGAAGGAAGTTCTTACGCTTCAAGAGGGGAACGTTCATTATTAAAAGCCTTCCAAGAAGCAGCAATTTATAATGGCCAAGAAGAGTTAGGCAATTTAGTAACGATGGCGGAGTTTTATCCAACTATTCGTCAACATTTAGAATCAGCTATCGTACAGACGATTTCGAGAGCTGAAAACCGCGCAAAAAATTCGGAAGGTCTAGTTGAATATGATGTTGATGTATTAAAAGTATTGTATTTGATTAAAGGAATAGACCACATTAAAGCAACACCCAATAATATTTCAACACTTTTATTAGAAAGTATTCAGTCTGAAAAAAATGAACTTGTAATTAAAGAATCGTTAAACCGTTTAGAGCAAACTATGTTTATTGAAAAGCACGCAGATGGAACATACTCATTTTTATCAGATGAAGAACAAGAAATAAATAAAGAAATTCGTAACATCGATGTTAATGCAATCAAAATTAAAGAAAAGTTAGGCGATACATTTTTTGAGAAAATGTATTCAAACACCAAATATACTTATCAAAAGGGAATGCTATTTGATTACAATAAACGTTTTGATAATTATGCAAAAACAAATATGAAATATCCGTTAACAATGCAAGTCATTACGGGTGGGTTAAGCACTACAGAAGCCGCTTTACAGGCAATAGAAGGACAAATGGTTATTTATTTAAATGAGGAATTAATTGCAGAGGCAGAAGAAGCCATTCGTATTTCTGAACAGATTCGCCGTTATGTGAATTTAAAACGTAATCCAAGTACAACACAGGCGCAACATCGTATTTATGATGCGAAAATGGACAGTATTGGTGACTACGAGGTAAAAGCAGAAGAATTATTACGAAAAGCTTGTGAAGAAGCATCAATCTTCATTCAAATGCAGGAGCGTACATTCCGAGGAAGTTTTGAAAAGCAAGTATCAGACGCCTTTGATATGTTAATCCAAAACACATATAAGTATTTAGAATACATTGATGAACCAATTCAAATGAAAATATTTAAAGAACAATGGAGAAACCTAGCTGAAAAAGGTATTTCAAATGATTTACTAGGTGAAACAGGTAATGTAAAAGCGTATAACGAGGTATTACGCTATTTAGATGAACTCATTCGTATGCATCAGAAACCATCGTTAAAGGATTTTATTGATAAATATAATCAGGTCCCTTATGGCTGGAGTGACTACGATACAATTGGCATTGTTCTAGCTTTAATGCACTCCGGTAAAGTAAAGTTAATGATTTCAGATGAACACTTTACGCCAACAAGTTCACCTCAATTTTATGATAAACTTGCTCGAACAACAGAGCGAGATAAAATACGTGTGATTCCCGAAATTGAAGTTGATCCAAATGTGCGTCGAGATTTCATTGGATTATATAAAGATTTGTTTGGACGAATGGATATTGGGGATTCTTATCAAGAGTTCGCGAATGCAATTCAAACTGCAGTTAAGAATTACCTTATCCAACCATTAGAGGAAATTGATAACCGTAGAAAGAAAACTATATCTTCTGAGTTCGCTTATCCTGAAGGAGCAAAAATTAGTTCTTTAAAAATTGATATTCTCCGATTCACACAAATTCGGGAACCAGAACAACTTGTAAAAGCATTTATTGATGCCGAGGATGATTTATACAATTGGCAAGAAGCGGTTGAACAGTTAGTTGGTTTCTATTTAAAAGCACCAATTGAACGTTTTGATGAAGCAGTATCGTTTTTAAATCAAGTTCAAAATGATTTACGTTATACTCAATCACAAAAGGTAAACCTGCTAAAGAAAAACATTACAGACATTTTAACAAAAGCATCACCATATAGTGAAATTCCGCAATTACCTAGTTTAATTGAAAAACTCGATCAAGCAATTCAAGAAGAAGTAACAGAACAAAAACAAGGTCTTGCAAGTCAAATTATACAATTAGAGAAAAAGATAGATGATTTAAAAGATTATTATTCAAATAATGAAATTATTACAGAATTAATAAATGATAAAATGCAGAACTTCAAAATGTTGCAACAAGAGATTTTAAATAGTAGTAGCCTAATCACGATACAAATGAATCTAACAAAACTACGTACATTAACAGAAACAATTCAAGATGAAGCAAAACGTAAAGAAAAAGAATTACTACAATTAAAACCACCTACACCAGACCCGTCTGTTACGGTTGTACGTGAAAAAGGAACAAAAGTTATTTCTTCTAGAGAATTAAAAAGCATGATTTCACATACAAGCATCGAAACACAATCTGACTTAGATGCTGTATTAGCAGAGTTACGAACACAGTTATTAAAAGAACTAAAAGAAAATACATTAAAAATTGAATTATAGGCATTGGAAGGGGCTTTCCTTTCCTTTGTTGTAATGAGGTGGAAAAAGTGAACAAAGCCGAATTGAAAAACTTTGCCATTCAATCACGTCGTCAATTAATAGATCAAGTAAAAACAAAGGCACTAATGTACGGTATTGATGAAAAGACTGATTTAGAAATCCAAGAACAATTTGGGCAATTAATGATTAATGATAGGCCATATCCCCTTTATATGAAAACAGCATTCAACTCATTAAAGAATCAGCTTAAACAAAGAGGTTATATGCAGTTAGTTGAAGAGGTTGCCTACACATGGTTTAACCGTATTATTGCCATTCGTTATATGGAATTACATGATTACTTACCTGAAAAAGTAAATGTATTATCGAGTAGTGTAGGACGAGTAGATCCTGATATTTTATTTGAATATGAAACAATGGATTTACCTGTAAAACAAGAAGAGATTCGTGAATTATTACATGCAGGGGATACAGAAGGAACATTTCGCAAGCTATTTATTGCACAATGTAATGCATTAAACAGTATTTTGCCATTCTTATTTGAACAAATTCAAGATTATACAGAGCTTTTACTGCCAGACTTTTTACTAGATGCAGAATCAGTCATTAAGGTACTTGTTCAAAATGATGCATTAACGAATAGTTTTGAAGAAATAGAAGTGATTGGTTGGTTGTATCAATATTACATTGCAGAAGAGAAGGACCGAGTATTTGCGCAAAAAAGTAAATATAAGAAAGAGGAAATTCCTTTTGCAACACAACTCTTTACACCTAAGTGGATAGTGCAATATATGGTACAGAACTCACTAGGACGATATTGGACCGAAGCTCATCGAGAAGATGAAGATTTAATTAGTAATTGGGAATACTTCATAAAGCGTGAAGAAGAGGATTTCCACGAGAAAATTGCTCCTTTTGTGAATAAAGAATTAAGAGTAGAGGATATTAAGCTACTAGATCCTGCAATGGGAAGTGGACATATTTTAGTCTATGCATTTGAAGTCTTCCATCAGATTTATGAAAAGTGCGGGTATCCAGAACGTGATATTCCACGATTAATCATAGAAAACAATTTATATGGATTAGATATTGATGACCGCGCCTATCAATTAGCAGCATTTGCAATAGTAATGAAGGCATCTTCTTATTCTCGTCGTTTTTTGAGAAGTATTGAACGAGAAGGTATTCAGTTAAACTTAGCATCGATTCAAGAAACTAATCATATTTCAGATGCTGTAATTGCGTATATTGCACAAGAAGAGGTAGGAGATTCTTATAATCAAGTAAAGGCGTTCTTTGAACAATATCACAATGCTAGGACATATGGTTCTTTAATCAATATTACAGAACGCGATATAACTTTTCTTGAGGAACGGTTGGAACATATTCAAAATAATCCGGTAGAAGATTTATTTTTGGAAGAACAGCACGATATTGCAAATGAAATATTATCAGAATTAATTCAGCAAACAAAGATTATGCGGAACGAATATGATTTAGTCGTTATGAATCCACCTTATATGGGATCTAAAAAAATGACAAAAGATTTATCACTGTTTTTAAATAAATTTTATGAAATTTCAAAGACAGACCTGTTTTCAGCATTTATGGAAATTAATCATTATTTAAAAGATAATGGATTCTACGCTGCAATTAATCAACATTCATGGATGTTTCTTTCGAGTTTTGAAAGTTTAAGATTAAAAGTGTTAAATGAGCAATTTTTAGACAATATGATTCATTTAGGTACACGTTCTTTCGAAGAAATTAGTGGTGAGTTTGTTCAGTCTACGGCCTTTGTAATAAGAAATACTCCATTACAAGGAAATTTAAATACAATTTTTTATGATTTAACAAAAGAAACTTCATCTTCAAATAAAAGGTTTAGGTTCTTACAAAATTTAAATCAGTATAACAAAAATAATGAAGATATTTCTTATAAGATTAATATAGATAAATTTAAATTAATTCCCGGAGTACCTTTTGCATATTGGATTGACGAATCATACTTGAATGTATTTGAAAGGGGAATTTCAATTACAGAATTTGCTGAAACCTTTCAGGGAATTATAACAGGAGATAATGAGAAATTTTTAAGATTTTGGTACGAAGTTGATTCTATTAAAATACCATTTAATCAAGATGAAATATACAAAGTGGATTTGAATACACAATATTGGATTCCTTATAACAAAGGCGGAGAATCAAGGAAATGGTATGGGGTACAAGATTATGTTGTTTTTTGGAAAAATGGACCGGATGATAAAGTAAGAGGAAAAAAACAGTTTGAAAAATATTATTTAAAAGAATATGTTGCTTGGTCATACACTGTTAAAAATAATATTGCTGTTAGGTATTATCAGAAAGGTTTCTTATGGGACGTTAGAGGTTCAGGATTAATGGATAAGGGTGATTATAAATTTTACTTACAAGGATTAATTAGCAGTAAAGTAGGTTATAGTTTATTTAAAATTTTTAATTCTACTCTCACATGTCAAGTTGAAAATATTCTACAATTTCCAATAATATTTGATGAAAGTTATAAGAGTATAATAGATGGAATAGTGAAAAGGTGCATTGAAATTTCGAAAGAAGATTGGGATTCGTATGAAGTTTCATGGGAATTCAGGGTGAACCCTTTACTAAAATTCGAAAAGAAAACATTAGATGAAGCCTATAACTTGTATAGGGAGAATAATGAACAAAATATACAAGAGTTAATCGATTTAGAATATAAGATAAATGAAGTTTTTATAAAATTGTATAATCTTGAAAATGTTTTAAATCCTCTAATTGATGAATCAGAAATTACAATCTCTAGAGTAAAAAAAATGAATGAAGCAAAAAATTTCATATCATATTTCGTAGGAATTCTTTTTGGAAGATATGCTCTTCCAACAGATAATAAGAAGTTATTAGAAAAAACAAAGATAGTAATGGTAACAGAAAAAGCTTACTTTGGTGATGATATTATTGCTAGTCTTCGTGAATTTATCGCAATAGCTTTCTCAAAAGATACTATAGATGAAAATATACAATGGTTAGCAGATGCGCTTGAAATGAAAAAAGGTGAAGACCCTGAAACCCGAATACGTCGTTATTTCTTAGATGAGTTTTTTGAAGATCATTGTAAAATGTACAAAAAACACCCGATTTATTGGTTGGTCGATTCAGGAAAACAAAAAGGGTTACGTACACTGATTTATATGCATAGCTATCAACCAGATACAATGGCCACAATTCGTTTTGAACATTTGCAAGAAATTCAAGCGAAGTATCAAAATGAAATTAATGATTTAGAAAACCGATTAGTGAATCCAAACTTATCGGCAAGTGAGAAGAAAAAGCTAACAGCAGAAAAAACTTCTTTTGAAAAGAAAATGGATGAGTTACGAGAGTTTGATAAACGTTTAGCTGAAATAGCTAACCAAGAGATTGAAATTGATCTAGACGATGGTGTGAAAGTGAACTATGAGAAGTTCTATCGTGGTGGCAAAGGTGTATTAGCGAAGATTAAATAAATCATAGCCTTCTTACTTTGGTAAGGAGGCTTGTTTCATATTAAGGTATAATTAAAATAATTAGTAAATATTCATAATGAGGTGACACAATGAATGTCATTGAACTGTTAAAAGAGCGAATAGAAGATGAGCTATATAAAAAAAATAAGCCACGCACAGTTATTTTTTGGTATGACGAGCAAGGAGAATATACGGTCTCTGATTTAGAAGAATCATTAGCAGAGCATCCCATTCAGATCCGCCGATTAACTTGTAATAATTTCTTTACGCTTAAATTAGAAATCGAGTTGGAAAAGAAAAAGGATTCTTTCTTATTATATGCTGATTTTGCAAAACCAGCGATAGAAGACAATTTTTTACTGGATATGGAGCTTTACGGTACAGAGTTTAAAGCAGATACTAATGCTTTACTTGCAGAGCAGTTGCAAGTAAGTGATGTTGTTTTAAGACCTTTGATTAAGGAGTATGGAGACTTTTATAAAAGTGCAGAGCGTAAAAATAAATTAAAGAAAGTAGTACCGCCTAATGCTACTGATCGTGAAATCGAGTATGCTATGTTAGCTGTTCTTACAGGCGCACCCATTGCAAATATGGAAGAGATTACTCGCCATTTATTGTTGAGTGGCTTACAAGAAGAAACAAATGAAGTATTTAAAACCATATCAAAACGGTTTAGCACGAATCGTATGTGGGAGCATCTTTCAGAATACTTTGGTTTACATTCTAATAATTTGACATTGCAGTATTTAATGGAACATTTACTGTATGCGCATTTAAAACGTAATGCACAATTTGAAGTACAGTCATTACAAAAGAAATATGAAACAACACGCGGAAATGTATGTGCTTTATTTATTGATGACTGGCTACGTTCAAAAGAAAGCGAAGTAAAAGTCTTAGAAACCTATATGAAGGAAGTCGAACAAAGATTTTCGATTATTGATGTGTTACACGAACGTCCAATCGAGCAATTTGCTGATATTTCAACTTTCCCAATAATTGATCATTTATTGATAAATAGACTAACAGTGGAACTTCTACATCAAACATCCAATTTTGATGCTTGGAAAGAAATTTTAAATAAGCGTTTAAAAATGCATTGGGCGAAACGAAATGAACGAGTCCAAAGCTTGTTAAATGTAATGATAGATGCAGTTGATTTGACAAAGTATAAATTGTTCTTGAAGCAATATGATACTCGTGAGCCTTTATACGTCCAATATACAAGTGAACTTTACTTAATTGATCAAGCATATAGACGCTTTATGACGGGGTTTTTGCAATTAGAAACTAAAGAAATACTAGAAAAACTAGCTGAGCAATTAACAAATTGGTATGAAAATAAATATTTATTGAAAATTGCTCAAGAGACTAATTATCTTTTAGAAACTTCAGAAGTAGGAAAATTACCTAAACAGGCTAAGTTTTACAAAGAAGTTTTACAGCCCATTCTTGAGAAAGAATCAACTCGCGTATTTGTGATTATTTCGGATGCAGTACGATATGAAGTAGGAGCAGAATTAGTATCTCAGCTAAATTTACGTTCGAATGGAGTTGCCTCTATTAGTCCTTTAGTTGCGAATATGCCAACGTATACACAATTAGGTATGGCATCTTTATTACCTCATAAAGTATTATCCATTACTGAAAATGGAACAGTATTAGCAGATGAACAACCTACAAATGGGTTAGCAAATCGTACTAAAATTCTACAAGCAGCTCATCCAGAGGCAACTGCCTATCATTTAACAGATTTATTAGATTGGTCAAGAGTGACAGCAGATGAAAAGTTAAAAGGAAAGCGTCTCGTTTACTTATATCATGATGTAATCGATGCAGCAGGAGACTCTGCAAAATCCGAACGTGCTACTTATATAGCTGCGGAACGAGCAATAAAAGAATTATCAATTGCTGTTGATCGATTATCTAAATTGCAAGCAAAACGAGTTTTTATAACAGCAGATCACGGATTCCTTTATCAGTATCCAAGAATTGAAAATGATATTAAAGTAGTGAGTGTTAAAGGTAAAATTATTGATTCGAATCGTCGCTTTGCTGTTGGTCATCATCTACTAGTAGATGATGGCGCTATTAATGTGCCAGATGATTTTTCAACATTAGAAGGTGTTGAAAAAGTGATTGCTAAAGGCGTAAACCGATTTATTGGCGGTGGAGGATTACAGTTTGTACACGGAGGTGCAACACCTCATGAAGTAATTGTACCACTAATTGATTATCGTCGTACTTCACAAGCGGTTCCTGTTGAAATCAGTGTGGCCATGCCAAAACGTGTAATTACAGGTTTCCGTATACAAGTGCCAATATATCAGGAACAAAGTATTTCACAAGAATGTAAGGCACGTACAATTCGGGCTGCATTTTACCTAAATGATGAGCGAATTTCTAATGAAATTGAATGGACATTTGATATGGTGGGAGAAAACCATGAACGTACGGAGCAACTAACTTTTAACCTTGTAGAAAACTATTATCCAACAGGGCAAACTTGTGTACTGAGAATGGTAACCGTGGAAGATGACAAAGTCACTCCTTACCGCGAGACAGAATTTACGATTCATATGTATAATGCGCTTTACTAAAGAGAAGCTAGAGAACTGATTATTCCGTTCTCTAGCTTTTTTGTCTTATATTTCTTCTAACAGTATCTGGGAGTTTACTATATAATTTAAACTAAGAGAATGTAAGTATTGAGAGGGATGTTATTTTGTTAAAGATAGGAGAAATTATTAAGGGTTCATTCTGGCCGGAAATTGTTGAAATTAAGCATTTTGAAGAAATTGACGATGATTTATTTTTAGTTGAATCAATTGGGCGAAAAACAAATAAATATTATGAACAGTATTTAGATAGGTCGCAACTAGCACTATTAGAAAACATTCAAGATGAGGAAAGTTCATTTAATTCTCAAAGACTGCAACACTATTTACAATATTATATTTTAAAGACAGAGGATAAGTTTTCGAAGTCTCGTGCGAGAGGAAACAAAAAGATTATTCCACTACCGCACCAAATTGAGGCAGTATATAGTCGCATGTTACAGTCACCTCAAGTTCGATATCTACTAGCGGATGATCCCGGCGCAGGGAAAACGATAATGTCAGGAATGTTGATTCGTGAGTTAATTGCAAGACAAGCAGCAGAGCGTATTTTAATACTAGTTCCACCTCTAGTATTGCAACAATGGCAGGAAGAGCTTAAAGATAAGTTTGGAGAAGAGTTTACCATCGTAAATCGAAGTTTATTAAATAGCTCAAGTGAAGTAAATCCATTCGAATCACATGACAAAATAATTGCATCAATTTATTGGGCTTCACGTGAAGAAATTAAAGCTTTTATTTTAAAAGCACAATTTGATTTAGTTATAGTTGATGAAGCTCATAAAATGGCTGCATATACACATGGTGTCAAGAAACGTAAAGTGAATCGTACGAAAATTTATCAACTTGGTGAGAGTTTACTACGTCATACAGAGCATTGCTTATTACTAACGGCTACACCCCATAAAGGAGATAAAGAAAATTTCCGACATTTAATGAGTTTGGTAGACCATGATATTTTTTCACGTTTAAATACAGGTGATTCTATATATGAAAAGAGTAATCCTTTTGTTATTCGTAGATTAAAGGAAACAATGAAAAATTTTGATGGTACTCCGTTATTCCCGAAAAGAACCACAACGACCATTTCATTTGATTTAAGCTACAGCGAACGTGAACTTTATGAAGAAGTTACTACCTATGCACGAGAGCATTTTAATCGAGCAAAACAAAATAATAAACCAAACGTAGCATTTGCAATGATGATTTTACAACGTCGCCTAAGTTCGTCTTTAGATGCTATCTATTTATCTCTTAGAAGACGTAAAGAAAAGTTAGAAGAATTATTAGAATCCGAGTTAACGGTCAATAAATCAATTGAACCATTTGAATACGACGAACTTTCAACAGAAGAGCAAGAAGAAATAGAAACATTAGTTGAAGGGGAAGCGGATGTTATTGATATAGAGGAATTAAAGCTAGAAATAGAGATTTTAGATGGCTTAGTTTATAAAGCAGAGATGCTCGTAAATCAAGATATAGAACGTAAATATTTAGAGCTTGAAAACACATTATTCGGTCCGGATGGATTGCTTTCTAAAGAAGAAAAAATTCTTATCTTTACGGAATCAAAAGATACTTTATATTACCTTGAACGAAAGCTTCTACAGCATGTCCCTGAAGTCACAAAAATCGTTGGGAACTACTCGATGGATCAACGTCGTGAACAAGTGGAGCGATTTCGAAATGATGTACAAATCATGCTTGCCACAGATGCTGGGGGAGAATCTATTAACCTTCAATTCTGTAATCAAATGATTAACTATGATATTCCGTGGAATCCAAATCGTTTGGAACAGCGTATGGGGCGTATACATCGTATTGGACAAAAAAATGAAGTATTCATCTTTAATCTTGTTGCTAAAAATACAAGAGAAGGAGATGTACTGATACGTCTACTCGATAAGATGGAACAAATGCGCACAGATTTAGGACAAGATCAAGTTTATGATTTTATTGGTGAGGTACTTGAAGAAAATAATATCGATTTATCTCACTTAATGGAGGAAGCAATTAGCGGACGAGAGAATTTAGATGAGCTAATTGCACAAATGGAAAAAACATTATCTGAAGAACATGAAAGATTATTAGAATTAGCAAAACAAGAACGCTTAGATGATTCGAGTTTTGATTTACCGGGTGCAAGACGTGCATATCAAGAAATTTCAATTAGCAGTATGCCATCACGAGTTTATGGTGAGTTTGTAGTAAAACAGTTTGAGGAAACACGTATTAAATTAAATATCTCAAATGATAACAATACAGTTCGAATTGATCGATTCCCTAAAAATATTCGTGAACTAATTAAGAAGCGAAAATATTCTTTAAGAACTGATGAATCATTACGGTTTACATTAAGACCAGATAAACAAACAGAACAGTTATCAATATTACAGAATGATCATCCTTTAAAAAAATTAGCGATGGAACTCGCAAGTCAAGAGTTACAACAAGTTGCTTTACCAATCTGTACAGTAAAAACAAATGTAAGTGAACCTTTAACATTAGAACTTAGCCGTATTAGTGTAGTTGATGGTACAGGCCGTGAATTAGAACAAGAATTAATGTTATTAGCTAAAAGGGAAACTGGGGAGTTCATTCAAGTAGATCCGTATTTCCTATTCCAAAAGCAATTTAAATTAATCAATACAGCAGGTAAAGAAGATAAAACATTTAAAAAAGAATCTATTCTTCAAGCGAAAAAGATACTTCAATCTGTTCAAATGAAACGTGATGATTATTTAAACCGTAAGAGTACTTATTTACGACGTTCATTTGATGAACAAATGCAAACACTGCAGGAAAGGTTAACTAATTATTTAAGTGATAACTTAAATAATAAAAACAGCGCGTTAATTAACCAAACCTATACTCAAATTGAAGACTTAGAGGAACGTAGTAAAGAGCGACTTGAAAATATCGAAAGAGAAAGAAGTATCCAGTTACAATCCATTAAATCGATTACACAGCTACATGTACAATCAATTCAAAGTGCATCACGTGTTATTCCAAAAGATTTCATAGAAGTTGTAAAAGAGTATGAATATCAGAGTGGGCGATTAAACATCCGTGTTAAGAATGCATTTGGCTTAGTCGATTTCACAAGCGAAGAAGCAGATGGAAATACACGATTTATTTTACTAACACCATCTATAGAGTTGCTTTCTCAACAATTGGAATTAAATGATTACCGCGAATTAAATGGGTCGGTATATGTTTATGTGGTAAATCAACATAATATTGTAGAAGAAGTGAAAATGGAACAAATCATTGGGGTATAGGTAAGTGTTCCTGTAGTAGCACTTTTTTCAATGGTGGAACAGAATAGAAAAGGTACGGTGGAAATCAGAAAAACACGAAGAAAAGTCTGAACTAAAAGAAGAGCAACCTAGTGAACGGAAGACTAAAAGATAGTCAAAAAAATTGTTTAGTTTAGTTAAATAACGTTTATGCTGGCAACCTATTCTCTGGTGAAAAGTTTTGTAAATATGTTAAAATAAGTAAGATCAAGGACTTAATCCTTGGCAATCCAAATGGCTGTGCCATTGTGGATTAGAGCAAAGTAATCCACCCTAACCATTCACAGTGTAGCAGGGTGGATTATTTATTTACATAAATGATTACCAAGAATTAAATGGATTGGTATATGTTTATGTGGTAAATCAACATAATATTGTAGAAGAAGTGAAAATGGAACAAAGCATTGGAGTCTAGTTAAAGAGAAAGTAGTTATTGGCAGCAATAATTTAAAATTATTATTTATTAATTTCTAAAAATATCTTAAAATCTTAAAAAATGCGGCTATAATTTTTATAGTTTAAATTGAAAGGAGCGAAAATAATAAAATTAAGTTTAAACAAATAAATTCAATTTGTTTTAATACAAATTAATTAAATTCAATTTAAAAAGGGAGATCCCCAACTTGGTTCTAATAATGTGTGTTTTAAACATTCATTATCTGAATAAGGAGGGGGTCTTTTTGTTTCAAATTAGAAGGGGGAAAGTATGGCAAATTCCATTTTAAAAAGAGCAGTAATTAAAGAGGAACTCATAGAATTAACAGGAGACTTTGCCTTGGCAACAACTTTAAATCAATTACTTTATTGGTCAAAACGAGTAAAGGATTCAGACGGCTTGATTGCTGAAGAGTTAGCACGTATTTCTACAAATAAAGTTTCCGATTTAAGATATGGTTGGATTTATAAATCTTCTGAAGAATTGTCTAAGGAAATCATGTTAGGAAGTCCGAGTACAGTTAGGAGAAACTTGAAAGAGCTTGTTAAACAGAAATATGTCTTTGAAAGGAGAAATCCAAACCCAAGATATAAATTTGATAAAACACTGCAGTACAGGGTTAATCTAGTGAAAATAGTTGAGGAACTTAATAAATTGGGTTACAGACTAGAACACTTTGATATTTTCTATAATGATAGAGTTAAGTCTACCGATTCATTAAAACAGTTATTAAGTGAGCCATCGAATGTGCAAAATGACGCATCGATGAGTATTACTGAATCCTCGGATAATCAAGGTGCGCGAGCAATACCAGAGAATACTACAGAGATTTTTTACAAAGAAATTGATGAGGAAGACTCTAAGTCAGCAAATGATAGTTATTTCCAAGACCCATTTGCTGATCAAATTGCTCGATATTTTCTAATGAAAAGTGCCAAGTACGTTTTAACGGATTCGGATAGATTATCAATTACACAAGTTGCACAACTGGATCTTAATTTACAAACAGTAACCCAGTTAATTGACAATTGTTTCAATGGGTTTGTACCACAACACGAAAGGGACCGTATTCGGTCATTTTCATATGTGGCAAACTACATTTTCGATAAGCATCATTATTTTAAAAAGAAATTAAATCACAAGCATGATAATATTCAGGAGGAAAAATCTTATGGAAAAACTAAACGATCAATTTTTGCAAATACTAAGCAATCTTCAGGAGAAGTATGGTTCAATCGAGCAAAAGCGAACGGAATCATTTGAAGTCTTAGATGAGGTTTCAGACAAATGTCCTTATAAACAGTGTGACGGTTCTGGATATATTGTATTAAAAAACAATCTAGGTGAAGTTAAAATGGCTATTTGCAACTGCCGACAAGATAAGGAATTATTAACTAAATTTAAATTCGCAAAAATTCCAATTGACCTTCAAGATTGTACTGTAAAGGAGTTTCGAACAGATATATATCAAGTAGAGGAAAACGGGATGAAAGCCGAGTTTGCAAAACGAGTCGCAACTGAATTTACAGAGAATTTTCATGAATTCAAGGATCAAGGAAAGGGATTGTATCTTTATAGTAAAACAACTGGTAGTGGAAAAAGCCGTTTGGCAGTGAGTATTGCGAATGACATTATCAGACGATTTGATGTAAATGTGCTATATATTTCTTCAGCAAATATGCTTAATGAGCTAAAAAATACATTTGACAAAAAGAATGGCATTCGTGAATTAGATATTTTAAATTATTATGGAAAAGTGGAAGTTTTAATTATCGATGATTTTGGTGTAGAAAAAGCATCAGATTGGTCAGAAAGCATTTTTACTCAGATTTTAGAAGAGCGCATGAATTATAAAAAAGTCACCATTTTAACCTCGAATTTGAGTGTAGAGGAATTGTCGAGTAAATATCCAGCTGGAAGAATTCAAAGCAGAATAGAAAAAATAACCTTTCCACTAGCAATACCAGAGGAAAGCGTTCGTTCCATTTTAGCAGCAGAAGAAAATGAAGGCCTGTTTAATAAAATATTCGGCGTGTAGATAAAATGCAATGAACAAGATCAATCTGGTTAGGTTGATCTTGTTATTTATCTAGGCTAAAGATGAAGGTTGATTTAAAAATTCACAAAAAAAAGAGCTGGAAAATGTCCCTATAGCTCATTAAACTTTGGTATCTAAAAGAATAAGTAACCCTTTGAAAAACATTACTACCAAACAATGATTTTACTTTTTACTGCGATTAATTCGATTAAAGTTTTCATTTGCGAAATGAATGCTTTTCATTAGTTGTGTTAAAGGAGTGAAATCATATATATTTTGTTTTGGAAAAACCATAAGACCATTCTCTTTTAGAAAAAAATATTCTTGAGAATCATTTTTTTCTGCACTTGGTACAATAAATGTCCAAGCATAACCTCCGAATATAATTATATAAGTCTTACTATTTAATATTCCCTCTCTTTTATACGTGTTTCCATTAGTAATTATCTCATCACATTTGAAATCATTGTCCTTTGGGTCTACCAAAGAAAAGCCAACAATCGGAATAACATTTTCTTTTGGTGCTTTTCCACTTTTAATTGATTTAACAATCAGGGTTTCTATACTTTTTTCTAAAGTAATACCTGTGTGAAAGTTTTGAGCAATATGTGCTCTCCATAAGACGGATAATAGAAAAATTTTGAACTTATTGTAGTCTAATCCTACCCAAATTTCTTTTTCACAATCGGTAAATGTTTGAATATGCAAACGATCCCTAATAACTTCAATTCCATATTTATCATATGTATTACCAATTAGATCACTATCACATTCTTTACATAATAGCTCTTCCCTCTGCCCTTTCTGCATCAGAGTAAAAGCGTTTCTCGACTGTGACGTTAAAAACAATCTTCTTTTACCATCATAAATCTTCTTATAAAATCCTTCTGGAACTATATGGGACCTAATAAGTTTTTTTTCCTTACCACATAATCTGCACTTTTGTAACATTTAAGTGTATTCCACCTTTACCGTAAAGAGATTTATTATTTATAATAAGTTTATTTATTTTACCATAATATTCCTCTATTTTGATCTGAACTGCCGCGTTAGTTTATGTGTAACATCTCACAAAGAAAATTCTTACGACAGACAGTCAACCCTAGCCTTTACATAGCCTTTATTTATAGGGATACGATTATGGTAATTTTAGTTTAATTCGTTGTAACGGTGTGAGCAATTGTAAAATATATGAGAAAGCTAATTCTTGAGAGTAACTAATATTGGTAACCAATACTAGTGTATTTCTCATGTAATGGTTACTATAGCAGGTTATCTATATCGAGTACCTAACAAAAGATGATAGTTTATTAAGATTTAAATGACACATAAAAGGGATATTTTTTGAATTCTAGCTAAGACTTATGTTTGAAACTGATTTGGTAACGAATGGTGGTAACTAATAAAAATGCTGTTATAACAGCGTTTATGGACTACGTTTTAATAATAGTATCCGTATCTAGTAACCATTGAATGTTACTAATAGCTGTGATGAACACTTTTCTTGATAGCAATTCCAGATACGGGAATAATCACTATAGTTCAAAGTACTTCGTTTTTATAATCCTAAATTAACACCATATAAAAACAATTCAATTGCTCTATATTAAAGTCTTTGTACATTTATTTGAAAATTATTATGAACCTTGTGTATTATTCATTGCAGCTTACTAGAAATATAGAGAATCCCATATATAATGCTTAATGAAAAGCAGTTAAAATAAATCCGTATTGAGGACGGATATGATTTCCTATCTAGTTTTATTAGGTCGATTTTAATCTAAGTAATATATTTTAATTGATTCCAAAATAATAGGCTTTCAAGTATAGGAAACTCTATTACTATGGAAAAGGCAGTTACTCAGGCTTATTTATTCCGTTGTAATAGACTCTAACAGCAACAACTATAGAAGAGGTTAGGTGCTAATTGTTTTTCACAGAAATTTATAAAACTAAAATGGAAGGGAGTTTGTGAAAGATTGGACGATGTTAATGTAATTAAAGGGAAAGGGAGATCCCGGTTGGAAGTTAAAACTGCTGAGATCTTGTTATTAGAATATCTAGAACGTCATCGAATGCTTTCGATGGCACAACTATATAAGTATTTTACTCAGTTCTTGGGAGAAGAGATTAAAGAATACTCATTTAAAAATCGATTAAGAAGACTAGAGGAATTTAAATTAGTTCGTTCTTCTAGTTTTGCAGAGGGTTTCGATGGTGAACGTTTTAAGTGTTTTTCAATTGGTACTGGTGGAATCAATTTGTTAATTGAAAATGGGCTTTTGTTTGAAGATTACAATAAGAATCAAATATATCAACTATTAGAAAAGAAGAATAAACTTCATTTCTTATATACACAAGAGGTAGTTCTAAATATTATGTGTACCACCAAACAAAGATTATCATTGCCGCAATATAAGCATTACAGTCAAACTAAATTATATAGCTCGTTATCACCGTCTCATGTTCCTTATGAAATGTGGATTGAGAAGGCAAGTAAGCCTGTAGCTATGTTTAACAAGGGAGCAGCACACGCTAGGGCTGCACAATTTATTAATAACAATCAACAGTATAAAAAAAGCACTGGTGATTGGGTAACTATTATCCGTCCAGATTGGATATTAAAAAGGGAATTTGATAATCTAGGACAAAAAACAAAATATCTAAACATCGAATTAGATACCGGTACGGAGCCATTGGAACAACTTGAGGATAAGGTTTGGAGATACTGTATACTGGCCGAACGAGAATCAAATATTAGTAAACACGGGGTTCTATTTGTACTACCTGACGAAAGTTTTTCAAAAAGGACGAAGTATGGCGATAGAAGTCAACGAATAACAAATATCCGTGAAAAAATATTTAATGATCCGTTAATGGCCGATAGGATAAAAAAAGTAAATTTAGCAGTAGGTGTAGTATCGTTAAGAAATGCTGGAGTTGTTGCAACTAATTTTTTGGTACCGGAATTATTTAAATTGTAGACTATTAAGCAAGGATGCAGCTCTAAAATTTTTAAAAATTTGTTTATAGATGTGTTAGTAAATTTTGCTCCCTTTAGAGGGGGAAATCATTCGATTTTGGAAATACAAATGTGATTATTCTAACAACATTCAGTACAAAAGTAACTAAAGCATTTGGAAAAACGAATATAGGAGAATTAGGGAATGAATAAATATAGGGATACCCTAAATTCCTTAAAAGTCGAGTAACGATGAGAGAGTAGTAGGTTTAACTTGACAGAATTAATTGAGTTGTAAAAGAAAAGACCTAAATCATGGATAGAGAAAAAATCCAAGATTTAGATCTTTTTAGTTAAAATATCTACTTAGGAAGATACTACTCCTTGCTACTGGAAAATAAAAAAATGTACAAAGCTCTTTTTTGTTCAAATGTCATCTTTGAAACTATTTCTCCGATTTTATGTTCAATTTCTTTGTTTGCATCCACAGATTCCTCGAAATATATATCCGAAGAAGTTTGGTGATATATACTATCCCTTTCAAGTATTTGAAAAAATTGACTCCTTGTAACCCCAAATTCATGACATATAGCTTCCAATAGTGAAAACGATACCTCTTGTCTTCCTGATTCAATCTTAGATAAGGAAGGCTGGGATATTTTAATTTTTTTTGCAAAGTCAACCATTGTCATATTGTTCTTTTTTCTAAGTTCCTTGATTAGTCTTCCAATTAATAAATCACTCATATTTCAACCCTCTAAATATCATTATTAGTAATCGTATCGTTATTGCATTTTACAATCAATATATATCATGATATATTCTAATTAAGAATTTATTCATATGAGGAATAACTAGAGGTGATATTTAATGATTGATGGATTTCAAAAAGTTGTAAACAAGTTAATTGAAGAAAGACTTGAACAGATTATTACAAGTGAAGAGTATGTTATGTATTCAGAACTGTTACATAGGGATTTGGATGAGAAGCTTGTCCAATTTGGAAAGTTTGACGACGAGGCAAAAAGAATTGAATTCATCGACGACATTAAGGGAAACATCTTTGATCAAGTACATATCCAAACAAAATTAGCATATAGGACAGCTTTTAATGATGCCCTTGTATTTGCAATAAATACCTTGGTCAATCCACAGAAAATGTTTTAGGAGGGGAGCTTGTGGAATATTCGAAGCAATTAGGATTTATTCAAGTTGAGCTACATAGAATTACCAAAATAAATGAAGATCCCCGTGCAGATATATCTGAAAAGCTTCTAACAGATTTAATAACTCTTCTGGCAAAGTATGAAATTGTGACTGACCATTTTATTTTTGATTTTTCCAGCAGTGAGAAATGTGAGCAGCGAGATATTTTGCACTTAGCTTTGATAAAAGCAGGAATGCGAATCGAAAAGGAAAATCAACTGTTACAAGAAAATGTGTAATAGAAAATTAAGTGTCTTTTAAATCAACCAGTAAAAGCGAGTGCAAAGTATTTTCTTTAATAATGAAAATGAAATACAACATGAAGGGGACAAGCTATATGCAAATATATTCAGGGAAATTAGTAATTGATCTGGCAACAATTGTTGAAAGCGATGAAGAAAAAGTCATGAAAAATAATGCACATGAAGCATTATCTTCAGAATTGATGCAGGAAGTGAGATTGATATTGGGGGCTGCTGGGTATTTGGCCGGAAGTGTAGGAGCAACGCTTGAGAAAGTGGAAGATGTCAACACGAACGATTATTCAATGATTAAATCATATGTAAAGCAATCCAAGAAAGATGTACATCGAGTATATAACAAAGCTAACAGGGCAACTTTTAGAATTGAGTAGCAGGAATTAATAAAGACACAGGCTGGCAGCTTTTCTATAATCTAATTAATTTAAGAGCTATGCAGGAAATGCTGGTAATACACTAAGAGGTTATCTTACTAATACCTTGATAACCTTTTTATTTCGATGATATTAAAACACACCAATAAATGAGAGGGAAGATTTCAATTTCAATTGTATCTATAAAAGAAGGGATGTGGTTTTGAGTGGGGACATATATTCGCCTATCGGTGCTTCCTCATAGGATTTCACAAAAAGATTGGAAAAGAGTTTACAAAGAAACAGTGATATTAATGCAAGCTTATGATTTTGCAGAAATAAAAGAAAAAAAGTTATTTGATACTCAAATCCCTGTATATGTTAAATCCAAAGAACACGAAGAGCCTTCTCGATATTGGGAAACATGTGGAGACTTAGGCAGTAAGAAATTTGCAGAAACATTCATCCTTTACTCAGATATTAAAATGTATAGGGATGCTACACCATCTACTAATAATGAAACAGATATTTTAATGAATAGCGAAAGCTCAGTTCTTGTTTTCGATGCTAAGACTCAAGGATATCCTTACCATCTTTACATATTAGCCATTTCTATGCTAATTGAGAGCCGTTTTCCCAAGTTTGCTAGTGTAAGTGGAGATATAGATCATCTGCAGTGTGTAAAAGCAAAAGAATGGGCAGACACTCATCTCTCAACCCCAATAAAGTTACCGTTACGCGTTGATCCACAGCAGTTGCTTAACCGATTTTTTCCTAAAAGTGAACGTGAAAAGATAGAATTGATTGAAAGATGGACAATTGCAGATCAGGAAAAAATCATGGAGATAATTTATAAGAACTCTGATAAAGAAACTTTCCATAATTGGATTAAGGAAAAATTAGTTAAGTACTCTTCCCCAACACAGATTGGAGCTGTTAAGCTCTTGGTCTATTATTTGAATCTAGTTAAGGAACTAGATAGTTTGTTTTTAATGGCTTGCAAGGAGGAAGGTGGACCGAAGTACAACCCTGAAGAAATGTTAAGGGCAATTACTCTTACTTGGGTAAGTATCCCCTCACAAAAACATGATTTTTTAGAAGCCTTTCGCAAAATTGAAGGTCATCCAACCATTGTTGAAAGAAAATTTGGAATGATGGTAATGGATATCAAGTTTCCGGGACGTGAAATTAGAACCTATATCCCTTTAACCGAGGTTGTGGAAAAGTTAACCTCTTATTTTCCGGATTGGGAGAAAAAAGCGAGACTTCTATTACAACAGGAAAATAGTAGGATAGAAGAAGAACTTCTGGAATTCTATAAGAGCATTGCTCCTATGTTGGCTCTAAATAACAAGAAGGATAGCCAAGGTAGTTATTTGGATAATGAAGATGCTCTTCTTTATTTTGATAATCATTCTGTTTTGCTGACCGAAAAGCAGGATTTCCATTTAAAAACAGTAGCATTTAGCATTGAAAAATTTTTAAGGAAAAACCCAGAGATTAAAGAACGACTTTATAGCTATGAAATTGAATCGATGAAGCTAATACTCGGAGAGATGCTTACTGAAAAGTTTCAGATGTATCTTACAGAAGATGCTTGGCTAAGGCTTGAAGGAGTTCTAGAAGAAGAGTTTATTATAACGCTACTTGCAAAGCTAATACTAGATGACTTTTATAATTTAAAAAGGAAAGCTGATGATTATAAGCTGTTAAGGGGTATGTTTGAAAACAAGCTCATTACTGAAAGAATAACAAAGTACAGGAACGACCCCGAAGCAATAACATACATTCAGGAAATGATTGATAAGGAAAAGAATAATAATAGAGATTGAGGGATCAAATGAAGCTTCTTATGTGCCTTGAATGTGATGATATATTTAATCTAGACCTGTCAGAAAAAAGTTGCAGATGTGGAAGAAGTAAGGGGAAATATATAAACCAGCAACTTGCTGAATATACGGGAAAGTCTGCGGTACCTCTTGGCTTTTCTAACCCATCATTTATACAAGCAATTAAAGATCAACCGAATGAAGGAATGGGTAAGGAGTTCACTGCTTTTGTTATCCCTAAGAACTGTGATACTTTTTTTAGAAAGTGATGTGTAGGGATGTGCAAGAAGATAGTTAATATTAATCAGTGGCCTAGAAGTATAGATCAAAGTAAATCAATGAATACAATTATGGAAGAACGAAGAAGGATTAGGGAAGAAAAAATAAATGAGTTTCTGAAGCGAGCTGATGGGCTCCTTGATTTAATTATAAAGGGTATCTAGCGAATTAATGGTCTTTGGTATGGTGTGTACTATTGAAACATAAAAGAAAAATTAAATTCATTAGATAAAGATAGTTCAATAGTTTAATAGGTGGTTAAGGGCATTTTAGTATTACTAGCATTTAAGCACTTTTAAAGAACTAAAACAGACAGAAAATTTGTATTCTGTCTGTTTTTTGATGGTTAAACACAAGATTAGTATTTTTTGTTATGGTAAAAAGGTATATTTAAAGAAGTGGGTATTTAGAAATTTCTTGGGATGAAAACATTTAGAGAAAAATACTCACTACACTAAATAACTATTTAATGCAGTGAGACTTTTTGATGCTATTTGGAATAGTTATTTTGAGGATCACTTTAAAAGAGAATGGTATCTAAAGAAAGAATGAAAAGGTATTCTTCAGGGATAAAAAAGTATCGAGAAAATAGCTAAAGTATATTGCTAATATTGCATAAAATTGGAATAATAGAATAAAGTGTATTTGTTAGAAAATACCTATACTATTTTAAGAGGTGCTTATAATGAATGTTGATTGGACGACCGTTTTATCTCATGCTATTACTCTATTAATTGGTGGCACAGGAGGCTTTGCTATCCGATCAGCAATTAATAAAAATGTAAATAAAACTAAGGGAAATAACAGCCCGATATATAATAACAAGGGTAGTGTTACTACTGGGAAAATTGGTGACGGTAAGTGATAGAAAGAAATCATACGTTAGGTCCTAATAGTCCTATCTACAACAATTCAGGGGATGTAAACTTAAATCTCTTTTCTTTTAAAAATGAAGTTATCAATCCTTATAATTTAAAAAAGATAATAGAATTTTTAGAAAGGGAATTGGATGGGGAGATTGAATTAAGTCAATCTCTCGATAATGATGATGATCTAAAAAGAATTGATATAATTGAAAAGAATCTCTTGAACAAGTTGGAAGATGAACACAGTAACGTCTATTTTAAGAATATTATCGAGAGTAGTATTTATTTTAAAAGTATAAAAGACATACTATCAAATCCTCGTAATAGATCTTTAAAAAAATCTTATAATAATATTAAGAAAACAATAAATAACAAAATTCCAGATATAAAGAGAGAAAAGATATTTTTTTATGAGGTTCTGAATGAAATCATTGATAGATTTATTAATTCGAATGATACAGCAATATTAGATAACGAAGAAATGGTAAGTATTATTATTCATTTTATGTATTATATTTGTCATATAGGTGAGAACATTGCTGAAGCCGGATAAATTTACAGATTTAAATAAAAGTATTGTACATACTGTTGCAATTATAATAAATGAATTAAAGAAAAATAAATATAAATGTAACTACAATGAGTTATATAAAACTGTTGAGGAACATTTAGGTGAAGATGCATTTTATTTATTCCTTCCATCACTTAATTTTTTATTTTTGTTGGGGAAATTAAAGTATGACATTGGATCCGATATGTTGGAGATGATTATATGAAGTTGTCAAGACTATACTGTGACGATCCAAGATTTAAAAATATAAAGTTTAATAACGGTTTAAATATAATATATGGTTATGTTAATAATACAAATATTAATGACCCACATAATTTAGGAAAGAGCGCACTTATTCACCTGATAGATTTTATGCTTCTAAAAGAAGTCAAAAAAGGAAATTATTTTTATAATAAAAGAGAAGTATTTGCATTTCATACGTTTTATTTAGAGTTAGAATTAAATGATGGAAGGTTTTTAACGATTCGTCGATCATTTAAAAGTATTACTAGGGTTGATATGAAAATATCTGAATATTCTCAGGAACTATTAGATTGTGAAGAATGGGATTATAAAAATCTAGTATTAAATTCAAAAAGTGAAAAAACGATAGCTGCTACAGAGGTTCTAAATAGTGAATTGAATTTTGATATACTTAAAAATTATGACTATCGAAAACTAGTCGGGTATTTCATCAGAACACAGAATGATTATAGTGATGTATTCCAATTAAGTAAATTCTCAAATTCAACTGACGAAGTTTGGAAACCATTTATTTTTGAATTACTTGGATTTAATAGCAATACCCTCTTAGAAAGATATATTAATTACAGTGAAATAGAAAAATTAAAAGCAAAAATTAGTAACATGGAAAGTTTTTATAACGTTTCAGATATTGATAGAATAAATGGACAAATCAATATTTTGAGCAGAGAAAAGGATATTCTCGAAAAGGATCTTGATTCATTTAACTTTTACTTAAATGAAAAACAGATTAGTCAGGATTTAATTAAGGATATTGAAAATAAATCCGTTGAATTAAATAATCATGCATATAATTTAAGTACAGATATAAACCTAATTGATAAATCATTGAATACAACCGAATTCTTAGATTTTGAATACATAAAAGAACTTTTTAATGAAGTTCAAATTTACTTTGGGGATCAGTTAGAAAAATCATATGAAGAACTTGTAGAATTTAATAAGTCACTGGTTAAGGACAGAAAGGTACACCTAACAAAGCTATTGGTTGAAAAGAAAACTGAACTGAAAAAGGTTGATGAGGAACTTAAAGCTTTAGGTATTAAGCGTTCTGAGATACTTAGTGTTTTAAATAATACTGATGTTATTAGTAAATACAAACGTTTAAGGTCTAATTTGATTGAGAAGGAAAGAAGTATTCAAGGTTTAGAGACACAGAAAGAGATTATTTTACAGACCAGAACGGATATTAAAGAGTTAAATATCAAGAAAAAGCAGCTTGAAGAAATAAATCAAGAAATTGAATCTAGTATTGAGGAAGGTAATGAAATTTTAAATGATATTAGATATTTGTTTAAGATAATTTTTGAGAAAATTACGGGGAAAAAGGGAATAATTGATATTTCAACAAATACTGCTTCAAATGTTGAATTTAACGCAGGGATTATTTCAGAAAAAGGAGTCTTAACACATGAGGATGAAGGATTCTCTTATCGGAAAATCCTTTGTATGTGTTTTGATTTGGCAATTTTGGGATATTACTCGAATAAAAGTTTCTTTAAGTTTTTATACCATGATGGTCCTTTAGAATCGTTACATGAAAATAGAAAAGAATCTTATCTTGATTTTATTAAAGAATACTCAAATGAAAAGAATATCCAGTACATAATAAGTGTCATTGATTCTGATGTTTCAAAAGAGCAATTTGAAGCGAGTGATATAGTTTGTGAATTATCTCAGGATAATGAAGGTAAAGGTAGCTTATTCGGCTTCAAATATTAAAATCTCTGCAGTAATTTTTGAGTTATTATTATTTTTATTTTTTATTACACTAAAAAGTGTTCACTAGAAAAACGTCAAAACCTATATATAAAGGATTTAAGGGATCTTTTATGCAATTGAGTGATCTGGACCTAAAAGAGCCTAAATACGACCTAAATAGGTATTTAGTATTTTGGTAATCATAAAGGACAAAAGAGGATGAGTCGGCTGCCTATTAAAGTTTGATAAAGAAGTTGGTAAAGATGTATTTTGGAAAAATTGAACGATTATGAAAATAACAATGCCAAATACAAGGAAAGTAAAGCTCTCTGAAAAAGCATTAGTTACACACACTCCATGTGGTTCATCAAATTCGCCCATAGGTGATATAAAAGCTTTACTAAATAAAATTGATAATTCAGGTGAGGAATTTCAATAATTTTCGATTTTAAATAAAATCCCCCATCCTCAATAAATAAGGATGGGGAAAAGTTTAAATCCATTTGGATTTTATTCCATATACATTTACAACTACTTGTTTAGGCGAAGAATTCGGACTCTCATTCATTTTCAAATCAGAATTAAACGTACTTTTGTATTTTTCACTAAAGCGTTTCAAGCGTTCTTCTTGAATCGATGGATTTACAGGTGCATTGATTGTTTTTTCGAAATTAAAAATAGAACGACTCATACAAAACACCTCCTAAGTGTATTATAACATTATTTTATGAAATAAAGTGGATTTCTGCATCGATTATTTCAAGGAAATTCTTTGTATCTTCTTCAACCTTTTGAATTACTTTATCTTGAGTCCATGAATCATCGGTTTGATGAGCGATTACATAAACAAAGTTTTCCCCAAGTTTATTTGTTAATTGTAAGTTAGAATACATCCTTGCTTTTTTCGAATCCGAAGTACCTTTATAATTGAAAAGATCAAGGCTCGATTTTATGGACATATAATCTTTAAGTAAAAACATAGCAATATCAATACCGGATTTACGACCATTTAGTTTTTGCATTTTATCTGAAGATAATTCAATTTTAAAACTTACATTCATGCTTTTCTCTAATAAATTGTGTAAAAGTTTCACTAGTTCAAACTTATATGTATAAGTATTATCAATTTGTTCAATTGATAAATTCTTCAACTCTCCAAGTAGTCTTAAATAGATATCTTGCAATGCTTCAAAATCATCGTCTTTTTCATTATATGTTTTAAAGCTTACAGTTGCTTTCAAATATGCACTTATAATCGTATTTATTTCATCTAGATTAAATTCAAAATATGCTTGCGAAACAAGGTTTAAATCATCACCTTCTCTAACGGTAGTATGATCACCATTAATAATGATTTTTAATACTTTATGGTTTTTTAGTGTTCGATATCTGTATCTTTGTATGGAAACTACGGTTGGAGTAGAGTTTATAAAAATTTCCATTGAGTTAAATAATGACTTTTGTCTATAAAATTCATTTAATTCAGCGTAATTTTCCCATAAATTTTTTGTTTCGGAATCTAATTGTTTTTCAAGGTATTGGATTTTGTCATCTTTAATATTCATAGCATAAAATGTTATGACTAAAATAATTAGAAATAATATTAAATATGTCTGACCGTTACTAGTAAAATGAGTATTGATTGAATCTACAAGTGATTCATTCATCGTGATAGCAATTGAAAAAATTGCTAATAATACACTTACTATATTTAATAATGAATTTGGGCTTATCCAACTAGGGACTTTTTTTAACTTTATCGATAATATCCAACTATGTAATAAGTTCCTAAAAAATAAATATGTTAAAAATCCAAATAATATTATTGCTACTAATTTCCAAATCATTGCAACCTCCCAAATAAAGTAATTATAATTATATATTAACAATAAATTAATATTTTTAGGAAGATATTTTTTGAAGTAATTGACTTAGTAAGCAAGTTAATAAAACTTTATTAAAACCATAGTAAAAGCATTTTTCAATTATAAAAACCCTTAAAAACGTTGATATTATAGGGTCAAAGGATATTAGAAAAGCAACACCCGCTGTCTCCTCACATAGGAATCAATAGAATTCGCTAAAGATCGAAACCCTTGAAAAATAAGAGTTTCGGTCTTTTGCGTTTTGGTGATCTTGTGTTGTGGAATTCAATGTGGTAGTCATAAATGAAAAAAGTAGTTGTTTAATTCACTGAATAAGGTTTGTCCAGCATAGCTTTAATAACGCTTCGAAAATTCAATTTAATTTCAGGCGGGGTCTTAAATCATAAATGAATTGAATGAAAAATTGAAATTTAAAACATGTAATGGGATAATTTGCTTAATGTGAGAAAATAGTCATAGAAGTGTTAAGCTTCATGCTTAACAATATATTTTTATAGAACATTAACTGGAAAAAAAAATATAGTTAGATGGAATTTAAAGCAAACTTTAATATTTGTAGTCCTAAGAATATGCAATAAGAGTGGACATAATAAAGGGAGGAAGAACTTGATATGTTAGAAATTCTCAAAGGTAAATCATCAAAATCGTATGAGAATGTCTTTTTTAGGAAAATATCAGAAGAGCTATCACAGATATTCAAGCTAAAGAATTGGAATGGTATTTTATTGGGCATGCCTGAATGTAATACTCGAGACGATTTGCAAATCGACTGCTTATTGGTTACTGAACAGCAAATTATCTTAATTGATTTTAAAAATTATAGTGGCACGTTAGAACTTCCTTCTGAAGATACATTTAGGTTTGGAAAATGGATACTCAACAACGAGACTACCGTGAAAGGGGGGAGCTCTCCCAATCCGTTTGCACAAATCGGTAAACAACGAAAAAAATTGGTGCATGAACTTTCTCGTCGTTTGCACAACTTCGACAAGAAGTCTATTTCTACTATTGTTTGTTTTCATGAAAAAGTAGAAATAATTGGAGAGATACCAAAGGAATATCAGATTGGTTTTTCAATCGCTGATTCAACAGATTATCGTCATAAAATTGTAGATATTATTGATGTCTTAGAAGATAAGAATAAAAATTATTTATCAGAAAATGGGAAAAAAGTTTTCTTAGAAACTTTATTCCATGCATCTACTTATCAATTTGACTTTCATGTTGAAGAAAAAGTAGAAATACAACCAGTTAATGATCAAGAAGTGAAGGAAAAGTACACACAAACCATAAATGAATTTTTAACTTCTAATAGTCGAATAATGATTCTTTCAGGGAATACAAAAAGTGGAAAAACATCACTTATTCCTACGATCCGTGAACAAGCTTTTGATCTGAATTTTACTGATGTACCAGTCTTTGCTTATTCTAATCGTATAAGAAGGAAAATGTTGGAGAGTAATCCGGATCTAGAAGAGGTAGAGTCACTATATGGTACGATATTCGATTTCTCATTAGAAACCATAGATCAATCCTTTAAAAAAAGCATCCCATTAAAGAAACAGGATGATGTACATGCTGAGGAAAAAACGTTATATATCATTGATGATAGTCAATTAATCACAAACTCTAGTTTTGATTCTGAATTATTACAGTTTGGTTCAGGTATGTTATTAAATGACCTTTTGAAATATATTGATTTAAAATCTCATCCTGAAAGTAAAGTCATTTTTATTGGAGACCATAATAAACTAAATTACGGCTCAAAAATAGAACATGCACTCAATCCCGAATATTTAAAAACTCTTCTCGAATTAAAAGAAATAAACTCAGAAGTTTTCGAAATGGAGCTTCCTGATAATAATGAGCACTCGGAAATTATTAATGTTTGTAACAAAATCGCTAAAAGTATTCAATCGGAACGCTTTAATCATTTACTGATTAATCCTACAGCAGAAATTGATTTTTGCAAAAAAGAAAACCAAATAGATTTGCTCAAACGTGCATATACCCATCCACAAACTAGTAAAATACTTGTATTTTCGAATGAACAGGCCAATCAAGTTAATTTATGGATAAAGAAAAATATTATTAATAATGGTAATGAAATCAATCCAAAAGATTTTGTCATTTTCAATTCGACTATTAAAGCGGTTGGGCCAAACTTAACTGCCCAAACAGTATCTCCTTTCGATATGAGAGAAACAGCTTTTTCATATCTAGAACCAAAAAGAATTGATAATGGCTCTTTTGGAGAAGTGATCCAAGTAGATTGTGCAAAGACAATCGAGAAAGTGGTGGAGATAAAAGAAAGCAAAGTGTCATTAAAGTTTATCCCTTGTCAAATTAGGCTTCAGGATAACAGTACAATTGAAACTTTAATTTTTGAGAACTATTTAAAGGCTGAGAAAAATGAACTAAATCAAGATGAAATGATTGCTTATCAAATCCTTCTATCACGTTATGAAAAAGAATTACTTGCTAAAGAGCCATTTGAAAAAAGCCCGGAATTTGAGGAAATGTTATCAAATAATGACTATATCAAAATAGAAGAAGGGAATAAAACGATTTATAGAAGTGCTATCGATAAACGGAAGCTTACAGTATTTGAAAAAGCATATAGGACTCGTGTTCTCAAAAAATTAAATACACCGGGCTCGGGATACTTTCAATTTTATAATGCAGCGAAAGTGAAATTCGGCTGGGCAATGACGGTGAATAAGGCAATGGCTTATTCTTTTGAAAATGTATTTTTCGATGTCAAACAAGGTCACAATCGAGGAAAAACAAATAAAGAATATTTCAAATGGCTTTATACAGGAACTTCAAATGCTTTAAATGAGGTTCAACTAATTAATTGGGAGCCGATTACCCCCTTCTTAAAAACTGAATTCCATAAGCTCTCTCCTACAACGATACCGAATAATAGGACGAATATAATCACACTTTCAAATGGAAGTACTGCCGCAGAGCAGCTCCAAGAATTTTTGGAAAACCAATTAGGAAATACCGCCAGTATATCAAATATTGCTTCTAGAAATTATTTAGAAATTGTTACTTTAGATATCGATAATCGGAAAATTGAGCTATTTTTCGATTATAACGGAAAAGGAGAAATGAAGATTCCGAGATTAAAGTTGGGGGAAAAACAAGACTTCGAAAAAATCCTAGAGCTATTAAAATCCAATTCGCAGGATGTTTCCGAAGAAATAGGAGAAATAAAATCATACTTACAAGAGCTATCTTCCATTTTAAATAGTTATGATATTAAAATGACTGTCCCAAAATTCGGTGAATGGAATTTAATATTAAACTTTAGAAAACACGAAAATGAACTTAATGTTCAACTTTGGTATAAGGCAGATGGAATGATTTCTAAATTTAACTACTTGAATGGTGATGAGAACCTATTAGTAGAGATTGTTAATGTTATTAACCAGTTTTACGGTTTAACCAAAGAATTAATACTAAATTAGCTAGGAGATGAGTTAAACTTGAAAAAAAGGAGAAATGAAAATTGTACAATACTAAACAATTTAAGGATGATTTATATGAAATTTGTACAACTCACTATATAAAATTTAAATTGTTACAAGATTTCTCATTAAAGCGTATCGCTCATAATGATTTCCTTGAAGAATTAGAAAATGAATATGCTAAAAGTCAGACGGAAATAGCTGAAATTTTATCAAAGTTAGAGAAGATTAACTTTAAAATTCAACAAAACGGTGGGCAATTGTCAAAAGATCCAATCGCGCAGGTCAATCAACTAAGGAAAGAAAAAAAGCTGCAAGAGGCATTTAATCTTATTTTGCCTATCCTTCAAGCTAATCGAAATAATAAAGAAGCAGTTATTACTTTCGGTTGGGTGATGTATGATTATCTAAAGCTATCTGAAAATAATATCGAAACATATATTAATAACATCACGATTTTAAATGATAATGTCTCTTTAAATTACGCTAACATAAACAATTTAGGGAATGATGCTCTAAATAAATTGAAAAATTCCATACTATGGTCATTCCGTAAAGTAATTCAAAAACACGAATCCTATGCGAATAGAATCCTTCCACAAATACTTAGATTCTGTGGCCACGATTCAAAATTTATTGAACGACGAATTTACACAAGGGATGAAAGTTCTGCGTCACGTTCTCTTATCAAAGAAATCCGAAATCAACTAAATGATTCTAACTATCTCTTATTCATGGATACAATTGAATTTGGGTGGTTTGATTGGATAGACTATGAAGCCTCTAGTTTTATAAATGAGAAAAATGAAACAATACACGTTCGGCCATTTGCAGAGAAGGTTTTAAACTTCCATGCGAAAAAGCTCATTTCTATACCTAGCACGAATTTAATAGAACAAAAAATACATGATTTTATACTTATTTTAAATTCTGAAATACCGAAAAATCCGACATTTGAATGGCTATCATATTATAAAGCTAAATTGCTAATGAAAGTAAAAAGAAAAGAAGAAGCGTTAGAAGAATTAATCCATTTTGCTAAAACGAAAAGTAAAGAATTTTGGGTATGGGATTTAATAAGTGAACTTGTCGATGATGATGAAAAATTCAACTGCTTATGTGCTGGGCTCCTATGTAAAACAAAACCAGAAATGATTGTCGGTATACAGGAAAAAATTATCCGGCTTTTAGTGAAAAGGGAATTATTCTCTAATGCGAAATTTGAGTTAGATCAATTAATATCGACTCGTATGCAAAAATGGGGGAAGATTTCACAACCAATAGCCGATTTAATAAATGAAAGCTGGTACAGTAATACCAAATCTGCCAACACGAGAGAAAATTTAAAAGAGTACGCTGTCAAAGCAGAAGCCATTTTATATGAAACACTTCCGTATAGTGATGTTTTTGTAACCTATGTAAATCATGAAAAAGGTGTTATCAACTTTGCATACGTAGTTAATAATCACATAAAAAGAGGCTATTTTTACATGGACTCAATCAATCAAGAACAAGACTGGAAAGCAGATCAAACACTAAAGGTGAAAATGCTAGAAGATAAAAAGAGAACTGAATTGTATAAAATTTACGCAATTATTCCCGGAGATGAAAAATATATCCATCATTTCATCCAAACAGCAAGCGGATATGTCGAAAAAGAATATTCAAATCCTTTTGCATTTGTAGATGATGTCTATATTCCCCCAAAATTAGTAAAAGAATATAAGATTAAGAACTTAGACAAAATAGAATATACCAAAAAAAGAATCTTTAATAAAAAAAGAAATACATGGGGATGGACCGTAGACAAAATTAATTCTAATGTAAAGGATACTCTCTTGAATGTTGAGAATGATGAATATTAATTTTTTTTAAAGAAAGCTGTATCTATCTAGGACCTATATTTATCACAGGAAAATTTTAATTTAATCTGGTTTTTGAAATTGGATTTTGGCGTTTGTTTCATTTTTATTATTTTTACTCCCTGCATTCATAGTATTTTATTAGGTTGATAAAAATGGCCATTAAAAGTTAGAAAAACACTTCATAGATGCTCTCCTAGAAGAAGTTAAGTATTTAGATTCAACTACCTCTTTTCAAAATAAGGAAAAATTAGCATAACCAAAATACCAAGAACTTGGCCAAATCAAGTCGAGTTCTTGCTATTGGGTATATAAAGGATAACCCTCTTGTTTCTTCTTTATAATTTTTACAAATTGCAAAATTGAAAGAAGTTTAGGGTTACTTTTTTAAAAAATATTGTTAACCACTCCATCAAATAAAACTCTAATATAAGTGCTAACAATTTTAAGAATAAATATAAATAAAGGTACTATATAATTATTAATAGTTGATAATTTAGAAGAGTGGAGAGATTAATTTTCAGCATGGTTGAATAAATGTTGATAAATCACAATATTTACATCTAGATTATTTTTACTATTTAACAATTGAATAGTATGGGAGGATTGTAAGATATTGAATATTAAAAAGTTATTTACAAAATGTAAGGAATATGAAAAACGCTTTCAAAAAAATTCTACTCAATTTGAAAAAGATATCATAGTTCTTGTAAGTGAAAATGCAGGATTTGAACGCTATATACCAGTTGTATACACTATTTTTAATCAAATGAAGGTAGAACATTACGATGATGCGTTAAAATTTTTAACAAAGCATTTTAATGAAATCACTGAGAATCAATTTTTGCCAACAGACGTAAATATACATGAAATTAATCGTCTAATTAATGAACTTGTTATTCCATATTTTGTAGATGAATTCAGAGTTTCAGATTCGAGAGAAATTAGCTTTTTACCATTAGAACTTCGTTTATATTTATATAATGAACTACATAAACAAACAAAAGATCCTATGACTAAAATACATATAAAAGATCGCCTTGCGACAACCCTCAATAAAATGAACAAGGATGTATTAGCACAAAAAATGTTCATTTTAAAATGGCTAGATAATTTGCTGCTATTAAATCAAACAAAGCAAGAAAATACTACGAAATTTGTACAACATGAATTAATGGCAGACGTTCTTTCAATGGAGAAGGTGATAGAACAGCGTAAGGATATTTTAAAGCAAAAAAAAATTCAAAGTGATGAAGCAATTTATCAGTTGAATAGTGGTATAAGTAATTTCACTTCTCGAGAAATGATTCAGGATGTTGAAGCAGCGAAACGTTTATGGCCAATATTTTGTGAGTATTTCCCATTACTGGCTAAACAAAATAATGTGGTCGAAGCTGTAGAACGTTACTTTGACTCTAAAGATCGTTCAGAGTTAAATTCACTAATTGGAGAAAATAAACCATTTGTAGAGCCAACATCTGTACTTATTGGAGAGAAAAATAATAAAGTAACTATTAAAGGTACAAGTAAACAAAAGAGTAATCGTAAACAAGTGATACAAGTACTTCTTGAAAACTTTGAAAAGGTATTTGAACAAGATCCTGTACTAATTGAAAAAGAGATTGAAATTCACTTAAATTTTGGTCGTTTTCGCGAGGTACTACAGTTAGCTGAATGGCTAATTGAAAAAGATTATGCAGCTGGTTATTCCACAAAGGGATATGTTTTATTTGCGGGTCCTGCAAAATATAAAAATGTAAATGAAGCTATATCATATCTAGAAAAAGCGATGGAACTTGGTCATCCAGATGCATATCGCTTATTGGGGGAAGCTTATAGAGAAGGAGAAGGAGTTCCTAAAAATATAAAAAAAGCGTTAGAGTTGTTTATAGTGGCAGCTCAAAAGGACAGCTATATTGCACAAGCAGCGTTGGCATCACTTTTCTCAAATGGTCAATATTTTGAGAGAGACCTAGATAAAGCGCTTCAATATGCAAAACAAGCAGCCGCTCATGATTATTACTTAGGACATATTTTATCAGGGTTTATATTATTGCAAACAGGTGTAATACCAAAATCGGTAGCTGAAGAAGCAATGAATCATTTCAGAAAGGCTTATCAACAAAATCCTAAATCAGAAGCTGCGTTCTATATTGCACTATTCTACTATAATGGTATTATTCCGTATAAAAAGGATTGGCAAGAAGCGGCTAAATGGTTTTCAATCGCTAAGCAAAACATGGATCCAGAAGCGGCTCAATATTTAAAAATAATAAAAGCGGGGCAGATCTGATGTATGATACTTTAGTTATCCTAGCCGAGCGAGTTTTTGTAAAACAGATATTAGGAGATTTGTTAGAAAAGTCAAAATACCAATTAGCGTTTCAAAAAATTGAACCAATACCACTCCTGCATTATGATAAAGATAATTACTGTGAGAAACTATTTGAATTATGCTGGTTGGACGAGAACAAAGGTGAGGAAATAGTCGAGAGTATTTACAGTTTTTGGATAGAAGAAATTTTTAAAGCGTTTGAGAATAGAGAATCGGATCAAATCTTCAGTGTAAAGTATGGGGAAGCATGGTGTTTTCTTAGTTATTTGTTCACCAAGCAATTAAGAAAATGGTATCAAGGGAAACAGTTAGTAACCATAGAACAAGCTGAGCAGTTACGAGATATTGAGGAAGCACTTATAGAAAAAGAAAAACAGTTAACAGTTAGTTTTCAGTTGCAGTTAGAAAAAAAAGAGAAAACATATGCAAAGCAATTTACAAAATTAGAAACACTCAAACAAATTACTAAGCAAAAAGAAATAATTAGCGAACAACTAACAGAAGCTTTAGGAGAAAATAAAATACTTCAAACAAAGATAATAATATATGAAAATGAAAAAAAACTTATTGGGAAAAGATTAGCCTGCGTTGGCTTCAATTGGTCAGTAGAGCAAACTGATCAGTTGAAGGAGCAGTATCATTTAAAGGAACTTACATGTTACTCGGCAATAGAGGATTTTACGAAGCTTAAAAATGTTCATGTAGATTATATAATGTTTTATAGTAAACTTGCGACACATCAAGCATTCTATCAACTCAAGAATAAAGAAAATGTTTGGCTAATCTCGAGCAATTATCCAAAACTTGCTTTTGAGTATGTGTTAGAAAATTATTTAAAGAATATTGATTAACTTTTTTGTAGGTTGTATATTATTTGTTAATACATAGGTATTTCTCTCCGTATAAAATTCTTAAAATCATTTAATTTTTCGTCTCCGTAAGCAAA
>JASENG010000024.1 GCA_030027265.1 Lysinibacillus fusiformis | reverse complement strand
ACCCTGAAAAAAATTTTAGGCTCTTAAAAATAAATCTATTTTTATTTTTTTTTATTGTTTGCTCATACGTGTAAAAGATTGATGAATGCAATATACAGATAATTTAAAAGGAAATGTATTTAAAGGAGACTGTAAATGCCAAATATTAAGCATAAGCAATTTATAAGGCATCATTGGAAATATATTTTGAACTTGCTAGGAAGCGAAGCGTAGATATTCATACTGTATGAAGTTACGCCTAAAACTTAAGAAAAAGCTGTTGATGATGGAGTTACTTAGGAGTTATTAAAAAGGGGGGGATGGTTACTTGGGAAGCTATTCACTTGGGCAATAAACAAAAATTAACAGCAAAAGTAACCCATATGAAAAAGCCTACTGATTTTGTTGATATTATGTTAAAAGGTCCCTTTAAATCTTTTACCCATACACATCGATTTGTAGAAAGAAACGGTGGTACTTTAATGATTGATCTGATTGAGTATAAGTCACCTTAAGGTCCGGACGATTTGTTTTTTGAGAGATATATGACAAGGTTAATCGTGAGCCGAGCAAAAGAATTTAAACAGATTGCTGAAACTCAAGAATAACTTATTCAACAATAGGTTGATATTCATCTTCCGGGCTCTCATCCCTACACAAAAAAGTCAAGGAATACACCTGATCGTGCATCCTTGACCAATAACTCCCTAAGAAAGATTAACTGCTTCCTCTTCCTTCGCTTCATTATTCAAGGCCGTGATTTTATTATCCCCAGGATCGTCCTCATATTTTGTGACCACACGTGTGTCTGGAGCGAATAAAATCAGTACGAGCGAGATTACCAGACTGACAATCATGAAGCCTCCGAAGACAAGAGGGGAGGCGCCAAAGTTTGTGCCCATTGCTGTCCAGATCATTGGACCGAATCCTACAATCGCTGCGGCAATTTGATAGCCTAGAGAAAGCCCTGTGTATCGAACCCGTGCAGGGAATAGCTCGGAAAATAGCGTACCCTGTGTCGCAAAGATTGCGCCCCATATTACCCCTAATAACACAATCTGCATTGTATAGAACCATGGTGTGCTGATTGGGATGGCGATGAAATAAGGAATTGCCAATGCAATCATCGCGATAAGGCCGCCAGTATAGATAATTTTTCGGCCGATAAAGTCAGACAGATAACCAACAAGCGGAATCGTAATAATCATCGTTGCACAGCTTAGCGTTAAGCCGACGAGCGCCGTGTCGCGAGAGTAATCCAGATAAGTTGTCGCATACACCAAAATAAAGGACATTAAAAATACATTGAAGAAGCCATCGCCCAGCTTTAAGCCGATTAAACGGAAAATATCCTTCGTGTTGTATTTGAATACATCGACTACCGGAATTTTGGCAAGCTCGCCTTGCTCTTTCTTTCTTTGGAATTCCGGTGTTTCTTCGATGCCGCTTCGAATCCAAACGGCAATAACGATCAGCACGATACTAAATAGGAAAGGAAGTCGCCATCCCCAAGCCATAAATTGGGCTTCTGTCGTTAATGCACTGATTAATGTAAAACTAAATGTCCCTAATACTAAACCAATTGGTACCCCTAATTGCGGCACAGAGCCGAAAAAGCCCCGGATTCCTTTGTTTGCGGATTCAGTCGCAAGCAATACGGCACCGCCCCATTCTCCGCCAAGGGCAATCCCCTGCATTAAGCGCAATAACACCAACAAAGCTGGAGCCATGATACCGATGGAAGCATAGGTCGGCAATAGCCCGATTAAGAACGAGCTTCCGCCCATTCCGATAAGGGTCAGCATCAAGGAAGCCTTTCGTCCGATTTTATCGCCCATATGGCCAAAGATAATACTGCCGATGGGTCTTGCTGCATAACCAGCCCCGAATGTTGCAAAGGCGATTAAAATGGATACGCCTGGGTCATGGGTTGGGAAAAATAGAGTGGAGAATACTAGTCCTGTAGCCGTCCCGTACAGGTAAAAGTCATACCATTCAATAACGGACCCTACTAAGCTCGCTAATAAAATTTTCGCTTTTTTCATATTGCGCCTACTTTCTCATCGTAATGGAATTTCTTAATAGATGTTTTTGAATCTTGCCAACAGGTGTACGAGGGAAGTCGTGAACAAACTCGATGGAATCAGGTACTTTAAACTTGGCCAATCGAGCCTTGCAGAAATCGATGAGTTCTGCTTCCGTCACCGACATTCCATTATTCAAAATGACAAAGGCCTTAATCGCTTCGTCTCTCATATCATCAGGCACACCAATGACAGCACTTTCATAAACAGCCATATGTTGTGTTAAAACGCTTTCAACTTCCTGTGCGGCCACATTCTCGCCAGAGCGTTTGATCATATCCTTCACACGGTCGACGAAGTAGAAATAGCCATCCTCTCCAATGCGTGCATTATCCCCGGTTAGCAGCCAGCCGTTCTGCAGTGCTTGCATCGTTGCTTCTTCATTTTTGAAATATTGCTTCATGATCGTGCGGCCAGGAACCCCTTTCACCGCAATCTGGCCAACAACTCCGCGCTTCACCTCGTCCCCGTTTTCATCTATCAGCTTTACCTCATAGCCCATGCTCGGTCTGCCAATACTGAGGTTTTTCCTTACCCCGTTTAATGGATTGATAAGGGGAATGCCCACTGTTTCGGTCATCCCATACATGTGCAATAGTTTCAGATCGAACTTTTCCTCGAATTCCTTAACCTGGTGCTCGGCAATCGATTGGGCAAACATGACTAAGCGAATTGGATTTTCAAGGTCTGCTGCATCATAGTCCTTTGCTAGAATCATGCGAATCGGCGCTGCAAATAAAGAGCCGACCGTGCCGCCCAATGATTTCGCCTGCTTAAAATAACGGGAGGCGCTAAATTTTTCGGTTAACGCAATACTGCCCCCGGCAACTAAAGCTGACATTGTGGAGTAATATTGGGCATTGCCATGGAAAAGTGGCAGGACGATAAACATGCGGTCATCCTCTGTTACTTGAACGGATTTTGACATGAGCTCGCCTGTATAAAGATAATTCGCGTTTGTGACTTGGACGCCTTTTGGCTTTGAAGTAGTTCCCGAGGTGTAGAGCATACCAACAACATCTTCCGGTGAAACTTCTGGAAAACGATTTGTATCTATAGAAGCAGTTCTAAGAAGGTGGTCGAAATTTAAAAGTGCAGGAGATTCATTTCTGAATCTAGTTAAAATAATTTGCTGAATCGCAGGAATTTCATCTAACATCCCTTGGAACTTTTCAACATGTTCTTCCTCGGTAATTAATAAAACCGATTCCGAATGATTGATGATGTAGTTCATTTCATCTGCGCTTGACAGAATATTCGTTGGGACCATAATTGCCCCAATATGTGCCACCGCAAACCAAATCGTCAGGAACTCAATATTATTGGGCAGATGCAATGTGATATGATCTCCCGGTTTTATATTCAAATCCATTAGTGCATTACCGAGCTTGAGCACATCCTCGTAAAATTCGCGATAGGTTTTGGTCTTTTGATTTCCCCCAGCATCCTCAAAAGCAACGAAGACTTTCTCCGGATACATACTTACTTTTTCCTCTAACAAAGAACGAAGCGTTCGATCCCCAATGATGTCCATAAATAATCCCTCCCCCCGAGATTACGCAAACGGTTCAATTTGCTTTAAAGTAGTTTCATAGACTATAGTCTAAATAATAAATCAGCGAGAAAATAATTGTCAATACTATTCTGATAATTCTGATTAATATACAAGAAAACTAGAAATTTACCGGCCGTATCGTTTATATTTTTAATGAAACAAGGTTTGGAAATGGGGGAAGTTATGAGGAAGGGTAGGCGACAAGTCCAGGCAGAACAAACAAAGCAGCGGATTTTTGAAACAGCATTGGAATTGTTTCGGAAAAAAGGGTTTGACCAAGTATCGGTAGACGAAATCGTGAAAAAAAGCAATAGCTCAAAGGGGGCTTTCTATGGCCACTTTGATTCGAAATACGGCATCTTCTTGGAGAAATTCAAAGAAATCGACCAGTTCTACGAATCCTTTGTCCAAACGATTGCCGATGAATTGCCTCTAAAAGAGAAGATTATAAAATTGTTTCAGGGCCAGATGAATTATTTGGAGCACGAACTGGGGAAAGATGTCATGCGAACGGTGTATACGAGCGGCTTAATGGAAAGCGAGAATAATTACTTTGCCAATACCGAGCGGAGCATCTACAAAATTTTAATTCGCTTTATTGACCAATCGATCGCGAGTGGGGAGCTTCTAGAGGAGGCTGACGCTGAAAAAATTGCCATGCTCATATCCCGCTGCATGCGCGGGAATCTATACGATTGGATTGCCTTTGGAAAAGACTTTAACCTGCAAGAAGAGAGCAAACAGTTTATCGATATTTTTATGGAGGGTGTTTTAGAGCGATATGGTGTGGATCCGGAGGTTGATGAATAAATAAAAGGAAAGTTTCCGCTTAATCAGCAAGTCTATTTAAAAATAGCTGGAATAGCCGGAGAATTTCCGCTTATCTACTCCGAAATGGGGAAATAGAGGGGGGTTGATAGAATAGTCGGAAAAGTTACCCTTATTTTCCCTGAGAAGAGCACGATTTCACCAATAACGGAAAATACTCCTTTTATTTTCCACTCACTAGTTCTTAGTGTATTTGGAGGAGGATATTGAATGTCCTCATCTAATAAATAGAAGGAAAGCTTCCGCTTAATCAGCAAATCAACAAAAAAATAGCTGGAATAGCCGGAGAACTTCCGCTTATTTCCTCCGAAATGGGGAAATGCAGGGGTTTTGAATAGAATAGTCGGAAAAGTTACCCTTATTTTCCCTGAGAAGAGCACGATTTCACCAATAACGGAAAATACTCCATTTATTTTCCACTCGCTAGTTCTTAGTGTATTTGGAGGAGGATATTGAATGTCCTCATCTAATAAATAGAAGGAAAACTTCCGCTTAATCAGCAAATCAACAAAAAAATAGCTGGAATAGCCGGAGAAGTTCCGCTTATCTACTCCGAAATGGGGAAATAGAGGGGTTTTTCATAGAATAGTCGGAAAAGTTACCCTTATTTTCCCCGAGTTGAGCACGATTTCACCAATAACGGAAAATACTCCGTTTATTTTCCACTCGCTAGTTCTTAGTGTTATTTGGAGGGATATAGAATGTCCTCATCTAATAAATAGAAGGAAAGTTTCCGCTTAATCAGCAAGTCTATTTAAAAATAGCTAGAATAGCCGGAGAACTTCCGCTTATTTACTCCGAAATGGGGAAAATGACGGGTTTTGAATAGAATAGTCGGATAGTTTATCCTTATTTTCCCAGAGAAGAGCACGATTTCATCAATAACGGAAAATACTCCTTTTATTTTCCACTCACTAGCTCTGAAACGCACATTACCAAAACCACTGCCCTGTACCTTCAATCACAGTCAGTGGTTTTTGCGTTTCTCCTTGAATTTTTGGGCGAACTCAAACATGGCGTGATCGATTTTCAGGACCAGTGACTTTCCTTTGGTGGCGCCGAAAATAAAGAGCAGGATAATAATGATGATAAATATGAGGGTATCTTTACCTTCATATAAAGCGGCGAAAGAATTTTCTGCAATGCAGCTGAGAATCGGGATGGTGAGGTGGGGGACATAGCCGAAAAAAATACTGAGCCCCAAGAATGTGAAAAAACCGATATTATTTCGTTGCCAATGACGGAAATAAAACATAGGAATTAATAAGATCCACGCTAACGTCTCGGAAAAAACCAGGATTGCCAGTTTGTGCTCTAAAATAGTTGAAATCATTGAAATAACCTCATCATTTTCGGCCTCCAAAGTACATCTCTGCACTTAATTATGTGAAGAAAAGCATTTGAATATAGCTTCAATCTACATTTATATGAAAAAACTCCTAAAAAGTTGGTGGCACCATGCCAAATTAATATTTCTGCCCAACATAATAAAGGTTCAGATTATGCAGAAAACGCAACACTTTAACAACTTTCCTAAGTTCGCCCCTAAAAAGGCTGCTCCGTGACCGCTGTAATACCGATAGATATGCTGATTTTAATAAATTCTTAGCGAAAACATGCATGGGAATGGATATTTGGGGTAAGAAAATTATGGAGGGTCAGCAGCTCGTGGAATTGCCATACTGCTTATCCCCGATGGAGCAATCACGATGCTCATTATGAATGGGAAGGATTGAAGAAAAATGCAAGCCTCATTAATTCGAACAAAAACAAAAGAAGCATTTGAACAAAAAATTGTACAAGAAAAATCTAAAGGGTCGATGATTATAAAAAAAGGCTGTGAGAAGTGGCATAGATTGCCGTACTTTCTCAGGGTGGTGGAGAGACCTTGAAAACCGTGTCGTAATAGGTGGTCAAACTTAGATGAAACATCCTCCGGGGTGTTTTTTTATTGATACATCAAATGGTTTAGCATAATGACAATTTTGCAAATCATACTATTGGCAGTCATGCTTGAAGTTCCTTTAGTCCAAATCAGCTACCATATCTATCCAGTGTTTCAGAAATTTAATAAATTTCTGTGAGCTATGCTATAATAGCTGAAAAAATATCTGAATAATTCTTCAAATAGAAAGATGGTTTTGAAGGGAGTAGCGCTTATATGGATTTGCATCAGGAGCATTTACCGCCGCATATTTTAGCATCTCAAAAACGTTGTGAACTACTAGGAATGGACCGAAATGCGATTCCACAACCACACTATATAACTGACCGCCAATTAGATGAAGCGTTAGCCGAATATCGAAAGCTGTTTGATGTCTATGACTTCTTTGCCGACCAACTGTTTCAAATGGTTGAGGGGCTCCCATTTATACTTCTCGTTTCAGATGATGACTGTGTATTATTGGATATTCAAGGCGATCCGGAAATTAAGCGTAGTATGAATGAGGTAGGCATCAGAGCAGGTTCAAGGTTTAAAGAAGAAATCGTTGGGACGAATTCAATCGACATCGCACTAAGGCTAAACCAACCAGTTCAAGTAATCGGACATGAGCATTATCAGCCGAATCTTCGTTATAATGCATGCTACTCTGTTCCCTTTACCTTTGAATCGAATGGAACAAAAAAGGGGACAATCTCAATCGCGACATTTTTGGATTATAAAAGCCCGCTCCTTTTATCGATGCTAAACTCCGTCGTCAATTCAATTGAAAGAGAAATAGCACTGCGGGAAAAGAATACGCGATTGAATATTTTGAATCAGGTCGTCATCGAATCCTCTAAAAATGGCATGCTTCAAATCGATCAAACAGGCCGCATCTCTGAAATTAACCTCATTGCACAGGAAATGACAGGCTGGGGCAAGGGTCAATTCATCGATGAGTCCAAAATTCTAGGAACGTATATGAAGGAACTCCTGGAAGGAAAGGATTTCACAGATGCCGAGGTGTGGGTAACGAATGAAAAGACGGGGAAAAAAACAGTTTCCTTATTTGACGGGATTCCGCTATTTAACGAAAATGGCCAACTAACAGGTGCTTTTGGGCACTTAAAAGATGTGACTGACCGTTATCATATAAAGGAAAGATTCAATTATTTAGCCTTTCACGATGATTTAACAGGCATTCCGAATAGAAGAAGCTTCCAGCGAGCTTTGGAGGATAAGAAAAGCTATATAAAAGAAGAGAATGGGCGTCTAGCCGTCTATTTACTGGATTTGGATCGATTCAAATTCATCAACGACACAATAGGTCATGAAAAAGGGGACTGGCTTCTTGTTGAGGTGGGCAAGCGGCTGAGCAGGTTTTTGCCGGAGCATACCGAGCTTTTCCGTATGGGCGGCGATGAATTTACCATTATATTAAATAATTTTAAAGATGTAGATGAGGTCACTTCCATTGCACAAGGGATTATTAAGTTGTTCCAGGAAAGCTTTGTGATCGATAACTACGAATTTCATATGAGCACTAGCATCGGCGTATCCATCTATCAAAATGGGGAGAGTGAGACGATTCCCTTGTTCCGTAGAGCTGACACCGCTATGTATAAAGCAAAAGATGCCGGCAAAAACAATTTTGTCATGTACGATGCCAATATGGAGCACCGCTATTTTGAGAAGCTAAGCTTTGAACAAGAGCTTCGCAGTGCGATGCAAAATAACCACCTAGAGTTGTATTATCAACCGCAAGTCAGTCTTTGCAATCAGAAAATTATTGGATTGGAAGCTTTGATACGCTGGAATCATCCGCAATTCGGGCTAATTATGCCAGGTGATATCATACCGCTTGCGGAAGAATTAGGGGTAGCCACACTTTTAGGCGATTTTGTTTTGGAGAAGGCTTGCCAGCAGCTGCTGGACTGGAAAGAGCGCGGATTGCCGCCCACTAAGGTTGCGATTAACTTATCTCCACAGGATTTCTTAAGCCACGCAATCGTCGAGAAAGTCAAGCGAGCTTTAAGCAAATACAAGATTGAGCCGAACTGTTTAGAATTGGAAATTACAGAATCCATGGCGATGGATGTATCAAATGCCGTGTCGATCATGAAGGAATTAAAACAGCTGGGCGTACAGATTGCGATCGATGATTTCGGGACAGGATTTAGCTCATTGAATTATTTAAAAAATTTCCCGATTCACCGTTTGAAAATTGACCGCTCCTTTGTGAACGATATTTTAGTTAACCAAAATGACGCGAAAATTATCAGTTCGATTATTCATTTAGGGCAGATCCTGAACCTGGAAGTGATTGCGGAAGGGGTCGAAACAAAAGAGCAGGCAGACTATCTCAGCAGTCTGAAATGTGATGAGGCTCAAGGGTATTATTTCGGGAAACCGATGCCTTTACGTGAAATTGAGGAGCTATTGTTAGCCTATAAATAATAAATATATTATCTTTAGAAAATAATAACTCTTTTGACAATGTTTCGAGGAGTTATTTTTAATAGAATTAAAAGAGTGTAAATTTTCCTATTGTTTTAGCCAATATATACTAAAAATACTATTATATCTCTATGGATTTTGTGAATTTTATGGTGCAAAGGTAGAGGAATAGTGTAAAATGGAAAGGTGAAATGTTAGGACTGGGAAGTAATATGCAAGTGGGAATTCTACTAAATTGTGAGATTTATGTGAAATTAGCAGAAGGAAACTGTAAGAATTACATTTTCAGTATTATATTTCATAAAATTGTATGGTATTATTATACATATCTTAAGAAGTTTGGAAATAGGAGGAAATACATTGAACAAAAATACAAAAAAATTATTTAATGTGGCTCTTGCATCTGCAATGGCGACAGGGGCAGTAGTAGCTGCTGCACCATCTGCTACAGAAGCAGCAACAGTAACTTTTAAAGATCTAGATGCAAAAAACACACACTATAATACTATTATGAATTTAGTAGAACGTGGTGTTGTAAAAGGTTATGAGGACAAAACTTTCAAACCTGGACAATCATTAAATCGTATGCACGCAGCATTAATCCTTGCAACGATTTTAGATTTAGATACAAAAAACGTAACGGATCCTAAATTCAAAGACGTGCCAAAATCACACCCATACTATGGTGCGATTGCAGCGTTAGCGAACAAAGGCTACATCAAAGGTTTCCCAGATGGAACTTACGGTACGACTCAAACTTTAACTCGTGGACAAATGGCTAAAATTCTTACAAATGCGTTTGAATTACAAGCTGAAACTACAACAACATTACCATTCAAAGATGTTGCTAAAAGCGAATACAAAGGAAACATCGCAGCATTATTTGCAAATGGTGTTACTGTAGGAACTACACCTACAACATATAGCCCTGGTGCAGCAGTAACTCGCGGCCAATTCGCTACTTTTGTAGTAAGAGGTGAAGTTGCAGCGCCAGAGAAAGTAGTAAGCGTGAAAGACGGAGAACTTACTACAAACAAAGGTACTTATGCAATTGAAGGCGACTTAACAAAAGTATTTAACGCATCTAACGCAGCAGCGTTAAAAGGTGCAAAAGTAGACTTTAAATTTGCTGACCAAACTGCAGCAGTAGCTTCATTAAATGCAGTAGCTGCTACTGTATCTACAAAAAAAATCGTTGGCTTAGCAAGCCTTTCATTAGTTGCTGCTAACGCAACATTCGATGCAGCTGGTTATTCAATCGGTGAGTTGACTGTTGGCGGAAACAACGTAGAAGTGAAAAACGTAGTTGCTGAAAAGCTTAGCATTGCAGCAAGTGCAACAGTTAAATTAACTGGTGTACAAGCAAAAGAAGTAGTAGTTGCAGCAACAACTAAATTAACTTTAGATGCGACATCTAAAATTACAAAATTAACTTTACCAAAAGGTCAAGATATCAAAGACGTTATCACGAACTACGACCAAGTTAAAGATGCGATTACAGAAGTAGTAGCTGTTGATGAAAGCGGAAATGAAACTCCAGTAGATCCTGGTACTCCTCCTGTTGGCGGTGGCGGTGGAGTTACACCATCATTTGATACTACAGTTGATAATGTAATTAATTCTATCCTTACTACGTATGAAGCAGATGCAGATTTCCCTTCATATGTAGACTTAGAATTCGTTCCAAGTACAAATACAATTAATTTAAAAGTTAAAGACGGTGAAGTTGCACTTTCAAAAGTTCGTCAAGACTTAGATGATGCAAATGATAATGCTCCATCATTCAATGAAGTTATTAATGAGAGTAATATTGTAGATCTTGCAACAGTTTACAGTGCTTTAACGAATGTAGTGGTAGATGGTGTAACTCATACAAAAGCAGAATTAATCGATGATAACTTCGTACCTAATAAAACTGCGATTATTAATTTAGTACAAGAATTTGTAGATGCACATCAAGGAACTGCAACAAATCTTGGAGGTTTAGTAGATCAAACTACTACAATCACTGTAAACTTTACAGGACAAGCATCAATTCCTTATACATTTACAGTTATCGATTAATAAAATTTAAAAAGTCTACATTCTTTAACTAATTCCCCAGAACACGGGTGTTCTGGGGAATTTCAATGATGAAGCATTCTTACCAAGTTTTACTATTGAAGGAAATGAGGTTCCTATGGAAAAAACAAAACGCAAAAAAAAGAAGAGATGGTGGGTTTATGTATTGCTTGTTGTCGTTCTTCTTGTCGTGCTAGGTGGCGGATATGCGCTTTATGAGTTTAAATTTAAAACCTATGATGTTGCCGATGAAAAAGTCGATGAAATCGTGGAAGACGATTATGTGGTTGAGCTGCCGGATGGCACAGAAATTACGATTGACAAAGAAGGGAATGTCGTAGAAAAAAGTGCAGGTGAACTTGCTTCTAATACAGGGGGCAACTCGGATTCAGCTTCCACTTCAACAGAGGGTACTGAACAATCTAGTGAAACCCAAGGAAGCTCATCTACTTCGACTAGTAATAACACAGCAACGGAAAAGCCTGGTTCGTCAACAAACGAATCTGTACAGCCTAGCGAAAAACCTTCAGTGAAGTCGATTAAAGACAAGTATCGACCAGCACTTGAAGCATTACAAACGCAGGCCAATGCACGTATTAATGGACTTGTAGCCAATGCCAAAGCTGAGTACTCTACGAAAAAAGCGAATGGCGAAAGCATCAGTATCGGTTATTTCTATAACAAATACATGGGGGCTGCCGAAGGGCTTGAGGCAAGTACAGATGCGGCATTTAACAGCTTAATCGGTATTGTTGAAAGTGATCTGACAACAAACGGGTTTGACAAATCCCATGCCCAAAGCTTCAGAGATGAATACGAAGCAATGAAAGAAACACGCCGTGATAATCTTTTAAGTCAAGTTAAAGGCGCATTATAAAAATGGAAAGCGAAAAATTTCGCTTTCCATTAAATCATTGAATTTTTTCTTTTCTTCCTTAAAACCCAGTGGACAGAAACAAAGGTTAGTATAAAAAGACAGGCACCGGCTACATCCAGCAAGACATCGCGAAATGTAGGAGTTCGACCGCCTGTGATCGACTGATGATATTCGTCAAGGCCTGCACAAAGAAATGTCAAAACGATTGCCAGAGGAAGACGAACAAATGGTTTTAATTTGCTTAATAGTAGAAACCATGTGAGTCCGACTAATCCAAATAGGACAACATGTGCGCCCTTTCGAATCAGAAATTCGATAAAATGATAATAGCCACGCTCATCAACGGATACTAGACTATGTCCATAAGGAATTTGGAGACTTGCCAGCAAGCTTTCGAATGGTCTATTTGGAAGCCGTTGCTTTAAGCTCTCGATGAGTGACTGTTCTTCATAGGTTTGACTTGAAGAGAAGAATAAAAAAAGCAATAAAAGGAATAACAAGAGATATAGTGATTTTTTCATATATCAATTTTACACCTAAAAATTCCCAAAAATCAATTTTTATATCCAATTTCCTATACGAGATAGGTTATCCCTGGAGATGAAAAGTGATGCTGTGACACCTTGAGGAGATGAACCAGTGGAAGAAACAATTAGCTTGCAAGATATATTTAAAACATTGAGAAAAAGAGTAAAGTTAATCATTGGTTTAACTTTAGTAGCTATGATCATCGCGGCAGGTATCAGTTTTTACTATTTAACACCGATTTATGAAGCGAAAACACAAATCCTAGTAAATCAACAAAATACTGCGGCAGACCAGCAGCAGCAATCGATTGAAACCGCTGAAATTCAAGCCAATCTACAATTAATTAATACATATAATGTCATCATCAAAAGTCCGGCGATTCTATCCATCGTTAACGAACGATTAGACTTGGATTTAACGGTGAATCAACTATCAGACAAAATCACGGTATCAAACGAAAGCAATTCACAGGTTGTCAATATTTCGGTGCAGGAAGAAAGACCAGGGGTTGCAGTGGATATTGCGAATACGGTAGCGCAAGTATTTAAAGAAGAAATCCCTGAGTTAATGAGCGTCAATAACGTGAATATTTTATCACCAGCAGTAATGGGTGAAAATCCTGCTCCAGTAAAGCCAAATAAAATGCTCAACATTGCCATTGCAGCAGTCATCGGTTTAATGCTCGGTGTGGGACTCGCATTTGTACTGGAATATTTGGATACAACCATTAAAACAGAGCAAGATGTGGAAGAAGTATTGGACTTGCCGATTCTTGGATTCATTAGCCCGATTTCGGATAGTGAAGCAGGAGCGGGGATTGCTTCCATTCAACGTAGAAGAGGCGGAGAGGATGTAGGAAATGTTTAAGAAGAAAAAAGTGCAAAAATCCTCAACAATGGCTCGTAAGTTAATCACTGTAGCGAATCCGAAATCCATCGTCTCGGAACAATTTCGAACAATTCGTACAAATATAAACTTCTCCATGCCAGATCAAGATTTAAAAACATTACTGGTCACTTCATCTACGCCAGGTGAAGGGAAATCAACAAACTCTTCCAATATTGGGGTTGTTTTTGCCCAAGAAGGCAAAAAAGTATTGATGATTGATGCGGATATGAGAAAACCGACTGCCCATCATACATTCGGCGTGAAAAATGGACAAGGCTTATCGAGTCTCCTAACAAGACAAAGTGATTTGAATACAGTGATTCAAAATACAGCTGTTGAAAATCTCTCCATCATACCAAGTGGACCGATTCCGCCAAATCCAGCAGAGCTTTTAACTTCTAAGACTATGGATTCACTAATAGAAGAGCTTTCAGCGCAATTTGATATGATCATTTTTGATGCACCGCCTGTTTTATCGGTGGCAGATGCGCAAATTTTGTCGAATAAATGCGATGGAACTGTACTTGTAGTGAATGCTGGTGAAGCGGAAAAAGACGGCGTTTTAAAAGCAAAAGAAGCATTAACAAAGTCAAAAGCAAATATATTAGGGGTCATTATGAACAATTATGCGTTTGAGCGTGATCACTATTATTATCACTATTATGGTATAGAAGAGTAATAGAGACACACATTCGTGTCTTTTTACTCTTCTTTTTATCTCAAAAGGGAGTGGAAACGATGCTAGATATGCATAGCCATATTTTATGGGGTGTGGATGATGGTTCAAAATCATTAGAAGAGACAATGGGACTATTAGAAATAGCAAAAAAAGAGGGGATTTCGAAGATTATTGCTACATCTCATAGTAAACATCCTCAATATGATGTGAAATATGATGTGGTGAGTGAGCAAATTGAACTACTTAAACAGAAATTGGATGAACACAATATTGATATAATAGTGTATACTGGTCATGAAGTAAGACTAGTAGAAAATATCGTAGACCTACTAAAAACAAATCAAATACACACTTTGGCAAATTCTCAGTATTTACTGCTGGAATTGCCTTCTAGTCATGTACCGAAATATACAAAGAATATAGTGGATGCGCTCATTGCAGAAGGAATTACGCCCATTATTGCACACCCTGAGCGCAACAAAGGAATCGCGGAAAAGCCGGAGCGACTGGAGCGATTAGTGCGTGCCGGTGCCGTTGCACAGATTACGGCAGGCAGTCTAGCTGGGCATTTTGGGAAACAAGTGGAAAAACTATCGTTGGATTTAGTAAAAGCAAATTTAGTTCATACGTATGGCTCGGATGTTCATAACTTAACAACTCGTCCATTTTTATTTGATGAGGGTTTGTCGTATTTGGAGAAACAAAAATTAAACAATACAGTTGATCTGTTCCTCGAGAATAATGAAAGAATCGTAGAAAATCAGCCGTTCATTTTACTAGAACCAGAGGAAATCAAGAAGAAAAAATGGTGGCAAATCATATAAGTCTTTTCGTTCATTTTCTCTCATTTATGTCAAATTTTATACTTTATTTAGTATAATATTCGTATAACTATTTGATTCTTTCCAATTAATTGGTATAATCTAGGTAAGATGGACTCCTGTGCGTTTTATTGCTATGAAAAATGTAGTATTCCATCTATGTTTATATGAATCTTCACTACTTGAAAGAGGGGAAATGAATGAATTACAAGCAACGTTATACAGCCTTTTTTATATTAGACTCAATCATAGTTCTCACAGCCATCTTCTTTTGTTACTGGCTTTTACACCCCTCACTTAATATTTACGCGAATACATTAATACTGATTAGCTCGTTTACTTTATTAATCAGCCACCATATCGCAGCTCACTTTTTCCATCTGTATGATCGGATTTGGAGTGTCGCTTCCGTTCGAGAGTTAATGACAATTTTCTACGCAGTGACAATTTCAATCGTATCAGCAAGTTTAGTCCAATTGTTTGTTGGACATGATATTTACTTCCGTCTAATGGCTATCACTTGGTTGCTTCACATTGTCATGATAGGCGGGTCCCGTTTTATCTTACGTATCGTCCATGATCGGACAACTATAAAACCCCATGGTGATTTAAAAAGCGTGCTGATTGTTGGCGCCGGAAAAGCTGGAACAATCCTGGCGAAAAGCATGAATACGAATCCAACCCCAGAGTATAAGCCCGTTGCCTTTGTGGATGATGATCCAACAAAGCAAAACTTAACATTAATGGGTGTAAAGGTTAGTGGAACAACTGAAGATATTCCGCAGCTTGTGGAAGAATTGAATATCGAGGAAATCATTTTAGCGATTCCGTCCCTTGGCAAGTTTGGCATACATCATATTTATGAAGTATGTGCAACTACAAAAGCGACGGTTAAAATTATGCCAAATGTTGAAGATGTCATCACAGGAAAAGTATCCGTCAACGATATGCAGGATGTAAAGATAGAAGATTTACTAGGCCGCGATGAAGTGAAGCTTGATATGGTGGCCATTTCGAATAAACTAACAAACAAAACGATTCTAGTGACAGGTGCGGGCGGCTCGATCGGTTCTGAAATTTGCCGCCAGGTCATGAAGTTCAACCCGAGAAAGCTATTATTGCTTGGTCACGGCGAAAACTCCATCTATACAATTCATATGGAGCTGAACGAAAAACTGAATAATGGAATCACGGAAATACTCCCGATTATTGCGGATGTACAAGATAGAGAACGTATCTTTGAGGTAATAGGTTCCCATTTACCGGATGTTATTTATCACGCAGCAGCACACAAGCATGTCCCATTAATGGAATATAACCCGCGGGAAGCGGTGAAAAACAATGTGTTTGGTACAAAAAATGTAGCAGATGCAGCACACGAATGGGGAGTTTCCAACTTTGTCCTAGTGTCAACAGATAAAGCGGTCAACCCACCGAACGTCATGGGGGCAACAAAGCGTATAGCCGAAATGGTTATTCAGAACCTGGCTACTCGCAGCAGTACAACATTTGCAGCTGTACGATTCGGGAACGTCCTTGGATCACGCGGCAGTGTCGTACCTAGATTTAAAGCACAGATTGCTGCTGGAGGACCGGTAACAGTAACGCACCCGGATATGACAAGATACTTTATGACGATTCCGGAAGCTTCACGTTTAGTCTTACAGGCAGGAACATTAGCCCGGGGCGGCGAAGTATTCGTACTGGATATGGGAGAGCCTGTGAAGATTGTGGACTTGGCGAAGAACTTAATCCGTCTGTCTGGATTTAAAAAAGATGAAATCCAAATTGAATTCTCAGGTATTCGACCAGGCGAAAAAATGTATGAAGAGCTTTTAAAGCCAGAGGAAATTCAAGAAAAGCATATCTATCCGAAAATTCATATTGGTAAAGCAACGGCCTTAGAGACAGAAGATCTTCAAGAACTATTAGTGAAGCTGCAATGTCTTGAAATCGATGAGATTAAGGAAGAAATTGTCGCTGTAGCAAATAACAAGGGGCTCAGCTCAAAAAGAGACAACCTAAAAGTTCCGGTATAAAGGAAATAAAGAAGAAAAAGAAAAGGATGAAGATGATGCCAACACAATTACTCCAAACTACGATTTTAAATGAACAATTTTTGAATATTGACTATTCGAAATACAAGTCATCTGTAGCATCCATTCATCATCATTTAGAAGAGTCAAAGGATGAAGCAACAGGATGGTTGAATGCGCCGTTAGAGGATAATGAAAACCTGATCCATTCAATTCTAGCAGTAGCGAATGAGATTAAGGCAAATGCAGATGTATTGGTAGTCATTGGGGTAGGAGGCTCTTACTTAGGGGCAAAAGCCATTCAGGATGCCTTAACGCCATACTTCGGCAAACAGCCCAATGGAATAGAAGTCGTATATGTTGGACAAAACATGAGTGGAGCTTATATCAATCAGCTATTAACTAGTCTCCAAGATAAAGATGTTTATATCAACGTCATTTCAAAATCTGGATCAACAATGGAGCCTGCGTTAGCGTTCCGTGTATTACGGCAATATATGGAAGATCGATACGGTGAAGCTGCTACACAACGTATTATTGTGACAACTGATCCTGAATCTGGGTTACTTCGAGAAATGGCAGTAGAGCATAATTACCGTCAATTTTTTATACCATCTAATATTGGTGGAAGATATTCAGTCCTAACACCAGTAGGTCTGTTGCCGATAGCGGTGTCAGGTGTAGAGATCAGACAATTACTAGCAGGATCGAAAGAAGCTGCTGCTTTATTAAAAGAAGAAGACCTAGAGCAGAATGAAGCCTATCGCTATGCGGTAATTCGGCATGCCTTATACACACTAGGCTATAAAGTTGAATTATTAGCCTCCTTTGAACCGGCATTAGCCAACTTCCATGATTGGTGGAAACAATTATTTGGTGAAAGTGAAGGAAAAGACCAAAGAGGCTTGTTCCCGGCAACCGTAAATTACTCAACCGATTTACATGCTATTGGTCAATTTATACAAGATGGAAGCCCCATTTTATTTGAAACATTGCTTCATTTTCATGAGATAAACGATGATTACGCTGTACCTTTTGATGCGCGAAATGAAGATCTACTAAACTATTTAACAGACCGTAGTTTTAATGAAATTAACGCTACTTCGAAACAAGGTACTGCCTTAGCCCATGCAGAAGGCGGCGTTCCAGTAATCCAGCTTGAACTGGCAAAACTAGATGAATATCACTTAGGCTATTTAATTTATTTCTTTATGAAGGCGTGTGCGATGAGTGCGTATCTTTTAGAAGTTAATCCATTTGACCAACCAGGTGTCGAAGCATACAAAAATAAAATGCTTGAGCTACTTAAGAAATAACTATTGTCCTGAAAGGATGACTATTTATGAAAAAGGTTAAAAAAGCAATTATACCAGCAGCAGGGTTAGGGACAAGATTCCTGCCAGCAACGAAAGCAATGCCAAAAGAAATGCTTCCAATTGTAGATAGACCAACAATCGAATATATCATTGAAGAAGCCATCGCTTCCGGGATTGAAGACATTATTATCGTAACAGGTAAAGGGAAGCGAGCTATCGAAGACCATTTCGATCGCAATTTCGAGTTGGAAGAAAATTTAAAAGAAAAAGGCAAGCTTGAGCTATTAGAAAAAGTAAATCAGTCCTCAAAGGTAGAAATACACTATATCCGTCAAAAGGAACCAAAAGGGTTAGGACATGCTGTTTGGTGTGCACGTAATTTCATCGGGGACGAACCATTTGCAGTCTTGCTTGGAGACGATATCGTACAAGCTGAAGTACCTTGTACAAAACAATTAATCAATCAATATAACGAAACAGGCTCTTCGGTGATTGGTGTACAAACAGTTCCAGACAACGAAACACACCGTTATGGCATTATCGATCCGATTTCGTCAAACGACCGACTTTACGAAGTGAGTAACTTCGTAGAAAAACCGAAGCAAGGAACTGCTCCGTCAAACCTTGCCATTATGGGGCGTTATGTACTAACACCTGAAATTTTCGAATTCCTTTCTCTTCAAGAAACTGGGGCAGGTGGAGAAATCCAGTTAACGGATGCCATCCAAAAATTAAATGAAAGCCAAAAAGTATACGCCTATGACTTTGAAGGCAAACGATATGATGTAGGGGAAAAAATTGGCTTTGTCAAAACGACAATTGATTTCGCACTTGAAAATGATGAAATTCGTGGGGAATTATTGGAATATTTGATAGCAAAGATAAATGAATCAAACATAGAAGCAAAATAAAGAATTATTTATAGGTGACCGCCTTCTTACCTTTATTAATGGAGGCACTCGACTATGCTGTGGGTTGTAAAACACCTTAGATACGTATGTTGTCATTAGTGTGGTGTGAGGGAGGGTTAGATGCCCTATATTTTATTCTCTTGATTGGTTAGTTATAAAAAGTGAGTGAACGCATAACAACTTCAGATTGTCACTCTAAAAAGATGAAATCTGACATAGAGGTGAAGTAATACATGAGAAGAGTTAAGGATTTGTGAAAAAGACGATTGGATTCAAAGGGATATACTTTACTTGAATTACTTGCTGTACTTGTTCGTTCTAGGAATTGTTGCATTAATTGCCGATACCGAGCGTTGTGGGCAGCATCGAAAAAGCGAAAGAAGAAGTGTGTAGATCCAATCGACTAGAGATGAGCAAATCTTATAATATGCAATTGCAGCTAGAAGAGATAGAACAGAGTGAGATCAGCTTTAATACATTTCTTTTAGAAATCGATGGGACACCTTGTCCTGAAAAGGGGATATTCACTTACGAAGATGGTGTCATTTTATGTAACCTACATTCTGATGACCATAATTATGATTCGGATGAGGAAGATGATAAAGTTCCATATTTATAATGCTGTTTTTTATGGGGACGTACAAGTGTATAATGGAACTTGCTTTGTAGGTAACTAAGTGTTTGTGTATTCATGTAATCATATGATTGAATATTGATGAGGAACTGAGTATCTTTGAGTGCTAGAAACCTTAGGGGATAAGACATTAAGGCGTTTTTAGTGAGGTTTAGAGATTGATTGAATGGTATATATAATAGGAAGAAACTCGGTTTGATGTGATTATGGAGTGAATATCTATTTCGTATTTGTTAGGTAGATTGAATAGATATTACGAGGTGAGTATTAGAATATGATAACAAAAACGATATATAGTATTGAAATTCAGTTAAAGACAATAAAATATACTATATGTTGATTTTTTCATCTATTTCTCATATTGAATATTATTTACGAGGTGGCTATCAGTAGTAGATAACAATTTTAGTGGTTTAGTAGTTGGTTGGAAGGAAGGTCTTCTAAATTAGTCCTAATCTACTAAATATTAACTTAACTAGGGAAGGAAGTCTAGAAAATGGAATCGACAAAAGTGAAAGAAAGAATATTCCTCTCTTCACCACATATGAGTGATGAAGGTTATGAAATGCAATATGTTAAGGAAGCTTTTGATACAAACTGGATTGCTCCCCTTGGTGAAAACGTAAATGGATTTGAAAGAGAGCTTGCTGAGAAGGTTGGCTCTAAATCTGCAGCAGCACTTTCATCTGGAACAGCAGCTATTCATCTAGCTCTTAAAGCTGCGGGAGTAGAGGAAGGGGATATTGTTTTCTGCCCTACACTTACTTTTTCTGCTACTGCAAATCCAATCATCTATCAAAATGCGATTCCTGTATTTATCGATAGTGATTATGAAACTTGGAATATGAGCCCAAGAGCATTAGAAGAAGCTTTTGAAAAGTATCCAGAAGTAAAGGCAGTACTGGTCGTTCATCTATATGGTTTGTCAGCAGATATGGACAAAATTATGGAGATTTGTAAGAAACATAACGTAGCTGTTATAGAAGATGCTGCTGAGTCTCTAGGTACTTACTATAAAGGTAAGCATACTGGAACTTTCGGTGACTATGGCATCTTCTCTTTTAATGGAAATAAGATTATCACAACTTCCGGGGGTGGTATGCTTGTTTCTAATAATGAAGAGAGAATTGCTAAGGCGAGATTTTGGGCCACTCAATCCCGAGATCAAGCAAGACATTATCAACATAGTGAATTAGGATTTAATTATCGGATGAGTAATGTTGTTGCAGGGATTGGTAGAGGGCAGCTTAAGGTGTTGGATCAAAGAGTTGCCAAGAAGAACTACATTTTTAAGTTTTATAAAAGAGAGCTTGGTGGACTCGAAGGTGTTGAGTTTATGCCTAATAATAAATGGGATGAACCTAATTACTGGTTAAGTTCGATTACGTTGACTGGTAAAGTACGACCAATTGATATATTTAATGCATTGGAAGCAGAGAATATTGAGTCAAGGCCGGTTTGGAAACCGATGCATCTGCAGCCATTCTTTGAGAAATATGATTTTATTGGTGAGTGTGTATCGGAGAAATTGTTTGAGAATGGCGTATGTTTGCCGTCTGACACGAAGATGACGGATGAGGACTTAGAAAGAGTCGTTAAGACTATTAAAGGGTTGTGGTTAAAATAATGAAGAATTCAAAAGGTGGTATTTATAGAAGGTTTGTAAAAAGACCGATGGATTTCATGCTATCGTTAATCGCCATTATTGTTCTTAGTCCGGTACTTCTACTAGTTGCAATTCTTGTGAGAACGAAATTAGGTAGCCCTGTTCTTTTCAAGCAAAAGAGACCTGGGCTCAATGAAGATATTTTTATGATGTATAAGTTTAGGACTATGACGGATGAAAAGGATGATAAAGGGGAGTTATTACCTGATAGTGTTAGGTTGACGAAGTTTGGTATGTTACTACGTTCTACATCTCTTGATGAACTACCGGAACTTTTTAATATTTTGAAGGGTGATATGTCCATTATTGGTCCTAGGCCATTATTGGTGCAGTATCTACCATTATATAATGAACATCAAAAACGACGTCATGAAGTCAGACCAGGGCTATCTGGTTTGGCGCAGGTTAGTGGTAGAAATGCGATTTGTTGGGAAGATAAGTTTAATCTAGATGTGAAATATGTAGATAGTGTGAGTTTTGTTAATGATTGGAAGATTATTTTTTCTACTATTAAGAAGGTTTTTGTTAGGGAAGGAATCAACTCAGAGACTGCGGCAACAATGGAGTACTTTAAAGGTAGTAAGGTAGGGGATAATAAATGAGTGAAATTAACGTATTAATATTAAGTGCTGGCAGACGGGTAGAGCTGGTACAGTGCTTTCAAAAAGCAGCGAAAAAACTAGATGTTAAAAGTAAAATTGTAGCAGGAGACTGTTCAGAAACAGCCCCTGCTTTATACTTTGCAGACAGAACTTATAAATTACCACGTATTACCGAACCAAATTATATTGAAGCAATTATTGATGCGTGTAATAAAGAAGATATTTCTTTAATAGTTCCCACGATTGATACAGATTTGTTACTACTTGCCGAGAATAAGTGCTTTATAGAGGAAGAAACAAATGCAAAGGTATTGATATCGGATTATAAAGTTATTGAAATATGTAGAGATAAAATCAATACACAGAATTTTTTAGAAGAAAATAGTTTTGGAATTCCTAAGATGTACACTGAAGAAGAGATTAGGAATAGTGATCTAAGATTCCCTTTGTTTATAAAACCTAAGTCGGGAAGCTCTAGCATAAATACATTTAAAGTAAATAACAATAATGAATTGGAAATCTATAAAGGCATTGTAAACGACCCCATAGTTCAGGCATTTATGGATGGGGAAGAGTTTACGATTGATGTATTCTTAGACTTTGATAGTAATATTATTTCGATTGTACCTCGATTAAGGATAGCTACTCGTAGCGGTGAGATTTCTAAGGGAAAGATTATACGTGACAGGGAGATAATCGATAATGTTACTAAATTGATGAAGGTACTTAAACCAATTGGTCATATTACAGTTCAACTTATGAAGACCAAAAAGGGCATTGAGTATATTGAAATAAACCCTAGGTTCGGAGGGGGGGCACCTATGAGCATTATGAGTGGTGCAGACTCTTGTGAAAATCTGTTTAGATTATTGATGGGTGAAAAACTAGAGTATAACGAGAATTATAATGATAACTTAACTTTTTTAAGATTTGATAGTAGTATATGTTTAGATGAGAATATGGAGTTAGTGAGATGGTAAAAGCAGTTATATTTGACCTAGATGATACGCTGTTTTCTGAAAAAAAGTATATTGAAAGTGGCTATCAACACATTGCTAAGCTACTAAGCAAAAGATACGAAAAAGATGAAGCAGAAATATTTGAATTATTAATGGAACTATTCAGAAACAGTCCAATGAACGTTTTTAATAGGCTCCTTGATACTCTGGGGATTTCTTATACGAACAAATATATAATAGAGCTAGTTGAAGAGTACCGAAATCATTTACCAAATATAGAATTCTATAACGACGTATTACCATTCTTAGAATTTTTGAAGAAAAGGAAGATAAAGGTCGGTATTATAACAGATGGTTATGCAAATGCTCAACGTCAAAAGTTAAAATCTGTAAAAGCAGTTAATCATTTTGATGAAATTATTGTAACTGATGAACTAGGAAGAGATTTCTGGAAGCCTCATCCTAAGGCATTTGAGATTATGAAACATAAATTGAATGTAGAATTTAATGAGATGGTGTATGTCGGGGACAACCCAGAAAAAGACTTTTATATAAGAAGTGTATATCCTATAAAGACAATTCGGATTAATAGGAATGGTGTTCATGCTCAAAAAAATTATCTCAATGGTGTTCAAGAAAACCATTTAATTTATTTACTGAGTGAATTAGAATCTTTATTTGTAAATAATTTTATTTAAAAATTAGTGAAAGCTTATTTAATATTTATTTGAAGGAGACATCAAATGGAATTACTTTTTGAAATTCTTTTTTTTCTCAGTGGTTTTATTATAATCTGGGCGATGGTTGGGTATCCGATATCTTTAAAGGTGATTGGGAATATTTATAAGAATAGGGAGCTCGAGAAAGACTATTCATACCAGCCAACCGTTACTGTTATGGTTGTTGCACATAATGAGGAAAAAGTTATATTAGAGAAACTCAAAAATATTTTAGAATTAAATTATCCTAAAAATAAGCTAGAGTTTTTGATTGCATCTGATAATAGTACAGATAGAACAAATGAGATTGTAAGAGATTTTATAAAAGACAATCATAATTATAATATAAGACTTTATGAGGCTATGGCTCGTAAAGGAAAAACAAATGCTCAAAATGAGGCTCAAAAAAGTGTGAAAACAGAATATCTTGTAATGACTGATGCTAATTCTATTATGGATAAGGATTCTGTTAAAGAACTCATGGCAGCTTTCACATCAGAAGATATTGCATATGTTACTGGAAGGTTGTGCTTTATCAATGAAGAATCCACCGATGTTAGTAATGCTGAAGCAAGTTACTGGGATTCTGATTTAGCTATCCGTGAAGTTGAAGGAAGAGTTCAAACTATAACGGCTGGAAATGGAGCATTATATGCTTGTAGAACGAGGGATTATTATGAATTTAATCCGATTCAAAGTCATGATACTGCTATGCCGCAACTATATGCTTTGGAAGGCAAGAGAGCAATTGCTAATCATGATGCAATTGCTTTTGAAAAAGCTGGAGAGATTATTGAAGATGAGTTTGGCCGTAAAGTAAGAATGAACAGACTTATACTTAAACATATTTTACCTGATATTAGAATATTGAACTTTTTTAGGTACAAGTGGTTTTCGTACTTTTATTTTGGACATAGAACCTGTAGATATTTATTATGGATTTCCCATCTAATAGTATTTATAACTAATGCATTATTAGTATCAGAATCATTGTTTTACACGATGACATTTATGGGACAGGTGGTATTTTACGGATTAGCGTTTATAAGGGTAATTACAAAATCAGATAATAAGTATTTGACTTTAGTTTATTACTATTGTGTAACAATACTTGCACAATGGGTAGGAGTTTTTAATATATTGACGGGAAAAGCAAAACCCTTCTGGGAGAAAGCAGAAAGTACAAGGTAAGATTAACAAAACGTATTGACTGATTCTTAAAATTAAAAAAATAGCAAGGTCTTTTATATGGGAGTTTTATATAGAAGAATAGTATCAAGTAAAAATGATTCTCCGCTAAATAGTGTGGGGTTAGAACCGTAATTTTCAGAGGATTTATATTGAGTAGTGGGCAAGAATCCTTAAATCCCCTTGATATTAGCGGATTGGTTTATTCATCATGCTCGTAAAAGCTCCATGTTAAATCGACTATGTACTTTTGCTTTAAGGTTCTCCCCCTCACAAAAAATGCGAGGAGCAGTTTAAATATTATTGTATTTAGAAATACGTCCTTTATATAGAAAGTTGGTGAACTATGAAAACAATTTACGTTGCAACTAAATCAAGGGGCTTTTTAGTAAACTTGTTTAATAGTGAGATTGAAAATATTCAATTTATATATCAAAAAAATAGATTATATGAAACGAACTCAAGATTAAAGTTATTCTTATCTAAAATGGTAAAATCTAGACTTGCAGACCACTTGGGGTTAATTAAGAGGCTGAAGGTAGATAATTCAGATGCTGATTTTGTATTTAGTTATAATAGATTCTTGAAATCAAAAAATAAATATGTAATATACTTAGAAAATCCTTTAGCATTAGTACATTATTCTACAGGGAGAAACAAGACACTTTTAGGTAGAATTAAATTAAAAAAGTATTTGAACGATCCCAATTTAGAAGCGATTGTCTGTTTATCAAAGGCGTGCTATGAAACTTTAAATTCTTTTTATTCTATACCAGAAAGAGTAAAAATCCAACAAGTATATCCTTTTATAAAGAAAAATGAATTTACAAATGAAGAAAGTATAAAGCAAAAATGCCACCAAGATGATATTCATTGTTTATACGTATCCTCCAATTTCAATCTTAAGGGAGGACAAGATATTCTAGAATGTTTTAGGAAATTTAAAAATTCAGGAATAAATAATATAAGACTAAAAATAATCACACAGTTAGAATCACTAGATGTAGATACTAGAAAAGAAATTGAAGAAAATTCTAGTATTGATATTTATGATTTTAATTTTAATAAAAAAGAATTAAATAAAATATATAACACTTCATGTATTTTATTAAATCCAACTAGGCAAGATAGTTTTTCTCTTGTTGTTCTAGAAGCTATGAAATCAGGAAACTCAATTATTAGTACAGATTTATATGCTATACCTGAAATGGTAAAAAGTAATGAAAATGGATATTTAACTGCACCAAGATATAGATTTTTTGAATATGACAACATGCCCAATGAATCAGTATGGAATAATAGAAAGCAAACAATTTATTCTGATTATATTGATCAAAATGTAGTGAATTTCTTATTTGATAAGTTAACTTCATTGAATAATGATCGTAATAATTTAGAGAGATTAGCTATAAATGCTTTTAAACAATCAATTACAGGTGAATTTAGTGAGGAATATATAAAAGAAAAATGGTGCGGAATCTTTAATAACATTCAATAAGGTATTAACTTTCTGTGATAAGTGTAAAGCCATAAAAAGGATTTGAGGAAAATATGATAGGAATAGTAATTTTGAATTATATAAATTGGGATGAAACTGCTAGATGTATTAATAGTATTTTTAGTAATGAGACAAAGTGTAAATATCATATTTATGTTGTTGATAATGCATCACCTGTAGGTCAAACAGATGAAGTAAACCAACTGTTAAATGATCCTAGAATTACATTTATCCAAAAGAAGATCAATGATGGATATTCAGCTGGAAACAATGTTGGGATTAAACAAGCTATTAAGGATGGCTGTAAAGAAGTACTAATATCAAACAGTGATATATTATTTGAAAAAGATAGTATTTATCAAATGTGGAAGTTTTTGAACGATAATAACTCAGTAGGAATTGTAGGACCTAAGATATATTTACCAGATGGAAATGTACAAATGATTAATATGGGTGTCAAAACGGGATTAAAAGAAAAATATATGTACCTACTGAGAAAAACAATCTTTTATCCATTCGTTAAGGATTTTGTTAGAAAGTTCTGCGCTCTAGATCAAGATTTAACTAAACCGTTTGAAGTACATTCAGTATCTGGATGTTGCTTTATGATGAGTGGAAGTTGCGTTAAGGAAATTACTCCTTTTGATGAAAATACATTTCTTTATCAAGAAGAATTAATTATTGGAATTAGAATGGAAGAAAAAGGATATAAGACAATTTATTTGCCTGATAGTCAAATAGTACATGCACATGGACAAAGTACTAAACATATTAAGGCGTTCTCATACACTTGTTTAGTTCAAAGTGAAATATACTACTTTAAATACTATATAAAATCTTCCATAATAGCTTTGATTCCTTTGCTTTTAATAAGAGCAGCAAAATATTTTAGCTTTTCTATTAAGGATAATGATTTTCGAAAGAATACGGGTAATTTTTTTTTAAAGACCTTTTCAACTCTTATTAGGAAATATTAAATTAGTATTTCTGACTTTATTGTTTTGAGAATTTATAAACTTTTTGAATAGGTCTGAGGGAGAGTAATATGTTTCTATTATTTCTTATGGTAAGTGTTTCTTGCTATTTTATTAGCAGGAAAATTTATAAATATAAAGCTAATCCAATAACTATCTATTTAAGTGTTTGGATACTAAGTGTATCACTTCATCAAAGTAAATTAATTTATTTTTATGATTTATCAATTACTACTTGGATTGTTATTATATCTGCACAGTTAATATTTGTAACTGGTTGTTTATTTGGAGCTATTTTACCTAAAAAAAGGGTAAGTAGAGAAAGTATTAGTATTAAAAATTCAAATAAACAGAGAAATTTATTAAAAAAATATATTATATTTTCTTCGCTAGTATCAGCCATTGGAATAATACCAAAAATATTATTTGTTGTACAAACATATGGATTAAGTCTATTTGGAAATATAAGTCAAATTTACACTGACTCGATAACTGGACAAATGGAATATGATAGTGGATTAGATACCGGAGGATTTATTTTCGTCGCATTAGTATTTGGCGGAATATATTTATATAAATATAGATTCGAAAAGGTACTAATATTTCCAGTAATATTGTTAATTCTAAGTCAATTAACCTCAGGTTCAAGGGGAAATCTTATAGCTGGAGCTTTATTGTTTATCTCTCCGCTAGTTTTGGGTTTTGATAAATGGAAAAAAAATAATTTAGTGAAAAAGATTCATGTTAACAGAACTAAAGTATTAGGTTTGCTTTTAATTTCTGTTCTTTTTTTAATCACTTGGAGTAGATCTGCAAACGGTGACTTATCTCTACCATATGCTAGTGAGTTTATGAAATCACTAAATAGCAGCAATAAAACGATATACAGTATAGTTTTTTATTTTAGTGCTCCTATAGCTGTATTGAATGAATATTTACAAGACCCAATTCATAGTCATTGGGGTGCCGCAACTTTTAGGTTTTTTTATATCATGCTGGATCAGTTTGGGTTTGTAAACTATAATGTGAATTTTATTGGAGAGTACCTTTATAACACACCGATACCAACTAATGTATTAACGTATATTGGCGAGTTGATATATGATTTCAATTATGGTGCTTTTCTTGTGATATTTATTTTGGGATTTGTATTCGATGTGACATTTCGCACTGCCCGTGGAAAGGAAACTATATTTAGCCTACTTTTAGTTTCAGTTACTTTTTCATTAGTAGCTTTATCCTTTTTTGCATGGTTTTTAAGGCCATCGATATTTTGGAGTGTTTTGATAATTGGAGGAACTCTGGCTCTAATAGCTGATCGGTCTAATTTAATAGAAGAAAAAAACATTAGAAGGATTTAATTAATAATTTTACTAAGAGTAGTTAGATTATTGTTAATACAATCTAACTAATTAAGAATTAATCTTACAACTTATTGCAATACTTTTATTATATAAGTTGTAAATGACGGGGAATTAGTGATGAATACAAAGATAATTGGTTTTGTAAAAAATTTTTCATATGCCCTATCATCTAACCTTATCTCAATGATTATTTCTGCAATAGTGATTCTAATTGTTCCCAAGTTGATTGGCATAGAGGAATACGGTTATTGGCAATTATACCTATTCTATGCATCTTATGTTGGTTTTTTACACTTTGGATGGAATGATGGGATATATTTAAGATATGGTGGTATAGATTATAAAAAATTAAATAAAGAATTGTTTTTCTCGCAGTTTTGGATGCTGGTTGTTTTTCAAGTTTTAATAGGACTAATACTAGTTATTACTTCAACCTTGCTTTTTACTGATGGGAATAAGTTATTCATTGTTGAAATGACGGCTATTTGCATGCTGATAGTTAATATAAGATTAATGTCTATATATATTTTGCAAGCAACAAATAGAATAAAAGAGTATGCACATATAACAATTATGGAAAAGGTTCTTTATTGTATTCTAATTCTTTTATTTTTATTGGGTGGAGTAAGACAGTTTCAAGTATTAATTATTGCCGATTTACTTGGAAAACTAATTTCACTGGGATACTCAGTTTACTGTATTAAAGATATAGTATTTAATAAGGTAAATACTTTCTATTTTAGTATTAAAGAGGCTGCGAAAAATATTAGCGTTGGTATAAAATTAATGTTTTCAAATATAGCTAGTATGTTTATTGTAGGGGTAGTGCGTTTTGGTATTGAACGAACTTGGGATCTTGCAACTTTTGGTAAAGTATCATTGACATTAAGTATCTCAAACCTAATGATTACATTAATAAATGCAGTTGGTATAATTATGTTCCCTATTTTAAGACGTACTAATAAGGATAACCTTCCAAGTATATATTCATCAATGAGAACTATTTTAGTGGTAGTACTTCTTGGAATACTAGTTGTTTACTATCCATTAAAGGAAATACTAACAATATGGTTACCACAATATGCCGATAGTTTAATATATATGGCTCTTCTCTTTCCAATGTGCGTTTATGAAGGAAAGATGGCACTGCTAATCAATACTTATTTAAAAACATTACGCAAAGAGAAATTGATGCTTACTATTAATGTAGTTTCAGTACTGTTGAGTATCATTCTTACCACTTTGATGACTCTCGTCTTTAAGAATCTTTTATTAACGATTATATCTATTGTAATACTTTTGGCATTTCGATCCGCTTTGGCAGAAGTATTTATATCAAGAATACTTAAGATATCAGTGTATAAAGATGCATTTCTTGAAATGTTAATGTCAATATTATTTATTCTAATAAGTTGGTTCATAAATTCATGGATTGGCATTGTCTTTTATTTATTTGTTTATGGTGTTTATCTATTAGTAAAGAGGAGAGAGATTAAAAGGATTTTTAATAACGTGAAACATTTAGTAAAAAGATGATCTAAAAACTATACACGACACATTAGCTTTACTATAGAAATTTCTCATAGATTTATTAACACTAGAAAGGGGATAATTCATATTGAAAGGTATAGTACTAGCAGGGGGTAGTGGTACACGCTTATACCCTTTAACAATGGTAACAAGTAAACAATTATTACCGATATACGATAAACCAATGATTTATTATCCGTTATCAACGTTGATGCTTGCTGGAATAAAAGATATATTAATCATTTCAACCCCAGAAGATACTCCACGCTTCCAAGCGTTGTTAGGTAATGGATCGCAGTTTGGAGTGAATTTAGAATATAAAGTTCAGTCAAGCCCTGATGGATTAGCTCAGGCTTTTTTAATAGGAGAAGAATTTATCGGCCAAGATTCAGTTGCGATGATATTAGGAGACAATATCTACTATGGCAGTGGTATGAGAAAAATCCTTCAACGAGCAGCGAACAAAGAATCTGGAGCAACTGTGTTTGGCTATCACGTACAAGATCCGGAACGTTTCGGGGTTGTCGAATTTGATGAGGAAGGCAAAGTAATTAGTGTAGAAGAAAAGCCTAAAGTTCCAAAGTCAAATTATGCTATTACTGGTCTCTATTTTTATGATAACCGTGTTGTAGAGATTGCCAAAGGAGTTAAACCTTCTGAACGTGGTGAATTAGAAATTACATCAGTTAATGAAGCATATTTAAATACTGGAGAACTTGAAGTTGAACTTTTAGGTCGTGGATATACATGGCTAGATACTGGTACTCATCAAAGTTTAGTTTCAGCAACTAACTTTGTTAAGACTGTAGAAGAACATCAAGGGATCAAGATTGCTGCACCTGAAGAGGTTGCTTATATTAACGGTTGGATTGGTAAAGAACAGTTAATTAAATCAGGTGAAGTGTTTTCTAAAACGGGATACGGCCAATATTTATTAAAAGTTGCAAACGGAGAAATTAAGTACTGATTGTAAGAGGTGAAGTATGAAGATAGTTGAAACGTATTTAGAGGAAGTATTAGTTATTGAACCAAAGGTATTTGGTGATCATCGAGGTTGGTTTATGGAAACTTACAGTGATGTAAAGTTGTCTGAGGCTGGTATAGAATTAAATTTTGTTCAGGATAATCATTCATTTTCTGCATCTAAAGGTACATTAAGAGGTTTACATTATCAATTAGATCCTAAAGCACAGACAAAGCTGGTACGTTGTACGCGGGGGTCAATCTTTGATGTAGCTGTAGACATTCGGAAAAGTAGCCCTACTTTTGGAAGATGGTTCGGAATTGAATTAACTGCAGAAAATAAAAAACAATTATTAGTACCAAAAGGGTTTGCACATGCTTTCATGACTTTAACAGATGATGTTGAGGTACAGTATAAAGTAGACGAGGGTTACTCACCAGAAAATGATCGAGGTATTATATGGAATGACCCGGAAATTGGCATTGAATGGCCAATTAATATAACTCCGATACTTTCTGAAAAAGATCAAAAAGCACCTCTTTTAAAAGAAGCTGAAAATAATTTTAATTATGGAGAGTAGTGTATAATGAAGGTTTTAGTAACTGGTTACTCTGGTCAACTTGGTTATGATGTTGTACGAGAAGGTAAAAAGCGTGGAATTAGTATGCTAGGAATTGGCAGAGAAGATTTAGACATTACTAATGAAGTAGAAGTATATCAATATGTAGAAAAAGTGAATCCGGATGTAATCATTCATTGCGCAGCTTATACAGCAGTTGATAAAGCTGAAGATGATAAAGAAACATGCTGGAATATAAATGTATTAGGTACACAATTTATAGCTAAAGCAGCTAAGAAAGTAAATGCAAAGTTCATGTATATAAGTACTGATTATGTTTTTGATGGTAAAGGAGAAGAGCCCTTTAACGAAGCTGATAAACCTGATCCAATAGGCTATTATGGTCTAACGAAATATGAGGGGGAAAAGATTGTAAGTGATTTACTTACAGATCATTTTACCGTTCGTATTTCATGGGTATTCGGAATCAACGGACATAATTTTATAAAAACCATGCTTCGATTATCTGAAACTCATAATGAATTAAACGTTGTCGGAGATCAATATGGGTCACCAACGTATACATTTGATTTAGCACGTTTATTAATCGATATGATTCAAACGGAAAAGTATGGTATTTACCATGCATCAAACGAGGGCTTTTGTACATGGGCAGAGTTTGCTTCTGAAATCTTTCAACAAACCAAGAAAGGTGTTACAGTAAACGCAATCTCAACAGAAGAGTATCCTACACGTGCTGTTAGACCAAAAAACTCACGTATGTCAAAGCAAAAGCTAGTTGATAATGGATTTAAGCCTTTACCAAAGTGGCAGGATGCCCTAAACCATTATTTAAATGAATTAGCACAAGAGGTGAAATAAGTGGCACGAAAAAAGATTCTTGTTACAGGTGGTGCCGGATTTATCGGCGGTAACTTTGTTCAATATATTGTGGACAAGTATCCTCAATATGATATTTATAATTTAGATTTATTAACCTATGCAGGTGATTTAACAAAACACAAACATATTGAAACAAAAGACAATTATTACTTTGTTAAAGCAGATATTGCTGACCGTGAAACCATTGTCCCGCTGTTTGAAAAAGAGAGGTTTGACTATGTTGTCCATTTTGCTGCGGAGAGCCATGTTGATCGCTCCATTACAGATCCAGGGGTTTTTGTGAAAACGAATGTAGTTGGAACACAAGTATTATTAGATGCATCAAGAGCAGTTGATGTTACAAAATTTATTCATGTATCGACCGATGAAGTCTATGGTGAGTTGGATTTTGACCCTACAATATTTTTCACCGAAGAAACACCGCTACAGCCAAATAGTCCGTATAGTGCAAGTAAAGCATCCTCAGATTTATTAGTACGTGCATACCATGAAACTTATGGCTTGCCAGTCAATATTACACGCTGTTCCAATAACTACGGGCCATATCACTTCCCAGAAAAATTAATACCATTAACAATCTCTCGTGTCTTAAACGACCAAAAGGTACCAGTTTATGGTGATGGGAAAAACATACGTGATTGGTTACACGTAGTTGATCACTGTGCTGCGATTGATTTAGTATTGCATGAAGGTGTAAATGGAGAAGTATACAATGTTGGTGGTCATAACGAACGAACAAATTTGGAAGTCGTTAAGACGATTATTAAAACGTTGGGCAAATCTGAGGAGTTAATAGAGTTCGTTAAGGATCGCTTAGGACATGATAAGCGTTATGCAATTGATCCTACAAAGTTAGAAAATTTAGGATGGAAACCTACTTATAATTTTGAAACTGGAATCGCTCAAACTATTCAATGGTATCTAGATAACAAAGAATGGTGGGAGCATGTTATTAGTGGCGATTATCAGACCTATTTTGAGAAGCAATACAGCATTAATAAATAGAGTATTTATATCAATAAATGTGGCGAGAAGCTATTGAAATTTGGAAGAGGTAATGTTCATATGAAAATTACAATTGCTGGAACAGGTTATGTGGGATTATCAAATGCAATATTATTAGCTCAGCATAATGAAGTCATTGCACTTGATATTATTCAAGAAAAAGTAGATATGATTAACAATAAAAGGTCTCCTATTATTGATAATGAGATAGAGGAATATTTGGCAACAAAAGAATTAAACCTAACTGCTACAACAGATAATTATAAAGCTTATAAGGATGCAGATTATGTAATTATTTCTACGCCAACAAATTATGATCCAGATAAGAACTATTTTAATACTAGAACTGTTGAAGCTATTATCGCTAATGTACTATCTATTAATCCAGATGCGGTAATGGTAATAAAATCTACAGTTCCAGTTGGTTACACTGAAAAAATAAAAGAGAAGTTTGAAACAGATAATATTATTTTTTCCCCTGAGTTTTTACGAGAAGGAAAGGCGTTATATGATAATTTACATCCTTCTCGAATTATTGTTGGTGAACAGTCTGATAGAGCAAAAGTATTTGCTGACTTATTAGTTCAAGGAGCGGTTAAAGAAGATATTCCTGTATTATTTACGAATTCTACAGAAGCTGAAGCGATAAAACTTTTTGCTAATACATATCTTGCTATGAGAGTGGCTTTCTTTAATGAACTAGATTCTTATTCTGAAGTAAGAGGATTAGACAGTAAGCAAATTATCGAGGGAATTGGATTAGACCCGCGTATAGGGACTCATTATAATAATCCTTCATTTGGCTATGGGGGATACTGTTTACCTAAAGATACAAAACAATTATTGGCCAATTATGAAGATGTACCAAACAACATAATGACTGCAATTGTTGATGCCAATAGAACAAGAAAAGATCATGTTGCCGAAATGATTATTAAGAAACAACCTAAAATAGTTGGTATTTATAGACTAACTATGAAAATGGACTCTGATAACTTTAGACAATCTGCTATTCAAGGTGTTATGAAGCGAATCAAAGCAAAAGGAATTGAAGTAGTTGTATATGAGCCGGCATTAGGTGAAGATACATTCTTTAATTCAAGAGTCATAAATGATTTTGCTGAATTTAAGAAAGTTTCAGATGTAATTGTTGCAAATCGCTTATCTGATGATTTACTTGATGTTGAAGAGAAGGTATACACTAGGGATATATTTAGTAGAGATTAATGAATTGACCCACTAGCAATTAAAAGCTGGATGGGTCTATTTGTAGATTTTATAAAAACTAAGTTAATTTACCTGTGAAATAGTTATGTACGAGTCTAACACTTTTTTCTATCTTCAAAAATAGAACAGTCTTCTGAGATAAGATAACACTGGATGGAATATAAATTAATGATGGAATTAGTCCTGAATTAAACTTCAACAAAAGGTAATCATTCCCTATTTATTCCATTTCTATTATAATGATGGTAGAAAAGGGAGGATAAATCTATGAAAAAATTACTAGCAATTATCACCATATTTGTCTTATTTATATCTTTGAGTCTACCATCTACCACAAAAGCAGCTCAAATGTACAGTGACGTACCAATGTCACATATGTACTACGATGAAATCACTTATTTACTCGAAAAAGGTGTAATCGATCAATCTGCTAAGTTTGGCGTGAATGATATTGTAACACGAGAACAGGTTGCCGTTATGATAGCGAAGGCTGTTGGACTTGATGGCACACCGAGAGCAACAAAATTTAGTGATGTACCAAGCACCTATAAAAATAGCGGTTATATCCAATCTGCTGCGGAAGCAGGCATCATTAATGGATATCCGGATGGTACGTTTAAGCCAAAAGAAAAGGTAACGAGAGGGCATATGGCCGCATTTATTGCGAGAGCCTTTGATTTGCCAAGTGGAACAACAACATTTAAGGATGTTGCCAAGAGTCATACAGCTTATGAAGCAGTTAAAGAGTTAGCCGCTGCGAACATTACGACGGGATATGCAGATGGGACGTTTAAACCACAAAGTAATTTGTCGCGTCAGCATATATCCGTTTTCTTAGCACGGGCCATTCAATATGTAAAAGGTGAAACACCAGCACCGACACCGGCTAAGCCAACAGAACCAAAACCGTCCCCAACACCTGTGCAGCCAGCTACGAAATATAAGAATTGTACAGAAATGCGGAAGGATTATCCAAATGGCGTTCAAAAAGGTCATCCAGCATATGATGAAAAACATGACCGTGATGGTGATGGTTGGGCTTGTGAACGATAATAGTAATCGAAACACTATGCTAAATGCATAGTGTTTTTTTGAGGCTTCCATACGGTTAGAGTGGACTAGTTTTCTCTTATTTGTGACTTATATTGTCATTATATTTCTTCCATTCATATAAACCTTTATTTCCCCATCTTCTGAAACTTTTATTGCCAGGCCATTATTGGAAGATGCGACCTCACATGCATTCGTTCCTGTTCCAAATGTAGATCCTAAGGTTTCTTTTGAGCTGACGTCTATCACTTCTCCGTAGCTGATGATATTAAATGTATCATCTAACACCAAGGCACCGTCTACTACACATAGATTACTTAAAAATTTCTCATTCACTTCCATCAAGTTTAAATGATGCTGATTCCTCTTGATGACTTCTAAATAAAGATTATCGAACTCTCGTTTTTTTAGTGGCGCATTTGTTATTAAATGCTTTGCATCCTGTTCAGTTAAGGAATAACTCACTTGTTCAAAGCCCTGGTAATCTGTTAGGAACATTACAATCGAACTTTCATGTGTGCTAGCCAGCTTTTCGATTGTATTTAACAGAATGTTCATTCCTTTTACTGCGTTGGATAAGATTTCGCTTTCTTTTGTCGCGTCTTCTAAAATTAAGTATATATGTGTTCTTATTAGGGCATGTTGTAAGATAACATACTGTAATAAATGGTAATTTTTCATTTTCCATTCGCCATTCATAAATGTGATGATAAAGTCTTCATTATTGTAAATGGATAGTTTCCCATTTTCCATTTTGAAGTAGATAAAATCTAATAATTCAACATCCTCTGAAACCTTTGCCTGCCGAACCCCGCCTTTTAACAGACCAATTATTTGTTCGAGGATCTCCTCAGCCTTCTTCTCATTAATACCCTCAAGTGGCTGTAGCTTTAAACGTTTAAAAACTTCTGTATGTTTCATTTTATTATCAAGGGAGTCTTCTATGAATTCTAAGACAGCATTTTTATTTTTGCTTAGTCGGCCTTTATTGAATTCGTCAATGATTTGTTGTGATAGGCTCTCATTGTTTGAGATGTTCCTTGTTAAGCCGATTACTAAAAACTCTTCATTCACTAATAGATTTAAGGTTTCTCCATCAATAATCCGCAAGAATGGTTTCTCTCTTATAAAAAAGTCTTTAATATTGAGCGGTTCCTTCAGTAGTAATAGCTCACAATTATATCGATTTTTTAATGTGTCCAAGTAATTCGTATCACAATAAATGACGCCTATATTTGCAGGCACAGATTCATAGGTTTTACTGCCTACAAATATCAAATCTCTTATAAAAGAAAGTCTTTTGAATTCTTCTTCCGCGTTATTTATGCCCCCAAAAATAAACGATAATGAAAGCTTTTCTTTTAATGTATAAAAGATTTCCCAATCGATCTCCTGTATTTTTTTTTCACCTAAAACACCCAAAATCTTGGTTACTAACCGATCAGCAAATTGATCGAAATACGGATAATTAATGGGACGCTTTAAGCTGAATCCGGTTGTCACAAGACCGTGACTTTCAGATGAGGCTTCTAATGGCAGCTCCACTGAAAATCCCGTATATTCTGATAGAAAATTTTCTAAAGCTTTTATGTATCTTTGAACGTCTTCTGAAATTTCTGCTTTGTTAGTGTTCAATAAATCAATCTCCCTTATTGATGGCTTATGAATATAATACCAGGAATCCTTCAATTCTATTATAAAATAAAATAGACATCCTCAATAGCAGGATGTCCCTATTCACTTTTACCGCACCTTCACTCGTTTTCCCTTCAACGCGTCTAGCAGGCCTTTTAAATCCGCATAAAAATCAATTACCATGTCTGTTAAGCTCAATACAATCAGCTCATCTTGTTCGGTTTTGATTGGCAAAAAGATTTTGTCGAGTGTTCCTTCGATTTTGTTGAAGTATTCGGCGATTTCTTTGGCTGTCTCTGATGAAGTGATCGGGAAGAGGTATGGATTGTTATGCATCTTTTCTTTTAGTACATCAAACACTTCCCATGTGGATGGGGTGTTTTTTGCAAGATAGAGAAGCTGGTCTTTCGAGATTCCTTTTCTGTCCAATTCCAGGGGGTCAAGGGATTGGATGATTTCGGTACGCTCTCGCTTATTCTGAAGGAGTTCCTCTCCGGATTTGGCGAAATCCTTATATAATCCTTGCAGTTCCGCTGCATTATAAGAATCTTGGTGCAATGCCTCATTTCGCAATTGGTAGTAATCGATGTACAAGGATAGTTTTTCATAGATGGGATTAAATTCAGCTAAAAATCTTTGAATCCAGCCCTTTTCTTTTGGATGGGCTTTAATCGAGAAATAGGAAAAATCCTCTACTCTGCCATCGATGGTCGATTCATTCATGACCCATTCCACATGAAGATCACTGTTTTCATTGATCAAATTCTCCAAGTGTGTCGATAATGCCAATCTGTTGCTATTGAACTCTTCTAATTGCTCCATTTCCATTCCTCCTTGGATTCTTTTTCAAAATATGTATCGCTGTACTTAGAAGTTGTATTAATTTTGAATATTCTTCCAATTCAATTGTACATCGATTTACCGTTAAGAAATTACCTAAAAATGATTAGTTGGTGACATTTGTTTGAATTTTTTGTGAATTTAGTAGTGTTTGGTATTCGTAAAAGATAAGGGGAGCTGTTGCAAGCATAAACTCCCCCTCCGGATTTTGCTTATCGTTCATTAAAGAACAATGTTTCCAATTGCTCGGACTCAATGCGATACGATTTCGTTTTGTCGGTTAAAAACTCGTTGTATGTTATGGTCGAAACAATGCAGCCTTTTTTCTCCAAGCTTCTTATTGTGCGTTCGATGGTTTTTGTTGACCAGAACGGGAAGTGTGTTTGCCAATTGTCATAGCTGTGTTTAACCCATTTGTGGCCATCCTTTGAGATGGATGATGTTAGCAGCAAGCTGTCTAGTTTTTCGAGAACCAGTGCTTCCTTGATTCCAAAAGCTGCTGCTAAAGCTGGGTAAAGGATTAGCTGTTCTTCGTTCACTATTGGGAAATTCTTCTTAAGCATCTGCATCGCTCCTTCTTTTTGTTTTTTTGACCCTATCGTTAGGACACACGACAATATGTTTTATTTTTAAGTCTTCTAAGTAATCTTGTGGGTAATCTCTGGTATAGGTTCCTTCATATTGCTGAGTTGATTTCTTCAAAATGCTGAAATGAAAAGGTACAGATCGGCGCATACCCTAGACATGAAAACGGGTGTCCTTTTAGACAACCTGACTTGCTTGGGCTTGAAAAAGCTGCTGAATGGCTTCGTGGTTAATGCGATACCATTTCGTGCGGTCGTATTTCATGCGATTGTATACGCCAATGACAATCAGCTGCTCGTCCTCTAATTTTTTTAATGCCCGCTCGATGGTGCTTTTTGACCAAAACGGAAATTCGGTGTGCCATTCCTCAACGGTTTTGTACACCCATGTATGTCCTTCCCGAACATTCTTCGAGATTTGGTTCCAGTAGTGAATTTGCTGCAGGATAACGGCTTCATTTACCCCTACTTTTGCCGCCAGGGTTGGCAGCAGTAAGAGTGGTGATTCATTGATCAATGGTTTCATGGAACTTCTCCTTTCAGTTGCTAAGTGGGGGAGCGCTTTGCCTCCATGGCTATAGGCTTTTTCGTTGATAGCTTTCTCGAAATTTCAGTCGAAGCTTTTTCAATATGCGGTCACGCCGTTTTTTAAGCGCGGCAACGGATGCATGGTATTTATCCGTGAGCTCATCATATTTGTATTGGTGATAATAGAGATCCTTGAGTAATTCGAATTCATCGGCCGTGAGATAATCTGCTAATCTATCAAGTAGGATCGAAGTGTCATCAGGCATGCTTCTTTGATCACTGCTTTGAACGAGCGATGAGAGCGTTCCTTTTTCGTAGGGGATTTGGCTTTCATGATACTGGTTATCCTTTCGCAAGGCCGTATAAATCGTTGTGAGCATCATGCGATAGGCGTAGGGAGCAAAGTCGCCTCGTGCCGAATCAAAGTTATGCCAAGCTTTCCAAAGGGCAATACGGGCCGCTTGCCGAAAGTAATCATGGTTTTTATAAATATGGGTTTTTTTTAGGATGCTCGTAATCATCGGTTCATATTGTTCGAGAATGTGTTCGAAATTTTCCATTGCCTTCAACCTTGCGACCTGTGCACAGATCCATTATTCCCGGGTAAGTACATCGTAAGGGAATCCTTGAGTGGAATCGAATCGAGGATTTGGCTCATACTCTGGAGGAATTGAACGGATACTTTGTAAGAATTTATAAAGAAATATGTAAAAATTCACCAAATTTACATAATTTTTTCTAAAAAGTTCTTTTAAAATACTTTTGAATATTTTAGAATATTCTTGAAACTGAGTTTAGGAGTTTCGTAGTAGTTTCAAAAAAATCAGGGAAGGGAGTAATGTGGGAAAGGAATCATTGCCTTGTTGTCGCAGTTGGTACTTTTAGACTTGAGAAGGAAAAAATACCCATTAAAAGGAGAGAACTTAATGACAAAATTTGAAGAAAATATTTTAAAGAAACACGGTATTTTGGCTATGGCCCCTCACTTTCATCCAACGTATGCATCAGTGATCCATACTTCTCAAGAGCAGCACAACTCGATTTACAGTGTGACCGATAATATCGAACTTTACTGTTTACTAAACGGTTCAAGTTTAGAAGGGCGAAAACACTCCTCGCGTAAACAATTCAATGATGTCAAGAACCCTTCGATTCTCATCTCTGAACTGTATGCCATTGCTGCCTTTCAAGTACCGTGCAAGGATAACCTGGATACAATCTGGATTTTTGATGTCATGAATGTAGTGATTGAAAGCACGCCAGATAACGGATCGGTCATTACTCTAAGAAATCAGGTGAAATTGTACAGCTCTCTTGCCGCTAATTTAGTTGAAAAACGAAGAAAGAAAGCGATACGTATACTTCATGCACTTGCCTACAGCTACGTTCACAGTAAATCTTTTGGCCAATCAAGCTAAGTACAGCATAACTCCCTTATAATCATCCATTACATATTTCGAAGACACTAAAGACCATGGTGGTAATGTAAAAATTTTAAAGAACCGGGTTGTTCCTTCGTAAATAAGGGACAATCCGGTTTCTGAATAACAATCAGCATTGCAAAAGTCATTTTCCTCGAAGCGAAGTCTTTCCACCCTCCTAAGGTTGACATATCCCAGCCTCTCTCATTTGTAGAAGTCCAGTCAACAATTTAACGTTCTATTAATTTGTTAACAGAGAAATGTCATTTATTACTTTTCCGTGAAATTCCCCTAAAATTTGTCATTATTGATAGAAGTTTTGCGAAATTATAATATAATAGTAGGGAGGACAGTATGTTTGTAATTTGAAATGGATTTTTAGGAGGACTATGGACTTGGAGAGACTCGAAATTCAGGATGAGTTCAAACAAATTTTAGAATTCGCCATTCAACGCGGGAATGAGGATAGTAAGATTACTGTTCAAGAGTTTGTGAATGAGCTTGCTATTCAACTTAAAACGCTGCTCGATAAATCGGAAGCATAGGGATTGGCACATTTCAAATGTGCAATCCTTTTTTATTTGGCTTCTAGCTGACCTGGACTTTAGTTATCTGCCGCATTCGCCGCCCCCAAACATTTTCGCGTCAATAATTGCATAAAATTGGGTAAGTTGAGAAAAATGAGTATATCAAAACAAAAAGGTGATAACTATGAATCCACGAAAAGGTCTCGTGATGCGTGAGATACGGATGGATGAGATGGCAAAGTCCATTGATTTGTTGAATTATGTGTTTCAGATGTCCATGTCCATCAAGAAGGATCGACGTTTTGTGAGTGAGAAAAGCCGGCAATTCAATGTGGGGCACGCACTCGGCTGGTTTGATGGCGACCACCTTGTTTCCCAAATCCTCAGTCTTCCCTTTCAAGTGAATATCTACGGCGTCCCCTATGAGATGGGGGGCATAACGGCAATCGGCACTTACCCGGAATACTCCAAGCAAGGCTTGATGGACAAATTGATCAAAGAAACGTTAACGGTTATGCGCAGCGAAAAGCGCTATATTTCTTATCTGTTTCCGTTTTCCATCCCCTATTATCGGAAAAAAGGCTGGGAAATTATGTCCGATATTGTGGAATTCACGGTAAAGGATACGCAGTTCCCGAACTATATGGAATTGCCTGGCCAAATTCGCCGGGTGGATACAAGGGCACAGGATGTGGTGAGCATTTATGAACAATATGCTTCTCGAACCCATGGCGCCATGATCCGAAATACCATTGCCTGGAACGAAAAATTTCATGAGGATTTCTGGGAAGAAAAATTTGTCGACACGGATGTGCAGCTTCAGGCAGCCGTTTATTACAATGAAGACAATGAACCGCAGGGCTATATCTATTACCGCATCATGGAAGAAAACTTCTACATCGATGAAATCGTTTACCTTCAGGAAGAGGCGAGAAAAGGGCTATGGAATTTCGTGTCTGCCCATAAATCCATGGTGTATAATGCTTACGGGAAAACAGCGGGAAATGAACCGGTTGCTTTCTTGTTGGAAGATAGCGAGATTATTCAAAAGGTTTCCCCTTACTTTATGGCCAGAATTGTGGATGCCCAGAAATTTTTGGAGACGTATCCCTTTGACGAACCGAACTTCCACATCCGCTTTGAAGTAGTTGACCGTCTAGTCGAATGGAATAATGGCATCTACGATATTTGTTCAAAGGATTGGAAAGTAAAAATTACCGATATCGCAGAAAACGATCGAGAAGATATTACCGTCAAAATGTCGATCCAAACCTTAACAACCATGCTTTTAGGCTACAAACGCCCAAAATACCTGGAGAAAATCGAGCGAGTAAAAGGACCCGGCGATGCCATCGCGGTTTTGGAAGACATTCTTCCTGTGGGCATTCCTACTTTTATTGATTACTTTTGATTTAAGGAACGTAGTCCGAAATAAAATAGGACTACGTTTTTTTATACTCAAATGTGAAGAAAATCAGCGTATTTAAATATTGAAAATAAATAGACATAGCGCTCCTGAAAAATGATGGAAAACTTCCGTTATGGAGGGGGTCCATATTCCCTTGGTATCCCTTTTACGAAAAGCTGCATATAGTAAATAAAAAGGGTATGAGGCAATGAAAGGCAATTTTATGAAAGGGTTTACATTTACTGCTTTGATGTCAATGCCTTTGTGGATTTCCATTTTCGGTTGGGCGAAACTCATGACTCACTTCTTGACTACCATTCAGCTCGCTGCTGACGGTTCGAATAAATATGCATTCATACACTTAATGATGCTGATAAAAACTCTCATTTAATGAGGGTTTTTTGTATTCAGATATGGATTAGGATTAGAATCACGGCAATTGCCCTTTTATAGAAAGCCCGTAACGGACAAGATTGTGGGAAAGCAAATGGAGTTGACCGGGAGATTGCTTCTCACGGACAGGATTCTTGGATTGTGTATGGAGTTGTTTGCGAGATTGCTTATCGAGGACAAAATTCTCGGAAAGCGCATGAAGTTGTCCGGGAGATTACTTCTCGCGGACAAGATTCTCGGAAAGCGCCTGGAATTGACCGCGACATCGTTTCTCGCGGACAAAATACTCGGGAAGCGCCTGGAATTGTCCGCGACATCACTTCTCGCTGACAGGATACTCGGATGGCGTCAGGGAATTGTCCGCGATTCCGCCTTTCGCGGACAAAATACTCGGATTGCGCCAGGGAATTGTCCGCGACATTACTTCTCGCGGACAGGATACTCGGATGGCGTCAGGGAATTGTCCGCGATCCCGCCTCTCGCGGACAAGATTCTCGGAAAGCGCCTGGAATTGTCCGCGACATCGTTTCTCGCGGACAAAATACTCGGATGGCGCCAGGGAATTGTCCGCGACATTACTTCTCGCGGACAGGATACTCGGATGGCGTCAGGGAATTGTCCGCGACATCGTTTCTCGCGGACAAGATTCTCGGAAAGCGTCTGGAGTTGTCCGCGACGTCGTTTCTCGCGGACAAAATACTCGGATTGCGCCAGGGAATTGTCCGCGATCCCACTTCTCGCGGACAAAATACTCTGATTGCGTCAGGGAATTGTCCGCGATCCCGCCTCTCACGGACAAGATTCTCGGAAAGCGTCTGGAGTTGTCCGCGACGTCGTTTCTCGCGGACAAAATACTCGCATTGCGCCAGGGAATTGTCCGCGATCCCGCCTCTCACGGACAAGATTCTCGGAAAGCGCCTGGAATTGTCCGCGACATCGTTTCTCGCGGACAAAATTCTCGGAAAGCGCCTAGAATTGTCCGCGACATCACTTCTCACG
>JASENG010000023.1 GCA_030027265.1 Lysinibacillus fusiformis | reverse complement strand
ATAGTAAAATACTTATACCAAGTGTAAGTGATGTCATTTATAAAAATAATGGAGATATAAATACTCTACTGAATGAACTAATACCTATTGAAAAAGAACTTTTTAATAGCATTCAACGAGAAAACAAGTTTAAGATAGCAAATAAAAAACTAGAAGAACAAATGATGAAGCTTAAACAAAATAATCATACGTTAAATAAACGTGTAGAAATTTTAGAGGACACTCTTTTTAAAATATTTCGATTTAGTAGTTTTGAGAATGTGCCAATCATAAATTTTTTAGAAATAGGAGAAGAAGAATCAGAATTAGTTAAAGAAGCATTAAATGGAATGTTCGAAAGACCCACTGAATTTATTAATTGGTACAGTGAACAGAGTTTGCAAAATGAAAAAAAACAGAATAGTAAAATTGTGGAGATAACTGAAGGGAATAAGATATCAAATAAGATTAAAAGTAGATATAGAACGTAATATTTAGGAACAAAACAAGTGAATTGATAAAAAAGGATAAAACAGCTTGATGTTTAAATTACAAGCTGTTTTATTCCTCAAAAATCAACCAATTTTTAATTCAGCTATTTTTGTGGATTTTTATTCCTCTTTTCTCAGGATAAATACCATAGACATTCCATGTTTCCAAAATACAATCTTTTAAAGGTTCTATTTCTTCGACTTTTTTCCAATTTGGATATGTTTCATTTAAACCTCTTAGTGCTGACTTTAAAGAGAGCCAGCAATGGTTTAAATTATAATTACTTATTAGACTATCTAACTGTTTTTCTATAATTAATGCAGTTTCTATTTCAATCCCATCTAGTTCTCCTAAAGTGGTAGAAAGAACTTTTAATAAATGACTTGTTTTGAGTTGCACTTCACCAAAAAGTTTATATATGATTAACTCTTCATTCTCATGACTTTCAATTACACGATCTATTTCTTCTTGTGTATAGTTTAATATATCTTCTATGAATTCCGGTTTTATAATGTTATCTATTCCCTTAGTAGAAACAGCCATTTTCGGAACAATATATTCGCTAAATATATTCATCGCATGAGCATTTAAAACACTATCTAAAGTTGGAGATTCAACGTCTAATTCCTCTTGGAATTCTACCATATTTGCTAAGTCATAATGTTCTTGTACATGGCATAGTTCATGATGTATGGTATTAAGTGAAATTGACTTGGTATTGTCTTCTCCAAAAAACAGGTGTAATAAAATTTCTTTTCGAAGGAACACTCTATCTTTTAATTGTCCATTAACATCAACTTCCATTGTCTTTCCAAAAGCTGTTCCCATTTCATTGTTAGTGGAACCTCTTTCTGCCATATTTTGTTCTACTTGAAAATCTATTACAGCTTTGTCAAAATCATTAGGAAAATATAAATAGTCCAACCTGGATAGATTTAAAACCTTTGCAAAGCTTTCAATAATTAACTTTTCTAACCCTTCTTTCATTTGTTCTATTATGGATTCATCAATTCCGTCGAGCTTATCAATTACAATCATTGCAAACCTCCTATAAAAATATTTTATAATAAAGAAAAACCGAAATTTATTAAATTTCGGTTTTTTGTTTTACAAACTATTTATTATTTCACAATCAATGCTGGACAATTAACGCGTTTCATTACTTTATGACTCACACTACCTAGTACCATTTCTTGTAATGCATTAAGTCCTCGACTACCGATTATAACAAGGTCTACCTTTTTATCATTGGCATATTTTACAATTTCCGGTCCTGGTTTACCATGTAGTATAGTCGTCTTATAGTTAACATTTGCATCATTAAGGAACTGTATAACTTTTGAATTTTTTTTACGGCGTTCAATATCTATTGCCTCGCTTGAACCAGAATGTAATACGTCTGATTTTGATTTATCAAAATCTACGACATATATTACATCTATAACTGAATCTTGCGTACATGAAGCAATTTTAACGGCCTCTTTTGCTGCACGAACTGCGTTCTCTGATCCGTCAGAAGCCAGTAAAATATGTTTATACATAAAAATCCTCCTTTAATGGGATGTTAAAATACCATCCAATTTGTCCATTATTTTTTTACTTGAAGCATCTATGTCTACGATTTCAACGTTAATACCTTTTTCTTTTAATGAGTCCATTACTTTAAGTAAAGCACCTACTCCAGAATCGTCCCAAATTCGACTATTAGAGAAATCAATTTGTATGTTTTTTTCTTGAATTTCTGCTTTCTTAAAGTAATCGACAAATCCGTCTGTAGAAGCGAAGAAAAGTTGCCCATTAACGATAAAACGATTTCCATCCTTGGTAATTTTCACTGTTGAAATTTTTACAACGAAGAAAATTGCACTTAAAAGTACCCCTGCAAGAACACCTTTTGATAAGTCATGAGTAAAGACTACTATGATTACAGTAGCTAACATAACAATTGCGTCAGTACGTGGAGCCTTTACTAAATATTTAAACGAACTCCAATCGAAAGTACCGATACTTACCATAATCATAATACCTACTAAAACGGGCATCGGAATTTGAACAACTAAATCACCAAGTACTAAAATCAAGAACATTAAAAATATACCTGCAATTAGAGTTGATAATCTGCCACGGCCACCAGATTTCACATTAATCACAGATTGACCGATCATCGCACATCCTGCCATTCCACCAAAGAAACCTGTAATAAAGTTAGCTATACCTTGTCCACGAGCTTCTTGGTTTTTTTTACTTTCTGTTCCAGTCATATCATCTACAATCTGTGCAGTAAGTAATGATTCTAATAAACCAACAATCGCAAGTGAAAGTGAATATGGGAAAATAATTTGTAACGTTTCAAAGCTAAAAGGAACATCTGGGATAAAGAATGACGGCAATGATTGAGTAATTGAACCCAAATCTCCTACAGTTCTTAAATCAAATCCACTATAAATTGCTACCCCTGTTAATACAACAATTGCAATTAATGGGGCTGGAATTATTTTAATGAAGCGTGGTAATGTGTATAATAGAATTAATGTAATTGCTACAAACACATATGTCATGGTTGAAATACCAATAAAATGTTCTATTTGGGCCATGAAAATTAAAATTGCTAATGCATTGACAAACCCAATCATTACAGCATTAGGGACAAACTTCATAACCTTAGCAACTTTAAATACTCCAAATAATATTTGGATAACACCCGTTAAAATTGTTGCAGCTAATAAGTAGTCTAATCCGTAATCTCGAATTAACGGAACCATTAATAAAGCCATTGCACCTGTAGCAGCTGAAATCATCCCTGGTCTTCCACCAGCGAACGCAATTACAACAGCGATTATAAAGGATGCATATAAACCGACCATTGGGTCAACGCCAGCAATAATGGAGAAGGCGATTGCCTCTGGAATTAAAGCAAGGGCAACTACAATCCCTGAGAGGATATCTCCACGAATATTACCGAACCATTGTTGTTTTAAATTTTGCATGATAAACTCCTTTTCTAAAATTCTTTAATTAGTATAACACCCATATTCCCAAAAAGGAACCCTTCCGGATACTTTGTTAGGAGCGATTAAAATGATCTACGGATATATAAGACCATTGTACGATGATAAAAAAATAGAAAAACAACATACAACTTTAAATAAAAAGTGTGATGAAATTTACTATGAGGAACATGGTTCTCCTAAGAAAAGAACACAATTAGAAGCATTACTCATGAAAATCGAACCAGGAGATATGATTTTCGTCGAAAGAATGATTGTTTTAGCTGATTCGTCAAGACATCTCTCTGAACTATTAAAAGTGTGTGAAAAAGATGATGTAACCATTCGTTTTATAAATGAAGATATTAAAAGTAATGAGTTATTGAACATTCGCTTAAATGATTTAATGGTTCATATACTGCAATTCCAGACAGATATAGTGAAACAATCAACAACAATAGGTATGGATCAAGCAAAAAGAAATGGTAAATCATTTGGTAGACCTAAAAAATCAGATGATAGCATCCAAAAAGCAATTTCAATGTATCATGCAGGATTTAAACTGCATGATATAAAAAATGAAACAGGAATAAGTAAATCCACTTTGTATCGTTACCTAGAATCTGCTGACAATAAATAACAAGTAAAAACCACACTACCCAATGGAATTTTTGTAAGTTCATGTGGAAAGTGTGGTTTTTATTATTCGCTTTCACTTACTATAATTATAATCCTGTTAATCTATAATTAAATTATTTTAAAATGGATACTATCCAACAATACTGTATAAGATAAAAAAGCCTTCAATTGAAGGCTTTTTTATCTATCATTATTCTACGTATTAGGTTCTTATTTCACTTTATAGTCAAATTGAGAACGCTCAACAGGCATGAAGCTTTCAGGAGTATAAAAACGCAGTAGATCTCCATTGATGACTCGGTCCGAGAGTTCTAATTTACGATGCACCATTTCCTGATATGCCTTTGCTTTTTCTAATTGTTCTTCTGCTAATAATAAGCCTGTTTTCGAGTCATAAAATTTCCCATCAACAAATGTAATGGTTGGACTTACAAAGTCACCATTTCGGAATGGAACAAGTTCATCATGACTTTTGGATAATAAGTCTGTTCCAAAATGTACGTAGTCCTTTGTTTCAACTCCTAATAAATGAAGAATTGTCGGTAGAATATCGATTTGTCCACCATATTGATGGCTCACTCCAGCTTCTATACCTGGCACCCGAATAAACAATGGTACTCGCTGTAACTCAGCCTTGCTAACAAACGGTGTTACTTCTTTGCCAAGCACCTGTTCCATAGCTGCATCATGATTTTGAGATATACCGTAATGGTCACCATACATAATGATAATGGATTTATCATATAAACCAGATTCCTTCAAGTAAGTAAAAAATTGCTCCAAAGCTTCATCAGCATATCGAGCTGTCTGGAAATAATTATTCACTGATTTACTACCAGTTGTATGCGGTCCAATGGTTGCCTCTTCTTGATTCATCTTATATGGATAATGATGTGATACAGTGATGAACTTCGAATAAAATGGTTGGGGCAAGGACTCCAATTTTTGAATTGATTGCTCATAGAATGGCTTATCCATTAGTCCGTAATCAGCTAATTGTTCAGGAATCATATTATAGTAGCTTGAATCAAAGAAATTATCATATCCAAAAGATTTATATATTTCATCTCTATTCCAAAAACTTCCTTTGTTTGGATGAAATACTGCCGAAGTATAACCCAGCGGTCCTAAAATAGCCGGAGCAGCATGGTATTTGTTTAAGCCTTTTATTGTAAAGGCTGAACCTTGTGGCAGACCATATAATGAATTAGACAGGATAAATTCAGCATCAGCAGTTTTCCCTTGTGCTGTTTGATGGAAAAAATTATCAAAATAAATCGTATGTTCTTCTCTTGTTAATGAATTTAAAAATGGAGTAACTTCTTCATCATGCAACTTATAGTCAATTAAAAATTCTTGTATAGATTCAAGATGCACTAGAATCACGTTCATTCCTTTACCGACTCCAAAATATTCCGGATTAGATTCAGCATAATTAGCCTGCGTAAAGTTAATCACTTCTGTAATATCATCACTATCTGCCAAAACTCTTTGCGTAGATGCTTTAGTAGTTTGAACGGCATCATAAATCGTATAATTGTACATCCCCAGATACTTCACAATATAATTACGATCGAAACCTCTTGTTAATAATTGAGGACGATCTACTTCTGCTAAGGTCAAATTTAAAATTGAAATACCTAAACCAACAACTATTATTGCCACTACGTTTCGACGCTTCATGTTAATTGCTTCGATTTTAACAAATTTAACAGTAAGTAAGAGAATTAACACAACTATATCAATAAAGAATAAAAAGTCATATGGTCTAAAAAGTGATGATATACTACTGCTTACATCTCCAAAGTTTTGTGTTTGAAATATAGTTGGTAATGTAAGGAAATCGTTAAAAAATCGATAATATAGAACATTAGCGTATAAAAGAAAGGATAGGAGAAAATCAATAACAATTAACCAAATGTATTTTTTTCTTTTTTTAAATATGCATGCCACTCCTAAAATCAGGATAGAGGAGCCTAAAGGATTTAGAAATAATAGAAACTCTTGGATTGAGTTTTCTACTCCTAAATTAAATTGCTTTAATTGAACTATATATGTCTTCATCCATAGAAAAATAACGGCCGTAATGAAAAAGACAATATATTTACTGAACATACTCTGACTTTTTTGAATTATTGTATTCATATATACCTCCATTGCAACTATAGCTATCATACTAGTAAAGTTTTGCTATTTTTCCTTACTAAAAATTTCTTCAATCATACATAATTATCAGCTTTGGTAAACTCTAAAAAAACTAACTTATCGATCTATTAGTTTACTTGTAAATTTCATTTCATTTTTTCAGTGCATTACCAAAATTACATCCATCTTACGTAGATTTACTTTTCATCCTCATAAAAGCTTGAGTCTAAAAAACTCAATAGAAAGAGTGTAACATGATTAGTCCCAAAAAAGAACCTTTTTGAGCCTCTTATTAACTATTAAATGTATGGTATTATAAAGAAAAACAGGAGCAGATAGGATAGTATGAGAAGTTAATAGGTTATACCATGCCATTTCAATCAACCTCTTTAAAACAAGATAGTCCTCCATGTGATTTATCTTTTCCTCAATAGCAATAACTATCAAAGATGATTAATCAAGAGTAAGTCTTAAAAATATAAAATAAGCGCACCTTTTCGGTACGCTCTAAATATGCCATATTTTTTTCTGTTCGGATTGAAAATAGGCCCACCTAAAAGACTGGATGGGCCTATCGTTAATATGTTTACTGTGTTAAATTGCCAGAGTTAAAAGTATTTATTTTCCTCGACTCACAAAGTTATCTTTATAGGTATTCTTCACAGCCTTATCAACAGCTTATTTCAATGGTACTTGTGTTGAATAAATGCTTTCATTATTTAAAAGCACGTGCCATATTCCATACTTATTTTCTTTATTATTTGAAAGATGTATCACATTTCTTAGTCCAGCTTCTTCTTGCTTATTCAATAGTAGCTCAATTGGCTTATTTAACGAAACAGATATGTCTTCTGTCACTTTATAAACCCCTTTTTTCGCTACTGTGACGATATCATATTGAGAGAAGACATGATTTGCAAGTTGTTTATGCACTTGCCAATCATTAGATTCTCTTAATGTGACCACAATGACCTTTTTATCTTCCCGTTCAAAATAAGTAGCAAGTGTTCGTCCAGCGGCTTTGGTAAAACCAGTCTTACCTGCAACTGCGCCATTTTGTTCCTGAACCAATCGATGTTTGTTTTGCCATGTTACACCATTCTTTTCTGAACTTTTATAATTAACGGTTGAAGTAATTTTACGAAATGAATCATTCTCTAATGCAATTTTTAACATCATCGCTGTATCATATGCGGAAGATAAATGTAGATCGTGATGTAATCCAGAAGGATTCATAAAGTAAGTGTTTTTTAATCCGTAAAGAACGGCTTTTTCATTCATTAAATCGATAAAACCTTCAAATGAACCTCCTGTATGTTCGGCTAATGCATACGCTGAGTCATTTCCTGAACGCAACATTAATCCATACAATAAAGTTTCAACCTTTATTTTCTCTCCTGGTTCTAAATAAATGGAAGATCCTTCACTTAATGCTGCTTGTCTTGATATTTTTACTTCATCGTCTAAGTTACTATTCTCAATTGCTACTAAAGCAGTCCACATTTTCGTTAAACTAGCAATTGGCATTTGAGCATGTGCATTACTTCCTGATAGAAGTCGACCTGTTTCAGCATCAATAACTGCATATGAGGCATCTGCAGATTTAGCTACTGATAAATAAACAGCCGATGAACAAATTAGAAGAAACAACAATTTAACTATAGATTTCAAAAAGTCACTCCTTTTATAGTTAATGTCCTCTGTAAATTTTTTAAAAGTGAGGCGCTCTTAGTATGTGACTGTTTAGATTTTCTACAAGTATTTTCTTTATATCTGAAAGAAAAGGAAAGTTATGTTGTTACTTGTATTCTAGCTATTTTGCATGTTCATCAGCGTACTCAGTTTACTCTTCTTTATTAACATCCATAACAACGGGTAAAATCATTGGACGGCGCTTTGTTTTTTCAAATAAATAAGGTCCTAATAGTTTTGATATAACGTTTTTCAAGCTAGACCAATTAGTTGGTTCATTTTTAATGGATTCCGTTAAATGATTTTTTAACATCTTTTGTGCTTCAGTGAGTAGTTCTCCTGATTCTCGCATATAAATAAAACCACGTGAGATAAAATCAGGACCAGATACAATGATTTTTCGTTCTGTATCGATACTTACCGCAACAATCATGATACCATCTTCAGAAAGAACACGACGGTCACGTAATACGATATTGCCAATGTCACCGATGCCATTGCCATCAATATATATATCACCTGAAGGTATTTTTCCAACTACATTTGCTTGATTAGAACTAAGGGCAAGTACATCCCCATTCTCCATAATATAAGTGTTTTCTTCTTGTACATCACATTCAACTGCTAATTGTGAATGCATTTTCAACATACGATATTCACCGTGTATTGGCATAAAGAATTTGGGCCTCATTAAACGTAACATCAACTTTTGCTCTTCCTGTGAACCATGACCAGAAGTATGGATGTTATTAATCTGACCATGAATTACTTCTGCACCTGCACGGTGTAATAAGTCGATGATCCTGTTCACACTTTTTGTATTTCCCGGTATGGGTGATGAAGAGAATATAACTGTATCGGCTGGTTGAATGCGAATTTGTCTATGTGTACCGTTTGCAATTCGAGAGAGAGCAGCTAAAGGCTCACCTTGAGATCCGGTACACAAAATCATCACTTTATTTGCAGGATAATGTTTTATACTATGAGCATCAATAAAGCTTTCTTTTGGTGCATTTATATAACCCAGCTCTTGACCAATTCTAATAGCGTTTTCCATTGAACGTCCAAAAACTGCTATCTTACGGCCATATTTAACAGCGGCATCAGTTGCTTGTTGTACTCTGTAGATGTTTGATGCAAACGTTGCAAAAATAATCCGTCCCTCTAAGTTACGAAAAATCTCATCAATACTTTGACTTACTATTCGCTCAGACATACTAAAATTTGGTTTTTCAGAATTAGTACTGTCAGACAATAGGCAAAGCACACCCGAACTTCCTATTTCCGCCATCTTTGTAATGTTAGCTGGTTGCCCAACGGGGGTAAAATCAAACTTAAAGTCTCCCGTATGAACAATGTTTCCCGGTGGTGTTTTTACAACAATACCAAATGCGTCGGGAATGCTGTGTGTTGTTCTAAAAAAGCTTACAGATGTTTTATTGAATTTGATTATATCTTCTTCACATATTTCAATCATTTTTGTGCTACGTAATAGTCCATGTTCTTTTAATTTATTTTGAAGAAGTCCTAATGCTAGTTTTCCACCGTATACTGGCACATTCACTTGACGCAATAAATAGGGAATACCCCCAATATGATCCTCATGCCCATGCGTAATAAATAGTCCTTTGATTTTTTCTATATTTCGTGTTAAATAGGTATAATCAGGTATGACTAAATCAATTCCTAATAGATCATCTTGTGGAAACTTTATACCGGCATCAATAAGAATAATTTCATCTTGAAATTGAACACCGTACGTATTTTTCCCTATTTCACCTAGTCCACCGAGTGCAAACACAGCTACTTGATCATTTTTTATAAGATTCTTTTTTATGGTAGTTCACCTCTATTATTTGTAATCATATTTGTTGCTAATATGGAAAAAGTTTTACATATTTCTTTTGTTTTATTATTACTATTTATATAATTAAAAAACCGAAATATAAGATTTCGGTTTAATTATATAAAGATTTTAATCACATATTACTTCACAATCAATACTGGACAATAAACGCGCTTCATTACTTTGTGACTGACACTTCCTATCACCATTTCCTGTAGACTGTTTAAACCACGGCTACCAATGACGACTATATCCATTTTTCTTTCGTTAGCGTACTTGATAATCTCTGGTCCTGGTAAACCATGTAAAATTGTTACCTTATAGGAAACATTATTGTCCTTTAACGCTTTCTCTACATTTTGTATTTTTTTTCGACGTTCAATCATAAGTTCATCTGCAGAAGAAGCATGTAAAACATCTTCCTTAGTCTTTTCATAGTCTGCTACATAAACTATATCAATAACAGATTCATTGGATAGACTTGCTATTTTAATTGCTTCATTGGCAGCACGTAGGGCATTATTAGAACCGTCTGCTGCTAGTAAAATGTTTTTATACATATTTTCCTCCTTAATGTGATGATGATATACCATCTAGTTGTTGAACAACCTTTTGACTAGATGTATCTAATCCTATTACTTTAGCTTCGATTCCTTCATCTCTCAACATATCTTTTACTTTAGATAATGCTGCCACTCCTGAATCATCCCAAATACGACTATTTGAGAAGTCAATTGTAATTTCTTTCTCATTAATATCTGTTGATTTAAAGTAGTCGATGAATCCATCAGTAGATGCGAAGAATAATTGACCTTTCACGATATAATGTGAATTTTTCCTTTCCACTTTTAAAGTAGATATTTTTACAACGAAGAAAATTGCACTTAAAAGCACCCCTGCAAGAACTCCTATTGATAGGTCATGCGTATACACGACAATGATGACAGTAGCTAGCATAACTATTGCATCTGTACGTGGTGCTTTCGCCAAATATTTAAATGAACTCCAGTCAAACGTACCTATACTTACCATAATCATAATCCCTACTAGCACAGACATTGGAATTTTTACAACTAGGTCTCCTAATACGATTATTAAAAACATTAGGAATGAACCAGCTACAAGTGAAGATAAACGTCCACGACCACCAGATTTTATATTAATTACTGATTGGCCAATCATCGCACATGCAGCCATTCCGCCAAAGAAACCTGTAACAACATTCGCAATTCCTTGACCACGAGCCTCTTTGTTTTTATTACTTGCTGTCCCTGTCATATCATCAACAATTTGTGCTGTTAATAGTGACTCTAGTAATCCGACAATCGCTAATGCCAATGAATATGGGAGGATAATTTGTAATGTCTCAAAATTAAATGGAACATTTGGAATTAAGAATGAAGGTAATGATTGTGTAATATTTCCTAAGTCCCCAATAGTTCGCAATTCAAAGCCACTAAACATTGCGACAGCTGTTAAAATGACAAGTGCCACAAGTGGAGCTGGAATTGCTTTTACAAAACGTGGTAAGGTATAGACAATAACTAACGTAATCGCTACAAAAACATATGTCATATTAGATATACCGATGAAATGTGGTACTTGTGCCATGAATATAAGAATAGCTAGTGCATTTACGAAGCCAATCATAACTGCATTTGGAATAAACTTCATAATCTTAGCGACTTTAAAGATACCAAATAAAATTTGAATAATCCCTGTTAGAATTGTTGCAGCTAATAAATACTCCACTCCATGATCTCTTACTAGTGGCACCATTAATAATGCCATAGCACCGGTAGCAGCTGAGATCATACCTGGACGACCACCTACAAAGGCAATAATAACTGCTACACAAAATGAAGCATATAACCCAACCATTGGGTCAACACCTGCAATAATGGAAAAGGCAATTGCTTCAGGAATTAACGCTAATGCTACTACGATTCCAGATAGAATATCCCCACGCACATTACCGAACCATTGTTGTTTTAAACTTTGCATGATAATCTCCTTTTCTTTTAAAATTCTTAGATTATCATAACACTTTTATTCCCAAAAAGTAACCCTTTTGAGACATTTGAGGAGAGATAAGAATGATTTATGGTTACAAACGCCCAATTTATAACGACAAACAATGTGAAAATCAATTAATAACTGATTCTATAATTTTTGATAAAATCTTTGAAGAATCTCACGGATTTTCGAGAAAACGCTTGCAACTTGAGGAATTATTCATGTATTTACAACAAGGAGATAAAATCTTTGTACAAAGGTTCTTTGTGCTTGCTGATTCTATTCGGCATCTAATGGAAGTTTTAAATATGTGTGAAAAAAAAGGAGTCATTATTTATTTTATAAAAGAAAAGGTGAATAGTTGTGACCTATTATCATGTTCGTTACAAGAATTACTTCATCGGATAATTGAGTTTCAACAGGATGTAGCGCGACATTCTACATTAATTGGAATGAGACGTGCAATAGAGAATGGAAAAACCATAGGAAGACCTAAAAAAAAAGATGAGAATTAAGAGAAGCTATTTCCATGGAACAGTAAATGCACTGGATTATTAAATTGATTAAAAAAAGAATTATGAATTATGAATTATCAAAGGTTATAAAATAAATTAATACTATAACCATCATAGCTATATCTAGTAAAAGGTAAGCTATAATCCTTTATCCTAGATGTTTTTCCATAATGGTGTCCAATTGTTGAATAGTATTACTCATACTTTTATTAACTTATTTAAGTTTTAATCGACTCTATTGTAAAAGAACAACTTTATTTCTATATACTTTTATAAAAATAAAAAAGAAGAACGATTACCTAAATTTTGTAATCGCCCGTTAAAATTTATAGTTGTTCAATTTTTAATGCAATTTAAAATATCACTAGCTAGCATATTAGCCCCAGGTAAACCTTTCAAATATTTTAAATCTCCATTAGAGGACCAATCTATCACTTTTAGATTCACTAATATACTTGCAATTTTTGCTGAGTCTGGTTGTTGGGATTTAACTAAATAGTTATCATTAATTATTTTGTTACCAGCAATTGCTAATCCGTATAAGCATGTAATATGAGTTAGTTTGAATAATTTATAATCGTCCCATTCTTCAGGGAAAATCTCTTTAATTAGATTGAAATAAAAAAGTGCTAAGTTAAGTTTCTTTTCCTTAGATAAACTATCAAGTTCGGACTTCTTTGTTAGATACTTTACGATGTTATATAAATTTTGGAGAGTTATATTTTTTTCTTTTGTTCTTTTTCCAATTAAAGTTCCTTTACTGAAAAACGGACTTTCCGGTTTTAGTATTAAATTAGTTGCAATCCAACTAATTTCATCATTATCTCTATTAAGATAGCGACTTAAAGATGTTCCTATTCCTTTTGCCTTTGTATTTATTACATCAAATAATTTAATCTCTTCATCCTCATCCAAATAGTGGAATGCTAAAAATGGTACATTTAATGTGCTTTCTGTCTCTTTTATATATTCCTTTATACCAGCTAACCTATGTTGTCCATCCATTAAAGTTGCTTTTCTCTTACAAATTAGTCTTCCGTAATTTGGACGGTTATTATCATATGCATGAAATTCCCACTGTCCTGCAGCATTCAATAGGATCGGGGTATAAAGTGCATCTTCTCCTTGAGATAAATAATTAGCAAAATCTTTACATCTTTTTTTATCGATAGGTCGTTGATAACCTTTCCCTGAAGGATCATTAAATTGTTTTGAATATGAAAAATTAACTGCTACTTGTGATGAAACAAACCCTTGATAGGATACTCTTCCTCTCATTTTCGATTGTATTACATTTTCTATTGCTATATTTGAAGTTAAGACATTACTCATAGTAAATAATTTCTCCTTATTAATAATTTGATACACGAAAATTATATAACTTATAAGTACATAAATCAATAAAAGTTATAATATATGTATCTGTAATGATTTGGAAACCTCACATAGGCTTAAAGTGAGGTGATATAATGGATAATCTAGTAAAGTTAGTTGGATTAAATATTAAAGAGATTAGAAAAATTAAGAAAATGACTCAAGAAGAATTGGCGGAAAAGAGTGGCCTTCAAACTTCATACTTAGCAGGTGTTGAAAGAGGAGACAGGAATATTACTCTACAAACGCTAGAAAAGATTGTATTAGGTCTTGAAGTGTCTCCATCATATATTTTTAATTTTGAACGATTAGATACTAACGAAAGACATTTTGAGAAAGAGGAATTGTCCTTATTATTATTTAATTTAATTGAAAATAAAAATGAAGGTGAAATTCGTTTATTACTGAACATAGGAAAGGAGATATTTAGTACTTATGGACATAAATAAGAAACAAGTTGTTTCTTATTTTCTTTTTATTATATATATAGGATATAAAAGAAAAAATGTACGGATTTTTCAATGATTATCTTGACCTTTTACTCACAGATACTCAACATAAAGAAAATTCAAACTTAATACTTGAGTTAATTAAAAAAGTAATTGTACAATTAATAAACAATAATAAATGCCCAATTTGGGCATTTTTTTTATAATAATGTATAAATTGGTTTATATAATTTTATTATTTTACCCAAGAAAAATGGGCGAAATGTAAATAATGTTATAAGGATAGGGTTTTTTGAATTTTACCCATTATTAAATGGATATATAAGTTAACATACCCGCGCAGCAAAATATCGAAAAATGGGTCAATGAAACACCGGACTCCTTTCAATTTATAGTGAAAGCCTATCAAGGGATGACCGGGCATTTGAGGGATGATAATCCTTATGAAACCCGTAACGAAATGTTTGAAGCATTCAGGCAATGTGCCAGTGCTTTTCAAAATGCGAATAAATTGGCGATGATTTTAGTACAGTTTCCGCCTTGGTTTGACTGCTCCGTGAAAAACGTCAACTATATTCGTTATGTCAAGCAACAATTGGCAGAGTTTCCGATCGCTGTTGAGTTCCGTAACAGAACTTGGTATAGCGCAGAAAGAAAAGACGAAACAATTCGATTCTTAAAGGAGCATGGATTCATTCATACGGTTTGTGACGAGCCGCAAGCTGGAGTAGGTTCGGTTCCCTTTGTAGGTGAAGCCTCACATGAAAAGGCACTAGAATACATGGCCGAAACGTATATGGATGGCGTAATTCAGGTTCTACGGAAAATTGGAGAGAGGTCCGTTTTCTATACGATTATAATGAAGAAGAGCTTACAGATTTGGCAAATAAAATAAGAAATCTAGAGAAGCTTTGCAGCGAGGTATTTGTTCTTTTCAATAATAATTCTGGACACCATGCAGCAGATAATGCTAAGACTTTACAACGAATGATGGATATTGATTTTGATGGACTCTCACCAAAGCAGCTCGATTTATTTGGAGGAGAATTTTGATGGAGTACGTTTTGCTGGCAATTATTGCACTTGCCTCAGGTATATTGGGATCACTTGTAGGATTGGGCGGAGGCGTTATTTTAATTCCCGCCACCTTGTTCGTAGGGATTAATCTTGGCTATTTTCCAGATATAACACCACAGAGTGTTGTAGGATTATCGGTGGTCATGATGATCTTTATAGGTCTTTCTTCAACCCTATCCTATATGAAAAATAGACAGGTGGATTTTAAAAGCGGATATATCTTTTTCATTGGAAGCATCCCGGGTACAATGCTCGGTGCATGGTTAAATAAAGGATTGGATTTGCCTTCTTTTAATCTATACTTTGGTATTTTTTTAGTTTTATTATCGATTCTTTTATTTGTCCGAGACAAATTAAAACCGATTTATTGGTTTGTGAACCATGGGAGAAAGACAACTTTTACAGATCAAGAAGGAAAAGAGTTTGTTTATGGCTACCCTGTTTGGTTTGCGGTTATTTTTACGTTTATAGTTGGAATGGTTTCTGGACTATTTGGAATTGGTGGAGGATCCCTGCTCGTACCGGCAATGGTCCTACTATTCCTATTTCCACCACATGTTGCTGTTGCAACCTCCATGTTTAATGTGTTTTTATCTTCAATCGTCAATTCCGCAAGCCATATTTATTTAGGAAATGTTCCTTGGATATATGTAATTCCTGTCATTATTGGCGCTTATATAGGAGCAAAACTTGGTGCAGCTCTCAATAAAAGATTGCAGTCCAAAACGGTTGTTATGGTGCTGCAAATAATAATGTTGTTAATAGGTATCCGTTCAATTATTGAAGGCTTATAGCAGCTTCAATCTGTGGCCAATTACTTTTTAGGTGCACCTGATATTAATTTCAAAAGGAGGTGATCCATTTGCTTGAGACAATTCATATTTTTCATACCAATGATATACATAGCCATTTTGAATATTGGCAGCGGATGCAAAATTTTATCAAAACCCAGCGTTTAGAATATGCAAAGCTGGGGGAGCCGAGCTTTTTGTTTGATCTTGGGGATCATCTAGATCGTTCTAATATTTATACAGAGGCCACTCTGGGCAAGGGAAATATGCAGCTATTAAACGATGCACAATATGATGTAGTGACAATAGGCAATAACGAGGGGATTACTCTTTCCTTCGAGGAATTGTATTCCCTTTATGATGAGGCAAATTTTGATGTTGTTGTCGGGAATATTGAGCCCATCGATGGCAGTAAACCCACATGGCTAAAACCCTATACGATTTTACAAACTAAATATGGGACAAAAATAGGGGTTATTGGTGCAACAGCTATGTTTGAAGTGTTTTATAAAGAGTTGAACTGGCATATTACTGAACCGCGGAAAGTTCTGAACCAATTGGCCGCTCAATTAAAAGAACAGGTCGATATTCTTGTATGCTTATCCCATCTCGGAATTTCGGAAGATGAACTTTTAGCAAACGAAGTCCCTAGTATTGATGTCATTTTTGGATCACATACCCATCATTTATTTGAAGAAGGCAAAGTTGTCAATAATGTATTATTGACAGGCTGCGGCAAATTCGGGGTCTATACGGGTCACCTAACCCTGCAGTTTGACCATACTACCCGTAATTTAGTAAAGAAAAAAGAAACGGTCATTGAAAATGCCATCCTTCCTGAAATTGAAGGAGAAGCATTATTTTTAGCCAAGCTAATGCAACGAGGCAAAGAGCTCCTGCAAACACCTATTTTTCAAACAAGCAAAAGCTACAACAAAGAATGGTTTCACTATTCCCAGCTATCTAGTCTATTTGCGGAGGCTGTTCTTGATTATACGGATGCCGATTGCGCGATGTTTAATGCTGGAATTTTCCTTGATAGCTTAAAAAAAGGAACAATTACCAATTACGATATTCATAAAATTCTACCTCATCCGATAAATATATGTGTCATCGAATTATCAGGAAAAGAATTAAAAGAAGTGTATTTGCAAGCTCAAAATGATCAATGGCCACAACTGGAATTAAAAGGGCTTGGATTTAGAGGATCAATTTTTGGGAAAATGCTAACTTATCAATTTGCAATGAATAAACAAAGGGAACTGATTGTGAACAATGAAACAGTCGAGCTAGATCGCCATTATAAGCTGGCGACTTTAGATATGTTTACCTTTGGCTATTTCTTTCCAAATTTTAAATATGCGAAGAAAAAGTATTATTTACCATTATTTTTAAGAGATATTTTAATTGCATATGGTAAAAAGCTAGTTTGATTCATTATAATTAGGTAAAAGGATGTATTTCAAACACAGGAATTGAGGTAAAATTGAATGCGTTTAATATCAATCAATGTGCTCAAAACAGGTATGGTTATCGGGAGAACTATCTGGAACGAGGCGGGGCTTCCATTAATACAAAAGGATGTTGTCGTTACAGATAACCTTATTGGCAGATTAAAACAACTAGGAATTCAATATGTATATATTGAAGACAAGATTTCAAAAGGAATAGAAATTGAAGAAACTGTACCGTTGGCGACTCGCAAGAAGGCAGTTAAACAAATAACGGACACTTTTCATCAAATAAAAGGCTTAGATAGTAAATCCGCTTCCCTCGTTATCGATAAGCAAACGAAAGAAATTGGTAATCTGGTTGAGGATTTGCTAAGTTCCATTTTAAATAATGATGAAGTCTTAATGATCTTATCAGATACATTGTTATACGATGAATATATTTATCAGCATTCATTTCAAGTGACGCTTTATTCTCTAGCTATTGCAAAAGAAATGGGCTATTCCCAAAGCGATTTAAAAACAATCGGAATAGGTGCCATCTTGCATGATGTCGGGAAAATGCTGACGCCGGCCGATGTTTTATTTAAACCGGGCCGTTTAACTGACGAAGAATTCGAATTAATGAAACAACATGCCAGATCTGGCTTTGATATTTTAAGAAATTTACATACGGTTTCCCTGCTTGTCGCGCATTGTGCTTTCCAGCATCATGAACGAATGGATGGCAGCGGATATCCGAGAGCTCTCGTGGATTATGAAATCCATCCATTTGCAAAAATTATCGCAGTAGCAGATGTATTTGATGCAGTTACTTCAAATCGAGTGTACCGCAAAAAAATGGTTCCATCTCAAGGAATTGCTGTTATTGAAGCTGGAAGAGGAACGATGTTTGATGCGAGAGTAGTAGATGCTTTAAAAAAGACGGTCGTTCATTATCCAAATGGAACGATTTTGGAGTTATCGGATGGTCGCCGCGGAGTAGTGGCAAAACAAAATGTTCTTGACTCGGCTTTACCATGTCTACGAATTTTTGAAGAAAATAATCAATTATTGAATTCTACATATCTATTAAATTTGATTGAAGAACCACATATAAAGATTGAAAATGTTGATACTGAATATATTTTAGAAGTTGAATAGTTATCTTCTCCTGTTCATAAATTGGAGCAGGAGGAGATTTTTTTGTTTTCTCGTCGTTCAAGGAGAAATATGATGTTTTCGGGAGTGAAGGGACACAAAACGAAAAGGAAACGCAGACTGTCCAATCGGTTTACGATCTTCACTATGTGTTTTGTAATTGGGATTATTGCATTCCTATACATATTGAATGATCGATTAATGCCAACGTATGTTGATTATGCAGAGTTTCAAGCGAATAAAATTGCAGCACATGTCGTAAATAAGGCAATTAATGCGAGAACATCCAGAGTATTAGATATCAATGAAATCATAGAAGATTTACCATCGGAATCAGATTATATGGTAACAACAAAATTCAATACAGAAGTTATTAATCAGATTCGAGCAGAAACAACGATGTTAGTAAAAGAACATTTAGAGTTAGCAGAAGAAGGTGATTTATCGAAATTGCCGGAACTCGATAATGTTGAATATGATGTGAGCGAAATTCAAAAGGGGGATGGAATCGTTTTTTTCGTTCCGATTGCCCAAGCCTTGAACCTTCCGCTACTCGGAAATTTAGGCCCAAAAGTGCCGATTCGTTTTCACATCATCGGGAATGTTGCCAGTAATGTCTCAACATCCATTAAGGAATTTGGTATCAATAATGCGAAGGTAGAAGTAAATATTGATATGCAAGTAAATGTTCAAATTATTATTCCATTTGCGAGCCAACAATCAACGGTCCATCAAACTATTCCAGTTGCAATCGGCTTAGTTCGTGGTCAAGTCCCACATATTTATACAAATGGAGGGGATGGGGCGCAGCCTTCTATCGAGGTTCCAGTACCTTCCAATTAGAGGTGCAAGGATAATGTTAAGTCTTTTATCACTAAACTTAGCGAAAGTTAGTTGTTTTCGATTGTAATAATATGTTACATTGACATCAGTATGGTTATTTTTTGTATAGCAGATTAGAAAGCAACAAACTTTCCTAGTCTTGCATAAGTGCAACGAAGGCATATCGCTATAGGTATTCGATAAGCCAAGTTTTCTAATATTGATAGGGGATGAAGAGAAATGACAAGTAAACCTGCTAGCGAGAAAGAGCAAATCTTACGAAAACCCGAATGGTTAAAAATAAAATTAAATACAAACGATGAATATAAAGGTTTAAAGAAATTGATGCGTGAGAAAAACCTGCATACAGTATGTGAGGAAGCACGTTGTCCAAATATCCACGAATGCTGGGGCGAAAGAAGAACTGCAACGATGATGATTCTGGGCGATGTGTGTACACGTGCATGTCGTTTTTGTGCGGTTAAAACAGGTCTTCCAAATGAATTGGATTTAGCAGAACCAGAACGTGTTGCAGAATCAGTGGAAATTATGAATTTAAAACATGTAGTTATTACAATGGTTGCTCGCGATGATCTAAAAGATGGCGGGGCTGGTGTATTAGCAGAAACGGTTCGAGCGATCCGAAATAAAACACCTCAAACATCTGTTGAAGTACTGCCTTCAGATTTAGGTGGATTGGAAGAAAATTTAAAAATGTTAATGGATGCCAAACCGGATATTTTAAATCATAATATCGAAACGGTTCGTCGCTTAACGCCAAGAGTTCGTGCCCGTGCAAAATACGATCGCTCTCTAGAATTTTTACGCAGAGCCAAAGAAATGCAGCCGGATATCCCGACAAAATCATCTCTTATGATTGGTTTAGGGGAAGAATGGGATGAAATCTTGGAGGTTATGGACGATTTAAGAGCGAATAATGTAGATATCATGACAATTGGTCAATACTTGCAGCCATCGAAAAAACATTTACCAGTTAAAAAATATTATACGCCATTAGAATTTGGAAAACTTCGTAAAATTGCAATGGAAAAAGGATTCAAGCATTGTGAAGCCGGCCCATTAGTACGCAGCAGCTATCATGCGGACGAGCAAGTAAATGAAGCAACAAAAACAAGACAACTGCTTGCAGAAGAAGTATAAAAAGCCGGTCACTTTTGGCAGATTTAGAGATAGGGGGAGTTTCGATGATTATAGCAGAAGGTTATACTTATGAAATTATCGAAAATGTCCGAGAGGGTTTCAAAGAGGATGCTTTCTTAGCGAGATATTCAGATATCTTAACAAAGTACGATTACATTGTTGGTGATTGGGGCTACGGTCAGCTTCGGTTAAAAGGGTTTTTTGAAGACAAAAATCAAAAAGCAACTTTTGATACGAGAATCAGTACTTTTGAAGATTATTTATACGAGTATTGCAACTTTGGCTGTGCTTATTTTATTTTAAGAAAAACGGGGAAAGCGCCAAGACTAATAGAGTCTACTTCTAATCTTGTTCCAGAAGCTATTCCAGAAACTCCCGAGGAAGTTGAAAGCTGATTTTTAAGTGAAACTAACGATCAAGAAGGATTTTCAAACGAAATAGATGAACAAATAGAAACCACCGTGCATTTGTGCGCGATGGTTTTCTTTGTTGTTAAGGAAATTATCGTTTTGGGGATAACTTTTAAGATTAATAAATTTGACATCCAGCTACAGCGCCAAGCCCCTCGAGGTCGCTTCGGTTCCTTCCTGCTTGTGGCAAGCACATTCGTTAGGTCCTCCAGTTCTTGTCGGGGATAAGCAGGGCGCTTGCGCTCATTCCCCTTTATGCATTTTTTAGAAACCATTTTGACATTTGCTCTGCAATATATTCAGAGCTATGGTTTTTCCCGTCACGAATCCACCACATTAAAATTCCTAGAATGGATGCGGCAATAATATCTCTTGAAACAATACTTTCGTTTTTCTCCATTCCTAATACTTCACGTCTTGCTTGAACTAATTCCGCTATAAAGTCGTGCAGTTTTCTCTGGAATGCTTTCTCTTCAAATAGCACCGCCAAGTACTTTCGATGTTGATAGAAATAATCCAAAAAGGTAAGAAGATGCTCAGTATTTCCTTGTTCACCCTCTATTAATGGCGATAATTTCATAGACAGGTCATCGTAAATATCATAAACTACATTCCGCATTAAATCGCGCATATCTAAAAAATGCAAATAGAAAGTAGCACGGTTTAACTCTGCCCTTGCTGTTACTTTCTGCACCGTTAACTCCTCTAAGCTTTGTGTTTCAATTAATATGGAAATCACGGCTTCCTTCAACAAACGTTTCGAACGAATTGCACGTGGATCTTCTTTTTTTGCAGTCATTTCAATGCCTCCATTGTCTAATAAAGATTACTTTTCCAACACTTTTAATAGAATTGTTGTATAGTTGACGTTTTATAAAATATTGTTGGTGGTTTCTTCATTTATAAGTTGCTAAAATCTATTTTATCGTCACTGTGTTGATAAAGTAAAGGGAGGACAATTACGGTATGACCCAACAAATAAATACAAAAGTATTATTGTTTGTATTATTGATTGGAGGATTTATCTCCATATTAAACCAAACAATTTTAAATGTAGCATTAAGTACTTTTATGGAAGTGTTCCATGTAAATGGGACAACTGTTCAATGGCTGGCAACAGGATTCATGCTGGTTAACGGTGTGTTGATTCCCGTAACGGCATTTTTAATGAAACGTTTTTCAACTCGTCAATTATTTATAAGCTCGATGCTTTTATTATTAATCGGCTCGATTTTCTGCGCGGCAGCACCGAATTTTGCAATTTTATTGACAGGGCGTATGATTCAAGCAGCAGGGGCAGGAATTATTATGCCGCTTATGATGAACACTGTTATGTTTATTTTCCCGCCTGAAAGACGAGGAAGTGCAATGGGGCTAGTTGGGATTGCATTGATTTTCGCCCCGGCAATCGGTCCAACATTATCTGGTTTCATTGTCGAATATGTATCCTGGCATTGGTTATTTATCGGAATTATTCCATTTGTTGTAGTTGTGATTTTACTTGCGTATAAGTATTTAATCAACGTAAATGAAGGAGAAAAAGCTGATTTGGATGTATTCAGTGTCATACTTTCAACAATCGGTTTCGGACTTGTTTTATATGGATTTAGTAATGCAGGCAGTCATGGCTGGGATGATGTGTGGGTACTATCAGAAATCATCGCAGGAGTGTTAGTATTGGCGTACTTTACAATTCGTCAATTACGTTCAAGTGACCCGTTATTGAATGTGCGAGTATTCCAAAATAAAACATTTACATTGACTTCGTTTATTAACATTATCGTAACAATGATGCTATATGCTGATATGATTTTATTGCCGATCTATTTACAAAATGGCCGAGGTTTTACGGCATTTGATGCAGGTCTATTATTATTGCCCGGGGCCGTTATCAACGCGTTGTTATCGCCTGTTACAGGAAAATTATTCGACCGGTTCGGTGCAAAGCCATTATTCATTATTGGTTTAATATTCGTTATTCCATCTATGTGGGTTGTAACCGACTTAAGTGAGACAACTACATTTACCTTCTTAATGATCCGTACAATCTTCTTGCGTATTGGTTTAAGCTTTATCACAATGCCATTGAACACAGCAGGCTTAAATGCGTTGCCGAAGGAGCTTGTGACACATGGTACAGCGGTAAATAATACGGTTCGCCAAATTGCAGGAGCCATTGGTGCAGCGGTTATCGTAACAATTTATACTGCCAAACAAACAGACTATGCAGGGAATTTAAGTGCAGAAGGCCTAACAGAAGGAATTAGGGCATTGTCATCCATCTATGCCTCGGGTGATGCTTACTACTTCATGACAATTCTAGCGGTTATTGCTTTAGTCATCACTTTGTTCACGCCGCTAAAAAAACCTGCGAAAGCTGAAAAAACTGCAGAAACCAAATAATCTAAATAAAAATGACACTCGATGAGTAATTCATCAAGTGTCATTTTTTACGCCAATAACTCAGTTAAATATTCGCGTAAGTCCTCAGCTTCTTCTTCAGTTTTGTTGAAGGCATGCTCCAAGTATCCGGGCTCTTCCACATCATCTGGACCGATAATGGCAAAGCGACCCATTTGCATGTCCAAAACTAATACTTTTCCAAAAAAACGAGAGGATTGCATAATAGCCAAATCATAACGCAATTTCTTCCCAGTAAAACTGACAAATCGTGTTTTTGACTCTTCTACATCATCATATAAGAAAAAACGCTCCATATTGTATATGCCCCTTCCAACTCTCTAGAATATGTTACTATAGAAGCGAAATAACTATCAACTAATTTCAAAAACCCATTAGAATTAAGGAAGAAAAGTTGTTCTATTAGATTGCTTGAAGCAAGATAAAAATTCTGGTTCCTAACTAGGTAACTCTCGAAGTAAACATAAGGGGAGATTTTCCGGTTATCTGTGGGATGGGGCTCTTTCGGGGTTAAATAAAGGGAGATTTTCCCCCTATGCTACTAAAAATCCTCCATTTATTTGTTTTTTTAGTTGATAGGCGTAATTTCTCCGTCTATTCAAGCGGTTTTTTATCATATTTTCTGATTAAGCGGAAAATTTCCGTCTATCTTTCTGATTGAATGCTAACCCTGATAAGAGGGAACCTTCTGAATCGAATGGAGTATCTCGCAAAAGTAGAATAAGCGGAAAATCTCCGGTAATTTGTCAGATTGAGTGCTCACCATAAACAATGCTCGTCTTATTAAAATATTCCACAGGCTCCCCGCAGCTTCTCACAAATAATTGCCGTATTATGCTATAATATGCAACGTAGATATTTTAGAAACACCTTTGAAACGTTGGCATTAAACGTTTCATCATTTATCTTCATTTTAAAAAAGAAGACAAGTAACTATCAACTTTAAATCATGGGGGAACCATTTATGTATTTTGTAGATCGTAATAAAATTTCAGTAACTTTAAAACACCTTAATGAGCTGATTTCCATTTTTGAAAAAGAAGAGAATTGGTTACAAAATGATATTACAGCCCTAGCTTTGCAACGTATTGGCCATAATACAATGGAAGCCTTGATGGATGTTGGAAATTTAATCATTGATGGATTTATTATGCGTGATCCAGGGAGCTATGAAGATATTATCGATATTCTTGTCGATGAGAAGGTAATTACTCCAGAGATGGACAAGCCTTTTAAAGAGATTGTCGGCTTGCGTAAAATGCTGGTTAGAGAATTTGTGCAAGTAGATAACGAACTAGTTTTAAAAGTGCTTACAGCTAATCTAGAGGCGGTTAAACAGTTCTCAGCACTTGTTAAAAATTACTTAGAAAATGAGCTGGGTCCTGTTTCAGCATTTTTGCCGGAGCAAGAAAAGTGAGAAAGTATAAAGCCTATTGTTTTGATTTAGACGGAACCGTTTATCGTGGAAAAAAGGGCATTGACTCAGCTATCCGTTTTATTCATCATCTGCAGAAAGAGCAGCTGGAGTATTTTTTCGTAACGAATAATTCGTCAAAAACACCAGAGCAATTACAACAGGTTTTAGCTGATATGGGAATTGATACGCCAACGAATCGTATTTATTCTAGTGCATTAACCACTGCAAAATATATTGCTCAAAATTTTAAAGATGCGGATGTTTTTATGATTGGCTCAGATGGCATTCGTACGGCTTTAGAATCGGAAGGGCTGAATCTTGTGGATACAGATGACGCAAGACCCAATGTTGTTGTTATGGGGATGGATCGGACTAATGACTATATGAAATTGGTCAAAGCATCCCTTGCCGTTCAAGCAGGTGCAAAATTGGTAGGGACAAATGAAGATATTCGTTTTCCTTCTGAGCTGGGCTTTCTTCCTGGAAACGGTTCTTTTGTACATCTTGTTGCAAATGTAGCACAAGTAGAGCCAACCTTCGTAGGAAAACCTTCGCCTGTCATGCTTGAAATCATCCAGCAGGAGTATGGCTTTGAAAAAGAAGATATGGTGATGATTGGCGACAATTATGACACAGATATCCTATGCGGGATTCGATTTGGCTGCGATACGATTCATGTCAATACAGGTGTTGTAAGTACAGAACTCGTATTACAAAAAGAACTGCAACCTACGTATTGTATTGAAGAGTTAGAGATATTGTAAAATAAAAAATCCGCGTACACTATGGATTGTGCGCGGATTTTTTCATATGATTGGCCCTTACTGCTAGAAAAGGGGATTTTCTTCAATGTATTGATAGATTTTTTTAGTCAATTCTTCCGGTGTATCGGCTTCTACAATATCACCGTTTACTAGTGCGTATAAATTTTGATCGCACAACGAACAATAGCTTAAGCACCCATATTCGAGAACATCAATGTCTGGATCGTTTTCTAGAATATCATAAGTTTCTTGAGCACCATTTGCTAGATTACTAATGCAAAACTCTACTAATGGATTCACGCAGTTGTCACCTCACTAGACACTCTACTCTGTTTTTCTATTTTCGTCAATGAATGAGTTTTTGTGAAACTTTTCACAAAAAATTAGCTAAAGATATTGTGAAACATCTCACAATAAGTTATACTCTTTATGGATAAATTGTGAACGATTTTCATGATACAAATCGACAATAGATATAGGGGAGTATTTTATGAGAAAACTAGTTTTACTAGGCGGAGGTTACGGCAACATGCGTATTTTACTACGCTTATTACCGAATAACTTTCCAAAAGACACAAAGATTATTATCATTGACCGTACGTCTCATCACAGCTTGAAAACTGAATTCTATGCACTTGCGGCTGGAACTACAACAGACAAACATATTCGTGTAAGCTTTCCGGAACATGAGCGTTTAGAAGCGGTTTATGGTGAAATCACGAAAATTGATCGAAAAGAGAAAGTTGTTTATCTAGATAACGGCAAAAAAGTTGAATATGATGATTTAGTTATTGGTTTAGGTTGCGAAGATGACTATCACAATGTACCAGGTGCTGAAGAAAATAGTTATAGTATCCAAACAATTGCTAAGTCTCGTACAACTTTTGAAACGCTTTGCGGATTACCGCCAGGATCGGTTGTAGGAATAGTCGGTGCTGGATTAAGCGGTATTGAATTAGCTAGTGAATTACGCGAAAGCCGTTCAGATTTAAAAATAAAATTATTCGATCGTTCACCACGAATTTTACGTGCTTTCCCTGAGAAGCTAAGTAATTACGTAAAAGACTGGTTTGTTAAAAACGATGTTGATGTTATTGCAGAATCGAATATTACAATGGTAGAACCTACTAAGCTTCATAATCACGATCAAGTTATTGATGTTGATGCTGTAGTTTGGACTGCTGGGGTAAAGCCAGTAAAAGTCGTACGTGATATGGACGTTGAACAAGATAAAAAAGGTCGCCCGCTAATTACAGAACATTACCACCTGTTGGATGATGAAAATGTATTTGTAATTGGAGATTGTGCTGCATCTGACTTACCTGCAACGGCGCAACTTGCGGAAGAACAGGCGGAAAGAGTAGTGAAAGTTCTTAAGTATCGCTGGAACAATGAACCGCTTCCTGAAAAATTGCCGCCAATCAAATTAAAAGGATTCATGGGTTCATTAGGGAAGAAGCAAGGGTTTGTTCACTTAGCTGATACAACTGTAACAGGACGTATTGCACGTTTAATGAAATCCGGCTTGCTTTGGATGTATAAATGGCAAAATGATTCTCAATAAGCACAAATAATTTTCAATTAACTGAAGCATAATAAAAAATACAAAATCTCTATTACTTGTTGGATGGCGATAACAAGCATATAGAGATTTTGTTTAATAAATCGTATTATTATTCAGCAGGGACAAATCCAAGTTTTTCTAAAGTAGAGAAGACTGGTTGAATTTGAATATAACCTTCACCGATAACGTTTCCATTGATAAGCACAAGTGGATAGAAGAATTCATCGTTTTGAATACGTTCTGCCCACTCTTTATCACGCTCGTTCTCTAAAGGTTGTTCAATATCGATATAGCGAATTGTAAAGGAGTCCTTTGGGAATTTTCGACTGATGGCAGCTTGCAGCCATTCATATGTATCTTTGGAAGAGGGTGCATTAACACAGCTGGCACAAATGACTTCGGCACCAAAAACTTCAATAATGGGATTATTTTCTATCATAGATATCAACCTTTCATGAACTCAAATTATGGATTTTTTTCTTTCTTCACATTATAATTATTTTAATGAAAGGAGTCGAGGGAAATGACAGAATTAGAACAAAAAGAACAAGTCCAAGAAGTTTTAGATAAATTGCGTCCATTTTTACTTCGCGATGGAGGAGACTGTGAATTAGTTGATGTAGAAGACGGTATCGTTCGCCTACGCCTATTAGGTGCATGCGGTAGCTGCCCAAGTTCAACAATCACTCTAAAAGCAGGTATCGAACGTGCTCTTCTAGAAGAAGTACCAGGAATTGTGGAAGTAGAACAAGTATTCTAATAATAAAGTTGATGAGAAGTTCGATTTGGAAAACAGATTTGTTTTCTGAATCGGACTTTTTATTTTGGGGATTGGGGCTGAAGTACGAGTATCGAAGAGAGGGCGGTTGATTTGTCCTGACACAGCAGGAAGTAACAGGACAGTTTTTAGTAATGGAAGTGGCAATAACACGATTAGAAGCAAGCAGTGGATAAAACAATTCGAGTACAAAAAAGCGGTACAATGTAGAATAGAAGACCTCAATAAAGAACGGTAAACCCGTTTTAAATCCGAAGCATGTTTTCAGAAATTCTTTAGTAAGATCGCTCTTTAACGAATTTTGGAAGATCAGCCCTCAGTTGACAGTAGAATATCCTTTGGTATTGTCTCAAGCAGAATTTGGATGTCCCTACCAATAAATAAACGGAAAACTTCCGCTTAATTAGGAATTAAACTAAAAAATCGCTAAAGTAAACGGAGGAAATCCGTCTATCGACTCGAAATTCATGAAAATGGGGGGAGTTAACTTAGCATAGTCGGAAAATCTCCCCTTATTTATATCCGAACCAGCTCCATTTCACAAATAAACGGAAAATCTCCGCTTATTTGCTTAGAGGGGAATCGAATTTCTTGAGCAGGAGCTCTCTTTAACGAAATAGGAAAGAAATTCCACCTTCAGTTGACTGTAGAGGTGTCGTCCTCGAGTCTAAATTGGATGCCTCACTAATCTGGATTGTAAAAAAGGGTAACTAAACGCAAAATCCCCCTCAATTTAATCCGATAACATGTTTCATCTTATCCAAGTAAAGAAAGTGCCCAATATAGCGGCCAATTAAAAAAACATCCCAAAAGCTAGAAAAACACTTTTAAGACATTCTTATTTAGACAGCTTCAGCGGATGCTCTTGCTTTTTCCCGTTCTTCTCGTACGAGCTGCCATTGTTCTTTTGCCATTTCAACCAGTTTTGCTTCGCCGCCAATTCGCTGGCTTTCGATAATTTTTGAATAATAGCGTGTTGCCATATCTAAATCGCCAATTCTTCTTGATAGTTCTGCAATCATATAGATTACGCGCGTATCGGACATTTGAGTGGATGCATAATCTTCGGTTGAATAAGATTCGATATATTGATCGCGAGCCATTTTTAGAAAGCGTTGTTCTTGACTTTCGTTTTGAAGTTTACGATAAATCCAAGCGATTCGTAAGGCAATCCCTGCAAGTGTAACAAATTTCTCTTTTTTAATGGTTCCACAAACCAAAGCCAATTTATATGTATCTAATGCCTGTGAAAGGGAACGTTCATGATGATAGCTTCGTTTGACCCATTTTGCTGATATTTGTTCCAAAATTTGTTCTTTTGTCCCAGGAGCAAAATATCTTGAAAAGTCTTCGGTGAACGAAAAGCCGCAATGCTCACAGACAAAAACATTATAGTATAATGCAGGCACGGATGATTCAGAATAAGTTGGACAAAAATCTGTGTCTGTACTTTCAACTTTCACTAATTTTGACCGTATTTTGGTTGTTGGAAATGCTTTGCTGCAGCATAGACATTCAACTTTTTTATCATAGAAAGGCGATAATTCCATATAATTAGACCCCTTCCTGAAGTGTATTTTTAAGACTATTATATCATCGTGAAAGTCGGAAGTAGTGAATAAATTTACCCATTTATATCCTTTGAGGGTATTTTCCCTACATAAAAAACCATAAAGTTGTATGGGCACATATCTTTCTTTTTGTTTTGCAGCTTGCTATTATATAGGTAGAAGGAAGGTGAATGGGATGACAAGTGAAAAGAAAGTAATTGATTTAACAGAAGCGGCTTCAATTCGTGTGAGAGAAATGCAGAAGCATAACGAAGAAGAAGGTTCTTTTTTACGCGTAATGGTTCACGGTGGCGGTTGCAGCGGTCTTTCATATGGCATGAATTTCGACCAAAATCAAGGTGAAGATGATTATATAGATGAACAACATGGTTTGAAAATTCTTGTTTCCCGAGAAGACGCACCAATCTTAATGGGAACGAAAATCGACTACAAACAATCCTTGATGGGCGGCGGTTTCACCATCGACAATCCAAATGCCATCGCTTCATGCGGCTGCGGTACTTCATTTAGAACGGCTAAAGTTGAAGGTACGCCTGAGGTTTGTGAATAACCTGCGAATATAGACAATATATAATACTCAACCCTTCTAAAGGAGTTCGTTTCCTGTTAGAAGGGTTTTTATTATGGCAAGGGTTTTCTATTCTTCTTCAATATCGAGGTGTTTGTAATAGGTATCGACAATGGGGTAAATATCCGGGCTCGTATCGTAATAAGTATTATCGATTTCACTTAATGTAAATTCAAAATTTTCTTCACCGTCAAATAGTGAAATGCCGTACCTCCATCCAGAGCGTTGGTCTTGATTATCTTGCTTAGTAAACTGTATATCTTTGGTAAGAGTTAGAAATTCATCAATTTGCGCCTGCTCGGTAATCGTTTTTGTAGCTCCCGTTGAGCCGTCTTGAAGGATGACCTTATCGATAGTTTCAATGTTGGCATCTTTATAAAACTCCTCGAAGGCTTGAGGATTTTTTGAACAGGCAGACAGCAAAAAGAGACTGAACACTAAAATTAGGAACACAAATTTTTTCATTTCATCATCTCCTGAAAGTTTCCTTATAAACTTTTAGACGCACTATAATCGTAATAGTTACATCCCGGGAGTTGAATCAAAAACCTGTTTCTTAAAGAAGCCGAATTAAGCGTATACTATATAAAAGTACTTAAAAACAAGGGGGAAAACCATGAAAAAGGATCGTGGGAAAGTCTGGCTTGGGGTAGCTGGAGTAGTGATAAATACAGAAGGAAAATGGTTGGTGGTGAAAAAGAAATATAGCGGCTTAAAAGGCGTGTGGTCTTTGCCGGCTGGTTTTGTTCAAATGGGTGAGACAGCAGATGAGGCAGTCGTTAGGGAAGTGCAGGAGGAGACAGGCATTCGGTGTGAAGTATCGGGATTAATCGGCTTCCGTACAGGTGTCATTAGAGAAGAAATCAGTGATAATATGGCGATTTTTTATTGCAGTCCCACCACTGATGAACAGAGCATCCAAATTCAAGAAGTTGAATTATCAGACGCCTGTTGGTTAACCGTAGAGGAGATTGTTCAGAGTGGCGAGTCATCTGTAATGCTGGAAGAAATGGCCAGCCATGAGTTGAGCCATCACCAGCTCTTTAAAAAAGAGGGCATAAATCCGGGGGATATCTTCGAATATTCATCATATCGATTATTCTTTAATAAGTAGCAGCCATCAGGGGATTATTGAGCACATGAAAGTTCAGTAATTCTTCATTTTCTAACCCTGAAACAACGGTATTTATATTTGAAAGGAGGGCTTTTATCATGTAAACTAGTGAGAGGAAAACGGAGGTTATACATAAAATGAGTGGTTCAGTTTCGGTAGTGCAGTTAATCATTTCAGTCGTGCTTTTCTTCGTCATGTTTTTTGGAATCGGTTTCTTATTAAACATGTTGCTGCGTATGACTTGGTTAATGGCAATCGTTTACCCGATCGTGGTTATATTTATTATTGATGAAGTAAGTTTTCTAGATTATATTTTTAAAGCAAACACAGCATTTCCGGCACTTTTAGATAAGATTCAAGCATTGCAGGTGGTAGATATCTCAATTCTATTAGGTGGATTTGCAGGTGCAATTGTTGCAGGAATTGTAATGATTTATCTCCGAAAAGCTGGATATCGCATGTTCTAGGTTTTATACAGCTCTCGGCTAATATGAGGGATTTCTCTATGCAATAAAAAACTGACTCGCAAAATGTGGGTCAGTTTTTTTGTGCTATTCAATCAATTATAAAAACAAATTATAAAATAAAACAGATATGATAATTCCGGTTAAAGCTCCCATGAATACTTCACTCGGCTTATGGCCTAATAATGTTTTTAACTCTTTAATTTTTTCCTCTTCATCTTTTTGTGGCCAATGCTTTACTTCGTTAAAAAAGACTGTTAACTCACTGCGGATACGATTAATAATAACGGCATGCTGACCGGCTTGATAACGGACACCAGTGGCATCATACATGACAATCCCGGCAAACATCGCGGCAACGGCAAAGATAGGGGAAGAGAGACCTGTTTCAAAGCCTACTGCAGTAGCGAGACTAGTAACAGCAGCAGAATGGGAACTAGGCATGCCACCGGTCGAAGTCATTAAAGACCAATCTAATTTCTTTGTAGCAATTAAATGAATAGGCACTTTGACAAATTGCGCAAAAAGTATGGAAAAAATGGATAACAGTATGGGTGTATTTTGAAGGAGTGCCAAAACGAACAATCCCTACCTTTCATAAACTTTGTCTAAAGTATAGCATATCCGAACATTAAGAAATCAATTTATAATCGATTCGATATTTGAAATATTCGATAAATAGGTATATCTTTACTATAATGCAAGTTATCTTCATTCAATAAATGTTATTTAGATGAAAGTAAATGACAAGAATGATCAATTCACTTGGGATGCAATTACAAAAACGTGTAGTTGAATAGATGGAGGGATAGTTAAATATGAAAATTGTAAAAGAGCCAAAAACATTTGATCAAGTCAATACCGAATTGCTGATTGTAGGTGTTCAGAAAAATTGTGATCATATTAATGGATGGAAGGATTTCGTTTCTTTCTATGGCGAAAGCGTAGAAGATTGGATTCGTTCTTGTGATATTAATACGGACAGAAAGAAGTTAACGAGAATTCCTTATACAGGTCAAAATGGTCATTTGAAACGTGTTTTATTCGTTGGACTGGGAGATACAAAAACTTTAACGGAAAATGAACTAAGAGAGACATTTGGTATCGTTGGGAAAGAATTGAGAGCTTTGAAAGTAAATGAATATTCGATTTGGCTAGAATCATTTACTGCAGCACCAATCGATGAAGAGACAATCGCCTTTTTATTTGCAGAAGGAGCGGGACTAGGATTCTATCAAACACCAAACTATAAAACCACTTCAAATGAAGTAGATGTCTATATGGATGCGGTACATTTTGTTACGAATGCAGATATTGATGAAATTGCAGCAGCGTATCAAGTAGGGAAAATTTATGCGGATTCGGTAAATGAGGCACGTAATCTAGTAAATATGCCTCCAAATTTATTAACAGCTACTGAACTTGGAAATTATGCTGAAAAATTAGCAAAGCAATATGACTTTGAAATTGAAATTTTAACTAAGCAGGAATTAGAAGAGCTTGGCATGGGCGGGATTTTAAGCGTCAACAAGGGTTCTGTTGAAGAACCTCGTTTAATCACGATTAAATATCAAGCAACTGAAAAATGGGAAGATGTAGTTGGTTTAGTTGGTAAAGGGGTAACTTACGACACTGGCGGTTATTCGATTAAAACAAAAACTGGTATGGTCGGCATGAAAGGGGATATGGGCGGTGCAGCAGCTGTTCTAGGAGCGATGAAGATTATTGGCGAAGTCCGTCCAAATAAAAATGTCGTAGCCGTTATCGGATCCACGGACAACATGATTTCTGGTGAAGCATTTAAACCGGATGATGTGATTACGATGTACAGCGGAAAAACAGTTGAAGTATTAAATACAGATGCAGAAGGACGCCTTGTACTAGCGGATGCTGTAACCTATGCAAAGCAACAAGGAGCGAAATATCTAATAGATGTTGCTACTTTGACTGGCGGCGTGATTACTGCACTTGGTTTTGATAAAACAGGGTCTCTCACAAATAACGAAGAGTTCTTCGATGCATTTATTGAATCTAGTATCGAGACTGGAGAATTTGTTTGGGGAATGCCATTAACGGAGAAAGATAAAAAACGTATTCGCAAATCAGATGTTGCGGATTTAAATAATTCCCCCGGCAGTGATGGCCATATGATTTTCGGAGGCGGCTTTGTAGGGGAATTTGTTGAGGATACTCCATGGATTCATTTAGATATTGCGGGAACTTCAAATGCAAACGGTGCCCATGATTTGGGGCCAAAAGGGGCGACAGGTGTCATGGTTAGAACTCTCGCAACGTTTGTAGAAAGATTAGGCGAACAAAACAATTAAATATCTTGCTTTTAAGAACTTTAATTCTAGTGGGCATATAGCATACCTGACTTTCCATTTCTAACATAAGTTATTAATGAAAAGGAGGTAGATGTAATTGGTAAATTATTATGGTGGTTATGGTGGATATGGCGGTGGATTTTCTGAGTTTGGATATCCATTCATCGGCGGGTTTTTAGGTGGTTTACTAGGCAATGTAATCGTTCCTGATAGAGGATTCGGTTACGGCAGGCCTTATCCGTATCAGCCGTATCCATACTATGGATACCCAAGATACCCACATAGACGTGGTCCTTACAGAAGATTTTACTAAGAAAAAGAAGTGCGAACTATAAAATTCGCACTTCTTTTCGTTTCATCAATAGGTTATTTAATATTTTGTTCTTTCTTCATGCGTTCTATTTCTGGTTTTAAATCGTCTCGTACTGTACCGGCCCAAGGTTTTACGCCAGCTATATAAGAAGAACGACTCATTATATGTCCGCCAACCGGACCAGTTATAAATAGGAATAATACACCCAATAGAATGGTCGGTTTAAAATGATCTTCATTTAGCCAGAAGTGAAAGAACACTCCCAACAAGATGCACATAACCCCTAAGGTTGCACTTTTGGATGCAGCATGTGCACGTGTATAAAGATCGGGGAGGCGTAATAAGCCAATTGCAGACACGACAATGAATAGTACACCAGCTACTATAAAGAACACAACTAAAATATTAGCGAGAATTGTCACGGGTAATAATATCTCCTTTCTCTATAAATTTAGAGAAGGCAATCGTTCCTATGAAAGAGAGTATCGCCAATAATAAAATAATATCTAAAAAGAAACTTGTATCAATAAGCATTGAAAACAATCCAACCAGGCAGATAAGCGCAACGCCAATTGCATCTAATGCAACCACTCGATCTGAAGGGAAAGGGCCCTTCACAAGACGATAAACAAGGGCAACGATGGACAAAACAATAATGATGACTGCTGCCCAAAGAAAATAGGTCATGAACGGCTCACCTCCAATATCGCTTTTTCAAACGAATTTTTAATCGAATCTATGGTTTCATCAATATCATTACTATCAATCACATGGATAAATAATGATTTTGAATCATCTGATACGTGGACAACAACGGTACCAGGAGTCAGGGTAATCAAACTTGAGAGAAGTGTAATTTCCCATTCCTCTGTTAACTTTGTATCGTATTTGAAGAATGCTGGCTGCAACTCTAGTTTTGGTTTAAGAACGAGAACTAAAACGGAAACATTCGCTAATATCAATTCTTTAACAAAGAGAATCGTTAGTTTAATAACTGCCCAAACTCGATCAATATAAAGTCTGGACTTAAAGAATTTACGTAAAGCGATAATGACTACAAGACCTAATAGATAGCCGATGATAAACCGCGATACGGAATAATTAGAGGATAAAAACATCCATAAAAAGGCTAAAAATAGATTTAGTAAAATTTGAAAGGACATTTATTCTCCTCCTTTCATAACCGCATCTGTATAAATAGAAGGATCCAGTAAGATTTTAGCTGCATCGCCCATAAATGGCATCAGCCATTCTGTACCGATTCCGTAGAAAATCGATAGAACAACTAAAAGTGCAGTTGGAATGAATAGACGGTTATATGTCTTCTTTTGTACTTCGTTAGAAAGTTGACCTTCTTCGCCCCAGAATGCATAGATAAAGATGCGCATCACCGACAATAGAACTACAATACTAGAGGCAAGTATCAAAATGCTTGACCATATATTACCCGCTTCAAAACCACCTTGTATGATAAGTAGTTTTCCTATAAATCCACTTAAAGGAGGGACACCTACTAAACCAAGTCCTGCTATTAAGAAGAACCATCCTAGTGCGGGATAGGTTTGGATAAGACCGCCCATTTTTCGTAAATTGGTCGTTCCTGTTACATAAATCACAATCCCGATTAACATAAACAGTGCTGCTTTAATAATCATGTCATGGATTAGATAAACAAAAGCTCCTTCTAGCCCAGCTTCATTCATCTGTGCAACACCAAATAAAATAACCCCAACTGCAATAACGATATTATAAATAATAATTTGTTTCACATCAAAGTGAGCAAGTGCGCCAATACATCCAGCTATAATTGTAAGAACCGCCAAGATAAGAAGTAACTGATGTGTATAGCCTAAGTCATGTGTAAAGAATAACGTGTATGTACGTGTAATAGCGTAAACACCGACTTTTGTTAGAAGAGCACCAAATAGAGCAAGTACTGGTATTGGTGGTGCTGCATATGAACCAGGCAACCAGAAGTATAATGGGAAAATGGCTGCTTTCATGCCGAATACCAGCAAGAACAGAACGGCAATTACTGTAATGATTCCTGGTTGATCAATTTCTGCAATTTGCAGTGATATGTCAGCCATGTTAAGCGTGCCGACAACAGAGTATAAAAAGGCTACTGTTATGACGAATAGAGCAGAAGAAATGACGTTCACTAAAATATATTTAATCGATTCACGCAGCTGAGCTTTTTCTCCACCCAGTACGATTAATAGATAAGAAGCCATTAATAATACTTCAAAGAATACAAATAGGTTGAAAATATCTCCGGTTGTAAATGCTCCGTTTACCCCGGTAATGATAAACATAACTCCAGGATAATAGAAGAACTGTTCACGTTTTCTGCCAATCGATTCAAATCCATACCATACGATGAAGAATGCAAGCACTAATGTAGTCAGCATAAGAAGCGAGCTAACCATATCGCCCATCATCGTAATACCGAACGGTGCTGGCCAATTCCCAAGTGTTACAGTTTGAGGACCATTCTCATGAACATTCATGACAAGCCCGGCAGCGCAAATAATCGAAATGATAAGCCCTAAAAGTGTTGTAACACGTTGATAAACAAGATTTTTCTGTCCAAACATTAAAATCATGGCAAAGAAAAATGGAATGATTATAGGCAGCAAAAGAAAGTTATTCATGATCCTCACTTCCTTTCATTAACGTCATATCATCAGTTTTTAGTTCATGATAAGCGCGGTAAGCAAGCACTAAAAAGAAGGCTGTTACACCAAAACTAATAACGATGGCCGTTAAGATTAATGCTTGAGGAAGAGGATCGGCAAAATCTGTCACACCATCTTTTAATACGGGAGGTGCGCTTCCTTTAAAGCTGCCCATTGTTAAAATCAATAAATGAGCTCCATGACTCAATAACCCAGTTCCGATAATGATGCGGAGAAGACTGCGAGATAATATTAAGTAAATAGCAGCCATAAAGAGAAAGCCGCATACAAATGCCATTACTATTTCCATTATTCATCCTCCCCAATCGTTTGAATAATGGTCATCGTCACACCAACAACAACCAAATAAACACCTAAATCAAATAACGCTGCGGTATGAAGAGATGTTTTTCCTAAAATAGGCAAATTAAAATAATCAAAGTAATGTGTAAAAAATGGCTTACCGGTAAACATCGAAAATGTTGCTGTTCCTAAAGCGATAATTAGTCCGATAGCAACCATATAGATGTAATTAATCGGCAAAATCGTTTTAACCGTCTTCAAGTCAAATGCAATAATCAGCAGTACAATTGCACTTGCTGTAATTAAGCCCCCGATAAATCCACCACCAGGCGTATAGTGCCCAGCAAAGAAAATATGAACAGCGAAGAAGAAAATCATGAAAAAGACGAGTTTCGCAGTAAACTGCATAATGACATCATTAGTTTTCATAGTTTTTCTCCTTTCTTGCTCAAACGAAGCTTAATCATTGCATAAATGGCAATACCCGCAATCGATAATACAGCAATTTCAAACAAAGTATCGAATCCACGGTAGTCAACTAAAATAACATTGACGATATTTCCTCCACCCGCCAATGAATACACAGTTTCTTTGTAGTATTCAGAAATGGACCCGATCAATTTTTGAGAATGGGCGGAAAGTGCAACAAGTGTTACCATTGCACCGACTGCGATAGAAACAAAGGCTCTTCCAAATCTAAAACGAGTGCGTTCTTCTTCCTTCTTGTACTTTGGCAGGTGATAGAAGGCAAGCAAGAATAATGCAACAGAAATCGTTTCTATTACTAACTGCGTAAGTGCTAAATCTGGTGCGTTAAACATGACAAAGAATAATGATACTGTGTAACCTACCAATCCTAATGCCACGATAGAAGTAATCCTCGATCTTGCAAAAACTGTTGTAATCGTTCCTATTATTAAAACGATAATTACAATTATCTGATAGATATGAATCGGTGAAGCACCGTCAAAAGTTACCTTAAATGCATCCTGCACAAATAAAGTCATAATCACAATGATGGAGATAGACCCAAGCATGATGCTTAAATAGCGACGAATAGAACCAGTCATATAAACACCGGAAAATCGGCCTACCCATTTGTCGCATAATTCATAGACGATAAAATCATATAAATTATTTAACGTTAACTTTGATGGCCATAAACTGTAGATTTTTTGCCATTTCGATAGAGTCAAAAATAACACTAGCCCTAGAAGTACAATCCCGATAGTCATAAGTAATTCAGGTGTAAAGTGGCCATGCCATGCCATAACATGTATATCAATCTGCTCAGGACTACTATAAAGGAAAGGCTGGATGGCCATAACAGCCGGCTTGATAAAAGTATCGGCAATTATATTCGGGATAAAGAAAAGAACAACAACCAATGCGGCTAAGATGACTGGTGAGATTAGCATCCCCACTGGCGCTTCATGTGGTTTATGGGATAACTCTTCAATATTTCCTTTTCCGGTAAACGTTTTAAATACAAAGTAAAAGCTGTAAATAAAAGTAAACACACTAGCAATCCAGGCGATAATAGGGAATAGAATCCCCCATGTAGAGAAATTGAATAAATCAAATTCAGTAATGGAAAGCATAGCTGTTAAGAACATTTCCTTACTTAAGAAGCCGTTAAATGGAGGTAATCCTGCCATTGAGAAGCTTCCGATTAATGCTACCGTAAAGCTTACAGGCATGATGCTCATTAAACCGCCGAGTTTTCGGATATCGCGTGTACCTGTTTCATGGTCAACAATACCTGCAATCATGAATAAGCTTCCTTTAAAGGTTGCATGGTTAATGAGATGGAAAATCGCTGCAAAGGCGGCATATTTAAAGATACTCTCTTCGGCACCATCTACATGGTAGGCAATCGCTCCAACTCCAAGTAAAGACATAATCAGACCGAGTTGACTGACAGTCGAGAATGCAAGGATTCCTTTTAGATCCCATTGCTTTAATGCAAAGAAGGAACCCCAGAATAAGGTTAATAAACCAACACCTGTTACTAGCCAAATCCAAACTTCGGATTGGGCGAAAATAGGTGTGAAACGCGCGACTAAATAAAGCCCGGCTTTTACCATTGTTGCTGAGTGAAGGTAAGCGCTAACAGGTGTAGGTGCTTCCATTGCATCTGGCAGCCAGATATAAAATGGGAACTGGGCTGATTTAGTAAACGCTCCCAATAAAATAAGAACAAGTGCTGCTGCAAATAGGTCATTGTCTGCTAATTGAGTTGCTTGAGCAATTAATTCTCGAATAGAGAATGTATCTCCCATAATAGAAAGAAGTACAAATCCCCCAAGCATCATCATGCCCCCGCCAACAGTAATCATTGTTGACTTCAGTGCTCCAAATCGAGATTTGTCGCGGTTGTTCCAATAACCGATTAATAAAAATGAAGAAATTGAAGTTAATTCCCAAAATAAATACAGCGTAACCATATTATCCGATTGAACAACACCAAGCATCGCACACATAAACATTAATAAATAGATATAAAAGTTATGTAGCTGTTCTCTTGTACGATCCAAATAGAATATCGAATATAGAACAACAAGAGCGCCAATCCCTGAGATAAGTAAAGAGAATAATAAACTTAATCCATCGAGATAGGACACAAATGAAATTCCAAGAGACGGAATCCAATCTAGCTGCGCTATCACGGAATCTCCTTTAGAGATAGTCGGTACAAAGGTCGCATAGTAAATAGCAAGAAAGATTGGAACGATTATGACGAACCATCCAGTATGTATCGAACTGACTTTCTTAAAGAAGAATGGCATAAAAAGTGCGGCTACTAGTGGAATGAAAATACAAAGAACTTGAAACAAAAATAATCCCCCCCTCATTAAAAATGAAAAAATCAATTAATTTCTTTGAATATTCATGATTATACCATTTATTATTCCTGTTTTCACTTGAGTAAGAGTAGTATGAACTTGATACGATTAATATTATCCGGTTATTATAAATAGGTAGAAAAAAATTAGTTTTGAGGAAATTGTCATGAAAAATCCATATTTATATGGTTATCTGCCGTTATTTTCTGTTATTTTATTTAGTTTAACCTTTGGAATTTATTTGGTAGGAGAATCATTAGAACTATTAACTGCAGTCGGCGTTTATGCAGGAATGCGTGAGTTTTTTACGGATTTCGAACTGCGTCTTTTGTTATTAAGTGTATTTGCGCTTTGCTTTTTTATGCTCTTTTCAGCCTTGAAATTAATAGGAGAAACGATTCACGAAGTAGGTATGCTCTTTTTCTCCAAGCATAATAATGGAGAAATGATCAGTGTGGCAAGAGGTGGATACCTCATTTTCTTTTTAGGGGCACTGCTTTCGGTGTTTGGGGTACAATCAATTCTTATCTTGCTTGGGATATTTGCTTTGACGATTTTTGGTTATTTTATTTATAACATTTATAAGATGAGCCAGTTTTTAACTTTCGCTGGAACAATCGGTTTGATATTTTTCGAGATTCTTTTTTGGGCAATTTTCATAACATCTATTTGCTATGTTGTGTTAAAGCTTTATAACGGTATATTAGCAAGTTTGCCATTTGCGAATTAGAAAGAGGCAATGACTATGAAAAGTCATGCCTCTTTTTAAATGAATAGGAAAGTTATGTGTTTTAATTCATAATTGTATTGAAGATTTTAAAATGAATTTTATCATCCTGAAGGGACTGCATGGACGAAGGATTATCGAAGCCAATCCAAACAGCGGTCGTATATTCATTTGTCATTCCAGCTACCCAAAAGTCTTTATAATCATTGGTTGTTCCTGTTTTTACCCCTATATAAGATGAATTTGAAGAAATCCCTCTGCCAGTGCCGCTTGTCACCACATCATTCATTAATGCACGGATATACTCTACAGTTTGCTCGGACCAAACGCCTGCTTTTTCAGTCGGCCAACTATATAGAACATTGCCGCTATTATCTGTTACTTTACGAATACTTCTGGCTTTTAGGTAAGTTCCATCTATGAAGCTTGTATAGGCATCGGCCATTTCAAGGGTTGTTACGCCAAGGGAAAGGCCGCCTAATCCAGCTGCATAGGTTCTATCTTTGGGAACGATAGACTGGAAATTGAATTTTTCAATATATTGAAAAGCCGTGTCAAGTCCAATTTCGTTTAATAGCCGTATAGCGGAAGTATTATAGCTATGTTTAAAAGCTGTAGAGATGGATACATTACCGTAAACACCGCCTCCATAATTTTGCGGACAGAAATCACCAACACAAAACTTGCCGCCACTAACTATGGAACTAGGTGAATAGCTGGTTGTTTCAAAAAGTGGTCCATATACGATTAACGGCTTAAATGAAGAACCTGGTTGACGGACCGCTTGATAGGCGCGATGGAAGTCAAATTTTTTATAGTTTTTTCCACCAAATACACTCACGATCTCTCTAGTTGTATTGTCAATGACGACCGAGCTGCTTTGTAAATTCCCATTTCCCAGAATAGCGTTGATTTTTTGCTCATCTTGTTGCTGCTTTTCTGGGTCAAGTGCAGTATGTATTGAAATACCGGATTGCAGTAATTCTTGAACCTTTGTATTAATTTGTTTCTCGATAGTTTTCTTTTCTTCCACTGTTTGGGCAGTTGCGAGCTGCTTTTTATAGCCTTCATTCGCAGCTACAAGCTCTTTGAATTCTGCAAGTACAAACGTACTATAGGCAGGTTGCTGTTGTTTCTTCTGTCTTAAATTTAAAATAATTTCCTCATTCTTATAAACGCCTGCATCTTCTTCAGTAATAATCTTGTTTTCAGCTAAAATATCCAATAAACGTTCCTGTCGAGCCTTTGTTTTATCAAAATTTTTCAAAGGATCATATAAGGACGGATTATTAGGAATTGCAGCTATAAATGTCATTTGTGCAATCGTTAGTTCAGCTATTGGTTTTTGAAAATAGAAGCTGGCAGCTGCACTAATTCCATATACTTGATTGCTGAAATAAATTTCGTTTAGATACATTTCAAAAATTTCTTCTTTGTCGTACGCTTTCTCAAGCTCATAAGCATAAAAGAGTTCCGTTATTTTTCTTTCATAGGTTTGCTCTTCTGATAAATACCGCATCCTTACCAGCTGTTGCGTAATGGTGCTGCCCCCTTGTTCAATGGAACCTTGCGAATTCGCAACAATAGCACGGGTAAGAGCACTTACATTAAATCCGATATGAGTGTAAAATTCTTTGTCTTCACTTAATAAATAGATTTGCTTAATAATTTCTGGTACTTCTTCTAATTGAATTGGCTGTCTCCATTCTACATACTCCTCGCTAAATACACGCTCATTGCGATCATACATTGTGACAGGAAGAGGGTGGATCTCTTCGCGAGGCTGAATATTCTGTTGAATGGTCTCCACATAGTCTTTGGCTGTACTATACTCGGCGAAAATTTTGTTGCCAAATAGTAACAGGTACGGGAAACAACAAAGAATCAGAAAGAAACCTGCTATTTGCCTCATTTAGATTCCTCCAAAATACAAACATAACAAAAGAATAGAATATCATAAGTATCACGAAAAAAGGAGAAGGTTGCTAAAGCGGACCCTTCTCCCATTATATCGAATTTAAAGATGACTTTTTAAAACATCCTCAAAATATTTTTTTGGCAGCCTTTGAATGATGAAAATAATGATGGTTGCACTAAGGAATAGAAATCCAGTGGAATAAAAGACGGCAGAAATTGTTGCGAAGCCACTTATGAATCCGCCTAATACAGGACCTATAATATTTCCTAGAAACCGAAAAGACTGATTGTAGCCCATTACCTCACCCTGGATTTCAACAGGTGCTTCCCGCCTGATTAACGCAGTGACTATTGGAATGAGACCGCCGGAAAAAATGCCGAGTAAAAATCTTAAGGCAATTAGCTGCCATAAGGAAGTAACAAAGGCTTGAGGGATAATAAAGAACACACTGATGAATAACAGAGACATTAAGACTTTTTCGTATCCTATATTATCGGCGAGCTTCCCGAAAAATCGTCCTATTAAGATATTTCCAACTCCAGCAGCACTAAAGGTGATTCCAGCCAGCATTGCGACTTGTTCTGAAGTGGTTAAATGAGAAACATATAAGGACAATAAAGGCTGAATACTGAAGTTTCCAATTTGTATTAAAGATGCCACAAACATTGTGCTCAATATAAGGGGGTGATGGAAGAGTGCCCAGAGAACATTTTTTCTGGAATAAAGCATACTTTTTTCTTTTTGAATGATTTCCGGTTCATGGATACCAAATACAATGATGATAGCTGCAATCGTTATTGCAATAGAAGTATAGATAAACGTAAAGTTAAAGCCAATCGCGTCTGCAAGAGATCCCCCAATGACAGGTCCAAATAAAGAACCGCCAACACTCCCGATTTGAAGCGTCCCGAGCGTTTTCCCGGCAATGTTTTTGGGTGTATGTTTACTTATAAAGGCCATAGATGTAGGGATAAAGCCGGTAACTATCCCCATAAAAATACGCAGGATAAAAAATTGTATAACGTTCTCTACATGGCCCATTAAAAAGATGCTTAATGCAATACCGAAACAGTTAATGATCATTATTGGTTTATAACCGTATTTATCGGCAATTCGTCCCCAAATTGGCGACATGATAAATGCTGTAACAAATGTAGCTGCAAATATTAAACCAGCCCATCTTTGAACATAGCTCTCGCTAAAAGTGCCAAAGGTTTCGATATAAAGAGATAAAAAGGGCATAATCATCGTCATCGAACTCGCAACGATAAAATTTGAAACTAAGATAATCATAAAATTGTGCTTTCGGTTATTCACTTTACTCACATTCTTTCTATCCGTTAATTTACATTTTTTTAGAATAAAAATCCAACACAGTTTTTACTTTGTGGTCCAGTATAACTTATTTCGTAACTCGAAGGAAGTCCTAAAAGGATATTAGCGGAAAATTTAAAAGTTCTATGTTAAACTGTAACGAGGTATCAAATGGTGATCTTCTAATTAAAGATATACCCAAAAATAACAATATATAATAAAGGAGCGACAATTATGTTTCCACAATTAACAAATGAATTAAATCCAGGTGAAGTATTAGTTGAAATGAATACAACTTTAGGTGCTATTAAAATTAAGCTATTCCCTGAACATGCGCCAAAAACAGTAGAAAACTTTTTAGGACATGCAAAATCAGGCTATTATAATGGCATCATTTTCCACCGTGTTATCACTGATTTCATGATTCAAGGTGGAGACCCGACTGGTACAGGTATGGGTGGCCAGTCTATTTGGGGCGACTCTTTCGAAGACGAATTCAATGAGAACTTATTTAACTTGCGCGGCGCTCTTTCAATGGCGAACGCTGGTCCAAATACAAACGGCTCTCAATTCTTCATCGTTCAAATGGAACATACGCCAAATAATATGATTGCACAAATGGAGCAAGCAAAATATCCAGCAGAAATCATAGAAGCATATGCAAAAAATGGCGGTACTCCTTGGTTAGACTTTAAGCATACAGTATTTGGACATGTTGTTGAAGGCATGGACATAGTTGACAAAATTGCGAACGTTGAAAAAGATATGCGCGATAAGCCAGTAGAAGATGTTAAAATAGATTCGATTACTATTATCGACTAACTATTAGAAAGAAGAGTGAAAAATGAGTATCCTTTATGCAGGATTTTTATATTTTCCAGAGGATAAATCATCATATATTCCAGCTGCGTTAGAGTTCCTGGCAATATTTATTTTGTGTGTGCTGGTTTTCATGCTTGTTAGACGCCTCTCTAAAAAAGAAGAGCAAAAAACAAAAGCATTGGAAGAGTATGTTTTAAACAAACAAAAACAACAAAACACTCAAGATCAATCTGTGAATTTACGGAAATAACGCAGCAGATTTGTTGCAGATAGAAAAGGCTGACTCCAAAGTATTATTTTGGGTCAGCCTTTTTATATTGTAGAGGTAATAAGAGAACTAAACTAAAGCTTTCTTGAATCGTTCAATGCCGTCTTTCACGGTTTCTAATGGACAAGCAACATTCATGCGCAAGAAACCTCGGCCTGCTTCGCTATATTTTGTGCCTGGTTCAATGGCAAGTCTGCCTTTTTCCAATAGTCGATGCATCATTTCGCTTTCAGATAGACCTGTCTCTCGGTAATCAATCCAAATAAGATATGTAGATTGCGGTTTTGACACTTTAATACCTTCAAGTTGATTTAATTCTTGCACTACTACATCCATATTGTTAGATACATAGGCAATCATTGCATCTACCCAGTCATCGCCTTTTTCATAGGCAGCTTGTACGCCAGCAGCAGCTAGCACATTTAAATCATCACGGCCGTGTGCTTGTTTATCCGCATTTAATTTTGCGCGTAATTCATTGTCCGGCACTACCATAATTGCGGCATGGATACCGGCAATATTAAATGTTTTAGTTGGAGCGATACATGTGATGATTTTGGCTTTATCCGCGTCTTTAACCGTTAAAGTAGGGATGTGTTTAAAACCATCAAAAACAATATCGGCATGAATTTCATCTGAAACTAGTAAAACATCATATTTAATACATAGTTGAACTAGTTGTTCCAGGTCTTCTCTTGTCCAGACAACACCTCCTGGATTATGCGGACTGCAAAGAACATAAACTTTTACACCTGATTTAAATTGTTCTTCAAGAGCGGAAAAATCGAATTTCATAGAATCATCAGATAATTCTAGATTGCATTCTACAACCTCAAGTTTTTGCGCTTTTGGGATATTGAAAAATGGCGGGTAGACTGGAGTTGAAATACAGATTTTATCGCCGGGCGCTGTAAATGTTTCAAAGATGGTTGCTAAAGCCGGTACCACCCCTTGGTGAAACATTAATGTGTTAGGTTCAATATGCCAATCGTGACGGCGATTGTACCAACTTACAATGGCATTTTTACATTCATCGCTGACATAGGAATAACCGAAAATTGGATGATCAAGACGTTCTTTTATAGCATCGGAAACAACCTTTGGTATAGAGAAATCCATATCCGCCACCCACATCGGAAGAATATCGGAAGCATCTTCCAAGTTGTATTGCATTTTCAAGCGATCTTTAAATTGATCCCATTTTAAACTATTAGTATTTTTACGATCAAAAAGCTCATCAAAATTAAACAATAGTATCCCTCATTTCTTTTTTTAATTCTGTATTATATAATAGCATACATAATCGTAAAAATAGGGTGAAAACTTTGGATAATATATTAATGAATAGAGCTGCTATAAAAATTTTAGAAGAGTGGGATCCATTTAATATTGGTGAAGATGGCTACGATACTGAAACGGCTGACGTTGTAGCAGCACTTCAAGGGATAGATGATCCTAGCAAACTTGCAAAAGTGATTCAACAAGTATACGAGCACTCATTTGAGCAATGGATCCCTTTTGAAAAATGTGTTGAAATTTCATATAAATTAATAGCAATCAAATTTGAAGCAAAATGTATTGTTTAGAGACTAAGGATATTTTGCAGGCAAATAAAAAAGGATTTCCGGATAGTGAACCAACTGATCTGTCTTTAGATATTTTCTAAAGGGAGAGGAGGCAGGTCGCTGATAAAGGAAATCCTTTTTTCTTTTGAATTTAAGTGTTTAGAAGATTTTGACATGATTTGAACGCTAGGCTTGAATACCGTCCATTAAATTTGAAGCAGGTACTTCTAAAACGGTAGATAGCTTTAATACGGTTTGTACAGAAGGAATCAATTCGCCTTGTTCATATAATGATAATTTTTCGACTCCGACTTGCACTTTTTTCGATAATTCTTCAAGGGACCAATTTCTTTCTTCTCTTAAAAATTTTAGTTGTTCATGGAATTTCTGTTTCAACATAAACACGCCCTTTCACATTATGACTAGATCTATACATTATATTTTATTATATAACTTATGCTAATAATTTGTCTGAAATATGAATTTTTTTATCGGTAAGACCATTTTTTTGTGAAAAGGGATTTTTCGGATAGTTTTGAAATTTATTTCTTATACAATAGGGTGAATCTTTGTTCGTCTACTGTACATATGTTATAATTTAACATGACATTTACGTAGATATAGAAAGTAGGAACCGTTTTATGACAAAAAAATACGAAGTAGGTGAAGTTGTAACCGGTAAGGTAACTGGCATACAGCCTTATGGGGCGTTTGTAGCTTTAGATGAAGAATCGCAAGGTCTCGTTCATATTTCAGAAATTACGTATGGGTATGTAAAGGATGTAGCTGATTTTTTAAAAGTGGGCGAAGAGATTCAAGTGAAAATTTTAGACATTGATGAGAAATCAGAAAAAATTAGCTTATCTACTCGTGCGTTGCAGGAAGCGCCGCCACAAAAGAAAAAAGATCAACCAAGGAAAACCTTACAGGATCGCGTTGATGAAAGTGATGCAGATGGTTTTAAATCCTTAAAAGACAAGCTACAACACTGGATTGAACAATCGGGACATTAAAATGAAAACAGAGGGCAGAAGGGAACTTCTGCTCTCTTGTTTTTA
>JASENG010000022.1 GCA_030027265.1 Lysinibacillus fusiformis | reverse complement strand
TAATTCAGTTCGACTCATTTCGTCTTGCGACTTATCTTGTCGACTTTTATTATTATAGAGAGACTTATATATAAAGTCAACACTTTTACTAAAACTTTTTTTCGTTTTTTTAAACTTGATGATAAACCCTTATTTACCAAGGGTTTAAACACTCTATGAAAGGAAGCAGCTTTCATATAATGTGTTCTTTTTCAAAAAAACATACATTTTTTTCATTTCAAAGAAAAATTCTTTTCATTATCCTCCCCATTAAACTTGCTGCATCTACCATTTTATTTGCACATTGTATCTATAGATAATAATCTACATACTTCAACACTCTTTTCTTCTTTGAATATTTATATTCTCTTCAAAATCTCCCTCGCTATATTATTTATTCCACCCTTTTTTCGATTAAGCGGCCTCGACATTTCCCGCAGCGATATTTGCTCACACTCATCCTTCTCTTTCGGGGGTACTGCTGTTTACAATCAGTACATTCATAAATGTAGGTTTTTGTGTTGGTCTGTTTTTTGTTTTCTTCTATTGTTGAGCAAAACCGGGGGGCACCCACCTTTTTTAACAATGCTCGAAAATCGGCGTCTCGATGTTTATAGCCCATCCCTCTTATATGAAGATGATAATGACATAGCTCATGCAGGATAATTCCGCGCAATTCTTCCAGACCAAAGATTTCGTAAGATTTTTTATTAAACTCGATATTGTGGCTTCTTAGTAAATAACGACCTCCTGTTGTTCGTAATCTACTATTAAAATAAGCTTGATGTAAAAACGGTACATCAAAATACTTAAGAGATAGCTCCTCGACTAATATTTGCAATTCTTGATCTGTCATCTAATCCCCTCCAAGCAATAATCTATAGAATAAATGTTAACCGAATTGAAATTTACAAAAAGCACCCTGGTTGATGGCAACCAAAGTGCTTAGTTGAAACATATCTATTTTATCGTATTAATTCAACTTGTTTTTCAGGTGCAATCATTGTTAATGCGATGCGGCCTTTATTTACTTCCACTTTATCAACCCATACCGTTACAATATCCCCTAAAGAAACAACCTCTAAAGGATGTTTGATGCGACGTTTTTGTAGTTTGGAAATATGGACAAGTCCATCTTGCTTTACACCGATATCTACAAAGGCTCCAAAGTCGACTACGTTACGAACTGTTCCCTGTAGTTCCATTCCAACCTGTAAGTCTTCCATCTTTAGGACATCTGTTTTTAATAATGGCTGCGGGAAGGCGTCTCGTGGATCTCGAGTTGGTTTCATTAACGTATCCACAATATCTTTAACCGTTACTTCACCAACACCAAGTTGATCGCTTAATACTTTCACGTCCAGAGCAGCAAGGGCCTGTTCACATTGTTTCGAACCAACATCTTTTTTCGATAAACCTGCATTAGCTAATATATCTTCAGCTAGTTTATAGCTCTCTGGGTGAATCCCTGTAGCATCAAGAGGATTTTTTGCCTCTGCGATACGCAAGAAGCCGATTGCTTGTTCATAGGTTTTAGCACCTAAACGAGGAATCTTCTTTAATTGTGCTCGTGAAGTGAATTTACCGCCTTCACTGCGTGCATTTACGATATTTTCTGCAACAGTCTTCGATAAACCTGAGACATATTGCAATAATGAAGCTGAAGCTGTATTTACGTCTACTCCTACTTGGTTAACTGCAGTCTCTACAATGAACGTCAGCGATTCTGCTAGTTTCTTTTGAGATACGTCATGTTGGTATTGGCCAACCCCTACAGCTTTCGGTTCAATTTTAACTAATTCAGATAAAGGATCCTGCAGGCGGCGCGCGATTGAGACTGCGCTTCTTTGCTCAACTTGCAGATCGGGGAACTCATTTCTAGCCACCTCAGATGCCGAATAAACAGAAGCCCCTGCTTCATTTACAATTACATAAGCTACATCCTGCTCGACTTCTTTTAACACTTCTGCAATAAATTGTTCGGTTTCACGAGAGGCTGTACCATTTCCAATGGCAATAATCGAAATCGGATATTTCTCCAACATAGCTTTCACAACCGCTTTTGATTTTGCTACATCTGGTTTTGGAGGATGTGGATAAATCGCTGTTACTTCATGCATTTTACCCGTTTCATCAACTACCGCTAATTTACAGCCCGTTCGATACGCAGGGTCTACACCTAGAACCATCTTCCCGCGCATAGGTGGTTGTAATAATAGACTTTTTAAGTTTTCGGCGAAGATATGAATTGCCTGTTCTTCGGCTTTTTCAGTCAGCTCACTGCGTAATTCACGTTCAATAGATGGTTGAATTAAGCGTTTATAGCCATCCTCTATCGCTTCTTTTACATGTGCAATTGAAGAGGAAGATGAATTAAACGGAATCCAAGCCTTTTCCATAATTTGAATTACTCGATCTAACGGAATATGAATAGCTACTTTTAAAATATCTTCTTTTTCTCCTCGGTTAAGCGCTAACGTTCGATGTGGCACGATATACTTTACCGGTTCTTCATATTCGTAGTACATCTCAAAGACTTTTTTCTCGTCCTTTTCAGCATCCTTAACTGCCGTAACAATTTTCCCTTCTCTCCAAGAAAGCTTACGAATTTGATCTCGCACCTGTGCATCATCTGCAAATCTTTCAGCTAAGATATCCTTTGCCCCTGTTAAAGCATCTTCAACCGTTTCCACTCCTTTTTCAACATCGAGGAATGAAACAGCCAATTTTTCAATATCTTCTTTAGCAAATTTCATTAATTCATCCGCTAGAGGTTCTAATCCTTTTTCTTTTGCAATCGTCGCTTTGGTACGACGTTTTTGCTTATACGGTCTGTATAAGTCTTCCACCCTTTGCAAAACTGTCGCCGCTTGAATTGATGCTTGCAGTTCTTCCGTTAGTTTTCCTTGCTCATCGATTAGTCGAATAACTTCTTCTTTTCGCTGTTCCAATTGTTGTATGTAATGATATCGATCTTCAATGGACTTAATTTGCACTTCATCCAATGAACCCGTTGCCTCTTTACGATAACGCGCAATAAAAGGAACGGTATTTCCATCTTCCAATAATTTAATAACTGCTTGGGCTTGATGCGGTTTCACTTTTGTTTCAGTTGCAATCATTTGCAGCATTTTCTTTTCTTCCATCATTCCACAGCCTTTCGATATTTCATTAAAATAAAATTTCTTCCAAGATGATTTTGGGTGTTTAAACGCTAACTTAATCCACATCATCGTCAAAAAATGCCTGAACTTAATTTACATAGAACAAGCCGATTCGTTAGTTTATTTGTTGACCTATTATTAAATCTCTTTAAAGCAAGACTAAACATAGTTTAACATTTACATACCACATTCTTCTATATATTCCCCTTTGCCAAGAGGACAATTATAGTGAAATGAGCATTTTTTCTCAATAAAAAATCTACCCTTTCAACTAGTTCCAGGGTAGACTTGTCCATTCCATTAAATTGGCCTGATATTGATAGGCATGCTTAAAACCATACAAGCAAAAAGACAGCGCATCACACAAGACTTAGACAACACCATCCGCTGTAATGACCTGCTGTAATTTCTTGATGGCTTTTCTTTGAATTCGGGATACATGCATCTGTGAGATTCCGAGCATTTCCCCAGCTTCTTTTTGACTCATTTGATCATAATATGTCAGTTTTAATATCTCTTTTTCACGTTCTTCCAATACTTCCATCGCTTCGGAAACAACGATTCGACGATTTGTCCTTTCGAATCCATCATCTTCCTTCCCAACTACATCCATCAAGGTGACCGTACCGCCTTCAGAATCTGCATCAATGGAATGGTCCATCGAAAGAGCATGATAACTTTTGCTCATTTCCATTGCTTCTAGTACATCTTCTTCTTCTACCTCTAAATACTCCGCTATTTCTTGTATTGATGGTGAATGCTGTAGTTTGGTGGTCAGGAATTCCACAGCTGTCTTAATTTTTGGCCCCAGCTCTTTAATGCGGCGAGGAACATGGACATCCCACGTTTTGTCACGTAAAAATCGTTTAATTTCGCCAACGATTGTAGGAACAGCAAAAGCTTCGAAGCTCCTACCTAAAGACGTATCAAAACGTCGGATTGCCCCAAGTAATCCAAGCATCCCTACTTGGACAATATCCTCGTAATTTGTTTTTCCATAAGAATATTTTCTGGCAATCGATTCGACAAAGTTTTTATAATGAACGACTAAACTATCTAGTGCCGTTTGTTCTTCTGATTGTTGATATTGTTCAATCCACTTTAATATCTCTTTATCGGAATTACGATTATGTGGTGATTGATCGGACATTTTCCTTCACCTGCTCTCTCGTGACATATTTTGTCATGAAAACAGTGACTCCACCTTCGTTGTTGTTCACTCTGACCTCGTCCATTAATGTTTCCATTAAATAAAGCCCTAGCCCGCCCTCTCTCAGCATTTCAACACTTTCATCTTCGTGGTAAGGGCCAATTTGAGATTTGATTTCTTCAAAGTTAAAGCTATGTCCGTAATCCGAAACCATAACTTCGATTTTATTTGCATATAAAGCAACACCGATGACAATCTCTCCATCCTCATGGCTTCCATAAGCATGCTGCACAACATTTGTCACCGCTTCACTTACTGCGATTTTCATATCTTCAATTTCATCATAGGAAAAACCAATGCGAGAAGCTAATCCAGAAACAGTCAGCCTTATTACACTCACATACTGCGGCTTTGCAGGAATTCTAATTTCAATGTAGTCAAATGCTCGCATTGCTCGCCCCACCTTTTTCAATTTCCATTAATTCACTAAGCCCAGTTATTTCAAATAACCTTGTTAATCTGGCAGACAAGTTGGTTAACTTCAATCTAGCATTTTCTTGTACTATCTTTTTATAAAACGCTACAAATACACCTAGACCTGTGCTATCCATATAATTTACATTCGATAAATCCAATTCTACTAGCAAGCCTTCTGACAAACGAATCATCTCTAGCTCATCTCTTAAAATTGGAGCTGTATACGTATCAATTTCCCCTTCGATAAACCCTAGCAATAAATCCCCATCTTCTCGAAATTGAACATTTACATTCATTATAAGACACCTCCCACAATTACCTACTGGTCTTTTCCCCATTTTTTATCTATTAAACCTATAAATTAAAAAAATTTATTTTTTTATAATTACTGCAGTAAAATCATCTTCCAATTTAAAGTCATGCAGCTTTTTCATTTCTTCATAGATAGCTTCGCACATTTCTTGTGCACTCAAGTGACGATTTTCCAACGCAATGCCTTTTATTATTTCACGCGAGTCGAACTCTTCTCTATTGCGGAAATCTGTTACACCATCCGTCATCAGAATGACAAAATCATTATCTTCCAGCTCAATATCCTGCTGTGTATATTTTGCTTCGGGCATAATTCCAAGCAGTAGGCCCTTCGCTTCCAAATCATAGAATGCTTGATCTGCCGCCTTGTAATAAAGGGAAGGTTCATGCCCTGCCGAACTCCATGTAAACACATTAGTTTTCAAGTTATATCTACCGTAGCATAGTGAAACAAACATGCTATCATCAATACTTTTTTCAATGATTTTATTTAATACTTCCAGTACATAGGAAGGGTTGCTATTGGCATATTCCAAAGTATCTAAACCATATTTCACCATGGACATGCATAAGGCGGCCGGAACCCCTTTTCCTACTACATCTGTTACGGCAACACTTAGATAACGTTCATCATCATGCATGAAATGAACATAGTCGCCATTCATTTTCCGAAGAGGTATAGAGAGCATACCGATATCAATCAAACGAGGCTTCGGTATCTCTGTTTCCAACAATAGATTTTGAATTTTTGCCGCAATATCCATCTCAATTCGGAGTTCTTCCTGTTTCGCTAGTAAACTTTGATGTTCTTGAACCTTTAATCCAAAATGTACCATTACCTCGATTAGAAAATCATATCCATGCAATACTGACTCCGGTATGTCGTCGTAAATCTCTTCAAGCGCGTGTTTGTGAATACTAATAACCTCTTCAGGCGTTACATTTTTTTGAATCATGCGTTTTATAAAATTTTGGCCAATATATAAATCACTTTCACTCTGATTTCCGATATAATCTGATAGAATTTTTTTATATTGTTTTCTAATTTGCTCCAATTAAACACACACCCTACTTTAGCCATTTCACAACTTTAACGGTTGTCCCTTTGCCGACCTCCGATTGTATATCGATTGAATCTACAAGCCTTTTAACTGCCGGAAGACCAGCTCCGGTACTAGCGGAAGAATAATCATCCTCCAATACTTTATGTACTTCTGCTATCCCCTGCCCTTTATCAATAGATGAAACAGCAATTCCTTTCATGCTAACTCCTTCTATATCTTCGATAACAATCTTCCCAACACGGGCATATAATAAAATGTTTTTAGCCAGTTCACCAATTGCTGTCGTAATGCGCGATTGGTCTACATCATTGAATCCAATCTCTTTTGCCTCATCTCGGCCTAGCTTGCGTGCAGTTACAATGTCTAATTCTGTCACGATCTCAACTGTTCTAGCTTCTCTCATCACTGCACCTCCATTTTGCTTATGAAATAACAAAAGCGCATATTATAATTCTAGCAAATATGTATAAATCTCGATATTTCTAATATATAGTATCATGTGTGCTCACATCAAATTTATGGCAATGAATAGACGAAATATTTCGTAAATAACCGGATAATCAGTATTTTGGTTAAAAACACAAATCGATCAGTATCCGCCCAATTTGATATGTGTATCTTTCAAGCATATTTCTATCTAATAAAAAAAGAATGACCCAAAAGAATCATTCTTTCTAGGTCATCCCTTTACATTTTATGTATTAAAATTTCATTAATCCTAGGCTTATTTCTAATGCAACGTCCACTTTTTCCATAAGCTCATCATCTAATTGGGTAATACGATCCGTCAACCTAGATTTATCTATCGTACGCAATTGTTCAAGCAAAATTACCGAATTCCGTTCGAAACCATACTTTTTTGCATCAATTTCGACATGAGTCGGCAATTTTGCTTTTTGAATTTGCGCAGTAATCGCAGCGATGATTACAGTCGGACTAAATCGATTACCTATATCGTTTTGAAGGATTAATACGGGCCTCGTTCCGCCTTGTTCAGATCCCACAACTGGTGAGAGATCTGCAAAAAACACGTCCCCTCGTTTCACAATCAAAATGTCATCCCCCGCTTACGAGACGCTCCTCTACCATATGTTCCGCTTCATACTCTGCATGTAGACATTCGCTACAAATGTTCAGGTTGATTTGCGACATTTCCACATAGCCTTTCATTAAAGCTTCCCGTATTTGATTTGGTTGCTTGTGCGTAGATAATCTACGAGATGAAATATAAACAAAACTTTCACTATCTCGCGATTTTTGCTCAAGTGTATTAAATGCCATTAACATTTCTTGAGGAAGTCCTAAAGCTTCCTTTATTTCTTCTACTTTTTTCGCGTACAAAACAAGCACCTCCACAAAAACCGTACCATTTCAATTCTTTTCTCATTCTATCATCGAAATGATATGTTGAAAAGATAATTATTAAAAAATATGGCTATCCATGTAGTTTTATCGGTTTTTGTTGAAGTTTTTGTCGCATTTTACTATTTTTTGTAGTAGATTCTAGGCACTCTAGAAGTAATGATACAAGGAACCTCGTAGTTAATTGTATCTCCTTTTTCTGCCCATTCATCAATTGTAATTTCTTCGTCTTTTTGTTTTCCTATTAAAGTTACTTTTTTACCTATATTATATGCAGCTGGTAATAATAACATACATTGATCCATACAAATTCTTCCGATGATCGGTACACGAATGCCATCTATTAATACATGTTGTCCACTATATTTTCGAATCAGCCCGTCAGCATAGCCAATGGGAATCGTCCCTATATACGAAGGTTCCGATGCTGTAAAGGCAGCTCCATAGCCAATCGATTGACCAGCTTGGACTTTCTTTACTTCTATAAGTTCTGTTTCTAACGAGAAAGCAGGCTCTATTGGAAACGGCAGTTTTGTGTTTACATAGGCAGAAGGTGCAAGTCCATACATTGAAATTCCAAACCTAACTGCATCATATTGAAGCGTTGGATCTTTTATAAGCATCGTTGCTGTATTGGCAGCATGTACTAGTCGTGGTTTTTCAGGTAATGAACGTATAAACTCTTCAAATTTCGCAACTTGATGATGAAAATAAGTCTCCTCCTCTTCATCGGCAGTTGCAAAATGTGTAAAAACACCATCCACAAGGAACTTTTCGGAGGATGTAATCATGTTATACAGTTTCTGAAGATCTTCAATTTGAGTGACACCTATTCTACCCATGCCTGTATCAATTTTAATATGTAATTTCAAAGGTTTCGAAAAGCTTAATGCCTCCACTTGCTGCACCCAATCAGTTGAATACACAGTTAAAGTGATATTTTCATTTGCAGCAAAAGGTGCGAATGCGCCAGGGGCATAACCTAAGATTAAAATATCAATATCAGGAAAAGATTTTCGAAGACGAATCGCTTCCTCTGGGGTCGCTACCGCTAACATCGTTGCACCAGATTCAATTGCTGCCGATGCAACTTCCACATCTCCATGTCCGTATGCATTTGCTTTCACGACGGCCATGATTTGAACTCCAGGATGTAAATGTTTTTTTAGGTTGCTTACATTATTTTTTATTGCATCTAAATTGATGATGGCTTTGGTTGGTCGGAAGTGCTCTATGTTTTGCATTTATCATTTACCCTCTTTTAGCAATTATAAACTTCAAATTTTTGTAATATTCATTTATTTTTATTTTAAATTTTATTAGTAGTTCTTGTCCATCACTTTTACTTTCAAAAGAATGAAGAGAGAGTTAGTCTAAGAGAGCTCATTTTCCCCACTTTCTAAGACTAACCTCTCCAAAATCTTAATTTATTTGGAAATCAACAACTTAGCAGCTATTGATTTATTTTAATCCACCTGTAGTAACAGAAGCCGCAACTTGTACCATTTCTTCTTGTGTTAGAGTATTTGATGCGATAAAGAATGATACACCATCACGTTCCCAGCTAATTGAGTTTTCAGTAATTGCACCAATCGTAAATCCTAGATCTGCCGGATCACCAGGAGCATATACCGGAAGTGTTGCTGATTCTCCATACTCAACAGGTTGTTGAACAAGTGTAAAGGATTTCTCACCCTCGAACGTTAAAATAACACGCTCTGTTCCATCCTCCATAACCGCTTTTTCTTCTACCAATTTAGTATTGTCCCAATTTAACTCAGGGTAATACGTTTGGAAATCAGTTGGCACTTGCGCACTTGCACTAGCTGTCTCTTCTTCTTTTGACTCAGAGAAGTTCTCTACTGCATATTCACTTTCCTTATGCTGCATTCCTAGATCGATATTTTTAAACGTAATGACCATTTGTTCTTCCTGAGCTTCGTTTACTACTGACACAGAAGTTGGCAGCATCGTTTTCTTGTCCACTGTAATTTTTTGCGTCGGCATTATACTCTTATGATTATTTCTAGTTGCTGCTGTGAAGATGTAATTCTTGTCATCTTCCTCCATTGTCACACCATCGTCTGCTAACAAGTCTTCCGCTAATGCACCAATTAGGTAAGCTTGGCTATTTTGTTTTGGCCACTCACTTTGGAACTTGTACGTTTTTCTTAGTGAAGGTGTTACTACAAATACGCCTTCGTCATTGCGGATAATCATTTGTGTTACATCTTCGCCTTGCTGAGTTACTTTCACTCGGTAAAATTCTGGTTCAGTATGCCATACGTTTACATCATAAACTCTTGGTTCAGTACCTGTTTTGATTTCCATCGTGGCATCTAGTTCATATCCTTTTACATCGTTCCACTTATCATTAAGATCTTGCAGAACATCCTCCTGTGAATCCTCCCCACAAGCTGCGAGCATTAGCACTCCTAACAACATAACAAATAATAAGGTTAATTTGTGTCGCAAAACTCCATCCTTTCTTCTACTTTCAGCTCCGTAGTCAAAATATATGAGCGGATGTATAACTTTATGCTATCACTTTTGGACAACTTCACAAATTAATATTCACTTTTCTTATACTGTTTTCTTTTTCGCCTTGTTTAGCTAGTCCAATAGTATAACTTGAGCTGCTGCATATTCTTTTGTATGTGTAATGCTGACATGTCCACTCACCAATTCACCATTAAAAAATAAAGTCGGCTTACCTAAGGTGTCTTTTAAAACTTCAATCTGATGAAACTCGCAATCCTTGCCTATTCCAGTACCCTTTGCTTTAGAAAATGCCTCCTTTGCTGCAAACCTCCCCGCTAAAAATTCAACTTTTCGTAGTTCAGATAGTTGTTGGAAAATATTTTGTTCCCGTTCAGATAGGATACGTTGCCCGAATTTTTCCGAACGTTCCATAGCTTTCTTTATTCTTGGGATTTCTGCTATATCTAGTCCAATTCCTTTTATCATATGGAAGTTCTCCTTTTATTATTAATAAAATACAATGTATAATAATTTTAACTTCATTCAGTAGAAGTATTCTACTTCTTTAAATGGTAAAATGAATGCAAAAAGTAAATAGATTCAATAGCCATTATCCAAAAACTGAGCGAAGTTAAAGATTTGAGGTGTTTACATGTTTATTCGTAGAGAAAATTTCAAACAGTTTCTAAAACTATATCCTGTTGTTTCAACGATTATTGCGATTAATTTCATTGTGTATATTATAACAATGCTGCCAAATATCGGTGATGAAGTTTTTTACACAGGTGCGAGCTTGAATTACTTAGTTGGTGATGGACAGTGGTGGCGAATGATTACGTCACTATTTCTTCACTTAGGCTTTATGCATGTTTTATTTAATATGTTTTCGTTATTCTTATTTGGTCCTGAACTTGAAAAAATCGCAGGGAAGCTGCGTTTCTTAACGATTTATTTTTTAGCCGGAATTTTTGGAAATGTAGCTACATTTGTCACTCAAGACCCTTCGTATGCAACTGTCGGAGCAAGTGGTGCGATTTATGGTATTTTCGGTGCCTTTGCAGCGCTTGTCTACTATACACGCCATACTATGCCGCAACTAAAACAAGTAATCATGCCTTTAATCATTATTAGTGTCATCATTACTTTCCTAACCCCTAATATCAATGCGGCCGGGCATATTGGCGGTCTGGTAACAGGCTTCTTACTAGGTTTATCTTATTTCTCACCAAAGAATATCATTCGTTGGAGACAAAAAAAGAAATAGGCAGACAAATTAATAGCCCTCGTGGTTCAACATAAGCCAAACTTTCTTATCTTTAAATAAAAAGGCAATCTCTAAATACAGGAGATTGCCTTTTTGTTATGAAGATGTTTTTTCAAACCAGCTCATAATTTCTTCAGCTGCTCGATTTTCTAGATTCGGCGCTTTTGCCTTTGCTCCTGTCAGCCCAGACATTACTGTTAACTGGACAGAAGTGATTGCCTTCCGCTTTTGAAAAAATGTTTGCCTGCATTCCAAAGCTTGAATTCGTTTTTTCTCTACTATAAATGTCACACGACTAAAGATCCGATAACAAAACGTTAGCTGATTACCGCTAATAGCATAGCCCGTTGTTTTATATTGCCACAAACCTAATAATAGGACTGGAACGATAATCAACGCGGATAACAATCCATACGGGAACCAAAAATAGGAACAAAGCGCGATAATAGGCAAAAGCCATATAAAATCGATTCGATAAAAGAAAGGCTGTGCTTTTTTAGGCGGCCTTATCAAGGATTGCTGCCATTCAAACTGCGGAAACAATTCTTGAAGCGGATCATATAAATGTTTTCTTTTTATTAACGGCAAAAGTGTAATTTTCTTTTCTTCTCCTCCAAAACCGCCACTTGCACTTTCTACAACTACCGCTGCAAATCCAAATATTTGCCTTAAAGGGTTTTCGACAATTTTGATTGCCTGGATTCGGTTTAACGGGATTGTAACTTTCTTTTTCTCCAGCAGTCCCCTTGTGATTGTTAATCGGTCGTTCTCTTCAATCACGGTAAAGTTAAAGTAATTTATAAAAGTAATCACAACGGCTACAATCCATGTAAATAAAAATGTAACAAAAACAGCTAATGCTACAAGTACAAATCCAAATTTAATAATGGAGGACACTTCTTCAAAGATCCATTCAAAGGGAATGAATTCTGCAAATTGAGAAAGTACCGCTGCCACCCCGGCTATCACAACTCCCATACTGCTAGAAGTCGTAGCAAGAATGATTAAATCTCTTGTGTTCAGTTTATGAATCACTCTAGTACTTAGGCTTTCCGTTTGGTTTTCGCTCACCTTTTCTTCAGACACAATATTTTCTTCCTGAAGCTCATTTTCCTTTTTTTGTTCTTTTCTTTTCCGTGTAACAAGCTCAATTTGGTTCGCAGCCTCTTTTGTAATGGCTGTTAAAATCACTTCAGGCTTACCATTTGTACTGCCTGCTGTTTCTACCATTACTTGCACAAGACCAAATATTCTATGGAAAATACCTTCCTTGTAATTAAAGCTTTGAATTCGGTCAAAGGGAATATAGCGTTTTTTCTTCACAAAAAGGCCATACTCCACTCTTAACTCATTTTCCTCAAACCAATAGACATATGTCCACCACTTGAGGATTCCCGTTATTAGATGCACTAAGATAACCAATATAAAAATACCTAAAGGAATGGTACTTGCCCAAAATGCGCCGTCCCCCAGATTAAAGGAAAAGCCATTCGCAAAAAAGAGAATTAAGAAAGGTAGAATTAGCTCCTTCAATCCTTTTACAAAATCAACTACCGCTGAAACTGGATGTAATTTATAACGCCTCTCAAACATCATCTTCCGCCACCCTTGCCAGGATAGAAATGCGCGATCTCAAGCTATCGGCATCATTAGTCTCCAACATTGGAATGATATGAGTTGTAGCAGCTGTTGAAATGGAAATATTAGATAAATCATACTTTTTCAATATCGGTCCTTGTGTAGTATCAACATGCTGCACTCGTACCATAGGGATCAATGTCCGCTTTACGATAAAGAGACCACTTTGAATTTCGATTTCATGCTCCCGAACTTCATATCTCCAATGATTCCATCGAATTTTCGGAAAAAGCCAAATTGATGTTAGTCCCACGATTATTACTACTGCAATTGCTATGTAATATATAAATGATGGCCATTCAAAAAAGACCGTTAGAAAACCGGCAACTCCCATTAAAATAGCCACTACTAGCGTATTAAAAAGACCATATAGCCGCCATACGGTTAGACCTTTCCCCGGTATTTGAAACATCAACTGATTTCGCACAAATGCACACCCCTTTCCTTTTATCTTATACGAATTAAGCTGTAAATTGTTTCAATATATTCAAAAATCCAAATAAACAATAACTCCCTATGTAAATCTCCAGTATTTATCAGGAAAACGTTATCCTGTTTCTTTACGTGCGACATTCTTGCGTAGTAAGCCTAAATAAAAAAGTGCCCCCTAAAGGGCACTTTTCAAATTTCAAATTAGTCTTCACGACGGCGTGGAGTACTTGAAGAAGAGCGACGACGATCTCCTTCTTTACGTCCACCTTCACGACGTCCGCCATCTCTGCGGCCTCCGTCACGACGAGCACCGCCGCCACCGCTGCGGCCGCCACGACCAAAGTCACGACGTCCGCCGCGAGAGTCTCCTCCGCGTCCACGGCCACCACCAGAACGTTCTTTACGAGCTGGTAATGGACGCTCTTCAGAAATTGTTACTGGTGTTTCATCCGGTTCTTTCGTCATGGATTTAATAGCTGCTGCCACTAAATCAACCGCATTATGTTCTTCTAATAATTCATTCGCTAAAATACGGTAGTCATTTAAATCATTTGCTTGAACGATTTCAACTAACTTCTCCATAGCAACTTTTTGTTGACCAACAAGCGCTTCTGATTCACTCGGCGGACGAAGTGGCGTCATACGTTTTTTCGTTGTTTCTTCAACTATACGCAGATAACCCATTTCACGTGGAGTCACGAATGTAACTGCAAGTCCTGATTTACCAGCACGGCCGGTACGACCGATACGGTGAACATAGCTTTCTGGATCTTGAGGAATATCAAAGTTATAAACGTGAGTTACACCCGAAATATCAAGACCGCGCGCCGCTACGTCCGTTGCAACAAGAATGTCAATTTTGTTTTCTTTAAATTGACGCAATACAGACATACGTTTTGCTTGGCTTAAGTCACCATGGATTCCTTCCGCAACGTAGCCACGGATACTTAAAGCTTGTGATAATTCATCTACACGACGTTTTGTACGGCCAAAGATGATTGCAAGCTCTGGTTGATGCACATTTAAAATTCGAGTTAATACATCGAATTTTTCGCGTTCTTGAGCTTTCACGAAAAATTGCTCGATATTCTCAACTGTCATTTCTTTTGATTTGATTTTAACTTCTTCAGGGTTTTTCATGAAGTTATTTGCAATTTTACGGATTGCAGGCGGCATTGTAGCCGAGAATAATAATGTTTGGCGATTTTCTGGAACATTTTCTAAAATCGCATTAATATCGTCGATGAAGCCCATGTTCAACATTTCGTCAGCTTCGTCCAATACAAGAGTTTGTACTTGATCAAGCTTTAATGTATGACGGTTAATATGGTCTTGGATACGTCCAGGAGTACCAACGATAATTTGTGGTTTATTTTTTAATGCGCGAATTTGGCGGCCGATTTCTTGTCCACCATATACTGATAATAATTTAACGCGTTTATCATAACCAATTTTATATAATTCTTCTGAAACTTGGATTGCTAATTCACGAGTTGGGGCAATAATTAATGCTTGTATATTTGGGTTTTTCGGGTCAATTTTCTCAATTAGTGGTATTCCGAAAGCTGCAGTTTTACCAGTACCAGTTTGCGCTTGACCTAATACGTCACGACCTTCTAATGCAAACTTAATAGTGCCTTCTTGGATTGGTGTAGCTTCTTCAAATCCCATACGCTTTAATGAACGTAATGTTGATTCGGTAATATTTAATTCTGAAAAATTTGTCAAACTCTTCAATCTCCTTTTTTCCTTTAAGTTGACAAATGGTTACATTTTCAGATGAAATGCGGCAAACTTCGAGCCTAAGTTTTGGAACGTTTCCGATACTTAATAATTCTCTGCTTCTACAGAGAGCGATTTTATATGAAAGGGAAAGCCCGGTCTTTGCCGAGCGGTTCAATTCTACCCTTATGTTTTAAACGCTGGTAAAAATAGAATAAAACCGTTAAATTCAAAAAAAAGCACTCTTCATCATTCTTTTGTGAAGAGCCTTCGCACAAAATGTATCCATTGCTTATCATAGTCTATCACGGCTCTTAACTGCATTGCAACGAAATTGCTCTTGTTATAATATTCTTAATTTTCACTTCTTCCATAGTGAAAACCAAGGAAACCATAGGTCATACAAGATTACTTTAAAATGTGATTTTTCCTTAGGTAAGTAATCAATACTTTTTCCAATACTTTAATCAAACAAAAAAAGAAAAAAATTACTGGCTTAAACTCTAGGCACATTAAGTTTAAAGCATTTAACGGACGACTCAATTCATGAATCTCGCAATAACTAACTGGTACAATCCTTATATTGTACTTTTGGCCTTTAAATAATTCGCCAACTTTCACTTGTCCATGTATTGCATCTTCTGCCATTCTAAGTTTACAAATATGCTTTACCCCTCTTTGCCGCTTTCAAACAAAAAAAGGCGCTTTTAAGTCAAGAATGGACTTAAAAGCGCCTGTATTTTATTCGAATGATTTTAGAAGTGTTTCTAATTTCATTCCTCGAGAGCCTTTTAATAATAGTAATGTTTTTTCGTTTGCATGTTCATTTATATATTCTACGATTTCATCATAATTATTCTCGGTATGAATTAAATTTTCATTAGCAAATTTATGTTTTAATCGGTCATATAACCACTTCATTCTTGGTCCAAATAGACAAACTCTCGAGATTTCTTTTTCATCAATGACATTGGCAATTTGTTCATGGAATTGTTGTTCATCATCACCTAACTCAAGCATGTCACCTAATACCAGCCATTTGTCTTCACGCAATGTTGTCGATTGGACGAATTGAATAGCTGCTGTCATGGAAGTTGGCGCTGCGTTGTAGGCATCATTAATAAATAAGATTCCCTTAGCTGCAGGCACCAGCTGCATTCTCATTTCCGTTAAGGTTACTTGCGATAGACCTTCTCGTATTTGTTCTTCCGTTAAACCAAGCATTTCCCCTAGAAGAATCGCAGTTAAACTGTTTTTCACTTGGTGTTTCCCTAGAACAGGAATAAAGAATTCGCCATTCACCTCGCCACTAACCGTAAAGCGACTCCCTTTTTCGGTTGTTTCTATCGAAGCAGCAACTAAATTATTCGATGCATCAAACCCAAATCCTTTAGCTGTAAGCTGTGTTTGTTCCTTTACTAAATGTTGCAATAAAGGTTCATCTCCATCAAAGAACAGGACTCCATCTTCTTTCAGACCAAGTATAATCTCAAATTTAGCTTTTGCAATCCCTTCGCGTGACCCTAGATCTTGCATATGAGCTTCCCCAATATTGGTGATTACAGCAAAATGGGGCTTCGCCATTTTTGTTAAAAATTCAATTTCGCCAAAACCGCTCATTCCCATTTCAAGAACAGCAATTTCAGTATCTTCATCAAGATTTAATAGCGTAATGGGCAAACCTAGTTGATTGTTAAAGTTCCCCATCGTTTTTTGCACCTTGTAAAAAGGCGATAACATACTAGCCAAGATATCCTTAGATGAAGTTTTACCATTCGACCCCGTAACCCCAATAAATTTGGCTTGATGCGACTTGCGGTAAGCACGAGCCATTCCCTGTAAAGCAAGCTCCGCATCCTCAACAAATAATACAGGCTTATCAATTGGAGGATTTGGCTCATCCTTTAACCAAAGAGTTGCCGAAGCACCCTTTTCAAATGCTTGCTCCACGTATTTATGGCCATTTACTGACTCACCGCGAAAAGGAATAAATAAATCCCCTTTTGAAATTGTTCGTGTATCAATAGAGACTCCTGAAACAATCGTATCTTGATGGTGATTATCACATTCAATATTTAACCAGTTGGCAATTTCTTTTAGTGTTCTTTTCATATCAACTTCACTCTAATCTCGGTTATATTGTAATTGTTGCTTTTCTGTATGGCGTTCAATCGCCAGTTCAATTAAGTTATCGATCAATTGTGGGTAGCTTACACCAGTATGCTGCCATAATAAAGGATACATACTTACAGGTGTAAATCCTGGCATTGTATTTACTTCATTTATATAAACTTCATTATTTTCCGTTACAAAGAAATCGGATCGAACAATGCCTGAACAATCAAGTATTTTAAATGCACGAATGGCCATATCTTTCATTGTGCTTTCTACTTCAGAAGAAATTTCAGCAGGAATGATGAGTGCAGTTGAGCCATCTTTATATTTAGAATCATAATCATAAAAATCTGTCATTGGCTTGATTTCCCCAGCAACAGATACTTTCGGCTCATCATTGCCTAATACACCCATTTCGATTTCACGCGCTGCAATCCCTTGTTCAACAATTACTTTACGATCATATTGGAAGGCAAATTGGATAGCTTCAACAAGTTCTTCACTATTTGTTGCCTTACTGATGCCCACACTTGAACCTAAATTGGCAGGTTTAACAAACATTGGCCAGCCTAATTCATTTTCACATTGTTCAACAATTTCTCCAGATCGCACATTCCATTCTTTTCGTATAAAATGAACATAAGGAACTTGTTTTAGACCAGCAACACCAAACAGCTGCTTCATCGTTACTTTATCCATACCAGCCGCAGAAGCTAATACTCCATTTCCTACATAAGGGAAATTCAAGACTTCCAATAACCCCTGCACCGTTCCATCTTCCCCATTTGTCCCGTGAAGCAATGGGAAGATTACATCGAATTGTGCCTGTTTATTTTGATCTACTATAAATTCTGTAATATTATTTGGTGAGATATCTTCATTTTTAAATTGTAATTGTTCAATTGATTCAACTGGTTTTGTTAATTGAGGTCCTCTTAGCCATTGACCATCCAGTGTTATGAAAATAGGATGCACTTCATATTTGTCATAATCAATCGCTTTTGAAACGGCTGTCGCTGTTGACAGTGACACCTCATGTTCAGCAGACTTCCCTCCATATAATAAACCAACGCGCTTTTTCATTTTTTGACCTCCAAAATATTGAGTAGTTCTAGTTTAACACGAAAAACAATTTAAAAAACTCGGTTTATCGTGTAGGACGTATCGCGACAAACCTTAGTTGCACTTAAAAATCAATCCGTCTTTTTGTTTTTGCACCTATTTGTATTTTTCCAGAGCAACTTACACAAGGTACTAAAATAAAGCGAAAAAACTCCCTGTCAAAATTAGGATATGACAGAAAGTTTTAAGTGATTTTGATAAGTTCATCGTAGTTTTGTTTTAATATCACATCTAAGTCATCCCAAACTTCATCGGGATAATCATAGTCCGAAAGAGTACGTATTTCAACACCATAAGAATTATTTTGCTTCTCCATTTTATATAGAGACAATAAGGCTCCTTCTTTTACAAAAGGTCTATATGCCTTTAAAATTACTGGATCTAGAGTGGGAAATGTATCTTTTGCTTTTCTACGCCAAAAACTACCGTTACCTTCTTTTTCTTTTATAAGCAGATTGAAGAGATTTGAAACAAGATACTCCGAATCATTTAAGTACCGATAATAAACTTTTGTTAACTTGTCATTTTCCGCTGAATAATAGATATACCGATTTTGCAGCTTAGAAAAGAACGGAGAATGAATAGGTTCTTTTTTATGGCTGATGTAAAGCAATTCTGCTTGCTCAAGTGCCGTTAGCTGATTGACATTTTTCTCAGATGCAAAGTCAATCCAACATAAATCACCGTCTGCATCATCCATTTTCTTGACGAATTTCGTTAGCTCATCTATAGATACAAAATCAAACTGGGTATGCATATTGAATGATCCGTCATCGTAGCCATGCTTTAGCAATAATAAATTTGGTATTGGGTCGACGGAGCTAATAAACTGCTTTAATGTCAGGCCACTATAGATTACAAAATGATCGACATCATTCATATGTACAAACAAATGATGCATAAAATCATCCGCAGTTTTTTGTTTTCTTGCCATAGGCTCACTCCCCAATAATTCAATACATTAGTTATTATATGATGTAATTTATAAATTTGAAACATTTTCATTTTGATTTACGTCTTAAGTTTATCGGTTAAATTTTGCAGATAACTTGAACAAGAAATAAGATGCCTTGAAGCACTAGTTCCCACCAATATCTTACACCTTATTTACATAGAAACGAATATCCCCTTTTAATTATTTCTGTGTTAAAGTAAAATGTACAAGTTCAAAAGAATTTACTAAAATCTTTAAGATTAATTAGGTGAAATAAATGGAAAATAACCAAAACTTCGCAGGCCGATTTGATTGGAAGCTTGCTTTAATTATTTTATTATTTCTTATCGTTAGTTTGCTGGCCATTTCCTCTGCGCAAACCACAGGGCAATACGGTTCAAACTTTGTTTTGCAGCAGCTCATAAATTATGTCATTTTCGCTATGATTGTTGCAGTAGTGATTTATTTCGATCCAGACCAATATAAAAAAATGGCTTGGTACTTATACGGTTTCGGGATTGTCTTACTGATCCTTCTTGCAGTTATTCCAGCATCAGAAGGCGGCCCTGTTATCGAACGTAATGGCGCAAAAAGCTGGTTTTCCACACCGATAGGAAGTATACAGCCTTCTGAATTTATGAAAACTTTTTATATCCTTGCCACAGCTTGGGTCATTAGTAGACATCACGAAAAGTATTCTTTAAAAAGCATTAAATCAGATTTTATTTTGTTGGGTAAAATTGCCATCACGTTACTGATCCCTTTAACGTTTATCATGATGCAGCCTGACTTAGGTTCTTCCTTAGTATTTTTAGCCATAACCGCTGCTTTAATAATTGTTGCCGGCGTCTCATGGAAAATTATATTACCTGTATTTGCAGCTGCAGTTACAGTAGGTGGCTCATTACTTTGGATGGCTCTATATATGCAGGATTTCCTGGAAGATAAATTCGGATTGCAGCCTTATCAATTCGCCCGTATTTATTCCTGGCTAGACCCATATTCTTACTCATCAGGCTCAGGTTATCATTTAATTACTTCTTTAAATGCGATTGGTTCAGGGGAAATCTTCGGTAAAGGTTATTTGGACCGAGAAGTATATGTTGCGGAAAGCCATACCGATTTCATCTTTACGGTTATCGGGGAAGAGTGGGGATTCATCGGAGCAAGCTTTGTTATTTGTCTATATTTCTTATTAATTTATCATTTAACAAAATTGACGCTAACTTTGAAAGATCCTTTCTGTACGTACGTTTGCGCAGGAATTATTGCTATGATCACCTTCCATGTATTTGAAAATATCGGAATGACGATTCAGCTTTTACCGATTACAGGTATTCCGCTGCCATTTATCAGTTATGGCGGTAGTTCCTTAATGGGGAATGCTTTAGCACTTGGCTTAGTGTTTAGTATGAAATTCCATTATAAATCTTATATGTTTGCTGGAAATGATGATGATGAATAATGCTTTATCAAAATTTGCAATTCTATCGAAAAAGGTCCCGACTATTACTAGTCGGGACCTTTTTTATGCTAATTCTGATTATTATTATACTTGGGGTGTTTGAGTTGGTGGTGTTAATACTTTTAGTAATTCAAGACGGGATTTTGTAATTGTTGCAGTAACACCTAATTTAGATAAATTCGAAACGATTTTCTTTAAGTCTACTTCCTTCGCCATGCTTTCCACCTAACCTTCTTTTATATTATTAATAACGAATTAACTATCTAAAAGTTTCAAAATAAAAAATTAAAAATTTCTGACTTAAATAACTTTAGTCCATCATAACATGCATAGCTTAGCTAATATTTTTCAATTCTGTTACAACTTAGAAATTGTCAACTAAATAGCATTTTAATTTATCTTCAACTTAACTAAAAATCGTAAATTTCTTTGGTACTAAAGGAATTATAACCTTTAATTTTATAATTCAAACACCAAAATAAAAAGTCACAATTTGTTCACATTTCAAAGGTTTCTTTTGAGCTAACCTAATTTTTATAATGTGAATTATTTTTAGATCAAAGATAATTCTATTCAATTTAGGACATGAATAATAGCAACCGTACGTATAGTAAAATGCATAACGTATTAGTTTTCATAAAAAATGGGTATTTAATAATTTTATATTGGTAATTTTAAACTGTATTTAATTATTATGGAGGTAGAAGTGTGCAAACAAACAAATCAATTTACTTGCCAGAGGAACTGGAAACTTTCAGAAATAAAATTGAATCATCCATGATCAGTTCTTTATGGATGACCCCTGCAAAAGGGAGACCCTCTTTAAGCGATAGCAAGTTTGCAGGATACCCCTATTTACCAAAGTCCCATTTGCACCCGAAAGATGCAAATGGTGAGTATATGCCATTATTGGCTCAAATCAATTTTGCCCAATTGCCCTATTGTTCAACTTTTCCAAAGAGGAAAGGGCTGCTCCAATTCTTTTTATCGAGCCAGTTTAATAAGCCAAGTGAGAAGCGTATGGAATTGCTCTTTCAGCAGGATTATAAAATACGTTACTTTCCTGAAATTTTAGATGAAAGTCAACTCGTTCAGGACTTTTCCTACTTGACTATAGATAGTGAATTTTTAATTCAAAATGAGATGAAACTTGAATTTTGCCAAAAACTCGAACCAGTTTCGGCATCCGATTATAGACGAGAAAATCTTTTGCAATTTACTCAATTAGAAAATGAGTTTATGAGTAATGATGGACGAACATTTGAGGAGATTTATTTTGAGAATTTTTTGGCCGCTGAGCATAAATTGGGTGGCTATCCATATTTTCTTGAATATGATACAAGAAAGGATTCAGCTTTTCTAAAAAAATTCGATACGCTATTGTTCCAAATCGTTTCCAACGATGCACAAGGAATAATGTATGGCGATTCAGGAATCATCAAATTTTTTATAAATCAAAACGATTTTAAAGACCTGGATTTTTCTAAGGTTTATTTTATTGCCGAACAGTTTTGATAATCGCATCAATACTACAATTCATTCACTTGATAAGCTATAATTGTTTTTATAAAAAATAAAGTAGGTGCAGTCATATGAGTATTTTCTTCAATACCATATCTGTTATTCCGATAATTCTCATATTGAATATCATTTTAGCGATTACAGTCATCTTTCTGGAAAGAAAAGATCCTTCTTCCACATGGGCTTGGACACTCGTATTATTCTTTCTTCCTTTAGCTGGATTTATTTTATATTTATTACTTGGTAGACCAATGCGCAAAAAGCATTTATTCCGATGGGAAGGACAAAAAGATATTGGGATAGATAAATTAATCTGTTACCAAATTGAGGCCCTTGAAGAAAATTCGCTGGATTTCCATTCCGATGAGGTTGGCAAATATAAAAGCTTAATTCATATGAATTTAAAAACGAGCGATTCGGTTTTAACCCAGGATAATCATGTCGAACTGTATGATGATGGTGCTAAAAAATTCGAAGCTTTACTCGAAGATATCGAACATGCAAAAGATCACATCCATGTACAATATTACATTTTCAAATTGGATAATTTAGGTGTACGAATTTATACAGCACTTTTAAAGAAAGCACAGCAAGGCGTGAAAGTCCGCATTTTATACGATGAAATGGGTTCTAGAGGTTTGAGGAAAAGATATTTCAAATCCCTTCTTGAATTAGGCGGTGAAGTAGAAGTATTCTTCCCTTCCATCTTGCCGCTCATCAACCCGCGCCTAAACTTCAGAAATCATCGCAAGATAGTCGTTATTGACGGACGCATAGGATATATTGGCGGGTTTAATGTCGGTGACGAATACTTAGGCTTGAACAAAAAGTTTGGCTACTGGCGAGATACCCACTTACGCATCGAGGGCAGTTCAGTCCATCCTTTACAAACACGCTTTCTACTCGATTGGAATCAAGCAAGCGATAATAATATTAATTATAATGAAAGGTACTTCCCTGCCATTCCTAAAAAGGGCGACATTGCGATGCAAATTGTTTCAAGCGGCCCCGATACGGAATTTCCAGCCATTAAAAACGGTTATTTAAAATTATTAATGAGTGCTAAACGTTATATTTATATTCAAACGCCATATTTCATACCAGATAACAGCTTTTTAAATGCCATTGAAATCGCTGCGCTTTCCGGCATCGATGTCCGCATCATGATTCCAAATAAACCCGACCATATGTTTGTTTATTGGGCAACCTATTCATATGTCGGACAATTACTGCGCGCCGGGGCTAAAATTTATATTTATGAAAAAGGATTTATTCATGCGAAATCCATCGTCATTGATGATGAAGCGTCAACGGTTGGTACGGCAAATATCGATATAAGAAGCTTCACTTTAAATTTTGAAGTAAATGCTTTTATCTACGATCGCACCATTTCCCATGAACTGGCAGAGGTTTTTGAGAAGGATATATTCGATTGTACGGAGTTAACCCTTGAAAAGTATGAGAATCGTTCAAGTATAATTAAATTTAAGGAATCGATATCACGATTATTGACACCCATTTTGTAATTTAAAAAGGATGGCGCCTCAAGCGCCATCCTTTTTTATTCAATGCCTAAATATTCTTCTAACGTTACGCCCGCTTCTTTTACTTCGGCAGCTAAATGCAGCCCTACATAACGGTAATGCCAAGATTCATACATATATCCCGTAATTGCCTCTTTCCCTTTTGGATAACGTAGGATAAAACCGTATTTGTATGCATTTTCAACAAGCCATTTGCCCGCTTCAGTTTCACCAAACTCCTCTGTTAGCCACAGATCTTCTTTTCCTTTTTCACCAATATCAAAGGCTAACCCTGTCTGATGTTCAGAATAGCCAGGTCTTGCACTATAGCGATCCGCGTTTTCTTTCCCATCACGATTAACATAATTATTATAAAGTGTGTCTTGATATTCAAAAGAACGGTATGTACTAAATGCAACAAGTTCAAAGCCTGCCTCTCTTGCATCCTTGGCCATGAGTTCAAATGCATTTCGGGCCGACTCACTTTCCCCAGGAGCATAAGTGCTTGGTAATGGGTACTTTTTGTTGGCAATTACAACCCCCTCTACAATAGTAGGCTCAGTTGGCAATACCTGCCCTTCAATATATCCCCCATTTTCAAGCGGTTGCTCTTCCTGACTTTGTTGGTCCTTTGGTTCAGTTGGCTCTTCTTCATTTGTAGCAGTTGAAGATTTTTCTTCAGTTTTAGCTGTCTCTTCCTGGCCCGCTTTTTCCTCTTCGGCTGGAGCGGGCTCTGCATTTTGATTTTTCTCGTCATTTTGATTTAAATAGATAAACACTGCAATAACTGCCGCTATAATAACTACTACACTAGCACCAATCCATATGTATTTCTTTTTGCTATTATTCTTATTTCCATAAGTTGTAGTTCTTTTCATAATCGTACGAGCGCCTCTTTCCTAATACAATGCTTCTATTTTAGCACTGTTTTTACCATTTGACCTTATAATTCCACTTAAAATTTTTGCAAAACTTGCTGACTCCAAAATAAAAAGCCGAGGCATTACACCTCGGCTTGCAGATTATTTTTTATCTAACGAAACCGTTTCTGTTTCCGGTTTAGCTGGATGCTCTGAAAAATATTTTCTGCCTATATAAGTTTGCAAAATTAACAATAAACCACTTACCGACCAATATAAAGGAAGGGCAGCCATAGATGTGAAGGAAATAAACACAATCATGATTGGCGAAATATAGATCATTAATTTCATTTGAGCTTTTTGTGCATCTGGCACTGTCCATAATGACACTTTTGCTTGGACAAAGTACACAATACCCGCAATAATCGTCATGATAATATCAGGTGTCCCTAGACTAAACCATAAAAACTTGTGTGCCTGTACATCTGCAGAATATCGAATCGCAAAGTATAATCCCATAATAATCGGCATTTGAATAATGATTGGTAAACAGCCTAGATTTAATGGGTTTATGCCATTATCGCGATATAACCCTAACATCTCTTGTTGAATCGCCATCTGCTCCTCTTTTGTTTGAGCAGCTTTAAGTCTTTCTTGGATCTCGTCCATTTTCGGCTTGACGATATCCATTTTTGATTTCATCGCAGATTGTGAACGATAATTCTTTAACATGAATGGCATTAATATTAAACGAACAGCGATTGTAATTGCGATAATTGCTAAACCGTAGCTTCCGTTAAATACATCATTGCCTAAAAATTCCAACAACCAATTCATTGGTTTAACAAATGTGCTGTAAAAGAAGCCTTCCTGATTTTCAACAGCTTGACACCCTGTTAACACGAACAGCATAAGGCCTAGCATTGAAAAAAGTTTCAGTTTTTTCATTTTTCCACCTACTATTTTATTTAGCTAAATTGAAGTATACAGTATTAACTTTATGAATATCAAATACAAGGTCATATAATCAAATTCTCTGTTATTTCTGCAATATGTGACAGCAAAACTCAAAATCAGGGATATTTCATTTACTCTTGCTACAAAAACACAACTCGACCAATATCGGTCGAGTTGATGGACGCATCTTTCACGGATATCCCTATATAGTTTGCATTAAACGTTTTCAAACTCAACTTCCGGAATTTCAAATCGGTAAAACTCATGATGCAGCTCATCACGGAAATGCTTTGGCGTAACACCTGTATACTTTTTGAAAATTCTTGTAAAGTAGCTTTGGTTACAAAAATGGAATTGATCGGAAATCGATGTAATGCTTTTATTTGTATGTCGTAAATAATATTGTGATTCTTCTACTCTTCTTACATTTAAATATTCTACTAATGTAATGCCAACATGCTCTCTAAAGATTCTCGATAGATGGCTGGTACTTATATGGAATTTTTGAGCGATGCTTTCAACCGTTAAATCATTTTCAAGTTCATCGTTTATGTACATAATTACTTTATTTACGGTTTGATGTCTAAACGTTGGCTGCTTACGATCTGCTATAAAATAAACATAAAAATCAATTAAATCGTCAGCAAATTGCAAAAACTCTGCATCTCTCATGTTATTTTCGATCATATCGGCACAGGCTAAATTAAAAGCAAATGCTTTTTTGGAAGGTACTTGATTATCCAAAAGCTTGCGTGCAACAATTGATGAAAGGATGACAAAATAATTTCTTACAACTTTGATTACTTGTTTCCCAAATCTTATTGATAAAATATCAATTATTTCATGCAACGATTTTTTTGCTTTTGCCGACTCTAAGTGAAAGATTTCAAATAACAGCTTAGATTCAATACTATAAAAATCTTCAATCCCGTTATATTGATTTATACTATCAATCTCTTGAAAGTACCGTTTTGAAATTGTTTCAGATATTGAATGTGGAAATAGCTGCATAGATAACCCCATCTTTCTTCAGAATACAATTGCAATATTGTGTGAATCACAACAATGCAGATCGACTACTGTAATATAACCTAACTTAGATAAAGAATATAGTTATTATTATAGTTATCCCTACGAAATAACTGACTTATTAACTAAAATTCGCTAAAAATTCACCTAAAATTATCACGCTAATAAGAATAAAGAATTAATTATGTATAACTAAAGTGAATATTACCATAATTTCGCATCTTTTCAAACTCTATTTTAACAGATATAGCCTGTTGAATATTTAATATCGCATTATTAAAACTAAGCTAAAAGCTCTACAACTAATAGAAAAAGCGATTATTCTTTATAATATGTATAAATTTTAGCATACTTTCCTGTTATTATTTAAATACTAAACCTGACGCGTTCTCGTTACTAATAAGTATACGGTACACCTTTCTTTAATTAAACAAGCAAAAAGTGACAAAAATAAGAATGTATTTTTCATAATTACTGAAAATTCCCGACCTTACCGGGAATCTTCTCTATTTCATTTATTTCAAAGTGTAGTAAAATAGATGGTATATCATATAAAATGTATACAAAATGAGGTGTCTTAATTTGGAACCAAAACAAATAGAAGAAATCATGGATATTATTAAAGATTTCTTCCCAGAAAATACGTCGATTGCAATATCAGATACAAACGAATATTTATATTATCAACCTAGTAAAAAAGTAGATTTAAAAATTAAGCCGGGCGATCCTATTAAAGATGGTTCTGCTGCTCACAAAGCTCTGACATATGGCCAAAAAATTAATACCTATATCGAATCGGATGTATTCGGCGTACCTTACTATGGGATGAGTATCCCATTAATAGAAGAAGGTGAAACAAAAGGTGCAATTACGGCCATCTTCCCTCAAAAGCCATCGCCATTCTTAACAAACTACATTACCATTAAAATTGATGATTGTTGGTACCCTATTAAACATGACCAAGTTATTTACCTTGAAACACAATTGCGTAAAACGTTTGTTAAGACGATGAGCCGTGAAGGATATCACCGTTTAAATTTAAGCGATCTAGAATTATTCTTGGCTCCTGATTCATTCATTCGCTGCCACAGATCATACATTGTGAACATCGATTATATCGATGAAGTTCAGCCTGATTCACACTCAACTTTCTTATTAATTATGAAAGATGGTACAAGAATCCCTGTGAGCCAACGTTACGCTAGTTATTTCCGCCGTTCATTAGGCTTCTAATCGATAGAAACCTTTTATCATACAAATACCAGGCAGTTCAAACATCAAATTATTCTAATATAGAAAGTCAAACTTTTTATTATATCGACCTTTGCACTTGGTGCAAAGGTTTTTTGTATTCCCATGCAACATTCTACTGATTTTTATTCTCTAACAAGTTTTAATTCCGGTCGAAATATACGTTTTTTTCTCGAAAATACATTTTTTAAGCACTTTCATGCGTTTTATGGAGAATCTGTGACATTTCATGTTATTATCAGTTATACATGTTGATTAATTTCAACAAGATAACAGAAAATATCACACAGTTTTCTCTTTTTACTTTTTATATAGGGGAGGATTTTCAATATGGATTCAAGAGTTGAAAAACGTTTAGGATTAAAAGAATTAGCGGATAAAATTGTATCTGCTGAACAAGCTGCTGCACTTATTAATGATGGTGACGTAGTAGGCATGAGTGGTTTCACTCGCGCTGGTGATGCAAAAGTAGTTCCAATGGCGTTAGTTGAGCGCGCTAAAAATGAAAAATTCAAAATCGATGTATACACTGGTGCTTCACTTGGACCAGAAGTGGATAACTTCTTAGCTGGAGCTGGAGTTATTCGTAAACGCGGACCTTTCCAAGGCGATAAAGGTATCCGTACTCAAATTAACTCTGGTGACATTTTATATGTTGATGCTCACCTATCTCACAATGCAGAATTAGTTCGTCAAGGTATTATCGGACCGATCAAGCATTTAATCCTGGAAGCTGCTGCAATTACTGAAGATGGCTTAATCATTCCAACAACTTCAGTAGGTAACTCACCAGTTTTTGCTGAATACGCTGAAAACATTATCATTGAATTGAACATTGCTCATCCAGAGAGCTTAATCGGTATTCACGATGTTTATGTGCCAGGTCCTCAAGGAGAGCGTGAAGCAATCCCAATGACTGACGCTGTTAAACGTATCGGTGATATCGGTATTAAAGTAGATCCTGCTAAAATTAAAGCAATCGTTATTTCTGAAGAGCCAGATGCTCCTTCATTAATCGTACCGCCAGATGAAGAAACACAAGATATGGCAAATATCTTACTTGATTTCTTCCGTGATGAAATCAAAGCAGGTCGCTTAACTAATAAATTAGCACCGCTTCAATCAGGTGTAGGTTCTGTTGCAAATGCTGTATTGGATGGATTTGCCAATTCAGAATTTGAAGATTTAGTTGTAGCGTCTGAAGTACTACAAGATGCTGTATTTAACTTAATCGATGCTGGTAAAGTAAGCTTTGCTGCGGCTACTTCAATCACGATTTCAGAAGAGCTTCAGAAAAAAGTTTATGGAAACCTTGAAAAATATGCGGACAAGCTAGTTTTACGTCCACAAGAAATTTCTAACCACCCAGAAGTTATCCGTCGACTCGGCTTAATTTCGATTAACACTGCTTTGGAGTTGGATATTTATGGAAATGTAAATTCAACTCACGTAAGCGGTACTCACATGATGAACGGTATCGGTGGTTCTGGAGATTTCGCACGTAATGCTCGCTTAGGTATTTTCGTAACGAAATCTTACGCTAAAGGCGGCGCTATTTCGTCAATCGTTCCAATGGTGTCTCACGTAGACCACACAGAACATGATGTTGATGTAATCGTAACAGAGCAAGGTATTGCTGACTTACGTGGACTGGCTCCAAAAGAACGTGTACCTTTAATCATTGAAAACTGTGCACACCCTGATTTCAAAGAGCAATTATGGGATTACTACAACCGTGCAGTTGAAGCAACAGGTAACGCACAAACTCCTCATATCTTAGAGGAAGCTCTTTCTTGGCATGTGAACCTTGCTAAAAACAAAACAATGAAAAAAGAAATTACAAAAGCTTAATATCAACTATCTAAAAAGGCAGCTTCACTTTACGTGAAGCTACCTTTTTTCTTTCTACTATTCAATTCCTTCATCCGCAGTATTCGTATACCTCATCTTACATAAGTGATATAATTCTCTTTATTAAGGGTTTGTAAATTTTTTGTTAAGGTTTCCTTTACATTTAATATTCTACTATCGTTAGAAAAGAGTGATACATTGAACTTTATAAAGAAAAAATGGCTTCTTATTTTATTGATCATGTTATTCTTTATTGCACCATTAGTCGAAATTATTTTATATCAATATTTATATTCACAAGATATGGACGTTCTAACGAAATGGTTAGAGAGTGATAAGCAGTGGATTATTGTTTTTACTTACCTGCTCATACTGTCTGTACAATTATTAATCTACGCTATCTTTAATAATATTTCTGTCTCTCTATCCGTTACATTCATTCTTTTTACCTTGATGAATGTTGTCAATTACTATAAATTACAAATTTTAAACGAACCGCTTTATCCTTGGGATATGTTTCTGTATGAGCAATTAGTCGATTTATTCCCCTTGGTCTCTAAGGTTGTAGATTTGAAGTACTTAATTTTATTGCTTATTGCCATAGCACTATTGGTGGTATTCTGCAAATTCATGCCAAACTATAAGGTCAAATGGATTCCAAGAGTTATTATACTTATTTGTTCTTTACTAGTAATCGCAGGCTTTACTATGAACGATAAAGCTCCTACAAAACAAGTATTTGCGAAATTTGGACTTAGCAATTCTTTATCTACGCCTAAAACAAACGTGACGATTAATGGGTTAATCTTATCTTTTGTTTTATACATGCCGGATGTTTTTATTGATAAACCAGATGGCTATTCAGAAAAAGCCATCAAAAAAATCGCAGATTCTTTTGATTCAAACGAAGACCCCGGCAGCGAGTCAACTAAACCCAATGTCATCGTGATTATGAGTGAATCTTTATTCGATATTACAAAATTAGAATCAGTTGAATTCAATAAAGACCCAATTCCTACGATTCGGCATTATATGAATAGTGCACTTCTATCTCCTACATTTGGAGGTGGAACATCCAGTGTAGAATTCGAAGCGTTAACAGGTCTTTCAAATGTATTCTTGCCCAGTGGTTCAAGCGCTTATCAACAATATCTTAAAAAAGAAACACCATCATTGGCCAGCGTTTTTGAAAACAAAGGCTACTATCCGTTTGCGTTGCACACTTATCATGGCTGGTATTGGAATCGAGAAACGGTATATGATCTATTAGGATTTAATGACTTTATTTCAGGTGAGGATTTACCCGATGCGCCAATTAAGGGGCAATATATAGGCGATGCTACGATTACAGACGAAATAATCGATAAAATCGAGGAAAAGGAAGAGCCTGTATTTGTATATGCAGTCACTATGCAAAACCATAGTCCTTACGTTGCAAACTTATATGAGGAAAATTCCATCGAAGTGGAAAATGATTTTTCCCAAAGCACTGTAGATATGATTGAAACCTACGCTACAGGTATATCTGATTCAGATTATGAATTAAGTCGAATGATCAAGTATTTTAACAACAGCAAGGAGCCTACTTTAATTGTCATGTTTGGAGACCATTTACCTTCCTTAGGTACAGAAATGGCTGTGTATAATGAAACCGGATTTTTAAACAAAGAAAATTCGTATTTGGAAAATCAATCTCTCACTAAGCAAACACCGCTAGTGATATGGAAAAATTTCGGGGATCAAGTGGCGAACCCAGAAGTAGTAAGCCCTGCTTTTCTCTCGCCTATAATTTTCGAAAATGCCGGGTTAGAAATGCCTAAGTATTATCAGTTTTTAAAAAGTTTTTCTGATGGATTGCCAGGTTACACAAGCACCCTTAAAATCGATAGCGATGGTGAGCTATACAGCGATACCCCTAATGACATGAATGAATTAGAGGATATGTATGAGATGATTCAATATGACTTACTTTTTGGCAAACAATATTCAAAAAAATACCTTTTTGATTAAAGAGCTTTCCTTAAACGTCAAAAAATCGACAACGTATTGTTGTCGATTTTTTATTTTAATGAACATGTTGCTGATCACTTTCATTATAATATGCAAGAGCAGTTTGTCCTCCACCTTCAGAAATGAATTGGTTTTCTCGAATTTTTGTGGATGTTGCACCTGCAGCTGTTTCAGCAATTTCTTTCATTGAGTTATATTTAGTATTCCCTTTCGATCCAAAGAATTGAGCTTTCATGTCTTTAAAGAACTTTACTGCATTATCACGATTTTTCTTCTTACTCAAGAATGAAGCAGCACCAGCAACCAATGCAGTCATTACTACACCTTTTCCCTTTAGTTTCGCCATTATTATCCCCTCCAAAAATGTTATGGTTTACTTTTCCCCAAACACGAATTATTTAAACTTGCCATTTTTTTGTTTAAATACTATTCAAATGTGGAAAGGATAAATAACACAAGCTTTATATGAATAATTCAGGATTTGGATGAATATTTATTTATATACTAAAGATTCCATTCCCATCGTTTATATTATCGTACGTACTCCTATTGATAGAATTTTACCATTAAATATACGATTTAAAGGAGGAACAAATGATGAATAACAAAGAAATTACTTACGATTGGAAAGAAGTTAGTTCTCTTATAATGGCATCAGCATTTCTAACTACTGTTATTTACGGATTCACATTTATTTATTAGTCAAAAATCAACTTGGTTTTAGTATAAAAAAAGCGTATTCGAGAAAATTAACGAATACGCTTTTTTTATGAATTTATAGTACGCTGTATTAAATATACCGCCTGTTCCACATCTCTTCTGCTTACAAAAATTGCGTACTGCCGTTCAAAATCAGAATTCGTGCCAAAACTTCCAAAATACTCTCGGCTTCTGCTTCCCGACCAATCAGTTGAAAGATCCTTCACTTTATAAGAATACTTTATCCCTTCCCGCTCCAAAATATCCTTTACTTTCGATAATTGATCGAGTGAATATGTGACAAATACTTCCTTCTTAAAGATTGACATATGACCTTCCCCTCGCCATTTTTTTATATGTATCAAAAATCAATTATGCTTATACTATTATATTCAGAACCTCATTTTTTTACCTTCTATTTTCAAACAATATAAAAGGGTGCCTAATCGTAGTCGACTACAAATAGACACCCTATTTTTTATGCTTTTATATCGTTATAAGCTTCACTTTTTTCGAATGCCGCCACTACATAAGAACAAATGGCATTCATCTTCAGGTCATTCTCTCTAGCATAATCCGCTGCCTTGTCCAGCAATTTCTTTGCTACCCCTTGGCCGCGCAGAGCATTGGATACATAAGTATGGTTCATATCCATGATATTATCATGCTGAATCCATTCAATTTCCGCTAGTTTTTCCCCTTCTTGTTCATACTCAAAAGCAAAATGTTTTGGACTTTTTTCTGTTAATTTAAAATCCATCATCATCCCTCCCATCCGCTAAAAATATAACATAGTTAGGTATTCAATAACACTGATTTGCTCGTATAAACATAAGTCCTATCTACACTTCTTACTTAAACCAGGAAGAAACTGTATCAATTAATTTATTGAAGAAGTTTTTCACACCATTCCAAAAACCTTCATCTTGCAGGATCTCTCCGTACTTCTCTTCAAAAGATGTTGCTAGATCAGATAACTGGTCTGAAAGCTTTGAGAAATCGATATCCAGCTGGCTAATACGATTCATCAAGTCTACTAGGATTTGACGATCTTGCTCACTTAATTCTATATTCAGCTTCGCTAATTGATCTGTTACGATTTTCTCAACCTCTTCTTTCGTTGCCGGATTTAACTCAGAAATTTGCTGTTTAATGCCCGTTAATAATTCTGCAATTTGCTCATCGCTAATATTCGCATTTTCCGCAATTTGGGTCGCAACAGAAAGCTCATCATTTGCCACATCAGTTCGTTCTGTATTTAAAGTTTCACCTGTTTTCACTTCGTAAGCTTTATAAATACCTACTAGAGCGGAATGTCCTGTAACAGGTTTAGGCGCTGCAATTTCGACTGTTGCATCTTCTATCCCTGCAGTCAGCATTGCATTGGCATACATTTCTGATGTTACTTGCGTAATGTTTTCCGGTGTGACGATACTAATGATTAACCCTTTGCCTTCTTCTTCACGCGTAATTTTAGCGGAAGAATACATTCTCGAACTTGGGTTGCTATCAGTAATGTATTTCGCTAAATCTTCGCCAGAAACTGTTATTTCATCTACTTCTGGTTCTTCATTTACTTGAAGAGCATCTTTGACAGTTGCTTTTTCATCTTCAGATAAATTGGCCCCATAAACGACAATCGGCACTCCTAATTTTTCATTTATCGCTTTTGGTTCACTATTATCAGCAGCAAAGGCACTCATCGGCATTTTCATTGAAACTAATAATACCAATGTTGCTAACAATGCTATCCACTTTTGTTTCATTCAACATATCCCCTTTTTATGTTTTTCAACAATTAGTACGTAAATAAAAGTAAAAGGTTCCAATTGATAGATTCATTGACCACTCGATTACAATCAACGCTTCTTTTACAAAGCAAGCTGTGACACAAGAAAGAGATTAGGTCACAGCTCATTACTTTTTTATAAAATTTCTGTCCAGCCATCCTGCTGTTTAACTTTTCCGGCTTTCATAAGGGTACCTAGCGCTCTTTTAAAAGCCCCTTTGCTCATATGGAACATTTCCGTAATTTCTTCTGGTGTTGACTTGTCCCCGAATGGCATTTTGCCCCCCACACTTTGCAAGTACGCTAAGATTTTTTCTGCGTCTTGTCCAAGTCTTTCATGCTTTCGAGGAAGCAATGAGCCATTTAAAGATTCATCTTCTTTTACTGCGATGATACGAACTTCCACTTCTTGTCCAAGTCTTGGCTCTGCTTCCATCTCCGTGTTATGAACAAAGATTCTGAAAGGCTCTTCTATCCCCAATAAAAATGCACCTACAGGCAATAATCGGTAAGGGCGTGCTTTAATGTTCTTATTGTGCATTTCTTCAAAAGCACCCTCATATAATTCGTTCACCTTTTCTTCAGTTACTAAACGTCCAAATAAATCTCCATTACGATCTGTACGCAGCGTTAAAAATAGATGATCTCCAACTTCCGGCCATACGCTTTGTATAGGAGGCAAATCCTCCGCCTTCACGAGCACTTCACGAGAAGAACCGATATCTACAAAGGCACCCTCTTTTGTCATCTTGATTACACGAGCCCATCCGTATTCACCTTCCAAGATAGCTGGTATTGCAGTAGTTGCTTGTAAACTGCCTCGTCGATCTGCATATAGGAAAACTTTTAGACGTTCGCCAACCTCCAGCGTCTTTTGGACATCAGAACTGTTTAAAGGAATCTCCAGACGTCCATCCGTCAATATCCACTTTGATCCTTGCTCCTCTAATACCGTTAACTCAACAACTTGACCTGATTGTAATTCGCTCAATTTTGCCTTTCCTTTCCACTTTTCATATCAATAAGTGTTTTATTGTTCTTTCATTGCTTCTAGTTTTTTTACTAGTCGTGTGTCTTCTTCCAGCAGCTGGACTAGGTCAGCTATTCGATCAATCGAATTCCAACTTAAATGGTGTTCGATTCCTTCAACATCCTCATATATACGTCCCTCATCTACACCAATAAGTCTTAAAAACTGTTCAAGTAACTCATGTCTTTTCACAAGACGTTTACCTAGTTTTTCTCCCTTTGTTGTTAATGTAAGCCCTCTATATTTTTCGTATACTAAATATCCATCTTTATCTAACTTTTGCACCATTTTTGTGACTGAAGAAGGAAGAACAGATAATGCTTCAGCTATGTCCGACACCCTCGCATACCCTTTATTTTCGATTAACAAATAAATTTGCTCGATATGATCCTCCATACTAGGTGTTGGCATAACAAGTCTCCTCACTTTCAAAATATCAGTTTAATTTTACTACAACACACCTAAAAAGGTAACTTAAAACAATTAATAGGTTAACGAACTTCTTTCGAGATTTAACCTGATGAAAAATGTCCAAAAAGTCATTTAGACTCATTGGACATTTAGATTGTATGGTTTGGTTTTTTTCCAACTGTGTGAATTGCAATGATTATTTTTTTATTTATTAACTCGATGTTCTCCGGGCTTTTTAATGTAAGATACGCTTCTTCTCTAGCATCACTTGTTGACACATAATATGTTGGCAAATGATTTAAGGCATCTGCACAAATATTCATTTGACAGAAATCACAATCACAAAATGTTTGATATTCTAGACCATGCAATAAAAATCGAACAAGACCATGTACAATTTCTTCTGTTACATTTTTTAATATGGGCTTTGACAAAGATTTTTCCCCTACCTAATATTTAATATTCTCCACCAAACAACTCTATATCTCATATATTAATTTATAGTAATATGATGATTTCAACAAGTAAGATATCCAATATTAAATATTTTTTACAGACCAACCTCTGCTTCCAATAAAACCGGACAATGGTCACTGCCTAATACACGGGCGTGAATATCTGTTTTTCGAACAAGGTCTACCAATCGATTGGAAATGATAAAGTAATCAATTCTCCAACCAATATTTCGCTCACGTACTTTATTCATATAGGACCACCAAGTAAATGCATCTTCTCTATCCGGGTTGAAATGTCTAAATGAATCTGTGAAACCGGATTGAAGCAACTCTGTCATTTTGCCCCGTTCTTCAAAAGTAAAACCTGAATTCCCTATATTAGATTTTGCATTTTTTAAATCCTTCTCTTCATGGGCAACGTTCAAGTCTCCACAATAAATAACAGGCTTTTTAGCATCTAATTCCTTTAAATAACCAGCTAACTTTTCTTCCCAGTCCAGTCTTTTGGGCAATCGAGCTAAATCACGCTGAGAATTGGGTGTATAGACATTTACTAAATAGAACGTTTCATATTCCAAAGTGATAATGCGTCCTTCTGGCTCGCTTTCTTCATCCCCGACACCATATTTTACTGATAACGGTTTATGCTTTGCGAAAATTGCGGTACCTGAATAGCCTTTTTTCTCAGCATAATTCCAATATTGATAATACCCTTCGAAGGGTAGTTCGATTTGTCCATCTTGGCATTTCGTTTCTTGAATACAGAAGAAATCTGCATCTGCTTCATTAAAAAAGTCGACAAACCCTTTTTTCACGCAGGCACGTATTCCATTGACATTCCATGATATAAATTTCATTTACAAACCTCACTATGTATTAATTACCAACTATGTTTTTGGCGTGAAGATATAAAGCGCCCATCATTGCGAGAGGCGCCTTTAAAATCTTAATTTGTTAAATCTTCACCAACAATTTTCACTTCCAGCTCAAGATCCACATCAAAATTTTCTTTTACGGTACGTTTAACCATCTCGATTGTTTCAATATAGTCTGTTGCGGTTGCGTTGCCTTTATTAATAATAAATCCTGCATGCTTTGTTGAAACTTCGGCACCTCCCACACCTTTTCCTTGCAGACCGCTATCTTGAATCAACTTTCCGGCAAAATAACCTGGAGGGCGTTTGAATACACTCCCTGCTGATGGATATTCCAAAGGTTGTTTGGATTCACGCTTAAATGTTAAATCTGCAACTTTTTCATCGATTTCTTTTTGATCTCCCTTTTGAAGCTGGAAGTTCGATGAGAGAACAAAATATTCTTTTTTAGCAATGATGCTTTTTCGGTAGCCAAGCTCAAGTTCCTCTTTCGAAAGAACAATGCGTTCTCCTTCTTTTGTTATAACAGTGCAATCAATAATGATATCTTTGATTTCTCCACCATAAGCGCCCGCATTCATGGCCATAGCTCCGCCAACAGAACCAGGTATGCCGCATGCAAATTCAAAACCTGTTAAACTATTTGCGGCTGCTATACGAGAGGCTTCTTTAATAAGCGCACCACTTTGTGCATACATTCTTTCTCCGTCTATGCGGATTTCATCCAGCTTTGTAAATGAGATAACGATTCCTCGAACACCGCCATCGCGCACAACCATGTTAGAACCATTCCCCAACATTAATAGCGGCACCTTATGTTCGTATGCATATTTTACAACTGCAGCTGCTTCTTCTTCGGTTTCAGGCAGGACAAAAACATCCGCATTGCCACCGAGTTTAGTCATTGTATATGTTTTTAGTGATTCATTTATTTTAATATTATTAGGTTTAACTATTTGAGCTAAATCATCTGCCCATTTTTTAATTGTCATAAAAGCAAGTTTCCTTTCTACTACATACTCTTTTTTAGTATGGGTAATTAAAAGCTTTTTGACAAGTGATACATGGCCTTATTTTATCCAACATTGTGACCATTTCTCAACTTCACGGATAGCTCCCTCCAGCGCACTCCCTTTATCTGTTAGAGAGTATTCTACTCGAACAGGCACTTCTGTGTAGACCTTCCTTTCAACAATGCCTTCTTTCTCCAATTCCTTTAAACGTTCAGAAAGAAGACGTCCACTCACCGGCAATGCCGATTCAATTTCGTTAAAACGTTGTGATCCCTCTAATAATTGATAAAGTATTAATGTCGTCCAGCGTTTTCCTAGTAGATCCATTGCTTTCGATAGGCGAGGACATATTGTAGATTCTTTCATCATCACACCTCAAATTAAGTAGTTCAATATACTTATAAACATCCGAATGAATTTATTATATGCATGATCCATGTCTAGTGTACCATTTTACATCTAGTTACAAAAAGTAAGTTCACTTTAAAATAGTACGATATAGTGAATTTAAACATTCCATTATGAATTCCAAAAAGAATATTTCCATTAATTTGAAACTTTCAAGCTTTCAAAACGTATTTTTAATCATACATAATATTTCTTTTGGCTGATGTTGAAAAACAAAGATGGATGAACTGTTGAACGTATTTACATTTCTTCCATGATTTTATGAATCCATATAAGATTCTATTCATTTCGACACAAGATCAATTGGATGCAACAAAATTATTAAAGGAGCGATTTTTATGTTTTGGGGTGACGTAATTTTTGGTTTGGGGAATATTTTTATAGGGGCGGTTTTTATTTTTGTATTTGGAATGCTTATTTGGAGAATTAGTTCCAGCATTAGAAAGAATTCAAAAAATAATGCTTCTCCTATTTTAACAGTTCCAGCACAAATAGTAGCAAAACGTACTGAAGTACGAGGCGAGCATTCACGAACTTGGTATTACTCGACTTTTGAAGTTGAAAGCGGCGACCGAATGGAATTTGAAATGCCCGGCAATGAATACGGATTGCTCGCAGAAGATGACTTAGGGCTCCTTACCTTCCAGGGAACTAGATTCCAAAGTTTTGAACGAAAAAACTAATTATAATAGAGAAAACCATAAGAAACCCCCAACCTGTTAAACAAGTTGGGGGGCTGTATTATGCGTTTACTGTAGCTAATTTTTGAACCGATGCTTTCACGCGTTCGATTCCTTCTGCGATAATTTCTTCCGCTCTGTTTGCTTCTGCATTATGGCCTTCAATAATTACTTCATCAAGAAGTGTCATACCAGCTACTCCACCAAATACATTTTTAACGTAGTTTACTGACATTTCCATTGGTTGCGCTTCAGGTGATGAATAGTAGCCGCCGCGAGCATTTAATACAACAAACTTTTTATCAGTTAATAGTTGCATCATTTGACCATCTGGAGTGTATTTAAACATGAACCCAGCTGAATATACATAATCAATGAAAGTTTGTAATTTAGCAGGAATTGTTAAGTTCCAAAGAGGGAAAGCAAGCACTACTACATCAGCAGCAGTTACAGCATCCATCGCTTTTTGTTTCGCAGCTAAAAGACGAGCTTCAAGTTCAGTTAACTCTTCACCGCTTTGAACTTTACCAAAAGCGTTGAATAATTCTTGACCAAAGTATGGTGTATCCTCTTCAAATAAATCGTAAGTTGTTAAATTTAAACCTTCAACTTTTTTTGCTTCTTCTACATAAGCTTCGTACATTTTTGTAGAAACGCCATCTGGACGGTTATTTGCTTTAATTACTAATACGTTCGTCATATATAAACTCCTTTAATGTCATATTTATTTTGATATAGAAACTATGTTAAAGGAGAACTATCTCTATTTCAAGATAATATTAGTAAGCCTTTTGTATGAAATAAAATTTTACCAGCTCGTTTTTTTGAAGAAATTGGTTTTTTTATAAATCGCACGAACCATCTATACAAGCATTACCATTTTCTCCAACCATCTTTAATTTTGGTTTTAAGCCCGCTTCCTCTGCAGCCTTCGATATTGCTTGATCGAATATAGCTTTTGGCTGCGCCCCTGAAATACCATATTTATTATCAAGCACAAAGAAAGGCACGCCGCGTACACCTAAATTTTGGGCTTCGGAAATGTCTTGCTCCACTTCATCTGCAAATTGGTTGCCATTTAGTATTTCCTGCGCTTCCGTTTTATCAAGTCCAACTTCTTCTACTAAACTTAATAACACATCCTGCTTGCCAATCGCGCCACCTTCTAAAAAGTACGATTGTAAAAGTCGTTCACTGAAGGACGGACCCTTGCCTTTTGTCTCCGCCCATTTCGCTAAACGATGGGCTGCCGTAGTATTCGCTTCTTTCATAATGTCGAAATTGTAATCCAATCCAACCTCTTTTGCACGCGCCGCCACATTTTTCGTCATTTCCTTCGCTTGCTCTTCTGATATATTAAACTTTTTGCTTAAGCTTTCATATACAGATTTGTCCGTATTCGCCGGTGTTGTAGGATCAAGTAAAAAGCTTTTTAATTCCACATCGATTTGACCTTCATACCCGGAATCTTTAATGGCACGTTCTAATTCCCGTTTTCCAATATAACAAAATGGACAAACATAATCTGACCATACTTCTACTTTCATCATATACGCCTCCTCTTTCCTTCATTGTACGGGTGAAATATTTTCCCCTCAATAAAACTGCTCATTTGAATATACTTTGCCTTTTTTTCCAATACTTTTTTTAGAAGTATAAATATTACTTAACAAAATATGTGAGGTAAAGATAGAGCACCAAACTCCAACAAATTGAATGCTTTATTATATTCACTTAGTTGTTTTGAATTTGGATTCGCTACTTTAAGAAAAACTGGAGGATACTATGCAAAATTCTTTATGGCTACAAAACGCGGAAACTATTTCATCGGATACTTTATCCACTTCTGTTGATTGTGATGTATGTATAGTCGGGGGCGGATTATCAGGAATTTATACCGCTTATCTACTCGCCAAAAAGGGTGTAAATGTTGTTTTACTTGAAGCAAAATCTGCGCCCGCAATCGGTACAACCGGGCATTCCACAGGAAAACTAACACCCCAGCACGGTGTAATCTATTCTAAGCTTTTAAAATTCTTTTCTACCGAAGACGTATATACCTATTACCAAACGAACAAAAATGCGATTGAATCTGCATTGAAAGTAGCTTCAGATGATTCATTTGAAAGAGTGGATTCCTATTTATATGCAACCACAGTTCCCGGCAAACAAACCATCGAAAAAGAATTATACGCCTACAAAGAACTGAACATACCTGGGGTTGAAACAACCGAAACAGAGCTGCCTTTTGATGTAACCTTAGCATTAAAAATGGAAAATACAGCCCAGATTCATCCTACAAAATTTGCGACCCATTTTTTAAACCTCGCTCTAAAAGAAGGTGCCGCAGTATATACAAATAGCCGTGTAACGAAGGTTGAAATCGATGAAAAATTTGTGTTAACGGAAAACGATTCAAAAGTCACTTTTAAGAAATTAGTGTTATGTACGCATTACCCAATCGAATCCATTAAGGGCTTAATCACGACTAAACTATCGATTGATCGTTCTTATTTACTCGCTTCACAGGCGGATAATCTACTAAAAGGGCATTACTTATCAGTCGAAAGTTCATCCCGTACGATTCGTACTGCTTTAATCGGGGATACTCCTTATTTTATCTATGGCGGAAGTAGCCATATCGCCGGAGAAGTTGAAAATACCCAAACCTATTATGAAACGTTAAAGGATGAAATGCAGACAACGTTTAATGTACCCGAGCCTCCTTTCCTTTGGAGTGCACAAGATCCTAACACTCCTGATTTAGTTCCATATATCGGACAAATTTCAGAGGACACGCCCGACCTATATATAGCAACGGGCTATCGTAAATGGGGGCTGTCCAGTTCACTTGTTGCAGGAGAGATACTTTCAAGTTTAACGACAAATGAAGACCATCAAGCCGCCCATCTTTTCAGTCCTACGCGCGATCAGTTCGGCAAGAATTTCTTAAAAGGATTGAGTACCATCGGGTTTGTTACTGCCAATTTAGCTGAAGGATACCTGACTCGAATGGAAGCTCCTAAATGTACACATCTAGGCTGTAAAACGAGATGGAACGATGGGGATGAAACATGGGATTGTCCATGCCATGGCTCCCGTTATGACAAAAACGGCAATGTCATTGAAGGCCCTGCTGTTTATCCGTTGAAAATGAAGAAATAGATTGTTGGAGATGTGTTTGGGGCTGGTGTTTCGATATACTGGGTTTAGCAAGGATTTGGTTTGAACTTGTGTTGTAGATGGAGTCATGGGTGGTTTAAGTATAATAACCTCGTAATTTCAGGATATTCTACTGTTTACCAGTTCTTGCATTCAGCTTAGTCTTTTTAGACCCTTTATTCGACCGATCGCTCAGCTCAGTTCAAAAAAAGAGAGACCCGGTAGCATTTGGAAGGTCTCTCTTTAAAGGGTGCACAATTGGTATAGGTTGAAATCTCATTGAATTTCTACCCTTATTTTATTGACTGAAGGTTGATGTCAGGGTATTTGAAGAATAAGGGAAAAATTTACTTTTATATTCAATAATCCTTATGATTTGCTTAAAATAAAAGGAGTTTTTCCGCTTATTTGCTCAAAAACCTCTAATTTCGAGCTTATTTAGAGTAGTTAACCGGAAAATCTCCGCTTATATTGCTTCTTAAGTCTCCCTTATACACATTAGACGGAAATTCTCCGTCTAAAGAATACTTTACTCTAATCACGCTTACTATCAGGCCTGATTTTTATGGAACAAAATATAAAAGCATGGCGAAATTCGCCATGCTTGTTTCTTCTTACGTATTGCAAATCCAAAAGAGATCCCGATGAAAACATACGGGGTCCCCCTTACTGCCTATAGTCCTTCAGTTAATACTGGAACGATTTGTTTTTTGCGGGATACAACACCAGGTAATTCCACTAAATCGTTTGCCAATTCTTTCCCAAAGCTTCGTGCAGCCGCTTCTGCTGCACTACCAACTACTACAGCAGTTGAATCGTTATTTAAGATGTCTGTTACTACGAAGAAGAATAGGTTTAATCCGTTTTCTTCAACATTTTTATTTAACAAGCTTACCAGCTCATCTTTACGGTTTAAAACATCATTCACATCTACCGCATTCACTTGTGCTACAACTGATTTTACTTCACCGAAAGTAAATTCTTTTGCATCTAGTGAAAGTAAATCTTCTAATGATTTATCTGAAAGGTCAGCACCTGCTTTTAACATAGCTAAACCGTATTCTTCTAAATTCACGCCTGCGATTTCTGCAAGTTCTTTCCCTGCTTGAACATCTTGATCCGTACAAGTTGGTGATTTGAATAATAAAGTATCCGAAACAATTGCAGAAAGCATTAGACCTGCAATATTTGAGGGTACTTCTACATTATTTTCTTTGAAGATTTTATTTAAAATTGTTGCAGTACATCCTACTGGTTCCGCACGATAATAAAGCGGATCTGAAGTTTCGAAGTTTGCAATACGGTGGTGGTCAATAACTTCTGTCACCTTTACTTCTTCGATACCGTCTGCAGATTGTTGACGCTCGTTATGGTCAACCAAAATCACTTCGCCAGCTTCTCCCGCTACATTACTAATTAGACGAGGTGCTTCAAAATTGAATTTTTCTAAAGCATATTGTGTTTCGTTATTTACTTCCCCTAATCTAACCGCTTCTGCCTCAACACCTAATTGTTGTTTTAAATATGCATAAGTAATTGCAGATGTGATTGTGTCTGTATCTGGATTTTTGTGTCCGAAAACTAATACTTTGCTCATAAAATGAGGCCTCCTATTGATGTTTAGTTCAATTATTTCGAATTTATTTTATCATACCATGTCATGAATGGAAAAAGGAACTTCACTCATTCCTATTTGTCAAACACGGCTTTTGGCGTCGCCGGTAATCGTCGAATCTGAACGAGATTTATCAACTTAGTCCAAATAACCTGCCTTTGTGCACGCGATTACAGCGCCTGTTGATTGCCCCTCTTTTCTTGTCCAGTTCCGAACGCTAGCCCCTCGACAACTTCGATGCTGTCTGCAAGGACAAAGAACATCCTTTCAGCCGGCCCCTCCAGTTTCTTTCACGGCTTGACGACCCCACTCCACTTTTCTAAGAAAAAGCGCATTCGTAAATGCCCCCGCAATTTACGAATACGCTCTCGAAAATATTATGCTTATTATATATAGAGTGCTTTTTCTAAGTATAAATAATCACTTTCGATTTGTGCATGGTCTTTTTGGAAATTGGTATAATGCTTTTTATTTTGAGCTACCATCCCTTCAACCAATGCGTGGATTAGTGAATGCGCCGCCGTGATTGTTTCGGCTGATGCCGTCTTTAGTGTTCCCACAGTAAATAGAACATCTGCGTAGTCTCTTATTGATGAAATGCTTGAGTGCGTAATCGCGATTACCTTTACGTTTTTGCTTTTCGCTAATTTCGTAATTGTTAAGGCATCATCCATTCGGCCATCAAGTGCAATGACAAATAATAACGAATTTTCTTCCATATGACTAATTTGCGAAACTATATGTTCAGCATCGGATTGGATTTGCTTTACGTGTTTACGGTAACTACTCAATGTACACGTCAAGAAATTTGCAGAAGGAAAAGATTGCCTCAACCCAAGTACGTACAAGAACTTTGATTCGTGCAGCAATTTAATGGCATGCTCGAATTGTTCTTCGTTGATGATATTAATCGTATTTAGAATACTTGCCACATCTCGATTCATCACTTCATTTAGAAGATTTACATTCTTCCTGTTGATAAGCGGATGAGGTTGTTCAACTTTGTTTTCATCTCCCTTTAAATCTGCTCTAATTCTCTCCTGCAGCTCTGAAAAACCCGATAACTCCATTGCGTAACAGAATCGTATAACTGTTGATTCACTGACCCCTATTAACTTTCCCACGTCAGAAGCTATATGAGTAGCTATAACATTTGGGTTATCAATGATAAACTGAGCTACTTTACGCTGACCTCTAGATAGACGAATAAAACGCTTTTTAATCTGTTCACAAAAGCTCATTTTTAGCTCCCCCACTTCCATTATCAATTATTACTATATAGTTAATATACATATAGTATTTTGATAATTGATATTAACATTAATATAAATTGAATACAATGATTTTTCAGAAAAAACTTTAACGCACTAAACTGAAAAAGTCGAAAATTTGTCAAAACTAGGGAGCTAATTAAAAGTATGTAATAGCGAAGAATAATTTATTTTTTTCTATCAAAAAACTGATCCAGGTTTTACTTGGATCAGCTCGCAAATTGCTCTTTATTCCAATTCTGTTTGCTTTGTTTCTCTTCCTAAAAATAATACTGCTGCAGCTCCGATTAATATAGATACACAGAAAATCGCAAAAATGAATCCAATCTCGTAGCCTCCATTTAGCAAATACCCGACCAGCAATGGACCAAAAATCCCTCCGATTCGACCAACTGCCGCGGCCATTCCAGCACCCGTTCCCCTGATTACCGTTGGGTATTGTTCTGGTGTATAGGCATAAAGCGCACCCCATGCACCTAAGTTAAAGAAAGATAATAAAATGCCCGAAGTTAGCAGAACAGCGATAGATTCTGCATTACCAAACACAAATGCACTTGCTGCAGTACCGATTAAATAAGTAATCAGGACAAATTTCCTTCCCAACTTCTCAATGAACCAAGCAGCTGTAAAGTAGCCTGGCAGCTGTGCCAATGTCATAATTAGCACATATTTGAAACTAGAGATTAGATCGAAACCTTTACCGACCATTACACTCGGCAGCCATAGAAACATGCCATAATAAGAAAATACGACCGTGAACCATAAAATCCATAGCATAAGCGTTGACCGGGAATATTTTTTCTGCCAAACCCCCGCTATATTTTGCATGATGGAGCGATTTTTTGCCTCTGGTTTTGCCGTAAACTGGGGAGAGTCCGGTAAATGCATTCTAATATAGACTGCATATAGCGCTGGAAGGGCTGTTAAGATTAAAGCCACACGCCAGCCTTCAATTGGCCAAAACTCTGCCGGAATAACAAAGTAGGAGATAACCGCTGCGATCAACCAGCCTCCTGCCCAAAAGCTTTCCAATAGAACAACAACTCTTCCACGTTCTTTTGCTTCAACACTTTCTGATACTAATGTTGAGGCTACTGGCAGTTCACCGCCAAGGCCCATTCCAACAAAAAGCCTTAAAATCAGAAACGCTGCAAAAGTCGTTGTTATTGCAGAGAGGCCACTGGCAACCGAAAAGATGATTAACGTCCACATAAAAATTTGTTTACGTCCCACTTTATCTGCAAATACCCCGAATACAAAAGCGCCTATTGCCATACCAATGGAGTTGATGCTGCCAATCCACCCCATTTGTGAAGAGGTTAAATTCCAATCTACTGCTAATGCTGCAATGACAAAGGATAATATCCCCACATCCATTGCATCAAACATCCAACCGACACCCGCAACCCTTAATAGCTTATTCCGAGAAACCGGTGCAGTATCTTTATTTTTACTCATTTAGCTTCCACCTGTCTTTACACTTGAATTTACATATCTTTACCATACATTTATTTCAATTATGTGACAAGCTAAAAATTATATGTGTATTCTGCTAATTTGGTAAATGCTATTGAAAAATGCCTCAGACTTAAGTAAAATGTCTCTTATATACAAACAACTGTTCATTCAGCGTGAACAAAAGGAGCTAATCTGTTATGTGGAAAGGTCTAATTGAAGAATATAAAGAATTTTTACCAGTCAATGAAAATACACCTACCCTTACTTTAAACGAGGGAAACACTCCCCTTATTCATTTAGTAAATCTTTCGAAAGAATTAGGGATTGAATTATACGGAAAAGTTGAAGGGGCAAACCCTACAGGATCTTTTAAAGATCGCGGGATGGTGTTTGCTGTTGCTAAAGCTATTGAAGATGGAGCAAAATGTGTTATTTGTGCATCGACCGGCAATACTTCGGCAGCTGCCTCCGCTTATGCTGCCCGTGCGGGAATCCAATCGATCGTAGTTATTCCAAAAGGAAAAGTTGCTCTTGGTAAATTAGCGCAAGCATGTATGTACGGAGCAAAAATTATCGAAATCGATGGCAACTTTGATGATGCCCTATCAATTGTTCGCAAGGTTAGTGAAACAACACCTGTAAAATTAGTGAACTCAGTCAATCCATATCGCATCGAAGGCCAAAAAACTGCAGCATTTGAAATCGTGGATAGTCTAGGACAGGCTCCGGATTATTTATGTATTCCTGTTGGAAACGCCGGTAACATCACGGCATACTGGAAAGGCTTTAAAGAATATAATGCAGCAAAAAATACTGGCTTGCCAAAAATGTACGGCTTTGAAGCTGAAGGTGCTGCTGCCATTGTAAAAGGAGAACCAATTTCGAACCCTGAAACTGTCGCTACAGCCATTCGAATCGGAAACCCTGCTAGCTGGAAGCTTGCTGAAGCTGCACGTGACGAGTCCGGCGGTATTATTGATTTAGTAACAGATGATGAAATCCTGGAAGCATACAAGTTAATTGCACGTACGGAAGGAATTTTTGTTGAACCCGGTTCTGCTGCCTCTCTTGCAGGCGTTATCAAGTCTGTTAAGAATGGGGGAATTGTAAAAGGCAGCCGTGTTGTCACAGTATTTACTGGTAATGGCTTAAAAGATCCAGATACTGCTATGAACGTTTCAACTGTAGATTTAGTCTCTCTTCAAAACGATGAAAACGATATTCGTCATTATATTGAGGGAATTCTATGAGTAAAAAATGGCAAATCACTGTCCCTGGAAGCACTGCTAACTTAGGACCTGGATTTGATTCCATCGGACTTAGTTTAAACCTATATCTAGAGTTAACTGTTTCAATAGCAGAGCAATGGGAGATTATTCATGTAACTGATCATCTTCCACAGGACATCGTAATTGAAGACCACTTAATCTACACAATTGCAAAAGAAACAGCCGCTCGCTTCAATAAGGAATTACCTCCCTGTCGAATCGAAATGCGAAGCGAGCTGCCCTATGCACGAGGTTTAGGCAGTAGCGCTGCAGCCATAGTTGCTGCGATTGAATTGGCAAACCTTGTTTGTAATTTACAGTTATCAACGCAGGACAAATTAAATATCTCTTCTCAAATTGAGGGACATCCGGACAATGCAACTGCTTCTGTACTCGGTGGTTTAACAATTTCCCAAATGGATGAACACGGTGTTGTCGATACCATCCATATAAAGGATTTAGATGCTTCTTTTGTTGTATTTATTCCGAATATTGAGCTAAAAACATCTAAGGCTCGAAAGGTATTGCCAGAACAGTTTGACCGTGGGTATGCAGTCCGTGCAAGTGCCAATGCGAATATGCTGGCTGCGTCACTGATGTTAAAAGATTATGAGCGAATCGGCCGCTATATGGAATCGGATTTATTTCATGAACCTTTCCGCTCAAAACTTATACCCAATTTTGATGAGATACATTGCGCAGCAAAAGATGCTGGCGCTTATGGAACAGCACTAAGCGGCGCTGGACCAACCGTCATTTCAATCATTCCAAATGACATTGGTGAACAGTTTGTTGTTAAAATGAAAAAACAATTCCCTGCTCACGAAATCCTTCTGACGAAACCTGATCACCGTGGCATATCCGTTACTGAAGTTTTGAATGATGTTCTTACTTAAAAAGATTAATATAGATGTCCAGTAGTGCATATATATAACTATTGGGCATCTTTTTTTCATTTAATGATGAATCTGATGTCCAACCGATGTTTCACTAAGTTCCATCAGGGGATAAAACATTTAGGGGATGTTTTATTAATGTTTAGAAAGGGGAATCGAAAATGAAAATTGGGATTATTGGGGCATCTGGCAAAGCGGGTTATACAATTTTGATGGAGGCCAGAATGCGACACCACAACGTCACTGCTATCGTACGCAATAAAGGCGCAATTCGTCATCAGCATGTCAATATACTTGAAAAAGAAGCATTTCAATTAACCCGTCAAGATTTACACCAGTTTGATGTTGTCATTAATGCTTTTGGTTCTCAGCCAGGTGAAGAACATCTGCACATTAAATTTGGACGATTCCTTATTAGTCTTCTAGAAGGCAGCAGGACGAAATTATTTGTTGTTGGAGGGGCTGGAAGTTTATTTATCGATGGGAAAACAAGATTAATCGACATTCCAGATTATCCTAAGGAATATAGAGAAATCGCCATCCAACAGCTGCAAAACTTAGTAGATTTACAAAATTCCTCTATTAAATGGACATTTTTAAGTCCCTCTGCTTTGTTCGATTCTGATGGACCACGAACAGGCCATTACATTTTAGGTAAAGACCATCTCTTATTAAACTCCCAACATATTAGCTATGTCAGCTATGCAGATTACGCAGTAGCTGTTTTAGACGAGATTGAAAGTCCAAATCATGAAAATGCACGTTTTACAGTTGCCTCTGAAAACGCAACGAGCAGCTCGTAAAACGACTCCACTTAAGACAAATGTCATAAAGGCTAATTAACTTAT
>JASENG010000021.1 GCA_030027265.1 Lysinibacillus fusiformis | reverse complement strand
AAATGAAACCACTGAGTATTCAGTGGTTTTTTTATTTGTTATAAAGCTCAACTAATAATTCAAAGGTTCGTCAACGGAACAAAAAAATTAAAAAATTATAGAAATAAGAACCAGGATACCCCTCAGCAAAACGATAGAAAACCTTTTGCTGTCGAGAAAAGTTAAATAAAAATTGGATGCCCCCCTCCATGAATAACCGGAGAATTTTCGCCTATTTAGAAAATGAATTCAAAAATTGCTTAAATAGATGGAGAAATTCCGCTTATCGACTCGAAAAACATGAAAAGGCAGGTATTTCCCCAGAATAGCCGGAAAATATCCGCCTATTTTTATATGAAACCAGTATCGAATTGTAATAAAGGAAATACTTCCGCTAAATCTTAAGGGGAACAGAAATTATTTAATAGGTGCTCTCTTTAATGAAAATTGAGAATTAAAATGAAGCGTAATGTACTATTAACGAATAGCCGACGTCTCATCACACTTCACAGATTAGAATTGAAGGTAGATGGGAAAACCGTTTGAGGGTAACTGCTAGGTAGACCAAACTCCTAGTGTTTCTTATTTGCAAAAAAGCTTACATGAATCAAAAAATAACTAATTAGCTTTAAATTTATCATAGGTTGAACCATTTTCAACTAACTAATCTACCATAGCCCGTGAAAGTAAAAATTAATTTATTTCATGTGCAGATGCTTTTTCTGTAACTATACCCCTTGAGTACGATACCTGGGGAACATTCCCGATATTCATATACGGTAAACATTAATAAAAACGCTGTTATGCTCCACACAATCCTTCTATATTTCCTGCACTATAGTACAATTCACTCAAACAACTTTTATTCAAGACTCAAATCAAAGTACAAAAAATATTAATCACAACATCATCCGATTTTTCCATATATAGAAAATTAATATATACTTTTTATAAGCTACATTTGCGAAGGGGATGAGCAAATTGAAACTTTATGGTAATTTTACGAAGACGGATTGGTTGGCAGTTTTGGGGGGAAAGAAGATCGAATTCCATTATCTTTTATCATTCATGGTGAGTGGAACCATGAAGAAAATATTAAACTATGGAAAGAAATGCTAAAGGGAGAAATATGGTTACCAAAATGGAACACTGTAATTGGAAAATACAAAGAAAAAAATAATGGTTTTGCGAATGTATATGGTAGCCCCGTAGCTGCAACTATCACACATCAATTTGCTTTTGCTGGAACCAATCAATTTATCCTAACAGGATATTTTGGAGGGTTATCCTTTGAAATAAACTCTGGGGATATACTGATCGTTTCTGAAGCAGAAATGCAAGATGGAGTTTCCCATTGGTATCTTCCTAATAACAAAACTGTCAAGTCCGATGAAGGATTACTCCAGGCGCTATAGATTATTGTGAAAAAATGGGCTATTCATATGTAGTTGATAGTGTTCTTTCTACAAGTGCTATGCTTCTTGAAACTAAAGATATGATAAACGAATGGGCTGCCAATGACCATTTGGGAGTAGATATGGAAACAGCTACAACTTTGGCAATAGCGAAGAAATTTGGAAAAAATGCAATTGGTTTGTTAAATCTTTCAGATCATTTAATTGCAGGAGATACGCTTTACGCCTATACAAAGGAAAGAGAGGCAATTGAGTCAGAAACCGATGAAAAAATATGAGACATAGCCCTTCATTTAGCTTAAAAGTCGATACATAAAATATAAAATCGTTGAATACTAACCTTTTCCTATCTATATTTTAAATTCTGGATGGATTAGTTATTTACTAACCTATAAAAAATTTATTCCTAACAAAAGAAGGAAAATACTGATTAGATATAAAATTTATCTATTAATAAACGATCTAAGGAGGGTTCCTGATTTGCCAAATATATGTGTCGTTACAATATTTGTAGCTGATATGGAAACAGCTAAAGATTTTTATGAAACAAAGCTGGGATTTGTTGTGCAAAAAGAATACTCGAAGGAAATCATTCAAATTACAACAGGAAGGAATTGCCGTCATTCTGCAGAAATGTGAGATTAATAGTGATATTCAATATGGTACACAAGCAACAACAGTTATAGCTTTACAATCATTAGATATTGAAAAAACAATAGAAGAATATAAACAAAAAGAGATTCCTCTAATTTTTGATACCCCTCAGAAATGTCCACCAGGCTATTTTACTGCAATAAAAGATCCATTTGGAAATGTTTTGGAAGTGATTCAGTTCGATTGAAAAATGATAGAGTTTAAACATATTATGCTTGTGGGTAAAGAGTTAAATATCCAACAAGCTTTCGCTTATTCACTTTCGTTTTCCTCCCCTCTTTGACTATAATAGTAAGGGATAGAATGAACGGAGTGAGAAAATGAAAAGGGAAAGACCGGTCGTTTCAGCTTTGCAAAAATTTGCTGAAAAGGAGCCGTTGAGTTGGCATGTGCCAGGTCATAAAAATGGCTTGCTATCAAATTTACCATTAACAATCAAAGAAGCTCTTACATATGATTTAACAGAACTGGCGGGCCTAGATGATTTTCATCATCCTGAAGAGGCGATTGCGCAAGCTGAAATGCTTTTAGCTAAGGCATATCAAGTGAATAGAAGCTTCTTTTTAGTAAATGGATCGACAGTAGGGAATCTTGCGATGATTTATGCAACTTGCAAGAGAAATGAAAAAATTATTGTGCAAAGAAATGCACACAAATCAATTTTTCATGCATTAGAGCTGGTTGGCGCAAAAGCAATCTTTGTTGCACCTGTCTGGGATGCTGCTACAGCCACAGCAGGAGCGGTTCCTGCATCTACATTACATGAAGCATTGCAGCTTCATCCTGATGCAAAAGCAGTTGTTCTAACTTACCCAACCTACTATGGTGTAGCCGGGGAAGACTTGAGGCTGCAAATTAAAATGTGTCATGAGCTGGGGATACCAGTATTGGTTGACGAGGCCCACGGAGCTCATTTTATCGCTAGCGATACATTTCCATCCTCTTCGGTTCAATTAGGAGCAGATGTCGTTGTTCAATCGGCACATAAAACACTTCCTGCTATGACAATGGCTTCATTTTTACATGTAAATTCAGCGTTAATCGATGCTGAAAAAATTAATCATTATCTAAGAATGCTTCAATCAAGCAGTCCGTCTTATTTGCTGCTTGCCTCGCTGGATGATGCAAGAGACTATATTGATAGCTATTTAGAAAGAGATGCAGCATATTTAAAGGATAAACGGAATCAGTGGGTTGAAGGATTGCGTGCTATCCAGCCCCTGCAGGTAATTGAAGTTGATGATCCGTTAAAGCTGCTCCTACGTTTTCCAGGGTATACAGGATTCCAGTTAAAAGAAGTGCTTGAAGCGCAAGGGATATATGTTGAATTAGCTGATCCGTATCAAGTATTATTCATTTTACCGCTATTAAAGCATGGACAAACCTATCCATTTGCAGAGGCTCGTATACGCATTAAAGAAGCAATTTTAAATCTTAGAAAAATAGAAGCCAATATCATTCAAACTGTTGCTTCATCAAATGAAAATACAACGGTATCAACACCGGAGTTTTCCTATGACGAATTAGAACAGCTTGATAAGGAATGGGTGCCATATATGAGAGCGATTGGCCGTGTTTCTGCAAGTATGCTGATTCCATATCCACCTGGAATTCCCTTGTTCTTGCCAGGAGAAAAGATTACAGTGGCCAAATTAAGTCAACTAGAAGAGTTACTTGCAGTAGGTGCAGCTTTTCAGGGACAACATCGCTTGAACGAAAAGCTCATTTACGTCATAAAGTAACAATCGGAGGAATATAGAAATGAAAAGCAATTTATTTATAACTTTTGAAGGCCCAGAAGGAGCAGGAAAAACGACAATTTTAAACAAAATTGCCGAGAGATTACGTGAGCAAGACATCGACATTTTAGCCACTCGAGAGCCAGGTGGAATTGAAATTGCCGAAAAAATCCGGGAAGTTATCTTAAACCCTGCTAACACAGCGATGGATGAACGAACAGAAGCTTTATTATATGCGGCTGCTAGAAGCCAGCATTTTTTTGAAAAGGTTGAGCCTGCCATGAAACAGGGTAAACTGGTATTATGTGATCGTTTTATCGATTCTTCTTTAGCTTACCAAGGTTATGCCCGTGGTATTGGCATGGATGAAGTCTTATCGATCAATGAATTTGCGATTGGGAAACGTATGCCGGATCTGACAATCCTTTTTGATCTAAATCCTGCTGTTGGACTAGCCAGAATTCATGCACACAATGAGCGCGAATTGAATAGACTTGATGTTGAGAGCTTATCATTTCATGAAAAGGTTAGGGAAGGTTATCATGAAGTAGTAAAACGGTATCCTAATAGAATTAAAGTAGTAAATGCCGATCAGTCTGTGGAGAGTGTAGTAGAAGATGTCTGGCGTCTGATCTGTGTGGCGCTAGAAGAAAAGTAAATGAAGAAGGCTATTTTGTATGCTATAATATAAACACCAATTCAATATATGGGAGTGAGTGCGGATGAAGTTAGTTGTTGCAGTCGTTCAGGACCAAGATAGTAATCGTTTGTCTAGCGCGTTGACTAAAAATAATTTTCGTGCAACGAAATTAGCAAGTACAGGTGGTTTTTTACGCTCGGGAAACACAACCTTTATCGTTGGAACGGAGGATGCATTAATTCCTCAGTTGCTTGATATTATTCGAGATAATTGTCGTTCCCGCGAACAAATGGTGTCGCCTGTTTCACCTTTAGGCGGCAATGCAGACTCTTATATCCCTTATCCCATTGAAGTTGAAGTTGGGGGAGCAACAGTATTTGTATTACCAATCGAACAGTTCCACCATTTCTAACCTTATTTAGTAGAAATTTTCGTATAGTTCATCGAGTGAATTATTGTAGAATTATATATAGTATTTTTAACAGTTAAAATAAGGGTTAACCATGGAAGCTGTCTTAGATGAAAATACCACTAGACGCTTCGCTACTTGGTTTTGTGTTTAGGTGGAGGCGAAAGGGTATTGAAGATAAATCAAGATTTACGTGTAGGTTTAAAAACGAATCACTCTGATATCAAACAACCGAACCAATCAGGAAACCGCTTTGGGGAAGTGCTTGTGAAACAGGGCACGAAGCTGCAAACAGAGCAGTTAACCAGATTAATGGGTGACATTTCTGCAGCTGGTGATCGAGTAGCAAAATCTCGTAATTTACGTGAATTGACTCGTTTTAAAATGCTCATTAAACGTTTTTTGCAAGAAGCTGTTGAATACGGCCTTGATATGAAGCAATCCCATACTTGGAATCGCTTTGGAGAAGGGCGTCGCTTGAAAATTGTCGAAACTATAGATGAGCGATTAATAGAACTTGCACAGGATATTTTAAGTGAAGAAAAGAGTTCAATCGATTTGCTGGATAAAATCGGCGAAATCAAAGGATTGCTAGTTAATTTATATATGTAAAACCCGTGTCTATTTACTTTCCTGTAGGGGACACGGGGTTTTTTCTAAGAAAAGTTAAAATGGAAGATTTAACTTTGTTTTCATAAATGTTACGTTAAAAGAAAAAGGTGAACAAAGTGACAGGAAATGTGGAAGAGCTAAAGGTGTTGCAGCCCGTAGTAATGAAGCAGTTACAAACGATTTTTGAGAAAGATAGAACTGGTCATGCGTACATATTTGATGGTGAAAAAGGTACGGGAAAAAAGGAAGTTGCAAAGTTCTTCATAAAACTACTTTTATGTCTGAACCCGTCGAAAAATGTTCCATGTGAAACATGTCGAAATTGCAAACGTGTTGAAACTGGTAATCACCCAAATATAAAGCAATTGGAGCCAGACGGACAATTTATAAAAATCGACCAAATTCGAGACCTTATTTCTGGGATGACGAAAACTAGCATGGAGGAAGGGCGCAAAATTTATGTTCTTCATCATGCCGATCGTATGAATACATCTTCCGCTAATACACTGCTGAAATTTTTAGAAGAGCCCGAGGGGAATGTGACGGCCATTTTATTAACAGAAAGTTATCAGGCCATCCTGCCGACAATCCAATCCCGTTGCCAACATATAAAATTTGCGACTATACCAAGGGATATTTTATTAAAGCAACTTCAGGATAACGGTATCACCTTATCAATGGCGTCCACTGTAAGTATGTTAACAAATAATTTAGAAACAGCGATTTCATTAGCGCATGATGAGCAGTTTGCACATGCAAGAAAAACAGTGTTAAAATTAGTAGAGACAGTCAGAAAAAATGTCCATGAGGCATTATTGGTTGTGTACGAAGATTGGTTGGTTTCTTTCAAGGAAAAAGAAGAGATTGAACGAGCCTTAGATTTACTACTTTTCGCATATCGTGATATTGTAGCAATAAAGGCAAATCCGCAAAGCTCTTGTACATATCCAGACATGTTGCAAAGTTGGAAGGAAATTTCGTTACACACAACTTATGATCGGCTGTCTAATCAATTGCAAGCAATTTTAGAAGCTAGACAAAATTTGCAGCGCAATATGAATCGGTCGCTTTTGATGGAGCAGTTAATGCTTAATCTGCAGGAGGGGTATACATTTGTATAATGTAGTAGGAGTCCGTTTTAAAAAAGCGGGTAAAATATATTATTTTGACCCCGGTGATTTTCTACTGGAAAAAGGGCAGTATGTCATAGTAGAAACAGCAAGAGGGGTCGAATATGGAAAGATTGTCGTTCCAATGAAGCAAGTGGGGGAAAATGATGTCGTATTGCCACTAAAACAAGTATTGCGCCCCGCTGATGAACGAGATCGCATCCAGGTTGATGAAAATAGGCAAGAATCACAACGAGCATTTGAACTAGCCAGCACGAAGATTAGTGAGCATAAGTTAGAAATGAAGCTTGTTGATGTTGAGTATACATTTGATCGAAATAAAATTATCTTTTATTTCACAGCTGAAGGAAGAGTTGACTTCAGGGAATTAGTAAAAGATTTAGCTTCGATCTTCCGCACACGTATTGAGTTACGTCAAATTGGTGTGCGTGATGAAGCAAAACTGCTAGGTGGGATTGGTCCATGCGGTAGAATGCTATGCTGTTCGACATTTTTAGGGGACTTTGATCCAGTGTCGATTAAAATGGCGAAGGACCAAAACTTATCATTAAATCCAACGAAAATTTCCGGACTTTGCGGTCGTCTTATGTGTTGTCTAAAATACGAGAATGATGATTACGAAAATGCAAAAGAAGGAATGCCCGACATCGGTGACTCGACAATGACGCCGGATGGTCCAGGTAAAGTAGTCGGCATTAATGTATTAGAACGATTAATTCAAGTCTTCTTAGTAGAGCAGGTACGTTCTGTTGAATACACATTAGAAGAAATTATTGAATGTGAGAAGAATTTGATATAGATAAACAATGGGGTGGCTATCTAGTGAAGGACCGTAATTTCTTAGATACTGTTATGGAATTCGAACAACAGCTCGAATCGCTACAGCAACAATATAATGATTTGAAAAAATATGTTGCACATATGGTGGAAGATCATCAAGCTATTCAAACGGAAAACCTTCACCTACGTAGACGTCTAGAAGAGCTTTTATCTACAGATTCTACAGATGAGAGCAGTAATGAAGAAAAAGTAAGCTTGTTGGATATTGGAGAGGGATATGATAATTTAGCGCGTCTATACCAAGAAGGGTTCCACGTTTGCCATGTCCATTTTGGCGGTTCTCGAAAAGGCGAAGATTGTTTATTTTGCCTATCGTTTTTAAATAAACAAAATGCATAAATTCTCTCTTAAAGTAAAAGGCTGATTCCACTTTATGTGGTTTTCAGCCTTTTCTTTTGTGTATTTTTTTAATTTATCTATTTTTAATAGTACAATGAGTAATGATAAGGCATATCAACGGATAACCAAATTCAAACAAAATCAATAGTTGGATAACTAGACAGATAATATGGCAGTCACAATAGCGAGTGTTTTAGGCTGAAGCCATTTTCGGTTACAAAGCGTTTTAAATAGGAGGTTTTTTATGGAACAATGGTTAAAAGAAGATGAGCGGCTGGATTATTTATTGGCCGAGGATTTAAGAATCATTCAGAGTCCGTCTGTTTTCTCTTTTTCATTAGATGCAGTATTATTATCGAGGTTTGTCAATGTTCCTATAAATAAAGGGAAAATTGTCGACCTTTGTTCAGGGAATGGCGTAATTCCATTATTTCTAAGTGCCCGTACCAAAGCTGAGATTATAGGTGTTGAATTGCAAGAACGCCTATTCGATATGGCTGAACGCAGCGTGAAATACAATGGATTGGAAAATCAAATAAAGATGGTTCTTGGGGATGTTAAAGAAATACCGCCTAAGCTGGGAATTGAAAAATATGATGTGGTGACTTGTAATCCTCCATATTTTTTAGCACATGAACTAAGCGATAAGAATATTAGCGAGCATTATGCCATTGCCCGACATGAACTGCATCTCACATTAGAACAAGCAATAGAATCAGCAAGTAAATTGCTAAAACAAGGGGGAAAGGCTGCTTTTGTCCATCGCCCAGGGAGACTTCTCGATATTGTGACGGCCATGCGTGCAAATCGCCTTGAACCAAAACGCATTCGCTTTGTCTATCCGAAATTCGGCAAAGAAGCAAATACATTATTAATAGAAGGAATTAAGGATGGGAAACCAGATTTAAAGATATTGCCTCCATTATACGTATATGATGAAAACAATGAGTATACAGCTGAAGTGAGTGAGATTCTATATGGAGACAAAAAATAATCATTTCTTTTATGTACTAGAATGTGCAGATCAATCTCTTTATGCTGGTTATACAAATAATCTGGAGAAACGAGTCGAAACTCATAACGCTGGTAAGGGAGCAAAGTATACGAAGGCCCATCGACCAGTAAAATGTGTATATTATGAAACCTTTGAGACAAAGCAAGAGGCGATGCGGGCAGAATACGCATTTAAACAATTAAAGCGAAGTGAAAAATTGAAGTATATTGAAGGAGCGAAAGAATGAAATCACAAAAAAGCAGTCAGCATGAACAAGGAAGCTGTTTATATCTAGTAGCAACACCGATAGGGAATTTAGAAGATATGACCGTACGTGCATTGCGCATTTTAAAAGAAGTAGACGTGATTGCTGCTGAAGATACACGAAATACAAGAAAGCTATGTAATTATTTTGAAATTCAAACACCTCTTGTGAGCTATCATGAACATAATTTAGAGCAAGGCGGAGAAAAGCTGTTAAGTTATTTAAGAGAAGGGAAATCTGTGGCCTTGGTGAGTGATGCGGGACTACCTTGTATTTCAGATCCAGGTGCAGATATTGTTGTAAAAGCAATCGAAGAAGATTTCGCGGTAGTTCCAGTGCCAGGTGCCAATGCTGCTTTAACCGCATTAATCGCCTCGGGGATTACACCTCAACCCTTTTACTTCTTTGGGTTTTTAAATCGTCAGAAAAAAGAGCGTAGATTGCAGCTAGAGAAATTAGCAAAGCGGGAAGAGACAATGATTTTTTATGAGGCTCCTCATCGACTAAAGGAAACACTTAAGGATTTAGAGCTTATTTTAGGGAATCGCAAAATTGTATTAGCTCGGGAATTGACGAAGAAATTTGAAGAATTTTTGCGCGGTACCATTACAGAAGCACTTAATTGGGTAAATGAAAACGAAATTCGTGGCGAGTTTTGTGTTGTTTTGGAAGGAAACGTAGATGGTGAGGCGGAAGTGGAAGAAGCAGCTTTCTGGGCAAGCTTAACAATCGTTGAACATGTTGACCATTTAATAGAAGAAAACCAAATGAATTCAAAAGATGCAATAAAAGAAGTAGCAAAATTACGTGGATTAGCTAAACGAGATGTTTATCAGCAGTATCATGTGTAACGTTTGCAACTTAAACATTTTGCTTTTCCTAAAAACAGGCATAGTCATAAATAAAAAGCATTGCTATTTAAACGATTTAAAAATAGCAATGCCTTTTATTGTTTAGGCCTATGTTGAATAAAGAAAGCAATTCTCGCAAGTGTTCGAGAAGTTTATGATTTCTTATCGATTATTTTGAAAAGTGTTGTTGGATTTCTTTTACTAAAAGATCCGCACCTTCTGGACTTAAAATTAATTTACCTCCAGCAAGACGGAAGTTCTGATCAGAAACTTCTCCAGTTACAGCACAAGTCATGTTAGGCATATATTTTTTAAGAATGATTTTGTCGTCATCCACGTAAATTTCCAATGCATCTTTTTCTGCAATTCCTAATGTGCGGCGAAGTTCGATAGGAATAACTACGCGTCCTAATTCATCGACTTTACGAACGATACCTGTTGATTTCATGACAATATTTCCTCCTATATTTTGTAGATTATATTTTTAATTCGTCAAAATTCGACATCTTTTGCCTCTGATTAGAATCATACCAAGTAATCCCATATACGTCAATTATTTAGTATTAATGGTTGAAACTTGATGTGAACAGGTTGTGAACATTATTATAGATAAATGAGGTTTTTTTAAGAATAAACTGCAGATAGTAGAGATTGTTATTATAAAACGGCATATATAGTGGGAAAGTTTCAATAAATTGACACCATTTCCTATCGCTATTTTTCGACAAATTCCTGTAATAATATTCTTTCATTGAAACAATTTTCTTACTTCGATAAAATAAACACTATACAGTTGACAATGGAGGCCATTTTAAGTGAACGAAAAGAACACATTTTATATAACAACCCCAATTTATTATCCGAGTGGTAAGTTTCATATCGGTACCGCTTATACTACAGTAGCATCAGACACAATCTCTCGTTACAAGCGTTTAAGAGGATATGATGTTCGCTTTTTAACAGGAATGGACGAGCATGGACAAAAAATTCAAGAAAAGGCTGCCGAAGCAGGCAAGCATCCGCAGGAATATGTAAATGAAATTGCCGAAAGTGCAAGAAAGCTCTGGTCTTTAATGGATATTTCCTATGATGACTTTATCCAGACTACACAAGAACGCCATACAAAAAGTGTAGAAAAGATTTTTCAAAAGTTTCTAGATAATGGAGATATTTATAAGGGTGAGTATGAAGGCTGGTACTGTACGCCTTGTGAGTCATTCTATACAGAAACACAATTGGTGGATGGAAATTGCCCTGACTGTGGACGCCCTGTACACAAAGTTAAAGAAGAATCTTACTTCTTTAATATGAAGAAATACTCTGAACGGTTATTGCAGTATTATGAAGAAAATGTTGAATTCATTGAGCCTGAGTCACGTAAAAACGAAATGATCAACAACTTTATCAAACCGGGATTAGAAGATTTATCTGTTTCTCGTACTTCGTTTGACTGGGGCATTAAAGTTCCTGGCGATCCAAGACATGTCATTTATGTTTGGGTAGATGCTTTAACAAACTATATTACAGCTTTAGGTTATGGCTCGGATAATGAAGAATTATTTAATAAATACTGGCCTGCAGATGTGCATGTTGTAGGAAAAGATATTGTTCGTTTCCATACGATTTACTGGCCAATCTTCTTAATGGCGTTAGATTTACCATTGCCGAAAAAAGTATTTGCACACGGCTTTATTATGATGAAAGACGGAAAAATGTCGAAATCAAAAGGAAATGTCGTCTATCCAGAAATGCTAATCGAGCGTTATGGATTAGATGCAACACGTTACTTCCTTCTTCGCGAACTGCCATTTGGTTCAGATGGCGTATTCTCGCCCGAATCTTTTGTGGAACGGACAAACTTTGATTTAGCAAACGATTTAGGGAATTTGTTAAATCGTACAGTCTCTATGATGAATAAATATTTTGACGGCATCATTCCAACAGAAAACTTAGTTGAGACAGAGTTCGATGCTGCCTTAAAAATACATGCAAAAGAAACACGCTTGATTTATGAGAAAAACATGGAGAAAATGCAATTCAGCGTTGTATTATCTGATGTTTGGTCCCTTGTTTCCCGAACAAATAAGTATATCGATGAGACACAGCCTTGGGTTTTAGCAAAGGATACAGAAAATCAAGGGAAATTAGCTTCTGTTATGTTTAACTTAGCTGAGAGTCTGCGTCATATTGCCGTTATGTTACAGCCGTTTATGACGTCAACGCCTAAACAAATTGTCGAACAATTAGGATTGGACACGACTTATCTGGCTTGGGAAACAATTGAAACATTCGGCAATACTATTCCAGTAAATATTAAAGTGGTAGAAAAAGGAATTCCGATTTTCCCGCGTTTAGATGTCGAGGTAGAGGTTGCTTATATTAGAGAAGAAATGAGAGGTTCTGTAAAAACACCTCAAGAAGAGGAGAAAAAAGCAGAGGCAGAAGTGCCGGAAGTACCTGAAATCTCCATTGATGATTTTATGAAAGTGGACTTGCGAGTAGCAACTGTTACAGCGTGTGAGCCAGTACCAAAAGCCGATAAATTATTAAAGCTTCAAGTTGACCTTGGTTACGAACAGCGCCAGGTTGTATCGGGAATTGCACAATATTACAAACCTGAAGAATTAGTGGGGCAAAAAGTAATTGTTGTGGCAAACTTGAAACCAGTAAAACTTCGCGGTGAACTTTCTCAAGGCATGATTTTAGCAGGATCCCATGATGGTGTTTTAACACTTGCAACAGTCGATCCAAAACTTGAAAATGGTGCAAAAGTAAAATAAGCATTTTAATTAGTAAGCCTGTTGGACAAACTTCGTTCAACAGGCTTTTCACTCGAAGACTTTGGACCTAAGAAATTATATTATAATAATAAATTCATGGAAGTTAAATGTCGAAATAGGGAAATGTTACTAAAAAATGCAGAAAACTATGTGATTTGTGACATAAAATATAGACCTTGTAATAATTCTGTAATTTGTTTGTCAACTAAGAAATGTTTTAATCCAATACAATAGGTTAGGAGAAATCGTATGTTTATAGATACACATGTCCATTTAAATGCAGAACAATATGACGAAGATTTACAACAAGTAATCGAGAGAGCAATTGAAGCGAAAGTTGAAAAAATGGTAGTTGTTGGCTTCGATCGAAAAACGATTGAACGAGCAATGAAACTAGCAAATGAATATGAATTTATCTATGCGGTAATCGGTTGGCATCCTGTTGATGCAATTGATTGCACACCAGAAGATTTAGAGTGGATAGAACAGCTTGCCGCTCATCCCAAAGTTGTCGGTATTGGCGAAACTGGTTTGGATTATTATTGGGATAAATCGCCGAAAGAGATACAACAAGAGCTATTTCGGAAACAAATTCATCTAGCGCAAAAGTTAAAACTGCCAATCATTATTCACAATCGTGAAGCAACAGGCGATGTGGTAAAAATATTACGTGAAGAAAATGCAGCGTCCGTTGGCGGCGTTATGCATTGCTTCAGTGGAAGCGTTGAAACTGCTCGTGAATGTATTGATATGAATTTCATGATTAGTCTTGGCGGTCCTGTTACATTTAAGAATGCTCGATTGCCAAAAGAGGTCGCAAAAGAAATCCCTCTAGAGCATTTAATGATTGAAACAGATGCGCCATATTTAGCGCCGCATCCTTATCGAGGCAAACGTAATGAACCATCTTATGTGCCGTTAGTTGCTGAAGAAATTGCTCGCCAAAAAGAGCTATCCATTGATGAAGTTGCCAATGCAACAACCTCAAATGCTATCAAATTTTTCAATCTCGATGAATAGATTTCCTAAACGCCTCCAATACTGCGTTTAGGAAGGCTTCGTTTAAATGAGACTATTTTTTAAAAAGCAAAATTGGTTGACAGCTAGAAAAGTAGTCCGTATAATCCAACGAGTGCTAAGGAGGCGTTTTTTCATGTCTAAAATTTCCATGAAAAACTTGTTCCGAGGATCATTGAGGAGTAAGCAGACAGTGGTAGGTGTTATCTCACTTATTCTGTTTGTTTCAGTAGTTTCATTCGTAGTATTTCAAGTCACCAAGGATTCGGTGGTCGTGAATGCAAACGGAAAAGAAGAAGAAATATTAACTCACGCAAATACAGTAGGCGAACTTCTGGAAGCAGAAGGTATCGCAATCACTCAATATGATAAAGTATCACCCTCAACGAATACAAAAATCGTCGATGGAATGACGATTAATTGGGAACAAGCAAGAGAAGTAACAATTTCAGTTGACGGAAATCAGTCAAAAGTATGGACAACTGAAAGTAAAGTGAAGAACATTTTGGAAGAAGCAAATATCGAAGTAACAGAGCATGATGTTTTATCAGCTGCTTTGGACGCAGAAGTAGGCGAGACTAACCAAATTGATATTCAAAAGGCGTTTCAGTTAACGCTTGTCGATGGTTTAGAAGAAAGACAAGTTTGGTCCACTTCGACTACGGTCGCTAACTTTTTGAAACAACAGGGAATTCAGCTTAATGAGTTTGATCGTGTTGAAAATAATCTGGAGAAAGTAATCACACCAGAAGATAAAATCACAGTTGTTCGCGTAGAAAAGGTTACCGATGTAGTGGAAGAATCTATTGATTTCGCAGTAGAAACGAAATCAGACTCTTCCTTGCTAAAAGGAAAACAAAAGGTAGTAACTAAGGGCGAGAATGGGAAAGTAGCTCGCACCTACGAAATAACGAAAGAAAATGGTAAAGTTATCAATAAAGTTCTACAAACAGAAGAAGTAATTCAAAAGCCAACGACAAAAGTAGTAGCTGTTGGAACTAAAGTTGTAACAGCAGCTGTATCTCGCGGTAATTCCGGCTCTTCTTCTAGCAGCAAGGAATTTTATGTAACAGCAACAGCGTATACAGCAGGATGCTCAGGTTGTTCAGGTGTCACAGCAACGGGCTTAACTTTAAGAGACGGTATGAAAGTTATTGCCGTTGACCCAAGCGTGATTCCATTAGGAACAAAAGTATGGGTTGAAGGCTATGGAAATGCCATTGCTGCCGATAAAGGCAGTGCCATAAGAGGAAATAAAATCGATGTATTTGTAGGTTCTAAACAGCAAGCAAATAGCTGGGGCCGCAAAAAAGTACGCATTAAAATTTTAAACTAAATCTAGCAACATCTAAAAAGTTTAGCATATTCAAACCAAAATGTATGAAGCCTTCCTGTGGACTGACAGGAAGGCTTTTTTAATGTATGCGTTTGGGTGATGGTCTGAATTTGAAAACGTCCTAAAAGCTGCATTAGTACTCTTATGAGTAATTCTGCAATGCTTATATTCTTTTGCAATTCTCAAGCCAATCACGTCCCGCAAACATATCAAAACAACGTCCAACCGCATTTCGTGTTATTATAATCAGAGATTGCTTTAGAAGAGGGGTATATTTTTGAATATACAAGAAATCATTGTTGTAGAAGGAAAAGATGATACAACGGCGATTAAAAGAGCGGTAAATGCAGATACAATAGAAACAAACGGGTCTGCTATTTCCGAGGAAACAATTCGTCGTATTCATCATGCACAATCGAAGCGCGGCGTTATTGTTTTTACAGATCCAGATTATCCGGGCCGCCGGATTCGTGCCATTATCGAGGAACAGGTCCCAGGTGTAAAGCACGCCTTTTTAGCAAAGGAAAAAACCATTGCGAAAAATGGTAAAGGGCTTGGAATCGAGCATGCACGAGATGAAGATATTCGAGAGGCATTAAGTCACGTTTATACACTAAATCCCGATTTCAAAACAGAAATAGATATTACAATGGAAGATTTGCTTGTTGCTCGATTGATTGGACATCCACAATCAAAACAACGCCGCATTCGTTTAGGAGAAATTCTGAATATCGGGATGACGAATGGTAAACAATTGCATAAAAGACTTGCAATGTTCCAAATTACTGTTGCGCAATTTGGCGAAGCAGTAGCTCAACTAGATCAGGAGGATCAAAATGAATAAAGATATCGCAACACCCATACGAACAAAAGAAATATTAAATAAATACGGATTTTCATTTAAAAAAAGCTTGGGACAAAACTTTTTAATTGACCCCAATATACTGCGTAATATCGTAAGCCATGCAAACTTAACGGAAGAAAGCGGAGCGATTGAAGTAGGGCCGGGAATAGGTGCATTAACAGAGCATCTTGCCAGGGCAGCTAAGAAGGTTGTCTCTTTTGAAATCGACCAACGGCTCTTGCCGGTGCTTGAAGATACATTAAGCCCGTATGACAACGTTACAATAGTTCATTCCGATATTTTGAAAGCAGATGTAGAAAAAGTCATAAAAGAGGAAATGACAGGTATAGAAGATATCATGGTTGTGGCAAACTTACCTTATTACGTAACAACACCAATTTTATTGAAATTGTTGAATGATCGTCTTCCGATTCGCGGATTTGTCGTAATGATGCAAAAAGAAGTTGCAGACCGTATTACGGCAAAGCCGGGAACAAAGGAGTATGGATCACTTTCGATTGCCATTCAATATTACGTAACAGCAGAGGTTGCAATGGTAGTCCCGAAAACAGTGTTTATGCCACAGCCGAACGTGGACTCAGCTGTAATTCGTCTTATTAAGCATGACGAGCCGCCTGTAAAGGTGATTAATGAGGATTTCTTATTTGAAGTGACAAAAGCTTCCTTTGCACAACGAAGAAAGACAATCCTGAATAATCTTCAATCAGGGCTTCCATCTGGAAAAGAAAAGAAACAGCTTATATTGGATGCATTAGAAACAGCCGATATAGAACCAACTAGAAGAGGGGAAACATTGTCGATTCAAGAGTTCGGTAAGTTGGCAGATGCACTCTACCCTAACTTTTGCAATGTACAATAATTTGAACATGAATCTATAATCTATAATATTTAAGCTTTTTTTATATAAAAAAAGTTGACAAAGATATTTGTCTGCTGATAAAATATTATAATTTGTTGACTTATATCCATAAATGGGCTATAATATTGTGTAGTGAGGTGTATGCGAAATGCCAAAAACGTTAGCTGACATTAAGAAGTCTCTAGATTGTAATTTGGGTAAACGTTTGCGATTAAAAGCAAACGGAGGTCGCAAGAAAACGGTTGAGTGTGATGGAGTACTTAGTGACACATATCACGCAGTCTTTGTCGTAGAACTCGATCAAGAAGATAACGCTTGTAAACGCGTTTCTTATAGCTACACAGATATTTTAACAGAAGCTGTTGAAATTACGTTTTTAGATGATGTACAGGTTGCCATTGCCAAATAGTTTTTATTTGTCTTATTAAAACACTCGATTCTTCGGGTGTTTTTTATTTTCTTTCGCACATACTAAAAGTGTCAACCTACTTATTCCTAAGGAGGCAAAACTGCATGGCCAGAAGAAAAGGTATCATGTCGAGTCGTCTAAAAGAAGAGATAGCCAAGGAACTCGGATTTTATGATGTAGTCGAACGTGAAGGCTGGGGTGGAATTAAGTCACGTGATGCAGGTAATATGGTAAAGCGAGCAATTGAAATGGCCGAACAAGGTCTAGCACAGCAAAACCAAAACAATATGAATAAGTAGTTGTTGACATTTTGCCAATAGCTCCTAATGGGAGTCTATTGGCTTTTCCTTTATTTAAACACCGCCAAGCAAAAGAAACGCAACAAGGAGAATGTGCTAGCGACACTTTTATATTCAATATGGTAAAATATATGGAAGTTGAAGCTGAAATTAAAGGCTAAGAAAAGATTTGGATGGCAATCCGAGGAGGATATATATGCTTTACGTAAAAGCCCCGGCGAAAATAAATTTAACCTTAGATGTGTTATACAAACGCCCTGATAACTATCATGAAGTCGAAATGATTATGACAACTGTTGATCTAGCAGACCGAATTGGTCTAGAGTCCCGCGGGGATGGTTTCATCAAAATCATTTCAACAAATGGATTTATACCGGACGATAGCCGAAACCTAGCTTATCAAGCGGCCCAGCTAATTAAAGATACATATGGTATAGACAAGGGCGTGACGATTTCGATCGAAAAGGAAATCCCGGTTGCGGCTGGACTTGCAGGAGGCAGTAGCGATGCTGCAGCCACATTAAAAGGATTAAACGAACTGTGGAAGTTGAACCTATCCATTGATACATTAGCTGAATTAGGTGCCAAGATTGGCTCCGATGTGTCATTTTGTATTTATGGCGGGACTGCTCTTGCGACAGGACGAGGAGAAAAGATTCAAAAATTACCTGCACCTCCAACTTGTTGGGTCGTGTTGGCGAAGCCTAAAATTGGGGTTTCAACAGCACAAGTTTATGGTGGATTAAATCTTGAGGGAATCGAACACCCTAATACTAAACAAATGATAGAGGCAATAGAAACAAATGATTATGAACTAATGTGCAATTCTCTTGGAAATGTCCTGGAAACTGTGACATTTAAATTGCATCCAGAGGTTGTCATAATTAAAGAGCAAATGAAACGTTTTGGGGCAGATGCGGTCTTGATGAGTGGAAGCGGCCCGACTGTTTTTGGTTTGGTGGATAATGAGGCAAGACTAGGACGCATTTATAATGGATTAAGAGGATTTTGCGATGAGGTATTCGCTGTCCGTTTATTGGGAGAAAGGAATTCACTTGCTTAAATGCGTATATTTATGTTACTTTTTCTATAAAATATTCGTGTTTATAAAATTGATTCAAATGAAAGAAATTGAGATGGAACTGTCTGCCAGAAAATTAGCAGGCAGTTAATTTTACATGTAGGAGTGGAGTGGATCTCGTGAAATGGAAACGAAGCGAACGCCTTGTTGATATGACCTATTATTTACTAGAGCATCCACATCAGCTAATTCCTCTTACTTTTTTTTCTGAAACATATCAATCTGCTAAATCATCGATTAGTGAAGATTTATCGATTGTCAAAGAAACGTTTGAAGAAAAGGGAATTGGATTGTTGATGACAGTACCTGGTGCAGCAGGCGGAGTAAAATATATCCCTAAAATGTCTGAGCATGAAGTGCGGGAGATTATTCAAATCTTGATTGCTGAGTTAAGCCAGTCAGATCGTTTGCTGCCGGGTGGATATTTGTTTATGACCGATTTGCTTGGAAATCCGGAACTGATGAATCGAGTTGGAAAAGTATTTGCAAGTATTTATGCGAACCAGCAGATTGATGTCATTATGACGGTGGCAACGAAAGGGATTTCGATTGCCCATTCAATAGCGAGACATTTAAATGTACCTGTTGTTGTCGTACGCCGTGACAGTAAAGTAACGGAAGGCTCTACCGTAAGCATTAACTATGTATCTGGTTCTTCCCGCCGGATTCAAACAATGGTACTTTCCAAGCGCAGTATGAAAGGCGGCCAACGTGTACTGATCACTGACGACTTTATGAAAGTTGGCGGTACAATGAATGGAATGAAAAATCTACTGGAAGAATTTGGATGTGAGCTTGCTGGCATGGCCGTACTAGTAGAAGCAGAACATGCTGATGAAACATTAGTAGACGATTACTATTCTTTAGTTAAACTTCACGCTGTCAATGAGAAGGATCGTACGATTGCTTTAAGTGAAGGTAATTATTTCTTAAAGGAGAGAAAATAAAATGAAAACAGTATCTACAACAAATGCACCAGCTGCAATTGGACCCTATGCACAAGGTATCGTAGTAAATGGAATCTTTTATAGTTCTGGACAAATTCCTTTAACAGCTGCAGGCGAAATGGTAGAAGGCGATATCGTAGCGCAAACAAACCAGGTATTCGAAAATTTGAAAGCAGTTCTAGAAGCGGCAGGCAGTTCACTGGATAAAGTGGTGAAAACAACTGTATTCATGGGTGATATGAATGATTTTGCTGCAATGAACGAAACATATGCAAAGCATTTTGGGGATCATAAACCAGCCCGTTCTGCAGTAGAGGTTGCTAGACTGCCAAAAGATGTAAAGGTAGAAATCGAAGTAATTGCAGTAGTAGAATAAAATAGTGGGATGATGGGGCAAGAAATTGCAGCCATCATTTTTTTTATGAAAAAAATATTTATAATTTTTCAAATTTTTGTATAATAGAAGAAGGAAAATGAATATTTTTGTAGAATCATATCTTTTAAAGGCATCATAGAAGAGAGGAGTGAAATAATGGAAGTAACTGACGTAAGATTAAGACGTGTCCAAACTGATGGCCGCATGCGAGCTATTGCTTCGATCACATTAGATGACGAGTTTGTTGTTCATGATATTCGTGTGATTGATGGCAATAATGGATTATTTGTTGCAATGCCAAGCAAGCGTACGCCAGACGGAGAATTCCGTGATATCGCACACCCTATTAACTCTGATACACGAAATAAACTTCAAGAAGTTGTACTAGCTGCTTATCATGCTTCTAGTGAAGAAGAAGTTCTGCAACTTGAAGAAGCAAATGCATAATTCACAAATCACAAGAGCTACTCAAATTCTGAGTAGACTCTTTTTTTTCTGACAAAATTAGAAATTTTCATAAATTTCCAATGCATATGTCATTGTTTTGTCAAGTCTGGAAACCTTGAAAAGAAGGTGGATTTACTATATAGTCATAAGAGAATATGAACAAAATTGGAGGACTCAAAGATCATGACGAACATTTTTGCGGTCATTTTGGCTGCTGGTCAAGGAACTCGCATGAAGTCCAAATTATATAAGGTACTGCATCCCGTTTGTGGAAAACCAATGGTAGAGCATGTGGTCGAGAATATTCAAACATTGAATGTTAATCGAATTGTAACTGTTGTTGGACATGGAGCAGAAAAAGTAAAAGAACAGCTTGGTGAAAAAAGCGAGTATGTACTTCAAGAAGAGCAACTTGGAACTGCACATGCAGTAATTCAAGCAGAAGGCATTTTAAGTGGACTTTCAGGTACGACTTTAGTTGTTTGCGGTGATACACCACTTATACAACCTGAGACAATGAAAGCGCTTTTTGATCACCATCATAATCAAAAAGCAAAAGCAACAATCCTAACAGCTGTTGCAGGCAATCCTGCTGGCTATGGTCGAGTGATCCGTGATGCTAACGGCCAGGTTTCGCAAATTGTAGAGCAAAAGGATGCGACACCGGAACAGCAGTTAGTTACAGAAATTAATACAGGCACATATTGCTTTGACAACAAAGCATTATTTGAGGCATTAAAACTTGTTAAAAACGAAAATGCACAAGGTGAATATTATTTGCCTGATGTGATTGAAATTTTACAAAAACAAGGTGAAATTGTTTCCGCTTATACATGTACTAATTTTGATGAAACACTTGGTGTAAATGATCGCGTAGCATTGGCGCAAGCAGAAGAAATAATGCGCGCCCTTATTAATGAAAAGCATATGCGAAATGGAGTAACAATCATTAATCCAATGACTACACATATTAGCGCGGATGCACAAATTGGCCGCGATACGGTCATTAAACCAGGTACAATTATTGAAGGGAATACAATAATTGGTGAGGATTGTATTATAGGGCCAAATTCTAACATTGTAAATAGTAGAGTTGGCGACCGAACTACTGTATCAAATTCTGTTGTAACTGATAGTTCTATTGGGGAAGATACTGCAGTTGGTCCATTTGCCCATTTACGTCCGGAGTCTCAATTAGGTAACCATGTGAAAATCGGTAATTTCGTTGAAGTGAAGAAAAGTACTTTAGGTGACGATACAAAAGTTTCGCACTTAAGTTATATTGGCGATGCCGAGGTTGGAAGTAATGTCAATATTGGCTGTGGATCGATTACAGTAAATTATGATGGTAAAAATAAATTTAAAACTATCATTGAAGATAATGTTTTTGTAGGATGCAATTCTAATTTAGTAGCACCAGTTAAATTAGGTGCTGGGTCATTTATCGCAGCGGGTTCTACAATTACAAAAGAAGTACCGGCAGATGCAATGGGAATTGCGCGCTCAAGACAAGAAAATAAACTGGACTACGCGAAGAAGTTAAAATAAATTTGTAAAACTATTAGGAGGCCATCATGCCGTATCAATATGCTGACACAAAGTTAAAAATCTTTTCTTTAAATTCTAACTATCCATTAGCACAAGAAATTGCTGAACAAATGGGAGTAGAACTTGGTAAATCATCTGTAAAACATTTCAGTGATGGTGAAGTTCAAATTAGCATCGAAGAGAGTATCCGTGGTTGTGACGTATTTATCGTTCAATCTACTTCTGCTCCAGTTAACGAGCATTTAATGGAATTATTAATTATGGTTGATGCTGTTAAACGTGCTTCTGCTCGTACGATTAATGTAGTAATGCCTTACTACGGTTATGCTCGTCAAGATCGTAAAGCAAAAGCTCGTGAGCCAATCACAGCGAAATTAGTAGCGAATTTATTGGAAACAGCTGGTGCAGACCGTGTAATCGTATTAGACTTACATGCTCCACAAATCCAAGGCTTCTTCGATATCTTAATCGACCATTTAGTAGCAGTTCCGATTTTATCTGACTACTTTAAAACGAAAAACTTCAACCCGGAAGATGTAGTAATTGTATCTCCTGACCATGGCGGTGTGACTCGTGCACGTAAAATGGCGGAGCGTTTAAAAGCACCGATTGCCATTATCGACAAACGCCGTCCAAAACCAAACGTGGCTGAAGTAATGAATATCGTAGGGAACATCGAAGGCAAAACATGTATTCTAATCGATGATATCATTGATACAGCAGGTACAATCACAATTGGTGCAAATGCATTGATTGAAGCAGGTGCGAAAGAAGTTTATGCTTGCTGTTCACACCCAGTACTTTCAGGCCCAGCAATTGAGCGTATTGAAAACTCGGCAATCAAGGAACTTGTAGTAACAAACACTATCCAGCTTCCTGAAGAAAAAATGTCTCCGAAAGTAAAACAACTTTCAGTAGCAAATTTAATGGCTGAAGCTATTTCTCGTGTATATGAAAATAAATCAGTAAGTACATTATTTGATTAATATCTAGTTTTTAAAAGACAAGGCGAATCGTGCCTTGTCTTTTTATTTTTCCAGTCAAAATGGGGATAGTAATTTAGAACTGTAAGGGTTTTTAAGTGGTTATAAAGTATTGTTTTAATAATTTTTATCTATAAAGCTGAATGTGATAGAAATAAGTATAGTAAAAATGGATTAGTCCTTATATTATAGTAGTAATAGTTACAGAAGCGATTAGGAAAGGTAAAGACTATGAGTATAATAAAGGATTTTTTGCTGCAAGTGTCAATTATGATAGTGCCCATTTTTATTTACTTTACATTTGTTTTGGAGAAAGTAAGAAGCCGTAAACATAGAAATATTATAGTATCTATATTATGGGGAATATCAATTCTGTTTTGCATGTCTTTTCCGGTGAATTTTGGTCAAGATGCAAGGCTGGATTTGAGAATTGTTCCTCTGATATTGGGAAGTTTATACGGAGGTTTTTGGTCTTCCATATTCCTATCAGCACTTATAATAGTTTATCGATTTTATGTTAATTTTAATATAGGATTTTATAATACTATTCTTGTTTTATTCGTAACATTGCCAGTTATATGGTTTTTTCAGAAACATTTTGCAAGGTCGGAAAAAAGTATAAGAGTAAAAATAACGGTTGGCCTTTCCTTTTACTACTGTTCGGTTGGATTTATCCTATTTATTATTCTAAGAGGTTTTTCAATAGATGATGTGAAAGTGCAGATTGTTCAACTTATCATGGGGACAACAGTTACTTGGTTTTTCATTGTGTTATATGAAACTATCATTGAGATTAACCGGATTCGGACTGAGTTGCAAAATGCAGAGAAGGTAAGAGTAATAAGTGAGTTGACTAGTGTATTTGCTCATGAAATCAGAAATCCGATGCAAGTTACTCGTGGATTTCTGCAACTTCTAAACGAACCTGATTTGCCTAAAGAAAAAAAGGAATACTTACAAATAGCAACCGAAGAATTAGATCGTGCAAATGAAATTATTAATGATTTCCTGGTATTTGGAAAACCTAACACGGATACCAAGGAAAGAATTGAAGTTGGTGAGCAATTACAGCGTGTTGCAAAACTGATTCAAAGTTACAGCTTAAAGCATAATGTTGAAATCAAAACCGAAATTCAAGAAGATTATTGGATATTTGCCAATTCCCAGAAATTAAACCAGTCTTTAATTAATATCTTGAAAAACGCGATAGAATCTATGCCAAGTGGGGGAAGTGTTTGGGTTACTTGTACTTCCAATATGGATGGATATATAAAGATTAGCATTAAGGACCAAGGAATTGGTATGACAAAAGAGCAAATAGATAGGCTTGGATATCCATTTTATTCATTGAAGGAAACGGGTACAGGATTAGGGATGATGGTGAGTTTCCAGATTATCCAATCTTTCAAAGGTAAAATAAAAGTGATGAGCGAAAAGGATAAAGGGACAGAATTTATTATCCTTCTACCAGAAATAAACTAAAGGCAAGGCTTTAAATTATCTTACATTTTTTTATAATATATTTCCTCCTTGTTAAATTTATGTGCGAGAAAAGTTTAGGATTCCAAAAATAAAGGAATACTAAAAGTGGACATAACTTTGAGAGGAGTTTATATAATGGATGTTATTCTAGAGGCTAAACCCAGAAAAAAAGGGGCGCGTTCTACTTTATCAAAACTTCGAAATGAAGGACAGCTACCTGCAGTAATTTATGGATATAATGTAGATAATAAACCAGTAACAGTCGATTACAAAGAAATGGCGAAAGCGGTTCAGAAGTTTGGTCGTACAAGTGTATTCAAAATTGATTTAGAAGGCAAACAAATCAATGCCGTTCTAACGGATATCCAAAGATGTGCACTAAAAGGTACTGTAAAACATGTAGATTTACTCTCCATCAATATGGCCGAGGAATTAGAAGTAGATGTACCAGTTACGGTAATCGGTGAGGCAGCAGGCGTAAAAGAAGGTGGCGTATTAATGCAGCCAGTACGTGAACTGAAAATCAAAGTGAAACCGTCGGACATCCCTGAGTCTATTGAAGTCGATGCTTCCAATGTGGGAATGCATGAATCCATCTCTGTTGCAGAAATCAGAAGTACGGTTCCATTTGAAATACTTAATGCAGATGAGGATTCGCTTGTCTCTATTACACCGCCAGTTGTCGTAAACGATGACACAGCCGGACAAGGTGATACAGATACGGTAGACATGAAAGCAACAGAAGCTCCTGAGTCACAAAGCTAACCAACCTGCGAAATGTATGAGTCCTTACTCATACATTTTATTTTTATTTAGGAAATCAAAAGCTTCAAAGTATGGAGCTTGATGTTTTTAGTTTTGTAAAATAAAGGGAAAATCCATATGGGTGAAGTAATACATAAGTAAACTAGTTTTTTCTTTTTCAACAAAGCCTATGTTAAAATATTTACGATTAGTGAAAAAAGGATGAGTATTCATGAAATTAATTATAGGATTAGGAAATCCAGGCAAACAATATGAACACACAAGACATAATATTGGCTTTGAATGTATAGATGCGTTAGCTAAAAAATGGGATGCCCCATTAAACCAAATGAAATTTAATGGTATGTATGCTGCTGTTCACCGACCTGAAGGAAAGGTAATTTTGTTAAAACCTTTAACATATATGAATTTATCTGGTGAATCTGTCCGTCCCTTGATGGATTACTTTGATATTGACATTGAAGATATTATTGTAATTTATGATGATTTAGATTTAGAAACAGGAAAATTACGTTTGCGGCAAAAGGGAAGCGCTGGTGGACATAACGGCATTAAGTCTCTTATTCAGCATTTAGGCACTCAGGAATTTAACCGAATCCGAGTAGGGATTAGCCGACCACCTGCAGGTATGAAGGTAGCGGATTATGTATTAGCCAAATTTACAAAAGAAGATGAACCTGCTATTGAACAGGCAATCGAAAAAACGGTTGCAGCCGTTGAAGATTCCTTAAATAAAAAATTTTTAGATGTGATGTCTCACTTTAATGGTGCATAAATAGGCAAAATTAGGTCAATACTTTGAGTATCCAAAAGCTTTTGCTTACATACTCAAGGGGGAGGACGATTAGAATGCCTGTTAAGTATCGCTGCCGACATTGTGAAACAGAAATTGGGACATTGCCATTTGATGCAGATGACACGATTCGTAAATTGCATTTGTTTGAAGTTGGGGAAGTTGACGATTATATTGAAAGAAATGAACGCGGTGATACAACCGTTCATTGTATTTGCGAACATTGCGAAGATTCATTAAGACAGTTTCCAGATTATTATGCACTGAAAAAATGGCTGCAATAATTAAATGCCTAAGCTAGAGTAAAAAATAATACCAAATGCATCTACTATAAGCATTAGTATTTGTGCGAAAGAGTGGGCGACGGCAAGAATAAGTCTCCCACTTTTTAAGCATTGTATCTATAAAAAAATAATAGCAAAAAATAATTCATATAAACTATGAGTCATTACATAAATAGAGATTATGGAAGGGGGTTTATGAATGAATGTTATTCATCAACTATTCTCTCAAGATAAACATATAAACACATTCATCCAGCAAATTGGTGAAAAAAATTATGATTCCCAGCTTGTTACAGGTTTAACAGGAAGTGCAAGACCGGTTTTTATTCAAACTATATTTGAAAATCTAAAAAAACCTCTTTATATATTGTCGCCAAATCTTCTGCAAGCCCAAAAGCTAGTAGATGATTTATCTTCTCTTGTAGGGGAAGATAATGTGCATTATTATCCTGCCGATGAATTTATCGCGGCGGACATGACAATTGCTTCTCCTGAATTAAAGGCAGCACGAATTGCGGCTTTAGATCATCTAGTGAAAAAAGAAGTGGCAATATATGTCATACCGATTGCGGGAATGCGAAAAATAATGACGCCACCCGATCAATGGAAGGGCTACTTTTTAAAAGCGGCAATTGGAATGGATATTCATATAGAGGAATGGTTGCTTCACCTCGTGACGATGGGCTACACAAGAAGTCAAATGGTGACAACACCTGGTGAGTTTGCGTTACGTGGGGGGATTCTTGATATATACCCACCATATGCAGAGTCACCTATTCGTATTGAACTTTTTGATACCGAAATCGATTCCATTCGTACTTTTTCAGCAGATGATCAACGCTCTATTGAAAAGCTCGAATCTGTCGAAATACTGCCAGCTTCTGAAATCCTATTAACGAAGGACCAACGTATTCAATTGGCAGAAAGACTTGAAACAGCTCTTGGGAAGAGTTTGAAAAAAATTAAAAAGCAAGAAACACAAGAAATCCTGTATCAAAATATTCAGCATGATATAGAACTGTTAAAACAGGGGAATATTCCAGATCATGTGACAAAATATGGATCCCTTTTGTATGAGAATTTATCCTACTTAGGTGATTATTTTAGTGATAACGGAATTGTCTTATTTGATGAACTTGGACGAATCCAGGAAGTAATGGAGGCTTGGGAGCGCGAAGAAGAAGACTGGTTTATCTCATTAATAGAAGAGGGGAAAATTGTACATGATGTAAAACCTTCCTTCTCCTTTAAAGAGATCAATTCGATGTTAGAGCATCAAAAGCTCTATCTTGCCCTTTTTGCACGGACATTCTCGGGGATTCAATTTAAAAAGACAACAAATTTCTCCTGTAAACCAATGCAGCAATTCCATGGCCAAATTGCCCTTTTGCAAAATGAAATCGAGCGATGGATGCAAGAGAAATTTACTGTTCTCTTTGTTGCCGATGGAAAAGAGAGGGTCAAAAAGCTTCAAAGTATGCTGGAGGAGTATGGGATTCATAGTTTAATAGGAAATCCAGTGGATGCAGGCGTCTATCTCGTTGATGGTCAGCTTTCATCAGGCTTTGAATTGCCATTACAGCGAATTGCAGTTGTGACGGATGATGAACTCTTTAAACAACAGCCAAAAAGAAAAACAAGACGACCTCAAAAAATGTCCAATGCCGAACGGATTAAAAGTTATACAGAAATTAACCCAGGGGATTATGTCGTACACGTTCACCATGGAATCGGGAAATATATAGGGATTGAAACGCTGGAAGTTAACGGGACACATAAGGATTATCTTCATATTAAGTATCGCGCAGATGATAAATTATTTGTGCCAGTGGAACAAATTGATTTAATACAAAAATATGTGGCTTCTGAAGGGAAAGAGCCGAAGCTTCATAAATTGGGTGGAGCAGAATGGAAAAAGGCCAAGGCCAAAGTATCATCGGCAATTAATGATATTGCAGATGATTTGATCAAGCTTTATGCAAAGCGCGAGGCAGAAAAAGGCTATGCTTTTGCACCGGACTCAGATGAGCAGCGTTCATTTGAAAGTGCATTCCCATACGAAGAGACGGAGGACCAACTGCGTTCTATTATCGAGGTAAAACGTGATATGGAACGTGAACGTCCAATGGATCGCCTTGTTTGTGGAGATGTTGGATACGGAAAAACAGAAGTGGCCATTCGTGCTGCCTTTAAAGCCATTATGGATGGAAAACAAGTGGCGTTCCTTGTGCCAACGACCATTTTAGCCCAACAGCATTACGAAACGATTCAAGAACGGTTTGAAGGGTATGCCATCAATGTCGGCTTACTCAGTCGTTTCCGTACGAAGAAACAACAAACAGAAACCATTAAAGGGTTAAAAGAAGGAACGGTCGATATTGTTATAGGGACTCACCGAATTTTATCAAAGGATCTTATATTCCGTGATTTGGGCTTGTTGATCGTCGATGAGGAGCAACGATTTGGTGTCACTCACAAAGAAAAAATTAAACAATTAAAAACAAATGTAGATGTTTTAACGCTAACAGCAACGCCAATTCCTCGTACATTACATATGTCGATGGTTGGAGTTCGTGATTTGTCTGTGATTGAAACACCGCCGCAAAACCGCTTCCCAGTACAAACTTATGTAATGGAGTATAGTGGTGCACTTGTACGTGAAGCCATAGAAAGGGAAATGGCCCGTGGTGGACAAACGTTCTATCTATATAATCGTGTAGAAGATATGACAAGGAAGGTAGAAGAAATACAAATGCTTGTCCCAGACGCACGTGTTGGCTATGCCCACGGGAAGATGACGGAATCCCAATTGGAGTCCATTATTTTGAACTTTTTAGATGGAGAATATGATGTCCTTGTAACAACAACCATCATTGAAACAGGTGTGGACATACCAAATGTAAATACACTGATTGTCCATGATGCAGACCGTATGGGACTCTCACAGCTGTATCAGCTGCGCGGCCGTGTTGGTCGTTCCAATCGTATTGCCTATGCGTATTTCATGTACCAAAGAGATAAAGTGCTGACAGATGTAGCAGAACAACGCCTTCAAACAATTAAAGAATTTACGGAGCTCGGTTCAGGCTTTAAGATTGCGATGCGGGATTTATCGATTCGTGGCGCCGGAAATCTTTTAGGTGCACAACAGCATGGCTTTATTGACTCTGTCGGCTTTGACTTATATTCACAAATGCTGGAAGAAGCGATAGAAGAGCGCCGAACGGGTGTTGTAAAAGAAGAAAAACCGGATGTGGAAATTATTCTTCAAACAGATGCCTATATTCCGGATGCCTATATCCCGGATGGCTATCAAAAAATTCAAATGTATAAACGCATCAAATCCATGGAGCGCATAGAGGATTTTAATGAAATTTGGGATGAGTTAGTCGACCGTTTTGGTGATTTGCCAGTTGAAACAGAAAAGCTTTTACGTATTGCCCGCATTAAAGTATGGGCGCTGGAAGCAGGCATCACAGCTATTAAAGAAAAACAAAAAGTGATATCGCTCTTCTTATCGGAAGAAGGAACTGCCAATGTTGATGGAAGCATTGTGGTATCGGAATCCATGAAATTTGATCGAGCAGTTGGATTTGTAATGGAAGGGGCAAAATTAACCCTGACAATAGAAGAGAAAAAATGTGGCAAGATTCCTCCTTTTGAAGTATTGGAACAATTGGTTGAAATCGTTGCTAAAGCTAAAAAACAGTAAGTATAGTTCCCAATATAAAGCAGGATATCTTCAATCTGAATATTAATATAATAATTTCTTTTTGCTGCCCGAGTTTAGAATTTCAACCTCTTCATACACTTTTTGCATACATTGACCAATTCTTAACCATACTATCACTGTGAATGAAAAATTGATTCTGAAAGAGAGGCAGCAAAGATGAAAGCAACAGGAATTGTCCGTCGTATCGATGATTTAGGTCGAGTTGTTATTCCAAAGGAAATTCGCAGAACGATGCGTATTCGTGAAGGAGATCCATTGGAGATTTATACGGACCGTGAAGGTGAAGTTATCTTAAAAAAATACTCGCCAATAAATGACTTAAGTGAATTTGCTAAAGAGTATGTAGAATCTTTATATGAAACAGTCGGTACTCCAGCTCTAATTAGTGACAGAGATGAAATGATTGCTATTGCTGGTTTATCAAAAAAAGAATACACAAATCGACGTCTGTCAGTATTTGCAGAAGATTTTATGAAACAAAGATCTGTCGTGCTGGAAAAAAATGAATCGACAATCGAACTTGTACCAGGCCAGTTTGAACAAGTAAAATCTTATTGTGTAGCACCAATTATTACGAATGGTGATGCTATTGGCGCGGTTTATTTAATCTCCAAGGTTCACGTAATCAGTGAGGTTGAATCCAAAGCAGCTGAAACGGCGGCAAATTTCTTAGCAAAGCAAATGGAAAACTAATATTTATCAAAAACGTCTCTCTCAAAGGAGGCGTTTTTTATTGTTAAGGAAATTATAAAATTTCGCTCTGGGGATAACTTTTAAAAAAATAAATTTGACATCTAGCTCCAGCACCCTAGCCCCTCGAGGTGCTTCGGTACCTTCCCGCGTGTGGCAAGCACACTTGTCAGGTCCCTCCAGCGCTTGTCAGGGCTAATCAGGGCGCTTGCGCTTTTGTTCTTTGTTAAAATTGACAACATAGTTTATCTGGAAGTCGAGCCAGTTCTATATTTCGTGATATACTATTGGCATTGTTACGGAGGATAGGATAAAAATGGCAGATAATTTTGGGATGAAAGAGTATATGAAAGGTGCTCTTCTTTTAACGATGGCTGCTTTGATAGTGAAGGTATTAAGTGCAGTGTATCGAGTACCCTTTCAAAATTTAGTAGGCGATCAAGGCTTTTATATATATCAACAAGTATATCCGTTTATTTCATTCTTTGTCGTTTGGACGTCAGGCGGTTTTGCAGTAGCCATATCAAAAATGTTGGCAGATGCCCAGATTATGGCAGACTCACAGCAAAGAAAAAATTTAATCTCTCGCACTGTTTTTCAATATTTAACTTTGTTATCGATAGTTTTCTTTTGCCTTCTGTTTTTTGGTGCAGATATGCTGGCTCGCTTAATGGGAGATGGACAATTAGCGATACTATTAAAAACGGGTTCTTTTGTGACGCTTTTTATGCCCTTACTAGCTTTAATGAAGGGGCATTTTCAAGCAAAAGCAGATATGACGCCAGTAGCATATGCCCAAGTGATTGAACAGTTTGTTCGAGTGGGTATTATATTACTAGGTGCAATATATATTATGACAACAACGAAATCACTATATGCAGCAGGAAATGCGGCCGTATTTGGTACAGTGATTGGGGAAATAGCAGGAGTCATTTTACTGCTTTATTTCACGAAAAAAGTAAAAAATCCTTCCCTAAAAGTGAAAGTGCAGGGCCGAAAATGGCCAATTATAAAAGAAGTTACAATTTTGAGCCTTAGTGTGAGTATGAGCAGCTTATTGCTGCTTTGTTACCAGCTAATTGATTCATTTACGGTGTTTTCGCTATTACTCGACAATGGAGTTGTGGAAATGGAAGCAATGAAAATGAAGGGGGTTTATGACCGTGGCCAGCCGCTTGTTCAGCTAGGCGTAATTATTGCTTCATCACTTTCCCTTGCAATTGTTCCATTAGTAGCTTATCAATCAAAGAAAACAGGTGGACGTGGGGCTGCCCCATTTATTCAATTAACATATCGCGTTTCTCTGCTATTAGGAGCAGCGGCATCGCTTGGGCTAGTGATTGTCATGCCTTATGTAAATCAAATGCTTTTTGAAACAAATAGCTTATCAACCGTTTTAATGACCTATGTATTACAAATTATTCCGTTATCAATCATCTTAACTTTTACTGCAATCCTGCAAGGTATGAATAAGCTTAAAATACCTGCATTTATCTTGCTGGGTGCCATTCTTCTAAAGTATATAGGAAATCTTTTGCTCATTCCTGATCTAGATGTACTAGGTGCCGCTATCGCAAGTAATGTTGGTCTGTTTATTTGTGCAGGATTACTGGTGATTTATTTGAAACAATTATCAAAGGTTAAACTAGCAAAACGAGCGTTCTACATAAAACTAGGCATTGCTAGTGGAAGTATGATTTTATCGGTAGTAGTCATAGACAGCATTTTACAAATGATACTCAGCGCTCAAACAGGACGAATTGGTTCAGTACTTATTGGGGGCTGCCTGATTGTGATAGGTGCCTTTGTATACTTAACAATTGTCGCCAAATCAAGAGTATTGGCAGAAAAAGAATGGTTTTTAGTGCCATTTGGAAGAAGAATGGCGGCTTACCAGCTGTTGCTAAATAAAAAGAAGTAGGTGAACTTATGAATCAGTTAACTGTTATTGGCCTTGGTGCAGCAGAGCTTAGCCAGCTGCAAATGGGCGTGTATAAAAAATTAAAATCATCTAAGAAAATTTATGTACGAACAATGGATCACCCTGTCATAAGTGAATTGCAGGAGGAAGGAATCTTATTTGAAAGCTTTGATGCGGTTTATGAGAAACATGGCACATTTCAACCTGTTTACGAAGAAATTACTGCAAAGCTAATAGAAGCTGTACAATTTGAACCGATAATGTATGCTGTCCCAGGTCATCCACTAGTAGCCGAACAAACTGTCCAGCTATTAATTGATGCGGAAAAAGAAGGGAAAATAGATTTGAAAATCGAAGGAGGCCAAAGCTTCTTAGATCCGATTTTCGGTGCGCTTAAAATCGATCCGATAGAGGGCTTCCAGTTGCTGGATGGTACTAGTTTTTCAATTCATGATGTCAATATGCGCGGACATGTATTAATCGCTCAGGTTTATGACACTTTTAGTGCTTCGGAGGTCAAACTTTCGTTAATGGAAAAATATCGAGATGATTATCCTGTCACGATTGTAACAGCAGCCGGATCATCGTTGGAAAGCTTAACGACGGTTCCTTTATATGAGCTGGACCAATCAATGGACATTAATAATTTAACAACAATTTACGTACCGCCAGTGGAGGATGATTTAGATGCTCTTCGCGACTGGACAACCTTCAGAAGAATCATCGCTGTATTACGTGGACCTAATGGCTGCCCATGGGATCAAAAACAAACCCATGAAAGCTTAAAGAAATATTTACTGGAAGAAGCCCATGAATTTTTGGCCGCAATCGATGCACAGGACGATTTTGGGATGGTGGAAGAACTTGGCGATGTGCTGCTGCAAGTCTTCTTGCATGCACAAATTGGTGAAGATAATGGCTACTTTAACCTGGAAGAAGTATTAGCATCCATCAGCGAGAAAATGATTCGTAGACACCCTCATATTTTTGGTGATGTATCAGTGCAAGATGCTGATGAAGTTGTGGCGAATTGGGAAGCTATTAAGAAGCAGGAAAAAGGGGAACAAACAGGCTCTCTGCTAAAAGGAGAGTACCGTGCAGCTTCTTCACTTCAAACTTCCTTTAATTATCAAAAGAAGGCAGCATCGGTTGGCTTTGATTGGCCAAGCGAAGAAGGTGCATGGGATAAGTTCTTGGAGGAATGGAACGAATTTAAAGAAGAAGTAACAAAAGAAAATGCGGCTGCTCAGTTGGATGAGTTCGGCGATGTATTATTTACTTTGGTGAATATTGCACGCTTCTATAAAATTTCCCCAGAAGAAGCGATGATTCATGCGAACGAAAAATTTGCCCGCAGATTTGCATTTGTTGAAGAAAAGGTGAAGGAAAGCGAGCTTTCCTTTAGTAATTTTACGTTAGAACAATTAGATGCATTTTGGAATGAAGCAAAAGTTTTAGAAAAAAGGAGAAACAGTGAATGAGAATCGATAAATTTTTAAAAGTATCCAGATTAATCAAACGGCGTACTTTAGCAAAGGAAGTAGCCGACCAAGGAAGAATTACGATTAACGGAAAAGTGGCGAAGGCTGGATCTGCTGTAAAAGTAGGCGATGAGCTTGCTATCCGATTCGGACAGAAAGTTGTAACAGCTCGTGTAGAAGATTTACGAGAAAACGTGCGTAAAGAAGAAGCGATGAAAATGTTTACAATTCTTAAAGAGGAAAAGCTTGATAAAATAGAACCTCAGTTTATAGATGATGAAGAATAGAGAATAGAACTTCTTAATTGAATTAAAATTACGAGAATAAAAATATTAAATTTCTAGAGCATGACAACAAAATAGTTGTCATGCTTCTTTTAGTTTCAGCATAAAGTGAACAGAACAATCACAAACAAGTGAAGGAGGAACGATATGACGCTACATCAAGAAAGTAATCGTTACACTATGACATCTGGTGACCATCTTGTGACAGTGCGCAATCGAAAAAGAATGGACATGACTTCTGTAAAGGAAATTGAGCGTTTTGACCAAGAAGAGTTTTATATCCGAACAGCTCAAGGCCATTTACTAATCCGTGGTGAGGAATTACGCATTGTCCATTTAGACGTCGATAAAGGGTTGTTAACATTGGAAGGAAATGTAAAACTAGTACAATACGATGATGAAGATTCAGGGTTATCAAAAGGCTTCCTCCATAAATTATTTGGATGACCATCAATGAGCAGGTTGTAAGTATATTGATCATGGTGCTTAGTGGGTTGCTGATTGGTGCAGTTGTCGATTGTACACGGTTTTCACTAAGCACTTTAAGTCAAAAATCAATCTTAAGAAAAATGGGATATGGAGTCGAGCTTATTGTTTGGGCACTTTTAGGTGCCCTAACATTTTATATTTTATTTACGATAAAGGGTGGAGAATGGCGTTTAGTCGACCCATTAGCACAAATATTAGGTATCTTTTTATATGAATCTGTGTTTCAACCGTTTTTCCGTTTTGTTGGACGAGTATTTATTTTCCTTATAATTAAGCCTATTATCGCAATTATTAGGTTCATCAAATTCATTATTATAGGTGCTATTAGGCTAGTGATACGTATTATTTTGATATTATTGCGACCTTTTTACAAGTTATACAACAAATTCTTGAAAAAGCATTTACAAAAAGTTTATACAAAAATTAGAAGGAGAATCTTTAAAAAACGTTGAAATAGAAGTATAATAGAATATACGTAAATTTTGGAGGTGACGGATATGTCAGAGCGTCAGAAACGACAATTTAATAATGTTCGAACGCTTGAAAATGACTATGTCCGATCAACCGAAACACATGCACAGTATTCGAAGAAACAAAAAGTGAGAATTCGAAGAAGAATACTGGTTTTCGGTTTACTGGCTTCAATTTTTCTTGTTTTTTTAGTTAGTATCTCTCTTACACAAAATAAGCGACTGGCTGAAAAACAACAGCAAAAAGAACAAGTAGTGGCAGAACTTGCGGAAGTAAAAGAACGACAACATATGTTAAATTTACAAATTAAAAAACTTGAAGATGATGACTATATAGCAAAATTAGCACGGAAAGAATATTTTTTATCTGACGATGGGGAAATTATTTTTACAATCCCGGAGAATGATAAAAAAGATGAAAAGTCCGGTAAAAATTCCAATTAATGTCATGTGGGAACGGCGAATAACCGCTTATTTTCAATACAAAAATTGTTTTCGCCAACGTAGAAAAAGAGTTGTCTTGTTGACACTCTTTTTTTGTTGGCTATAATAAAAGATAAACGTGAATTAATTTTGCACGTTATACTAAATTTGACTACTGGCTTATAAAGCCGCTTAAATTTTAAGGAGGAGCATTTTTTTTATGTCAATTGAAGTAGGCAGCAAAGTACAAGGTAAAGTAACAGGAATCACAAATTTCGGAGCATTCGTTGAGCTGCCAGATGGCAAAACAGGCCTGGTTCACATTAGTGAAGTTGCAGACAACTATGTCAAAGATATCAACGAACATCTTAAAGTTGGAGATGTTGTTGAAGTAAAAGTGATGAATGTTGAAGCGGATGGTAAAATCGGTTTATCAATCCGTAAAGCAAAGCCTCAACCAGAAAGACCTGAACGTCCTGAACGTCCTCATCGTCCACGTCGTGATAATAATCGTTCGAATGATCGAAATGGTCCAACAAAAGAAAACTTTGAGCAAAAAATGGCACGATTCCTAAAAGATAGTGACGAACGTCTTGCAACTTTAAAACGTGCAACTGAGTCAAAACGCGGTGGCCGTGGAGCTAGAAGAGGGTAGTTTGCTGTCTGTTTTAAAGCGTAGAAAAAGTGTTATATAGATGAAAGACTGTTTTGTGAATCGATTTCGCAAACAGTCTTTTTTGTTTTGAACTATCACCTTGTGGCAGATTTTAGAGTGGTAATGCCATCCTTTCAATATCTGCATTCTATCTCCCTTTTTCGTTCAATAGGAGTTTTGTTACTCCGAAAATGCCGATACCGCAAAGGATTAGACCGACAATTAGCATAATGAGCTGTACAACTGCAGGGATAGTTAAAATGATCCCTAAAACGACTAAAATCGAGCCCGTTGAACATAAAAGCGCAAGCAACCTAAAGCTAGTTAACATGATATATGGCCTCCGAATTTCTACTGCATAATATATAGTCCTTAGTTTATCCTTCATAACCATTGAAATAAAGCTATCATCTATAACTTTCTTCAAATTTCCGACAAGTCTATTTTTATTGTTGTCTTATCAAATATTAAGTCGAACGATTTTAATTCTATTCTTTCACTACTAGACAAATTTTACGCAATCTCTTTTATATAATAGTCGCTAACACTATCTATCAAAGGAGATGTTGAAAATGGCAAATATTGAAATGATCAATGAAAAGACATCGGGGCTATCTTTCTTTAAGAGTTTCTCTATTAAGAAAACTAGTTTCTTGATACACATTTTCTTTTTATTGTTGGCGTTGTTTCTATCAAGAGCAGTAATGTTTGAAGCGGCCGTTCCGTTTTTATTACCTCTTTGGGCAATTGTCAAACAAAGATACGAAAATGAGAAGTGGGCGGTACTGGTTGGAGGCTTAATAGGGGCCTGTACTTTGAGTTTAGGACAAGGATTTATTTTAGGATTGCAGCTTGTACTCTACGAACTCATTAGCCGATTTAAGTATTGGAAATTTCCGATAGGGATTTCAGTTAGTTTGGCAATCTTTTTTGGACAATTTATATGGCAGGGAATAGTACATGGAGGAATACCGCCATTAATTGTTCAACTGTATATCTATTATGAAGTCATACTGGCATTTTTGATGACAATCTTTGTGAATCTGTTTTTAGTGCAGCCTCATCGATTTTGGACTGCAGGTTGGAGCTATGAGCGGGTCGGGGCGGGACTTGTCATACTAGCAATGGTATTAACTGGAGTTCAATCGGTAATAGTTTCTTATTTTGGTTTATATCCATTTTTGCTGCATTTAGCAATTTGTATTGCGGCCATAACAGGTGGAGTTCCCATAGCTGCAATGGTAGCAACCATCGTAGGTGCTTTAGTGGGGATAGCGAAACTATCTTTTACAGGAATGATTTCAGTTTATGCGATGACAGGCGTTGTTGCAGGCTTATTTAGTAAGGTTGGCCGCTTTGGCGTTGTAATCGGCAGTGTGGTGCCCAGTGTGTTCTTTTTCTTTTACGATGCAACCCTTCCTCTTGATACAGTGTATTTTGTGTCAATTGCTATGGCGGGTATCGTTTTCTTTGCTTTGCCAAAACGTATGTTTACATTCCTGCATGATGTCATACATCCAAAACGAGACGAGGTCTTGCTTCAACGACAGCAATGGTTGACAGAAAATACAACGGAAAAGTTGGAGTCCTTCCAAAATTTTGTTTTATTTATGAAAGAGCTGGTATTCGATCGTTTTACATCTACAGAAACAGTGAATGAGGAGAGGAAGGTAGAGCCATGTGCAACATGCTTAAGTTGTTTTCGATATGATAGCTGTTGGGGAGCAAGAAATACAATGGAGCCTATTATCGAGGATTGGTTCGTGGCAAGGTCGGGTATTAAGGAGTCTGAACAGATCAGAGCAGAGAAGCGTATTAAAGCACAGTGTGTGAAGTCAACAAGGCTGTTGGAAGAGCTGGACCATCAACTCTATACGGACAAGATGAACGGCCAATTCTATCACGGGAAAAAGATGATTGCCCTGCAACTGCGGGATTTAAGTAATCATTTAAATAAACTGATGGAGGATATGAGAGATGAAACCCTCTCTTTTCGAACAATAGAGGAAGAATTAGAACAGCAATTTAAAAGAGCACAAGTGCAATGTTTCCAAATCGATGTTTTAAATAATACCATAGGTGAACGAATAGTAATTTGTTCCTTTGCACAGAAAAATCGAACTCATGAGGATCAATATATGCTTTGTGAACGAATTGTTTTACCGATTTTGTATGATGTCTTTTCTGAGCCGTTTCAAGTGGAGAAGATTTCAGATCAAAAGAATCCATTTGCTCATGTGCAAATACGCTTCCGTTCAGCAGTTCGCTATGAAATAGAGTATGATATATATAGCAGAGCAAAAAATTCAGCCTGGGTTTCTGGAGATACACATGCTATTTTCCACATCCATCCCGGACTCGTTGCAGTTATGTTATCTGATGGTATGGGGCAGAGTAGGGAGGCGCAGCGGGAAAGCCGCCGCCTAGTCCGTTTAATGAGAGAATGTTTAAGCTATAATATGAATCCGGAAACAGCTATGCATACCCTACATTATGTTATGTCTCTAAATCGGGAAGTAGACATGTATGCAACGATTGATTTTGCTTTAGTTGATTTGCAAAAAGGCTCCCTCTGGTCATGGAAGGCGGGCAGTATGTCCACATACATATTGCGCGGGGAGAAATTATTGAAAGTTGATGGTGCAGCTGCCCCAGTAGGATTCATGCCGGTATTTTCAATCGAAACGGAAAAAGTAAATTTACTTGCAGATGATTTTGTCGTGATGGTATCCGACGGTGTATTTTCAAGTGAGTTTGATTGGGAAGAACAAGAACGATATCTTGTGCAATTATTAAGGGCACGCATTCAAAATGATTTGCGGATTGAAGTCATCTTGTATGATGTGATGGAGCAGTTTGGAGAAGTATATCCGGTAGACGATGATTGTACCGTTATTATGTTTACTGTTAATCATGTTGTTCCTAAGTGGGCTGTATTTAGTCCTTTAAGCAAAGAAATTTCATAACTGATAGGAAATTTCGGATTTAGACTGAGGTGAGAAGATGTGTCATTTGAATTAAAAGTACAAAAATATATTTCCGAACAACAACTAGTAGAAAAAGGAGACCGTCTTCTCATTGCTTGTTCCGGTGGAATTGACTCGATGGGGCTGGTACACTTTTTTAATAAGTTCCAACATAATTTTGAAATCAGATTATTTGTTGCCCATGTGGACCATATGCTAAGAGGGGAGACATCAGCAAAGGATCGAGAATTTGTTGAACAGTTTTGTCGCCAAAATCATATTCCTGTTTTTAGCACCTCAATTCCCATTCCTCAATTACTTCGAGAACAAGGTGGAAACTCACAAGCCCTTTGTCGGAGAGAACGCTACGCATATTTTGAAGAGTTGATGGAAAAACACCACATCAATAAGCTGGTAACCGCCCATCATGCAGATGATCAGCTGGAGTCAATTCTGATGGCTTTAACAAAAGCTGGAACCATTAGTGGCATGAAAGGTATGTATGAAAAAAGAAGTTTTTCCTCCGGTACAATGATTCGCCCATTTTTGGCGGTTACAAAAGAAGAAATAAGGGAATATTTAGAAGGGAGTGGGGGCTTGTATCGGGAGGATGCAAGTAATGCAAAAGACGATTATACACGCAATCGCTTTCGCCATCATGTCGTGCCCCTATTAAAAAGTGAAAATCAGCATGTATCTTCGAATGCTGTACAGTTCGCCAAAAATTTGCAGCAGGATGATGACTTATTAAAATCCTTGGCATTAGGGCGTTTTCCCGATGTTGTCATAAAAAATGGAAAACAATCATATACACTTAAAATTCCCTTATTTCAAAAAGAACCAGTTGCTTTACAAAGAAGAATCATTTTAATACTATTAAACTATCTTTACAATAGTTCGCAATTTAACCAAAGTCATACACTGATTTCCTCGATTTCTAGTTTGTGCGAATCCAATCATGGCAGTGCAGTTCTTCATTTGCCGGAACAGTTTGTGGCCAAAAGAAATTATGATGAAGTGATTTTTAGTAATGCAAAAGACGTGATTTCAGTTGAGCTTCCTCATCAAAAGGTATTGATGGAAGAGTGGACGCAACTTCCAAATGGCATTCGATTATACATAGGAGAAGCCTCTAATGTTGTACACACGAAGGGAACGAATATAAGGGAGTATTACTTTAATTCGAATTCGGTTGCTGCACCTCTGTTTGTGAGAACCAGAACAAACGGTGATCGTATTTCATTAAAAGGGATGGAGGAGCCAAAAAGACTGTCCAGACTGTTTATCGATGAAAAAATTCCGTTGGAAGAACGACAGCATTGGCCGATACTTGTAGATGCCAATGATCAAGTCCTTGCTGTGTTAGGATTGAGGGTCAGTAAAAACCTCTCAAGCCTCAAACAGGAAAGTGATGATTTAGTTCTGATGTTTGCAAGTGAAAATAGTAACGATTCCTCATTAAAATAAGTTATTATAAAAGGTAATGACTGTTTTATTTAAGTAAGCGCAGTTTTCGTAATGCGTTATGCTAAGGAGTCTATATTTTTCATATAAAGTTAAGATAAAAACGATTAAAGTTTTAATCAATTGAACACATTTTTAAAGGGTCTTTACATTAATTTTAAATTAGTGATTTTAGGTGTTTGAAAATTCAAGGAGGAAGTACCATGATTCAAAATGATATTGAAAAAATTCTATTAACAGAAGAACAAATTCAAGAAAGAATAGCTGAACTAGGAGCTCAATTAACAGAAGAGTACAAAGATCAGTTCCCGCTGGCAATCGGGGTTTTAAAAGGTGCTGTACCTTTTATGACAGATTTAATGAAGCGTTTTGAATCATATATCGAAATTGACTTTATGGATGTATCGAGCTATGGAAATGCCACGGTATCTTCAGGGGAAGTAAAAATTTTAAAAGACTTAAATACAAGTGTCGAAGGCCGCGATGTCATTATTATTGAAGATATTATCGACAGCGGTTTAACGCTAAGTTATTTAGTGGATTTATTTAAATATCGTAAAGCAAAAACAATTAAAATTGTCACACTATTAGATAAGCCATCTGGGCGTAAAGTTGACTTGAAGGCAGATGTTGTTGGATTTGAAGTGCCTGATGGATTTGTAGTTGGATATGGACTAGATTACGCAGAAAAATATCGTAACTTACCGTACATTGGCATCCTGAAAAGAGAAGTTTATTCATTCTAAAATTTTGATTTTTGTACACTTTCCAACAAAAATTGTAAATTGTGAATTTTACTGGTGCTTTTCGTTGTATGAAAAAATAATCGTATGTTAAGATTTTACTTATAGTTTTTCTGTTATGTTGTGAGGAGGCTGGGGATGAATCGAATATTTCGATACACCATATTTTACTTATTAATTTTTCTCGTGATTATCGGTATTTTTGGAACTTTCAACGGAGGGAACAACCCTACGGAAGAGTTAACGTATCATGAGTTTTTACAGGCTTTAGACTCAGGAAAAATTGAATATGCCAATATTCAGCCTGATGCGCAAGTTTATGTAGTCGAAGGGGCATTGGAGGGTTATAAAGAGGGTCAAACCTTTACGGCTAACCTCCCTCGAGATAACCAAGCGTTAAATACGAAGCTTACTGAAGCTACGGAAACAAATCCAGAAATTACATTCTTAAAAGCGCCGGAAACTAGTGGATGGGTTCAATTCTTTACTGGTATTATCCCGTTCATTATTATTATCATTTTATTCTTCTTCCTATTGAGCCAATCTCAAGGTGGCGGCAATAAAGTGATGAACTTCGGTAAAAGTAAAGCAAAGTTATATGATTCGGAAAAGAAAAAAGTACGATTTAACGATGTTGCTGGTGCAGACGAAGAAAAAGCTGAACTGGTAGAGGTAGTAGACTTCTTGAAAGATCATCGTAAATTTACTGATATGGGTGCACGTATTCCCAAAGGTATTTTACTGGTAGGTCCTCCGGGGACAGGTAAAACATTACTTGCTCGTGCGGTTGCCGGTGAGGCTGGCGTACCATTCTTCTCGATTTCAGGTTCTGACTTCGTAGAAATGTTCGTTGGTGTCGGTGCAAGCCGTGTTCGTGACTTATTCGAAAATGCAAAGAAAAATGCACCATGTATTATCTTTATCGATGAAATTGATGCAGTTGGTCGTCAACGCGGCGCTGGACTTGGCGGTGGCCACGATGAGCGTGAACAAACGCTGAACCAATTGCTTGTTGAAATGGATGGTTTCGGTGTAAATGAAGGTATTATCATTATCGCAGCGACAAACCGACCGGATATTTTAGACCCAGCTTTACTTCGTCCAGGACGCTTCGACCGTCAAATTACAGTTGGTCGCCCAGACGTTAAAGGTCGTGAACAGATCTTGAAAGTACACGCGCGCAACAAACCGCTGCGTGAGGATGTCGACCTTAAAGCTATCGCTCAACGTACACCGGGCTTCTCTGGTGCGGATTTAGAAAACTTATTAAACGAAGCAGCACTTGTTGCTACTCGTCGAAATAAGAAAAAAATCGATATGCTTGATATTGATGAAGCAACAGACCGTGTAATTGCAGGTCCTGCGAAATCAAGTCGTGTAATATCTGAAAAAGAACGCAATATTGTTGCCTTCCATGAAGCTGGTCACGTAGTTGTAGGTTTAACTTTAGACCAAGCAGAAAAAGTGCATAAAGTAACAATTGTTCCTCGTGGTCAAGCAGGTGGTTATGCAGTAATGCTTCCTAAAGAAGACCGTTACTTCATGACAAAACCAGAGTTATTAGATAAGATTGCCGGACTTCTTGGTGGTCGTGTTGCCGAGGATATTACATTTGGTGAAGTATCGACAGGTGCACATAATGACTTCCAGCGTGCTACTGGCATTGCTCGTTCGATGGTAACAGAATATGGGATGAGTGATAAATTGGGTCCAATGCAATTCGGTTCCAGCCAGGGTGGCAACGTGTTCCTAGGTCGTGACTTTAACTCGGAACAAAATTATTCGGATTCAATTGCTTACGAAATTGATAAAGAAATGCAGTCAATTATCGTTGACCAATATGAACGTACAAAACAAATTCTAACGGAAAAACGTGATTTATTAACTTTAATCGCGAAAACATTACTAGAGGTTGAAACATTAGATGCTGCTCAAATCGAGCATTTAAGAGATCATGGGACACTACCAGAACGAAAAGATTATTCAAAAGTTGAAGAAGGAAACACGACGATTGAAATATCCAAACAAAGTTCTGAAAACCCTGAATCGAAAGACCTTGCAGTTGAAACTACAGGTAATACTTCGTTAGAAAAAGAAATGTTAGGTCTAAAACAAGACCCAACTGTAACAGATCTGCCAAAAGAAAAGGATGTACCTCAATCAAATGACTCAATCAATGAAGATCGAGAAAAATAATCCTCTCTTTATGTAGTATCCAAACCAAAGAATCGAATCGTTAAGGACTGAATGAGTATGCTAAGGCCATGCTCATTCAGTTTTTTATTTGTCTTATTGTGGGTTGGGAAATCTCGATAGAAAAGTATTTTATTTTAGCTAGAAGCCGCAGCCTATTATGTAAACTGCACATTTTATCTAGAGTGAGGAAAAGAAAAAATTGAGAGTGCCATTTACATACAGCCGCCGAATTCAAGGAAGTTATTTCGTACAGTTGATATAGTTGTTATGACTGTATATATAAACCAATAATGTGATATTATTTTTTAAAATCGGAATAAAAATTGGGCGTGATTAGATGATTCTTGTACTAAATGTGGGCAATTCCAATATTGCCTTGGGAATATTTGAGCAAGATAAATTAAAGCAACATTGGCGAATGGAAACAAATCGTCATAAATCAGAAGACGAGTATGCAATGCAGATCAAAGCATTTTTTTCGCATGTTCAAATTTCCTTTGAACAAATTGAAGGAATTATTATCTCCTCTGTTGTTCCGCCAATCATGTATGTATTAGAAGAGATGTGCCGAAAATATTTTGATATTAAACCATTAAAAGTTGGTCCAGGCGTGAAAAATGGATTAAATATTAAATGCGAGAATCCGCGAGAAGTGGGTGCTGACCGTATCGTTAACGCGGTGGCGGCTTTGGAAGAATACGGCGGTAAAAGTCCATTAATCGTAATCGATTTTGGAACAGCAATTACTTACTGCTATATGAATGAAAAAGGGGATTACTTAGGAGGGGCGATTGCTCCTGGAATGGCTATTTCCACTGAGGCGCTATACTCTCGAGCCTCCAAATTACCGCGTATTGAAATTTCCCGCCCTTCGAATGTTATTGGTAAAAATACAATATCTGCTATGCAGGCTGGTGTAATATTCGGATTCGCAGGACAAGTCGAAGGGATTGTCAGTCGAATGAAAGAAAAAAGCAAAGAGGAACCACTCGTGGTGGCAACTGGCAGTTTAGCTAGGCTAATTGCTAGTGAGACAACGATGATTGATATTGTAGATGATTTATTAACCTTAAAAGGTCTTCATGTTATTTATAAAAGAAATCAATAAGAAAAGGGGAATAACTTCATGAGTGATTACTTAATAAGAGCATTAGGCTTTAATGGAAAAGTTCGCGCCTTTGCAGCAAGAACCACTGAAACAATTGGAGAAGCGCAGAAACGCCATAATACATGGCCAACTGCAACTGCTGCAATAGGTCGTTCAATGACGGCTGCTGTGATGATGGGAGCTATGTTAAAAGGTGAAGATAAAATCACCGTAAAAATAGAAGGAAACGGTCCAATTGGTCCTATGATCATCGATGCCAACGCAAAAGGGAAAGTTCGTGGTTATGTAACAAACCCACAAGTACATTTCGACTTGAATGCTGCTGGAAAGCTGGATGTCCGTCGTGCAGTAGGAACGGAAGGTGCTCTTACTGTTGTTAAAGATTTAGGTCTGCGAGATATGTTTTCAGGTCAAACTCCTATTGTATCTGGAGAAATTGGAGAAGATTTTACGTATTACTTCGCAGTTTCTGAACAAGTACCTTCATCTGTCGGATTAGGCGTACTTGTAAATCCGGATAATACTGTATTAGCAGCAGGTGGTTTTATCATTCAATTAATGCCTGGCTGTGATGAAGAAACAGTTTCAGAGATTGAACAACACCTGCAAAATATAGAACCTATTTCAAAAATGATCGAAAGAGGTTTAACCCCTGAGCAAATTTTGGAAGTCGTTCTAGGTGAAAATAATGTACAGGTACTTAGTCAATCTCCGGTAGAGTTTAAATGTCAATGTTCAAAAGAGCGTTTTGGTGCAGCAATCATGAGCTTGGGAGCTCAGGAAATTCAAGAAATGATCGACGAAGATGGCGGAGCGGAAGCTGAATGTCACTTCTGTTTAGAGAAATATCATTACAATCAACAAGAACTTGAAGGTTTTATAAATGAAATCGAAGCACAATAATAATTCAAATCAAATAACAAACCAAACGCAACTGTCAAAACGGAGACTAAAAACAAAACCAACTTTAACATTATTGGCCATTTTATTTGCAGGGAATGTTCTTTGGTTCATTCTTTGGCTATGGCCGGATGGGGAGCAAAAACAGGATGGCGGCGATGAAATTGTCGCTGCCATTGATAAGAAAAAAATTACACGCCAGGATTGGATGGCGGCCATGGAGAACAGATATGGGAAAGAGACGCTGCAAACTTTAGTAAATGAAACAGTTATGGAGAAAGCAGCAGAAAAATATGATATTAAGGTTACGAATGAGGAAATAGATTTGGAGATTGCCCTTATGCGTTCGGCTCAAGATAATACGGATACGACAATTCAAGAATTAACTGATGAAGAGTTGCGTAAAAAAGTGCGCTCCCAGCTAATTCTTGAAAAGGTGCTGACGAAAGATGTAGTTATCGATGCAAAGCAGGTAGCCGATTACTATGAAGACAATCAATCACTTTATAATATCCCTACGACATACAGAACAAGCATCATTATAGTAGAGTCAGAGAAGGATGCGAAAAGTGTTAAAAGTGAACTGGAAGATGGTTCAGATTTCTCTGTTCTTGCACGGGAACGTTCATTAGATACAACTTCGGCAAGTTTAGGAGGAGATATTGGCTTTATAACAAAAGCGCAAAAAAATATTGATACAAGCATACCGCATGCTGTTCAAGATCTAAGTGCCGATGAAATAAGTGAACCATTTGTTATGAACGATGGCCGTTATGGCATTGTTTACGTGAAAGAGGTTAACGATGGCAAGTCGTTTACATATGAAGAGGTTAAGGGGCAGATTGAACGAGTATTATCTTTGGAGCAATTACCAACGTCCATTACTCCTGAAGCCTTTTGGAAAGAATTTGATGCTACATGGTTTTATGGAGAATTGTAATTGTAGTTTGTAAAATATTCTCAATATTTAATTCAATTCTGTTGACATAAACTATGGTAAATTGGTAATATACTAAATAGATAAAACCTATAAATATAGTAGGTATTGAGGAGAGGGATAACGATTATGAGTAAATTGGCAAATTCAGTTGCAGAGTTAGTGGGACACACACCAATCGTAAAATTAAACCATGCAACAGGGGAAAATGAAGGAAACGTCTATGTAAAATTAGAATTCTTTAACCCAGGCAGTTCTGTTAAAGACCGTATTGCTCTTGCTATGATCGAAGCTGCAGAAAAAGACGGTACATTAAAACCGGGCGGTACAATTATCGAGCCAACTTCTGGAAACACAGGTATTGGTTTAGCAATGGTTGCTGCTGCAAAAGGCTACCGTGCTATTTTAGTAATGCCTGAAACAATGAGTATCGAACGTCGTAAACTACTGCGTGCTTATGGCGCTGAATTAGTATTAACACCTGGTCCGGAAGGCATGAAAGGTGCTATCGCGAAAGCAGAAAGTTTAGCACAAGAAAATGGCTACTTCTTGCCGCAACAATTCGAAAACCAAGCAAATGCAGAAGTTCACCGTCTAACTACTGGTCCTGAAATCGTAGAAGCATTTGACGGATTAAAGCTAGATGCCTTTGTAGCAGGTATCGGAACTGGCGGTACAATTACAGGTGCTGGCGAAGTATTAAAAGAAAAATTCCCTGAGATTGAAATCATCGCTGTTGAACCAAAAGATTCTCCTGTTCTTTCAGGCGGTAACCCGGGATCTCACAAAATCCAAGGAATCGGTGCTGGATTCGTACCAAAAGTTTTAAATACTGAAGTATACACTTCAATCTTCCCGGTAGATAACGAAACTGCTTTTGAAGTAGCTCGTAAAACTGGCCGTGAAGAAGGTATTCTTGTAGGGATTTCTTCTGGTGCTGCAATACATGCGGCAATCGAAACTGCTAAGCGCCTTGGAAAAGGTTCAAATGTTTTAGCAATCGTTCCATCAAACGGAGAACGTTACCTATCTACAGCTCTTTACAACTTCGAAGACTAATTCAATCATTCTATACAGGGGCATTACCTTTAGGGGTAATGCCCTTTTTGCGTGAAATTTAATTCTTTTGTGATGAAAGGGCAGACTAGCTGATAGTAAGAAGTGATTTGACTTTATTCGAAAAAAATAAGCATTTCAAAATAATATTGAACCAGACAATGGTAAAATTAAAGATAATTGAGCTTTTTTAAAATTGCTTGGGAAATATTTTCTTGAAAAAGTATTTCCTGTAAATCTAACAATGATTGAAGAGAGGGTAAGATTAAGTAATGCTTTCAAAATATCAAAAATCGGTAATTCTTAATAATATTGAACTTGATTATAAAAAAGAAACGTTTGTCATGGGCATATTAAATGTGACACCCGATTCATTTTCAGATGGAGGGAAATTTAATTCAATCGATATGGCAATTCAACATGCCAAGGAAATGGTTGCCGATGGAGCGAAGATAATCGATATCGGAGGAGAATCAACTCGACCTGGCTATACACGGATTTCCGATGAAGAGGAGATTGCACGAGTGGTGCCTGTTATTAAAGCGTTGCTAAAGGAAGTACCGGCTATCCTCTCCATTGATACATATAAATCGGCCGTGGCAAGAGCGGCAGTTGAAGCAGGAGCCCATATGATTAATGATATATGGGGGGCAAAAGCAGATCCGGAAATTGCAAAAGTGGCGGCTGAGTATAATGTTCCGATTATTTTAATGCATAATCGTAAAGACGTACCTTATACCAATTATTTTGAAGATTATATGGATGATTTCAAAAAAAGTCTGAATATAGTGAAGCAGGCAGGAGTACCCGATGAACATATCATTCTAGATCCGGGGATTGGCTTTGTGAAAAACCTGCAACAAAGCATTGAAACGATGCAACGATTGGAAGAGCTCGTGGAAATTGGGTATCCCGTTTTACTTGCCACTTCGCGAAAACGCATGATTGGGACAATACTTAATCTGCCTTTAGAAGAACGGATCGAGGGAACAGCAGCAACTTGTGCTTATGGAGTCATGAAAGGGTGCCATATTGTAAGAGTACATGATGTGAAAGAAGTAGCACGTACAGTTAAAATGATCGATGCTTTGATGGGGAAATTTGAAGTAAATGAAGAGCTGCCTTCAAGGCACTGAGCTTAAGGAGAATGACAATGGATTATATACACTTAAGAGATATGCAATTCTTTGGTTATCATGGGGTTTTACCAGAAGAAAACGTGCTTGGGCAAAGATTTAGAGCTACTGTTTCACTAGCTGTGGATATACAAAATGCAGGGCAAACAGATGAACTGGATGATACGGTAAGCTATGTAGGAGTCTATGATATTTGTAAAGAAGTAATAGAAGGGCAACCCTTTAAACTAATTGAGGCAGTGGCTGAAACTATCGCAGCTAGAATACAAGCAATTTATGAAGGCCAGGTATACGGCTGTAAGGTTGAAGTGATAAAACCAGACCCACCAATTCCCGGGCACTACAAAGAAGTGGCGGTTGAAATTGTAAGAGGGCGCTTTTATGAATAAAGTCTACTTATCATTAGGGACCAATATTGGACAGCGGGAAGAAAACTTGAAACTTGCGGTGCGACTCTTGCAAGAGAAACCGAATGTAACTGTACAGTCCATTTCCTCTATTTACGAAACGGCTCCTGTTGGCTATCTAGACCAGCCTTCATTTTTAAATATTGCTCTTTATATAGAAACTTCGCTACCGGCTATGGATGTGCTGACAATCTGCCAGTCTGTTGAAAATGAGCTAGGGCGTGTACGGGATATAAGATGGGGTCCAAGAATTATAGACCTTGACATTTTGCTGTTCAATAACGACAATATTGAAGTTGAGAACTTAATTGTTCCTCATCCTAGAATGTTTGAAAGAGCTTTTGTATTAGTACCGCTTTTGGAGATTGCTGCAAGCATAGAAGCGCTTCAGCTTCAACTGGCTAAATCCAGCCTGGAAAGTATGAACCTGGTGGCAGAAGGCATTACTAAATGGAAAAGCGTACGCAGTGTTGATGAGTTTTTGCGAGAAGCATAAAAAATCTTCGTTTTAGATATATAAATTGATTTGGTAAGGGGAGACCTGAACTTCTAAAAAGGAGGAGAACGTATTGACGATAGAGAAAAAGCCGTTTCAAATCGGGGATATCGTAATGGATAACCGTGTTGTACTGGCGCCAATGGCTGGTGTATGCAACTCGGCTTTCCGTTTAACAGTAAAAGAATTCGGAGCGGGTTTAGTATACGCCGAAATGATCAGTGATAAAGGGCTGGTTCAGCGCAACAAAAAAACATTGGATATGCTTTATATTGATGAGCGTGAAAATCCACTTTCTTTACAAATCTTTGGTGGAGACAAAGAGACATTAGTGGAGGCTGCGCGATATGTCGATAAAAATACGAATGCCGATATTATTGATATCAACATGGGATGCCCGGTAAACAAAATTATTAAATGTGAAGCAGGGGCTAAGTGGCTGCTTGATCCAAATAAAATCTATGAAATGGTTTCTGCTGTAGTGGATGCTGTGGACAAACCAGTCAGTGTTAAAATGCGCATCGGCTGGGACGAAGAACATATTTTCGCAGTAGAAAATGCACAAGCTGCAGAACGTGCCGGGGCAGCAGCAATCGCCATGCACGGACGTACGCGTGTTCAAATGTATGAAGGAAAAGCAAACTGGGATATTATCAGGGAAGTAAAGAAAAATATTAGCATTCCATTTATCGGTAATGGGGACGTTGAAACACCTCAAGACGCGAAACGTATGTTGGACGAAACAGGTGTAGATGCAGTAATGATCGGACGTGCAGCATTAGGAGACCCTTGGATGATTTACCGCACCGTACAATACCTTGAAACCGGTGAGTTAAAACCAGAACCATCAGTTGCCGAAAAAATGGACGTTTGCTTACTTCACTTTGAACGCTTAATGCAGTTGAAAGGTGAGAAGGTAGCTGTACGTGAAATGCGTAAACACGCTTCATGGTACTTAAAAGGAATTCGCGGCAACGGGAAAATCCGTAATATCATTAACCAAATCGAAACTGCAGCGGAATTACGTGCCGTATTACAAAATGTAGTAGTAGAATTGGTGGAAACTGAAGATCAAAAGGCAGAAGCTATGTAATAAAAAGGGCATCCTTTCCGATATGGAGGAAAGGATGCCCTTTTAGTGTTCGTTAAGAAACTTACGGTTCGAGCTGTTCTTTTGAAAGGGTTATCGAGCCAAATCTTCCTTTGTTGGCCCCATAACACCAGGTACAGGTAAACCGGCTTGTCGAAGCAATACTTGCATCTGAGCGCGGTGGTGTGTTTGGTGATCGACCATTAAACGCAGCATTGCCCCAATAGGCGTTAGATGTCCATGGCTATTTACTTCTGTTAAAAGCTTTTCGTCAGATAGATTTTCTTTCGCGGCTTTAACAACATTTTCGCTAGCAGCTTTATAAGTGCTGATAATCTCGCCGATTGTCGGTGGAGTATTTTTAGGGTTTAGCTCCACATCAAGTGCAAGTCCAACTTGTCCCATGAAATACGCAGGGGCAGTAGTTAAATGCCAGCTTAATGACTCAAGCGAGCTGTGGCCTTCCACAATTGCTGCATGTTTTTTCTCATCAGTGATGGACTCGAAAATTGCTAATGTCCCCGTACAGTTTTTTTCCCATTCTTGGATAAAATCATTTAAATTACGATACATATCTAAATCTCCCTTCTAGTTATTGTGGAAATTTTAGCATATTTTTACTTCAATATAGGAATAAATAAACTTGGATTAAAAAAATGAAGCTGCCAGGGTTAATTTCAGAAAAGTGAAACATTTGTGAAACGCAATAAAATAAATCGAAAGAGGTGAATAGAGTGCAGAAATTGTGTACAATAGGTACATTATGGATTAAATGAACGCTATTGGTGGAATGAAAGGAATTACATTTAGGTAATTCCTTGCAGCGGGTTTCGAACGATGTATAACGAAATGTAGTTTCCCGCTAACCGACTATTAGGTTGGTCTCTGCTGAAAGAGCACAAATATAAGGAGTGAAACACGTGTCAAACATTGAAGAATTAAACGACCAACTTTTGGTGAGACGCCAAAAGATGACGAATATTCGTGAAAACGGTATGGACCCATTTGGCAGCCGTTTTGAGCGTACACATCTATCGAGCGATGTAGTGGAACAGTTCGACCAATTCTCAAAAGAAGAATTAGAAGAGAACTTACGTGAAGTTGTAATTGCTGGACGAATTATGACAAAGCGAGGTAAAGGAAAAGCAGGCTTTGCTCATATACAAGATTTAGCAGGACAAATTCAAATTTATGTTCGTAAAGACCATGTCGGAGAAGAGCAATACGATCTATTTAATCAAGCGGATTTAGGTGACATCGTAGGGATCCGAGGAAATGTATTCCGAACTCAAGTAGGTGAGCTATCTGTTAAAGCAGAAGAATTCACTTTCTTATCAAAATCATTGCGGCCAATGCCTGAAAAATTCCATGGTTTACAAGACGTAGAACAACGCTACCGTCAACGTTATTTAGATTTAATGACGAATGCAGAGAGTAAAGAAACCTTCATTACTCGTTCAAAAATCATTCGTGCAATGCGTACGTATTTAGATGGACAAGGCTTCCTTGAAGTGGAAACGCCATTATTGCACACGATTGCTGGTGGGGCTGCTGCTCGTCCGTTCATTACACATCACAATGCTTTAGATATGGATCTATATCTTCGTATAGCGATCGAATTACATTTAAAACGCCTAATTGTGGGTGGACTTGAAAAGGTATATGAAATCGGCCGTGTATTCCGTAACGAAGGTGTATCAACACGCCATAACCCAGAGTTCACTTTATTAGAATTATATGAAGCGTATGCAGATTATAAAGATATTATGGCCTTAACAGAAAACCTTATCTCTCACATCGCCCAAGAAGTATTAGGTACTACTGATGTTCAATATGGTGAAGATGTAATTCATCTTGCTCCAGGCTGGAAACGCCTGCACATGGTAGATGCTGTTAAAGAAGCGACAGGTGTAGACTTCTGGAAGCCAATGTCAAAAGAAGAAGCGCAGGCTCTTGCAAAAGAACATGGTGTGGAAATCAAGGATGTTCATGAAGTTGGCCATATTATTAATGAATTCTTTGAACAAAAGGTAGAAGAATCATTAGTGCAACCTACATTCATTTTTGGTCACCCAGTGGAAATCTCGCCATTAGCGAAGAAGAATCCTGAAGACGAACGCTTCACAGATCGTTTCGAGCTATTTATCGTACGTCGTGAACATGCAAACGCATTTACTGAATTAAACGACCCAATCGATCAAAGAGAGCGTTTTGAAGCGCAATTAGCTGAAAAAGAAGCAGGTAATGATGAAGCCCACGATATGGACAATGACTTCATTGAAGCGTTGGAATATGGTATGCCTCCAACAGGTGGCTTGGGAATCGGTATCGACCGTTTAATCATGCTGCTAACAAATGCACAATCAATCCGTGATGTATTACTATTCCCAACAATGCGTCATCGCGACTAATTAGATAAGAACTCTTCATTATTATGTGAAGAGGGAAGAAAAAAGGAGTTGAAGGCTTAAAAGTGCTTCGGCTCCTTTTTAATTTGATGAGAGAATCGACTTTAATGAGAGAGGTTCATGTGAATAACGTGGGTTTATATAGTGCAATCAGCTGCTGATTGCCACGATTTCGTTTGCAGTGTCAGTGTGAATGGGTTCTTCAAATTAATCCTTCTAAGAAGCAGTGATAGAGTTTGAGAGCATCCATTATGATTCTCTTGACTGATGAATGGCAATATGGCGAAGAAAAGTAGAGAAGGATATGAAGAGAGATTACATTAAAACTATGAATCTAGAATATGTGCGCAGGAAAGGGTTGGTATATAGAGATGATTTTATTTTTAAATTGAATGCAGTTAAATATTTAATGCATTAAATTTGGAATAATTAATGTATAGATATTTTAGTTATACCGGAATTTTAACTATAATGATATTTATCGAAGGTGGCTTTAAATCAGCTGTATCATGGGGATACGAGTGACGTTTAATATGCTTTTTAATAAGAATGAATAAAAATGAAGGTTTTTTTAAAAAAACACTTGCATGAAATTCGAAAAGATGATAAATTATTTAAGTCGCCAAAACGCGATAGGAAATTAAAAAGCTTTCGAAAAAAACTTATTGACAGTGAAAAGCGAAAGTGTTAAACTTTAAAAGTTGCTGTTTGATAACAGCGAAATAAAAGTTTAAAAAAGGGTTGACAACATTCTTGTTAACTTGTACAATATAAGAGTTGCTGTTGAGATGACGGTAACTAAATGAACCTTGAAAACTGAACAACAAAACGTTAATGAATACAGTTTCTTCATTAATTTGAAGAAACAAAATTTTGGACATCAAAATTGATGCCAGCAAGAAATTTGAGCTAATCAAT
>JASENG010000020.1 GCA_030027265.1 Lysinibacillus fusiformis | reverse complement strand
TACACCTTGAATTGTCCCAAGGTGTACCTTTTCTTTTACTATTCCACCGCAGATAATTCACTTTCTGTTACCCATTTATGGTTTGTTACTTTTTCGCCAGTTGCTGTAATGTAATCTACCATATAGACAGTAGTTTCTAAAGCAGATTCGATTGTTGCGTTTGCTCCTTGCATACCTTCCATATGGTTCGCGTTAATGGTTGTTTCAGCCCCTGTTTCGAAAGGTTCTTGACCGGCTCCTTGTAATTCTTCATGAATTACCCATTTATGGTCCGTCACTGGATTACCGCCATTTGTCGGTGTATAGGATACCGTATAAACAGTAGTATCATAAGCCCCAACTATCGTAGCTTCCGCACCATTCATACCTTCCATATGATTTGCTTGAATGATTGCTTTACTGCCAACTGGGAATGTCGGATTTGCTGCATCCTTCAAACCTTGTGGTATTTCACCATTACCAGAATGATTCATAGAAGAGTGGTCCATTCCTTGCGTTACATCATTTCCTTGCATGTCATGCCCTGACATTTCGTTCGATTCTTGAACTGTTTTATTTTGATTTGCTTCTTCCTTATCATCTCCTGCACATGCTGAAAGAGTTAAAGCTGCAGTGAATGAAATTATTCCTATCATAATTTTGTTTAGCATTCATATTTCCTCCGTATTAACCTTTTTATTTTTTTCTTTCCTACTTCTAAAATTATAAACGTTAATTTTGCAAAAAATATGCAGCGTAATCCCTTTAATCAATTTAGATTGTCCAATAAGTAATCAAGTCAAGTATTCCTATTATAATTATTACTACACCTGCAGTTTTTTGAATTGCCCTTCCAATCTTCATACTTTTTTTCATTATTAGTCCTTTAAGATCAAAATACCATATTAAACCCAATAGAATAATAAGTGGAATTGAAGTGGCAATTCCAAATATTACTGGCAACACGATTCCGTAAGAAGTTGAAGCAACAGTCGGCATTAACCAAACAAAAAATAGAACAAACATTGTTGGGCAAAACGCGATTGCAAAACTTGCTCCCAGCAAAAAAGATCCACATTTTCCAGCCACTATATTGGTTGGAAAAAAAGTAGTAAGCTTCTTTAGAAATTTCAATTTCATCATGCCCAGAAGTACTAATCCAGTAAAAATTAAAAGTGGACCAATCACTTGACGAATAATTGGGAAATACTCTGTTAATTTTGCTTCAAAGGATTGGCCAAATAACCAGGCCAACAAGCCAAGCGAACTATAAACAACCACTTTTCCTCCAATAAATGCCAGTATCTCTCCTAGACTTTTATCAATTTGAATGCTTCGGTTCCCATACAAAGTAATAGCACTAATATTCCCGGTAAGCTGGCAAGGGGCAAATGCACCAATCAAACCAAGCAAAAGCGCCATTACCATCGGGGAATGTTGAAATGAATTTAAATATAGGGCAATAGGCTTGCTGATTGTTTGACTTATTTGCGATAAGAAACTATACATTTAAACACGCCAATCCCATCTTTCTTTTAAAAATATCAACAAAACTATAATCCCTCTCCTTTTAGTTCCATTTATAGCCAATTCCCCATGCAGTCTTCAAGTATACATCTGCTGGAAATCCTGTTTTTTTAAGTTTTTCCCTTAAATTCCGAATATGGGAATCAACAGTTCGTATGTCTGTTTCAGTCTCGTATTCCCAAGCTATACTTAGCAGCTCTTCACGAGTAAAAGATTTATTTGGCCGAGAAATTAACGCCTTGATAATAAAAAACTCTTTTAAAGTTAATTGAACCTTTTGATCAAAATAGTTTAGGCAGTATGTTTCCAAGTGTAATGTAAAGTTTTCGTACCTAATTATATCCTTTTTGTTCTCGTTTGAAGAACGCCTTAACACAGCATTAACCCTAGCAACTAATTCTCTATCATCAAAAGGCTTTGTAATATAATCATCGGCTCCGTTATTTAATCCTTTTACTAAATCTGTTTTATCGTTACGAGCAGTTAGCATAATAATAGGAACGCTGGAGAATTCACGAATCGCTTTGCAAACTTCCCATCCATCCATCTCAGGCATCATTACATCTAATAAGACAAAGTGTATTGTCTCTTTTTTTAGAATATCAATAGCATTTCTTCCATTTGTTTCTTTAATGCATTGAATTCCATGAGGTACTAGGAATAATTCGATTAAATTCAGCATTCTTTTTTCGTCATCTACCAAAAGTGCAGTCTGCATTTTGCTTTAAACCTCCAAACTAAATTGTTACCTTAAATGTGCTGCCTTTTCCTAATTTACTTTCAGCTTCAATCTTTCCTCCATGTGCCTCTACTAACTCTTTAACAACAGAAAGACCTATTCCTGAACCGCCATATCTACGGGACCGTGACTTTTCCACCCGATACAATCTATCAAAAATAAATTCTATTTTATCGGGAGGAATTCCTATACCTTCATCAGTAACTGAAATAACCGTCCTATTATCCAATCGATAAACTTCTAATCGTATTTCTGAATTTTCCTTTGAGTATTTTATCGCATTATCAAGAAGGTTGAGTAAAATTTGTTGAAATCGTAAGGGGTCAGCATAGATTTGAATATTTTTCGGACTTTTTAATCTTAGTTTTATATTTTTGAGTTTACAGGAGGGTTCTACGAGATTGACTATTTTTTGAAGAAACGCATCTGACCTGAAATATTCTTTTGACACTGTAAAGATATTTTCATCGATTTTAGCTAAATCAAGTAAATTTTTCACAAGATTTTTCATTTGTTCTGCCTCTTCATCGATAATTGAAAGATAGTGCCCTCGTTCTTCTTCGCTTAACTCTTTTCTCATTGCTACTTTTGCATAACCAATTAAATACGTTAAAGGTGTACTTAATTCATGGGAAATCGATGCCAAGAAATCATTTCTTTCTCTTTTTAGTCTTTCTAAATCCTTAGATAGCTTTTGTATCGATACTGACAGCTCCCCGAGTTCATCTTTGCTTTTATATGGAAGAGTTACATTAAAATCCCCTCTACTTAATTTTTCCGTAGCTTCTTTCATTTGAATTAATGGTCTTGTAAGAACTTTGGATAGTAATGCATAAATGATTAAAAGGACGAGAACACTTGTGGCTCCTGCAATTCCAAAGTGCATTGTTAAATCATTTACCATTTTATTGATCGAGTTTGTACTTTGATACATTAGCACATATCCTAAATGCTCTCCACTCTTGTATGGATGTACGCTAATGATATAAGGAGAATCTTTATAATCAGAAACTACAATTCGATCTCTTATCGAATTTCCCCTTATTACTAAAGGGATATAGCTTTTTAAGATTGGATTCTCATCATCTGAACTGCTAATTACCATGCCTTTGCTATTAATAATACTAACTTCTCTATCCTTGTTATTTTCCATTAACACGATGTGCTTGATTGTAGAATCAGAGTAATTTTCTATTAACACATCTCTGTGATTTGCTCCATTGGCCAACAATCTGGAAAATTCATCATCTATACGTGTGTGTATGATGTTTCGATGAAGATAGAACATCAGGAATAATTCCAAAATTAGTACTACACCAAAAAAGTACATCGCCAATTTTGTTGATATTCTGCTCACTATAATACACTCACCTTTCAAGACTTAATTATATCGAAAAATATGAAAAAATTATGGAGAGTTTCTATGAAAACCTAAAACTATTTACTGTGTTCTTCTGTTATGTAAATCTCATTTATCCAAACAACTGTTATACTACAAAAACTTTATAACAGAATATTATTATTTACTATTTTTACTATTTTAACGTTGTTAATTATATACATTTATAATTTGTCAATAATCAAATATTTTCATATATTCTCTTTCGTACATGCTGTAAAATGGTATATTTTTAATGGTAAAAGGCATTTTTTATCGATTTTGCATTTAAATTCTCTAATTATCATAAATATTTTAAAAAATTTAATTATTATTTAAATAAAAAGTATTGCAATTTTGTGAACGCTTAAATAAAATGAAAATGTGAAATCTATTAAAATAGAATTTTGCAAACACAAAGTAGAAAAAAATAACTTAAAAAAGGGGGATGTTTATGGCGGGGAATGTGAAAGAAAACATTAACTATGACAAGATTGCAGAAATGGAATCATTCAAAAAGTTAACGAAAAAGAAAAATAGTTTTTTATGGACTCTTACAGTTATTTTTCTAGCTGCTTACTTGTTATTGCCTATTTTAACGTCATTTACTGAAATTCTGCACCACAAGGCAATCGGGGATATTACTTGGGTGTGGTTCTACTCGGCGGGGCTATTTATTATGACATGGGGATTAGCTCATCTGTATGTAGCAAAAGCGAATTCATTCGATAAGGAAGCAAAAGCGATTATCGAAGAGTATGAGAGAGGTGTTAATTAATGAGTACAACTGCTGTTGTTATGTTCGTAGCTATCGTTGGATTAACATTAGTTATCACATGGTGGGCTTCAAGAAAAAACAATACTGCTAGTGATTTCTATACTGCTGGTGGTGGCTTAAAAGGTTGGCAAAATGGACTAGCTATTTCTGGAGACTACTTATCTGCTGCCTCTTTCCTGGGTATTGCTGGATCGATTGCTTTAGCTGGATTTGATGGATTCTTCTTTTCGCTAGGTTATTTAGTAGCTTACTTAGTGGTTTTATACATCGTAGCTGAGCCATTACGTAACCTTGGTAAATTTACATTGGCGGATATGATTTCTGCTCGTTTTGATGCTAAAAAAGTACGTGGAACTGCTGCTTTAAGTTCAATTGTAATCGTTTTATTTTATATGATCGCTCAACTTGTCGGAGCAGGTGCACTTATTCAGTTATTATTAGGAATTCCTTATTGGTCTGCTGTACTGCTTGTAGGCTTCATGATGACGGTCTACGTTTTATTCGGCGGTATGACAGCAACATCTTGGGTTCAAATTATTAAAGCATGTCTATTAATGTTAGGTACAGTAATTATTTCATTCTTAGTATTAGCTAAATTTGATTTCAATATTTTAACAATGTTCTCTCAAATGTCTACTGCGACAGAAGCTGGAGAAGCTTATTTAAATCCAGGATTAAAATATACAAATGGGCTAGATACAATCTCCATGTTAATTGCATTAGTATTAGGAACTGCTGGTTTACCGCATATTTTAATGCGTTTCTTCACTGTTAAAGATGCTCAAACTGCTCGTTCTTCTGTAATTTGGGCTACTTGGATTGTTGGTATTTTCTATGTATTAACAATTTTCCTAGGATTCGGTGCTGCCAAATTCGTAGGGAAAGAAGCAATTGTTGAAGCAAACGCTGCTGGTAACATGGCTGCCCCACTTCTTGCTCAAGCTTTAGGTGGAGACATTTTATTCTCCTTCGTGTGTGCGGTTGCCTTTGCAACTATCTTAGCGGTAGTAGCAGGACTTGTACTTTCAGGTGCATCAGCGCTTTCACATGATATTTATGGTCAAATTATTAAAAAAGGGAAAGTGACAGAAAAAGAACAAGTGGTTGCTGCTCGTGTAGGCTCAATCATTATTTCTGTAGTATCAATTGTACTAGCATTAGGAGCACAAACTTTAAACGTTGCGTTCTTAGTATCATTAGCATTCTGTATCGCTGCTTCTGCAAACTTGCCAGTAATCCTTTACACAATTTATTGGAAACGTTTCAATACAGCGGGTGCAGTAACTGCAATGCTAACTGGTTTAATCTCGGCATTAATTTTAGTAGCTGTTTCACCGAATGTATGGAATCCAACAGAAGGTGTTGCAATCTTTGTTGGGGACGCATTATTCCCACTAGGAAATCCAGCAATCGTATCTGTGCCCCTTGGTTTCTTAGGCGGATGGATTGGTACCCTGCTTTCTAAAGAAACAGATGATGCGAAATACCGTGAAGTTGACGTTAAAGCACAAACTGGTATTTCAGTTCAGGATGTATCTCACTAATTTAAGTGCTAAACCTCGAGTTCAAAGTGGACTCGAGGTTTTTTAATGGATATTTTGGGGTTGTTTATACTTGCAATTTTTATTCCGCTTGGTTTCTTATGTCCCCCACTTCCCTTTTGTTTCCCAATAGATTAAGATGAAGATGAAAATCAAATTAGAGGTGAAGATGATGGCTAACTCAAAAGCAAAGAAAAAGAGATTAAAACAGCTGCGTGAGCAAGGAAAAGACGTAACAATTCAGCGAGGGATGGTTCACTTTAGTACACATGAAAGAATAACGAAAACGAAAACTGAAGCATTGAACAAACATTATAAGAAAAATAAAAGGCATTTCCGGGATAACATTTGCGATCATCCTGAAAATGCCTTTTATTTTTATGGGATAACACACGGTGTAAAAAGATATGCAAAACGAGTAAACTGTTTTGCATATCTTAAATTAAATAATGATTCTATTGGTCACCTGAAGAGAGTACTTTAACACGCATTAATTTCCCGTCATTGGAGACATCAATTTTTAGGGAGCCGTTAGAATAGCGATCTGCTTTAGATAAAGCTTTTACCTCTATGATTTCCTGTACATTACTCTCAGTTTCTAATAATAAGGAATCAGTCGATCGCACCACTTTTACTGCAAAAATACGATGAGGATTCGATTTTAATTCTTTTAAAACGACCACGCCGCGTTTTGCTCTTGAGCTTTTATCAACTTCTGATATATTCATACGTTTAACTGCACCGCGGTGTGTCACAATCATTACTTCTTGTGCATCCCCAGAATCCAACAGATTCACAGCCGCTAATACATCATCATCTTTTAGATTAATTCCCTTAACTCCCCCGGTTTTCACACCAGTTACAGGGACTTCTTCAAGATCGAATCGAATGCTGTAACTTAAATAAGATGTTAATAATATTTGTGACGCATCAGAAACTAGACTTGCAAAGATGAGTTCATCGTCACCCTTGATATTCATAGTTTTTATCGGTTTAGAATAGCGAGTTACAGAATAATCTGCCAGTGCAGAGCGTTTAATTTGCCCTTCTTTCGTTGCTGTAAGGATATAAACATTTTCCTGTTCAAACTTCTCAATTCCTATTACTTCGATAATTTCTTCATCTTGTTCGATAGGAACAATACTCGAAACATGCTGGCCAAGGTCCTTCCAACGAATATCAGGTAATTCATGAACCGGTTGATAAATATAATTGCCTTTGTTCGTGAATAATAGCAAGTGATGCTGCGTGTTCATCGTCTTTTCAAATAATAGATAATCCGAATCCTTCATCGCAAAATCCTGTCCATTAGAAGCAGCATGAGAACGTGTACTCGTACGTTTTACATAACCATCTTTCGTTACTGTTACGACAACTTCTTCACTAGGCACTAATACATCAAGGGTTAACTTGATTTCTTCAATCTCTGCTTGGATTGCAGATCGTCTCTCTTCCGCAAATTTAGCTCTGATTTCGGCCAGTTCCTGCTTAATCACTTTAATCAATTGTTTTTCATTCCCTAAAATTGCATTTAGTTTTGCAATTGACTTCTCAAGCTCTTCCTGTTCTGCACGAAGATCTGTAATATCCGTATTTGTTAAACGATAAAGCTGTAAGCTGACAATTGCTTCTGATTGCGCTTCTGTAAAGCCAAACTGAGCTTCTAAATTAGATTTAGCGTCGCGTTTATCCTTGGAAGAACGAATTGTAATAATAACCTCATCTAAAATTGAAATAGCTTTGATTAAACCTTCAACGATATGTAAACGATCATTAGCTTTTTTAAGGTCGAATCTAGAACGTTTTGTCACAACATCTTTTTGGTGTGCAATATATGAATCCAGCATTAAAGGCAGAGTCATCATAGTTGGGCGTCGATTATGAATGGCAATCATATTAAAATTGTAGTTGACTTGTAGTTCTGTTGATTTATAAAGATAGTTTAATATACCAACAGCTTGTACATCCTTCTTTAACTCGATCACTATTCGAAGACCAGTACGGTCGGACTCATCACGGATTTCAGCGATTCCTTCCAAACGTTTATCTACTCTTTGTTCATCTATTTTCTTGACTAGGTTTGCTTTGTTAACTTCAAAAGGCAATTCAGTTATAATGATTTGTTCTTTTCCGCCTTTTAAAGCTTCAATCGTTGCTTTTGAACGAACGATGATTTTCCCTCTACCTGTTTCATAGGCTTTTTTGATACCCTCTATACCTTGAATAATGCCGCCTGTTGGGAAATCAGGACCCTTTATGACTGTCATTAATTCATCAACAGTACATTTTGGGCTGTCTAATCTCATCAGAACCGCATCAAGGGATTCTGTTAAGTTATGCGGAGGTATATCTGTAGCATAACCAGCTGAAATTCCTGTTGAACCGTTCACAAGCAGGTTTGGGAATCTAGAAGGCAAAACAGTCGGTTCTAGATCCTGATCATCAAAGTTTGGAACGAAATCGACAGTTCCTTTATTAATGTCGCGCAGCATTTCTGCTGCAATAGAAGAAAGTCTTGCTTCTGTATAACGCATTGCTGCTGGCGGATCACCATCGACCGACCCGTTGTTCCCATGCATTTCAATCAGCATATGGCGCATTTTCCAGTCCTGACTTAAACGAACCATTGCATCATATACGGAAGTATCACCATGTGGATGGAAATTACCGATTACATTACCGACAGTTTTAGCGGACTTTCGGAATGGTTTATCGTTTGTGTTTCCTTCGTTAAACATGGCATAAAGAATTCGCCGTTGAACTGGTTTAAGCCCGTCTCTAGCGTCAGGCAAAGCACGATCTTGAATGATGTACTTACTATAACGACCGAACCGATCGCCCATCACTTCTTCTAACGGTAATTCTTGAAATCGTTCGGGTGTCGTCATACTTCAATATCCTCCTCATGTTGGATGAAATCACTATCTAAGATATTTAAGTCATCCTCCATACCAAAATCTACATTTGATTCAATCCACTTACGTCTTGGTTCAACCTTATCCCCCATCAATGTTGTTACTCGGCGTTCTGCACGAGCACCATCTTCAATCGTTACGCGAATTAACGTTCTTGTTTCAGGGTTCATGGTCGTGTCCCATAATTGATCGGCGTTCATCTCGCCTAGTCCTTTATAGCGCTGGAGCATATAGCCTTTTCCAACCTTTTGGATAGCGGATTGCAATTCTTTTTCAGTCCAGGCATACTCAATCACTTCTTTTTTGCCAGTTCCTCTAGATACCTTATAAAGTGGCGGCAGTGCAATATACACTTTACCGGCATCGATTAACGGTCTCATATATTTATAGAAGAAAGTTAGCAACAGTACCTGGATATGGGCGCCGTCTGTATCGGCATCGGTCATGATAATGACTTTATTGTAAGCGGAATCATCAATATTAAAATCAGCACCAACTCCTGCACCGATTGTATGAATAATTGTTGAGATTTCTTCATTTTTCATGATGTCGGATAGCTTGGCTTTTTCTGTATTGATTACTTTTCCGCGCAGCGGCAAGATAGCTTGGAAAGTACGGTCTCGTCCCTGCTTAGCAGAACCGCCGGCAGAATCACCCTCTACCAGGTATAATTCATTTCGCGCTGCATTTTTTGACTGAGCAGGCGTTAGTTTTCCTGACAGAAGCGTGCTTGATTTTTTCTTTTTCCCGCTGCGAGCATCCTCCCTCGCTTTACGAGCTGCTTCTCGAGCTTGTTGCGCACGAATTGCTTTACGTACAAGAGATGCAGATAATTCAGCATTCTCTTCCAATACATATAGCATTTGCTCTTGTACAACACTTTCAACTGCAGAACGAGCTTCTGTTGTACCGAGTTTGCTTTTCGTTTGGCCCTCAAATTGCAAAAGATGTTCAGGTATACGAACAGAGACAATGGCAGATAGACCTTCTCGAATATCTGTTCCCTCTAAATTTTTATCTTTTTCCTTTAGAAGCCCTACTTTACGGGCGTATTCGTTAAACACTTTTGTCATGGCAGATTTGGCACCAGTTTCATGGGTACCGCCATCGCGTGTTCGAACATTATTTACAAAGGAAAGAATTGTTTCGGAATAACCATCATTAAATTGGAAGGCGAATTCGACCTCGATGCCTTCCTGGGATCCTTCAACATATTTAACAGGGTGAAGAACATCTTTTTCCTCATTTAAATAGGTAACAAAGGCTTCAATTCCATTTTCATAATGAAAAACATCCGAATTGCCTTCACCACGTTCATCGATTAGCTCGATTTTTAAGCCTTTTAATAAAAACGCTGATTCCCGAAGACGCTCAGCTAAAATGTCATAATTAAATTTCGTTACAGAGAAAATATCTTTGTCTGGCAGGAAATGAACATTCGTTCCTGTTTCCTTTGTTTTGCCGATCACTTCAAGCGTTGTAACAGGTTTTCCGCCTTGTTCGAAGCGTTGACGGAAAATTTGGCCATCGCGATAGATAGTTACTTCCAAAAATTTAGAAAGGGCATTTACTACAGATGAACCTACACCATGTAGACCGCCACTAGTTTTATATCCTCCTTGGCCGAACTTGCCTCCTGCATGAAGGATTGTAAAAATAACTTCAGGTGTTGGCTTCCCCATTTTATGCATCCCTGTTGGCATTCCTCGACCATAGTCACGAACACTTACAGACCCATCTTCATGAATCTTTACAATGATATGGGATCCAAATCCACCAAGCGCTTCATCCACTGCATTATCTACTATTTCATATACTAAGTGATGAAGACCTCGGCTGTCTGTGGAACCAATATACATTCCTGGTCGCTTGCGAACCGCTTCTAATCCTTCTAATACTTGAATGGCATCGTCATCATATGCGATCCCTGGCTGATTTATTGCCAAATCAAATCCCCCTCCAAAAATACAAACATCCGTTCTATTTCTATATTCATCGTAATGACTATAGTAATTTCTGTCAATATTTCTTTAAGTCAGAAATAAGCTTTTTTATTGTATCAAACTCAAGTCACTAAGCACAAATAGAAGTTTATACATAAAAGTTTAATAAAATTAAATCATACCTATTTTTAATAATAACTGTAAATTAAAAACACATATTGTACATTTATTCACGATAATTTTCACTTTTTCCTTCAAGTTCATTCATATTCTTAAAAAAAACTTTGATATACTGAGCTGTACTAAGTTCTTCCTTTTGCAAAAGAATAGGATTCCTCTCTTCATAATACACTTTATGAGAGAACAAAGGCTATTTACCGGATAGATTTTGAAAAATCAATTTCACCTTCCTTAAATGGTTAAAAAAGTGGTATATTGTTATTACAACTATTAGTACCAACTATTGATTTTTTGAAAGGAACATTCTATGGTTATTGCAATTTTACTTATATGTGCTTATTTAATTGGTTCTATTCCTTCTGGCCTTTGGATCGGCAAAATTTTTTATAAGACGGATATCAGAGAACACGGCAGTGGAAACCTAGGAGGGACAAATTCATTTCGTGTATTAGGAAAGAAACCAGGACTTGTTGTAACGATCATGGATATTTTAAAAGGGACAGCAGCAACCTTATTGCCGTTACTTCCTTTTTTCGCTGATACAACGATTCATCCGCTTATTTTAGGAGCTGTAGCAGTTATTGGACATATGTTCCCGATTTTTGCAGGATTCCGTGGAGGTAAAGCTGTAGCGACCTCTGGAGGCGTTTTGTTAGGCTATGCTTGGCCATTATTTATCTTATTGATTGCAAGCTTTTTTATCGCATTGAAAATTACGAAAATGGTTAGCTTATCTTCGATGATTGTGTCAATCGTTGCACTTATTTATAGCATTATATATGCCATCGTTACAGGTGATGTACCATTATTAATTTTAATCCTGCTATTAACAGCCTTCATCTTCTATCGTCACCGCGCAAATATTAAACGAATCAAAGAAGGCACTGAACCAAAAGTGAAATGGATTTAAGACTTGGCCTAAAGGGAGTTTATGGGATGAACATAAAAATTACCGAGGAAGCGTTACGTTGGTTTAAAGAAGAAATGGAAGTATCTGCTGGAGATGCAATTCGATTCTATGCAAGATATGGGGGCTCTTCCCCATTTCACGAAGGGTTTTCACTGGGCATGAACCGTGAAGAACCACATGATATCGGTGTGAAGAAAATTATTGATGGCGTTCATTTCTATATTGAAAAGGATGATCTTTGGTTTTTTAATGAACATAATTTAGTTGTCGATGTAAACATAGCATCAGAAGAACTCAAATATGACTATGTAAAACAATAAAACGAGCGAGAAGTGACCATAGTGTTGCTTCTCGCTCGTTTTGTACTTGGTGGCATAAAGAAAAACAAACTACTAAGCCTGGTGCTTTGCTCGAAGTTTCCAGATCTGATAAATCATTTGCAGGGAAGCAAGAACAGTTAAGCCCGTTAAAATAACCCAGCCAGTCAAAATATAAGGCCTTAAAGCTTCTCGTACAGGTCCACTTGTTAAAAACTCTCTAAAATGCACACAAAGAAGGACAATAACAGCGACAGTTAAAATTGCGATAACGATCCCATGAATCAACTTACTGCTTGTTTTTCCGCTCTCCGCGTTGTACTGATTTGCCCAACCGTCTTTTTTATTGGCCGAGAGTTTTTCCAGCCAAACCTGGAAAAATGTCATAAGATTTGCCCACATATATAATTCCGGGCTTATAAGCAGCCCTGCCAAAACGACATCGATGGTTCGCGCCATCGGGGTTTTCATGGCTAGAAGAATATTTAAAATAGATGCAAGAATTATGGGCGTAATCCAAATCCAAGACCAAGAAAATTGACCGGTTGCAACCGAGATTGAAAGTAAAGCAATGAATAAGATTCTTACTAAAAATTCTTGGAATAATTTCATTTGCATACGCCACAGCTTTCCATTGTGACGTGTCTTCACATCAAGATCTTTGCTCGTTAGCAAATTTACCGTTCCTGACTGCCATTTATTCCGTTGTTGTCGAAATGTATGATACGATTTCATGGAATCCACGAAGCATCTTGCTTTGGGACTTATTAATGTTTTCCATCCATTTTTTTGGAGCTGCCAAGTTAATAGCATATCCTCCACATCACTATCATCCTGCCACGGTCCGTCTAATTTATTGTTTTCGATGACGTTTTGAAGTGCTTCTGGACGAAATAAGGTAGCCTGTCCCCCAAGTACATATGTACTACCGCCGCGATATTGAAGGTCTAACAGCCAACTAGCCATATCTTGCTTTTGTTGATGGGTCCACCAACGCGTTATCGGACCCCCATATTCTCCCGAGGCAATTAATTCTTCATAGTTAACAGCATGTTTGGGGATGAGACTTTTCTTTTTGGGCATTCGCATCGTATACTTTGCCATAACGCCGCCAATGTTCCTTGCGCTCATTAAACCTTCCCACAAATGGATAAGTGCATTTGGCGCCAAACGACTATCTGCATCCATCCCAAGGACCGCTTTTATAGAGTCCTTATAGATTTCTTGATAAGGAGATAAATGTTTAAAATGGATATCTAAAATATCGCCATAAAGGGTTTTCCACGCTGTATTTAAAGCCCCTACTTTGCGTTGTTTATTATTCTTGGTGATTAAGACCGTTAAATGAAGATTAAAATCCATGCCAGCCTCGTTGGCCTTATCAACAGTTCTATCGGTACAATTATCCGCAATGACAAATACATCCATTTCCACATCATTCGGTAAGACTTGATCTGCTAATCCTTCTAAACAATCTCTAATGGAATTTTCTTCGTTATGTGCAGGAATAAAAACAACAATTCTTGGCTTCATATAGGTTTTTTTAACCCCTTTTATATTCGAAAAATTACCAGTTTCGTAATGGTACAAAAGGGGGTTATCCTGCGCTTGTTTTACATCATGTTCTAACAGATGTGTTCTGCTATTCAATTTTTACCTCCTGCTTTAGGTTAATAAAGAAACTTTTGAAGCCAGCAGCAAAACAGCATTGCTTTTTAAAAACGAATGAGTTCAACGCCTCCCATAACAAAAAATTAATAACGTTCACAATCCATCCTATTTCTCTTTTCCTACTAATATGACAAATCTCTCAGCTGCTTTTCGATAATTTTTCATATTTATGCTACAGTTATCCAATTGCTATTTTCATACATGCTTACCTATTTCAATATAGCATCTGATGTAAAATGCCATTCTTTTTTAAATCATTAGAAATAGTATGTTTTTGCCAAATAGTTCGGTAAGTTCGATGGAAATACACGATTTCCATAATCCTTATATTAAAATGATAAAAGGTTTTTAAAAATCTCTATTGAATTATTACTAATAAAACGAATGAGTAAAAGAGAGAGGGATTTCAATGGAATACTATAAATCGATAAGAAAATATGTAGGACATGCACCATTAATACTGCCTGGATCTACAGTTATCATAGTGAATGATAAAAAGGAAATTCTTCTGCAGCAACGCCCGTGTGGTAATTGGGGATTACCTGGCGGATTAATGGATTTAGGTGAAAGTTTCGAGGAAGTAGCTTGTCGAGAAGTAATGGAAGAAACCGGCTTAATTATTGAAGACTTAACATTGCTCGGCGTCTTTTCAGGTAAAGACTATTACTGTAAAGTACAAAATGGGGATGAATTTTATTCTGTTACGGCTGTTTTTCTTACTAAAACATACAGTGGTGATTTAACAATCAATCATGAGTCAAGAGCATTACAATACTACTCTCCTCTAGATATGCCAGAGAACACCAAACCTGAGTATCGAGGCTTTATAGAACCCTATATTGAACAAATTTTGATTTAAAGCAATAGTAAAACGAGTTGAAAAAATGCTTTCAACTCGTTTTAGCTCGACACTATATAGAGGACAATTGTTTTTTCAATGCCGCTCTCATTTCACCTGCAGCAGCAATAGCCTTCGTATCTTGCTGAATCTCTCCAGGCTTGCTTGCTTTCCCGATTAGATAGCTCTCTAAAGTCATCCCAAAAAAGTCACAGATATATTGAAACTGTTGTATCATCGGAAGTGCTTTAATCGTAGGCTTATCGCCGCCTACAGCTATTACATATGCACTTTTTTTCGCTAGATCTTCTCTGAAATTGGGATGGTTCTTATCCCTCAATGTCTGAGACCACCGATCAATAAACAGCTTCATCGTTCCGCTCATGCTATACCAATAAACAGGTGTCGAAAAAATGAATACATCATGCTTTAAAATCTTCCCTATAAGTTCGCCATAATGATCTGGCACCTCTTGAAACCCTGTATCCGTATGTCTTTCATCCTTTATAGGAAGAATATTATACTCACGAAGATAAAATTTTTCTACAGGCAGCCCATTAATGACTTCCTCCGTTAACCATTCCGTATTCCCGTTCTCTCGTGTACTCCCGTAAATAACTGCAATAGACATGCATTAATTCGCCCCTTTCCTACCATCATATTCATTTTTAATAAATGACAGAACCGTCAAGCATACAACCGACTAATCTAAAACTTACTTTTGGCTGTTTAAAAAACAGTAGCATGTCTATTATGAAAAGTGAACAGAAAAGTTTAATGTTCAAAACTATGTAAGGGGTTTTCTTATGGACTTTAAAAAGATTGTTGTAGCAGGCAGTGGTGTATTAGGAAGTCAAATTGCGTTTCAAACCGCATTTAAAGGATATGATGTTACAGTATATGATATTAATGATGAAGCCATTGATCGTGGTAAAAACCGAATAATGAATTTAAAAGTTCGCTATCAGCAGGATCTGGGAGCAACTGATGAAGAAGTAAATCTAGCCTATAATCGCATGTCTTTTCAAAAGGATCTTGGTGAAGCTGTCACTGATGCAGATTTAGTAATTGAAGCCGTACCTGAAGTTGAAGAAATAAAAAAGGCTTTCTATCAGCAACTGCGTCAAGCAGCACCTGAAAAAACAATTTTCGCAACCAATTCTTCCACGATGCTGCCAAGTCAATTTGCAGAGATAACTGGCCGGCCTCCTAAATTTTTGGCATTGCACTTTGCCAATGAAATTTGGCTTAATAATACAGCGGAAATTATGAAACATCCGAATACGGAAAAACAAGTTTTTGAAGATGTGATCGAGTTTGCCAAGTCCATCGGGATGGTGGCATTGCCAATTCAACGTGAACAGCCCGGCTATATTCTAAATTCACTGCTCGTCCCATTTTTAGAGGCTGCTCAAATGCTGTTGGTTAAGAAAATAGCAGATGTCGAAACGATTGACAAAACATGGATGATAGCAACGGGTGCACCAAAAGGTCCGTTTGCAATTTTAGATATTGTCGGAATCAATACAGCCTATAATATTGCCAATGCAAAAGGAGAGGCAGGCAATGAAGAATTTAAAAGATTGGCGAACGTCTTAAAATCTGAGTATATCGATAAAGGAAAGTTAGGAACCGAGACTAAACAAGGGTTCTATTCTTATCCAAATCCAAGTTATTTAGAACCGGGTTTTTTGGAAAGTTAACTAACCAAGTTTAATCATAAGCCGCGTTAAATAAGTAAATGCCAGAAACCCTTCGATAAGAAGGGTTTTATATTTGACGATAAGCTAAATCCTCAGTGTACTGCTGACATTTTTGATAGTGAAGAGATCCATCCCAACTCTTCAGATATTGTTATGGCTGCCTGTTTAGTTCGATTCACAATTTGTATAAAATTATCTTCTCTCATACTCTCGATTGTCCCATTTACCGTAATGGAAGCCACTACTTCGTCTTCCCATGAAAAAACAGGACATGAAATACTTACTGTTCCCTTTGTTATTTCACCGGAAGAAAATGCGAAATACTGATTCTTAACAATCTTTAATTCATCCTGGAGTTTTTTTAAGTCATGAATTAATCCCTGTTCTTTTAATGACTGTATTAAATATCGCTGTGATTTAGGTGATGAAAATGCTAAAATCACTTTTTGTGCGGACCCTTGATTCAATGGAACCCGCATTCCAATAGGCTCTGCTTCTTTCAACCAAGGCAGATAGCTTATACAATCAATATAGACCCCTTCATATCCTTCAGGGACAGTTAAGTAAACGCTTTGCTGTATGTCTTTAGCTAAAGCTTTCATAGTAGGAATAGAGCTATTTCTTACAAGTAAATTATTTCTAACAGACAAACCCATCTGCAATAAATTTAAACCAACTCTAAATTTCTTCGTTTCCTTATTTTTAAATACAATTCCACTTTCCTCTAGGGAGGAAAGTAATCGATGAACGGTTTGTACAGGGATTTCTAACTTTTTGCTAATTTCAGTTGCGCTCCACTCAACCTTTTCCGGTGTTGGTTTAATGGCTTCCAACAATTTAAAGGATTTACGAATTACTTCAGACATTCAAATCGCTCCTTCCTAACTATTCCTTTAAATATAGACACTTCTAATTTACTTGTATTGTAAAAAACGAAAGTGCTATAAATAGCAAACAGGAGGTATCCTAAGTTGAGCTTAAGATACCTCCTGCTATTTTTTTAGTTAGGTTTTTTATAGGAGAGTTTAAGAAAAACACCAACTGCTTCTCCCATATGTTCGATAAGGAAATTTATTTCATATATACATGCGACCCTGCAGCTCCGCTTCCAAATACGGATTTATCATTAGTTATTTCTGGATCTTCTTCATTATTCGAATGATAAGCAGGTTCTGCATGCAAACTTAAGTCCAGGCCGGTAATTTCTTCTTCTTCCGAAACGCGAAGCGGTGTAAATAAACCGGTAAATTTTAAAATAACATAAGTGCCGATTACCGTTATGATTACTGATGCGCCCACGCCCATTAATTGGTGAAGCAGCTGTTCTGGATTCCCGTAAAATAAGCCATTATTTCCTGCTTCATTTACAGAGGTTGTAGCGAATAATCCAGTCGCAATAGCACCCCAGATGCCTGCCATACCATGTACGCCAAAAGCATCCAAAGTATCGTCGTATTTAAAGCGGGCTTTAATGAAGTTAATGCTTAAATAACATACTGGCGCACCTATTAACCCGATAAGCAGTGCTGAAGGAATGGCAACAAAACCTGCCCCTGGTGTTATTGCTACTAAACCAGCGATTACACCTGTTGCTGTTCCTACCAGAGTCGGACGTTTGCGTAATTTCCATTCTATGATTAGCCATCCTAAACCACCTGCAGCCCCGGCTACATGGGTATTGGCTATCGCTAAAGATGTTAGGGCTCCGGAAGCTAAAGCACTGCCTCCATTAAATCCAAACCAACCAAACCAAAGTGTTGCAGCTCCAAATAAGAAGAACACAATATTGTGAGGTTTATGATTAAGTGTTTTCTTTGTACGAGGGCCAATAACTAAAGCAGCTACTAGTGCTGCTACCCCTGATGTGATATGAACAACAGTACCACCCGCGAAATCCAATTCGCCCATTTGAGCTAACCAGCCCCCGCCCCAAACAGCATGTGCCATCGGAGCATAAACGAATGTCGGCCATAAAACTGTAAATGGAATCCAGGCTTTAAACGAAATACGGCCAGAGATACCACCCGAAATAATTGCTACAGTGATAGCAACATATACAATTTGTAAAGTTGCAAATAGATAATGTGGAATGGTTAATCCAGAATAAGCTTCTCCATCTACGCCATTAAACAATAAATAATCAAGACCACCGATAAATCCGCCAATGCTTGTTCCATAGCTTAATGTATACCCCCATAATACCCATACGATTGTTACAATAATTAGACTAATAAAACTGTGCATTAATGTTGAGACAACATTTCGTTCGCTCACCAGACCTCCATAAAATAATGCCAAACCTGGTACATGCATGAATAATACAAGTGCTACTGCTACGATAATCCAAGTTGTATCTCCAGTATCAATGGCAGATACTGTCGGTGCTGCCGCGCTAGCTGTGAAGGGTGTGAAAGCAAGTAACATTACTGCAAATGTCGATAATACTTTTTTCCAGCGTGAAATTTTTGTCATATTTTTCCCTCCTACTACTAAAAGATAATTCAACTATGACAGACGTAATTGATTTAGAAAAATGAGTTTTCCTATTATTTGGGAAAGGAATTTATTTTTTTCAATCCCGATAATTGGGAAGAATAACTTCTTTAAATTAAGGTTTTCTGAAAAAATAGTTTTAATCTAAAATGCAAAGGAGGAATTTACATGCTCTTTTCTTCACTGCTCGTTGAAACTTTACAAACACTGCCGGATCCATTTCCATTTCCCTTTCACGCAGATCAATATCGTTATTCCAATAACTCGAAAGAACTCGATCCGCCATCTATCGTGACAATAACGAAAGAATATAAAGATGAAATTTTATTGAAACGAGAGCTGGTAAAAAATAACCATGATCGCTGCTATCAAGCATTCCCAGAAACTATGGAGCCGCAATGGGAGATATTTAGTCTTATCGCAAAAGAACTACAAGATCATTATCCTGAGTATTTTTCAATAGAAAAATATGGTTCGACGATGACTTTTACGAATCATCTCTTAAATGAACAACAACAATTTGAGTTTGGAAAATCTGAAACTCTCCCTTATGAACCGTTGGATTTTATTGGCCGCCATATTCAAGAAGACTTGGTTTTTTTATCTCAACGCGATGGAGATTTATATATGGATGCCGGGCAGCTTTGCTTTCCTGCAAATTGGTCGTTAGCCTTTAATATTGGCATGACTCTTTTAGAATTCCATTCCCCTGTACCAGTTTTCTCATCAGGTTTGGCAAAAAAAGTGAGGGATTTCTTGTTGCGGATGGAGATCGGCAAGCCCTGGACCAGGTTGAATTGGTCTTTAACAGTCGGTCATCGATTGGATACCTTCCCTGAAAACTACGATCAATGGGGGAAACAGAAATCCGAGCTAAGTCCAGCCAATATTGGCGAGCTTCTCCATTTAAGAGTTGAACATCAAAAACTTTTCCGTTTACCTGCAAGTAATGGCATTCTGTTTAGTCTTCATACGTATTTAAAGCCTTTTGAACAGCTGATCGAAAATGATTTATATAAAAAACGACTACAATCAGTTATAAAAGAAATTCCAGATTATATGGCAGATTATAAAGGATTTAGTGGCTATCAAGATATAATTGTTCAATATTTAGACGATAGCCATTAGGAGGGGGAAAAATTATGCTTTATCTAAGTTCGATTCCACAAACAGCATTGAAGGAGTTAGAATTTCCCAAGAATATAAAGAAAGTCTTGATATTTGTAGAAGAGCCGTTCGTGATTCAACAAGTAGACTTACTGAAGGATATTTCAAGAAAAGTGCCTAATACACTGTTTCATATTAAAGCTTCCTCTGTTTCAATAGAATTAGAGGAAGTATTAAGTGAAAATTTTAGTAAACTTGCCGCCCATATAAGCGAATGTACATCATCGGAGTTAACCGCGTATTTACAGCGCGAAAAGATAGGCACGCACCTTCTTCTAATCGGCCCAAAAGAGGTAGTGAACGATTGGGAAAAAACAGGGACAAAGGTTGGGTTTCCAGTTGATGCAATCCATAAATTTGTGTTGGAAAATAATTTTAAACAGGTCTTTTGTGCGAAATGTTATCACAAGCATAAACAGCGGTTAAACGAATGTAATCATTGTCCAAATTGCCTTACCCAACTATCCATCTCTGATCATTTTTCAAAACAACATAGTGCTTATTTAGGTTACATCAATTTAGAGGAGTGACTTGCCGTGGATGAAAAATTTATAAAAGTCTATGTGAAAAATATCGAACAGCTTACTAGTGAAGTAAAAAGTTTTGAATTAGCGCCTGTTGATCTGCCAGAGTTACCTGCATATAGTGCAGGTTCACATATTATTACCCGTCTTGCAGCACAAGACCGAGTAATCGAACGTCGATATTCTCTAACAAATCACCCGAAAAGTCACTTAAGTTATTCGATTGCCATTCGAAAACAAGAAAAATCGAAAGGAGGCTCAGTATTCTGGCACGAACAAATGAAAATAGGAGACTTACTCGAAGTAAGCTATCCAAAGAACCACTTCCCTTTAAGTAAACAAGCTAAAAAACACCTCTTTTTTCTGCAGGTATTGGCATCACGCCATATCTATCGATGATGCAAGCCTTAAAAATGAACTCGATCCCTTTTGAATTATATTACGCGGCACCCTCTATCGAAAACTGCCCATTTTACGAACACTCCTAAAGGATTACTCCAATGAATGCCGCTTTTACTTTTCGTCCAAAGGGCAACGCATGGATACGAGTCTAATGGACGATCAGCCGATTGGTACGCATGTGTACTTTTGTGGATCGGAAAGCATGATAAATTTGTATATAGAAGCAGCTAAGAGCTACGGATATACAAATAGGGAAATTCACTTTGAATTATTTGCTCCCCCCTCCTTAGGCCCGGCCAAAGGATTTCTGGTTGAACTTGCTCGCAGCAACAAAACAATTGCAATTCAATCAGACGAAACCGTGCTTGATGGCTTATTAAAGCACAATATTGAAGCTCCCTATTCCTGTAGAGCGGGAGGTTGTGGAAGCTGCCAATTAGAGGTGTTAAAAGGTTCCGTCAATCATCGTGATTTATTTTTAACTGATGTGGAAAAAAGCAAAATAATTGCATAATCTCCTGTGTATCAAGGGCATCAGGAGACAAGCTCGTCCTTAATCTTTAAAATGAGGAAAACAAGATTTCACCAAAAATACATCTGGAATCAAGGGTACATCAAATATCTTCTACAATAAAAAGAAGCCACCTATATCTAAATTGATGGCTTCTTCCGATAAAATTGGTTGTTTCTTTCACGTTACTTTACAGTAACTAATAGGTCTTCGAATGCTTTCACGCCAGCTTTAGCTACTGCCATATCGTTTTGCACGGTACTTCCGCTAACGCCAATTGCTCCAATAACTTTTCCATCTAGCAATAAAGGAATTCCCCCGCCAAATACGACAATTTTTCCGTTATTCGTTGTATTAATCCCATATAATTCTTGTTCAGGAATTGTCAAGCTTGCTAAAATTTCGGTTTCTAATTTGAAGGCAATGGAAGTCCACGCTTTTCCTTCGGCGATATCGACACTTCCGATCCAAGCATCATCCATACGATGAAGTGCAATCAAATTACCTCCAGCATCCACTACAGAAATGACCATTTTTACATCCAGGTTTTGTGCCTCTTTTTCTGCACCATCAATAATTTGTTTTGCCAACTGTAAATTTAACTCCATCCTATAACCACCTTTTTAATAATTGATTAGATTGTTTGAATTGCCGATTATCTCAGATTAATGATGATGTTGATGTTGATGTTCCACGCTGTCTACTGTTTCTGTTTTACCGTCATCATTTTCAGCTTTATCAACGGATGCGACTACACTAATACTTGAAAAAGATAAAAGAAGTATGATGATTAGTGGTGCTGCTTTTATCTTTGAAGTATTAAACGTTTTTTGATGTTCTGAAAGAATCATATACTGTAGACCAGTTACAACAAGTGAATACAGGACTACCATTACAATGACGATAAAGGCTTGATTTGACGGGTCTATCATTTCGCCTAACATCGCCCCCATCATGGATCCCATAAAACCTGAAGCTAAGGCTTCAATAATTCCAGCTAGACCAAAAATCCTTCCCGCAAAATAGGAAAGAATGGCACTGATGACAATCGAAGCAACGGTTGAATAAGCAAGATCACCCTGCAAATAAATACCTATAAACAGTCCAATTGTTGTACCGGTAATCATGCCATAGGACATCGCTACACATTTAGCGGATGCATTACTTATGCTGCGAGACTTTTTCTTGGTACCAATACAGAAAATCGCTGTATACACAAGGACAATAACTGCACTTACCAGTAGTAACATAATAATCGCTCCCTCATAAGAGAGGAGAGCTGGCTGCACTTTTGCAACAAGCTCGCCCCCATTTAAATTAATGACATGAGTCTTGCGATGTCATTTGACAAGAAGTTTTTGCTTTAGGTCTTGGTAGATCTAATGCTGGATTACGATCAAAGAATCCATTCGGCTTTAATTGGAAGCTTTGATAAGCTGTAGGCATTACTGGCCAATCTTCCGTACGTGTAATATGATGATGCCCCATTGTATACCAGACAACGATATCCGTATTTTCTATTGGACGATCAGCTTTGACATAATGCTCTAAGCTGTCTCCACCTTTTGATTGATTTGGATATCTTCCAGATGCATACATTTGTTTTGGATCGTATTTTGTAACATATAAATGATTTTTAATAAATCCTGCTCGTTTAATTAGAGTAGACTCATCTGTTGCAAATGGATGACAGTTTTCACCAGTTACTATTTTATAGCCAACCGGTTGTCCAACGAAGTTCTTGGAATTAGGGTTAACAATTTTCCAAGTTGTTTGTTTAGCGATATCAATATTACTGACTGATTCACTTTCTGTTTTAAATGCTTTGGCAATCGTATAAAAACCATTGTTATTCGGATTGTCTGCACCTGGTTTTTCAGCAACAGTATAAGATTCAATCAATGAGTTATTGATCCCATCAATCATCGGATCAATTCGGAAATTGAAGAAATGTTGATGATACGGCGCATTTACTTGAGGTGCCACTTCCGTACCGTATTTTGGCTTTTCCCCTTCATCTAAAGCACCGACATTTAATACACCGGTTAGTTTTACTTCACATTCAATTGTGCCATCTTGATAGAATGACCAGAAGAAACCATAATCATAGTTTGCTACTGTTGCAAAGAATGAGATGACTAAACGACGAGAACGGCGAACTTCTACTTGGTTTGTACGCCAGTCCGTATGTTTCCATGCAACTCCATAGTCCTCCTCGTGTAAGCAAACCGCATTTTTAATCGTGAAGGGCTCCCCTTTACTATTGGACATAACTGCATCGAAATATTGAATATGGCCAACACAGTCACATCCAAGCTCTAAAGAATTCGCAAGCTGGCCAATTCCGTATTCTCCTGCATCGAATGCATTTTGCCAGTTATGTGTAGGTGATGTATCGCCATAAGGTACTACCATTTCAGATAATGCTGCACGATAAAGAATAGGACGTTCTTTTTCTTTATCTTTATAGCTTACCGTATGAAGTACTAAGCCTTCTCGAGGTGTAAAGCCAAAACGGATTTTCCATTTTTGCCACTCGATGCAATGTCCATTAATTGTGAAGCTTGGCCCTTCAGGTTGAATAATATCCAGAGGTTTCACATCTTCACGAAAACTAATGTCATATTCTGTTGCTTCTTCTGGAATATAAGCTCCTTGCGATGGGGGGATTGGTTTTGCCCCATAATCTTCTAAACGAACGATTTCCATTTTATTTACATCTACTACTGCAATCAAACCCGAGATTGGATAGCAATAGCCATTTTCTTTTGCTGCAGGACGGACCCAGGCGATTGCGCGGACAATTCTGCGTCCTTCATCTTCAGGTATGTTGTAATGCCCAGCAGACCATGGATCAATCATTACTAAACTTGAATCAACGATGCCTCGTTTCAATAATGCGGCTTGGTAATCTGGATGATTTTTTAGAAATTCTTCAACCTCTTCAAATTCATCAAGCATAAATCCTGGTCGTACACCAGGAATCGATTCAAAGCTTTTTACTTTCTCTTGAGTGATTGAAACAATTGCTTCAAATGTTTCATTAGTTATTGGATCAAGGATGATTAAAAATGCTTCTCTTTCAAAAGCGCTGCCTTCTACAAAACTAAGAACCATTTCTTTTACTGGTTCATTTAATAAAACTTGTGCAAATCGAACTTCATCTTTTAATTGTTTGTCCTTTTTTACAATTTCAACGGCTAATGAAATTTCATCAGCTGTCAAAGGTTCTAGTGGATGGATTGCAAGAGTAGTTTGAGTTTTCATTTATAATCCTCCTAATGATGTTATATTTCCTTACAACAAATTATAGTTGCAAGGTTTATAGTGTTAATTTAACAGGAGAAGGATGAAAAAAATTGTAAAAAAAGAAACAATGTAACTCTTTTATACAGAAAATGTTAAGAAAATTCACATAACTATTTAAAAATTCTAAATTTTCACTATAATTAAGGTGGAAAAGTGATTTCAGTTGTAAGGAGGAATTGTATTATGCAGTATTTTCCATTTCAACCAGAGATACATTCAAATACTTTAAACTATACCGAATTTAAACCTAGCAGAAACCAAAATACGAATATCGCTCTTTTTTATCAATTTCAAACAAAAAAAGAAATAACCACACATTTATCTCTTGTTCCAGATGGTTGTTTTGATTTTTTAATTTGTTGCGACCCCAATAAGTTAGACGCTTTTTTATGGACAAGTCCTTTGTTTCGTACAGAACATCCCGAACTATTAAATGATTGTACATACTTTGGGATTCGTTTTTATCCAGAACAAACGATTATTCATTTAAATAACCCATTACATGAACTTATCGGAAAACTTATTCCCTTGAACGAAGTTTTCTCCTTCCCTATGCCTATTGTTGAACAAATAGCAGAATGTACTTACTTTCAGCAAAGAATTTCCAGTTTCGAAAAATTCATTCTATCATTTCAATTAACACAAAGCTTGAATCTAAATATGGTTGAATATGCTGTGCAACAAATTTATCGTTCTAAAGGAACTATCAGCATTAAAGATTTATCTCGGGATATTGGGTTCACGGAACAATATATCCGCAGAAAATTTTCAGAGAAAATCGGCTTTTCTCCAAAACAGTTTTCTAGAATTGTCCAATTCCAAAATGTTATTGAAGATTTTCTCTTAATGGCCAATACTTCAACACAAGATATTATTTACGATATTGGCTTTTATGACCAGGCACATTTTATAAAGGTTTTTAAACAAATGACCAATTTTACACCAAAACAATACCAAGAATTATTTAAATGATTGGTAAACTCAAAAAGGGTTATGTCTTTAACAAGCACCACTTATCAATTCATATTTTTTAGGAACTTCTAAATTTATGTACATTTTATCTCATAACATCACTAGGTTTTCTTCTGTTTCTCGGTTTAGAACATATAATAGAACATAATTTACTAGACTTTAAACTGGAAGTTAAACTCCATTGATTTGTATGAAGTAAGGAGTGTGTGATCAATGACGAGAGAATGGACAAAAAGAGAAATTGGCGACCTAACTGGAAAGGTGGCGATTGTTACTGGAGGAAATAGTGGAATCGGCTTAGAAACAAGCTTGGCATTAGCAGAAAATTACGCAACTGTCATACTAGCTGTGCGCAATCTGAATAAAGGTCATGAAGCAGCTGATAAAATAAAGAAAGAATTTCCAAATGCAGATGTTCACGTATTAAAATTGGATTTAAGTGATTTACAAAGCGTGAAAGAGTTCTCCGAGGAATTCAGAAGAAAATTTCGTTCATTATCTATCCTAATTAATAATGCAGGGGTGCTGAAGCCTCCAAAAAGCCAGACAAAAGATGGTTATGAAACACAATTTGGGGTGAATTATTTAGGACATTTTGCGTTAACTGGATTATTGCTCGATCTAATCATTAAAACACCGGATTCGAGAGTCGTTTCACTTGGAAGTATTTCTGCACACAATCTTAAAGCCGAATTTAAAGAGTTCACTGGATCTAAAAAGAAATCTAGTAATACAATGAAAAAATATGCTCAAAGTAAGCTAGCTTGTATGTATTTTGCAAAAGAGCTTCAACATCGTTTTCGCGCCCGAAATATTGATTCAAAAAGTATTGCTTGTCATCCTGGTATTGCTCAGACGTATATATTTGGAAAAGGATCTCATAAATTTAAAACGAGATTGACTCGCGCTTCATTAAAAGTTATTGGTCAAAGTGCCGAAATGGCCGCATATCCAATTTTGTATGCCGCTACCGAATATTCTATACGTGGCGGTGAATATATTGGACCTGATGGAAAAAAAGGAATAAAAGGTTTTCCTACTGAACTTGAAATTTTAAATGAACAATTTGTTGAGAATGTTTCCAATAATTTATGGGTACTGTCGGAAAAGCTAACAGGTGTGACATATAAGTTTTAAATAAAAACAATCCCCCCTGTTGTGTCCAGAGGGGATTGGATCTATTCTCGGTCAAAAACAACTCTTCCTGCAACGACAGTCTTCACTGCCTGCGCCTTTAACATATCTTCTGAAGTTCCTTCAAATAAATCTCGGTCAAAAATAGAAAAATCAGCATCATAACCTGGTAATATTAATCCGCGCTCCTCCTCTTTTCCAATCGCTTGTGCACTGCCATATGTGTAGGCCCGAATTGCTTTAAAACGCGTAAGCTTCTCTTCTGGAAGATAACCATCATGCTTTTCAGAAGTTTTCTTGCGTTCCACTGCTGCATAGATAGAAGCTAACGGATTAACATCTTCAATCGGTGCATCGGTTCCAGCAGAACACATAATTCCTCTATCTAATAATTTCTTCCATGCATAAGCGTATTCTAAACGATTTTCACCCAGCCGATCTATAACCCACGGGAAATCAGAAGGAACAAAAGCAGGTTGAATATCTACCACAACAGATAGTTTTGTCATTCGTTCCATTAACTCTTCAGTCAAGACACAACAATGTATTAATCGATCTCGTTTACCGCTTGATACTGGATATTTCTCGATCGCATTTATTACTTGTTCAGCAGCAGCATCCCCAATAATGTGTACAGCGATTGCTTCATTATAGCTGCGTGCTAATTGTACGAGCTCCTCTAATTGTTTCTGTGAATGTATTAATAACCCCTTATTCGATGAATCATCTGTATAAGGTTCAATGAGAGCTGCTGTTGCACCACCAAGGGATCCATCTGCGAATATTTTCATAGCACCAGGTTCTATAAATGGCTCATCAAATGATAGATTTGCTTCCATCATTTCTTTGAATACTGTGTGATGTCGCAGAAGGTTAACACGGAAGTGATGTTTTTCACCTATAACTCTTTCATAGGCAGTTAGCGGATTAGTATACTTTCCGAAATAACTCATATCCTCGCTATGTCCGCCTGTTAAACCTTTCGCTAGCATATTATCAATCGAACGATTTAACGCATCCACTAAATCTTGTATGTAAGCTTCACCTTCCCTAGGGATTGCATTCATCAGTAATGAAGTAGCTTGTTCATATAATAGGCCATTTAGTTTCCCTTGGGCGTCTCGACCAATTTTTCCGCCAGCTGGTGATTTGCTATATTCATCGATTCCACCCGCTAGTAACGCAGCTGTATTACCTAAGAAGACATGATGACATACCCGCGTCAGAAGAATAGGTGCTGTTCGGATGGCATCAAGCTCCTGAATAGTAGGAATGCGTTTGTCTGCAAAATTATTTTCATTCCATCCTTCACCGAATAACCATTTGTCTGCTGGCATATTTCTAGCAGCTTCACGGACTAATGCAAGTATTTCTTCTGCTGAAGCAGCATTTGATAAATCAAGTCGAATCAGCTTCTCGCCATGGAAAAGGATATGAAGATGACTGTCAACAAATCCTGGATACATAGCTGAACCCTTTAAATCTAGGAGTGTATCAGCTTGCGATTTGAGCTTTTCTAGTGTTCCAACATCTATAATTTTATCATTCTCAACAAGCACCGCATCTACTCGTTCATTTTCTCTTGCCATCGTATAGATTGGGCCGCCATACCATAATTCTTTCATATAAGAAACATTCCTTTCTTAAGTTGATTCATAATCTTGTCTATTTTTTCATCAATCACTATTAAATTCTAAATTTTCTACTTACTTTATCATTATGCTACCTTCTTATTCCTCAAGCAAGGCATAAGTCATCATAAAAAAAAGACACAGCATTTGTGTCTTTAACGTTTACTTAGTTCATTTTTAAGGATTTGCTCATATTCTTTTGATGTTTTAATTTGTATCGTAATTGCTCCCTTTTGATAATAACTTTTAACTAAGAAAGGAATGCCCAGATTGTTCTGAAATTTAAAATCCAATCCTCCAAAGGAAACTGTAGCATCTCTTCCTTCCGGTACATAACCGACGTCCTTTGAATGATTATGCCTCTCGAGAATTCTCAATTCTAATTTGTCCACTGCATTAAATAATGTTGAGGAAGTTTGACAAATTCCGCCCCCGATGCCCATCACCATTTTCCCCCGAATAATTTCGGGTGCCATTTGATAGCCGGCTGCGACATCCCTTGGTCCGACAACGGAATTAAAAGAAAATATATCGTTATTTCCGACAATCACATTATTAATCGCCATTGCAGAAAGTTCGATGTTTTTGCTTCTCCCCGATTTATAGGCTCTAAAATAAGTTGTATAGGAAGCAAGCACGACTTCATTTAAATGCGGAATATCCTTTTCGCTATAATCACTCTGTGTATAATTTAAAGGAAGCTTAATCTCTCCCCCCGAAAAGGAATGTTGAATAATCTGATCGACCAGCAACTCTTCGTTTACCGTTATAAGAGGCCTACCTTTAATGATTTCTCCATTTTGATCAATCTTATCCAAAATCATCGGTATTTGATAACCACTTTCGGTTTTAGAGCCCTTCGAAAATTGATAAACCCATTCTTCCAATTCTTTCTTGTATTGAGTGATGTCGGTTGCTAATTGATAATCAGTTGGCGTAATGGTCTTTACTATATCTTTTGTTAAAGGATCAATGATTTTAATGGTTCTTTCGGTAATTACTTCTTCCTGCTTGGTTTCCTCAGCTTTTATTTGCATCATATTTAACGTTAGAAAAAAAGGAAGAACCATTATTATTATTCTGTGTATTTCAAACATGTTAAACCCAACCTAACTATTGTCTGTAGTTGAATTTATCTTGCCCCAATCGTGTGGAAATATGAAAATGAATATTGAAATTATTCAAATACGCCATTTCGAATAATCTCTACATCCACATTAATATTTACTTTCATTTCTTGATACTTCTCAGTCCATTTTTCTTCGGTAAGATCTGATCCTCGAACCTGCGCTCTATACTGTTCCCCAAAACCATAAATATCCGAATTAATCTCTTGACTATACTCAAGAATTCTAGATAGTTCACTTTCAATTTTTTTACTCATTGATTTCTCTATTTTATTTAGTACTTTAACATCGCTCGTCGAAACTTCGGAAGAGATTTCTAATAATCTACATTTCATTTTAACTGTCAAATCAAATTCATTTTTATCTGGATTTACTACTTTAATCCCTCTTATAGTCTTGATAGAGTCTACTGCAATTTGCAATTCCTTGTCCTTGAATTTGGTCGGGTCAACTGATTCTCCATCCAACCCTAGGTCAAGTTTTCCATTTTTAAAGTTATCTTGCATCATCATAATATATAACATATCATCTGCCGGAAGTTCCCCAACCATTTTGCCGGAACTAAAAAATCCCATACCGTCAATTTGAACAAATTCACCATTCTTCGCAAGAATCGGTAATGCAAAATGTCGATCTTTAGAATAATAATCTCTAGCAATTTCATGTGTGGTTGAGGAGATTGTTTGTTCCTGTTTCACATTATGATCTATGAGGTTATAAATGTGTTGCCCAAGATCAGTAATTTCATTGTACTTATATTCAAGAATTGATTTTGATGTGCCTCTTACTACAGCAAGATATACACTTGTACTTAACTCATTATTCATCATTAATGTGTGTATACTCTCATTAAGCCCATTTTCTGCCAACTCTTCTCCGAATAATACAACCCGCAATTGACCAGCCGCTATTTTTTTTGCTGTTTTCATATCGACCTTGATTCGAGTCCCTTTACTTGTGCCTTCTGTTGCTGATTGAACCTCGACTTTACTCTGAAATTCAGGATTGATTTGTCGAATAACAGAAGTGGTAGTAACTTTATTTTCTTCTTCCAAGTCATATCCAATCAATGTAACTAAACTGACCCTTTCAAGAATTTTTGATTCTGCACATCCCATTATTAATATAGAACACAATACCAGCATAAATATTAATTTTACTTTTTTCAATTTCGTCTCTCCCGCTTTTTGGTCAACATCTTTTTGGAAAATGCAATAATATAAAGTAGAAAAGGATAGATAAAAACTATGCAAAACGCAATTTGAGCAAATATGTTGTTTGCTTTATCAATCTGAATGCGAGATAGAATAGGGATATTAGCGAAAAAAATTAGGATACTAAAAATCCAGATAAAAGTTGTTGCCTTTATATTTTTGATTCGATTAATTCCTCGATATGCTGCCCATGAGAATAAACAGAGATTCGGTAAAATAATAATCATCCAAAAGCAGATAATTATGATTTCGATTCTTTCAATAAATGGGAGTTTAACAACACTAAATAAAGTAAGAGTTGCCCAGACTGTTCTTTCTAATTGTTCTTCACTAAAATATACAAGTGTTACTAATATGATGGACAAATAAATAAACAGAGTAAAAAGGAGGCCCATATGAACATATTTTTGTACTTTGTCCTTCTCCTTAGCAAATGGATATAGTATATTAATTATTTCAAATCCAACTATCGTAAAGGTCATTGAATAAGCACCCCTAAGGATACTTTTTAAATCATTTCCGAATACCGGTAGTAGATGATTAAAATGTGCATATTTTAATGTCATATACAAAATAATTAATATCCAAAGCCCTGTTATAAAGGAAAAAAAACAGACGCCAACCATAACACGTAATCCGCCAGTAAAAGCATAAATCACAAGTAACAGTAAAGTTATTGAAATGAACCACTGCGGTAGATTGGGAAATACCCAAGTGTTTATTACCTCAATATAATTTCTAATTACAGAATAGAAAGAGAAGGAACAATATAGTACATAGAGTAGATTAAGAAAATTGCCAAAGTATTTCCCAAATAAATCTTGATGGATTCCATATAAATCATCAGACGTTGTTAATGATAATGTTTTAAACATGAAATAGACAACAATATGTGAAAAAATATAAGCTAATATGACGGAAATCCAAGCATCGTTACTCGCATCTTTTACGATGACTCGTTGAAAACCGTGGATTCCAACTCCTATTTGAGTAGCTAACACCACAAAAAAGAAAAGAGAGGAACTAATTTTTTGGTTATCACTGATATGGAGAGTAGATTTCATCTTGTCACCTTCTCTTCTTTTGAAAGGCTGTTACTTGTATCTTTCCCTGTATCACTGGATCTTGTATCCACGGAATGACGTTTGACTAGAGGGAATGGCAATCTGATAAGACTATCTGGCCAATCTTTCCATCTAGGCGGATAAATGGGTGCGGTATAGGGTGATCCTAGACTAGATTGTCTTAATAAATGAATGATCAAGTAGCAAAATGCCAGCATGACACCGTAAAATCCCCAAAACCCAGCCAAAATAATGATTGGAAATCGTAATATTCGGATTACGTTCCCCATTAAATAATTTGGTGTCGTAAAAGAAGATAGTGCACATAACGCAATAATAATAATTAATATGTTACTTGTAATCCCTGCTTGTACAGCTGCAGTACCTAAGACAATACCTCCTACAATCCCAATTGTCTGACCAACTTTTGTAGGTAATCTTGCCCCTGCTTCGCGCAGTAATTCTATAATTAATTCTAAAACTATAGCTTCTATTATTGGAGGAAACGGGACGACTGCTCTTGATTCACTTAAGGGTACAAGTAAGGGTTGAGGAATTACCTCATAATGAAAAGTTAGTGCTGCAACATATATAGGTGTTAAAAAAATCGATATTAAGATAGCCGCAAAACGCAATAACCGAATAAACGTAGCAATTGGCCAACGAAGATTTTGGTCTTCCCTACTTTGAAAAAATTCAAAGAAGGTATATGGACTAAGGATTGCCATAGAACTTCCGTTTACAATTATGCCCACTTTCCCGCTAACAAGGCCATCACAAAACCTATCAGGTCTTTCTGTTAATAGCATTTGTGGAAACATTGATAATGAATTATCATCAATTAATTCCGCTAAAACGGCACTATCAATAAGATCTGTTAAATCTAGATCTTGGATTCTTTGACGAACAGTATTAACGTGCTGCTCGGATGCAATACCGTGAACGTATAAAACTGAAACTGAAGTATTCGTTTCTTTTCCTAGAACAAACTTTTCATTGCATAGTTTAGGGTTAGTAATGTAACGACGAACGAGTGATATATTTGTTGCTAGACTTTCGTTGAATCCAACTTGTGATCCAATAACCTGGGATTCATTTTCAGGTGCCGACAGACCTCTCGATTGGTATGAGGAAATTTTTGAGACAACAAGTTCAGGATAACCGTCAACATGAATTAACACAGCCCCAATTAACAGTTCAAATACAGATTTATTTAACTCCGTGACTAAGTCAACTTCAGCTATTAAAAGGTTTTCTTTAATAACTTTTGGCGGTGCACTATTAACTTTTTCTAGTGTGGTTAATATTTGTTCATTTAAAGTTTTTCCATCGATTAAAAAGTCTAGAAAAACAATTGTAATGGTGTCACTTATTTTCTTGACAATTAAATCAGCTGGTGAGTGCATAGTCTCTTTCAGTTTATCTAGAAATTCCATTTTCGAAGATGGAATCGGTATTTGTTTTGATTCTTCTTTCTTTACTGCATTCTTAGTTGAAATTTCTTTCTTTTTATTTCCTCTAAACATAAAACCTCTCTCCATTTCCTATCTTTCCATAGGATTGTCTTAATGGGAAAGAAGTATACTTTTGTTTAGATTGAAAAAGACAATATTTTCGTTTTAGCAAACGAAAATATTGCCTTTATTTATTGTTACATTTTGAAAGCTTGCGCGGCTGCTTTTAAATTTTCAGCCATATTCGCTAAATTATCTGCAGATGCCGCAATCTCTTCCATTGAACTATTTTGCTGCTCTGATGCCGAAGCAATTTCTTGCGTGTTACGGGAAGCCTCGATCGAAATCTGGGAAATATGTTCGATTTCATCAACCATTTTTTCTGAAGCGTTTTTAATTTGTTGACTCTCATCTAATATCTCTTTCATATGAAGTGAAACTTTATCGACAGCCTTTGCGATATTATCAAATTCGCTGCCTGCCCGACCAACTAATTCTTTCCCATCATTGACAGCAGAGTTCCCTTCATCCATCGCCTGAATCGATAAGGTAATTTCATTTTGAATATCTTTAATTAATTCACTGATTTGTCCAGAAGCTTTGCTAGATTGTTCAGCCAATTTACGAACTTCATCTGCAACAACCGCAAATCCTCTCCCATATTCCCCTGCTCTTGCTGCTTCAATAGCTGCGTTGAGGGCAAGTAAATTCGTTTGGCTGGCAATATCCGTGATAACCGAAATAATATCGTTAATTTCCGAAGATTTTTTCCCTAAGCCATTGATTGTTCGCGACGCCGCATTGGTCTTTTCTTCAACGGCTTTCATATAGCTAATTGTTGTACCGATTACTTGAGTACCTGAACTTGAAGCTTCCACTGCCTGGCTGGAAAGTTCGTTTGTTCTTTCGATATTATCGGCAATTGTTGAAATCCCATTGGATATATTCGAAACAACATTCTTGGCATTATCTGTAAAGCTGACTTGTGTTTCAGTATTTGAAGCGATTGTTTGAATTGAAGCGCTGATTTGCTCAGTTGCTTGAACGGTTTCATCAGAACTTGCTGATAATTCTTCTGAAGAAGAAAGAACATTATCTGATGCTTTCTTAATTTCGGAAACTAAATGCTTAATGTTATCAATCATCAAATTAAAGTTATTTGAAAGTTGGCCAATTTCATCCCGGCGTTTAGTTTTAATGATTGTTGTCGTTAAATCACCTGTTGCAATTCTCTCCATTTTTGACGAAAGAACTAGAATTGGTTTTGTAATGCTTCTGACAATTACAAAGGTTACTAAGATAATAGCGATTGCTGCTATTACTATCATGATAATAGTGGTATCTCTTAGCGCGATTGAATCGGAAAGTACATCCTTGGAAGGTGTATAGATACTTAAGCCATAACCGACAGACTTAATCGGTGTATAGGTAATAATGTATTCTTCATCATTATAATCAAAAGTAGATATACCTGGTTCCACTACACTTTTTTCTAAATACGAGCTTAATGTACCAAGATTAGCCTCTTCAAGTTTACTTCCAACTAATTCTTCAGTAGGTGATTCCTGAATGATTCCTTGTCCATCGACTAAAGTAATTAGATTAGCAGAATCTCCTTCTTCTGATAAATATGTATCAATCAGTGCTTCAAGGTTTGCTGCACCAGCCAAAATACCTACAATTAGACCTTTGTCATTGATAATTGGTGTAGCCGCAATTACAACGCGATTCCCGGTTTCTTCTGAAGTTAAAACCTCCGAGAAAACAGATTTTCCGCCAAATACAGTTGGGACATAGCTTTGATTGCTATAGTCTGCTCCAATACTTCCCTTTAATGTATGCGTAAGGACAGTTCGTTCCTTATCGATAACAAACATTGTTTCGAACACATCAGAACGATTTTCCAGCATATTAATATAAGGCAAAATCCGCTCAGCATCCATCGTTTTCATGACATCGCTTGCTGCAGCCACCTGCATTTCTGAAATCTGTGAGTCGAACCATTGCTCGATGGATTGTGCTTTACTAACTGCAAGATCCTCCATAGCACTTTGTTCTTTTTCTATCAAAATACCACTATTATTATTTTGAATAAAGAATGCTACTGCTATTAAGGGAATAATTGAAATCAATAAAACAGCACTGATAAAACGTGTTCGGAGACTGATCATCCGTCCTCGCTTACTAGTTGGGTTCTTCTTAACCTTTTGCTTTTTTAATTTCGTTCGATCCTTACGAACTTTCTGTTTTTTTGACTCATTCTCATCTGCTTGAGCCTTTTGCTTTTTTGGCTTTTTATATTTTGTAAACAATAAATTAGCCCCCCTTGATGCGATTTCCCATATTCAATTATTTGAATAATGAAGTTAAAATTGTAAAACCCTCCCTTTTTGTGTAATATTATCAGAATTAATTATATACTAAAAATAATGGTAATTAAATATAAATTTAGAACATTACTACTAAATAAAAAATAAAAACTAGTTATAAAGTATAGATATTTTAAAAGTTTAATAACTTTTTATGAGTTGATTTGTTTTTCTATTAAAAAATAGACACCATTTAACAGTGTCTATTTTTTAGTTTGGCTAATGGATTTGTTTGGCATATTCTTCTGAAGTTCGAATTTCAACTGTAATCGAATTCTCTGCAGTTGTCGAAATAATCATAAAAGGGAAACCCGTTGTATTCTGAAATCGGAAGTCCAAAGTTCCATAGGAGACTGTAGCATCCCTTCCTTTTGGTACATAGCCAATTTCCTTGGAATGATGATGCCTCTCTACATAAAGAACACCCAGTTGATCGACTGCATTAAATAAGGTGGAAGATGTTTGACAGATTCCCCCGCCTATCCCCATTACAAAGTCTCCATTAATAATTTCCAGTGCCTCCTGATAACCTGTTTCCTTTGTTCTTGGTCCAACAGTCGCATTAAAGGAAAAATAATCATCTTTTCCAACAATCACATTGGAGATCGCATCAGATGATTGATTGATGTTATGTGTTCGACCAGCAACAGAACTATCGAAATAAGTGGTATAGGTTGCTATTACTACATTATTTAAGGTGTCATAAATCGCTCGATCATAACCCGTTTCTGTTATATAAAGCGGTAATTCCACATCTCCTCCATCAGGAGAAACTGCTAAAATTTTTTCTTTAAGCTCGCTCTCTTTTAAAATCATCATAGGGTTGCCTTGAAGCAATTCACCGTTTTCTCTGACTTTATCCAGAATCATTCGCTGATCGTAGCCCTCACTCCCATCTGTCCCACGCGCCAAGTTTTTTGCTAGCTCTTCAATTTGCTGTTCAAATAAAGCGGAATCAGTATAATAGCCTAGCGCTTCAGTAGAAAAAGAAGTAATGATTTCATTTGTGTACGGGTCAATGAGATTGATAATGTTTGATGCCTGTTCTGTAATAGATTCATCTGGAGTGGTTGGTTCTTCTTCTGAGGTAATCGAGTCTACCGGCTGGTTTTCAGAATCATGAACTTTTTGTGCTCCTGTGGGGTTTTTTTCGAGGTCTTCTGTATTTTGAACTGCTCCTTCATTCATGGTTATTCGGTCGCTACACCCAGCCAATAAGATAAAAACGAGCATAAAAAAGAAAGCGCAAACCTTTTTCACTAACTTTCCTCCTAAATTGACATTGTTCACCAATTATTAGTGTATTCAGGAGGATCTGAAAGTGACTCTAAAAATTTTTTGTTTATTAAAACAAATTAAGGATTGCATTCACGAAGAAAAGTTACTAAATTACATCAAAAAATTAATAGATTCAATGAAAGTTGGAATGAAAAAGAAGAGGCATAATAAAGTAGCGGGATTTCCACCAAAGGTAGCCTGACTATAAATTATTCATAAAATGGTGTAACAGCAGCTTCTAAATAATGTTTGACAAAAACGACTCGTAAACTGTATTTAACGACAAATAAAAAGAATCCAATTTGAAAAAATTGTCCAAAATGGATTCCTATCAAGTCGATATAATTTCAGTTTTTTTCTACCTGAGCTGTTCCATAATTGCTCTTGATAAATCAGCGAGATTTTATTAACTAAATACAAGCAACCGTTACTTTTAGAAGATGATTTAACAATCTATTCGTATTGGTATGACTCTCGCAAAACTATCTGAAGAAGTTTTTTATAGCATCCATGCGTATTTTAGATTCACACGCATCACAACGAAAAATCTTATTCGTTCTTTCCTTGAATAGTTTATATTTTAGAGAACCCTCACACAGTTTAAATTCTTGTCTGCAACTACTGCAAATTATCTCATAGTAAAACATAGCTCTCATCCTACTTTCACATTACTTTTTAGTTGATCGCTCAAAGATTGTAACCATTCGTTAGCATATTCCGGGACATCTAATTGAGCATTTCTCATTAACTCAATTGTGAAGCCGTCAATAGCATTTCTTACGGTCATTGCCATCCCCCATACCGACAGCTTGGGAAATCTCCTGAAAACCCTTTCTTGCATCCTCTGGGCTAGAGTACTTTCGATAGGAAGAAAAATGGTATCCTTGTGGTCTCCTGCAAACCAAATAATCATGGCCTCATTTTAGTACGGTTGTACAAAAAAATCATCTTAATAGTTACTGAATCCTTAAAGCACTTATTCCTTTGGTTATATATTATTAGTAATCCAAATTGCTATCTAACAAAAACTCGAAAATGCATTCACATACATTTTCGAGTCAACATCATTATTTTATTTTTTTATAAATCTTTTGTGATGCACTAATTTCTTCATACATTTTATCAAACTTTGTGTAGTTGATGGATTCTTTATTGCCAAGACAAAGGACGCCAAATTTGCCTAAGCTATTGTAAAAAAGACTGTGCACTTTGTTTTGCAGATCTTTGTTAAAGTAAATCAAAACATTTCGGCAAAGAATTACATGAAATTCATTGAATGAACTATCTGTAACTAGATTATGCTGGGCAAACACAACATTTTCAGTTAAAAATGAATGAAATTTTACCCCGGAATCCGTTACTTTATAATAGTCTGAAAAAGCTTCTTCTCCACCAGCCTGCATATAATTACTCGTGTACTTTTTCATATGCTCTAATGAAAAACGCCCATTCTTAGCTGTTTTTAACACATCCGTGTTAATATCAGTAGCGTATATTTTCGTCTTATCATAAAGTCCAGCCTCATGCAAAAGTATAGCCATGGAATATACTTCTTCACCTGTTGAACAACCAGCATGCCAGATTCGAATCGAGGGATAGGTTCTCAACATGGGAATCACTTTATCCTTGAATTCTTTGAAAAATAAAGGATCTCGAAACATTTCGGTAACATTTATGGAGAAATCGGCTATTAATCTTTCGAAACAGGATACGTCATGCAGCACTTTATCCAATAGACTTGTGATTGTAGGTAGTTTCTCTGCAAGTACACGATGCCAGACTCGCCTTCTAATGGAAGGATAAGCGTAGTCCCGGTAATCATAGCCATATTGCAAATAAATACCTTCAAGGAGAAGGTAAATCTCCAATTTTTCAAGATTTTCCTCTTGTGGATGATTTGGTAAATTGAATTCATTCATGGCTATGACTTCCCCTTTAACTTAATATAACCAGACTTTTATAAGAGATATTAATTGGTCAGGCTCTACTGGCTTCGCGATATAATCGGATGCCCCTATTTCCAAACATTTCTCGCGGTCTTCCTTCATTGCTTTTGCGGTAAGAGCAATCAATGGAAGATTTTGATACAAGGGATTTTCTCGAATTTTCATAATTGCCTCGTATCCATCCATTTCGGGCATCATAATATCCATTAAAACTAGAGCTACATCGGGATGTTCTTCCAGCATAATAAGGCTTTCTATTCCATTTTCTGCAAATATTACGTTCATGCCCGCCATTTCAAGAACACTTGATAGGGCAAACACGTTTCGAATATCATCATCCACAAGCAGTACTTTTTTTCCTAATAAACCTTGCTTGGATTGAACTGGCTGAATCACAATATCCTGGTTCTCCACATCTTCTTTTGAATCATCTAAATAATCTTCAAGCTCTGCGACCAATCTTTCTGGAGAATGCTCATTTTTAATAATAATTGTATGAGCAAACTTATTTAACTCAATTTCTTCCTTGAATGTTAAATCTCGTCCTGTGTAAATAAAGACTTTAATATGCTGATTTGCTTGATTATTTTTAATGTCTGATAATAAATCAAAGCCGTTGGTATCGATTAATCCCAAATCAAGGATAATACAATCAATGGATTCTACTTTTAGAGTTTCGATTGCTTCTTTTCCTGAGGAAACAGCTTTAATGATAAAGTCCATGTTTCCAATAAGCTCCATCAAACTATTTCGTTGATTTAAATCATCGTCCACTATTAATAATCGTTTAATGTGACTTGTCTCGGTTATTTTTGCAGGTGCCTGAGAAGTAAATGATTCTATTTCTTTTGGTGAAATATCAATAACATCATCCAGCGTAGTAGCAGCTGCTTCACTAGGAATGATGACGATTTCCTCATTTTGAGTTTGCTCATAATCCCCAATATAGAAGGTAAATTTACTTCCTTTGCCTTCCTCACTTTCAACATCTATTTCGCCGCCTAAAAGGTCTGCAATTTCTCTGCTGATCGATAAACCTAAGCCAGTACCACCGTATTTTCTGCTTGTTGTTCCATCAGCTTGCTGGAATGCTTCAAAAATTAAACCTAGTTTATCTTTTGATATGCCTATACCGGTATCAATAACTGAAAAGGCAATAATCGCCTTGCCAAATTCTTTCGTTCGAGAAGAATCCTCAGTAATTTCTAAGTATACTTCTCCATTTGCTGTAAACTTAAATGCATTCGACAGCAGATTTTTTAATACTTGTTGAATGCGTATTTGATCACTGTAAATTGTCGGTTTGATTCCCTCTTGAACTTTTATCGCGAAGTTTACTTTTTGATTATCAGCTATGGCTACAAAATTATTTTCAACGAATTCAACTAAGTCATGAATTGAAACTTCTCCAGGCATGATTTCAGTTTTTCCAGACTCGATTTTTGCTAAATCCAATATATTGTTGATCAAGATCAATAGGTCATTACCAGAAGAATAGATTGTTTTTGCATACTCAACCTGCTTTTCCGAAAGATTATCGCTTGGATTGTCGGCAAGCAACTTCGATAAAATAATCAAGCTATTTAGAGGCGTTCGCAGTTCATGGGACATGTTGGCTAGGAACTCTGATTTATATTTTGAGCTTAACGCAAGTTGTTCTGCTTTAACTTCCAGCTCTTTTCTAGCTTGCTCAACGATACGATTTGCCTCTTCATACTTCATGTTCTGTTTTTCTAGAATTTTTGCTTTTTCCTCTAATTCCGCATTTGTTTGCTCTAATTCTTCTTGCTGCATTTGCAGCTTTATCTCGGATTGACGCAAACTTTGAGTTTGTTCTTCCAATTCTTCATTGGTTGCTCTTAACTCTTCTTGTTGATTTTGTAGTTCTTCAGACTGGGCTTGAACTTCTTCCATCAGTGTCTGAGATTCCTCAAGAAGATGCGCTAACTGAATACGACTCATAACACTTTCAATTACAATTCCTAGGTTGGATATCAATTCTTCTAAGAAGGAATGTTGTGAAACGTTTAGTGAATTTAATGAAGCAATCTCAAGAATTGCATTTACTTCCCCTTCGAACATAATCGGAAGAATCACCACTTCTACTGGAGTTGCTTCACCGAGACCGGAAGATACTCGAATATAATCGGCTGGCACATTAGTAATGAATTGTGCTTTTCTCTCGACAATTGCTTGACCTAATACCCCCTCACCTAATTGAATAGTTTTTTTCACTGAAGATTCATCTTTTACAGCAAAAGTTGAAATAAGTTGAAATTGTTCATTATTTCTAGAATCAAATTCCTTTGCATAGAAAACAGCATAGTTTGATTCTACTAATGGAACGACTTTTGAAAGGAGCGTTTTTCCTAAACTTTCTAAATTATGTGATCCTGTGATACTAGATGAAACTTCCGCAATATTCGACTTTTTCCAAGTCACTTCTTTTTCCATTTCCATTTGTCGATCTAATGTATCCGTTAACTGATTGAATGAGCTTGCTACTTGATCAAACTCATCATCTGAAATGACTTCAATTTTTGTTGTCAAGCTCATTTTACCTGCAGCAATATTGCGCATTACTTTGGACATTGACGTAATTCGGTTAGTAAATGAAAAGACATTTCTTACAATTATTATCATTATTAATAAGATTCCCGCTGCTAAGAATACAGAAATGATGATTGATTCTTTTTGCGTATCCTTAATCATCAATATCAATGAGTTTTGAAGTTCATCTTCATATGATGATGTAATTTCTCTTAAAACCAACGTAAAGTTCTCATGGATTTGTTCTGAGCTTTCACTAATAAGCTCTCTTGCTTCTTGCTTTTCACCTGCATCTAATAGTGTAATCATTTGAGTTTTATAAATCTCAAATTCCTCGGCTACATTTTTTAATTTGATCACTAGGTCCTTCTGGTGGGAACTCTGTGCATTTTGTTCTAAAAGGTTAATATTTTGCCTAACATTCTCGGACTCTACTTCCAATTTTGCAAGTTCTTCATTTATAGCTTCCTCATTTGAATAGATAACTAAATTTCTTAAGTACATTCCTTGATCTTTTATATCCGCTCGTATGGTACCAGCTAATACGGTTGAATTAAAATTCGATTGGATCTGTTCATTCGTGCTATTCAAATGGGAAATTTGTATCCAGCCACTACCTATTACAAATATAAGTAAAATAGGCAGTGTTGATATTGCCAACAACATTTTTGACCTTACCTTCATGGCTTCACGCTCCATTAAAAACATATAAAACTGTTGATTTACTGAACTTTCTTTTCGTTAATACATGTTTCATATACTAAAGCGATTGCCTGAACTCGGTCAGAAACATTTAACTTTGAAAGGAGGTTCGTAATATGATTTTTTACTGTATGTTCACTTATAAATAGTTTCTCGGAGATTTCCTTGTTGCTAAGCCCCTCAACAATTAAAGAAAATACATCCACTTCTCGAGTAGAGAGCGAGTTATCTTTTTTAATTTTTTGGATAGATAGTTCAATAAGGGTTTTGTTAATGCCAATGTCATCTTTTGTATCTAGTATAATGACATTATCCAAGTTTTTAATGTTTTGCGTATCATTTAGACCACTTTCCTGATTTTGCTTCTCAACATATTGAACAAAATCATCCGGTGATAAAGGTCGACTAAAAATATAGCCTTGTACTTCATTACATTGGAGAGTTTTTAAGAAATTAAGTTGTTCATCTGTTTCAACACCTTCTGCAACAACATGAATTCCTAATTTCTTAATCAGAGTAATAATGGATTCAACAATTATCCGGCTATTTTTTTCTTTTTTTGTTATTTCTTGAATATAGGATCGGTCAATTTTGATTGTATCGAATGGAAATTCTCTTAAATAATTAATAGATGAATACCCTGTACCATAATCATCAAGGGAGATTCGAATATTCAGATCTTTAATTTGTTGTAGAGTCTGTTTGACAATTTCCTCATTTTGTAAAAGAGCAGTTTCCGTTATTTCAAATTCCAGCATTAGTGGATCGACCTTGAAATCATCTAGAATTTCTTTAATTTGTTTTATTAAATTGCGCTGCAAAAAATGTTGGGCGCTGAAGTTAACGGATACCTTAAAAGGCTGTAAAGGGCTTTTCTTCCAGCTATTAATTTGCTCGCAAACTTTCTTTAATACCCATTTATCAATTTCAAAAATCAAATTAGATTCTTCTGCAATAGGGATAAATACATCTGGTTTAACAACTCCCCAATTAGGATGATTCCATCTAATTAGTGCTTCAGCATTTACAACTTTTTCTGTCATTAAGTCGATTCGAGGCTGATAGACAAGGGTGAACTGATCTAATTCAATTGCTTTTCTTAGCTCGTTTTGCATTAAGAATTTTCGGTAGGATTCAATATTCATCCCCGAATGGTAAACCTTGTATTCATTTTTCCCTTGTTCCTTCGCACGATAAAGCGCTGCATCTGCATTTCTCATAAGGGTATTGGATTCCTCGCCATCGTAAGGGAAGATAGAAAGACCAATGCAGGTAGTTATATAAAACTCGAAACTATCAATATGAAAAGGAGTTTTAAAGCTATTTAGCAGCATTTCAGCAATCTCCAGACATTGTTCGCGATCGCTATTTGACAAAACAATAACAAACTCGTCACCACCAAGCCGTGCTACGAAATCTTTATCCCTCATCACACTTAGCAGTCTTTTAGAAACCTGCTGTAAAAGTCTATCCCCCATTAAATGACCCAGGGAATCATTTACTGACTTAAATCGATCTAGGTCTAAATACATTAATCCAAGGGTTTCATTTTTAGCTTTAGCATTCTGCAGATTTTGAATCATGACATCGTGAAACATTCTTCGATTCGGAAGATTCGTTAATCCATCATGATAGGCAATATGTTCGATCATTTTGTTCTTTTCTTCTAAGATTTCGGACTGTACGATAATTTTTTGGTTTAATACATAAAGCTCAACAAATCTTTCAACCTTTGATTTTAGTATAAGTGGATCGAAAGGCTTTAAAATATAATCGATAGCCCCTACGGAATACCCCATAAAAATATGTTCTGAATCCAAATTATTTGCAGTTATAAAAAGGATTGGTATATTTTTAGTTTTCTCCCGTGCTTTTATGATTTTAGCAGTACTAAAACCATCCAGACCAGGCATTTGAACGTCTAGCAGAATTACTGCAAAATCGTATTTAAGTAAATATTTCAGCGCTTCTTCGCCGGAATAGGCTTTTATTAAATTATATTCGTCTCTTTCTATGATTGCCTCTAAAGCGAGTAAATTTTCCGGGCGATCATCTACTAATAAAATATTAATTTTCTCTTCCAGGTTCATATATTTCCCCCCATCCAACCAAATCGAATCATAAGTACTTTTGTAGTATTTAGGATACCATATTATTTATAAGGTTGGGAAAGTAATTTCCTGAATCAAAACAGAAAGCAGGCCTCAAAATGAGACTTAAGTCGCTCATCTATAAAAAGATAATATATTTTTATTGTAAAATAATCTGATTACATCATTATATTGTTTGCAAATTTAATGTAATCAGATTAAAATGCGCGTTTAACTAGCACTATGAATGCTCTTTTTTAAATAATAAAATTTATCTTCTTTTACTAAATCAGAATCTGAAACGAATGGGTTTTTCTTTAATTCTAGAGAGAAAGTATTTAAAATTTTTAATAATTGATCTCTTTCTTTTTCACTAATTGTGAACTCCACACCATACTCAAAAAATCCATCCTTCACTTCGTTTTTCCAAACAATAAATCCATTCACAACAATACTGCAGTTCATGATGGTTGTCTCAAATTGATAAATAACATCCGATCGGACCGGCAGCTGCATATTGGAAGTGAACTTAATGCCGCCTGGACCGATATTATCGATAATTACTTCCGTTTTTCCTAAATTCACCTGTCTGCCTTGAAAAGTTGTTAAAGTCATTTTGCTGCTTAATGGGAACAGTAAATCAATTCGATAGAAGGCTCTTCGTTCCACAGGTTCTTGAAGATCTCGAGTATATTTAGGTTTTAAAAACTTCTTTTTCAAAAATGATTGGAATTTCCCCTCTGTTACAGCTTCACTAAAAAGATATCCTTGGATTTCAGCACATTCATGCTGCTTTAAAAATTCTAGCTGCTCTAATGTTTCCACACCTTCTGCAACAATGTTCATATTCATTCCTTTAGCCATGAAAATAAGTGCTTTTACAATCATTTCCACTTTTCCGTCTTTCTCGACTTGTTGAATAAAGGTTTTATCAATTTTAATGGTATCGATTGAAAAATCATTAATATGTGCGAGAGAAGAATAGCCTGTCCCAAAATCATCTAAGGCAATTTTAATGCCTAATTCCTTTAAAAATTGAATGGCAAATTCAACTTCCTTCTCATGTTCGAATAATGTCGTTTCTGTAATTTCGAATTCAATTAAAGATGCGTCAATCTCATAATGATTTAAAATGGATAGGATTAAGGTTACCCAATCACTTTTTAGAAACCTTTGGGAAGGAATATTTATGGAAATTGGTACAATTTGCAGATTTTCCTTTTTCCAATCAGCAAGACAACGGCAAACTTCTTTAAATACCCAATCACTAATTTCATTTATAAATCCGCTTTCCTCAGCAATCGGTATAAATTCTCCGGGTGATACTAACCCCCAAACGGGATGTTGCCATCGAATTAACGCTTCGCCGCTAAGCAGCTTCCCGGTTTTCGCATCCACTCTAGGCTGAAAATGCAATACCAGCTCAGAATTATCAATGGACTTTCTCAAATCTCTCTCCAATTCAAATGTTTTGAATGAAGAAATATTTAATGTAGAGGAATAGATATGGAAATTATTTTTACCATTTTGTTTTGCACGCAATACAGCGGAACTTGTATTTTTTAGAATTTCTATTGTTGTATCTCCGTTTGTAGGATATTCACTAATTCCAATACTTGCAGATAAATATAGTTCAAATTCCATTGCCAGAAAAGGAGCATTTAAATGATCAATGATATTTTTTGCCACTGATTCTGGATAACCTCTATCCTCATAATCCCAAATGATTAAGCCAAACTCGTCTCCCCCAAGTCTGGAGAACAAGTAGGTTCCTGTCAGCAAACCATCTACTCTATCACAAAATTGCTTCAAGATAATATCTCCAATTTCATGTCCGAGTGTATTGTTAATGTTCCTGAATCGGTCTAAATCTAAAAACATGGCGGTAAATCGTTTATTTTGTTCAATGAGTGAATCTATTTTCTGATTAAAAAGAATCGTATTTGGTAAATTGGTTAAATTGTCATAGAAGGCTAACTGATGAATTTTATCTTCATAATTTTTTTGTTCAGTTATATTTGTGATAATTCCATCGATACGAATCACTTTTCCATCTTCATTTAATACGGGAAGTGTCTTGTCATGTACCCAAACGATTTCACCGTCTTTATGAATAATACGATAATGAAGATCAAACCCTTTACCATTTAATACTTCTTGAAATGCTTTTATATAAAGCGATTGATCCTCCGGGTGAATGATTTTTTCCAGATTCCCTGTTTGGTAAAAGAATTCAATGGGATAGCCCAGCATTATTTCAATCCCAGGAGTTACAAGTGTAATTTTGTCGTTAACTGTATCATAAGATCTAATACCTAGAGATAAATTGTCATAAATATGCTCAAATCTCTTCTCTGTTTCTAGAAGCTCTTTTTCAGCTAACTTTTTATCCGTTATATCCTGTGTATTACAGATTAAACGAACAGGTTTGCCGGTTTCATCTTTTACTACGGAGATGCTTTCATGGACAAAGCGTATGGTATTATCTTGACGCTGTAGTCGGTATTCCAATGAATCCCCTTTTCCAGATGCTAGAATTTGATTAAAATAGTTTAAATATTTTTGACGATCGTTAGGATGAACATAGGTTAATCCTTCAGCAATATTTGGAACATAATTTTCCTCAATTTCTTTGCCGCATATTATATAAAGCTGATTTGACCAATAAATTTCGTCCTTTTCTATGTCATAATCCCAAGAACCTATATTCCCGCAGCTTTGTGCCAGTTCCAGTTTATCCAAGACATTTTGAATATTTTGTTCTCGCTGGATATGATGCGTAATATTAATCGCCATTCCGTAGATTGTAAGGACTTCTTTTTCATGATTGATATATGGGACAAGTGTAAGGTCAATATTTAGTTCTTCCCCATTTCTATGTTTTACAGTTTCTAAAAAGCTTTGAGCTTCCCCATTTTGAAGGAGTTTGAAACTTTTCTTAATAGCTTTGTGAAAGAATAATTGATCGAATTCTGATATGATATTTTTTTCCGAATAGCCAAAGATAGACAGTAGAGAATGATTATATTGGTCAATTTTACCATTGGGTGTTAATGTAAATAATGCATATGGATGCTTATCAAACATTGTTTTAAATAGTAATTCATTTTCAAAAGCTTCTGCATCAACTGCTGGGATATTTGGTTTTCCATTTTTACTTTTTTTTATTTTAGGCAAGATTGAAAATCCCATAAAAATTCCTCCTCTTTAGCATTTAAACTTTTTTTGTATAAGTGTCACCCCCGACATCCTTAGACATATAAAGATTACGGTCAACGTGTTTATATAATTCATCCATAGTATTTGTATTTGGGTAAATAGAAATTCCTAAGTTCTTTGTAATTCGATGATTTCACCTCTGAGAAACAACTCTTATATAGTATTTAAGTATTTTGATTGTCAATCAAAGTCATTTCTTGTATCAAAATACAAAAAATGGAATCATCTATTTGTTAGATTACTTAAATGATAGACTTTAATTAACTGTTTATATATCACCGTCAATTCTTATTTTAGATAGGAACCTATTCCTATTTTTTAGGTGCAGTTTTCAGTGATGCTCCTATTGTTGAATCTTCAATAGGAAGTATGAGAGTTGCAACAAAAAAACTCCAAAGGTTTTATACTTACCCCTTGGAGCCTTGGCTATATTTTAAAATGGCTTAAAGACCATTAAAATAACTAATAAGACTAATAGAACATAGGTTGTGAGGATTAGTGGTTTAGTCTTCTTGGCAATTTGGATGTACTGGCTTGGCAAATCCTCGCCATTTGCTTGTCCCAGTACTTCTAGCATGTTTTTTTCATATCTTGGTAATAAATACGCTACGATAGGTTGTGTTAGGATGTATAAGACAATGGATGTTATGTACCAACCAGTTGTGAATAAATAAGGATGAATAACCCCCATGATGAGGCCGGAGACTAATAAAACAATGCTCCCGATTTTGGCAAGTTTATATACTTTCGCGTTTACCATATGCGCGCTAAATGCGGATCTTACATTCCGGCCACTATTCATGATATAAGGTGAAGCGAATGTAGCTCCCAGTCCACAGATAGCACCAAGAATATGAAGGACCAATAATAGATTGAAGAGGATTTCCAATTTTTTTGCACACTCCTTCTTAATGAGATACTGTATGTATACGTATAAGTAGTGTGAAAAATTTGTTGAACAAAGCAATGCATAGATAAAAATATATACAAATAAAAAAGTAGCACGAATCCTATATGGAAATCGTACTACTCCTTATTAATCACTTATTAAAAATTCGCTCGTAATATCATATCCGCGCATATAATCCGGGGATCCTGGAAAGTTTTGCATAAACCCATGGATGCCGCCATCAAAGCGTACAAGCTTCACATCCACTCCTGCCTCTTTTAGTTTTTCAGCATAAACTTCCCCTTCATCGCACAGAGGGTCATATTCAGCTGTAAAGATCAATGTTTTTGGCATTAGTGATAGAATTTTTTTATCGGCAAATAGTGGAGGGACATAGGGTTGACCACTCTGTTCATTATGAAGCAATTCGGCTTGGCTTTTTGTAATATCTACACCATATTTTGCGTTATACAGATTTCTTGATTGATATTCACTGTCCTTAATTTTTATATCTATATCGATTATTGGATAATGCAGAACTTGTTTGGCTAGCTGAAAATCTTTTGTCTCAATCGATTTTAAAGCGACAACTGTAGCTAAGTTTCCTCCAGCGCTTGGTCCACCTACAACTACATCCTCTTTACGTCCACCAAGGTCTGCCGCGTTTTCATAAACCCATTTAGTTACTGTATAGCAATCCTTGAATGCCGCTGGAGCAGGGTGCTCCGATGCCAATCTGTAATCCACGGAAATGACTTTATATCCTGAAAGTTGGCAAAGTAATCGACAGGATACATCATGTGACTCTATATTGCCATCCATAAATCCTCCACCATGAAAAAAAACAAAAAGAGGATAGTATTCGACTTTATCATCCGGTGTATAAATTCGAATTGGGATTTGATGCGTTTTAGCTTCTACTGTTTGCTCCTCTACCTTTAGAACTTTAGGACGTTTCTCTAATGGGGGATATTCGAGTGGAATACCATTATTTCTAGTTTCGAAATTCTGTTGAAAATATTGCTCTATATAATGATGTAACGGCATAGGCTGACTCCCTTCTTTTTTGAATATGTATATCTCCTTGAAATCGCTTCATAATATTATTTCTTGCGATGATAGGCAGAAATTTGGGTTACCCGAACATTTCTTGTATTTAATTCGTGGTAAATTCCACGACTATCCGTGAATTCGATGTACTGGTCCCTTTCGTATCGAATGATTTCTTCTGCCTTTTCTTGGGATTCTACATGAATAAATCGTCTTACATAATGTTGTTCGTCAAAAAAATAAGTCACTTTAAATTCTTGCATGTTTGTCTCTCCTAAAGTTTCTTATTATTTAACTTAACCAAGACATGTCGCTCTATGAATAGAAAAACCAAGTTAAAAAGGATATTTCCTTCTAACTTGGTTCTTGCAGCTCAGGTTTAGATTCAATAAATTGAAGATTTGGATCAAATTGGGACATATGCTCTTTGATTTCATTATAAATTGTGGCTGCATTAGGCAAGTATTCATTTGTTAATTGAAACATTGGAAGTACTTTAAAATCTTTCCTATCAGTAAATTTTACATAAGTAGGCAAAATTTTAGGGTTTTGCACTTCAACTAACGTATTTGCCTGGCCATCACTATCGTAAGTTATGGTTTTATCCACTTCTACTTCGATCAAAGCACCAATTTGCCGATACAATTCATCCTGAGATGAGAGAAAGTTCCCCAAAGAATGAATCACGAATGTTTGATTTCCATCTACACCTGTATACCATTTAACAGGCTGCAACACATGTGGATGGTGAGCGAAAATTATATGCGCCCCATTGTCGGCTGCTAATTGGGCAACTTTTTCTTGATACTCATTTTGTGTACGACTATATTCATCCCCAATATGTAAATTTAATACGACAATATCCGAAATTTCTTTTGCCTTTTGGATATCTTCCACCATTTTTTCCTCATCTATATAGCTTACCAAATACTCCTTCCCCTCCGGAACTTTAAGTCCATTTGTCCCATAAGTATACCCGAGAAACGAAAAGGTGATATTATTAACAGTTAAGGTTTTGATTTGCTGTGATTCTTCAACGCTCGTTGCTGCACCAACATATTCGACACCTAGCTTTTTCCAGTAATTTGTTGCGTTCAGTATCGCTTGCTCTCCTCGATCTAAGGTATGATTGTTAGCCATATTCACCACGTCTACCCCAACGTCTTTTAAAATGTCTGCCAATTCATAAGGACTATTAAATTGCGGATAACTCGATAAGCCTAGTTCTTGCCCGCCAATGATACTCTCACTGTTTGCAACGGTTATATCGGCTTTCTCGATATATGGTTTTACTTGGGTAAACATATCGGTAAAATCATATTGATTATTGCCAATAGACGCATCCTTATAAACAGGACCATGAGCTAATATATCACCAATAGCTGAAATCGTTGCCGAGTAATACTCAGGATCTTTTGGCACTGGTTTCTGTACATTTTCACCTGATTCCGAGTTATTGTCTTGTATACTTTGATTTTCCTTCGGTGTTTCAGCAGGCTTATTAGATAAATTTTGATCCACACAAGAAACCAAAATTAATAAAGCAATTAATAAGAAGTATTTCTTTAAAATTATTTTCACCACCTATCAAAAGCATGTACCTTTTAATATACATATATTATCAGATATTATACTTTTTACAATTATTTCTAGGTCAAATTGCCCCAATTACAGGAAAGGGATATCTGTTCGGAATTTAATATAGCTTCTTTTCAAGTAAGATTTTATGTACGCCCTTTTCATCTGTATATGTTTCAATCACATCAAATCCACTTTTAATATTTAAGATCAACATGCCTCGCCATTTATTCATTGTCTTTGTGTGTACAAGTTTATAACCGTTTTCAATTAAATATTGATGCTGTTTTTCCATTAACATTGCTGCAATCCCTTGATTTCTATATTTCGATGCAACACCGCCAAGCCAGCTATAAAACTTATTATGATCGATAGGATAACCAATTTTATAACCGATGACATTTTCTCCTTCCAACGCAGTAAATACTATCAAACTCTGTTTACTTTTTACTTTATGAATAAAATTATCGGCAGTTCCAAAAATATCTTGATGCAAATTCAGTATCCTGTCCAATGTTAAATCATCAGGCATAGATCTGAAAATTTTATATTCATAACTCAAGCCTTGCATCCTCCTTTTTCCAGCAAAATAAAAAGGAGATATGAAATCTCCTTATAGACTGTTAAAAGCGTTTTCAAGAAAGCCAGGGAATTCTTTCTTGAGCTTTTCCTAATCAAATCAATGAAATATACAGTAATTTCTTCATCTTTTCTCCCCTTATTTGTTTAGAAATGCTGTTTGACCAAACTGGAAATTTTAGTATAACTAAAATCCCTCAAGCTTACTTCATTTTATTATACTTAGTTTATTCCAATTAATTCCACGAAGCAAGTTGTTTAAAAGATACTCACTATCAATTGACCAGCTCATAAATTTCGGCTTATTAAATGTTTTAAATAACATGTTTTAGTACCTCTAATTTAAAATAAAATCATTTACTGAATAGTTTAACTCCTGATAAAAGCGTAATAACGGCTAGGAGAGCTAAACGCAGCCAGGCCATGTATAGCCAGAATTCCCCTCCATAAATCCCTGTTGGAGACGTACCGTAATCATCCACATAAATGGCGATATTCCAAAATACCTTCAAAGAAATGACCAAAGAAATAAAACACAAAACAAAAATCAAAGTGTTGACTATTCGATTTTCAAAGCTTGCCGTTCCACGTATTTTTATCAAGTACAGTACGAGTAAAACACCTAACATCATGAAAACCAATGTAGCATTGAAGAATAATAGAGAAACAAAAATACCAGCCGAAAATCCGATTATCGTTGAAGTAAATCTTATTCTATTTATCCTTCTTTGAATGCTTTTCATTAACTTCTGCTCATTATTCTCTGGATAAACATCAAGTGAATCGTCAACAGTCAATTCACTTTGCAAGTTGCGAAGATAGTTCTTACAGTGGTCACAAGAATGAAGATGTTCCTCTATAAAATGATTACTCTCTTCACTTGTAAGATCTTCGACATACAGTGGAAGCAAATCCTGTACAATTTCACATTTCTTTTTCATGCTTCTTCACCTCCATATATTGATGACAGTTTATTTTTTGCTCTATAAAAAGCAACTCTTGCCCAAGTTTCAGATTGATTATAGATTTCTCCAATTTCTTTAAAGCTTAATTCGTTATAAAAAGTAAAATAATAATCTCTCGCTGTGGCGCTTTTAATCTCCTTATCGCTTGAAACACTATCATCGATTCTTCTTTTTTTTCATAAATATTCTCTGGCGTTTCCAAATTCGAATGGTCATATGTAGGGTAATCCGCTAACGGTTCTACTTTCTTATTTTTCTTCAAATGACTATAGAAAGTATGTTTGGCTATTTGAAATAACCAAGTTGAAATTTTACATTTCCCTTTAAATCTATGGATGGATTTAAATGCTTGATAGAATGTTTCTTGAGTTAATTCCTCAGCTATAAATTTGTCTCCAGTTAAATATAACAGATACTTAAAAATCTGTTTTTCATGATTTACATATAACTGTCTAAATTCATCCAATCATTACCCTCCTTCCAAAAGCATTCGTATGTAAGTATCCTTATCCGTTAAAATGTTACATTTTTCAAGGAGAAATTAAAAATAGTATTAAAAATAGATTTTTGTTTTTTAATCCGCAATAATAAGTCCTCTTTTATTTTCTTGCCTTTTGCCATCTTTTAAGCAATAAAAAAACCTTCAGTTTAGTCTGAAGGTTGACCTGCTAGTTCTGTTCATTAACCGGCATTGTATCGCTGAAAAATTCAGAAAGCATCTCTTGGTTTTTGGGGAAATTTATTTCCAATACCGCTCCCTCGTGTGGATCATGTTTATTGGAATAGCCATTGGTAACAGGTATTCTCATTGTCTTTATGTCTTCAATAGGTTGTAAAAATAAATTCGAACTTAACGTAAACACTTGTCCAACCGACAAATCGGTTTTAATATTTTTTATCACTGTATCCACAAGGTCCGGTAATTGTGTTACGCCATTAATTGAATTTATTTTTTCATTGATTTTATTTTTTAATTCCAATAAAATTTCTTGCTGACGATTAACTCGACCAAAGTCACTCTGATCATCGTGCCGGAATCTTACATATTTAAGAAGTTCCTCACCATGAAGAGTATTTTCCCCGGCTTCCATCTCAAATTTCATATCTTCAATCATTTCCGCACTAACCTCAACGTTCATTCCTTCTGGTACAATGGTATCTATTACTGAAGCAAATCCATGAAAGTCGACGGTAATTGTATAATCTATGTTTACACCGAAATTATTTTGAATCGTCTCTTTAAGGAGTTTCTCTCCCCCTAAAAAATAGGATAGATTAATTTTACCATAGGTTTGTTTATATCCAGGAATTTCAACATAAGAATCGCGCATAACAGAGACAACTTTTACTGTTCGATCTTCAGCGGAATATTGCACAATCATAATACTGTCAGCCCTTGATTCTTTCTCTCCTCTAGAGTCAACACCTACGACAAGAAAATGGAGCGGCTTTTCCATTAATTTATTTTTAAAGAAATCTGAAGGATTTAATCTTTCATACTTGTTCAAGAGTGATTCAGCTTGTTTGCCTGACTGGTCAATTGGATCTTGCTGACAACTAGATAATAAAAATACACTAACTAAGATCAAAAAATGAAGCATAATCCTAATCATTTTACCAACTCCTTGATGGCATTGGAGTTAGTGTGAGCAAGTTTAGTTATATTATGTCTTTTGATAAAGTATTTTCTATTAAAAACTTATAACAATTTTTGGTTTTAATCCAATACCCTGATCATTTCGATGATTCGTCTTTTGGTTTCGTTTAAATTTCCATCTAATTCAGTGTATGTTTCTCCATCTTCACTATAGAAATCCGCAAAGTTTTGCCCTTTATATCTAGGAACAATATGTATATGAAAATGCGTCAACTCATCAAAAATCCCACCATTTTGACAAACTGTAATTTCATCAGGATGGAACAATTCTTTAATGGCTTTTGATAAAATTCCCGATGCTTTAATGACTGAGTTTGCAGTAGGTTCGCTAAGTTCATCAAAATATCGAATATGGTTTTTAGGTAAAATCAAAACATGCCCTTCGTTAAATGGATCATGATCTAAAATACAGCAAACATCATCGTCTTCGTATACTACGTGAACAGGTAATTCTTTGTTAGCTAGTTTGCAACCTAAACAGTTCATTTTGGCTACTCCCTTTATACAGATGAAATATCTTCTGATATAAAATAAG
>JASENG010000002.1 GCA_030027265.1 Lysinibacillus fusiformis | reverse complement strand
AACACGCTCGAGAACAAATCAAAATCGCTCGTAATCCGAGCAAAACCGCTCGTAAAAGAAAAAGCCGCTCGTAAGCCGAGCAAACTCGCTCGAGAAGAAGTCAAAACCGCTCATAATCCGAGCAAAACCGCTCGTAAAAGAAAAAGCCGCGCGTAAAAGGAGCCAACTCGCTCAAGAACAAATCAAAACCGCTCATAATCCGAGCAAAGTCGCTCGTAAAAGAACAAGCCGCGCGTAAAAGGAGCCAACGCGCTCGAGAACAAATCAAAACCGCTCGTAATCCGAGCAAACTCGATCGTGAACTAACCCCTCTCCCCATAAACCAACCCCCATCCCTTGACACAACCCCCAACTTCATTAAATGATAGGTATAACAATGATAAGGGTGAAGAAGATGAACCATTCCATAAATATTTTAGTAATTGAAGATGATGAAGATATTAATCGACTGCTGTGCAGGATTGTGGGCCAGAGCGGCTATTCAGCGAAGGCTGCTTATTCCGGTACCGAGGCCGGCATTTATTTGGAAAGTCAGAAATGGGATATGGTGCTGCTGGATTTAATGCTTCCTGGTTTGTCTGGCGAAGCAATCCTGAAGAAGTTAAGAAAAGAGAGTAATGTGCCTATCATTATTATCTCTGCCAAGCCGGAAACCCAAACGAAGATCGATGCCTTAAGGGCAGGGGCAGATGACTATATTACGAAACCTTTTGATATTGAAGAGGTTTCAGCGAGAATTGATTCTTGCCTGCGCCGATACAAACCGTCAACCGATGTACCCGCTGCGACTCAGATACATCACAAAGATCTCGCCCTCGATACAGAGGCAAAAGCCGTAGCCATTCAAAATAAGGAAATTAAATTAACTGCACTTGAATACGACATTCTTTACCTGCTCATGTCATCGCCCAAGAAGGTATTCACGAAAGCAAACCTTTTCGAAAGTGTTTGGCATGAGGCCTTCCATGGCGATGATAATACGGTGAATGTTCATATAAGCAATATTCGAACTAAGCTTGCTAAAGCAAATCCGGATGAAGAGTATATCGAAACGATTTGGGGAATGGGGTACCGATTGAAAACTTAAGGTTTTCTTAAGAATTCGCTTAAGCCTTCCTTATTGTTTTCTCCTTATAGTAAAAGAGTAATTACATCAATCAGAATTTATAAAAATACTCTTAAGGAGGAAATGATGCCATGAACGAGTATGTTCTTAAAACCAGCCGATTATCAAAGAAATACCAAAATAATATGGCACTTGACCAAGTGAACCTAGCCATTATAAAGGGTTCGATTTATGGCTTCATTGGGCAAAATGGAGCCGGAAAATCAACATTAATCCGCCTGATTGCAGGTCTTGCTTTTCCAACAGCCGGAACATTTGAGTTGTTTGGAGTGAGCCATGAGCCTGAGTTGCATGAAGCAAGAAAACGAATCGGGACGATCATTGAAGGACCAGCCCTTTATCCGAATATGACAGCTGCTGAAAATCTGGAAGCCCACAGATTATTAAAAGGAATTCCAGGGAAGGAATGTGTTGAGAAAACGCTTGCTCTCGTAGGCTTGCAAGACACAGAGAAAAAGAAAGCGAAGAATTTCTCCTTGGGGATGAAACAGCGTCTTGGGCTGGCGATTGCCCTATTAGGAGATCCTGAATTTTTAATTCTAGATGAACCAATCAATGGGTTAGACCCAATGGGCGTGGTTGAAATTCGTGAGTTATTGAAGAAGCTAAACCAAGAATATGGCATTACGATTTTGATTTCGAGTCATATTTTAAGCGAGCTCCACTTACTAGCAACTCATTATGGAATTATTCATAATGGCGAGTTGCTGGAGCAGCTAACAGCGCAAGAACTAAATGAAAAGAGTCAGCATTATCTCCACATTAAAGTGGACAATCCCGAAAAGTGTGCAAGTATCATCGAAAGCAAGCTTGCCACAAATAATTTTGAAGTAATGCCAAATGGCGTCATTAAATTATTTGGATTTGTTGATGTACCAGGGAAAGTTTCACAGGCACTTACAAATGAAGGACTGGTGATCGAACAGTTTATGCCGATGGGTGAAGATCTCGAAGCCTATTTTACAAAACGCATCGGGGGTGTTCACCATGGGTAATCTGCTAAAAACAGAATGGTATAAATTAAGAAAAGATCGATCATTTTGGGTATTGCTGCTAATCCTATTTGGTTTTGCAGTTTTTTACCCTCTACTTATAAATCCTGATGCATTGCCAACTGGAAATGACTTTTATCGAGGACATATTCTATCCATCAATACGGATATCATACGGCTATTTCCAGCAATATTAGCAGGGTTCTTTATCTCTAGTGAATATTCCTTGGGCACGATGAAAAGTATCGCCTCATCGGGCAATAGTAGAATACGATTATACTTTGCTAAATTGACGATATTTTCGATTGGCTCTGCCATCATCATGTTAGTATTGCCAATTTTTATGTTAGGTGCGAGTTTAATTTATTTTGGATTTAATCTTATGCCGGACTGGCCGTTTTTCTTGCAAACTATAGGTTTAATTGCACTTTATGCGGTAGCCTTTGCATCCATCATGGCGTTCTTTTCAACGATTCTGACTGACAGCGGAAAATCGATTGCGTTCCTGATTTTATTCATCGCGTTGGGCGGGTCGCTTTTAGAATATATTGGTTCAAAAATATCGTTTTTGGAACCTCTCATTTTACATTCAATCTTTATGACACAGCCATCCATCCTATTGATTGATCAAGTCGGTCAATGGAGTGGGGAGGATGTGGTAACCTATATCGTGGTGCCAATTGTTACATTCATTGTATTTGGAATTTTGGGAAGTCTCCTTTATCGAAAAAAAGAAATTAAGTAAAGTAAGGCGGGTGATGTAGATGCTCTATATAGGAATCGGTTTAATTGTTATCTTGGTCTATCTGCTCACCCGTCTTATATCTATAAAAAAGGAAATGAAGCGAGCAACCCGGCAGCTGCATGAGCTAAATGAAAAACAAACAGACAAAAAACTGGACATTCGCTTTTACGATAAAGATATTGAAAAACTTGTTAAGGAAATAAACCATCAAATTGATATAACGAAAAGGGCTGCTGCGGATAAGCGCAGAACTGAAAATGAGCTGAAACAGGCAATTTCCCATATTTCACATGATATTCGCACTCCGATGACTTCGATTTTGGGCTATATTCAATTTTTAGAAGTGGATGAAATATCGCCGGAACTGCGAAAAGAATATACTCAAATTATCAAAAACGGAGCACTCCGTTTGAAGGTATTGCTCGAGGATTTTTTCGAACTCTCCATTATCGAACAAGCCGATTACCCTATGAATCTCGAAATGATTAAGCTAAATCATGTTGTATTTGAGGTGCTGCTTGGGTTTTATGAAGAATTTAAAAAACGAGATTTAGCACCGATGATGGAAATTCCTGACGAGGAAATTGTGATTAAAGCAGATCTATCTGCCGTGAAACGAGTGATTGAGAATTTGGTCGTCAATGCCATTAAACATGCAAGCGGAAGTGTCTCCATTCGGTTGGAACAATCAGCTGCTTCTGTACAATTGACGATTAGTAATGCAACTGACCTGTTAAGCACGCAGGATCTAGAACATCTATTTGATCGCTTTTATAAAGCAGACCAAACAAGAACGGGCAAAGGAGCGGGACTAGGCCTGCCAATTGCCAAAAGCTTAATGGAGAAAATGAACGGACGAATCTCGGCGAAGTTGGAGCAGGGTCAGCTATCGATTATTTGTAGCTGGGAGAGATGAGAAGGGGCAGGCTGGTTTACTAAGCTGCCCCTTTTTTAAATTGACTTTATTTCAAATCAAAATCTATAATGTAACTGTATTTCACTTTAAGGAGGATTATTAAAAAATGACACATTCTATGAGACTACGTTTCCAAGCTTTGAACCAGTAATTGAATAAGGTCAAAGGCTCTGTTTGTTTAGCAGAGTAAACGGGATTAGTCTGTCCTTTTTTAATCATCTTCAGGCAGCATAGCAAGAGGAGAAAGGCAGATATAGATAACACTGTCTTTCTTTTTTATTCTCATTTTTATAAGGCATACTCCTTTTACTCTAAACCACAGGCGGGTGAGTCTATGGTTTTTTGTTTTCTTTCATGAAGGACAACATAAGCTGATTTGGAATAAACTTGTCCTTCATAAAAGATGATTTTTAATACCCAATAAGATTGAAAGATAGAAAAACAGGGGGACAACAAAATGTGGTTATTATTCTTTTAATACGAGCTTGATTTAGAAGCTCGTATCGATTCTAGATTGCAGCTATCGATACGAAATCACAAAATTTCGGAGGTAGCGAAAATGGAACAAATTTGTTTTGAATTAGAAAACGTAGAAATGAACTATTTAGATAAAGAAATCTTGAAGATTGACCGATTGGCGGTGCATCAATTCGATCGCATTGGTATCGTTGGAAAAAACGGCGCAGGAAAAAGTACACTTCTAAAGCTGCTTGCAGGAACGATTCAGCCTTCACAAGGCAAGGTGAATCGCCATGTAGACTTTGGATGCTTCGAGCAAGTTGAAGCACCCAATGCCGACGAAGCAGATCCAAAACTGCTGGGAAAGTTACATGTAGAACAACAGCGAGAAGGCTTAAGTGGAGGCGAGCAAACACGGCTCAAGCTTGCGCAACTTTTCACGCATTATTATGAGTGCCTATTAATCGATGAGCCAACCACACACTTGGATCAGGAGGGCATTTCATATTTATTGGATGAATTGCGGTATTATTATGGAGCACTAGTCCTGATCAGCCATGACCGGGCTGTCCTGGATGAACTCGTAACATCGATATGGGAGATTGATGATGGCAAGATAAATGTCTATGCGGGAAATTATAGTGAATATATCGCTCAAAAGCAGCTGGAACGGGAGCAGCAAAGTCAGGCACATGAACAATATTTGAAGGAGAAGAGCCGACTTGAAAAAGCTGCAGACGAAAAAATGAAAACAGCAGAAAAAATCGCGAAAGCTTCATCCATGTCAAAAAAGGAATCGAAGGCAAAAGCAAATCGAATGTTTGAAACGAAATCGAAAGGCACAGGACAGAAAGCTTTACAGCGTGCAGCCAAAGCCATCGAGCATCGAATTGAAAAGCTTCATGCAGTTGACGCGATTCAAGAGGAAAGGCCGATTGTCTTCCATCAATCAAGTAGATTGGAATTGCACAACAAGTTTCCCATTATGGCAGATAGAATTACCGTTCGTATAGAGGAAAAAGTATTGTTGGAAGATGTAAGCTTTCAAATTACTCTTGGCAAAAAAATTGCCGTTACAGGGAGCAACGGGAGCGGGAAAAGTACTTTATTTCATTATATTGTGGATAGGGGCAATGGGCTTACCATCTCGCCCAAAGCGAAGATCGGGGTATTCCAGCAAATGAGCTATCATTTTGTTACCGATGAAACAGTTCTGCAATTTCTAAAAAATCGATCATCCTATGACGAAGGATTCCTGCGAAGTGTGTTGCATTCCATGAGATTTGTCGGAACAGCCCTACAAAAAAAGGTCAGATCGCTAAGTGGGGGAGAAGCTATTCGACTTCAACTTTGCAAGCTTTTCTTAGGGGACTATAACATTTTATTATTGGATGAACCAACGAATTTCTTGGATATTCAGGCCATCCAAGCATTAGAAAACTTTATCAAATCCTATAAAGGAACAATACTTTTTATCTCACATGATAAGCAGTTCATAGCAAATGTCGCAGATGAGGAATTTCAAATTTTAAATAAAAAATTAATTCAAAAATAATCAATCCTGCCAGTACGCTCATCAATAGCGTGCTGGCATTTATTTTGCTTGTAATGGAATATGTGGGTAAATCTAAAAATACTTTTAGTATAAAGAGTTTTATGCTGGGAGGATGCATATGAAACCAATCCTGCTCATTTTGCCTTTATTACTTGTTTTAATGGCATGCTCGGCTAATGCTGGCAAAGTATATGAAGAAGCAGAAATAGTAGCTAATTCAAGCGAGGAAACCCAAGTAAATCAGATTATTGACCTTGCTTCTTCCGCGATATTTGCAATCCTGGAATCGGAGGGGATTGGAAGGAACATGATGGTGATTGACCCAACAGTGGACAACCCCTATATCGAAATCATAAGAGTTGATGGAAAAGAGCTGTCAAGTGCTGAAACAGCCAGAGTGGAAAAGTTAATAAAAGATACCGTCTTCACGAAGACCGATGTTGCATTCAATGTCACACTGCGTCCTCAAACAAAGGAAGAAATTCGTGATAGTCAATGGTCGCCGATTTTCCAGGCTGTTATAGATGAGACTGAAAAAAAGTTTAAGGAATACCGAGGATTTGCTTACTCTTTCTCGCCAGAACCACTGCAAATAATCATTAAAACCGATTTAAGGGATAACAAAAGTACATCTAATAGAGAAAAAATCGAAGCAATTGAACAATATGCCAATCAAATAATTGAACGGAAAATAGAAGAACTAACCGTTGAGAAAATCGCCTATAAAATCATTATACGAAATAACGATAATGAAGAGATTAATTAAATAGTCAAAATAACCCTCCTAAAAAGTGGCATTTCTAACAGGATTTGCTCCTTTTTTGTTGAATTCATATATTATCGAGGCTTATTAAAATTTTATGGGGAGGAGAATTTAGATGATTATAAGACTTGCAGAAACAAAAGACGTTGACCAACTAATCAAAATGCGCTGGGATTTTACCATTGAGCATGATGAAAGTAAAAAGAACGCTTCCTTTGAAAATTTTGAGAAGGAATGCCATTCATTTTTTGAAAAAGCCATGACGAGTGGGCAATGGTTTGTTTGGATTGTGGAGGAAGAAGAAAAAATCGTCTCCCATATGTACATAGAGTTAATACAAAAAGTGCCTCGCCCAGGTAGAGTCACGCATCCATTTGCATACATGACGAATGTTTACACGATTCCGGAATATAGAAATATGGGAATCGGAAGTAAATTACTAAGTGCCATTAATGACTGGATTAAAGAAAATGAGTACGAATTTGTTATTGTCTGGCCAAGTGATGAAGCGATTCCTTTTTATCAAAAAAACGGTTACGTACATTGCCAGGAACCCTTGGAGTATTTTCCGATTTGAAAAATCAAGGAGGATGAAGGAAGTGGGTAAAACCTCTGTTTATGCCTACCTATCTATTAGTGGGGAATATTTTCCGATAGATATCGTTACAGAAAGGCTACAGATAGAACCAACTAGGAAATGGAATGCTGGAGATTTGATTAAACCCGAAAAACCGATGAGAAGGAGCTATACTAATTGGGAGTACGAAGTAAAGAGCGTAGAAACACTGGACGTGAACGATGTTCTAGTTCCACTTATTCAAACCTTTGAAAATAAAGTAGAAATCATTCAAAAACTACAGCATGAATATGATTTATATAACGTTATTCGTATCGTCATTCAAATTTATGATGGACATACACCAGGGCTTGTCATTCCTGTACAAGCAAGTAGTTTTGCCGCTGCGATCGGGGCAGATTTTGATATTGATCTATATGCTTTTTCTTATAAGGATCAGTATGTTGAAAATGGATTATAGCTGATTGGGATGTGATGAGGATGGGGGGCAAAATTGCCATTATTACAGATATCCATGGGAATGGGGCAGCTTTGAAAGCAGTTTTGGATGATATTGATCGGCATAAGGATATACAGCATATCTATTGTCTTGGGGATTTAATAGCGATTGGGCATGAAACAAATGAAGTGCTTGAATTGCTGTTTTCCCGTGAAGATATCTCATTTGTGAAGGGGAATCATGATGAAGACGTTTTAAAGATTCTCGAGGGTCATGAACCAATGGGAATGGATTCAAAAAACGAACACCACAAATGGATTGCCTCAAAACTAGATAAAAAATACATCCCAAGGCTAACGAGTATGCCAAAGGAAAAATACGAAAACATCAACGGGAAAAACTTTCTATTCATTCACTATCATATAAATGGAAGCGGTCACTTTTTACCTATAGAAGAACGTCCTTCTGCCAGGGGATTAGATGAAATTTATGGAAATTTTAATGTAGATGCCGTGTGCTTTGGCCACCATCATTTCGTGCATCACTTTAAATCGAACAAAAGACTTTATCTGAATCCCGGTTCTTTGGGCTGTAATTATGCGCCATTTGCACCTTACGCAATCTTGCAAGTAGGGGATTCCGGTCAAATCGATGTTTATTTTAAAGATGTGCCATATGATAACCGGGAATTTTTGCTTTCCTATGAGAAGTTAAATGTACCAGCAAAAGAATTCATTCTGAAGATTTTTCATGGCAATCAACAAGTGAGGAAAGGAAAGTAGATACACACTTCCAGTACTTGAGTGTTCTGAAAAATAAAAACCCGGAAAAAATTCCGGGTCTGATTACACTTGCTGTATCCACGATTCAGTTAGATAATTCCTAAGAGAAACGATCATTCGCACTCATCGGGTTAACCCTCCCAATTCATTGGACTTGAAGTGAAATCTTTAATAGTATAGACCGAATCTCGATTAACATACGCAAAAAAATAAAAACCCGGAAAAAATTCCGGGTCTGACTACACTTACTGTATCCACGACTTAGTTAGATAATTCCTTAGAAACGATCAATCCCGCTCATCAGGTTAACCCTCCCAATTCATTGGACTTGAAGTGAAATCTCTAATAGTATAGACCGAATCTCGATTAACATACGAAAAAAAAATAAAAACCCGGAAAAAATTCCGGGTCTGACTACACTTACTGTATCCACGATTTAGTTAGATAATTCCTAAGAGAAACGATCATTCGCACTCATCGGGTTAACCCTCCCAATTCATTGGACTTGAAGTGAAATCTCTAATAGTATAGACCGTTTAAAATTTCTAATACGCAGTTGATTAAAAAATTGAGAAACAATTGTACTACCACCAGCTAGCCGTTGCATTCAAGGAGGATTTCCGGGGGATTGGGAGGATAAAATCCCGCTCCAAGGATAACCTAATTCTGGTGATGAAAATGAAGAAAATCGTAGTTGTATTGTTGCCGCTTCTTTTGGCATTGATGCTTTTCGAGCCTGTTAAAGCAGCCACGCCGAGTGTTGTGCAAAGGGGAAGCGAGTTTATTATTTCTTACTTTGTAAAGCATGATGAAGAACGGGCAAGGACCTATCTTGCATCAAATGTGGCAATCCCGGAGCTCAGGGAAAATACTCAGATAAATGGAGTAATGGGGCTTCCTTCCCCTCAGGAAAATGTGAGCGTCGCAGTCACTTATTTCGATGATGGAAGAGGGCGGAGTGGGAGAATTGCTTTTATCTGGGAGCTAATATTCGAGAATGATAAAATCACGGACATCCGAGTCGTTTTTGATGGGGCAAACCCTTATACAAACGAATCCAATTTGATGAATGAGTTTGAAAGCAAGAGTAAAACAAATCTTCTGGCCCCATATGAGTATCCTTTTGAAATGACCCATATTGAGGGTGAGGTAAATGAAAATTCCCTTGAATTAAACTATCGAAATGATGAAATGGAAGCTTCGATGTAAATAAGAGTTGAAAAAAATAATACCACCATCGAAACCTTTCAGGAGAATGGCGATCGTTTCTACATGTTAAGAAACGGCATAAAAGCGCTCTACAAACCTAACTCACAGCTCATTTTTCAAAGTAATAGCCTGCATTATTCCATTCGTATTAATCGGAATAATGAGGAAGGTCAAACTTTCCAAGCAGATGATTTTCTTAAAGTTGCAAACTCCATGCAGTATAGATAATGGCGGTAATCCTATAACGGATTATCGCCATTTTGAAGTGATTCAGGATTCATCTAGTGTTCGAAGCGGCTTCGACTTGCTCAGCCGAATTTTTATCTTTATTCAGGGCCAATAAGACAATCATCATCAGAATACAGAGGGCACCGAGCCATTGGAAAAGTCCAAAAGGCACTTTTAGCCAAAATACGGTTGTTAAGACAGCCGCTAATGGCTCCAAGCTTCCTAAGAGACTGGATTCTTTTGGAGCAAGGGTTTGCAGGCTTTCAATATAAAACCAAAAGGCGATCATTGTACCGAAAATAATCACAAAGAATAAGTAAAAATAAGCTTCCATATTAAAGCTGTTGAAATTCATTTGCCACGGGGGATGGACGAAGCTTAACGCAAATCCGCCGATAATCATGGCCCAGCCAACGATAACAAGTGAATCAAATTGCTTTAGCAGAGGAATCGCATATAACGTGTAAAATGCCAGGGAAACCCCCGATAAAACTCCCCACCAGATTGCAAGCGGCGGTACCGAGAATTGTGAAATAGAGCCATTTGTTAATAAGAAAAAGCAACCGATCAAAGCCAAGGATACAGTCCAGAAATCACCTCGTACAAGAACACTTTGCCTGCGGAGAACTGAGTAAACAATGATCATCACAGGTGCCAAATATTGCAGAAGTGTTGCCACTGCAGCATTCCCATGTTGAATCGAAGCCATATATGTATATTGGACGGCAAGCATCCCTAATAATCCGAATAGAATTAACTGCAAAGCGATTCGTTTATTTTTCCAAACGCCTAGAATTTGTGAACGATCTTTTCTGATAAATTGTACAGCTAAGAGTAAAACTCCCGCTATTAGCAGGCGTGTTGTGACAAGCCAATCCACATCAACACCGTATTGTTGAAATAATTTTTGTGCAACCGTGCCGCCTATTCCCCAAAACATAGCTCCTATGAAGACAAGAAGCATTCCTTTCTTTCGATTCATCCTCAGATTCTCCATCCTTTAAATATAAAAATAGTATTATAATATCTTTAAGATAAGTGAAATATCCATTAAAAAATACGTAAATTGAATTAGAAAATATAAGAATATTGAGGTGATATCGTGCAGATAAAAGATTTTAGCGTGGATCAAAATCTAAAGGAAATGACCGAGCATCGAACCACCGTGCTTCCTGTGGCATGCTACGTAACAACGATTAGCGAAAATATAAATGGCCATATCCCGCTTCATTGGCATGAGGAATTTCAATTTATACACGTTATAAAAGGGATTGCTCATTTTCAAATAAATGAGGAGCTCATTTTTATTCAAGAAGGTGAAGGGCTATTTATAAATAGTGGGCGGCTGCATTTGGCAAAAGACCACAAAAATAGCGGATGTGTTTATATTTGTTTGAATGTTTCTCCTAATTTTGTTGTATCGCATGAACTTTATACGACCTTTGTGTCGCCTTATATTCAAGCAACGAATCTTCCATATTTACACTTGCTTCCTAGAGAATCTTGGGCAGATAGCATCTTAACATCGATTGGAAAGATTAAACAATTAATCAGTCAAAGCCAGCCATTTTATGAAATCGAAGTCAGTATGGAGTTAACATCTATATGGAAGAATATCGTTAAAAATGGCATTAAATTAAATTTCAAGGAGGGGGAAGCGCTAAAGGATCAACGGATGAAGAAAATGCTGAATTGGATTCATCAACACTATACGGAAAAGATTCTTTTAGAAGATATTGCACAAGCAGGGCATTTAAGCAGATCCGAATGCTGCCGTTATTTTAAACGATTTTTAAACAAGTCGCCATTGAATTACGTAACGGATTATCGAATCCAAAAAAGCTTGCTTTTGCTTCAACATTCAGATTTAAATGTAACGGATGTTGCCTATCAAGTAGGGTTTAATAGTACGAGTTACTTTATCGACAAGTTTCGGAAATCGATGAACATGACCCCCTTTGCCTAAAAAAATATAGAAAATGATTGGTTCATTCAACTAATGGAGCTTTATCCAAGAAGGATTAAAGCTCTTTTTTGTTGAAGTTATTTAACCGGAGAAGACCAGCTCGGAAGGAGGAACCGATGGAGGAATTATTATTAAAGCCTATGACAGAAGAAGCGTTTGAACATTATTTTCAAGATGAAATTAGAAGATATACGGAGGTTTTATCGGAAAACATACATGAGCAGGGAGAAGAACCCTCGGTAAAAGCGCTTAAACAATTAAACAATTTACTGCCGAAGGGAATCCATACGCTCAACCATTCTCTTTTTAATATTCGGCTTGGAAACAAGGGAATCGGTTATGTGTGGCTAAAAATCGAGGAGGAAAAGAAAAGTGCTTTTCTTTACGAGATTTATCTTTTGGAGGAATTTCGGGCAAAAGGATATGGGACAAAAACGATGAAATCTATAGAAGAGCTCCTGCAGCAAAAGGATATTATGTACTTCAAGCTTCATGTTTTCGGAAGCAACACAGGGGCACGCAAGCTTTATGAAGAGCTTGGATTTGAAATCGCGCCGAATTAATATGATGAAGACATTAGCCAACGAATAGGGGGGACATTCAATGATCATTAGAGAAATGAGAGCTTCGGATGCAAAATCGATAAGGGCAATTGCCAAAGATGCTTGGAGGGCCACTTACAGCAGTTTTATCCCGGAAGAAATTCAAAATCAAGTGCTAGAAGAAGCATATTCCGAAAGTGAGATGACGAATCGGTTTCAGAATTTCAGCAATCTGGTAGCAGAAGAAAACGGCCAAATCTTGGGTTACGCTTTTCTAACAGATAAGAAATCCGACAAACAACTCTTTTTGGAATCGCTCTATATCCACCCGAGTTTCCAAGGGAGAGGCATTGGAAGAAGACTATTACATAAAGGAATTTCGATGTTCCCAAAAGCAACAGCTGTATCTTTAACGGTTTATAAAGGAAACCCGAATCTGACGTTCTACGAAAAAGAGGGTTTTAAGGTTATGAATGAAAATAGAGGGGACTTCTTTGGACACCCAGTAACGTTCATTTTGATGGAAAAAGTTATCGTAGCGGGGAGGATACATTGAAAAGGAAATACACCTTAGGAGAAGTGATCCTTGTTGGGGTTATCGCATTCATGGTGCTCGCAGGGACAACCTATTATATGCTCTTCTTTAAACCGAAGAATTCACTGGAATTATATCAATCGATTTCCTTTGCAAAAGATTTTGAAGAGGCTCAAAAGTTAAGTGCAGCGGGTTATGAAGCGAATTTTAAGAAAGAAGGTTATGAATACATAAGTAGGGGAGATACGACAGCAAATCGCGTGAATCACTTCACCGTATTTGAATATGATGAAAAAAGCTATCTAATTATGACATCCCCTGGCACTTAAAAACTCAAGATACTTGCAGTAGAAGAGTTGCCAGAGGAGATCAGGACTTATTTTCTTGAACTATCGCACAGCCAATAATGAACCCCAATAGCTTAAAGTTTTAAATACGCTTGAGAAAATCATTTAAATTCTTTACCTCATTATTTTTCTTTATTAACGCAAAAAGCAAAGATAAGAGTAGCAGGATAAATAACGGAATAAATCCAGCATATTGCCATGCGTTATTAGCGCCTGAAAAATAGTAGGTCATCGGTAAAAAGGCAAGACCGCTAATCAGTAAATAGATCCATGATAATTTTGCAATTCCCACCATAAAAGCAGCAACAGAAATAAATAGTGAAACGTAAAATAAGAACTCCATGGGGCACCTCCATTATGATTTCGGTATAAATACATTTCTATAAGATATGAACAAATACCTTTATCAGTTATGAATCGGATTTTCTTTTGTGTTTAATTATTCGCAGATTTCCCTATCCTTCTAGAAAAAGGAGGAACCCAGGGTGAAAGTCGAGATAAATTTGTTAGTAGTCCTACTATTTATATTAGGAATGTCATTCTATACAAAAATGGAGCGGGAGGTAAATGAAGAAATCCCTTCACATATAGAATTGTCTCAAGAGAATCAAAAAAGGATAAATGAAATCTACTCGAATCGTGAAGAGTTTTTGAATCAAGTAGCACAAGAAATAAGAAATGCAGGACTTGCCTCTGTAACGACAGGTATGGTTACCCAAGAAGAGGGCGTGCAAATAAAAGTTGTCATCCGAGAAGGCGATTCCGTAACGGAAGAAATGCACAAAAAAACACAGGAAATCTATGAAGCAATGCTCATAAAGTATGACTTAAACCCCGAAATCTTCAAACTTGAGGTTGGTCATGCAGAGAAAGCTGAGTAATAGGGCGGTATTAAAATGGAAACAAGCTGTACATAAAAACGTACGGCAAGAGTGTAGACGAAGTCAAATATCGACTTTGTCTACACAAACATACGGCTTACTCCTTTAAAGGCTTTAAAGCATTCGACTGATCAATGTAAATGAATGCATCATATCGGCTGCCGACTCTCGAAGGGACATAATTTCCATATGCCTCAAAGGCCGGGTTATATACGACGCCGATTGCGCGGTGGCCGATCCAGTCATTGAAGAGTTCACGATTTTCATCATTGAAAATAAGGATTTTATCTTCTGGACCAGCGGCATGTAGCTGACCTTCCCACATACTTAGTTTGGAAGGCGGCACTTCAAACACTTCCAAAGAATCTCCCCAGCTGTCTGCAGCAATCACTGTGCCTTGATAGGTACCAAATCCGATGGCAAAGGTGTTGTTCTTGCCGTATTGCTCTCGCATTAGTTGCCCAACGTTGATCAATCCATCTTCCTTCATATCGGTTTCCGATGCATCCCCAATATGGGTGTTATGCTCCCAAATGATGATCTTCGCATCTTCCCCATGATACTTCATCAATTCACGGATCGCTTCGACCATATGCAGGTCGCGGGTATTCCAAGACTTGGCATCCTGCATCATTGCTCGATAATAGGCTTCTGCATTTTTTGCCACAAGAGCATTCATGATTACATTCAAATCCTCTTCGTGGGCATCGGAATAGTGCTCTTCATGACTTCTTAAGGATTGCAGCAAACTGGATACTTCGCTGATGCATTCACCTGTAAATTTGGCAGTGGAAAGAGCATAGTGTTCGGGCATTCGATTATATGGTTCAAAGCAGGTGAAGGCTTTTTTCGCATGCTCCAGATCAACTTTATATTGAGGATTTTCCGATAAGAATTTCAGCACTTCATCAATGGATTCATAGAGGCTGTATAGGTCAATCCCATAAAAGCCAACTTTTTTATCCAATGCAGCGTTTTTCTCCTTTAGCCACTCCGTAAATGCTTCGACTTCTTCATTTGCCCACATCCAGGTCGGCCATCGCTTAAAGGCATTCAACAGCACATCTCTTGCAGTGGCATTTTCATCTGCAAAGCCTTTTACATATTGGTTGACTGCTTGAACAGAAGGCCAGTCCCCTTCAACAGCAACGATATGGAAGCCTTTTTGCTCAATCAGCCTTTTGGAAAGCTCGGCCCGAATCGTGTAAAACTCAGATGTCCCATGGGATGCCTCCCCAATCATCACAATATGGGCATCTCCAATAGCATCAAGTACCTTGTCCAAATTTTCATCATTAAATGGGAATGCTTGCTCTTTAATAGCAGAAATCAATTTTCTTGGCATCTTCTCGAAAACTCCTTTCTATTTTTAGTTTACCCAAGCCAGATAGAATTAAATTGAAGCTTTTAACCTAAAAGGAAAACATTCTAGCTTTTGTGATGTAATCTTGTTAAACAAACATTGACCTGAAATGCGGCCATATTTTTGAAAAAGAATAGGAAATAATAGAAAATGAATAGGACTTGTTATTTAGGAGTGGGAAAATGAGAGAGATATCGATATTAATTGCAGATGATGAGGAGGAAATTGCAGATCTCGTTGCCATCCATCTAGAGAAAGAAGGGTATCATGTCATCAAAGTTTCAGATGGGCAAGAGGCTGTTCGTGCTGTCGAAGCTCAGGTATTTGATTTGCTGATTTTGGATATTATGATGCCGAAAATGGACGGATATGAAGTAACCCGACGGATTCGCGAAAAACATAATATGCCCATCATCTTTTTGAGTGCGAAAACGTCTGATTTTGATAAAGTGCAGGGACTTGTCATTGGAGCAGATGATTATATGACAAAACCATTTGTCCCCATTGAATTAGTAGCGCGGGTAAATGCACAGCTGCGACGATTTATGAAGTTGAATTACTCTATGGCTAAACAGAACTCAAACCTGGAATTTGGAGGACTAACGATTTCTCCTGAACAGCGGACAGTAACCTTATATGGCAAGAATATTGAGCTGACACCGAAAGAGTTTGAAATTCTATATTTATTAGCCAGTAATCCAAATAAAGTTTATAGTGCAGAAGATATTTTTCAGAAGGTATGGGGAGATGCATACTATGAAAGCGCGAATACCGTGATGGTTCATATTCGCACTTTGCGGAAAAAGCTTGAAGAGGATAAACGAAAAAATAAATTGATAAAAACTGTATGGGGGGTAGGTTATAAATTCAATGGGTAAAATACTGCGCGGCTTTCGTTCGAAAATGATTCTACTGTTGATGATAAGCATGCTGTTGTCCAGTGCCATAACATACATATTCTTTAAAATACTCCAATTGTATTATTATACCAATGTTAGTTATGGAGATACATTGGCTTATTTTCGCAGAATTATAGGGAATATTGGAGACCTTAACTTCTTTTTATTAGTATTTATTTTGCTGTCGATAGTCTTTTTCTTTTTGCTTACCAAACCTTATTCTGCCTATTTCCATGAGATTTCGATTGGCATTCATTATCTCGCCCAAGGTGACTTTAAGCACCGAGTTCAAATAGTCTCCAATGATGAATTTAGCGATATCGCCCAAAGCATTAATTTGGCAAGTGAAAAATTGGAGGAAGCGATTCAACGAGGAGATTTCTCGGAAAGCAGCAAGGATCAATTGGTCGTAAATCTAGCTCATGATTTGCGGACGCCGCTTACCTCGGTTTTAGGCTACTTGGATTTAATCCTTAGAGATGAAAGATTGACTAAAGAACAGGTACGGCATTACTTAACGATTGCCTTTACTAAATCCCAGCGTTTAGAACGGCTGATTGATGAATTATTCGAAATAACGAGAATGAACTATGGAATGCTGCCGGTTGAAAAAAAAGGAATCAATTTAACGGACCTCCTTTATCAGTTAAAGGAAGAATTGTATCCTGTATTTGAAAAGAATCATTTGGTTGCCCGCATGAATAGCGCTTCTCATTTACCCATTTTTGGCGATGGAGATTTGATCGCACGCGTCTTTGAAAATCTTATGACCAATGCCGTTCGATATGGCTATGAAGGTCAATATGTCGATATTAACGGTTTTATCGATGGAGATGAAGTGGTTGTTCAAGTCGTGAATTATGGAGATAGCATTCCGCCGGACGAACTCCCGTATCTCTTTGATATGTTCTACACCGGGGACAAAGCAAGAACGCATCAGGAAGACAGCACAGGTCTAGGCTTATTCATTGCAAAGAATATTGTAGAGCAGCATGATGGATCGATTACTGCCGAAAGCAGCGTAATTCAGACAATCTTTGAAGTACGGTTACCAATAGAAAGTGAATCAAATCTTTAAAATTCAAATAGATAATTTAAGAAATATTTAATATTTACCCTACTCTTTTTTTAAATAGTTTTTCCTATTCTTTTAAGTAAAGAAGTATAAGGAGGAACCTGAGAAATGAAGAAGTGGGGATTTTTATTGTTATTAATATTTTGTTTTTGTTTACCTTTCATGAATATAGACTCGTTTTTTGACAATCAAAAAGATTTGCCAAAGGACGAACATTATGAAAATGAACTAGTAAAGGAAGGAATGATTTCTGAAACGCTTGAAAATATAGAGATTACGAAAGAAGAGGTTTATGAAGGAAATTTGCTTTTGGTCAACAGTGAATTTCCGGTACATCCAGATAGCATAAAATCGGATGTCATCAATCTCTCTGCGCACGATGAATTGACAAAGGGGTACGGATTGCTGGATAGCGAAATCTATTTGTCAGAGGAGATAGCACGCAGATTTTCAGAGATGATTTCTGCAGCAGAAAAAGAAGGAGTTCGTCATTTCTCCATTAATAGCGGCTTTCGAGACTTTGATGAGCAAAGTAAACTTTATGAAGAGATGGGTTCTGCATATGCTTTGCCAGCCGGCTATAGCGAACACAATTTGGGTTTATCGCTTGATGTAGGATCTACACAAATGGAGATGGCTCAAGCACCTGAGGGAAAGTGGATAGAAGAAAACGCTTGGAAATACGGCTTCATTTTACGCTATCCAAAGGACAAAACGGCCATCACAGGCATTCAGTATGAACCTTGGCATATTCGCTATGTAGGATTGCCCCACAGTGTGATTATGGAAGAAAAGAATCTTGCTTTAGAGGAATATTTGGATTACCTAAAAGAACAAAAGTCAATTTCAACTACTATAAATGGTGGGAAATATCAGATTTCTTATTATCCTGTTACCGAAGATACAACCATTCAAGTACCTTCCAATTTTCCTTTTGAGATATCCGGCAACAATATGGATGGTGTAATTGTGACCGTTTTTTCTGGAACAATACATAATAGCCTCAGGGAGTTAAAGGAAGCAGAATGAAAAAAACGAAATTAATAAACAGAATTATTATAATAGCATTATTTGTCTTTTATATGTACGCATTATTTAAAGTCATTCTATTTAAATTCCGCTGGAGGGATACAGCCTTTCTTTTGGACCAACTTCAGAAGAAACTTGGAAACCCGGATAATCTCATGTATCAATTACAAAGAGGTAATTTTATCCCGTTTAAAACCATGTTGATTAATATTCAGAGTCTATCCTGGCATGATTTAAGTAATTTGGTCGGGAATATTGCAGTGTTCATCCCATTTGGAATGTTTCTTGCAGTATTTTTTAAAAATAAAGTCATAGGTGGATTCGCTCTATCTTTGGGTCTAAGTTTATACTTGGAATATCTGCAGGTTATTTTTTCTCTCGGAATTTTTGATGTGGACGATCTCATACTGAACACTTCCGGGGGATTGCTCGGGCTTGGTGTTATCAAGCTTTATGATACGGTATATAATAAATGCTTCAAGCGTTAACCAAAATAGAAATCACATTGAGAACTAGGGATTTAGAGAAAGAAAGTAATATTAAGGCGCAAAAAAGAGGTTGGGACAGAAGGGGAATTTTAGAGAAAACTAGTGAAATCCCCCAATAAAAATCTGACAAGATATAAATTGATTGGAGTGTAGCTCTCGGCTGCGCCTTTCGCTACAGAGCCAAGCTTCCTGCGGGAACAGCACGTTGCCTGAGACTGCAGGCTCTAGCCGTACCCATGGATGCGCTTATCCAAAGCGGAAATTAATTTTTGCCTATAACAAAAAGACACCATTTTTCTACTCAAGAAAAATGTGTCTTTGGGTACTGTCTCAGCCACTTTATTTTTTGCGAAGCATTGTATCCGCTAGAGGGATTCCAAATACAACAACTACCACTGTTAAAACGATCAGGGTTTCTAAAATGCCTATTGCAACATTATCGAACATGTGTATCTCTCCTTCATTTCTTTACAATCTATCTTACCTTATATCTGTTGAATTATCCATCTCCCTAGAGAAAGTCAAACAAAAAAAGCACAAAAATCATTATTTTTGCTTTATTAATTTAGCTTATTTCTTTGTATGTGTTGTAACTTCTAATATGTGATTCATCTCGATTTTCTATATCAAGATGTAACCTAAGAAGGATTCTAGCTGAACTTGTTGAAGTAATGAATTGTAGGAAAATACAATTTAAAAGAGAGTTGATCTGTAATGGACACGCAAATAACGGCGAAAATGATAATACGAAAACCAGCTTCTGAAGTGATTGAGGCAATTGTAGATCCCCAAAAAATCGGCAATTACTGGTTTTCCTCGAGCTCTGATAGATGGGAACAGAGTATGTCGATTACATTAAGATACGATGAATACGATGCAGAAGGTGTTATCGATGTATTGGAAGTCCAAGAGAACAAGAAAATCGTGTTTTCATGGGGCGGGGAAACTGGTGAAGAAACAGTGGTGACTATCACACTAAAAGAATTGGACACTGAGAATACTGTTATAGAAGTGAAGGAATCAGGACTCCAAGAGCATGATCCAGAAGTGGTAAACAAAATGCTCGGTCAAAAAGAAGGCTGGGTATATACGTTAACATGTTTAAAGGCTTATTTGGAATATGGGATTACGGATTTAAGAGCATCCTTGGTTCATTAGTCCGTTAATAACAGCTTAGCAAAATTAGCGAAGCTGTTTTCAATTATTTAGAAAGGATTTTTGAAGCAATGGTTACTTCCGACACTTTTCTTCATACTAAGGTAGAGGTGGAAAGATGACACTAATACGATTAGGCTATGTAGCGATGAGTATGGAACTGAAAAATGCTTCGCCATCCAAAACGATGACCTTTACCCAATTTCAAAAAATTGACGATCGGGAAGCGGCAATTCGCAAATTAGAACAGCTCGCACTAACGAACCTGGAAAATACGCTCAGGCTTCTGAAGCATAATGTCTTTCATGAAATTCACTTTTACCGTTTAACGTCGCGACTAATTCCATTAGCCACCCATGAAGCACTTCTGGATTGGGACTACATGAGCCCAATCAAGGATAAGTTGCGGGAAGTGGGGGAGTATGCAGCGAAAAACAGCATAAGAATCGACTTTCATCCAGACCATTTTGTAGTTCTGAATTCTGACAAAAAGGATGTATTTAAAAACTCCATCAAAAACTTAAAACTGCATCATTTATTGCTGAAGGGAATGAAAATCGACGCTGTTCATCGTTGTGTGCTCCATGTTGGTGGGAGATATCAGGAAACAGAAAAATCATTAGAGCGTTTTGTCGATAATTGGATGGATGTACCAAGAGGTATTCAAAAGATGATTATGCTCGAAAATGATGACAAATCATTTACACTGGATGATACGCTTTATTTATGTGAAAAACTAGGCATTCCGCTTGTATTTGATTACCATCACCATCTTGCCCATCATCAAAATAAGCATTGGGAGGAAAATTGGGATCGTGTTTTGGGTACATGGAGAGATTCTCCGCTTCCCATCAAAATGCATATTTCAAGTCCCAAAAGCGAGACTGAATTTCGTCATCACTCGGATTATGTAGATGTGGAGATGTTTTTTAGGTTTTTAAAAGAAATCAAAGGGACGGTTCCCCAAATCGATTGCATGATTGAAGCTAAAAAGAAGGATGAAGCTCTTTTTAAACTAATGAAAGAAATTAACAAGAGAGATGATGTGGAAATAATTGATGGATCCACATTCTATCTAAAATAACAATTTGCCTCTAAAGATTTCGGTGCAAAAAAAGTCGTCTTAAACGCAGAGACGACTTTTTTGATAGAGAAGAGTTATGTGTTCATTTTTTCTGACTCTCTAACTTGATATCGCTTTGTCAAAAGTAATGAAAGGATTAAAAGAAATTCCAAACTATTCATAATAGGAAAGTTCTTAATCCAAGCAGCTGTTATACTGCCTGAAATCATCACGACTGTTCCAATTAATAGCCAAGGAAAATGGAACCTTTTCACTAAAATAATGCCCATTATAAAGAGAACTAGCGTGACCAGGATGACCATGACTGGACTCACTGATTCAATACTTTCATAGGTGAATATGCCATTATCTTCATTAGCCTTTAATTTTAGTCCGATAACTGAAGTGAAAAGTTCGTAAAGAATTAAACCTGCTGTCAGTAAACTAAAGATCACTTTCCAAAATTTCTTCTTGGCCCATGGTAAACCAAGATTCTCCCCAATACTCCATGCAAAAAGAATAAGTGTAGGGGTAAAGAGTGCGTGTAACCAGTAACGCAGAGTACTTAACCCTTCAAGCAGTTTTCCCCCGCCAATAAACTTTCCTAGTGCAATGATCAAATTATCATAAACAAGTCCAACAATAACGAGTAAAAGCACACTGGTGAAATCCAACATGCTCCTTTTAGAAAGGATAAGACCCCATATCAAGAAACAAAGATAGCCAAAAACGAGAAGGAAGTAAATAAATGTATTCAAAGAATCACTCCTGTTTCTAGTGTTCCCATTTTCAATCGATTACACCTGAGTTTTATTTTTCTGGACATAATCCAGAATTTACCGGACACATTTTAAATAACCTATACTTTTTCCTTTAAACCAAATCCCTTCAACTAAATTATGGTAAAATTTTCTTGAAGGGGGAGTCGAAATTGAGTAAAAAGAAAAAAATCTTCGTTGGAATTTCAATAGGGCTGAACGTATTGCTTCTTGCTCTTGTCGGGTGGGGACTACTTACGATGAACTTCGTGAAAGAGCAAGTTCTTATCACGGAAGTGCAAAGCAATTTGGTCGAACTGGAAGGTTTAATCGCATATGAGAGTGAAACGAATTGGACCGAACCCAAATTGGTAACTGCTAAATTGGGGGACGTACTGAACGGAATTACACTGGGCCTAACAACGGGCAATCAATTAGGCACCCTTTCAAAAAAAGACGATGTCATCTTACAAAAGTTATATTTGAGATTGAATCAATACCCAACTAATGATGAATATAGCTTCGTGAATTTAACGGAAAAAGATAAAAGGAATTTTGAAGAGCTGCGAGAAATACTGCGTGAAGCAGAATTAGGATTAAACATAACGATTCATAACGATATGGATATTTTTATAAAGCAAGCAGAGGTACTGCTGGAGAAAATTCACTATCCACTAAATTACTAGCTAAGCAGTGGATGAAGGAGGCTAAATAATGGGCTATATAATGGATTTAAGAAAATTGGTTGGAAGCAGGCCTCTCATAATGGCAGGAGCCTGTGTTATTTTAATTGATAAAGAGAACCGGCTTTTATTGCAGCTTCGCCAGGATAATAATTGCTGGGCGCTGGCTGGCGGTTCATTGGAATTGGGAGAGTCGTTGGAACAAGTCGCCAAAAGGGAGCTGTTTGAAGAAACCGGCCTATCTGCAAACAGTTTAGAGCTATTTAATGTCTACTCGGGGGAACAATTCTATTATAAATACCCTCATGGTGATGAGGTGTATGTTGTAGTATCTGCCTACATCTGTCGTGATTATGAAGGGGAATTAAGAAAAGAAGAAAGCGAGGTTCAAGAATTGAAATTCTTTAAATTGACCGAACTTCCTTCTAACATTAGTCCTCCTGATTTACCGATTATAACGGAATTCATTCATCAATTTACGAAATAAATTATCCGATTTTATGAGATACTGCATCAACTTGTTGATAGAAGCTTTCCATTGCACCGGCCGGATATTCAGTATCGGATCCCATCGTATCCATGAGTTGCTTGCATTCATCCAGCAATGCTTTGAAAAGTGCATTTCTAGGGAAAAGATAAGCTGTTTCATTTTGAGTTAGACGAACTGTACCCGGGTCTACTGCTTCCAATCTCAGTAATGTAGGAAATTCCCATTCACTCATTCCAACTTCTAGGGTTTGCTGCATGATTTGCAAGATGATAAACCAATATTCGGGGCATCTTTCAAGGGAACCTTCAAAAACTAGCTTGCAACCTTCATAGATTTCAATATAGCAATACAAGGAGCTTTGTTTATATTCGTTAAAGGGGAAATTCTCGGAATGGATATATCTTTGGTTTTTTTCTGAATGATATTTGGGGTTTAATATAAATGTTTCTACCTTTAGCATGTAAGCTCGCATCTCCAATCTAGTTTCTCACAATACATATTTAGTTTAGTATACAGTTTCTTTAAGAAGACCTAAATGCAGAGGGTCTTTTTTAATTTAGGCGAGAGCGTTTGATTTTTTTACCGTTGTTTTAAGTGAAGGGAGTTGGGGCAGTGGAGGATTTTATAAGAAAGCTTCAGCAGCGGCAAGAAAAGGCGCTTGCTTATGTGATTGATACATATATGCCATACGTCATAGCAATAGCCCGCAAAATATTGCAGCATTCATGCGGAAATGGGGCTGTGGACGAATGCGTAAATGACGTGTTCTTGGCTGTTTGGCAAAATAGCAGGAAATTTAATGGAGATGAACAGGATTTTAAAAAATGGATTGGAACGATAACGAAATATAAAGCGATTGATATGTACCGAAAACAGCAGAAAAAGGAAACTGTCAGCCTGGAGCAAACCAAAGAGCAAGAGAATCACGAAACAGCAGAAATTTTGTATTTACGGAAAGAGCAAAAAGAAGCGCTATTAGTCGAGATGCAATCAATGCGGGATGCAGAACGGGAACTATTTTTAATGAAATATTATTTAGAATTATCGAACGGAGAAATAGCATCTACCTTAGGAATCACCAAATCTGCTGTCGAAAATCGTTTATATCGAGGAAAGAAAAAATTAGCATTATCGGAAGCGGTAAAGGAGCGATTACAATGAACGACTTAGAAAAAATGCTTCAGCTAAATATCGATGACATTGAACCGATGGAAGTCTCACCGATTAAGAAAAAACAAGTACTGCGCAATATTCTGAACCAGAAAAAAAGACGGCAGCTCCGTTACGCCATTGCGGCGGCCTTGCTGGCATGTGGAATATGCGCTTCGATGGCGGCATTGTCCCCAACAATTGCGTCACAAATTCCGATTGTCAAAAACGTAGTGGATTACTTTAACGGAGAATCCACACAATTTATTTATTTCGATGAATATGCAACGGTGATCAGCTCGATGGAAACGAGTAATGATACAACGATCGAAATTGCTGATGCCATATATGATGGCACCAACGTGACAATCACTCTATCGATTAAATCCGAAAAAGATTTAGGGAAGCAACCAGTTTTTTGGAACCCAATCGAAACGAATGGAATAATTGAAGGAGGGGGAGTTACGTCCATGAAGAAAGTAGCTGACAAAACCTATGCTGCTGTTATGACGATAACCCCTGATTTTAAAGGGCGGTCCCCTCGTACAGTCAAACTTTCTTGGACACCGGGGAGTCTGTGGGATCCCGATACAGATGTAATTGTTGAGGGAGATTGGTCATTCAAGTTTAAACTTAAAAAAATACATGTAGAAAAAATACATGCAGGCTATTCGGAAACAAAAGAAGAATTTTCGTTAAAAATACCATCAATCGATGTAACAGGTTATACAATTAATGTTCCATTTGAAATTGAACTTCCATCAAAATATAGTTACTTTTTTCTACCTGGTATTGAACTTGAAGCGAAAGATGAATTTGGCAATCCCTATGAAATGATTACAAATAGCGGAAGCAGTTCGAATAGACAACGAGATGTTGAAGGTTCCTACACTTTTGCCAACCTTCAAAATGGAGCGGAGAAGCTCATTCTTACACCCAAACTCGTTACTGAAAAGGAAGAAATCCAGTTTGAGCCATTTACAGTGAATATTTCAGAGGAGTATAGAAAATAGATCGTTAAGTGGCTGCAAGGGCATTAATCCAAATCGGATTGATGCTCTATTTTGTGTTACTTGAGAGATTCATAGATTAATCTAGACACTTTCAGCGGAAATCTAGACAGTTTTCCCAAAAAACTAGACACTTTCAGCGGAAATCTAGACAGTTTTCCCAAAAATCTAGACACTTCTCCCAAAAATCTAGACACTTCAAAATTTAAAGCGTATTGAAAGCAACTAATTAATAAATTTCAGATAAAATTACTCTTTAAAAGAGCATTTCATATCTATATGTGAGTTTTTAGCAGTGACTCCCACTAGTTCAGCTGCTTTTTGGAAAATCTAGACACTTTTTGCAAAAATCTAGACACTTTCAGCGGAAATCTAGACAGTTTTCCCAAAAATCTAGACAGTTTTCCCAAAAATCTAGACACTTCAAAATTTAAAGCGTATTGAAAGCAACTAATTAATAAATTTCAGATAAAATTACTATTCAAAAGAGCATTTCATATCTGTATGTGAGTTTTTAGCAGTGACTCCCACTAGTTCAGCTGCTTTTTGGGAAATCTAGACACTTTTTGCAAAAATCTAGACACTTTCCGCGGAAATCTAGACAGTTTTCCCAAAAAACTAGACACTTCTCCCAAAAATCTAGACACTTCAAAATTTAAAGCGTATTGAAAGCGAATAATTAATAAATTCCAGATAAAATCATCATCCGAAAATCATCTTAAATCTTAATTGGTCTATTTAAAAAGCCCACAACTATCATTTTAAAATCTATAGGAAATTTCGATTTGCCGGACACAAGTGCAAACCTAGCTCATCATGGTTAATTTTCCCAAAAGCATTATTCTAAAGAAGGATTAATACCTTCTTTGTTGAAGTTCTATAAATAACGAACCGTTTAAGGAGGCGTTCAAAGTTTGAAGATCATTGACACATACCCATCATTCCCAAAGGAGCGAAGTCTTGAGCAGCTTCGGGCGTATTACGAAAAGTATCCTGAAATATTTAATATATATTTTACATACCACTGCAAAAATACGGATGAAAGGCTCAATCAAGCGATTGAAAAATACCCGAATGATTGGGAATCCATTCAAAAAGTACATAACTCTATGACGGATTTAATAGAGGAAGTTGTCCGTTCCTATAAAGTGAAGTATCAGCTGGAATTTCCAATCTCGGTAAATCTTATAGTCGGGGCATATGGTTCCAATGCTTATACGCATCGCGAAATTATACCTGATATAACATTTGCCATGGAGCGGTTATCACCTGAAGCAGATCCATTACGAGCCATTATTGCTCACGAATTTGGTCATGCTGCACATAATATCATTTCAGATGGGCATCAAATGGATTGGAAAACTGTTCAATGGATGCATCCTTATGTCACTTTACTGCAAGAAGGGGCAGCAACCCATTTCTCAAGGCAGATTATTCCCAATCTCAAAGAATCCATCTATTTTTCTCATGATAATAATGGAGATGATTGGGTGCAATTTGCACTGGAAAACAAAACAGTCATCATTCATCGTTTCGCAAATGATCTAAATAGCGGTAAGCCGCACATAGAGATTTTCAAGGAATGGTTCTCCATCAACGGCGGCGCCACATTTGGCCATACACGATTAGCTTATTTCATCGCTGATACCTTTTTCCAAGAGTCTATCAAGCAAATAGGAGAATTAGAGACTTTATTATGGTGGAAAAATGAGGATTTCTTTTCGGTCGTGGATGAATGGCTAAATCGTTTTGCCTCTGCAAAGAATTAAAAATTTTGGAGGAATTTATTTTGAAAAGATTAATGAGTTCATTGCTGTTGATTATTAGCACCTTAAGTTTGGCAGCTTGTGAAAATAAAAGCTCCATCGATACGATCGAAATTCAGGAAATGCTGAATTTCGAAGAGGAGAAACCGGATGCTCAACAACTGATAACGGACGAAGAGGATGTAAAAGTCATCGCGAAAGTTTTTGACAAAGCTAGAGAGCTGGGCGATTTCGAGGACAACACCATTCCACCTCAATATACCGTAAAGCTTGGAGAGGACGAATATTATTTATGGATCGATCATACGGAAACAGGGACCATAGCAAAGGTTGAAAATCGAAGTTTGTTCTACAACATTTCGACTAGCGAAGAATTTAAAGAGATTATCAATTTTCAAGGACAATAATTCATTCAGGATGTAAAGGGAGAGAAATTAAATGGAAATCTATCAAGCTACAGTTGAAGATTTAGAAGGGACTGCGCATTTATTTAACTTATACCGAATCTTTTACAATCAAGGCTCAGATGAAAAAGCTGCTCTTGCCTACATAAAAGAACGGATTGAAAATGAGGATTCAGTTATTTTCCTCGCAAAAGAGAAAGAAACATACCTTGGCTTTACTCAGCTGTATCCAACGTTTTCATCAATTTCGATGAAGCGAGCTTGGATATTAAATGACCTTTATGTGGCTGAAGAGGGCAGAAAACGAGGAGTAGGGCAAATGCTTTTAAACAAAGCAAAGGATTTCGCTATTGAAACGGGTGCCAAAAGTTTAAGCCTTAGCACAGCACCGGATAACTTATCTGCTCAACGGTTATACGAGAAAAATGGCTACAAAAAGGATACAGAATTCTATCATTATGAGCTAAATGTAATGAAATAATAAAGAAAAACTAAAATGAACTAGGAGGATGACTAATGGAAATAATAAATGAAATTTTCTTTCCCGTTGATTTCAATTTGATTCGGATTGTATTGGAGGTTCTATTGGTAACCGCTTGTGTTTCAACGATTCTTTATATGATCACGAAGAACCAATATATTTCGTATCTTTCATCAGCACCAATTTTCTATATCTTCTCGTGGATTGGCCATGGTTTTACGCATTTCATTTTACTTGTTTTATCCATGACGATTCAGGCGGGGATTATTCTATTAATCAATCATCGCCAAAGCAAAAAACAAGTAGTATTCAACGAACCAAAGTGAAAATTTGAGCGGGGAAGGGACATCTATTCGATGTTCTTTTTAATTGGTAATTATTCGAACCTTCTACCTGTTTAACAAGCAAATGTTCATGGAGTGTAATCAATTAGTATAGTTAGGGAAAATTAGATGCCAGGAGGACTTATGGACATTCAAAAGAAACTTAAACCAATAGATGCTGCTGCACAATTTGCAGCTAAATACTTTCCGGACTGTCAGGGAGCTTTGCTTGCAGGAAGTGTTGTAAGAGGAGAGGCAACGGATACTTCTGACCTTGATATTGTGATATTTGATGATAAAATTTCAGCCTCCTATAGACAATCCACTATAGAATTGGATTGGGCCATAGAGGTTTTTGTTCACAACTTAATTTCCTATAAAGAATTTTTTGAAGCAGATGTTAAAAGAGCCAGACCTTCCTTGCCAAGAATGGTTTCAGAGGGGTTAATCCTAAAAGATTGTGGCGTTGTTGAGGAAATTAAAAATGAAGCGAATGCTGTTTTAAGACAAGGCCCAGAAAAATGGCCGCAGGAAGTGATTCAGTTAAAAAGATATTTTATGACCGATGCGCTATATGATTTTATCGGCTCGACTAACAGAGCCGAGGAGCTTATGATTGCCAACACTTTATCGGATTTGATTCATGAGTTCGTTTTAAGGAGCAACGGATGCTGGGTTGGTTCTTCGAAATGGGTAATTCGAGAATTAAATAAATTTGATCCTGCATTTACAAGTCAATTTATACATGCGTTCGAAGGCTTTTACAGACAGGGCGATAAATCAGCAGTCATTTCTTTAGTGGATCAAGTTCTCGAGCCATTCGGCGGACGCTTATTCGAAGGGTTTACATTGGGTGCCAACTGAAAGAAAACTTGCTGAACCCTCTGCAACAGTGTCCCCGTCAGTGTTTATGCAAAAATAAACGTTAAAAACTAGAGGGATTTTACGTACAGAATCATGTTGATAGAAGACGATGAAAAGATTCGGCGTTATTGTCGCAGATATATTGAAAAAATGGAAGTGAAAGTGACCGAGTTTGACTGGATTTCGATTGAATCTGAGTGAAACGAGATACTTTTGGTACTATTGGATATTAAAGAATTCCTGTAATTATTTCCAAGAGGACAATTAAAAAACCCGGAAATATTTTCCGGGTCTGATTACACTTACATTTTGTTATCCACGACACACAGCCTCGCTTTCGCATATAACCTTAAGATTGGCCTAAGATATCAGCTAAGCTTCTCGGTGTTAGATGGTTCCTTAGAGAAAACGATCATTCGCACTCATCGGGTTAACCCTCCCAGGTCACTGGATTTGAAGTGAAATCTTTAATAGTATAGTTCGATTCCAATTTTTCATACGCACCCGATTAAGTTTTTTTCTGCAATTTAATTAAGGTGAAGTCAGGAATGTGTGGATTCATAAGTTGCATGTTAAAATAGGTTGAAAAGTCTATCTAGAGGGATGAGATAACATGCTTATAAATGAAAAAGCGCGTAAAGAATTATACGATGAAATAAATGGATTATCAGAAGAAAACTTGAATAAAAGGCCATCAGATAATCGGTGGTCCATCAAACAAATCGTAGAACATATATACTTGATGGAAGGTGCGATTGCGGAAATGATCCTGGGTACATTAGTAAATGGCGAAGTGGTGCATACTGAACAAAAGCCAATTGAAGCCTCTATAAATCGGGATATAAAGGTTAATGCTCCAGAGTTTGCGATACCAAGCAATGAGTTTGCCACATTAGAAGAGTTGAATATGAAGTTGACGGCGACGCATCAAAAGTTATTAAAACTAGCGGAAGCCTCAGATAAGAAAGAATTGGATGTGAAGGCATTTCCTCATCCAGTGTTTGGCCAAATGAGTTTGAAACAATGGATTCCTTTCGCGGGTTACCACGAAATGCGTCATATCTTGCAAATTAAAGAAGTAAAAGAAAAACTGGGATTATAAATTTCAAATTGTGTCAAATGCATTGAAGGTGAAAATTGAAAAGAACACTAAAAAGTCGATTTGTTGCATTAGGTGGCAAATCGACTTTTATATGTTCAAAGACATGTTTTGTTCATACATATTATAAATCGAGAAGGAATGACGTTTTTCTTATTGAAATAATGATGGAAGCAGTAATTTAGTAAAAAGGGAGGGAATGATTGTTGTTAAATCGAATAATTGAACAGTTTAGATTACAAATCATCTCGATGGATGAGGTAGAGGATTCCCATAGTTCAACCGTGTATAAATGTACTCTACATAACGGCGAAAAAGTTTTTTTAAAAATACCTTATACGAAAATGAAATATCAACGGGAGTTCGAAGCCTATGAAATCCTAAAAGGGCACGTGGCTATCCCTGAAATGCTGGAATGCTGGGAGGGCGATGAAGAAATACCTGGTGCTTTTTTATTATCCGAGTTAAAAGGAAAACCTTTAACTAAGGAGGCCGCACCAATAGTGGCATTTCAAGTAGGAGTTCTTCAAGCAACGATGCACACGATTCAGCCGACAGCAGGAAAAGTGCTCACAGGCATACAAAACGAATACCTAAACTGGTCCCATTTTATAGAGAAGCAATTTTACAGTTTTGCTGAAGATGCAAAAGAAGTAGTGGATAAGCGTTTATTTAACCAAGCCATTGAAAAATTTGAGGAGATGAAACAACAAATTCCTTCACAAGATGTCCCGAGCTTTGTACATATGGATTTTCGGCCAGCCAATATCATAGTTGATGGGGATAAAGTATCAGGGATGATCGACTTTGAAAGCGTCCGATTTGGCCAGGCAGACATCGATTTCACCAAGCTTTATCGTGATTTCCTAAGCTTTGATCCTACTTTATATCAAGCTTTTCGGGAAGGCTATAACAGTATTCGCCCACTAATCGATCTAGAAATAGTTTTGCCATTTTATCTATTCACAGATGCCTTTAATAGTATCGGATGGTGTAAACGTCGCGGAATCGATAAGAATACGCGTTTTCTTGAGGAGAACTTACTAAGATTAAAGAACTTCTTAATTTAAATGCAGATTAAGTACGGCAGGAATGCCTTTAAAAAAGTATCTTATTTTCAGTACGCCTTTGTGTGCAATAAATAAGTAAATATTTACAATGATATCCAAGAGATACGATGACCCTTGCTGAGTTAATCAATTTTTCTTCGGAAACATGGAAATAGGGAAGAATGAACATAGCAATAAAGAAAAAGATCTGCCACTAGGAACAGATCTTTTTTGATTCTTAATGACCCACTTCAGCATTGTCAACATGCTTAACGTGTTTATTGTTCATTAAAATAAAGATGACGGAAATGACTACAAATCCTCCACCGACAAGGAATGGAACGGATGGATTATATATTTCTGCAAGCTTTCCTGCCGTGAATGGTGCAATCGCTCCTCCTATAAAGCGTAAAAAGCTATAGGCTGCCGATGCCGTAGAACGCTCAACAGGTGCGGCATTCATCACCGCAGTCGTGATTAACGTATTATTATTCCCTAATAGGGCTCCAGCTAAAATAACAGCGCCAATAATCACCCATTGAGTGGATGTCCATATACCCATCGCAAAAAGTAGAATGGCAAATAGCAATAACATGGCGGCCATTGATTTGATGGTTCCAAACTTTAGCTGGAGTTTAGGCGCCATGAAAACAGAAGTGACTGCCAGTAAAATGCCCCAGCATAAGAAGACATAACCAAGGCCGTGCTCATCCAGCCCCATCACGAATGGTGCATAGGCAAGCAGGGTAAAGAAGCCGAAGTTATAAAGTGCAGCAGTAATTCCAAAAACGAGCAGAGAGCGGTGCTTCAAGGCACGGAAAGGATCCAATAAGGATGTTTTTTGCTTTGTAGTACCACCATTTTCAGCTTTTGGCATTAATAGTATTAATCCGATAAAGGCCACTATCATTAAGGCAGCAACACCAAGAAACGGCCCTCTCCATGAAATAGCCCCTAACCATCCACCAAGAAGGGGACCTACGGATATACCGAGTCCGATGGCAGCTTCGTATAAAATAATGGCTTTTGCTGCTCCGCTGTTTGAAAGAGAAACAATGGCAGCTAGTGCAGTTGCCACAAATAAAGCATTTCCTAATCCCCAACCCCCACGAAGGCCAACCAATGCCCAGATATTATTGGACAACCCTCCAAGTGCTGAGAAAATAGCAATAATCACAATCCCGCAAAGGAGTGTCCATTTGATGCCAAGCCTTGATGAAACCATTCCCGTAATAAGCATGGCAATTGCCATTACGGCATTATAGCTTGTAAACAGTAAGGTTACTTGACTTTGTGAAGCTTCTAATTTTTCAGCGATAGCCGGCAGGATTGGATCCACTAATCCTAATCCCATGAATGCAATGATACTGGCAAAAAATACTGCCCAAACTGCCTTTGGCTGCGATAAAATACTACCATTTACATGAAGCGGGGGTGCAGTTTTCGAGTGAGGTGTTCCTGCAGAGTGTGTTGTAGTTGACATTTGTCTTCCTCCTTTTCCTTAATTATCAATTAGTTGCATTATGAAACTATATGATTGTATTATACAATTATATTCCATTTCGTCAATGTGCAATTATGATAATCAGTTGATAAAGGGGAAATTTGAAACTTTAATATGTTATGATAATCATATGGATCTCTTATAAATGTGAGGTAGTATGAAATGGATGAAAAATCCCTGGAAACGATTGAACTAGAACTCGCTATCCTGATTCGCAGGACAACATCTGTTACAACAAACAAAAACCTTTGGAAACTTGATCGAGCAGCCTATTTACTGCTCCGTAGAATTGCTTCCAAAGGAGCAGTAGGGGTGAAGGTGTTGGCCGGTGAATTTCAGCTGGATATTTCTACTGTTAGCAGACAAGCAGCAGCTTTAGAGCAAAAAGGCTATTTATATAAAATCCCCGACCCTTCAGATGGCAGAGCCTACTCCTTTGAAATAACAGAGCTGGGGAAAAAAGAATTACATGAGCATAAGCAGGCCAGATTAGAAAAAATAGGGGAAGTAATAAAAGAATGGCCAGAGGAAGATCGGCACCTCTTTGGTCAGTATTTACGAAAATTTAATAACGCCCTTATTCGGGAATAATGGTAGGAGAAGAGACTTTAATGTTTTTTCTCCTGTTTTTTATGTAAGAGCGTGTTCAAAAAGCCCTAAATTTCTATAAAAATAAAAACACACCACCGCAAAAAATTGGTAAAATTAAAGTGACTAATCCTCAAAAATACCAATATGCGAGGTGCATTTTCATGGAAATACAGATTGAACTGCTTCCTTACCATTACTATAACACACTCGGGTTTGATGCGGAACTGATTGATTATATCGATCATGTAGATGATTCAATTGTAGTAGAAAAAATAAAGCCACTTTATAAAATGGGTGGCCGTCCACCAGTCGATCCAAGAACTTATTTCCGGATGCATTATCTCTACTTTACGCGTCCTGAAATCTCATCTTTTCGAGAACTTTGCAGGCAGTTGGCGGATCCAAAAAACCATGCTTGGCGTAATTTCATCGGTACTCCTAATATAAAAGATGTTCCAGTTCATAGTAGTTTAAGCCATTTTCGCAAGGAAGTAACACCAGAACGGTTTTACGAAATCCTATTTGACCTTATACGCCAAGCCCTCAAGCTAGATAATTTTTTACAGCCGAATCTTGCAGGGATCGACTCTAGACCCGTATATGCACACGTGAATGGCTACAAAAAGAAACGATGTCATTGTGAAAACAAAGATACTTGTGATTGTGAAAAAACATATTCGGATCCTGATGCAAAAGTTGGTGTTCAACGAAACAAGGCGAATCAGAACAAATTTTTTATTGGATACCGCAAACATTCTATTGTGTGTCCCACGCCCAGAGGCCCAGTCGTCCTATTATCCATCATTCTTCCGCCAGATACCGCAGACATTGATGTACTGCTCCCATTAATTGAAAAACTCAATCAAATCGGGGATCTAAAAGTGGAGTATCTTGTAGCTGATCTAGGATATTTTAGTGCTGAGGATCAAGCCGAATCTTTGGTTGAACACAATGTAGCGGTAGTGACTGACTTTAAAAAGAATACCATCATCCCAGAAGGATGCTCCCCAGAAGGAAAGCCCGAATGTGAAGCAGGGTATGAGTTAGTCTGGGATGGGTTCGACAGAGAAACCTATACGTCTTGGTTTAACGGAGACGAAAACAAATGTTTATCCTGTCCGCTGCAAGGAACTTGCGACAAACAATTTGGTTTCTCTTTTCAAGAAAATCCATTTTTTTATGGTCCCATTCCACAAGGCTCTGAACTTCAAAACCAAATGTTACGCTTTCGTAAGCAAGTAGAACTAGCTTTTGCCCAGGAATCCAATCAGTTGAACTCCGTCTTGAGACATAAAAAGGTGCCTGTAAAAACAACAACAAGAGTTCAATCCTATTTCATTATGAGAGACATGTTCCGTTTGATTGAACGGATGATCAATCATGTACGAGATACAGTATTACCCAAGAATCATGTTGAAAAAATAAGGGAACTGCAAATGATCCAAGTCGAACAGATGTCACTACCTATAGCTGGATAATTTGGGCTAAATCCAAACAATTTTTTAAAAAGTTGTTTATGTCCAAGGGACTCGTCTGCCCTTTTTTAGGGTAAAAAAGTTAAAAAGTATTCGGAGTAATCAAATTTCAAATCATTTTACTTTCATTACCAGTTATGGAAGTAGAGCCAGTTTATGTTCGATTCAGAATTAATTAAAGTGGGTACTTTTTGAACACGCTCTGTAAGGGAAAGTATAACCATATGAAAGGCTCATCTGGTTACAAAAAAAGGAAAACAACTGCCGATTGTAGAATTATAATAGTGAACTCACTGTGGAAAAGTGGCCTAAATGTACAGTGTAGTTCTATTATTCTTCTATCTTTCGTATATCTCTTAGTGGAACAATTTTTTCATGAATCTATTTTATAGAAATAATTCTATGAAATGAAAAATATAAAAATTAAAAAAAGAAAGGATATCAAATGAAGAAATTAGACTATATTATTAAGCATAATGAAGTTGATCCGAAAGAAATTCCCAACTATTACGAGTATGGCATTGTCATAAACGGCATCAAGGACAAGTTATTTGAAGAGTTTGGCTTTGAGTTTAAAATGTATGCTGATGATGAAACAACAAATGAAATTTGGGAGATATTGGTCGAGGATCTTCAAACAAATGAAAGTGAAGTTAAATTAGTTTCCCATATATTTGACGGTATCGAAACTTCGACAATTTCATCCAATCATACGCAGGAAAAGCTGGAGCTGCTCATTAAGCCGAGGACCAATAATGCACTCTATTACTATCCTAAATACCAAGTGGCATTGGCAAGAACCCTTGTGTTCCAAACACATAGTTATGCAACCCATGAATTTATTCTAGCAAAAGATGACCAGGCGATGAGAGCCTTTCTTGATTATGTGTTAGATCGAAAAAGAGAATATGTTCGAAATCATATTACTGTTTTTACGGATACACATGAGGGAGTCTATAGTAAAAAAGAAGAAATAACATCATTGGTGACGAGAGATGAGGTTTTCTTGGAGGAAAATCTGAAGAGAGAAATTTACCGATCGATCGATGAATTTTTCTCTAAGAGCGGCAACTTCTTTAAAACCTATAAGATTCCTTATAAAAGAGGGATACTGCTATATGGGAAGCCGGGAAATGGTAAAACGACCCTTGTTAAATCTGTTGCAAACAGCATTTCAGCTCCAGTAGCATATTGGCAAATAACAGAATTTACTTCCAGCTATTCCATCGGTGAGGTATTTTCAACTGTAGCGAAAATGGCTCCGATGGCATTGGTGATTGAGGATATTGACTCAATGCCTGAAGAAGTACGTTCCGTCTTTTTAAACACATTAGATGGTGCCACTTCAAAAGAGGGGATTTTCCTTATCGGCACTACCAATTATCCTGAAAAAATTGACCCTGCACTCATTAACCGAGCAGGCCGGTTTGACAGAGCGTATGAAATAAAGCTGCCAACAGAGGAATTGCGTAGACAATATCTACTCAAAAAAGAAATCCATCAATTTATTTCTATGGATGAGGTCCTTAAAGTAGCTGTTGAAACAAAGGGTTTTTCTTTTGCCCAGCTTAATGAGCTCTATACTTCGATTGCATTACAATGGCACTATGAAAGAAGCGTTGATATTGATGAAATCTGCTCTCAATTACGATCAGACAATAAAAATCATAAAAAACGAATTTGGCACTCGGAATTCGAAGATAATTCTGTAGGTTTCCGTTAAGCTCTAACTCTCAAACGCTAGCAATATACCATCAACCCCTCCTTATGTCGAAAGGAGGGGTTCTTTTGTCACAAAAATATTATTATTCATTATTATAATCTATTGAATTTTTAGTCTAGTAGGAATATAATCAGAAAATGAGTAAGTGAGAGATTTTCGATATAAAAGGGAAAAATACGTTTGAATAATGGGGATGTTAGAGAATGAAATTCAATAGAAAAGGCTTGTTTGCCCAATCGATAAAGAAAAAACTACTAACGGTTTCTATTTTACTCCTGACAATCCCATTGATTGTTTTGGGTATATTTAGCTATCAAAAAAGCAGCAGCAGTCTTGGTGAACTTGGTCAGACAAACCTAAAAAATAGTGTAGAACATACAATCGAGTTGATGCATGTACTGAACGAGCAAGTGGAAAATGGAGACCTTTCATTAGAGGATGCAAAAGAGAAAGTGAAAATATCCCTTCTAGGTGAAATGCAGCAAGATCACACTAGACCGATTAATAAGAGCTTTGACTTAGGTGAAAATGGATACGTTTTCATTTCTGATAGTAAAGGAAATATGGTTGCTCACCCGACAAGCGAGGGGACAAACCTTTGGGATAAGCAAGACATAAACGGCAAGAATTACGCACAAGAATTTATCCAAAAAGGATTAGACGGCGGCGGATTTACATATTATTATTTCCCGCTTCCAGGCAATCAAGAACAAGTTGAAGAAAAAGTAACCTACTCAAAAGCTTTTGAAGAGTGGGGATGGGTAGTGGTTGCAGGCGCTTATATGCTCGATTTTAATCAACCCGCCAATGAAATACTTCAATGGAACTTAATTGTTATGGGGATTGCTTTAGTGATAGGGATTTTGATCATTTGGCTGTTTGCAAATCATATTTCGAATCCAATAAGAAAAGTTATGAAACGTATGGAGCATATTGCCAATGGTGATTTAACTCGCGAACAACTGGAAATTACCACAAAAGATGAAACGGGGCAGCTTGCAAATGGATTGAATGATTTGCAGCTGAAGCTAAAAGAGATGATTCACAATATTTCACAAGCCTCACACCTGATTACAGGGCACAGTGAAGAACTAACGCAATCGGCAAACGAAGTAAAATCAGGTGCCGAACAAGTGGCGAAAACAATGGAAGAAATTGCTTCAGGCACTGAGTCTCAAGCAAGCCACGCATCAGATCTTTCTTCTTCTATGGGAACTTATGTAGAAAAAGTAGAAGAAGCCAATGAAAATGGCGAAAGAATTCATCAGTCCTCAAACGAGGTATTAAACCTGACAGAAGGCGGTTCAAAGCTGATGCTGCAATCTATTGAGCAGATGACGAATATTGACCGAATAGTTCAAAGCTCTGTGCAGAAGGTGCAACAACTAGATAGCCAAACAAACGAAATCTCCAAATTAGTAACGGTCATTAGGGAAGTAGCGGAACAAACGAACCTCTTAGCATTGAATGCAGCGATTGAAGCGGCCCGTGCCGGCGAACAGGGAAGAGGCTTTGCGATTGTAGCAGAAGAAGTTAGAAAACTCGCAGAACAAGTAGCGAGTTCCGTTTCAGACATTACGCAAATCGTTGACCGAATTCAAACAGATTCTTCAGAGGTAGCGAACGAATTGCAAGCAGGCTATATTGAAGTAGAAAAAGGTACGAGCAAGTTGAAATCAACAGGCGAGACCTTTGAGAAAATTAATGATTCTGTAAAAGCGATGGTGGATAATATCCAAACGGTTAGCGAGAGTTTATTAATCATCAAATCTACTAGCCAAGAGATGAATTCATCGATTGAAGAAATCGCTTCTATTTCGGAAGAAGCAGCTGCAGGTGTGGAACAAACATCGGCCTCTACGCAGCAAACAAGCAGCTCGATGGAGGAAGTCGCAGCAAGTTCTGAGGAGCTGGCAAAACTAGCGAAAGAATTAAATGATTTAATTCAGCACTTTAAACTAGCTTAGAAAAGAAATTTTTTTGAGGATACTATGGTATGCATTTGCGCACCGCAGTATCCTTTTTATTTCAACCTTCAGGGCAATTTATCCTGAATGAGTAGAGGTCTTTTATCACAAAAATAATATTTTACATTATTATATTCTATTGTATTTTTAGTTTTGGAGGAATATAATCAAAAATTGAGTAAAAAGGAAAAAATTGAAATTTCCAGGTTCGAAAGTTACAAAATGCAACATTAAAAATTGGAGGCTAATGATGAAATTCAATAGTAAAAGTTTATTTGCTCAATCGATAAAGAAAAAACTTTTAACGGTTTCTATCTTACTATTAACGATTCCATTGATTATTTTAGGTGTACTTAGCTATGAGAAAAGCAGCAGCAGTTTAAATCAACTTGGCCAGACAAATTTAAAAAATAGTGTTGAACATACTATTGGATTAATGCAGGTATTGAACGAAGAAGTCGAAGAAGGGGACCTTACATTAGAAGAGGCTCAAGAGAAAGTAAAAGTTGATATCCTTGGAGAAATGCAAGGCGATAATACAAGACCGATTAACAAAAAATTCGACATAGGCGAAAATGGGTATATTTTTATTGCTGATACTAAAGGGAATTTGGTTGCCCATCCTTCAAGCGAGGGAAGCAACTCTTGGGATAAGCTCGATGCAAACGGTAAAAAATATGCGCAGGAATACATACAAAAGGGAATAAATGGTGGAGGATTCTCCTATTATTTTTATCCACTTCCAAGTAACAAGGAGCAAATTGAAGAAAAAGTAACTTACTCTAAAGTATTTGAGGAGTGGGGTTGGGTAGTTGTTGCCGGTACATACATGTTCGATTTTAGTCAGCCTGCAGATGAAATTCTTCACTTAAACCTGATTATTATTGGGATTACATTAGTTATCGGGATCTTAATTATTTTGTTCTTCGCAAATCACATTTCGAAGCCTATTAAAAAAGTGACAGAACAAATGGCTCATATTGCAGAGGGGGACCTTACCCTAGATCAACTGGCAATCAAGTCAAAAGACGAAACTGGGCAGCTCGCGAATGGGTTAAATAACCTGCAGCTGAAACTAAAAGAGATCATCCACAATATCTCGCAAGCTTCGGAGTTGATTACAGGACATAGTGAAGAACTGACTCAGTCTGCAAATGAAGTGAAAGTTGGAGCAGAACAAGTGGCTAAAACCATGGAGGAAATTGCATCAGGCACTGAATCACAGGCGTGTCACGCATCTGACCTATCATCTTCCATGGGGACTTATGTTGAAAAGGTTGAAGGAGCTAATGAAAACGGCGAAAGAATTTACCAGTCTTCCAATGAAGTATTGCAACTAACAGAAGGCGGCTCTCGTTTAATGCTGCAATCGATTGAACAAATGACACATATAGATCAAATTGTTCACAACTCCGTTCAGAAGGTACAGCATTTGGACAGTCAAACAAATGAAATTTCAAAATTAGTAACAGTAATCAGAGAAGTTGCTGAACAAACGAATCTATTGGCATTGAATGCAGCAATTGAGGCAGCTCGTGCTGGAGAACAGGGTCGAGGCTTCGCGGTGGTTGCGGAGGAAGTGAAAAAACTTGCGGAACAAGTAGCAAGCTCTGTTTCAGACATCACGCAGATTGTTAGCAGAATTCAAACAGATTCTTCAGAGGTAGCGAACGAATTGCAGGCTGGCTATATTGAAGTAGAAAAAGGGACGAGTCAGCTGAAAACAACAGGAGAGACATTCGAGAAAATTAATCATTCAGTCAAAGAAATGGCCGACAATATTCAAATGGTCAGTGACAGTTTGGTGATGATTAAATCCACTAGCCAGGAAATGAATTCATCCATTGAAGAGATTGCCTCAATTTCAGAAGAATCCGCAGCAGGTGTAGAACAAACTTCTGCCTCTACACAGCAAACAAGCAGCTCGATGGAAGAAGTCGCAGCAAGTTCCGAGGAGCTTTCAAAACTTGCGATGGAATTAAATAATTTAATACAACACTTTAAGTTAGCTTAATTTATAGGGATACTATGGCTCGCATTTGCAGCTGTAGTATCCTTTTATTAAAGGGGAGGAAATCGGATGTTTCCAAGAGCGAAGGCGTTAGGAATTATAAGTAAAGGCGATGCTATTTTATTAGAAGAAAAGCAAGGAAAACATTCCAAAGGGGAAGGATTATTTTACCGTCCAATTGGAGGTACAATCGAGCTTGGTGAAAGATCTGATGAAACATTAATTCGAGAATTTCAGGAAGAGTTAGGCTGTGAGATTGCTATTAAATCTTATCTGTCTTGTTTAGAAAATATCTTTAAAATAGAGGGGAAGATAGGGCACGAATTAGTACAAGTTTATTTAGTGGAGTTTAAAGATAAAAGTTTATATCAGAAAGAAGTTTTCGATGTGATGGAAGGCGAGAAAATTACACTTGCCAGGTGGATTTCAAAAGAGGATATTTTCGAAGGAAGAAAGGTACTATATCCCGATGGATTGGCAAAACTCATAAAACAGGAGCCATGTTTCTAAAAGGAAAAAAGCCGATTTGTTGCACCGCTGCGACCAATCGACTTTTAAGGCATGCATATGAAAGGTACCTTTTAATTTTTAAAAAATCATATTTGTAAATAGGTATAAAATGGTTGGTGATAATAAGCATCCCAAGCCTGTATAGAAAGTGGCTGTAACTGCGCCATATGGAACTAATTTGGCATCTGTTGCAGCTAGACCGCCAGCTACACCAGAAGTAGTACCCATTAAACCGCCATAAACCATGGCAGAAACAGGATTATTTAACCCGATCAATTTAGCGACAAATGGTGTTCCAACCATTACTAATACGGACTTTACTAAACCGGCTGCAATACTGATTGCAATCACTTCCGAGCTTGCTCCCAATGCAGCACCCGTTACAGGGCCAACTATATAAGTTGCTGTTCCTGCACCAATTGTTGTAATACTTACTGCATCGTTATAGCCAAACATTACAGCAAAAATTGCACCGACAACAAAGGATAGTATTACTCCGATGAATAGCGATGCTACGCCGCGAATACCGGCTTTTTTAATCTCATCGAAATTAGCGCCGAAAGAAGTAGCCACAATGGCAAAATCCCGTAACATACTTCCTCCTAAAAAACCAATTCCTGCTAAAAAGCTAACATCGGAAATCCCTTTAGAGCCATCTGTTACAACGCCACCGATATATGCGAGGACTAGTCCAATTACAATGGCGATTGCAGACCCGTGAATTCTGCCTTTTGTTAATTTATTCGAGATAAAATAGGCTAGCCACATCGTAAGTCCAACAACTAAAAATGCTGTGACAAATCCATTGTCTACAAATACGCCTTTAATCATATCAAGCATCAGCTTCACCCCTTAATGCTGAATTATTAAACGAAGAATCTGCTGTTTTCTTGCCGCTTAGAAGAGGGACGCATGCCCAGCTAATTAGTACCACTGCGATTCCAGCGATAATTGCCAAAGGTCCGCCTGTTAAAGCACCCAATACATTTTGGCTTGCTGCCATTGCAATCACGACCGGAATATACATCTGATTCCAAAAACTTAACCCATCCAATGAGGGTTTTGTAATTTTTCCTGATTTTACAAGCTTATCTACGAAAACAATCAAAAGTAGCATGGCTATTCCAACGCCGCCTACATTTGAATCAATTCCCATCAATGAGCCAATAATTTCACCGGCAATTGTACCCACCAAAAAACATCCCGCCAAAATAGCAACCCCATAAATAACCATAAACCTGACACCCCTTTATCAAGTAGTAGTAAAGTGCATAACTGAAAGAATTTTCAGTCGACTGTATTCTGTGAACATCATAAAATATAAAAAAATATAAATCAACTAAAATTTTGCTCAAAACAGAAAAAATGGTAAATTACGATTGAAATTTCGTTCTGTCTGTTTTATTATTTAAGTATACAGTCGACCGTTTGAGAGGTCGTATTAGCGCTTAAGGAAGTGTTCTTAATGGAATTTTTTTTAAACTATCCGTTAGATAATGCATTATCGAGAATTGTTGCAGAAAAAATTTTGGAGCAAATCTTAAATGGAGATTTAAAGCCTGGAGACAAAATAGTTGAGGGTGCATATGCGGAAATGTTCAATACGAGTCGTTCTCCAATCAGGGAAGCGATTTATATGCTGACAACAGAAGGATTGATTGAAAGAATACCTAGAAAAGGAGCCTTTGTGAAAGGGTATACATTATCAGAAATCCAGGATTTACTGGATGTCAGAAATAATATCGAGCTTCTTTCTGCAAAAAGAATTCATGAACCGCATAAAAAGAAAGATTTATTGATTGAATTGAAAAGTATGTTAAAAGAAATGGATAAATGCACAAATCAATTCGAATATGTGCAATTGAACTACGCTTTTCACTATACAATTATAAGATTTAGTGAAAGTGCTGTTCTCGAAGGAGTTTATAGCAAAATTAGCTTCCCGCTGCTCCGAATTCAAGGGATTCACTTCTCGCAAAGTGAAACCATTGAAAAATCGAAAGACGACCATCGTAAAATCTATGAATATCTTAAATCAAACCAGATGGACGAATTCGTTGAACTGCTGCGTCACCATACAGAAAACGTAATTTTCAATGTGAGCAAAAAAATCTTCTAGAGAGGAGGGAGGCGATGAGAAGTGCTTTTCTCTTTCCAGGTCAAGGTTCCCAGTATGAAGGAATGTTACATGATTTACCGGACGATCCAGTCGTAAAAGAAATTTTAGAAGAAAGCACCGAAATATTAAATACAACCATCGAATCGCTGCATAGCAAAAAGGCGCTTTCCACAACAAAGGCAGTCCAGCAATGTTTATTAATTGCATCGGTTGGCACATACAAAGCATTTGAAAAAAATGGGCTAATTCCGAATTTTGTTGCGGGTCATTCTGTAGGTGCCTTTGGTGCTGCCACTGCTTCTGGTGTCATTTCATTTGCAGAAGCTTTAAGATTAGTAACTTTACGTGGAGAATTGATGGAAAAAACCTGTGATGACGGTTATGGAATGGCTGTCGTATTAGGATTGGATGAATATCGCATTTCTGAAATCGTAAATAAGCTATTCCTTGAGAATGAGCCGGTTTACGTTTCAAATCGAAATGCTCCAACCCAAGTAACGTTATCGGGTTCTCTTAAAGGGCTGCAAAAAGTGATAGATTACGTGAAGACCAATGGGGCAAAATCTGCTCAGCTATTAAATGTTTCAACACCTTCCCACTGTCCTTTATTTAATGGTGTAAGTGAGGAGCTATTGGGAGAGTTGAACAAGCTTGAACTGAAAAGACCGAAAATTCCGATATCAAGCAATATTACTTCACGGCTACTAATGCAAGCTGATGCAGTAAAGGAAGATTTGGCCAAAAGTATATGTCATCCGGTACGGTGGCATGATGCAGTTAATTTGCTTTTTGAATCGGGCACGCAAATTTTTATAGAAATGCCGCCGGGGGACGTACTAACTAAGTTAGCTCAACAGGCGTTCCCTGAAGCTCAAACGATGTCTATATCTAAAAGTAGTATTGAGGATTGTTTCTATGTAATGACAAATTAATCAATAGGGGTGTATAAAATGGTTTTGAAAAATACGGGGGAAACAACGAAATCGTGGACAACTAGAGTTGAAGCAAAAAATGAAAGACTGGAAAGTGTCAAAGGATTGGTGGATGGAGTCGTTATTCCAACCAATCGAATCGTAGAGGTATTGGAGAAGTTAATTAAAACAGGAGATCGTGTTGTGCTGGAAGGGAATAACCAAAAGCAGGCTTCCTTCTTATCGCACTCATTAGTACAGATTGATCCTGAAAAGGTGCACGATTTGCATATGATTATGTCCAGTATTTCAAGACCGGAGCATCTAGATGTCTTTGAATACGGAATCGCAAGAAAAATCGATTTCTCTTATGCGGGTCCGCAAAGTCTTCGAATCGCGCAAATGATTGAAGATGGCAAAATCGAGCTTGGTGATCTGCATACTTATATCGAGCTTTATGGGCGTTTATTTATAGATTTAATTCCGAATGTGGCATTGGTGGCAGCAGATAAGGCGGATATACATGGAAACCTCTACACTGGTCCGAATACGGAAGAAACACCGACATTAGTAGAAGCGGCTGCTTTCCGTGATGGCATCGTCATTGCTCAAGTAAATGAAATCGTGGATGAATTGCCTCGCGTAGACATCCCAAGTTCATGGGTAGATTTTATTGTTGTGGCAGATAAGCCTTATGAGCTTGAACCATTATTTACAAGAGATCCACGACATATTACAGATATTCAAATTTTACAAGCGATGATGATCATTCGCGGGATATATGAGAAACATGGCGTGAAATCATTAAACCATGGAATCGGCTTTAACACAGCTGCCGTGGAATTATTGCTTCCTACTTATGCAGAGTCATTGGGGCTAAAAGGGAAGATATGCACGAACTGGGTTTTAAATCCGCATCCTACACTTATTCCTGCCATCGAATCCGGATGGGTAGACAGCGTCTATTGTTTCGGTGGAGAACTTGGAATGGAAAAATATGTGGAAGCAAGAAGAGATATTTTCTTTACAGGCAAGGATGGCAGTCTGCGTTCAAATCGTACCTTGGCGCAATTAGCAGGTCAGTATGCGGTTGATTTATTTATCGGCTCTACTTTACAAATGGATGGATTAGGGAACTCTTCAACAGTAACAAGAGGCCGTGTTGCTGGATATGGCGGAGCGCCGAATATGGGTCATAATCCAGGTGGACGCCGACATTCAACAGATGCATGGTTTGACTTAAAGACTTCTGACGATCCGCTAGCACGTGGTCAAAAGTTAGTCGTACAAGTGGCTGAAACATTCCAGGAAGCAAATAAGCCTGTATTTGTTGAATCACTCGATGCCATAAGTGTAAAAGACCAGGCAAAATTAGCGGTCGCTCCGGTAATGATTTACGGGGAAGACGTTACACATATCGTTACAGAAGAAGGCATTGCTTATCTCTATAAATCAGATAGCATCTCTGAAAGAAGAGAAATGATTGCCTCTATAGCAGGTATTACACCAATCGGTATGGAGCATAATCCAAAAGCGACAGAACGTTTACGTGAAAAAGGAATGATTGCTCTACCGGAGGATTTAGGCATACGTCGTTCAGATGCGAAACGCTCGTTGCTGGCTGCCAAAAATATAGACGAACTTGTTCAATGGTCAGGTGGTTTATATAACCCGCCTGCAAAATTCCGCAGCTGGTAATTTGAAGGAGGAGAGGACTTTGCAAAATGCGCATATTTTTTCATCTGCTTTGGCAGATTTAGCAGTAGCCTCACTAATCGAAGAAGTTTCTCTTACGCCTAAACCTGGATTAGTCGATCAAAAAGACCAAGGTTCACATGATGATTTGACTTTATCAATGATGGTGAAATCAGCGAATAGCCTTCATGAAACCTTTTACGAAATGGCGATGATTGCCTTTGGCGAAAAGCCATCGCAATACTTGAGAGAAAAAATTGGCGAGATTGGACGGAGTGGGGAAGGAAGGATGTACCAGGTGACAAATGGCGTGAATACTCATAAAGGTGCGATTTGGTCGCTTGGATTATTGACAGCCGCAGCAGCTATTCATGGAGGGCAATGTAACGAAAATGAGCTTTGCCATACCGCTGGAGAAATTGCTAGATTTGAAGATCGTTATATTCCATCTCAGCTAACAAATGGGATAAAGGCTATTAAAAAATATGGAGTAACCGGGGCCAAGGCAGAAGCCCAACTGGCATTTCCGCATATTCGCAGCATTAGCATGCCAATTTTTAAGTCCTCACTTCATCAATTCAACTATGAAATGGCAAAGTTTCATTCATTGTTGGCACTAATGGCTAATTTAGATGACACTTGTTTACTGCATCGAGGCGGGATAGAAGGTTTGAATTATGCGCAGCAGTATGCAAAGAGAATTTTGGAAAGTGGTCATTTAGATGAACTTTCATCCATGAATGAGGAATTTAAAATACGGCGCTTATCGCCTGGAGGAAGTGCAGATCTACTGGCTGCAACCATCTACTTATATAAAGTTTGCCAAATGAATCCATCAATTAATCGGGAGTTTGCAACCATTCATTAATCAAAGGGGAGAGATATTTGTGGAAAAATTAATTTATTCATTTCCAGCATCAAAAACGATTGAACAACCAGCACATGTTGGCGTTGTGGGATCTGGAGATTTAGAAATATTAGTTGAACCGTCAGATGACAACAAAACAGTATTTGAAATTCGAACAGGGATTACAGGGTTTCAAGACACTTGGGAAAAAGTAATTGAACGGTTTGTAAGTCAAAATGATATTTCGGCACTGATTAGAATTAATGATTTTGGAGCAACACCTGGTGTTGTATCCATCCGATTAGCACAAGCAGTGGAGGTGAGCACAAATGGCGCAAATCATAACTGAGAGTTTAGTAGAAAGCCTAGCGCGTGAACGAGCATTTCAATTATTGGACAAGGGAAGTGCCTATGAGATTCTCGGACCCTTTGACGGTCTGGAGTCTCCACATTTAGCAGCTCAAAACATTGTACCGCAATTCGATGATGGCATGATTATTGTGAGAGGTACCTTAAATGGACAACAAACGGTTATCGTCTCCATTGAAGGGAACTTTCAAGGCGGCGGTATTGGGGAAGTTTCGGGTGCGAAATTTGCAGGTACTTTAGAAAAGGTCCTGAAAGAATGCGAAAATGGCAATAAAATCTATCCAATTATTATCTATGATACAGGTGGCGTACGTTTACAGGAAGCGAATTATGGTTTATTGTCCATTGCAGAAATTAGTGCAGCCATCGTTGCGTTACGCGAGTATGTACCGGTAATCGGGATTATTCCTGGAAAGGTTGGCTCGTTTGGAGGAATGTCTTTAACAGCTGGATTATGCAGTGCGTTAATCATGACACGTGAAGGGCGTCTGGGAATGAATGGACCAGAAGTTGTTCAACAAGAAGCCGGCATACGGGAGCTGGATTCGAGAAATAAACAATTGATCTGGAAAATGATTGGCGGAGCGGTTCGAACTGAATCGGGGCTTGCTGATATTCTGGTTGAAGACGATATTCCGAATTATCAAGATGCCATCCAGAGCATTTGGAATGGCGAGATTAAATTAAAGCACCGTACTAAAAATGTAGAACAGTATTTATCGTTATTTAAGTCTTTGGATATCGAAGAAAAGATAACACCGGAACAAACGAAAGAGCATTTCAATACAAAACCGGCAAATGTGAACACCGATTTGCCTGCTTCACTTGAAGGCGGTAACAGTACAGGTCGAAAATGGTTCGATTTGATAACTAACGGTGAACCTTCTCTTAGTGAAGTTCCATCGGTATTGGTTGCAGATACGTCCATCTCGGGAGTGAAGGCTCGGGTAATCGCAGTAGTTCCAAACACGGAGAGCAACTATTATCGTGCACGTAAAGGAGAAATCGGTTTACTGGAAGGATGGACAATTGCAAAATATGTGCGTCAAGCAATTGAAGAAGACAAAAACTTAACTGAAAAGCGTTTAATACTACCTATTGTTGATGTCCCTAGCCAAGCGTTTGGCTATCATGAAGAATTATTCGGCATTTATCTTTCTTGTTCAGCGGCGGTTGACGCTTATGCGACAGCAAGATTATCAGGGCACCCAATTGTAGCTGCAATAGTAGGAAATGCAATTTCTGGTGCATTCTTATCTCACGGCATGCAGGCAAATCGTTTAATAGCACTGAATGATGACGGGGTAAATGTCCATGTAATGTCCAAGAAATCAGCGGCCATTATTACGCAGCGATCAATTGAAGAGCTGGATGAGGCGGCAAAAGAAGTACCTTCCATGGCCTATGATATTCAATCATTTAAGAAGCTTGGCGCACTTTACAATTTGCTGGATGGGGTAAATGCGAAAGAACCGAATTCTGAAGATAAGGCAGTTTTGGTTGAGGCGATTCTTGATGCATATAAAGATATCCAATCTAGTAGTATCCGAGATTTATCGTGCCGTTTAAAATCGGAAATTGCCATATCCTCCGGCAGAAAAGCATCGATTCAAGTGCGTGAAATGATTGATGCTCAATGGAAATAAAGGTACATGATATTGTTCGATTTGCATCGATCAGCAATATTGAAACATCAATGGAAATTCCCGAATGGGTAGAAAATTCACCTGCATCTCAGCACTTTGGCGTTGTTAGAAGAATGCCCATTACGAACAATATCGTTCCAATTGGTCTGCGAGGGGATACGAGAGAGAAGCGATATGGGGCATTTATCCACGAAAGCAATATCATGCAGGTAATATCTCCCGTTTCGTTAGTGAATCGGATTGAACAGTTCAAGGAGCAAATGTATTATCACTCATTAAATAACATTAAAAATGAGTTTGAAAAGCATAATTTGGTATGGGGGCCAACGGGGAGTGCGGGCTTTGAGATTGCTACTTCGATTCCGGTTACCACGCCTAATAGCGACATTGATATTTGTCTGTATCTAGAAGAAATCGATACAGAGTTATTGGTGGGAATTGGCCAATTTTTAGAAGGCTTCGATCGACGGATTGATGTGCAAGTGGAGGTTCCTTCAATAGGTGCGTTTATACTGAATGATTATTTAAAAAATATGAAAGCTGGCTTTATAGTAAAAACCAAGTTTGGGCCGCATTTATGTACAATCGAAAATAATCGAATTAAGCTCGGGGTTAATAGTTAAGTAGTGTAAATACAGTTGTGAAGGGAGGTGCTCCAGGCGGGGTACCTCTTTTCTGTTTGAATTTACATGCAGATATTTTGCAAGAATAAGATGGTTGTTCTAGGTTACAATGAATTGAAAGTAAACTAATTGGGAGCTGTCAATTATGAATAACAAAATAACAGAAAATGAATTTCAAGAGATTATACGAAAAAGAAGTAACGGAGAAATTGGCTTCCCGCAATTTTTGGATCAATTATCCCAAAGAGGCATCAATGAATATGTAATAGATGTTGCTACAGGGCAAGCAACATATAAAGGCGTGTATTTGGAGTTTAAAACAGATTCTCAAATTACATTAAATATCTCAGATAAATTTAATAAAAATAAAGTTCTTGAGGCAATAGCTAATATCTCTCTACCTTTCTTGGAGTTTTTAAAAGAGATTGCAGAAGCAGGTGTTGTTGCCTATCGTGTGTGGATACCAGAGAAAAAGGTTATTTATATTGGTGTGGGAGAAGAAGAAATTGAAGAACAACTTAAAGTTTAACAACAAACAATATGTGGAGGAACTGATAAAACTATATTCGCAGTATATTGATCAGGAGTACGCCGAGTGGTCAGAGAATTATATGAGGAATCAGTTTGAGTTTTTGGGAATCCGCACACCACTACGCCGAAAACTGACAAAGCAGTTTTTTAAGGATTATGGAGTACCGCCAAAAGAAAATCTGTCAGATGTGATTTTCTTATTATGGGAGCATCCACAAAGAGAGTATCAAAAAGCAGCGCTCGATTTACTTGAAAAAGTAAAAAAGACGCTTACTCCCGAGGATATGCCCTGGCTAAGTTCTTTGATTCTAAATAAGTCGTGGTGGGATACCGTAGATGTGCTTTCTCCGCATATCATGGGCCACATGTTTAAAACTTATCCGGAGCTGCTTTCTCAATATGCAGACCAATGGATTAAAGATGGGAATTTTTGGATGCAACGAGCGGCAATCCTCTACCAACTCCAATACAAGAAGACAACCGATGAAGAACGTCTGTTTCGATACATTCTCCATAGGGCGGATAGTGAAGAATTCTTTGTACAAAAAGCGATAGGGTGGGTGCTGCGAGAATATGCAAAAACGAATCCTCTGAAGGTAAAGGAGTTTGTCGCTTCCAACCAGCTAAAGCCCCTAAGCAAACGTGAAGCGTTGAAAAATTTATAGATGGCATTGCTTTTCAGGGAAAACTGATTTTTAGTGGGTGAAAGTGGAATAGCGCGGGATTCTTTATGGATGCATTGGAATTTGCCAAAGGAAAATCAGGGGAGATGCAAAGGATTTTAAGTAAGTATCAGAAGTGAAATAAACAGAGATTTTCCGGTTATTTGCCGAATGGAGCTCGCTTCGGGGTAAATAAGGGGAGGTATTCCGACTAATCATAGAAATATCCCCCATTGTCCGATTTTTCGGATCGATAGGGGGAATTTCTACGTCTATCTAAGGTGATTTTTTGATTAATTTCTAATTAAGAGGAAATTCTCCGTTTTTTTATGGACCTTCCTTAATATCCTACAATCAGGCGTTTTTCTTCGGTAGAGAAGATACAAAAATTGAAGATAAGAGTTCCTTTAGTGGAGAAGGTTTATGGTTTATTTTTATAGAATGTAACAATCTATAAACTTTTTAGGAGGTTTGAGGTTAGAAAGCACTAATAATAATGATTGTATCGATAGCTTTTATTAAACTAGCATTTTCGGTTCCAATAATTGCCTGAATGTTTACTAACGTATAAAAAAGAGGGGGGAATGAAACGGATATGAATAAAAATAAGGTAAAGTGGCTTGTTTTAACAATAGCGGTTACGACGATTATTACTGTCACATTTATTAGACTAGACCAAATAAATATAAATCACCAAGCAAACTTAACCAAATCGGAAGAATGCATTGAAAACTTTGGTACAGTTGTGGCAGAAGAGAACGTCTTTTTATCCCTTACTTCGGTATATTGTATAGAATAATTAGCTTTTGAGAACGAGGGGAAGGGCAGATGTATGGATTGTAATGAAGATAATGAATAGCATTTCTATAAAAAATTCGAACACAAATCCTTCAATTGTGTCCGAATTTTTTCATTCCACTTCTTTTAGCATTTTTTCAATAATAACGATACGTTCATTCAGCTCATCAAAACGTTTATTTAGTAGTATAGAATTTTCACGCTCTAGTGCAAGTCTTTCATCAGCCTGTTGTACGAGACGTTTTATCAACCGTGAAAGAATAAACCAAACGATTAATGCCAGGATGATCAGTGGAATTAATTCAATAATTAAATTTGTAAATAGGCTCTGTATTAAAAAACTTGTAGAATAACTCATCTACTAACCCCTTTAATTAGTTTTTCTTTTTCATTGTTAAAGATGAAGATAATGTATGAATTAATTCTTCATCGATGTTAAATTGAAAAGGAGTCAACATATAGTATTTAACTGCTTTCCCACTATCTGAAATCTCCAAATCACTTGAAACAAGGTTAGCCTCCTCTAATTTTTGCAAATGCAGATAAAGCAGTGGTCTGCTAATGCCTAATTCTCTTGCAAGTTGACTTACATATTGCTTACCTTCTGATAATACGCTAATAATCTTTAAGCGATGTGGATTGGATAAAGCCTCAAGGGCAAGAAGTAATTCATCACCAGAATTAAAATGTTTCATATGTAAGTATTTTATTACACATAGATTATTTTGTCAATTACTACCAAAAGTAGGTTGAGATTTTCGGAAATTATTACTCTCAAAAAATATATATGGAAATTATCTGCAAGTAACTAAGCTAGGGGTGAAATAACTTTGGTACATTTAAGAGTAGGGGTTTTCGAAAAAAGGGTTTTAACTAACTTAGCAAAAAAGAGATGATCAATAGATGCGGTTTTCTTTTTCTTTAAATAAGCCGATTCAAAATCTATTATTGAACCGGCTTTTCTTGAGTAATTCTATTTAAATCAAATACAAACCTTTGTATTCTAAATTTAACCATTTAGCAAAATTTATCTAGCTTATTCAAGCTCTACTTGGATACGTCCAACGCCCGTTAGATATTCTTCATAGCGGGATACTGCAAGTTTTACTGGGTTAACGGGAAGCTTTTCGGCATTTTTTAAATCAAAAAACTCCCCGATTAGCATATAGTCCTCATATTCTGAAATCGAGGTACTATATGAATTGAATATATTTCCTTTTGCATCGATAAAATGATCAAACACCGCTTTATGTTCGTTCTTTTTGTAGGGTTCAATTTTATATTGAATTTCATAATTATCTTTTATTTCGAGTTCTATATTAATTTTCTCAGGCTGGTTAATAATTAGCTTCTTATCAAAGTCTACTACTATAAATTGATCGGTCTTATCGATTGCTTCGATTTCTCGCAGTTCAATTGTAATGCTTTCTGGTATGCGGAAATAATTGCTTTCTAACAGAATGCTAAATATATCATCTTCATAATTACCGAATCCTGCATAGCCGTTTTTAATTTTTCCCCATTCTTCTTGATGTTCATCTAATATTCGAATATCCCCAAAGTTTAATATTTTCTTTGAATTTGATGCATCAATGGACATTTTCAACTCGGATCTAATAGGAGAAATAACGAGTTCATGAATCGTCAAACGTTGACCATCTACCATCAAATCCTTGTTAATTGCGTATCGTTTAGATTCCTTCACTTCATTTTTTAATGTGAATGGTATGTCAAATACTGTTTCTGGATGATCATGAAATGATAATAGAAGCTCGAAATCCTTTGAAGAATAATCCATGCCCTGACTCGCGACTACGTCGATTGTATCTTCCGCTTCATATGTTCCTTCGGGTTTTGCTGTCCAGCTGCTGCCAACCGATGCATTCACGAGCTGACCGTTCTGCTTTACTGTCGTTTCCATACCACTGAAATTCGCTAAATCTTCGTTTGAATTCAGTTTATAAGAAATAATCATTCCCGATTCATCCGCTACAACACCCGTAATTGTAACTGTTTTTCCGTCAATCGTTTGACTCGCATTTATTTCCTCGTAATATTCGTTATTTAAAATATCCTCAATTCCTTTATCTAAAGCAATCATATTCACAAGCGGCTTTAATCCTGGTAATTGTGCGACTGCATTAGCAAAAGCAGGGGATACCCGAATGGAGCCAATAAAGAGTATCATAAGAATGCTCGCAGCAATTGTGAATCGAATAAGTCGCTTATGGCGAGTTCTTTGTTTCGTGAATCGTTTGTAGGCATTTAGCTGAGCTTCTGGCTGTAACGTTTCCATTGGCACTGAATCTAGTAGTTCTGCATATCTTTGCTGTTGTTCTTTATCCAATTGACTCATGAAGTGCCCCCCTCTCCTAAAAACTGACGAAGCTTCTTTAAAGTTTTATGTAATCTCGATTTAACAGTACCCTCAGGAATATTTTGCAGAATTGCAATATCACTATTCTTTAGATCTTTAAAGTACTTCAAATGAATCAGCTCCTGCTGCTCGATGGGAAGCAGTGAAATGACATCGTTAAGTTCAAATAGCTCTGACATATTCTGAGGCTGCTCCTGTAAATCATCCGTCACGACAATCCGTTTTTGCTGTCGTTTCATCATTAAACAGGTATTAATCACAATGCGCACTAGCCAGGTTTTAAAATACTGGGGCAGTTGAACTTTGTGAATGTTTTTTAAGCATTGGTAGGTCATTTCCTGCAGGGCGTCATTCGCATCATGTTCATTTTGCATGTAGCTATAAGCAACCCGATACATGGGCTCTTTATATAGATGTAAAAGCTGAAGCAGTGCAGCTTCATTTCCGTTAATCGCTTGATTGGCAAGCTCGAGTTCATCCATTTCCATGCCTCCTTTACTGATTAGATGCAGCGATCGAACATTTCGTTCACTTTATTTTGCCTCCTAATGAGGATTTCTTTGATCTATTTAAGATGAAGTAGCTAGCGAAAAGTTAAATAAGCGGAGATTTTTCGGTTATTTGCCGAAGGAAGCTAGTTTTGGGGCTTAATAAGGGGAGATTTTCCGACTATGGGGAGAAAATGCTTCCATTATTACGTTTTTCAAGTCGAGAGGCGGAATTTCTCCGTTTATATAAGTTATTTTCCACTTGATTTTCAAAGTAAGCGGAATTTTTCCGTCTATTTCTCAAGCTTGGAACGTAATCGTGATTAGCGGAAGAGGGAAATTCCAAATTCTAGTTTCTTCTAAAACTGTATCACAATTTATTCTTGATAGGGCTAGTCAAAACGATGATTTAGGGAAGATTATTTATTTCTTCAATTAACAGGCGCTTTCTTTGAATAAAGAGAGTTTTTTTTATTGGTTCACCCATCACCAATAATTTTGCTTCTTCATTACGTATCTAGCGAAATTATAAACGGAAGTTTTCCGGTTATTTGCCGAACGGGACTTGTTTCGAGCTAATTAAGGGGAGATTTTCCGACTATACCAAAGAAAAGACTCCATTTTATAGTTTTTCAAGTCGATAGGCGGAATTTCTCCCTCTATTTCAAACTTTTTCTACTTGGTTTTCTAATTAAGAGGAAATTTTCCGTTTATTAATCAGATTTGGCTGCTAAACTGAACGTCCGTAAATGTAGTTTAAAATTCATAGGAATAATGGCCATTTAATGCTGATGGAGGTATTATTTGGATGCTTGTTGAAATAGGTATATAAGAAGATAATTCAATACAATATTTTGGGGGGAGTGAATTTGAAGAAAATAATTATATTATTATTTACACTAATACTTCTAACAGCTTGTTCGGAAACTACGATTAATGATTATAAATTTAGCGGAGAAAGTGTGCACTGGGAAGCTGATTACTCATATAAAGGAACCGAAAAATGGGGAGAAAAAGGCGGCGTAAAAACCTATTCGAACGAAGATGGCTATGAGTTTGTTTTAAGATATAAGGGAGCTTTAGAAGAATTGTCTTCATTAAAAAAACTTGAATATTCCTATGAAACTACTTTTAGTAGTGGCACAAGCACCGAAGAGTTCACGGAACCACCATCAAAAGCAGCGTTTTTGTCTTCCGGTAAATCAAAAGGAGGGGCAAAGGTTCGTGAAGATGAAGTGATAAAAGTAAATGTAAAATGGGACGAATTTGAAGAATCATTTGAACTGCATAATAATGATAACTAACTTTGTTGAATTAATGGAGGCTTTAGACTAATAACATAGAAACCAATTTTCGATATTAATCGATTTTGCGCTTTTCTAGAGAAAAGGTTAGGGGTATATCAAGGGGATTATTAATAATTGTAAAAACTGTAAAATGAAACATAAGTTATTGGAACTGAAGAGGTGGTGAAACATTTGAATGATCAGAAAAAGGGAAAATTTCAAGTCATTGTAGTAGTTTTGATGATAGTACTATTGGTTGCGCCGTTTATTTTATTTTCTTTTGGTCATTACACTGTGGCGTTTGTTTTATTTGGGATTTGGTTGCCGTTTTTTAGTTCTATTTTGACAGGGACTAAGAATAAAGAAGTTTATTAGAAAAATTAAAAGATTTCACTGGTAATAAGCAGTAATCACTATCAAAATACTCCAACAATCGGACGTAATTCCTGTACATGGAATTGTGTCTTTTTTTAGTATCAGCTTCAAAAGTAGTCTCGCTTGAAAGGAATTCCAAAAAAATTGAACTGTACCAAGGACAGTTCAATCAATAGGTATTATTTTATATTCTTTAGAGGAGATATGATATTTTTATAAAAAAATCTTTCCCATTTAGCCAACAAACCTTTTCCATTTTCACCACGGTGTATTTCAATTTCCATGATTTTTATGAAATTCTGCAATTTGTTTATGATGATTTTTCTGCCATTGATGGAGAGTTGCTTGTTTCATTTTTATACCTCCTCCGATTATTCCCATAATTATATCTCTAGGATTGATGAATACGAAGTTATTTTAATCAAGAAGTTTTGATAAAAAATAGCAAAATTATGCAGAACAATATGCAAAAATGAAGGTGCGTTATTGGGAATAGAAAGCTAAAAAAAGATTAATGGCATAGTACACATACATTATTTTAGCAGCGTATTCAACAATAGGGCACAATTCTAGAGATAGAGTGTTCTTAGTGATTGTTGAATAACACAAATAAAAATCCATCTAGGTTAAGCTTTTTCAAAATGGATTTATATCAATTAACATCTAAAAAGATGGGGGTGTCACTGAAAAGAGGATGCTGACAGGCTCATTGGATGGATTACGCCACATATGCAAGGCTTGCGCGGGAATTTTTACGCTATCTCCAGTATCCAATTTATACGCATCTCCTAAGAGTGATAAATGAATCGGCCCCTTTAAGACAAAAGCAACTTCTTCTCCTTTATGAGACATGGGTGTTTCAGAAGAAGAGGTCCCTGGTTTTAAATGCATAATGGCCGTTGCCAATTGGCTTGTAAAGTCAGGGGAAATTAATTCATATTCCAAACCATCGATCGTGATTTGCTTCCGTTGATCGCCTCTCACCACAAGCTCTCTTGTATCCACTTCATCCATTAAAAATGTAAAGACAGGAACATCTAATGCTTTTGCTAGCGATTTCAACGTCTGAATTGACGGATTGGAATGTCCTTTTTCAATTTGGCTAAGCATAGAAGGAGTGATATCTGCTTGCTTGGCTAGTTCTCTTAAGGAAAGACCCGCATTTTTTCGATAGTGTTCAACCTTTAATCCGACAAATGATTGACTCATTTTTCTCCTCCATTAAATTAGAATTTTCTAAAATTTCGTTGTACATATCCTGTTTAGGTGTTAAATTTAATTTAACATATTCAGTAAGGGTGAACAACAGGAGGGGAGACAATGATTTCGTTTATATTAATGACGTTATTCGTGGTGATGAGTCCTGGGGTAGATACGGCTTTGATTACAAAGCGCACAATTGCAGGGGGCAAGAAAGACGGATTAATGATGGCCTTTGGGATTACAACTGGTTCGCTTGGCCATACACTGGCTGCAACCCTTGGACTATCTGCTTTAGTTCTTCAATCGGCAGTGGCCTTTTCAATTTTAAAGTGGGTAGGAGCCATCTATTTAATCTATTTAGGTGTTCAATCGCTGATTACTCGAAAAAGCACTGACGCTGTGGCGGAAACGGAAACTCATCGTCATTCAAAAGGATCTCCATTTAAAGAAGGGTTTTTATCAAACCTGCTTAATCCGAAAGTAGCTGTTTTCTTCATCACGTTTCTGCCTCAATTTGTCAGCTCCCAAGAAAATGCAATGGTTGAACTTTTTGTGATGGGAAGCTTTTATGCCGTATTATCCATCCTTTGGTTTGTCTTCTACGTTTTCTGTTTAACTTATATCCGTGAATGGCTAATGTCAGCAACTGTTCAAAACTATATGGAAAAACTGACGGGAATCGTTCTTATTGGTTTTGGAATAAAGCTGCTCTTTACGCAGAATGAGTCATAAGAGTTTAGAATACTTGTGAGGTGTCCAAATGAAATTCCATCTGTTAGGTGAAGAAAATGAAAAAGTGGAGATTGAGGTTTTAGCCAGAACACATGCTGATACAACGAATTATTGGGATATTAATTGGATTGAATCAAACATAAAAGTTGATATCCCTGGATACCTAGTTCATTTTAATGCTTCCTTAAGAACAGATGAGCTTAGAGATTTTGTAAATGAACTAAAATTAATGAATGGAAATTTAAAAGGAAAAGCAATGCTGAATAACTTAGATAACTATCTCCATTTTGAATGCGAAATGAATCATTTAGGGAAAATTCAATGGTCGGGGGAAACTTGTTTTCCATCTGGTAATGGAGCTGTATTGAATTTTGAATTCACTTCTGACCAGAGTTATTTGCAAAGCTTGATCGAGGAACTGGATGCGATTTTAGAGGCTTTTCCGGTAATCGGAAAGCCCTAGCCAATTAAAGAAGACCTAACTAATTCATTCAAGGCAGGTGGAATAATGAAACAAAAAACAAGCCATATAGATTTTACTTATTTTATTGGACAAAAGGCGATAGAGATAAACACAGAAAAAAATTCTCCATTTGGTGTTTCGTTTGAGCAGGGGAATTTAACTGTAGAATGCCCATGGAGAATAAGAGTTTCTAGGGAAGTTGCAATTGGCTATTCAGATTGCCTTCAAGCCCCGGGACAATATTCGTATAAAAATGTTGAAAAGATTCTGCTGGGAAAACGGATAACGGAAATCTTCCATTATGAAGGGATATCCGATTTAGTTGTTGAATTTGAAGGGGATATTTACCTAGAGGTATTCCATGACAGCAATTATTTTGAGGGTTGGCAGCTGCGGGGAGATAACGGATTGTTTTTATTCACTTTACCTGGTGGATCATATTCGGATTAGTAGGAGGTTCTTATATGGAGGCAGAATCTTTTCGACTTGTCGTGTTCATAAATATTTTAATCGTATTATCAATAATTACCTTCATATTAAAAAGGAAGTTTCGCAAATAGGGCTATGCAATGATGGCTGCCTGTATGATTTTCTATGCTGCAATTGAAGTAGCAGCTCCGATGATTAGAGAGAAAAACTATGAATCTTTTTTAGTGGAAGTAGAAAAACAACTGATTGAACAATATCCAGAAAAGAAATGGACCATAAATCAAGATATCAATCTCTATAGTTTTCCATATGATTTTTCCGTTGAAGTAATCTTTGACAATGAGCCGAACGTGGTCTATCAATATACGTTAGAAAAAGATGGGAAGCTGCATGAATATTTGCGAACAGAATTTGAATAGTCTATTTGAATCAGGCTGCTTTACGCATTTTTAGTACCGATATTAAATGTTATAATTTGGATATAAAGTAAAATGGAGTGAAATGATGAGAAAAATTAGTTTTATTCTTGTGACATTCGTTTTCGCAGCATTACTGGCAGCCTGTAATAATAACCAAGAGCCCCTTATAGAAATTGGAGCGAAAATTTCCCCAGTAAGTGATGAAGAATACAGCAAAATAGGTGCTGCTGACGAATTAGATAACCCTTCCCAGGCTGATTTTAAAATGTTTGAATTTGATTTGTATATGGAACATACAGATGCAGTAAAAGAGAGAACGATTGATGTCTATAACTTTGAGAATCTTTTGCAAGTATTGAATGAAATCGATGGAGTCACACGCTATTGGTATGGCGGGGGACTTAGACAAGATAACAAAAATGAAAATAGCGCAACCTATCATCAAGATTGTGTTATCTATACAAAAGGTTTAAGTGATGAGGAAATTAGAACAGCCTTCAAAAATGAAAAAATTAATCTATCGTGGGTTAACGGAAAAGGGGAAGAAAAGCAAAAAGAATACAATCTATCTGACTTAATAGAGTTTGGTTCAGAAGGGAGCAGTGACTTATAAGAGCTCTTTTATTCATCATTATTTTAATGATTATTTGGAATATAGCATTTAACTATATCTACAAGCATGAACTCAAAAATAGTCGAAGTTGGATAAGATATATTTTATTTAGCTTAATCGTTAGTGTAATTGTGTCTTTATTACAATTTTATATATTTGCAGATCAATATGGGAAAATGAAAGACAATGGTATGAACATGCTGATTGCAAGTATTTGTAACTTATCGGTTTTTATTGGATATCCAATTGTTAGAAACAAGGTGAATGCTATGAGTGAATCTAAATAGCTCATGGGGCTACAAGGTTGTAGTGCAAATTACAAATAGAGAGATTAGCCTTGGCCATAAGAAAATATGGTCGGGGCTTTTTTATTCATTTAAAACCTAGACGATTTATACTTGACCTCACCTGTCACTCAGGTACTGCACTGCGTCCGGCCGAGTAACCTTCTTGCCTTTTTGTTAATAAAATAGCAAAAGGAGGTGTTTTCACATTGACTAAAAATGCGAAATTACTTTACTGCTTACTCGGAAGTGCTGTACTTGCCCTGCTTAGTAGTCCGATTCTTATGCCCGCTTTATATGGCGTCTTCAGCGGAAATGGAGCTCTTGAACAGTTTATCGTACTCGTTGCAGAAATCCTGTCATTTGTCGGATATATCCTGTTAATCATCTTCTCGCTAATGTTGATATACTATAATACCAAATCAAGATTTAAAGGATAATCAAGTCATTTAATCGAATATTTTAAGTAACGAAGGCATTAGTAGCGAAAACTAATGCCTTTATTGATTAGAGAATTGTGTATGGACCAGGCCCCGGCACAATTCTTACACAATTTAAAGGAGGGATAATGATGCCTGGGAATGTTTGCAAAATTAATGATAATAACTCTCCAAATGTAGAATTGATTAAAGAGAAGCTGTCTTCCTGGGGAGTGGATGATTTCACTCTTCAATACTTTTTAAGAGGCTTACTTTTGAAAAATAAAATTTGTACGGTTGAAGCCTTTGAACACAATGAATTAGTAGGGTTGCTTACTTCCTGGAGAACGGATTTTCATCCATTTTGTACATACTTTTCAATTGTCTCGAAACCGCATATCGGCTTTGGAATTGAAGACGCTTTACTCGAATTCCTTTCCGAAAGAAAGGAGATTCAGTATCCATTACAAACTTCAATTTGGGAATCATCCTATCGATCAAAGCTATTCTTCGAAGAAAATGGATTCGTAGAAATAAGACGTACATACTCACCATTACTTAAGACTTCTCGCATAGATTGTAGACAAGCATTTCCCGACATAATTATGGAAGATTACTCTATCAAAGATTTACAGAGTGCAGCGAAAAATCCAGAGCTTAAGTTAAAACTTATTTGCCTTGTCAAAGAAAACTATGAAATATCCCATTTCGCCAATCCTGTTGGAGAACACGGTTTGGAGAAATGGGAACAATTAATCTTTGATGAAGACACCATTCTGCAGGGGAGTTTTGTTGTATTAAAGGATAATGAAATCCTGGCGTATGCCTTGTTACATAGTTCCGATAATCCAAATCATTTCGAATTTGGATGGAGGGGAACGAAAGCAAATACCGATGTAAGGTTCATGTTATGGCTAACGGCTTATCAAATTAACTACGCTGTTGAGAAAGGCGTGAATTCTATTGAGGCTGAGATTGATACAACTGACGAATCTGCATTGGAAATGTTGAAATTCTTTCCCTTTTCGCCGGCACCAACATTAATAACATTTCAAAAGTTTGAGGAGTGAACAATTTGCTGACCAATTTGTATTTTGTCAGACATGCGCATTCTACCTATACACCAGATGAATTAGGAAGACCCTTATCTTTGAAAGGATCCCGGGACGCAGAAGTGAGCAATAGAATTCTGGAAAATGAAAACATCGATTTCGTTATCTCAAGTCCTTATAAAAGGGCGATTCAGACGGTGGAGGGTATTGCGACATTTATAGGTAAGGAAGTTGCAATAGAGGATGGCTTTAAGGAAAGGACTCTTTCTTTAGAGCCGGTAAAGGACTTTAACCTTGCCATTACTAAGGTTTGGGAAGAGCCCAGCTTTTCTTGGCCAGGGGGAGAGTCTAATACCGTCGCTCAAAAACGCGGCATAAAAGCTGTTGAAAAAATAGTAAATACCCATGAAGGGAAAAATATTGTAATCGGCACACACGGGAATTTAATGGTTCTCATTATGAATTACTTCGACCAAAAATATGATTTTGAATTCTGGAAAAACCTTGATATGCCCGATATTTATAAACTTACATTCGAATACAAGGATCTAAAAGAAGTAAATAGAATTTGGAAAAGGATATAGGAGGAATAATGATGACGTTAATTTGCATAGTTAGGCATGGTGAAACGGATTGGAATGCACAGGGAAAACTTCAAGGGAAAACAGATATTTCACTAAATCAAAATGGAATCGTGCAAGCAAATGAATGCAAAAACACATTAAGCAGCAACGACTGGGACTTAATCATAACAAGCCCTTTAAAGCGAGCTAAGGAAACGGCAGAAATCATCAATACGGAAATGAAAGCTCCACTAATTGAAATGGAGGATTTTATCGAACGAAGTTTTGGAGATGCGGAAGGGATGACAGAATCAGAACGAACAACTGCCTTTCCGGATAAAAATTATTCAAATCAAGAAGATCGAATTTCTTTCAGTAAACGCGTCATAAAGGGAATCGAAAAAATCAATGAGCTTTATCAGGGGAAGAAAATTATATTAGTTGCCCACGGAGCTGTCATCAACGCTATTTTGACCCATTTCTCCAATGGTGAAATCGGTTCTGGCAAAACACGATTGTTGAATGCTTGTATGAGCAACATTGTATTTATAGAGGAGCAGTGGAAAATACAAGATTACAACCAAATCGACCATCTTTCCCAATTCAATAAGGAAGGAATCTAAGGAGTACCCAGGTTATCAAAAGTTCGATTAAAAGGGGCTGCTAAAAATGGAAATCTATCGTTTTGACAAAGATAGTGGGAAGAAATTTACACAGTTCAATTCAGATTTTGTGATGACCCGTATTCTTCAAACGAAGCACGAGGCTCACATAGGTTGTATGCACTTGGATCAAAATGGTATCGTTGGCTTTCATCAAGCTGTTGTTCCACAGCTTTTACTAATTTTAAGTGGGGAAGGCTATGTACGTGGTGAAAAGGAAGAATACATAAAAGTACAATCAGGGGAAGCGGTCTTTTGGAACAAAGAGGAATGGCATGAAACGAAGACCGACAACGGATTAACGGCTTTAGTCATTGAAAGTGAAGGCTTAAATCCAGCTCGCTTCTTGCCGAATAAGAAATAAAAAGTATTGCTGAAATTCGAAAATAAATTTCTTATAGGGAAGGCTGATTCTTAATACAGAACTAAATAAAATCTATTAAATTTGTATTAATTTTCATATTTACAAGTGATTAAGAGAGGAGTACAATAAATCCGCAATCACATAAAACAATAATAAATGGCCAAATCTCATATTGATGAGAACGGAGGACCCGATCTTTTGGGGTTAATTCTGCAGTTGCAGAAGGGATGATTTTAAGCTTCTTCGCCATCCTACCCGTCAGCTAACTTCGTCGGCTAAAGCGAAGGAGGTCTACATGACCGCCTAATTCAAGGTGCCTATTTGTTGGTAATCCAGCAAATCAGCTGCTTGTTTTAAATGCGGTCTTTTATTATGCACATTTTTAGGAATTAATGAGGAGAAGCAATTACAGAAGAAAGTATATACTTCAAAAATTGAGGAGAAGAAAAATGAAAAATATACTTTTAGAAGGACTGAATCCTTCTAAAATTTTGGTGCTGGGGTTCGCTTTAGTCATCTTTATTGGCGCATTTTTATTAACGCTGCCCATTGCAACCGCAAATGGAGTAAGCTTATCGTTTTTAGATGCTTTATTTACAGCTACTTCAGCGACTTGTGTTACTGGGCTTGTCGTTGTAGACACAGGAAATACTTTTTCGATGTTTGGTGAAATTGTCATCTTGGTGCTTATTCAAATCGGCGGCTTAGGGTTTATGACTTTTGCCACATTTTTATTTACATTGCTGGGTAAAAAAATCTCGCTAAAAGAAAGAATTCTTCTAAAAGAAGCCTATAATGCAACTTCTACTGCTGGAATGGTGAAATTAGTGAAAAGAATTTTACTCTTTACAGTCATTGTAGAAGGAATCGGGGCATTTTTACTTGCCATGCGTTTTGCATTTGATATGCCATTTGGTGAAGCCATGTATTTCGGGATTTTCCATAGTGTTTCTATTTTTAATAATGCAGGCTTTGATATTTTTGGAGACTTCAATAGCTTAACAGGTTATGTAGATGATCCATTCGTGGTTTTAACAATATGTGCTTTGATAATTATCGGTGGTCTTGGTTTTGTCGTGATTAATGAATTGTATGAGTATCGTGAAACACGCAAACTTTCACTCCATTCAAAGGTAGTATTAACTATGACAATTATTCTAATTGCAGGAGCTTCCATCCTGATCTTCTTATTTGAGTATGGAAACGATAAAACGCTCGGCCCTCTAAATTTGGGAGGTAAAATATTAGGAGCCGTTTTCCATGGTGTAAGTCCAAGAACAGCAGGTGCCAATACTTTATCAATGGGCGATTTAACATATGCGACTCTTTTCTTGACGATTTTCCTTATGTTTATCGGTGGCGGCTCGGGTTCGACAGCCGGTGGCATTAAAGTGACTACTTTTGCCGTCTTAATGGCCACAGTAGTTTCCCAGCTAAAAGGGAAAGAGGATGTCGTGCTATTCAAACGCAGAATTGTTGAAGAAACAATCCTAAAATCAATGACCGTTGCCGTAAGCGGAATGATGATTGTTATCACGGTCACCTTTTTACTGAGCATCACGGAGCATGGCCACGAGTTCATGATGTATTTATTTGAAGCTACTTCGGCGTTCGGAACAGTAGGTCTATCGATGGGCTTAACGCCAGAATTATCGTCATTCGGGCGAATACTGATTATTATTACGATGTTTATAGGAAGATTAGGGCCGTTAACGCTCGGATTTGCAATTACAAAAAAACAAACAAAAGAAGCTTACAAACGTCCCAAAGGAAATATGATGATTGGTTAATCCAAAAATAGGAGTGTTCGAATATGGCGAAAAGTCAATATGCAGTGGTAGGGTTAGGAAGATTCGGAACAAGTATTGCCAGAAGACTGCATGAAGCAGGGCAAGAAGTTTTGGGAATTGATATTAATGAAGAGCGTGTAGAAAATGCGGAACCTTATGTAACGGATAGTGCGATAGCGGATGCTAGTGAGGAGAAAGCTCTTAAATCCTTAGGAATAACAAACTTTGATTGTGTCATAGTCGCTATTGGAGATGATATTCAATCGAGTATCCTGACGGTGATGCTTCTTAAAAATCTAGGCATCAAAAAAATTATTGCAAAGGCAACAAGCAAGCGTCATGGACAGGTGCTGGAAACAATCGGCGTTGATTGGATTATCTACCCGGAAAGAGATATGGGGGAACGAGTTGCCAATCAGCTCCTATCTCCTAATATGCTGAATTATATCGAGTTATCCAAAGACTATAATATCGAGGAAATTATTTTACCTAAGAAAATGGCAGGGAAGAGCTTGAAAGATCTCGATATTCGTGCTCGATTCAAAGTCAGCGTGATTGCCATTATAAGAAATAATGATATCATTGTTTCTCCTTCACCAGACGAGCTGCTTCAAAATGAGGATATTCTGGTAACAATAGGAAACAGAAATGATTTAGCGAAGTTTGCTAGTTTAGAATAGAAGATTTTAGGGGCTGCCATGTTAGGATGGCAGCTTCTTTTTTTAGTTCAACAGGTTTATGGCGCTAACACGTAGAAACTATACACATGAGTCAAAAATTTGGGAGGAGTATCATGAACAAATTCAGTTTGTTTGGCAAGTTTACGGTGCAAGAAGGGGAACGTGACACAATGGTCGAGATTTTGCTGGAAGCTGCAGAATCAATGGATGAGCTGGAAGGATGTGAAGTATATTTAGTTAATATTTCGGAAAATGAACCAGATTCAGTTTATGTCTATGAAGTCTGGAGGAACGAAGAGGCCCACCAAGCATCCCTTACCCTTGAAGCAACCCAAAAATTAATCCAAAGCGCCAAGCCGATCATAACAGGGATGGAAAGAATCAGCACCTTAAGAACAAGGGGCGGGAAGGGCGTTGCATCAAGTTTCGATTAGATCATGGTTAATTTTCATGTAGATAGGCGGAGAATTTCCGTCTAATGTAAAGAATAGAAGCTTAAGAAGCGGATATAAGCGAAGAATTTCCGGTTAACTGCTCAAAATAAGCTGAAATGCGGGGAGTTGGGCAATATAACCGGAAAAATTTCTTTTAATTTAGCTGGAATCTAGGAATTCTTTGATTTAAACGGAAGCATTCCCTTTATTTACAAATAGCCCGAATGGGGTAGGGTTAGAAAATCACTCGAATTTCACCCCTAGTTTATTAAGCGGAGAATTTCCGTCTAATGTAAAGAATAGAAGCTTAAGAAGCGGATATAAGAGAAGAATTTCCGGTTAACTGCTCAAAATAAGCTGAAATACGGGGAGTTGGGCAATATAACCGGAAAAATTCCTTTTAATTTAGCTGAAATCTAGGAATTCTTTGATTTAAACGGAAGCATTCCCTTTATTCTTCGAACACATTTAAACCAAATAGGAGGGAGTTTAAATGAAGAAAATATTGCTTTTATTTGGTGCGCTAATCGCAATCATTGCTGTATATGTATTTGCAAATAAATTATACTACCCACCTTTGCCCATAACGGGAGTCTCTCCAAAAGAGGCCATTGATCGATTAAGTGAATCGGATCGTAAAATTGTTCAAATTGCAGAAGAAGGAAACGTTCTGTGGTTTATAACTAAAACTGAAAATAAAGGCATAATAATTGCTGATGAGAATATCAAACAGCTAGTAACGGCAAAAGGCTGGGTGTTTAAAGAAAAAGATGGGGCGGGCTTGTTCTTTGAAAAAGGCGGTGAAACTTTAATCGCCACTACTCAAATGTGGACTATAAATTATGTGCTTGTTCAAATTCCTGGATTTTGAAAGCCCTATTATTAAATTGGATTCAAAAAATTGTAGAAAAGAATGGTGCTCCAAATATTTAAATTTTTTCGAAAGAGTGATTGATTTGAAGAATAATTTCAAAATACAAACAGATAGAATTCATAAAGCTTTATCTTTCTCATGGTCCTTGGAATCAAGTTCTAAATGGAGCATAGAAAATCCGGCAATGGGACAATGCGGTGTAACCTCATTGGTAGTAAATGATTTATTGGGGGGAGAAATTTCGAAAACGAAACTCCCGGATGGGTGGCATTTCTATAACTTTATTAATGGCATCAGATGTGATTTCACAGCGAGTCAATTTAAAGAATCGATTCACTATATGGACTTTCCATCAAATCGAGAGGAAGCATTTTTGGATACCAATGACAAGCAATATACATATTTAAAACAAAGCGTTTTCCTGTACTTGGATACTTCAAAGCAAGATTAATATCGGGAGTGGAGTGGCGCCTATTTTTCTTTTATCTGCTCCCGAATCCTTTGCAGCTCCTCGAATGACAATTCACCAAGGGATTTTTTGATTTCATCTTCAATCAGCTTCCTATTTCTTTCCTGATAGGTTTTGCGCCATTCTCGCAGACCTTCCGTTTGGTCAAAAAGGTATTCGATATCGATTTCTTCATTTTCCTCATCAGCTAAATAATCTAAAACTGCTGCTAACATGCGTGTAAGATTATCCACTTCACTTTGCAGATTATTTGGTGCTTCTACATTATTTTCATTTGTTTCCTCTTCATTTGTTTGTGATGACTTTCGTGGCATAGTGTCGCTCCTATTTTTGAGATTAGATAGGTTTAATATGCCCAATAAAATAACTTCATAAAGCTTAAAATATAATTTCTAAATGAATATCGCTTTATAAATGGTAAAATAGTAAAAAAATGTTATTTCAAGCGCTGATAAGGAGGGATAAAGTGCTCAAACAGGCAGGAACTATTTGCATGATTTTTTTGTTGCCAGCAATCGCCATCCAGCTTTTAATGAGCCTATTAATAAAGGGAGAATTCGACTGGGAATATCTTTATATCATGGCAATAATAAGTCTAGTAGGCGCAATCGTTTTGATAAGTGTCCAGGAGGTGAAAGGAAGAACAAATAAGGAAATGAAATTTAACTACATCGCTTCCGCACCGTATGCACCAATGATTGTCCTAACTTTTATAATGGCATTGAGTACAGCAATCAAGGTTGAAGGGTTAGAAATAGAGACCTTATTTATACGAATCATTGTAATAGCAGCAATGATTTCACTCGCTTTTTTTAAATACAAATTCTATATCGAAGAAAAAATTCTTGCCTATGAAATTATGCTCTTTACAATCCCGTTTTATAAAAGAAGAGTACATCCTGATGAAATCAAGCATATAAAATTTATCCGAACTGGCTGGGCCGGGAAGGGTGCGATTGTAAAAGTCGAAAGCGGATTCAACATCCGTATCATTAATTTTAAACCGGCAACTGTTTGTCCAGTTTTAAACCATTTTGCTGAAAAGCATTCAATCTCAATATCCAAAACATACGATTATACTTTATTAGATAAATCGTCTCAGCGGCCGTCGTTAGATGCGGGAGATAAGGGAATAGTCAGGAGGAAATGATGGTTATTTTTAATAAGCTTGTTCGAGATAAAATCCCTCAAATCATTGAAGGTAATGGGGAAATTTGCGAGTTTGCTGTATTGGATCCGGAAACATTTGCAGTTGAGCTGAGGAAAAAACTCCAAGAAGAAGTTACAGAGTATCTAACGTCTACAAATGATGAAAATGCGATTGAAGAGTTGGCCGATATTTTGGAGGTCGTTCATTCATTAGCAAAAACGCATCATGTCAGTATGGCTGATATCGAAAAGATTCGCCGGAAGAAGCTTGAAGTGCGCGGCGGATTTGATCGTAAGTATTTTTTGATAAGCAAAAAATAGTTTGTAGTTTGGTCACCTAATTGTACATAGGGAGTGATTTAAATGTTTTTTGTTCAAATGTCGGGGTTTCCAGGCTCGGGAAAATCTACGCTGGCTTGTGAAATGGCGAGAAGAACAGGAGCCGTTATTGTGGATCATGATGTTTCGAAAACAGCTGTTTTGGAAACTGCACAAGGGCTGGATGCAAAGCTTTCAGGCAAGATTTCCTACAATGTTGATTGGGCCTTCATTGATTTTTACTTGTCACAAGGGAAAAATGTAATATTTGATAGCCCTTGTTTGTACGATGAAATGATTATTAAAGGTACGGCTTTAGCAAAGAAATGGAATGTGAAATATAAGTATGTGGAATGCTGCTTGGATGATTTTGAAGAAGTAAATTTCCGCTTGAAAAATCGCCAAAGCAAAATAAGTCAAATAAAAGAAGTCGCGTCCAGAGAGGCTTTTCAATACACAATCAAAAATAGCAAAAAACCCGAAAATTATCCGTACTTAATGGTAGATAGCAGCAAAGCTCTGGATACATATATTGAAGAAGTTATGGAATATATAATGAAGGAAATTTAGGTTAATTAAAGCGTATCCGTTTATAATAGCGAATACGCTTTTATACTAAGCTTCTGAACGTTTCGCTCTCTTCCATTGCGAATAAATATCAAATATGGAAATGAACACAATCACCCAAACAAACTCATTATCAAAAGCAATCCCCGAAGCTGATTCGCCACCTAGAAGAGGGAATACTACCATTAAAATTAGTATGTATAAAATCAAGACCACTTGCCATTTAAAGTTCGTTTTTAGGTCATTAGGAGTGTTCTTTTTGAAAACAAACCTGAATAAGAGTGCTCCTAAAATAAGAAGAACTAGCACTCCTTTTGGAATCGCATCAGCGAAAGGGACGTTCGGGAAGTAGTCATAAACGAATAAAAGTGTAATAGCCAAAATAAATAGCGAGTCGAAAGATTTAAAAAATTTAATAAGATGACCCCCTTTGGTAAAGTATAGCATAACTTTTAGCTGATTATTGAGAAAGGGGGCTAGCGGTAAAGCTATTTTATTCAGGTTGTACTGGTTCTTCCATTTGTCCGCCAAATGGAAGCTCCACGCCAAGCTCATTTAGTTGTGCTTGGGCTTCTTCCTGTGAAATCGTGCCATTTCGCTGTTGTTCCATGATGCTTTGAACTATTTCTCGTGTTTCATCATCTAAATCCCCGAACATATCGCCGCGATTACCTCCTGTGCCGCCAGGTCCGCCAGTTGGAAGCTCCACGCCAAGTTCAGCCAGTTGTGCTTGGGCTTGTTCTTGTGTAATCGTACCATTTTGTTGCTGCTCCATGATGCTTTCGGCTTTTTCCTTCGTTTCATCGTCCAAGTCTGCAAACATATCGCCACGATTTCCGCCTGGAGTTCCGCCTGCGTTACCAGGTCCCCCCATACCGAACTGCCCAGAAGCAGCTTGCTCTGTTACGCCTGATTCATTTAGCCATGTCACAGAGTCAGAAATCGTGAATTCGACTGTATTAGCAGCATCTTGATAGTTTCCATCCTGATATAGTCCATCCGTTTCAGAGCCAGTTGAAGTTCCCCCTGAAGAAAGTGTATAGGACGCATCCATCGCCAAATCTGGAGAACTGATGACTACTGATTGGTAATCTTTATCTGGTGCAAATGTCACGATTGAAGTTCCTTTGCTATCTTCAAGCTGAAGCACGGTTCCTGCTTTTTGTGCTTCAGTGAATGTCATCATAATAGAGCTTTGAGATGATTCTTCTGAAGTAGCCATTGCCATGCCGGCGCTTCCAGTCGCGATAAGGAGTCCACCATCAATATTAAAGCTTTGGTCATAGTCTAAAGCACCGTTATTATTATTCGTTGGACCGCTAACGATGACTGTTCCGTCTGTCATAGAAATCGAACCGTTGGAATCAAGGCCGTCTCCCATTGCATTGACATAAACATAGCCCCCGTTGATGGAAAGGACATTTTCTTCCGCATTTTCTGTTGCTGCAAAGTCGAGGCCTGACCCGTCTTGACCGCCACCAATATTAATGCCATCATCTGTCGCATTTACGTGAATTTCTCCATCAGCTATTGTGATGCTTTTACTTTCTACACCTTCATAACTCTTTGCAACATTGATTGTGCCGCCTTTAGTTAAAATAGAAGTGTCGGCATGGATTCCATCGTCCCCGGTAGCTACTTCCAAGTCACCGCCAGTGATGGTAATGGAATTATTACTATGAACGGCATCATCTAAAGAATCAATCTTGAAGCTGCCGCCGCCAATAGCTATCTCTTCAGCTGCTTTAAGGCCTTTCGTGCTTTCGGATCCCGTTTCCGTGCTTGTACTTGTTCCTGTTTCACTAGGCATGCCAGGCATCATATTATTTTTATTTGTTTCTATTGTTTCCGGGCTTCCTCCACCGGAAGTAATCGTAAATTCTCCATCAGCGATTAGCAGTGAAGTCTCTGCTTGAATGCCATCGTTGGCTGATTCAATGTCAAAGGTACCGCCTTCAATGGCGATAATTGCTTTTGAAGCATCCTTATCATTTGTGGATTTGATGCCATCTCCACCAGCTGTAATACTGATATCACCATCTTTTACGGCTACGAGATCCCGACCCATTAACCCGTCGTCTTTTGCGTTGACTTGGATTGTCCCGCCAGTAATTCTTAACTCGTCTTTAGAGGCGATTCCGTTATTGTAATTCCCGTTCACTGTTAAAGCACCATCGCCATTAATGGTTAAATCATCTTTACTGAAGAGGGCAGCATTTGGCTCATCGTCATCTGAATTTTCATAAACATAGCTTTCGCCATCACTCAGTATGTTTTCTGTGCCATCTTCCAATGACACAATCGTTTTTTCTGCTTTTTCTACAAAGATTGGTGCACTCGTCGACGAGTTGATTTCCACGCCGTTGAGGATTAGTCGAACCGTTCCTTCATCCTCCGCATTCACGAGTATTTGTCCATCATTCAGCTTGCCGCTGATTTCGTAAACACCAGATGTTCGAATGGTAATCGTACTGCCATCAATGACAACACCGCCGTTCCCATCAAAGCTGGCACTGTCGCCATTCAATTTAATGGATGTAGCATTTTTCCACTCCGTATAATAATCCTCATCGGAATACGAAACTTTATCTTTGATCACATCGGCTATTTCTTGATTGCCGATCGTACTTAAGCTCTCTGCTTCGGCAACGGCTGGAATTGTAGAGACAGTGTCCTCCTCGGTATTATCACAGGCAAATAATAGAGCGCTGCTTATCATAAGAGGTGCCGCAACTTTTATAAGTTTAGAATTTTTTATTTTCATTGAAATTAACTCCTTTTTATTTCTCATTTTTAATGCTGGATTGCTTATGAAGCTATTATTAAAGACCAACCTTAAATCAACCTTAAAAAATTAAAATTTGCATTTCTAGAATTTGGACATATAATCAAACGTAGAAATGAACGAAAGAAAAGGGGGAGCAGAGATGAAGTTATTAATTATTGAAGATGACAAATATCTCTCGGATTCTATATGTGAAACGGTAAGGGAAATGTTTCAGCCAGAGCAGGCATTTGATGGAGAAGAGGGGTTATTTCTAGCAGAGCAAAATATATTTGACGTCATTATTTTAGATATTATGCTGCCCTCTATGAACGGATATGAGGTACTCCAAAACCTGCGAAAGCAAAATATTACGACTCCTGTTATTATGCTCACGGCAAAGGATGGCATAGATGATAAGATCCAGGGATTCAAAGTGGGCGCGGACGATTACTTAGTGAAGCCATTTCATAGGGAAGAGCTGCTGCTTCGGCTGGAGGCAATGGTCAGAAGATCTGGTGGATTATTAAAAGAGAATGTTATTACCTTTAAGGATCTCAAATTAAATATTAAAAATAAAACCGCGGAGCTTAATGGGGAAATTTTGAAACTAAACGGAAAACAATTCGATTTGCTAGAGTACTTAATTAATAATAAAAATGCGATTTTAACAAAGGAGCAGATCTTTGATCGAATTTGGGGATTTGAATCCGATACCTCCACGACAGTGGTAGAAGTGTACGCAAGCAATTTGCGGAAAAATCTTAAAAAATATGGCTACGACCAATACATTAAAACGTTTCGCGGGTTAGGGTATATGCTTTCGGATAGCGGTGAAGAAAATGTTTAGCAAAACCATCTTCAGGAAGCAGCAACTCAAGTTCATGCTCCTGAACTTACTGGCTTTTACGGTGATTTTTACGATTTTTAGCTTCATCATTTTCGGTCAGGTGCAAAGTACGTTATTCTCCCAGGCCGATAAAGATCTCGAGTTATTTAAAGAGCGGCTTACGGATAATGTGAATGTAGGGGCAGAAATGAGGCCGCTGCCGGGAAAAGAAAATCAGGATTTTCCTTTAAATGATAAAAAGGGAGATAATCCGAACCCAAGGATTGTGGTCATTCATTGGGACGCAGCCGGCAATATTGTAAATGAAGGGGAAATCGGTTCGATCTTTTACGAAAATTATCTAACGGATTATCCGCTCGATAAGAGCAAAATAGATGAAATCACGATGATGACCATCAATAATCAATACGATTTCCGCTATCTTCTTTTTGAAGATACGAATAATCAGGATGAGATTGCTTATACACAGCTATTGATTAACGTAGATGCAGAACAAACGATTATCTCCAATTTTGTCAAACTGGTCACGATTTGTTCAGTGATTTTCATCATTCTCTCGATATCCGCAAGTTTCCTCTTATCTAAAAAGATGATGAAACCAATCATTCTGTCCTGGAATAAACAGGCGGAGTTTGTGGAAAATGCTTCACACGAACTGAGAACACCGTTAACGATTATTCAAAATAAATTGGAGCTTTTGCTTCGAGCGCCGCAAGAAAGAATAGCCGATAAGTTTGAAAACATTGCCTTGAGTCTATCTGAAACACGCCGATTATCCAAGCTAACTTCAGACTTGCTGACTCTGGCTAGAGCAGATTCCGCTGAAACCGAGCTAATGATGGAGAATGTTGATGTGGATACTTTGGTGAAGGATGTTTGCGGGCCCTATCAGGAAATTGCTGAGTCACAGGAAAAGCATTTTTGGCTTAATTTAAAATGCCCGGTTTCGGTAAAAGCTGACGAAACACGGCTGCATCAGCTATTGGTAATTTTGCTTGATAATGCTTTAAAATACACTGGCGAAAATGACAGCATCGGTGTAAAAACCTATGCCGAGGATCAGCGCGTAGTCATAGAAGTGAGCGATACGGGGATTGGTATAAAAGAAGAAAATATGCAATATATATTCGAACGTTTTTATCGTGAAGACAGAGCAAGATCCAGAGAAACCGGTGGAGTAGGCTTAGGCTTATCCATCGCCCAATGGATCGTCGAAAAGCACAAAGGGACTGTTAAAGTAACGAAGAACCAAAATAAAGGGACAACTTTTATTGTTAAGCTACCAAAGTAGGGAGATTGCAGAAATGCAGTCTCTTTTTTTTGTTGCAGTAAGGGGCCTGATGGTGAGGAAAGTCTTAGCAACTACTTATACCGGCGAGTTTCGAGACAAAACAAGGTGTGATGGTTGTGGATTTGTCCCATTAAGCTAGGGATACAAGTTTTTTTAAAGAAAACAATTCTTTAAGGTTTGTTTAAGGTTTGTCCCTAATAATGTGATTCAGACGAGATAACACAGCAAAGGAGAAAGACAGATGGAAGCTAGACGCTTAAACGGTGTGATGGGGCGAACAGAACTTAAGCATGAAATTACAAAAATGGATTGCTACCTTCTTAGAAATAAATTGAAGCATTTCATGAAAGTCGATCCTTACGCCAAGGAAAATGGCAAATATTTAATTCGCAGTGTGTACTTTGATAACTTCGATAACAAAGTACTGACCGAGAAAAAGGAAGGGTTTTATCAACGGGATAAGTTTCGCGTGAGACTCTATGATTACAATATGAATTTCTTAAACTTAGAGAAAAAAAGTAAACGAAATAATCTTACCTATAAACAAAAATGCCCGATGACGAGAGAGGAATATGAAAAAATAAGAATCGGTGACATCGCTTGGATGGAGAATGATCCGAGACTGCTTATCCAGGATTTATATATGCAAATGAACCTATTTCAAATAAAGCCTGTAACGGTAGTTGATTATGTGAGGGAAGTGTTTATATATGATCAAGGGAATGTCCGTGTAACGTTTGATAGCGATATCAAAACAAGCTTCCGAAACAACGACTTGTTAAATCCCGACCTGGCTATGGTTGAAACAAACCCGGATGTTGTCATTCTTGAAGTGAAGTATGACGAATTTATCCCGGATGTCATTAAGTATTTACTGCAGCTTGGAAATCGGAAAAAAGGAACCTATTCGAAATATCAAATCAGCAGAATGTTTGGGTAACCTAATAGAATAATGGAGGAAATGAAAAATGGAAACTTTAAATTTTGATGATATTTTTAAATCTAGTATTTTAGAAAAAACAAGCAGCTTTTCAATTACGGATTCGGTGATTGGATTATTAGCATCTTTTTTAATAGGGTTATTAATTTTCTATGTATATAAGAAGACTTTTTCAGGTGTTATTTACTCCCATACGTTTAATATTTCTTTAGTCATCATGTCGATGGCAACGGCTTTAATCATTATCGGGATTTCGTCCAATGTTATGCTGTCATTAGGGATGGTTGGGGCATTATCAATTGTGCGTTTTAGAACACCGATTAAAGACCCGATGGATATCGTGTATCTCTTCTGGGCAATCGTTTCGGGTATTTTATGCGGTGCTGGCTTCATTCCATTAGTCATTATTGGTTCGATTTTGATTGGTGCAGTATTGATTCTATTCGGGAACCGTATTAAAGTAGAAAATCCTTATCTATTAGTCGTTCGCTATGATGAAACATCTATTGAAAAAACAATGGAGCATGTTATTTCGGAGCATGTAAAAAAACACTCTATTAAGTCAAAATCTGTGATGCCCGGGAATGACTTTGAAGTAACATACGAAATTCGTGTGAAAGAAAATGATATGAGCTTTATCAACAATATTTCTAACATTGATGGCGTGAAATCCGCAATCATGTTAAGCTATGACGGCAATTTTACAGCATAGGAAATGAAATGAATCATCCTCACTTTGAATTAGGTGAGGATGATTTTATTTTTTCTCCATTCGTTGAAACTATCTTCAAAATTTCGCGACTAAGCTAGTAAGGAGGGGTTTGAATGAAAAAAGGGTTTATTTCTTTAATGATATTCGTTGTGGTAGGTGCCGCTATTTATTTATGTATAGGATTATTTAGTAACAATCCACCGAAACCGATCATAACTGCACAAGGTAAAAAAATTGAATCAGCTCAGGGGTCGTATTGTTGGGGGGGTGCCTTAAGATATAGCTGTGTCGATATGATTTCTCCACCAGAGCTTATTAACTTTGAAAAACTGAAGCCAGTGGCTGTATCTCCAGAATCTGAGGTGAAAATCGAGTTTAAAAAAGAGCCGATCGAAAAGAGTTTGACTGTCAATAGATGGGTAAGCAACGAAGAGGCAGAAAGTGTTTCGATGAGTGGTAATGTATTAATCGCGCCAGAGGAAAAAGGGGTTTACGTTTATGATGTTTCGGCAAGCTGGGAAAGAGGGAGCGCTGGCTATGCTTTTGTTATAGAAGTGCGATAGGTTAAGAGCGAGGGTAATGTGATCCCGAAACTCTCGAATTTCCCAAGTGGAGGGATAAATTACAAATTTGGCGGCACTTCCTCCCAAAATACTGATTTCATGTCCGAATTCAGCTTCATGCAGCATCCCCCAAAAATTCAATTAGATAGCTTAATAAAAACACAGGAATCGTGATCGACAATATCAAATACATAATCAGCTCGCCCTTAGTAAGCTTTCGCTGCCATTTTGCCAACCTCAGCTGCCGCCGATAAATAACGCTGGAAATTATGAAAACTGCCAGAGTTATTTCTCTTATATTTTCCAAAATGGTCATCATCAGCTATGATCCGCTTCTCTACTATCAATCATGCTAAAAATAGATGAACAACACTATTAAATTATACATGGAAACGATCATAATGAAGGCTCAATATAGGATAGTTCCACTCATCTTGGAGAAAATCTCCCTAACAATTATTTAGGGAGATAAAAATGAATAAATTTAGTTCACTGTGCATTATCATTTTGCTTTCAACCATGGACAAGTATATGGAAACACTCAAGATAAAGATGCTCCTGCACCATTCGAAGAAATATTTACTGAAATTGGCTACACAACCGCAGCAGAAGCAGTATTTAAAGTTGAAGAACATTTTAAACGAGAGCTCAAGCTTCCACTAAGAGTACCGCCAATAAGTTTTACCCATCGATTTGGAAGTTTCGACGATTTCCCATTAATCTATTAGTTTTTGAAAATGAAGTGTGGCAATATATATTGAATATTGATAAAAGAAAGAGCGGCACCACACCTGAGATATTGGTTTAATCGCAAATTCACTATACAAAAAAATAAATTCTAATAAATCGTTTGAGGCAAGGCACATTTTCTCAATGATAATAACAAATCCCAGTGTTCTTCTTACATATGTTACACTTCCATCAAGAGGTGATTTTCGAAATGCAACAATTACAATTTGAAGCGTCTTGGAACAAAGCTTTGGCTCAAAAGGACCGAGAAGATATAGAACGAATATTTAATGAAACAAAACATTCAGCCCAATCCAATATACAATTTACGACCCTAAGAGTAGCCATCAACCATGAAGAAGCATTGCTTATAACGGTATTGGTCCATAATTTTACGGACAATCCGCTCATTTTTGATAACAAAAGATTACTTTATAGCATACAAGGAGAGGCTATTGCAGACGAAGTATTTACTCTACCTGCGTTCACTGTACCATCCAGAGTTAGTATGCCTTGGACGTTTATCTTTCCAAATGGTAGTTATAAGAAGCAATCATTGTTCGAAAATGGACAATTAGAGATAAATTGATCATTCCTAGCTGTTTTATTAAAAAAAGTAGAATATTATTTAAAAATTGAATATTCCTAAAAACTGATATATTCTTTTAATACTATTAACTATTAAAGTGAGGCAGTACAGATGCATCCCATCTATGATGATTCAACTACTTTGTTTGCAATCTATAAATCCCTATTTGAATCGAATCCTGATCCATGCTATGCAATGGATATAAATGGAAAGTTTATCATTATTAATGATATGGCGATGGAGTTAGCAGGATATACAGACGAGGAGTTCTCTAAATTTTATTTTTCAGATATAGTAACTGAAGAATACAAAGAACACATGATCGAAGCTTTTACAGATGTATCAATGAATGGCAATATAAAAAGCTTCGATGTCGCGATTAAACATAAATCTGGTAATATTATTGAACTATACGGTACCTCAGTGCCGGTCATTGTTGAAAACAAGATAATTGGTGTTGTAGGCATTGTGAAAGATATGACGGAAAAAAATCAGATGCAGCGAGAGCTGGAAAACACAAAAATCGAATTGGAAAATGTGTTCAATAACATCGATGTCTGTGTATGGTCGAGTGATTTCGAGAAGCAGGAGCTCTTTCAAATTTCTTCGGCATGTAAAAAAATATTTGGATACTCTCAAGAGGATTTCTTGCAAAACTCCAATCTTTTAATGGGAATAATTTATCCCGAGGACCGTGAACGTGTAGATGCAATGCAACAAAAATTGGCAGAGGGTCAGACACTTTATCTGGAATATCGAATAATTGATGCTCAACAAAATATAAAATGGATTTCAAATTTCACAACCCCAATATTCAATGACACAGGTGATATAGTAAGACTAAACGGTGTAGTGGCAGATATCCAGCAACGTCGTATGGCAGAAGAACAACTGGAATTTATGGCGTTCAATGATGAACTAACGAAGTTGCCGAACCGCAGACGATTTGAACAGCTGCTAAATGAGTCCATTTTGAATGCAAAGGAGACAGGATCCAAATTAGCTGTTCTATATTTTGATCTTGATCAATTCAAATGGATAAATGATACACTTGGACATACTATTGGAGATAATGTACTTAGGATTATTGCAAAGCGATTAAGTTCAATCATAGGAAACGAAGGGATTGTTTCAAGAGTCGGCGGGGATGAATTTATCATTCTATTGCAAAATATTAAAGAGTTAAACCATGTTAAAATATTTGCTCAAAGAATAAATGATGAGATACTTCAACCCATTCATTTGGGTGTAAGAAGTTATGAATTGACAGCAAGTATTGGAATAAGTATGTTCCCAGATGATACAGGTGATGCGGAGAAGCTGATTATATTCGCAGACCAAGCATTGAATGCTGCGAAAAAGGATGGTAAAAACACTTATAAAATGTATCATACTGACTTTTCAGAAGATATCGTCAGAAAATTGGATATTTTACAGGCTTTACGGCAGGCGATAAAAACGAACGACGCTTTAAACTTACACTATCAACCAATCATAGATACGTGTAGTGCAGGAATTGTAGGTTTTGAAGCACTGCTGCGCTGGAATGATCCAACATTAGGATATATATCCCCAGCTGAGTTTATTCCGATAGCTGAGGAATCGGGCCTGATTCTGCCATTAGGCGAATGGGTGATCCGAACAGCTTGCACAAAGTTTAATGAATTATATAAGAACAGCGAGTTTAAGCCATATTTATCTGTTAATGTATCAACACGACAATTTGAAAACGAACAATGTGTTGAAAGGCTAAAACAAATATTAGAAGAGGCTAATTTTAACCCCAAATTGTTTAAAATTGAATTAACAGAGAGCATCATGATGAAAGATGCAGAAAAAATTGTGAAAAAGCTTAATCGTTTAAGGAAGCTAGGGGTCGATGTATTTCTTGATGATTTTGGTACAGGTTATTCTTCCCTAAGCTATCTAGGGATACTTCCTATTGAAACGCTTAAAATCGATCAATCTTTTGTACAAAATATTAATGGTGCAGGGCAAGAAGCAATAGTACGTACGATTATTTCTATGGCTGCCAGCTTAGAAAAAGGGATAATCGCTGAAGGCGTTGAAGAAGAGAGTCAATTAGAATATTTGAAAAGATTCGGCTGTCATCACATCCAAGGATATCTTTTTAGTAAACCGGTATCTTTTGAGGAAATCCCGGCATTATTAAAAAAGAGATTCATAAATGATAAAATATAATTAACAGAGGCAATTGCATGAAATATGCAGTTGCTTTTTTCATTGAAGAAGGATTTTTATTGATTTGAGGAGAACTTCTAATTTGGATTAAGAAGTCGGAAAAGATAAAGAGGGGTTTGTATGGGAGAATTTAAAAGCATTAAGAAAAAATTTAAGGTAGTGGGCTTAAAAGGAAACGGTTCCTATGAAAATTTTAATCAGGAAGTCCCTGCACTTGCAAAGCAATTATTAAGTCGATCAGAAGAATTAGACAATCATATGGGGATAGAAATAGCTCTATTCGAACCTAAAAGAGATAGTGCCCATCTTGTGGGAGATTATATAGTAGGATTAATGGTGGATGAGCGTTTGAAAAAGGTTCCAGCTGGAATGGAACTGATTGAAATAGAACAGCGATATGCTACAGCTAGGGGCAAAACATCCGGTATTGGTATTCTTCATTCGAAGTTGATGGAATGGATAGAAGAACAAGAATATAAGAGAAACCTTGAATCATATATCGTGGAGACCTACCATCCGGATGAGGATGAGGAGGAAGTGAGAATATATTTACCGATTTATTGAAACCCAAAAGGAGAATACTCCTAGAACTAGAACAAAAGTCTTGTAACTCCCAATTAACGTGCATAATTATTAAAACAAAAACAGGCTGCATATGTATTATGCACGACAGCTTAAAACATGTAATTTTTTACGGTGGAGAAATACCGCCATTTCATATATTATTTAAATATACTTTTTATAAGAAAGCATTAATATATAAGTGTCTAGCTATAGCGGCAAGACTCCCGCGTTGCGTTGATTGAAGTCTGAAAGAGCCGCTTTCGCTTTTCTTGCTATCAGGTATATCCTGCAAATATGAATGATAGGTGGAGCAAACATGGATTATCGAGTTTTATTATATTATCATTATACAACGATTGAAGACCCTGCCAGCTTTGCTGAGGAACATTTACAAAGCTGTAAGGACTTAAACTTAAAGGGCCGTATTATTGTTGCCCGAGAAGGCATTAATGGAACAGTATCAGGTTCTATTGAAGAGACAAATGCTTATATGGACATGATGAAAAGTCATCCTTTGTTTGAGGGGATTGTTTTTAAAATAGATGAAGTACAAGAACATGCCTTCAAAAAGATGAAGGTACGACCAAGACCGGAGCTTGTGCATCTGGGCTTGGAAGAGGATATAAATCCGCATGAAATTACGGGTAGGTATTTAACGCCTGCCCAGTTCATGGAGGAAATGCAGCGTGAAGACACAGTCGTGCTAGATGTACGCAATACATACGAGTACGATGTGGGGCACTTCCGCGGAGCAATTCGCCCAGAGGTAGAAACATTCCGTGATACACCTGCCTGGGTACGTGCCAACAAAGAAATCTTCGAAGGGAAACGTGTGCTTACTTACTGTACAGGCGGAATACGCTGCGAGAAATTCTCGGGATGGTTGAAGGCTGAAGGTATTGGCGAAGATGTAGGCCAGCTTCATGGCGGCATTGCAACTTATAGTAAGGATCCAGTGGCAAAAGGTCAGCTATGGGATGGTCAAATGTATGTATTTGACGAGCGTATCACGGTACCTATTAATCAAGTAGAGCATGTTGTAGTAGGGAAGGACCACTATGATGGCACTCCTTGCGAGCGTTACGTGAAATGTGCCAACCCGGAATGCAACAAGCATATTTTAGCTTCAGAAGAAAATGAAGCCAAACATCTTGGCGGCTGTACGATTGAGTGTACAAAACATCCTCGCAATCGCTACATCGCAAAACATAATCTGTCAGATGAGCATGTACGCGCGGTTATTTCTGAATTAGAAAAGAACTGGCAGCATATCTAATAACAAGGAGTATGAATCGAATCACAGATTCATACTCCTTTCATATGTTATAGGGAGAATTGTCCGGTTAATTTCGAAAACTGTCCTATAAAGTTACGATTGACCGATAAAAGCAAAAAATGCCCGGTAAATTTTTAAGTTTAATAAAGCAATTTCTCAGTGCAATCAAGCAATCACAGCCATAGAAAGTGCATTAAACCTAATATTATTTTAGAATCATGTCTATTTTGTGAAAAATCTCATTTCTTGTCGAAAAGGAAGGTTTTAGTATTGTTTATACGTGTCCTTTCATGCTACGCTTTAAAAAATCAAACTATATTTTAAGGAAAGTAGCAACTTTCATTTATAAAATACAGCATGTTTAATTTAAATTGATTTTCTAGGAGTTATATGTGAAATGAAGGAGATAGAAAATGAGTTGGTTAAAAGATAAAGTGAATTTAAAGTGGATCATTATGATTTTCATTATCGGTCTCCTGTTCTTTTTTGCAAATGCATTAAATTTTTTATTGTTAACATTTATTATCACTTATCTAGCCTATACGATATTTGTAAAGATTCTACATATATTGCCCCAACCATTAAAACGGCCCAAGCTCTTATTGATCTTTATGTATACGCTGATTTTGGTTGTTGTAGGAACTACCGGTTATCGTTATTTGCCAGCTGCTATCAGCCAATTATCAGCTATCATTGTGCAAAGCTCGTCTTTCAATATTGAACTATATCGAGAGATGATTCCTGAAAGAATTTATGGGTTTATCCTGAATCTTGATATGGAAGGAATTTTAAAAGATATTGGTGGAACAATCCTTGATAAAATAGGGGATATCAGTACATTTTTATTGGAAGCGTTTATGGCGCTTTTATTGAGCTTCTTTTTTATTTTGGAAATAGATAAAATCAAAATCTTTTGCAAGTCCTTTAAAACCATCCAAACAGAAAAAGTATATAACCAAGTGGTGCTATTTGGTACTAGTTTTTTAAATACTTTTGGATTAGCCATTAAAGTTCAAATTATGATTTCAACTATTAACACTGTTTTAACGGTTATTGGTTTACTTATCTTAGGATTCCCAAATATTCTAGGCTTGGCAATCATGATTTTCTTCTTTGGTTTAATGCCTGTAATCGGAGTTGTTATTTCTCTCATTCCGCTCTCGATTATTGCATTCCAAATAGGTGGATTTATGTATGTCGTGTATATTTTCGCAATCATCATGATTATTCATGCGATAGAATCCTATATCTTAAATCCAAAACTCTACTCCATCACGATGAAACTGCCAATCTTCTTTACGTTTATGGTATTGATGGTCGGGGAATTATTATTTGGGGCTTGGGGACTAGTAATTGGAATTCCACTATTTGTCTTCATTGTGGAAATGATCAAAGGAACAACAGATTTAAAACAAATTTTATCGAAGTAACGCTTTGAAGGACGTTAATCTAACTAGATTGACGTCCTTTTTCAAATTGAAGAGAATAGTATAAGGACCTGGTCCATACATAATTCATAGGTCATTCATCTTTAAGCAGAAAAAGCCTTCATCTTCTACCCATTCGGCGTACAATGTGTCCTCAAATCGGGTGATATCCTTGTTCTTTAGCTGTTTAAGCAACCATTCTTCATCATGACCGGATTCCCTTAAATTATCTAGAACTACTTTGCCGTCGCTAATTAATGTTATCGGTAAATAGACTGGTTTTTGTTTTAAGCTCATATCTTCAACTGTTGGAGATGCGTATTTTGGTTTTTTCATAACGCTGATCTGTCCATTAGGCTCTAAAATCATATATTCAACCTCGCGAATGGAGAAAATATCTTTTTGCTGCCTGAGCATTTGCTGCAATTGATCAATATCCAAATGGTTTTGACTTAACTGCTGCCGATCAATTTTTCCTTGCCTTATAATAATGGATGGATTTCCTTCAAAAGTTCTTCGCATGCCTCTGAACTTTTGCGTTAATTTTTCAACCGTAAAAATTAATATTGTCCATAATGCTAGTGCGTAGAGAATTGACCAGATTTTGATATGTTCATCATAAACACTGTTGCCGACTAGTTCTCCAAGAACCATTGCAGAAATAAAATCAAAGGGCGTCAGCTGTGAAATCTGAGTTTTCCCTAAAATTTTTGCAGCGATTAATAATGCTATAAATCCAAATATAAGTTCGATTGTCGTTTGTCCGATATTGTCCACATTCATTTCCACCTTTTTAAAGAAGCCTTCCTTCCGAGTATAGCCAACAATAGCGTTAGAAAACCTAAAATTACAAACAACATTAGATAAGAGATTTTGCCTGCATATTTAGGAGGCGTAAATCGATGTAGCGCTAAAATCACTTTTCTTGAAATTCCCGAGCTAAAGGAATAGGTTAAAGTAAGATGAAATATCTATTTACAAACTGAAGAACAACTGATTTAAAAGAGCATAAATAAATTACTGGAGTGGTAACGATGAAATTATCCGGAAATACGATTTTGATAACAGGTGGGGCATCTGGAATTGGACTTGCCTTTGCAGAACAATTTTTGAAAGAAGGAAATGAAGTAATCGTTGTAGGACGAAGAGAAGAAAAGCTGGCTGAAGCAAAGAGGAAATACCCGCAGCTCCATACGAAAGTCTGCGATGTTTCAGTAGAGCAGGATCGAATTCAGCTATATGAATGGGTCATAAAAGAATTTCCGCAAATCAATGTGTTCGTAAATAATGCAGGAATACAGCAAAGAGTAAATTTACTGAACGCCAAAAACGACTGGCGCTTTTATCAAAACGAGCTGGCCATTAATGTGGAAGGACCTATTCATTTGTCCATGCTTTTGCTTCCACATCTTACAAAACAAAAAGAAGCAACCATTATCAACATTACATCAGGACTAGCAATACAACCAGGTGTATGGGTGCCCATTTATAGTGCTACAAAAGCTGCGATGCATTCCTTTACAGTAACATTGCGTCAACAACTAGAGAATACAAGTGTGGAAGTGGTCGAAGTGCTGCCGCCTGCTGTCAATACAGACTTAGGCGGTGTAGGCCTTCATACTTTTGGTGCGCCGTTAAATGACTTTATTGCTGGGATATTTGATGGATTAAGAAATCAAAAATCAGAAATCGGTTATGGAGGAACGGAAAAGCGACTAACCGCTACGAAAGAAGAAATCGAACAAGGCATGAAAAATGCATGGCAAAACTTTTTAAAAAATAATCCGGATTTCTAAGTTAATCGACTTCTCCTAAAGGGGGGGATTAAGAATTTCCTGCGGGATTTAATGATTTTCATTTTGAGAGGGACTTGAATCGACTACACACTTTATAAATAATCCAATCCTTAATAACCTAAAATGCTCAAAGTAAATTTGCTTTGAGCATTTTGTTTTTTTAAAAAGTGGTTTAACCTATGGCACCTTCAATCGGCAGAAGAGTGTCTAACAATTGGGTGAAGCTCCACAAGCACGGGATAAGTATCTTTCCTATCAATTGCTCTATCGCCAGCGTAGAGAAATTGAAAGCTTACAACAATCGAGATTTTGCACTTTGGATTTAAACTCTAGTTCTAAACCATCTGGATTGTACTTGATATCTACATCTGATGTGATGCCGACTGAGTGGATTAAGCGCTCGACTTCTTTGGTATTTGAATGTTGCGCAACGTCCATTAATCTAGCACCAAACTCCTTGGATGAAGCTAATTTATCCAGAACCATACTTGCTTCTTTCATTAGTTTATTTGATTGGTTTGCAGATTCATATAGAAGATCAGGATTTACAGGTGGATAAGGAGATCTGTTTGATGGTTGTGTATTTCCGCCGCGTTGCGCTTGGGCTCCGTTGTGTTGAGCTAAATAACGCATATTAGGATTTGTATGTGAATGATGAGCTGAATGATGCATTGGGCTTGGATTCGTGAATGGCGAATTTACCACATTCTGGATTGCTGTTTGTGAGTAGGGCGACGGGTAGTAACGGGGTTGATAATAGTAATGCAAAAATAAGACACCTCCTCGCAATTCTACAAGTAACTAATCCTAGAATATGGATGGATTTCCTTAAAGTATAGGTGGGTGTCCAGATGACGTATTTTCTACTCAGATGATAAAATGTATAAAGTGAAAATTATCATATTACTTTTGGTAAAATACATATTTACAAGTATCGAGGCTTCATGTAATATCTGAACGTAACTTACGATTAAGAGATCAGATTGTGAGTTTTCCGCTGTGGTGATGAAAAATTATTTATCAAAGTAAAACGAAGAAGGATAAAAAATCCATGAAAATATCAGGAAAAATAGTAACAATCTCAATAGCAATTTTAGTAATTGTAAATGCAATCTCTTTCTACACTAGAACCGATTCCTTTTATATACCCAGTTTATTAATAATAATCGCTGCCTGGAGTTTTGGAAGAAAACAAGATGCAGTTAATAACCGTTATGAGAGGATTAAAAAAGAGCTTGAAAACTTACAAAAAGAGAAATTAGAGTTAACCCGAAAATATGAAGAATATGAACTGTTCTTTACTACCTTTGAAGAAGCAATATTTTTTAGTTTTGACTATAGGAATCATCAAGTTATCTTTTCAAAAGGTGTTGAAAATCTGATTGGCTATACGCAAATTGAGTTCAATAATAATGCTAAAATAGTGCAAAAATTAGTCCATCCTGAAGATATACCGATTCTTTTTGATATTCAAGACGAGCTGACTCATGGAAACCCTGTTCGGAGAGAATTAAAGATCGTCCATCCCGAAAATGAAGAAAAATGGGTGCTTTTTAAAGCGCAACCTTTTCTAAATAAAGAGGGGAAGCTAGTAAAAGTAAATGGTCAGTTTGAAGATATTACAAGACAGAAAGAGTTAGAGATTGAATTAAAACGCATGGCGTATTTCGATGAGTTAACAGATATACCGAATCGAAAAATGCTGGATAGACAAATTCAAAAAGCGCTTGTTCGTTCAAAACGTCATCATCATAATTTCTCGATAATGTTTATTGACCTGGATGATTTTAAAATGGTCAATGACACACTTGGTCATGATGCCGGGGATCAGCTCCTAATCGAGGTTGTTTCAAGAATCAATAAATGTATAAGAGAAGAAGACCTGATTTCTAGAATTGGCGGCGATGAATTCATCGTAATGTTTGAAGAAACGGGGAAAGGCGAAATCGAACAAATTGCCAAAAGAATCATCGATCACATTGCCGAGCCTTATCTATTAAATGACAATACTGCAAGCATCTCGCTCAGTATCGGGATTAGTATGTATCCAGATGATGGAGAAGATAAAGATACACTGATCAAAGCAGCAGATAAAGCGATGTATTATGCAAAAAATAATGGGAAGAATAACTACCAAATCTACACAAACGACCTAAATGACCTGGAAGTCAATGACAAAGGAATCTTTAAAAAATGGATGGAAGTGCTGCAAAGTCCCTTCAAATAAGAGAAATAGGCAATAAAAAGAGCGCTGGCACTCCAATTCGTGTTACAGTAAGAAAGAAAATTTTAAAGATGAGTAGGAGACCAATATGATTGAGGTAAAAACCTCTCCACTAAGCGATGGAGAATTTAACAGAGGCGTATTTGCTGCACAGGATATCAAAAAAGGAGAGCTTTTCCATGAAGCACCTGTCATCTCGTATCCGAACGAGCAGCATGAACACATTGAAAAAACGCTGCTAGCTGATTACGCTTTTGAATATGGCATTAATCATTCGGCCATTCTTCTCGGATATGGCATGCTTTTCAACCATTCTTATGAGCCCAATGCGACTTATGAGATTAATTTTGACAATCACACATTTGACTTCTTTGCATATAAAGATATAAAAGCAGGTGAAGAGATTCTCATTAACTATAATGGGGATGTTGATGACAAAGATCCGCTTTGGTTCAATCAGGACTAAGGTGAAATTTGCTGCAAATATTGTCAATCGAGGCTAATGGAATATATTAAATAGAGGAAAGCAATCGTCATTTCTCTATCAAAATGCGTTAATCCACATTGGATTGACGCATTTTTTTTACGGGGAGATGTAAAGCGTTACGCAGACATTTACCTATATTCAAATAATTTTGAAGTTTACTAAGGGGGATAGGGGGTACTACTGACATTAATAGGAGCTCGAATAAGAAGAGCTTCCTAGTTAAAATCTTTATAAAAAGTATAAAAATGGGAATGAATGGTGATATTCATTTGGATAGATTAGATAGATAATAAAATAGAAATCAACGCCATTATAATTTCTAAATACAATATTAATGATAAAGCTGGAGGGATTTAATTATGGGAAAACACACTATATCTTTATTAGATTTGGAAGATGCAATTGTAACTCTGCAAAATCGTATGATTGATATTGGCTTATCAAAAGGTTTAACTCATCCAGATACTGTGAAATGTAGTCAAGAACTAGATGTAGTCCTAAATCATTTCCAACAGCTAAATTCAAAACAGAACGTTTATGTTCATATGAACTAAAAACCAATAATCCCAAACCTGTAATTGAAAATGCCATATGATTTCAAAGGAATAAAAAGAATAGCTCAAGAGCAGTGTGGACTTCCTGAGGCATTCTTTATGATAATCAAATCTTATAAAACTTTTTCGTATTTTCGTATAGAATTTGCGTTGTGTATGTGATAGATAGATTTTTGAGATGAGCAATTTTCTCAATTGCATGTATCATCATTTTCGGCTCAGTTCGTTGGTTTGTAAAGGGTCCTTCAAAATGCCATGGACCATCTGTTTCCACCATCATTTGTTCAATCGGATACTTGCAAATAAGCTGCTGAATTTCATCCTCATATAAACAATCTGGTGTGATTGAAATATAGTAGCCGTTTCTAATCATTCGCTTCATAACTTCATCATCGCCTTTAAACCAGTGAAAATGAGCTTTTGCCACTTGGTGTTTTTCAAGGAGATCACATACAATCTGTGCATCTTCATAAACCGCATGAAGGACAATTGGTTTCTTTGTAGCAGCAGCAAATGATATAAAACGATCGAGCAGCTCGATATAAGGTGCATAGTTTAACTTCCCCTTACTCTCTATTTTCTTATAATAGGGCAATCCGACTTCACCAACTGCGATCATCTCGTCCGCATGCTCTTCCATCCATGAAAAAAGTTTGTCAATTTCCTCGAGTACAGGGATCTCTTGCTCCGGATGAAAGCCGAAAGCTGCTTTAATACGGGGATCATCCTGCGTGAAGCTTTGATTTTTCAGGCAAGAGGACAAGTCAAAGGACACCGCTATTAAAGCTTCCACTTGATAATTCGCAAGCTGTGCTAGAATTTCGTTTCGATCTTGTTCGGTATAATGGTCGAGATGGATATGGGCATCAATTATCATTCAGCAATTTCCTCCTTCATGTATTGGAAAATTTGTTGCTTTAATAGGAAGAACTCATTCGTTTCAAGTAAGCTTTCTTCTCTTGGTCTAGCAAAAGGAACTGTGATTTCCGCTTTAACCTGTGTAGGCCGTTTCGATAAGACATAAATGCGGTCTGCTAAAAATAAAGCCTCTTCAATACTGTGGGTAATAAATAAGATGGATTTCCGGTCTTCTTCCCAAATAGAAAGTAGCCATTTTTGCATGTTGATCCGGGTAAATTCATCTAATGCTGAAAATGGTTCATCTAAACAGAGAAGGCTCTGTTTGCTAAGCAACGCTCGAATAAATGCAACGCGCTGCTTCATTCCGCCTGATAATTCGTTTGGATAGGCGGCTTCAAATTCCGCCAATCCCGCTTTTTCCAGCAAGCGTTTTGCTTCTTCGTAATCCGGTTTGTCGTTTAGTTCTGCTGCGAGCACCACATTTTCCAATATGGTACGCCAGGAAAAAAGTGACGGATTTTGCGGCATATAGCTGATCAGGCCTTTCCTTCCATCAATTGTTTCTTCGTTTAACTGGATGGTTCCATTATCCGGTGTTAAAAGACCGCCAATGAGCTGGAAAAGGGTACTTTTCCCACTGCCGGAAGGTCCGAGAATTGCCACAAATTCATGTGTTTTTACCTGTAAATCTATCTTTTCTATAACTGCCAGCTGTCCAAAGCTTTTCGCTAGTCCAGTAATGGTTAAACTCATTTCATTTCCTCTTTTCTGCCTTTGACCACTAGTTTTTCAAGCAGTCGAATCACACCAAATAAACTAATACTTAATAGCATAATGAAGCCAATTGCGACGAAAACACGATCAATGCGAAATGAAGATTGGGCAAGTGTCATATACACACCAATTCCTTTTTTTGCACCAAGCCACTCAGAAATTACGGCACCCATCACACTATAGGTTGCTGCAATTTTCAAACCAGAAAAAATGGAGGGGAGGGCATGCGGAAACTCAAGCTTCCAAAAGGTTTGTTTACGACTGGCACCAATCATCTCCATATAATGCTTCAACTCGGGTGCTGTTTGTTTAAATCCATCCATGGAGGAGACCACAATTGGGAAAAAGCAAACAAGACTAATCACAATGAGCTTAGGCAAGAGACCAAAACCAAACCAAATAATAAGTAAGGGCGCCAATACGATTGTCGGGATATTTTGCGATAAGATTAAAAGAGGGTAAAGAACTTCATTTACTTTAGGCAATCGATGTAGAATGATGGAAATCAAAAGTCCAACAGTACACCCTAAAACCAAACCAACTATTGCTAAACAAATCGTAGAAAGTAAATGCCCATAAAAATCATTAAAGCTAGCTGCAGCCTCTTTAATGACATCGCTTGGAGCCGGTAATAGCCATTTTGGTGTTTCCGTTATCCGAATGAGCAGTTCCCAAAGCAGAAATAAAACGAGGAGGAAGAAAAGAGACCTTCCTCCACGCATACGTATCTTTTGCATTAGTGATACTTCTCCGTTAATGTTTCCATCGTAATTCCTGTTGGCTGGTATAGAATTTTGACTTGAGTAATAACATTGACTGAACCTAATTCAATCATCTTTTTATTCATAACTTCAATAATGTGCAAAAGCTCAGAAAGCTCGCCTTCCATTGTTGTTTCCAATGGCTGCACCTTGTATTTCACACCTGCAGCCTCAATAATCGCAATAGCTGCATCTACAAATGGGATTACATCCTTTAGTTCCTTCGTTTTTGGAATGATTTGAACACTTATTAATGAATTGGCCATATTATTCTCCCTCTTTCGGTAGGAATTCGTTTGTAAAGGCTGCTTCTGGATCAAACTCGCCTTCTAAAACACCATTTTCTTTCATCCAATCGGCATAGTTTTGCCATACTTCCAAACTCTGTTCACCGAAGCGTGGTGCATCATCCTGGTATTTATCCGCCAGCCATTTCTGACTTTCTAAAACTAGCTCTGCATCAAGCTCAGGAGCGGCTTTTGAGAGGATTTCTGCTGCTTCTTCCGGATGTTCAATCGCAAACTCATAGCCTTGAGAAGCTGCTGTTACAAAGGCTTTTACTGTTTCCGGGTTGTCTTTGATCATTTTTTCATTTGTGGCAAGGACTGGAGTATAGTAGTCTAGTTTTTCACTATAATCTGTTAAGTAGACCATATTGATGTTTTCTCCGCGAAGTTCAGCTTCGATGCCCGTCCAAGCATAATAAATCCATGCAAAGTCGATTCCCTGATTGGCCATTGTGAAGAAGTCTGCGTTCCCGGCATTTACGATATCAAGTTTTTCGATATCTGCATTTTCAGTATTCATCAAAGTTTCTAATACAGCCTCTTCGATAGGGGAGCCCCAACCACCATAGACATGATTTTCAAAATCCTTTGGTGATGTAATATTCAAGGCACCAGGTGATGCAAATCCTGATGTATTATGCTGAATCACAGCTGCAATGGATACAATCGGTACATCCTGTGTGCGAGCTAGTGTAATCGATTCTTGATAACTTACTCCAAATTCTGCATTTCCTGAAGCAACAAGCTGATCCGCCCCAGCATCACCTGGTTGAATAATTTCAACATCCAGGCCTTGCTCTTCAAAATAGCCTTGTTCTTTTGCAACATAAAGTCCTGTGTGATTCGTGTTGGGGGTCCAATCTAATACGACGGTTACTTTTTCTAATGCATCTGTTGTTTTGGCTTCCTTGTTAGTTGTGGTAGAGCCTGTTTGAGCTTCGTTTGATTGGCAGCCGGAAAGTAGGAAAACTGCAATCATCACTAAGATATAAAGTCTTTTCATGGGAATCCTCCAATTGTATGATTAGCCATAAAAAGAAGAAATAAAAAACGTCCGGGAATAAATCATCCCAGACGTAACTAACATTCATTTCAATATGAAAGTAAATCAAATTGAAGTCAATGTTCCCTACGCTGGTTTTAACCAAATCAGGTTCAAAGGGTCAGTATCATACGGATACAGTCTCAGCTGGCAATCCAGCCCCCCTACATTCTTCTTGATATGAACTTGTATTTCCTATTTTAGATAAAATTACGAAAATTTCAATATTATTCTAGTATAGTGTTTATAGAGTGAAGAAAATGGACTATAAGATTCAAATTTCAAAAGCTGTAAGGGGAGAATTCAAATGCTCGCTTTATTACTGGAACAAACAGGGTTTGATATAATAAGAGCAGCAAAACGGCAGGGAAAAAGAGAGAGTGACTGAATCTGCATCAGAGCTATGTCAACGAAACAATATAGTTTATTAGCTGGAGAAATTGTACAATGATGTGATCATAAGGTAGATTTAGAAGAGAGCTTTTAAATGATTTTAATGTAAATAAAACAAAAAATGAAATTGAAGAAAGATTAGGAGAGACAATCATTTGCCAATAGCTATCATAATCTTAGTACTCGCCATCGTATTGGCAGGTTATATGAGTCGGAACAAAACGACAAAAAAGAAATTTGTAGTTTGGGGAATTACAGCAATTATTGCCATCGCTCCTTTAGCATCCTGGATTGCCGGAATGTTATTCGGCATGGATGGAGAAGATGGGTTTTTAGGGTTTACAGTCATGATCTACGGCTTCGTCTTGATAGAGGTAATCGGATTTGTTCTGTTATACTTCGGTATTTTTAAGCGAATGAAAAGATAGGTGTTTCTACAAAAGAGAGGCACTATTCTTGCGGATAGAAAGTATTAGGAAATCCACATTAAGGAAAAACATCAGCTCGACCTAATCTAGTCGGGTTGTGTTTTTTCTAATTTGCAAAGCTTTGAAAAAATTTATTGTATTCACAAATAAATAGAATTAACATGAATTTAAAATGAAAATATGAGGTGTTATTATGGCACTAGAAATTACTTTTCGCGATGCAGCAATGGATGATCTGCCTAAAATTGTAGAGATTTATAATTCAACAATTGCAGGCAGAATGGTGACTGCGGATACAGAGCCAGTTACAGTAGAAGATCGATTAAAATGGTTCCATGAACATAACCCTTCAAAAAGGCCGCTTTGGGTTGTGGAAACGGGTGGAGAAATCTGTGGATGGGTCAGTTTGCAGGATTTTTACGGAAGACCGGCTTATAAAGCAACAGCAGAAGTAAGCATTTACCTCGATGAGAACTTCAGAGGGCATGGTCTTGGAAAAACTGTTTTATCGAAAGTCATTGAAGAAGCACCAAGCTGTGAAGTGGATACTTTGTTGGGCTTTATCTTTGGCCATAACGAACCAAGTCTTCGCTTATTTGAAAAGTTTGGCTTTGAAAAATGGGCTCATTTCCCGGAAGTGGCCACATTAGATGGAGTAAAAAGAGATTTGGTTATTTTAGGGAAAAAGCTTATATAACAACAATACGTACAAAAACCAAGTCGAAAAATTGACTTGGTTTTTATTTTTTATAGAATCGAGTCACCGCTGCATATATAAGCAAAGAAGGGAATCTAGCCTACTTGACTAGCGTTGCTCAATTTTTTCTTCTATATAATAGTCGGAAAATTTGGTATACTGAAATATATTTCCCTTTCTTTGGAAATAGAGACGTATTATAGAAAATTTAAAATGGAGGTTATCTATGTGGAAGCTCTTAAAGAATGATTTCATTATAGAAAAATCAAATAAGAAAAATATTTTTGCCTGTATTGCTATTGCTCTTTTTGTTTTGGGATTTTTCTCTTATCAAAAGATTGAAAATTCGCAAGAGTTGATAGACCAAAAGGCTGGTGAATATCAATCAGTAGCCTCGGCCCTCACAAAGTTTCAAAATGTAGATGCGATGGATTATGGCAATGGGAGCGACTTATATTATAACTTGCTCCAGCAGCAAAGGTACGTGGTGAATCAAAGTATGGCATTAAAAATAGGGCGGCCGCAGCTATACTTGGATACCGGCATAAAGCTGGCCGAATTAAGAGCGAGTGCCTTTGATCTAGAAGGCTATGAAAAAGTGGCAACGAATCTTCCAAGCAAAACACAGAATCACCTAGATGCTATACTCTATCAATTTATGGTGAAAGCAGGAATTTTAGTTTCTCAAGATACATTATCCTTCTATCCATTTCTACTAAGCTTATTTATGATGCTAGGTTCATTTTGGTTTATTTTCATCAGTGTTTTTTCTTGTGGAATTTTAATTGAAGAGTTCCGCCATACATCGTTAATAAAAGGGTATCCTGTTTCTTTTGATAAATATGTCCTGGCAAAATCATCTTCAGCCATGCTGTTTGTCTTAATATTTATAGCAGAGTTATTCATTTGCAGTTTGCCCTTCATTTATTTTTATGGGGTAGGGGACCCAAACTATCCAATAGCTATATTTGATGGCAGCTTTAAAGTCGCCACAACTCTTGAATACATAGGAATTGCCTTACTGTACATGGTTTTTATAGCCATTTTTACAATTCTTTTGTCCGTTATATTAAATGTGCTGCTAAAAAATATGTATTTGACGTTGTTTGTTCAATTGCTGTTATTTATTGCTCCTTCTTTATTTCCAGCCTTAGTCAGCCTTATCCCGTTTAATCCGTTTAACTATATGAACTTTGCGAACCTGCTAAACGGAATAAGTCTGGAACTTGCAAGACCGGTAGAATTAGAAGCTGTTCATGGGCTAATCTATTTCGGAATTAGTATTGTTCTGATGCTGGTTGTCGTAAAGCTGTTCTTTACAACTGGAAAATTGAAGAGGGTATAGGGGGAGAAAAATGCGGGCCTATTTTAAGTTTGAATTGATTCACTTTATGACCAATAAGAAGAATATCGCTATCTATGTCATATTGCTGTTTTTTGCATGCTTCTATGCAATTAAAATCGCTCCATCCTTTGACCCGATTGAAAAGGTCGATAAAGATGAAATAGAAGCGAGATTCTTAACAAGAGAAGATTTTCTAAATAATGTGGTACTTGACGAGAATACCTATCCATTAACGAGGTTTGCCGCTGCGATTTATCCAGAGTGGAATGAATACGACAAACAACGGCTGGACGCTCTAGAGCAAAATGATATGAAAAAGTACGCAGAGTCCACATTCAAGTGGTATGAATACTCGGATTCCATGATCTTTAGAAATGGCAAGGGGCTGCTGTATTACAATCCGCGTTACTACACGGCAGGGAATCTTTACGCAACGGAGGATGGGCATTATGCCTATATGTATTCTGCTAGCCGTTACAAGGGCTATTCAGAAGGAAATTCCGATTTATCGATCAATGTCTTTGAAGAAAGGACTGCGCTGCAAACTCTGCAAAGGATGCTGCATGGGTATCTGCCCTTGATTCTTTTGGTTAGCTGTATCCTCTTTACATCAGATATCGTGTTAAAAGATAAACGAAATCCAACGTTAATCAAAGGCTTCCCATTATCGATTTGGAGAAGGCTGCTGGTTAAAGGTGGTGTTGCATTAATTGGAAGCATATTAACGATTATTCCACTTTTGGTTGGCTTCATCATCATCGCGATTCAATCCGGGGTGGGGGATTTCCAACTCCCTGTTCCAATTTTCAGCTATGAGACCAGGGCCTTTACATCAATCTCGATGGGATCCTATTTATTCCAAAACGCCTTATTAATTCTGTTCTGGTTTTTATTGCTCATTTCTATGCTGCTTTTAGTAAGTATCATTTTAAGAAATGAGTTTGCTAATTTAGTAGTTGGCTGTATCGTTGTTTTTGCTGAATTTTACTATTATGTGCGAGGGCTTGGGTTTGTAAAGGATATTCAATGGTATCCATCGAGTTATGTTCAAGTGGGACAAATACTTTCGGGTTACCGTGAATATCTCAATAATTCAACTACTCTTACATTAGAATATGGGCTGCTCGTAATGTCGGGTTATACGGTTATTTGTCTTCTCATTACATTCATAATTAGTAATCAAAGATGGTTTAAATTACTTTGATGAATAGGAGGAAGCTACATGCTAGAGCTTAAAAATATAGGGGTGAATTTCTCGGGCAGAGATATTTTAAAAGAGGTTTCAATTACCTTTCACCCCGAAGAAATTATCGGTTTAGTTGCACCAAATGGAACAGGGAAATCCACGCTGATGAATGTCATCATGAACTATCTTCGCCCAAACAGCGGGAAAGTACTGTTTAATAACGAGCTTGAGTACACTTCGAAAAAGAATGAAGTGAAAATTCACCAGCTTGTATCGATGATGCCAGATCAAAGTGACTTATACAATCATCTTTCCGGAAAACAGCATTTAAAAATTTACTCTTCCATGTGGAATAGTAATCCAGAATTGATTGAAAGAACAATCGAGGATCTGGGGATGGCGTCTTACGTCAATAAGAAAACAGGGACCTACTCATTAGGAATGCGTCAAAGGCTATGCTTTGCCATGCAAATTGTTTCAGACACGCAAATCATGCTGATGGACGAAGTAATGAACGGTTTAGACCCTACGCAAGTTGAGATTATTTCACAAATTCTTGTGAAGAAAAAGGCGGAAGGTAAAACAATCATCATTGCATCCCACTTACTTGAAAACTTAGAGAAATATGCAAATCGAATTTTCTTTGTGAAAAATGGCAAGCTGGATTTGATTGAGGATATCTATAAGGATTTGGGGATAAATGGAAATCTTGTAATTCGAGTAAAGGAAGGAACTCCAGAGTTAAAAGAAAAGCTTTCGCAAGACTTCCCGGAACTGAATATCCAATTACTAGCGAACAGCGTAACGCTAATCGATTTCCCGAAAGATGATGATGGAAAACTAGAAAGGATCTCAGCTTTTCTGAGTGACCATCATGAACAGGAATTTAGTGTAGGGAAAATGACTTTGGTCGATCTTTATTCGAAGTATTATCACTAAATGAAGGTAATAGTCCGGTAAGCTTGAAGGAATGCTATTTGGTAAAAGTAAAAGGTACTGTTCTTAAAGTCACTATGACTATAGAACAGCACCTTTTTTTCGCGATTAATGGAAAAGCTTGTCTACACGCTCGCAAACCTCATCAGCTGAAAGGCCAGTAGCATCGATAACAGATCCTTTAATGGCAGTATCGCTCATTCCCATCATATTATCGTCTTGACCTGTCACTACACAAGCATCGCAATTTTGTGCATCAGCTTCACTGCGAAGCTGAACCACTTCATAGCCTTTTGCTTTTAAAGCAGCTTCCACATTTGATAAAGATTGTTCCACACCAATCGTATTCGGCATAATTCTTCCACCTCCCATAATGTAATTTGTCAAAACCGAAGACGATTTATTCATTGCAATCTAAATAAATAAAAAAAGATACTACACCTTGGTTAAGGCATAATATCCAAAAGGGGTCGAGCTAAAAGCTGCTTAGTTTCTTAGCTTGCTTTTTCTTTAAGCCCCGTCTATGCATTTCGAGCTTGATAAGAGATAAGGCTTTTTTGCACTCAAAATAATGATTCAAATCATAAAGGGACTGTCTTTTTTTCTGTTTGTATAATTTCTTTTCCTTCTTGTATTTCATATACAAATTAGCTAGTTCTTTATTTGTTAGTTCCATTATTTCTCACCTATCTTTACATGAACGAGTTTTAGATTTCTGAATCTGAGTTGTGTAATCGGGTTAAATTGCGAGTACTTACCCTATACCACAAAGTACAGAGGGTAAACCAAGTATAACCAAGTGACCAGCCAGCTAATACATCAGATGCAAAGTGGCGTCCTTCTGTTACTCGCGAAAGTCCAATTAATAAAAAAATAAGAACAGCTGCAATCCAAATGGCTCGCAAAGCTTTAACAGATTTGACAAGTTTGCTAAATACAAAGGCAAGGGTCAGCAAAAATAAAATTCCATGAGTTGCATGTCCTGATGGAAAGCTATAAGTGGTATATTGATCTAATATCTCGGGACGGGGCCGTTCCACAATGCGTTTTAAAAATTGATATAACCCGAACCCCAATCCGATCGTTAAAAATGTGAAAAACATTAATTTAGCATCGCGCAGGCGAATCCAAATAATCAATAGGACAATCAGCCAAACCCCAAAAATTACCTTCGTTTCACCTAAATAATGAAACGGTGTAATGATATCAATCCCATACAGCAAATTTGCTGCGCTTAGGTCAAAGGCGAAGATGGCAGGAGTCTCATAGGTCATCCATAGAATACAGAACACAAGAAACGTGAAAATTGCTAATAAATAATGAAATTTATTCATTGTTTCATTCCTTCAATTTCACAATTTTTATATGGAATTAAAACGTACCATATTTTGAAAAAGGAAGGCAACTTCGAAGCTAAATAAAAATCCGATTAATAGAGGAAAAACATCATAGCTTTTAGAATATTTCTTCCAAAAGCTAATATGGAGGTTTTGTAAGTTGAAAATTGAAACAAATGTGATACTGGAAGGAAAAACAGTACTTCTTGTTCCCATGGAGATAACGTATAAGGAGCGATTGTATGAAGCGGTTAAGAGTGCTGAGGTATGGCAATACACATGGAGGGAAGTCAAAACAATAGACGATTTTGAACAAATTTTATCCATAGCTATTAAAAACAAATATGACGGTACGCAAATCCCGTTTATCATAAAAGATCGATTATCGGGTGAAGTTTTGGGGACAACTCGAATTGGCGACATTGATCTAGCAAATCGAAATGTGGAAATCGGGTGGACATGGCTTTCGCCGACAGTTTGGCGAACGAAGGTAAATACTGAATGTAAATATTTATTGCTCCAATATTGTTTTGAACAACTAGAAGTGTTGCGTGTTCAATTTTCCATTAGCGGTCAAAACATTCGCTCCCAAAAAGCAGTTGAACGAATAGGAGCTGTAAAAGAAGGGGTATTTCGCAAACATCGGATTAAGGCTGACGGCACGATTCACGACAATATCTTTTACAGTATTGTTGATAATGAATGGAAGGATGTAAAGGGAAAGTTGATAGGTCTGCTTGATATGAAGTACGAGGCTTATTAATTTCGATGGTGAAAAACCGTCTCCTTTTGTGGAGACGGTCCAGAGTGTAGACAAAATTGAATATCGACTTTGTCTACACGTATTTTTACAAAAATAAGCTTTAAACTTCTATATCCTCTTTATTAGCAGCATTTTTCATGGGCATAAATGCTTTGGACAAGTGAACTAGTATACTTACAACAGCTATCCAAACTAATACCATAGTCGAACTGTTCCAAGCTCCTCCATCAAAGAAAAGAATCTCGCGAACACCATCGAACATAAAGCGCATTGGCAGCCAAGGGTAAACCCAATCTCTATAAAAATCTGGCAGCATCTCCGGAGCTAATTGAAGCAAAGGCAGCCCGAAGAACATGAATAGGACGAAAATCGCAACGCCGCCCATTCCAATCCATGAAAGCACTGCAGAAATTAATAATATAAAACTGATGCATGTAATGGACAAGAATAAAGCAACTGTCGTGAAGCTTTCAAATTCAAAGCCTAACATAAACGTTGTGTACCAGGTTAAACTGAAACCAGCTACACAGCCCAATAAAATGGCGACTAAAATTTGAAGGGATTTAAACTTGAAATGACTGGCAATTGTTTGGAGTGTTCTATTTCTTCCTGCAAAGCCTAACATCACGGCACTTACGATACTTGCAATCCACAATGGCTGGAATAGTGATAAAGCAGCGTTCCCTAAATTGCCAGTTTGGTGGAGCATCGTTGTTGTACTGCTGATTGGTGCTGTCAAAATACGTGCCTGCTCGACTGTTAGCGGAACATTATTGGATGCCACAGCCGTTAATAGCTGATCACTCATCATTATATTCATTTGTGCAATCATCCCTGATAAATTTTGGTTCACTACAGTCGCCACATTCGCATTTTTCCCTTGGTTGATAAATAACTGCAGTTCTGGCTTTGTGGGAGATGGAGTTTGTAATGACCCAAAATCTTTAGTGAAATCACCTGGAATGACTATCGCGCCATATAAATTTTGGTCAGCCATTTCATCTTCCATCTCTTGTTGATTTTCTAAAACCATCCACTTAATCATTGGAATATCACTAGTTTGCATCGCTTTCGTATTTTCCTGAATTTTGTCCATCAAAGTCTGACCCATTTCGCCTGCATCCTCATTTACAAGTGCAATTGGAAGGTTCTTTACGGATTGATGGGCAGCTGGAATTTGCGTGGAGACAAATATAAATGCTAAAACCAATACTGCAATAAATGGAATCCAGAAAAATTTGTTTTCTTTCATATACATCCTCCTCAAAAAATTAACATCGTGTTGATTTTCTATCGGTTCTCATTATATGTTATAGGCAAGGGATATTCGATCATCAAAAATAGATGATGTGTTGAAAATTCAACAAACAATATTAAAGTGTCCAAAAAGCTGGAAGGGGTCGAAGTTTTGAAGTACGAACGAAAAACATTGCAGACGAAAAACGATATTAAAGAGGCATTTACTGCTTTGTTGGAGGAAAAGAATTTTAATGCGGTAACAGTTCGCGATATTACAACTCGTGCCAATATAAATAGGGGAACATTTTATCTTCATTATCTGGATAAATATGATTTGCTGGAAAAATGTGAACAGGAGATTTTTCACCATCTTGATGAAAAAACGGAAGAGATGCTTCCGTCAAATATGAAGCATTTTTTACTATCAGATACGCCTCATCCATTTATCATTAATATATTTGCATATTTTCAAAAGAATGCCCCATTTTTAAAGGTCGTACTTGGACCAAATGGGGATCCTTCCTTTGAAGAAAAACTAAGAAATCTCATCATTAAAAAAATGTTTAAAAACGTTTCAAACTTTACAAAAATAGAAAATCTCAACATGCCGATAGAAGTAATTACACAATTTGTCTCATCGGCACTGATAGGTGTGATCCGCTATTGGTTAAATACCGATAGGAAACAAACCCCTGAAGAAATTGCTTGGATGCTGTTTCAAATTATGTCGAAAGGTCCACTTGAAGCGATTGGCTTGAAGAAATATATGCTTAAATAAAATGTCTTACAGTGTTCTGCGAATGAATCAACCAGTTTTTTGCAGAACAAAGTTTATTTCATATAATTTTCAACCAATTCGAAGCATCTTTCTGCTGTAAGGTTATTTCGAACCACTACATATTCTACATGTTCTTGTGTGCCGCCCTTATATTTATAAGATGCTTCTAATGCAGTTTTATCCCGGTATTCAATCCATTTGCGTTGCTCATCTCTAAGCTGAGCCATTTCTTCAGGAGAGAGCTGCTCCTTTAACACGCCATAGATTTCATTCAGTAATCCATCCCAAATGTCATAGAGAGTGTCTTCTGCATATTTTAATTCGTATGTACTGCTATTGGCGGATTGTTTTCGCTTCTCATCCATTGCTATTTTCGTCTCGTTGAGTTTTTTTAAGTAATCTGCTTTTACACTCGTTGTATTTTTTTGTGTATCCATGGGTGTATTTTGATTTTCTGAATTTGCAGTAGCTGCTTCGCTAGTAGTCGAAGTATTCGTAGTTGAATCGGCATTGATAGGGGAACTGCTTGGATTTTGAGTTGCGTTATTATTTTGCGGCTGTTCCAATTCAGCAGGATTGGTCTCTTCTGGAGAATTGCTGCAAGATGCCAGTAAAGCCAAGCTAATTGTTAACGTCCCGATAAAAAGGTTGCGATTATTTTTCATTTTATGACTGCCTTTCTTTTCTGTAATTTACATCGGTGGATGTAGAGCACTTTTTAATCTTAACATAAATTTCCATTGTCTTAATGGAAAGAACTTTATCTGCCAATTAAAAAGAGTATGAAACCAGTCTCGATTTCATACTCACTCAGTACTTTAATTATTTAAGATGCTTTCCTCTAAAACTTCCGATTTATCACCATAAACTCTCATAATATGAGTATCTCCCCAATTACATAGAGCATTTAAGATTCCTTCTAAGCTCTTTCCATATTCGCTTAGCTCGTATTCTACTTTTGGAGGGACCTGATTATAAACGATGCGGTTAATCACGCCATCTTCTTCAAGTTCGCGGAGCTGTTGAGTCAGCATTTTTTGTGTGATGCTCGGCATTAAGCGTTTCAATTCACTTGTTCGTTTCTTTCCGTGGGTAAGGTGACAGAGGATGACACATTTCCACTTGCCCCCGATTACCTCCAAAGTTGCTTCTACTGATATGTTGTATTTCTTTTTTTGCATAGGATAACCTCCGATTAGGATAGGTACTTAAAAGTGCCTATATTACTTTTTTGTATCTATATTACTTAAAAGTGCGTACTTCTATTTTTGTTTCGTATATCTCATAATAACATTTGCCGGCCGATTCTTACTAGACTTTCTTTTAAAATAGGAGTTGTTGGAAGGTTTAGATGAATTGCTTACTAGAGGAGGAGAAATATGGCATTAAGTAAAAAGCAAAGTACCTTGGCGCTGCTTGCATTAGCGGTAAGTGCCTTTGCAATAGGTACGACTGAATTTATCAGTGTTGGACTGCTGCCGCTGATAGCAGAAGATTTAAGTATACCGGTAACAACTGCAGGGTTAACGGTTTCTTTATATGCACTGGGTGTTACATTTGGAGCACCCGTTTTAACGTCTTTAACATCGAAAATACCTAGGAAGACACTATTACTGTTGATCATGATTGTATTTATCGCAGGAAATGGGCTTGCTGCTCTTTCGACTTCTATTCAGATGTTGCTGGTAGCACGAGTAATTTCTGCATTATCTCACGGTATTTTTATGTCAATCGGGTCAACTATTGCGGCTGATTTGGTACCGGAGGATCGCAGGGCAAGTGCCATTTCAATTATGTTCACAGGTCTTACAGTAGCTACTGTAACTGGTGTACCATTTGGAACCTATTTAGGTCAGCAGCTCGGTTGGAGAGCGGCATTTGTGGTCATTGTCATAACAGGGATAATTGCTTTGATAGCAACGAGTATTCTCATCCCCTCAACTTTGCGCAAAGGGGTAAAAACGACATTCCGTGATCAGTTTAAGCTTGTAACAAATGCTCGGTTATTGATGGTCTTCATTATCACGGCACTTGGGTACGGTGGGACATTTGTTGTATTTACTTACCTATCACCATTGCTTCAAGATATTACGGGCTTTAAAGGAGAAACAGTTGCCGCGATTTTATTAATTTACGGAATTGCCATTGCAATCGGAAACATGATTGGAGGAAAACTGTCCAACAAAAATCCTATCAATGCCTTGTTTTATATGTTTATTGTACAAGCGGTCATTTTATTTATGCTGTTCTTTACGGCACCGTATAAAATCGTTGGATTAATAACAATACTCTTGATGGGACTCTTTGCTTTTATGAATGTACCGGGACTGCAAGTATATGTAGTGATGCTGGCAGAACGCTTTGTACCAAGTGCGGTAGATGTCGCATCAGCCATTAATATCGCTGCATTTAATGCGGGGATTGCATTGGGTTCTTATTTTGGAGGACTGATTACAGATTCAATCGGACTGATCCACACATCCTGGATTGGTGCAATCATGGTGTTTGCAGCAGTAATTCTAACAGCGTTTAGTAGAGCCATGGAACGAAGAGATTAAGCCAGCAATGCTTGAGTTTAAAAAATTGAATGAAATGAAAAATTGGAGGAATTTAAAATGGTAAAAAATTTACAAGATACAACAACTTTGCATAATGGCGTAAAAATGCCTTGGTTTGGGCTTGGAGTATTCAAAGTGGAGGAAGGGCCTGAACTAGTAAACGCCGTGAAATCAGCCATTAAAAATGGTTATAGAAGTATTGATACAGCAGCGATATATGGAAATGAAGACGGGGTGGGCAAAGGAATCCAGGAAGGTTTAGCAGAAGCTGGCATTTCAAGAGAAGAAGTTTTTGTCACTTCGAAAGTCTGGAATTCGGATTTAGGCTATGAATCAACTATTGCTGCATTCGAGACGAGTCTTGCAAAACTTGGCTTAGAATATCTGGATCTTTATTTAATCCACTGGCCGGTTGAAGGGAAATATAAGGATGCATGGAGAGCATTAGAAACACTTTATAAAGAAGGTCGTGTAAAAGCTATCGGAGTTAGTAACTTCCATATTCACCATCTTGAAGATTTAATGAAGGATGCTGATATCAAGCCAATGATCGATCAAGTAGAATTACATCCACGACTAACGCAAAAAGAATTGCAAGCGTTTTGCAAGGAAAACGGCATTCAGCTTGAGGCATGGTCACCATTAATGCAAGGCCAACTGCTTGATAACGAAACGTTACAAGAAATCGCTAACAAATATAACAAATCCGTAGCACAAGTTATCCTGCGCTGGGACGTGCAAAACGGGGTAGTCACTATTCCAAAATCAACAAAAGAACACCGAATTGCAGCTAACGCCGATATATTCGATTTCGAATTAACAAAAGAGGACATGGCTGTAATCGACAGCTTAAATCAAAACACCCGCGTAGGTCCAGACCCAGATAACTTTGATTTCTAAGAGTGCAGGGTTAATAAGCATCATACCTTCGTTTAAATAAACTACTCTACTATCGCCTTTCAAAAACGTACAAATGCCTATTTAACAGCATTTGTACGTTTTTATTTGTTGCGGACAAAGTTTAAGACCCATCAGGCATAGATAACATCTTACTCGAATTATTGCTGCGGTGTGTACCTGGAATGGCTTTATTGTTTTAACCTTGTACATTTGGTTATTCTATATTTATGCTAAAATAACTTGTCAGACCTTAACTTTGGGTGATGACCTTTGAAATAAGTACAAGGTTGTGAAGGATTATGAAGTTCGGAACTAATAATACTCTTGGTTATAGGGGAAGAGTTATTAGTTTATTGTTTGTCGGTATACTAATTTTATTTATAAGGATTGTGGTGATTCATCAATTCGGTGAACCCCCCCACAAACTCCCGGTTCCCGCCATCATAGCATTAATTGTTGCTTGGCAAATAGGAAAATTTTATGATAGATCAGTTTATTTAACGATGAAAGATTCGCTTACCGATTTATATAATCGACGTTTTGTGAAGGAAAAATTCGTTAAGCTGGCAAAGTACGCAACTAAAAGAGGGTTAAAGATCGCGGTTTTAATTTCGGATGTAAACGAATTTAAAAAAATCAATGATAGATATGGCCATGACTATGGAGATACAATACTGCTGAACATCGCCAATTCATTGAAGGCATCGTTTCACAAACAGGATATTATCGCCAGATGGGGAGGCGATGAGTTCCTGATTCTATCCATTTATTCGAATGAGGGTACAATAAAAACAAAAATTGACACATTCCAAAGTAATTTAAATTCGATGCCAAAGCGAAAAACGGACGTATCCGTATCAATTGGAAAAGCAAATTATCCAACAGACCATACAAATCTAGAAGAATTGATTTCTCTAGCAGATGCAAATATGTATGAAATAAAGCTAAACTATAGAGAAAAGAACAACTAAACGCAGGAGCGCATGTTATAATGAAGAACTCATGCATCAATTGGAAGCTTAAAACGCCTCCGCTTAATTTGAAAATGGAGGTGTAAGTAATGAATAAACGATGGACTATCGATAAAATAAAAGAATTCGTTGAGAAAAATTCAGATAGCAAACTATTGACGACAGAATATCATGGATTTTCTCAAAAACTGCTTTTTAAATGTTCATGTGGGACGAATTTTGAAAAAACATTTACAAAGTTTAAAAATAATAACCAGCGTAAATGTGACGTCTGCCAACCGCCAAAAGCGTCACGCTAATCATCTGAAGTGCCGATTTCTATTTATAGAACTTCGGTGCTTTTTTTGATGGAGGAAAATCCCTTATCGCAATTAATGGAAATTTATTCTAAAGTTTTTTACAATTAACATGAGAATAGAAATGTAAGGGGTGCGTAGTTATAAAAGCGATTATTTTTGATTTTGATGGAACATTAGCGAATACTTTACCGATTTGTTATCACGCTTTTCAGTATGTATTTAGTGCGTTCGATCACAAAGAACTTTCTTCTAAAGAGATAAAAGCGATGTTTGGCCCTTCAGAAACAGGAATTATAAGAGAGAACCTGCTTCATGAAAAGAAAGAGGAAGCAATAGAATTATTTTATTCTGAATATTGCGAAAGACATTCAGATCTAGTTCAATCAAATACTGAAATTCATGATTTGCTGGTAGACTTGAAAAAATCAGGGGTTAAATTAGGCATCTTTACGGGGAAAGCCCGAAGAAGCTTGGATATTTCTTTGAAAGCATTACATATGGATGGAATATTCGACGTCATTATAACAGGCGATGATGTAACGAAACCAAAGCCGGATCCAGAAGGGTTAGTAAATGCTTTAACTGTATTGGATGTTGATAAAAGTGAGACTATATTTATAGGGGATAGTGATGCAGATATTTTTGCGGGACTGCAAGCTGGAATTTTTACGGTTGGGGTGCAATGGTTGGCGGATTACCAAACAGCGGCGTTTGCTCATACACCCAATGCCGTTTTTAGTAGTGTAAGTGAATTTAAGGAGTTTATAAAAGTGGGTGCCCGCAAATGAGCGAATGGCTGGATTGGGCCAAAAGAATTCAGGCGTTATCCCAGGCAGGACTGACTTTTTCTAAGGATGTTTATGATCTCGAACGCTACGAGGAGTTACGCAATATTAGTGCAGAAATTATGGCCGTACATACTGAACTTGAAATTGAGAAAATCAAGACCTTATTTACGAACGAAACGGGCTACCAAACTCCCAAGGTTGATGTCCGTGGTGCTGTATTTAAAAATAATCAGATCTTGCTGGTGAAAGAAAATATTGATGATAAATGGTCTTTGCCAGGCGGGTTTTGTGATATTGGGTTATCGCCTTCAGAAAATGTTGTGAAAGAGATAAAAGAAGAAGCGGGATATGATGTTGTCCCTGTAAAACTCCTTGCAGTACTTGATAAAAACAAACACGATCATCCACCTGAAGCCTATCATTACTATAAAATCTTTATTCAGTGCGAAATTATTGGCGGGAATCCTACAATTGGCATTGAAACAAATAGTATTAAGTTCTTCTCAAAAGAGAACTTACCCGAGCTTTCTATAAATAGAAATACAGAGTCACAGATAAAAAGGCTATTTGATTTTCTGGAGAATCCCGATAAAGAAACGATTTTTGACTAATTTTAAAACTTGTGAGCGTTGAACGAAATCGGTTCAACGCTTATTTTGTAACTTTCTACATAAGGAAAAGTCTAATAGTTAACTGGATTATTAAAGGAGGAAATCGAGTTGAGAGTCCTTATGGTTCAAAGAAATGAAGCCGTTTACAAAATAAAAGAACAGCAGCATTTGCCCTGTTAAGCAAGGATTTTTTTCAAATCTGTGGAAATCTATTAGGTATATATTAGTTTACGGGGAGGAGTTACATGGAAATTAGAAAAGCTGTTTCAGAAGATATAAAAGAATTAGCATCATTGATGGGGGAACTTGGCTATCCAACCACTTTAGAGCAGATGAAGGTTCGCTTTCATAATATTGAAGGAGCTTCCGATCACTATACTTTAGTGGCCGGCTACAAAGGGAGAATTGTTGGCATGATCGGCTTTCATACAGGCTTCCTTTATAGCGAGGACGGGATTTATGTTCGGATTATTGCTTTAGTCGTGGATTCGAGCGTTCGGAGCAAGGGGATTGGGAAGCTTTTGTTAGCTGAGGCAGAAAATTATGCAAGAAAACTTGGAGCAAATGGCATCGTGCTTAATAGTGGAAATCGATCTGAAAGAGAACATGCCCACCAGTTTTATAAAAATATGGGCTACTCGGCGAAAAGTACGGGGTTTGTAAAGAGTCTAATATAGCGACTTGGAGTCAAACGGACCTCACATTTGTTTATACCATTGCCATTAAAGTGAGGTATTTATTGATGAAAGGAGTCAGTCATGGAACTTCATGAAATCTTTATTTTTGGATTGATTTGGGGAGGGTTAATGTTCTTTTTTCTGACTTCATTTAACGAAAAGCAGGAAAAAATGCCAAATAAGACATTCTCTCAAGTCTTCAAAAGAAATCTATTGGAAGTAGTCTTGCATAAAAAAGCAGTTCTTGCTCTTATATTGCTAGTGTTTACCATGCATTATTTCATGGAATTTTATGCGTCCATTCAAATTTATCAACAAGTCCACGGTGAAGATGGAATGATGCTGAAGAACCCAAGGGAGCACGCGGTTTATTACTTAGTTGGAGTTTGTATCTATACTATATTGATTTACCTTCTATCAGCATTTAGAAAAACTTATAAGGCATTTGAAAAATCGAATTAAACTAGCTTTCATTCAAGGTGGATTGTAAAGGGGATGGGACAGATGGCGAGCATACAAATAACGAATGCAACTATTGAGGACTATGAAGAGGTTAATGCAATTGTAAGGGAAGGGCAGGATGAACACGCTGAAGCGCTTCCTCATATTTTTAAAAAGGTTGAGCAAGCAATGCCCCGAAACTATTTTTATGAACTAATGGAAGAAGTAAATTGTACTATCTTGATTGCCAGAATGGATCAGGAAATAGTTGGATTCGCTGTAATGGAACTAAACGAGTCGCCGCCTTATAAAACGATGACTCCAAGAACATATGCTTATATGAATGATTTTGGTATAAAAAATAGTTGCCAAAGAGCAGGCATTGGGACGGAATTATTCAAATCATGTATGGAATGGTCCATAAACAAAGGAGCGGAATCATTGGAACTAAACGTCTGGGAGTTCAACCAGAAAGCAATATCATTCTATGAGAAATTTGGAATGGCCAGTATTAGCAGAAAGATGAGCCTGAAACTTTAATATAATTTATCAAGGAGGAGCAGTATGAAACCAGAAATACATAGCGATTTTTCAATAGTAAATCTCGATGAACTAAAGGGGATCTATAATTCTGTCGGGTGGACAAAACATACCGAAGCAATTATTAAGCAAGTTTTTGAAGCAAGTAATATTAGGGTTTTTGCAACAATTAATGGTAAGGTGATTGGCTTTGGAAGAGCGATGTCAGACGGGGTCTTTAATGCAGCTATTTATGATGTTATTGTACATCCCGACTTTCAAAAGCGCGGAATAGCTCGTCAAATAATGCAGCATCTGCTGGATCGATTATGTAATGTTTCCTGTGTGCATTTAATCTCGACTACTGGAAATGAGGATTTTTATGGGAAGATGGGATTGAAAAGGCTGACAACAGGGATGGGACGTTATTTAAACCTTGAATTAGCAAATGATTATTTAGCGTAACGCTAGTATTAAAGGAGAAATTATATGAATCCTCTAATAATGGAAATACCGGTACATTTGGAAACCGAACGTTTAGTATTGCGAGTGCCGAGACCAGGCGATGGTAGTGTCGTTAATCATGCAATAAGAGATTCCATAAATGAATTAAAGTTGTGGCTGCCTTTTGCCCAAACAACACCAACTATTGAAGAAACTGAATTAAATTTAAGAGAGGCCTATATTCGCTTTCTAAAAAGAGAAAGTATCCGATACCTTATTTTTCATAAAGAGAGTAATGAATTTATAGGCGTAGCAAGCTATGAAGGAATTGATTGGGATGTCCCTAAAACACAAATTGGCTATTGGATCCACACTAAGTATAGTGGGAAGGGCTATATGAAAGAGGCTGTGAATAAATTAACAAATCTAGGTTTCGATCTACTGAAATTTAATCGGATTGAAATCAGGTGTGAATCTACCAATGTAAGAAGTCGTTCCATTCCTGAAAAGCTCGGATTTGAGTTGGAAGGAACTTTAAGAAATGAAGATTTATCAGCAGATGGCAGTAAACTTACAGACACTTGTATTTATGGAAAGATACCAAATAGATTATAGGGAACCACAGTAAAGAGCGTTTATCCAAAGCAGGATAATACACTTTTTATACAGGTGTAAAAGAAATAGAATCGTATTTTGCATCATTACATTTGTTTGGTAGAAAATAATGATGGTAGTAAACTTGTAAATATATTGAGACATAAGAAATATCCTATGAACTGTGGCGATTCACAATTACTGTCCTGCATAATGGTGCACGAAAAGTCGGGTGGCTGCTTTTATTTCCTGATATTCTTATGATGAAAGGAGGTCATATAATGGATTCGCTTAAGAATATGAACGATGCTATGATGTATATCGAGGATAACCTCACGAACGAAATCGACTTCAAGATGGTGGCAAGAATAGCTCAATGTTCGGAATATCATTTCAAAAGGATGTTTTCATTCCTTGCTGGTATTCCACTATCAGAATACATCCGCCGCAGACGACTTAGTTTGGCAGCGTTGGAGCTTAATAGCAGCGATATAAAAATAATTGATGCAGCAATGAAATATGGATACAATTCACCGGACTCATTTTCAAGAGCTTTTCAAAATTTACACGGTATAACACCATCAGAAGCAAGAACGAATGGCCAGTCATTAAAAGCCTATCCGCTTATGACCTTCCAACTATCCATTAGAGGAGGAAATGAGATGAATTATCGAATTGAGCAAAAAGAGGCATTTAACATAGTTGGCATCAAAAAAAGAGTTCCCGTTATTTTCGAAGGGGAAAATCCAGAAATAGCAGAGATGTGGAAATCGTTGACTATGGAGAAGATAACTCGACTGAAAAATCTCTCTAACATAGAGCCAGCAGGAATGGTTCAAGCATCTGCGAACTTTTCGGATGGACGCATGGAAGAAAAAGGGGAACTCGATCAGTATATTGGAGTGGCAACAACTGAAAAATGCCCTGAAGACTTTACGAAACTAGAAGTGCCTGCCCTGACATGGGCAATATTCGAATCCACAGGTCCCTTTCCTGGCACACTGCAGGAGACGTGGGGAAGAATTTATTCCGAGTGGTTCCCTTCTTCCGGCTATCAGGTAACAGAAGGGCCGGAAATCTTGTCGATCAAAACGAAAGATTTATCGTCACCAACAGTAACAAGTGAAATTTGGATACCGGTTTTGAAAAAATAAGCTGGATTTAAAACATTTCTCTTCATCTAGAGGAGAGATGTTTTTTAATTGGATATTTATGTTAAAATCTTATTAACAATATTTTTCTCCGGCAGATAAACGATTCAAGCACCTTTGATATGAAAGTAGGGAGTTGAGTAAATGGTTAGAAGAAGAGGAATTTATGAAATAAAAATTCGCGGACAGCAGCTTACATGTTCCTTCTGTAAACATAATCGATTTACTCATCGCGAAGTTTATATGGATTTGTGGGCATTAGGTGAAAAGGTGGAGGAGCAGCTCACTATGCAATCCTTTAGCTGTATAAAATGCGGGGATATACGATTCTTTCAAGAAAAGAATCGCTTTGACCAGACCCTTAAAAAGCATGTGTCAATTATTGAGTATATGGAAGTGAACAATGAATGAGTGGTTCAGACCAAAGTTTATACCCTAGAAAAAGTCGCATAACTGTCTTTGACGAACCGATGATTTGCGAATTTTGTTCAAATGATGTTTTTATTCCATATGAAATGATTATGAATGTTGAACAGCCGGGGATTGGTGTTTATCATGTTCGCTATATAGCAATTTGCCAACTTTGCGGAGAAGCAAAACACTTTGGCGATCCAAGTGATTTTGATGCTGAAAAAAATGCTTATATATGGGCATTGAAGCAATTTTTCGTATCAGTTCCGACATATAGGATCAAGATTTCATTCTATGTGAGCAAGAAAAATAAAAAGAACATCAACAGCTATATCAATAAGCTGAAACAAGGCTATGATCAGTCAGAAGTTGTGAATAGAAAAGAGTGGAAAAACGAAGTAGAACTACAAATGAAAGTTTCTGCTTTTAGCGGCAAGGAAAATATCAAACATAACATTTTATATCATGCTAAACTGCTTCGACTGAATATTCAGGATATAAAAATTGAATGATGATTAAAAGGAGATTAGACGATGAACGAACGCCATAAAATACTTTTCAATCAGTTAGAAAGTTATCGGGAGAATATTCTACATGTTTTAAACAATGTAAGTGCAGAAGCTGCGGAAATAGTTCCGAATCAGTTCCGAAATAATATTAGGTGGAATATGGGCCATATTTATTTGGATCAATATTTGTGGATTAAGGCAGTAACGAAGGAAGAAACAGAGGCGCCGCAAGAATTTCAAAAATGGTTTGGATACGGAACAACGCCAGAGGAATTTTCAGAGGAAACCCCGTCTTTTGAGGAACTGAAAGAATTGCTGCGAAAGCAACCAGCGCGAATAATGGAAACCTATGGACACCGTCTGGAAGAAAAGTTTCCGCCAACAGAAATGGGCATGCATACAATCGAGCAAGTGCTGATTCGGACCATCTTCCATGAAGGAATGCATTTGCAGACAATTATAGATATAAAAAAATGCCTGATTTCGACAAGCGAAGGAAGGGAAAAAACAGTTTAATAGCTTTCACTGCTTAGGGTGGTGACCTTTACCAGTTTGACGCTTTTTTAGATTTGTTTAAGGCATTTAAAGCTTATGGGGGGATATTTCAGATTCTATCGGTCACTTTTTAATATCTATGGGAGATATTCATTACATCAAAAGAATAGTATTGAGGAAAAAGGAGGAATTGGAATGTTTCCGGTGCTAGAAACTGAAAGGCTTAAGCTTAGGGAAATCATAAAAGTGGACGCAGCAGATATTTTTGCTTGTTTCTCAAACGATAATGTCACGCGGTACTATGGGGAGGAGACTTTGCAGAGAATTGAACAAGCAGAGAAGTTTGTGGAGTTTTTCAGCAAAAGCTATGAGTCCAAAAGAGGCATACGATGGGGAATTGAAGTCAAAGGAATCCAGGGGATCATTGGAACAATCGGTTTCAATGCTTGGTCGCCCAAACATAAACGGGCGGAAATCGGTTACGAAATCCATCCAGATCACTGGCGAAAAGGCTATACTTCGGAAGCGTTAGTCAAGGTACTTTCATATGGATTTAATGGGATGGGCTTAACACGGATAGGGGCAGTTGTTTTTATCGAAAATGTTGCCTCAAATAATTTACTAACCAAAATCGGTTTTCAAAAAGAGGGGGTCCTACGGGATTATATCCATCAGAATGGAACCGCTCACGATACATATGTCTATTCCTTGCTAAGCAGAGAGATTGAGCATTTATCCTAGTGAAAATGAGAGGGGAGAAGGGAAGTTGGTTTTAAAGAAGTCTTTAGCAAAACGATTGGAGCAGTCAGAGATAGATTGTTTGAACGCTCGACTAACGGCAATCCAGCAAATCGATGGGAACCCGATGCGAGTAGAGATTCAACAGTTTGGACAGGCTACAGCGTTTTCAGTTAAGAACATACCAGGTCCAGCCTTTAATACAGTAAAAGGGCTGCAATCAGGGGATGAGCCGTACATTGAACAGATTCTGGACTTTTACAAACAAAAAGAAATACCTGTTCGATTTGAGCTAACTCCCGCTGCTTCGCCAGAACTACTTACTACTCTTCACCAAGCTGGCTTTTATCATCATGATTTTCATACAACTTTGTACGCACCACTATCAAAAATAAATAGAATTGATACGGCAAATCCATCTGAACTTAGTATTCGCGAGCTGGAAAGGGAGGAATTTGATACATTTGCCGATATTTATGTCAAAGGTTTTCAAATGCCGGACTTTCTAAAAAACGGGGTAGCTCAAAATAATGAAGTTCTCTATGGTCATGCACAGTGGAGATTTTATCTTGCCAGCTTTGCCAATGAACCAGCAGGGATAGCGGTATTATTCATGAAAAACGCAATGGCCTCTCTCGCAGCGGCAGCAACCATTCCTTCCTTTAGAAACAAAGGCATACAGAGTGCATTAATCAAGCAAAGATTACAGGAAGCGATACTGCATGATTGTGAATTAATAGTAGGACAAGCAAAATTCGGTTCGGTCAGCCAAAATAATATGGAAAGAGCTGGACTGCAGGTTGCTTACACAAAAGCAATTTGGATTAATCGATAAACCGCTCAATATAAGGCGTTGATCCTTTAGTTGAGGATTAACGCCATGTGACAGTTAAGTTTCATGCAATAATTTCTTTAGAACCTCATCTATGTTATCCCATTCATAAATAAGCTCATCAAGAACTTTTCCGCCGATATTGATTTGAGTCCTGTTGAATAATTTCGCACCATAATACTCATAAAAATGTCGGGTTTTATTATCTGCTAAAACCTCCACGAATATATTTTCATAACCCAAGCTTTTAAAGTGTAAGAAAATCTGTTTAAGAAGCTGTTTTCCGATTCCTTTTCCCTGATATTCTTCAAGCAGGTAAATCGATGTTAAGTCGCTCGAATTAGGTACTGTATTCGTTTCTCTTGTGGAGCAATCCGCAAAGCCAATGATTTTGCCGTCTGTATTTTCTGCTGCTAGGACATAATTATCCTCTCGTGCGATATTTTGAATCCAGCTTTGCGTCCTTTTTTCGTAGGAGAGCTTGCTTAAAAAATCCTCTGGAATGATCCCTTTATAGGTCGTCCGCCAACTATCCACGTGAACTTTTGCAATTCCAGCTGCATCAGCCTGGGTTGCTTTTCTTATTTTCATAACTAAACACCTCCATAGGGAATTACTTCTATAAATTATTTGAAATTCCTTTTCAACATGAATGGCAATCCAACTCAAAACAAAACCTCCATAGAAGTAAAACCTTTCAACTTCTACAGAGGTATTTGAATTTATTTTTTTAAGTCAATTACAATCGGGTCAAGTTCGATCTCGATATGTCCCAGACCAGACATTTGACTAGCGATTTCAACTGGTTGAATGATGAGTTCACTAGCACCTTCTTGGATTTTACCGAACGCCGTTGTGCCATTAAAGAGTTTGCCATTATCCTTTGCAACACCTCCGCCACCCAACTCATCTACGTATACATTCCCTAGGTTATCTGTAATGCGGAAAGCAGGGGTTACCATTGGCCATTTAGCAACTAATTCATCTGTCACCACTTGCTCATAGGTAATAACCGTTGAAACATCCGTAAATTCAATGGATTGCAAAGTAAAGTTAATGTCATCTTGTTGAGTAGTAAGATTGAGGAGCTGCAAATCGCCTTTTAAACGATCTAATGAAAAGGCAAAGGACCAATCACCTTCAATCTCCAACTCATTTGTAAGACTAATAAAGGCTTGTGGTGTCCACGTAACTTCCACGTTCTCTGGAGATGCATCACCAGAGAAGGTAGGGGTGAAAGTGGAGATTCCAATATAGCGTGTATCACTAATCCGTTTTATTTCACTAGTTCCGCCCATTCCGTTTGAACCGGTCACATCAAACCAATTTGGTGCTTTCTGCTGCATCGCCTCGCCAAAATCATATTCTGTTTCAACTGCATATGTCACTGTTATATTTGTCCCATCATATACCGCGTTATCAATCATTATTGTAATTCCATTACTCGATTGAGAGAGATTGAAATCGGTTGAAAAATCTTCAAAATCCGCGTAACGTTGTTCATCGTCCTTAAAAAATTGGATGACGTTGTCCATAAATGGCAGCTGGGCTGCAAGAGAAGGGAAGGCAAATCCTGTTGCAGCAGTAGTGCTGATAATGATGATGGAGGCTATTGCAATACTGCGCCAAATGGGTGTTTTTTTTCGCTTTTTTAATACATGTTGTTTGACTTGCGCTTTTTCAAATTCTGTTGCATCAAGTAACTCAAGATTCTCTATATCTAAATCGAGCCATTCTTTCTTTGTCATACAAATCGCTCCTTTAGCTTTGTGTTAGTGGCTAAAACTTTCTTTCCCCGATATAATCGGTTATCGACTGCAGCTTTAGTTAAACCGAGATGATCAGCAATTTCGGAATTGGAAAGCTCCAAGTAATATTTCATCATAAAAATATCGCGGTCGAGGGACTCTAATTGACTTATCGCAAATAATAATTCATTTTTTTCTTCCCGCTGTAAAACGGATAGATCAGTTTGCTGAGCACTTGCTTTTTGTTCAAGCGGTGCATCGGATTGTTCGTTTGCCATTTGTTTTTCAGCCTGCCGATAGCAATCTATCGCTTTGTACTTGGTAATGGTGCCAATCCATTTTTTAAAGTCCTGTGCATCCCCGTGAAACTGATGGGCATTTTGCCAAACTGTCAGAAAGACATCATTTACACATTCCTCAATATCCGACCGTTTCATGTTGTGCAAGATTTTTGAGGCAATCGTTTTTACGAGCGGCAAATAGGCTTCTATTATATAGTCTAAGGCATCTTCTTTTTGTTTCTTTAATCGGGCAATAAAGTTTGTCGATGAACATTTCATTCACATCGCTCCTTATGTAATTGAAAAAGCTTTTTCATAAAGTACAACGAATGTAGTCACAATTTATTCTCAAAAAATTTCTTGAAAATCATTTTGAAATTATTGTACCTTAATAGCCCAATTCACGAGGGTATAATTGGTATATAATCAGAAACTTTGTAATAAAATCCATGTGGTATCAAAAACTAAAACAGGAAAAGGTGACCTTTTTGAAACCGAATGAACAGCAAATCCGTATATGTAAAATAATGGAGGGAGTGTTTCGATGAATCGCTATTCGATCGAGGAATTTATTAAAAATACAGAGCAAGTGGATAAGGGAGAAGGATTTTTTGAATTGGAGACACCTCGTATTTTAGAGGTGAATCTTGATGGCCTTGTCTGGGCAAAATCGGGGGCAATGATTTCTTATCTTGGAAAGATCAAGTTCGAACGTGAGGGTATTTTGGAAAATGGCATCGGCAATATGTTCAAAAAAGCTTTAACAGGTGAAGGTACAACACTTATGAAAGCTAACGGAAAAGGGAAGTTGTATTTAGCGGATAGTGGGAAAAAAATCATTATTTTGAATTTGCAAAACGAGGCGATTTACGTAAATGGCAATGATTTACTGGCATTTGAGCCATCCATCAAGCACAATATTAAGCTGATGAAGAAAGTTGCCGGGATGATGGCAGGCGGTTTATTTAATGTGCGTTGCGAAGGCACGGGTATGGTCGCGATAACGTCTCATTATGAACCATTAACATTGCGTGTTACACCCGGCAATCCAGTAATTACAGATCCTAATGCTACAGTTGCTTGGTCTGGCAATCTTCAGCCTGAGTTCCAAACGGATATTTCACTAAAAACCTTTGTAGGAAGAGGAAGTGGAGAATCGATTCAAATGAGATTTGAAGGAAACGGCTTCGTGATTGTTCAGCCTTATGAAGAGGTGAGTATGCAGGCTGGGAGCAATTAATTTTAATACTAAATGATTTAGAAATAAAAATGCAGCCCTTTCCAGCTTGTGAAAGGGTTGTTTTTGATTTCAAGGAGTGTTTTTATGAGTTGTGGCTTTAGCGGAGGAAGGAAATTCGCCTAAGAAAATACATCAACTCGACCTATTTTTGTCGATTCGTATTTTTCTAATTGAATTTGAAGTGAACGGTATTAAACAAATAAAGCCAGTTGCAGCCAGAAAAACGATTCGTTTAGAGTATGGTTCCGGACCGTAAATTTTATCTGTTAAAGAGAAATAATAATTGTTCGTGATGTAACATAAGCCGCTTGAATTGGGTATTTTTTCCTTTCGCTCCTTATTTCTTCGAGGTATGAAGGTATTCAAACTGGAAAGTCTATACCTTAAGAAATACAGAAGGGAGAAAATTAATATTGCAGTATGCAAAAGCATTTTTTATTAAGCTTGCTATGACGATAGCCGTCTTATGGATTGTATTAGGGTTATTTTTTGGAGTTTCTTTTGGAAACATACTGCTTATAGGGACTATACTAACAGTTGTTGCTTTTGCTGGAGATGTATTCATTTTGCCTAATGTCGGGAATATGATAGCGGCAGCAGGTGATTTATTAATAGCCTTTTTCGGTGTTTGGGCATTAGGAACAATTCTATTTGGACAAAGTATAGCAGTATTTTCCGCAGCCTTTTTATCGGCCCTGTTTATAGGTGTTGGGGAAATGTTTTATCACCGATACTTTAGAGATTATGTAATCGAAACTGTTCAAGAGCCAGATGAAAATAAAGGTTATACCTATACTCCAAGAGTCGCGCAAACGGAGTTCTCACAGGACTTTGATGAAGGTTTGGAAAAGAAAGCGAATAACGATATCACCGATAGTGAAGAAGAAGGTCCGACAAAATAAAAAAAGGAGCTGCCCGAATTCATATTCAGGGCAGTCTTTTTATTGTGCGTGGACCAGTCCGCGAACAATTCAGAATTGTGTCGGGACCAGGTCTGTACACAAGTCACACACAAATTATTTCCCGTTGAACATATCTGAGCTGTGGGGGACATGTCCTCTTGTAGTTGGATCGATATAATGTTTTGCGGCATTGATGGCGATGGTAGCTTCGCCAAAGCCTGTGGCAATCAATTTTACTTTTCCTTCATAATCACACACATCGCCTACAGCATAAATGCCTTCAAGATTGGTTTCCATTTTGGAGCTCACATTAATGGAAATCTTGCTCATATCCAATCCCCAATCGTTCAAAGCACCTAGAGATGAGGTAAATCCATAGTTTACGACAAGTTCATCTGCTTCAAGTGTTTCAAATTCTCCAGTTTCGCCATTTTTAAAAGTGATTTTTTGCAATTGCCCATTTTCACCTTCGAACTCGGTGGGAACAAGGGGCGTTTTAATTTGAACGGAAGATTTTTTCAATTGTTCTACACTATGTTCATGCGCGGTAAACTTGTCTCGCCGATGAATGATGGTTACATTTTCGGCAATCGGCTCTAACATTAAAGCCCAATCGACTGCAGAATCACCACCGCCTAAAACAATGACCCTCTTTCCTTTAAATAAATTCATATCATCAATAAAATAATGAAGGGTTTTTCCTTCAAAGCTGTCTGTATTTTCAAGCGTTAACTTTCTAGGCTGGAATGCCCCTAAACCAGCTGCGATTATGAGCGTTTTAGTCATATGAATTTCTTTATCTGTTGAGATTTTTAGCACGCGATTCTCTAGTTTTTCACAGGTTTGAATGGTTTGCTCCAACACAAATGTCTGCTCAAACAGCGACAATTGTTCGACTAAATTGGCAATCAATTCTTTGGCGCGTACCTTTGGAAATCCTGCTACATCATAAATAAACTTTTCGGGATAAATAACTGAAGGGCGTCCTCCCAGCTGTGGCAGACTTTCAATAATTTTGACGGATAAATTTCGCATGCCTGCATAAAAAGCTGTAAAAAGCCCCACAGGACCACCGCCAACAATTGTGACATCATAAACTTTTTCATCGGTTTTCATTACATTCACTCATTTTCTTTTTATAATTTTCCCGGTTTACTGAAGGGAATTACAGTTTGGCCAGTATTCCAATGGTTCTTTTATACATATTTATGTTGAGTATTTCCGTAAATGAAGAGATTTATAAACTTTTGAATAGGACAATTTTGTTTGAGGTTTATGTGAAAATACCATGTAGGAGAATATATTATGTTTCATTTATAGATGAGGAAGGTCGTGTTCGACTTTGCTCCGAGAAACTTAGCATCGAGGTACCGAATTTCACCTATTGGAAATAAAAAAAGCCCAATCATTTATAAAATGATTGGGCAAAAATAACTGTACTCATAAGGATCACCTTAAATAGGTGAAAGGCTTAAGCTAATAACCGTTCAAAGTATTAACTTAACTGTATCATATCGGCTTTCGTGCATTTGCTCAATGCAATATTATTGGCATTAATGTCATATGAATGTTTGTTCTGGTGTTATTTAGTATTATTGAGGGAGTATTAAAGGGAGGTGAATCGATGACAAATGAAGAAAAAATTCCGGGGTTCATTACATATTGTATTAATTCTGTCATTAGCAGGCTGCTCACAGAATGCACCTCACCAAGAAAAGGATGGGTATGACAGCCTTAGAAAAATTGCTTGGGAATTCACAAAGCAAAAGGGCTGGGATAAGACTGCCAAAGAACAATGGGCATCAGCGGAAGTGTCTGAGATTGTCGCCGATGAAGACCACCAATATTTAACCGAAAGCTACCAAGGAAAAGAAGTTTTAGAAGTAAACTTTGAATGCAGAGAGGACGCTGTCATTTGTCCACCAGCAATCCTTATTGATCCTATTGCTTTTGAGGTTATTGGCTACATGCCAGGAGAATAATTCCTTAAAAATTTCCTAAAAGCAAAAAAGATGCTTTTGAAATTCTATTTCAAAAGCACCTTCAAAAGTTATGGTTTTAAAACAACCTTAATGCAATCTTCCTGTTTTGTATCAAATATTTCATAGCCGTGCTTTGCCTTCTCGAGAGGAAGGACGTGGGTAACGATATCCCCGGCATTGATTTTTCCTTCTTCCATCAGGTTATACACATGAGGCATGATGTGGACAACTGGGGCTTGTCCGGTGCGGATGGCTACATTGCGTTGGAAGATGTCTCCTAGAGGGAAGGCATTGTAGCGTCCTCCATAAACACCAGTAATTTGGATGGTACCACCTTTTCGTACAGCTTGGCTAGCTGTAATGATTGCACCCATCGCACCACTTTGCAGTTTCAAACCGCTGGCAAGGAATTCCAAGGGCGTCATTTTACCGCTCATACCTACACAATCGATCACGACATCAGCGCCGCCTTTGGTAATCTCTTTTAAGTATTCTCCGCAATTCTCATGGTCTTCGAAGTTGACGATTTCAACGTTGTTTGTTTTCTTCGCATGCTTTAAACGATATCCGACATAATCAACTGCTATCACTCTTTTTGCACCTTTTAACCAAGCGAATTTTTGTGCTAAAAGCCCAACAGGCCCGCAGCCAAGAATCACTACAGTGTCATCTTTTTTAACACCCGCGTTATCCACACTCCAAAAGGCAGTCGTTGCAGCATCGGCAAGAAGAACTAAGCTTTCATCAGGAACCTCGGATTTCTCTGGAATTTTAAAAGGAATGAAATTGCCATAAGGAACACGCATATACTCTGCTTGACCACCGGGAAACCCGCCTGTTGTGTCGGAATAGCCGAAGTAGGCACCCATTTCACCATTGTCATTAGAGTTATCACATTGACTTTCTAAGTCGTGATTGCAGTACCAGCATTCCCCGCAGGCGATATTGAAGGGAATAACAATGCGGTCTCCTTTTTTAACCTTTGTTACACCTTTGCCGACCTCTTCCACGATGCCCATAGGTTCATGGCCAATCACATAGTTTTCGCCGAGATTTGGAATCATACCGTGCAATAAATGCAAGTCCGAGCCGCAAATAGCCGTTGTTGTTAATCGGACAATAATATCATCATTTTTTTGAATTTTAGGGTCTTTAACTTCCTTGACTTCAACATTTTTAATGCCTTGATAAGTAACAGCTTTCATTTAAATAATCCCTCTTTTTCATTCAATTTTTCGGTGGGGTAGGGAACATTCCTTTTCGATTCATGCTTTTTGGGAAAAGATCTAATTGTGCGATACTGATAGCATTTTCTGCAGATTTAATATCAAGCTCTTTTTGACTTTCAAGATCATAGGGCTTGAGCCACTCCTTTTTCATCATCAGCTCTGATATCTCAAAATATAAATCAATCATGACATCTAGCTGTGTTCGCATGATTTTTTGAAGTGCAGGAGAGGCTGTTTCTGTTAAGGCAATCGACAGATTTCGGATGCCTGTTTTTGTTGTCAGCAAAAACTCAAGTGCAACCCCGGAATCCGTTAGTTCAGGCATTCCAACTGAATTTATCGGATCTAAATAGTCCTCCATACGAGTATTCCTCCTAATATTCCAATTTTGATTTAGAGTAGAGCTTGACCATCGCTTGCAGAGCAGGAGTGGATAGTTTTACATTTTTATCCAATAGAGCTCGCAGATCATCATCGAATACAACACCTTGGCTTAGTTTTGATTTCAGTAAGCTAGTCGTCATAAAGTTAATGACTTCATGAAATTCCATTGTTTCATGCAGGGCTAATTTTTTTTCGAACATGGGAAGTGCACCTCCTGATTTTCCTTTAAAAAGGCTACCCTGTAGCGAGAGTATTTATTCATTTTAAGAGAGGTGTATACTATCTATTAACGAAAAAACTTTGCAAGAATGGATCTCTTGCAAAGCTTTATGTGCTTATCATCCAAAAATTTGCCCACCATTGACATGGAGGACTTGCCCTGTCACAAATCGGGAATCATCAGAGGCAAGATAGACAAAAGTGGGGGCTACCTCAAAAGGTTGGCCTTGTCGATCCATTGGGTTACCAGCAAGAGGGACCTGGTCGGCAGAAAAGCTTGAAGGAATAAGAGGCGTCCAAATTTTGCCTGGAGCAATGGCATTCACTCGAATTCCTTTCCGTACTAAATTATTCGCCAGTGCCCTCGTAAATCCAATATTGGCGGCTTTTGTTGCTGTATAGTCCATTAACTGCTCATTGCCTTCATAAGCAACCACAGATGCGGTGTTAATAATGGAACTGCCTGCATTTAAATATTTGAGTGCTGCACGAGTTGTGTAAAAGTGGGAATACATATTCACTTTAAAGGTAGTGTCGAATTGTTCATCTGTAATATCTGTTAGGTCCAATTGCTGGAATTGGACGCCTACATGGTTGCACAAAATATCGAGTTTCCCAAAGGTCTCCACTGTTTTTTCGACAATATGAATACATTGTTGCTTTTCTCTTAAATCACCTGGCAATAATAAGCATCGTTGACCAAGCTCTTCTATTCTATTTTTTGTGCGATTCGCATCTTCATGCTCATCTAAATAAGCAATGGCCACATCTGCACCTTCTTTTGCAAAAGCAATTGCAGCAGCAGCACCCATTCCGCTATCGCCACCTGTTATAAGAGCTACCTTATCCTTCAGTTTGCCGCTGCCTTTATATTGAGGATTTTCAATAATCGGTTTTGGCACCATTAAACGTTCCAACCCGGGATGACGGTTTTGCCGCTGCTCAGGGACTGTCAGGGCAATATCCTCATAGCGCGTAATTTTTCCGTAATTCGGGTACATCGGGTAATTTTGATTGTTCGGCTCCATAGTCATCGTCTGGCAACCTCCTAAAACGATTTTCTGCATACCATATGCAATTTCAAAGCTGGGTGTGCATCACGGACGATGGACACATATTTCGCGGTTCGAATACCATAGAGGGAAAATGTATATATAGGAGGCTTTGAATCATGAACTATTATTTCAATTGGGAAGTGAAATATTTATTGATCAATCAGTCGAGTGAAAAAGAGGAAATGAAATATCAAACGATGACTATAAAGGTTCCTAAAATAGGACCGAGACCCCCATTTTATATCCATCCGCGATATGAACGGTATTATCCAGTAATTTAAAGCAGAAGGAGGAGTAATCTCGGGAAAAGGGATTGCTCCTTTTCTGTTGAATTTGATACTTATAGTAGATAATGAAGAGATAACTGCATAAGGGAGAGGGATAAATGAGAAGCAGCGATAGAAAAATTGTTGAGGTAGATGACTTTATTGAAAACTTGCCGACAGATATTCAAGAAATCACGATAGCGCTAAGAAATATCATTCTCGATGCATCGCCGGAATTAATCGAAGAATATAAGTGGTCCATGCCGAATTATTCATATAAAGGTTTAGTATGTTACCTGCAAACAGCTAAAAATCATGTGAAACTAGGTTTTCATAAAGGCAATCAACTTCAAGAGGGAGCAGGAAAAGGTATACTGGAGGGTACTGGGAAAACGATGAAATATATACAGCTAAAAAAAAGGAGGACATACAGCCGGAAGTTTTTACAACTCTGATAATTGAAGCTATGAAATTGAATAAAGGGTAACAGTATGAATAAAGTTTTTTTGTAACATTTTTCCGCAGTAACCGTCTAATCTTCAATAAATTTGATTGGAGATTAGACATGAAGCAGATGCTAATTTTGATGATATTTCCTTTTTCACTTTTATCTGGGTGCGCAAAAGAAGAAATCCAACCAGTAATGCCAGAAGAGATGCCAGGAGATTTTGATTTTAAGCTTCAGTTCGGGGTAGCTAAAAGGAATGGTATGGATACATACCAAGATTTGGCAACGAAGGATTTAATAGCTGATGGAATAGCGTCATTGGAGCTATCTTTATCAGCAGAAGAAATGGCTATAATTTATGGAAAAATGAAAGAAATAAATATAGTAGAACCAAAAGATTTAATTCCTCCTACAAATTGTACGCAAAAACCCTATAGTGAGGATGAGTGGGAAATCACTCTAAACGGTGAAACATTTCATCTTTTAATTTCGGAGCAATTTTGCGAGACGACCGAGGATGCAAAAGATCTGATTGAACTTCGAAACTATGTATTTTCCTTCGTCAAAAGCAAGGAAGAATATCAAAACCTGCCAGATGCGAATGGTTATTATGAATAAAAAATAAGAGGGCTAATCTAGGATGGATTAACCCTCAAGTAGTCTCTATTGCGGAATTTTCAGCGTAGCTCCAGCATAAATCAAGTCTGGATTTTCGATATTGTTCTCTGAAGCAAGTGCTTCTACAGTTGTGCCGAATTCCTTGGAAAGTGACCAAAGCGTATCGCCCCATTTTATCAAATAGGTAGCTGGAGTACCCTCTGCTTCTGGTGGTGCAGCAGGTTCTGAAGGCTGCTCTTCTGGTTGTTCAGCAGGTTCTTCTTCTGGTGCAGTATTCTCTATAAATATACCATCATTAAATCTATTTAAATCCACATCTCCGTTAACTCCTTCAATAGAGCCTGTGTCCGTATATTGCCAGCCTGCCCAAGTATCCCAGATGACTTCGTCAGTTGGTTCGCTGCCATCATATTGTGCCAGCCATAGCGAATATTTCGTTACGGATTCACCGAAAGTATTCGTAGCATTGTCTGCGTTACTATAGACCATTACAGGATAACCAGTTTGACTTTCAACCTCTTCTGCAAAGGCAAGAGCAATAGTGTTGATATCTTCGACGGATAAGCCATCCAGCTGCTCAAAATCCATTACTGGCTTGACGTCGATTTCTTTGCCGCTAATTATGGATGCGAAAAAGTTTGCCTCTTCGCGAGCCTGTTCCACAGTTGTTGCAGTTAAAAAGTGATAAAAACCAACCTTTAAACCTGCCGCTTTTGCGCCTTCATAATTGACTTCAAAGTAAGGATCTGTAAAGTCGATGCCTTCACTGGATTTAATAATCGCAACTTCCATTCCGGCATTCGCTACAGCTGCCCAATCAATATCTTCTTGATGGTTACTCACGTCTATACCATCATATTCTGACGTACCCTCGGGTTCAATAGCAATAGCACTATTCGCAAATGCAAATGCACCGACAAAAAGAAGTGCTGCTAGAAATATTTGTCCTAGCTTTTTCACCATATTCACCTCCAATCTAGTAACTCATTACAAAATATGCGAATTTTAAAGAATTACCTGAGCGGATGTAATGGTTTTGAAAAAATAGAAAGAGTAGGAAAGTATTAAACAAAGGAAGATTAGAAGGATTTCTAACTGGTAGTTAATGGTGTTAAGTTGAGTCAGAAAATATTAATCTATAAGGAATTATGTTTATGTTAATAGCCATGTTTTTTGATCTAATAAGTTAGAAGGATTTACTCATTTTTTGCAGAAGTGTTAAATTAAGAGTGGGAGTCTTAGATTCATTCATAATGGAAAGGGAGTTTTTTTATGCAAACATTTAATGCTTTAGTTGTAAACAAAGAAGAAGAGCAATTTTCTGTTGATATTCAACAGTTAACTTTGAACGATTTACCAGAGGGGGAAGTGTTGATTCGCGTTCAATATTCTGGTGTAAATTATAAAGATAGCCTTGCTGCCATTCCGAATGGCAATATCGTTAAAAATTATCCATTTGTTCCGGGAATAGATTTAGCTGGAGTAGTTGTTTCATCTGAGGACCCACGTTTTAAAGAAGGCGATGAAGTCATTGCAACCAGCTATGAAATCGGTGTATCGCATTTTGGGGGATATAGTGAATATGCCCGAATTCCAGCCCAATGGATTGTACCGTTACCAACAGGTCTTACGTTGAAAGAAGCGATGACGATTGGTACTGCAGGATTTACAGCAGCACTATCCGTTCTAAGACTGGAAGACAACGGTGTAACTCCGGAAAAGGGTAAAGTGCTTGTTGCAGGAGCAACTGGTGGAGTAGGAAGCTTTGCAGTTTCGATTCTTTCAAAATTAGGATTTGAGGTTGAAGCAAGTACAGGAAAAGAATCCGAAGCAGCATATTTAAAGAAAATTGGTGCCGCGTCTATGGTTTCCCGTGAAGAGGTTTATGATGGGAAAATACGGGCTCTAGGGAAACAAAAGTGGGCTGCTGCTGTTGATCCTGTAGGCGGAGAACCGTTAGCGTCTTTACTTAGTCAAATTCAATATGGAGGTTCAGTGGCCGTAAGTGGCTTAACTGCAGGTACAAGTGTGCCGACTTCAGTGTTCCCATTTATTCTTAGAGGTGTGAATTTACTTGGTATTGATTCAGTATACTGTGATATGGAAACACGTTTAAAAGTATGGAATCGTTTAGCGGCAGATTTTAAACCTGCATATCTAGAAGAGGTCATTCAACGGGAAGTAACGTTAAATGAACTACCAGAAGTGCTGCCAACTTTGCTGAAAGGACAAGCAAGAGGGCGAATTTTAGTTAAATTATAGGGGGGCGTTTGAATGGTCGTTTCAAAAGAGGTTCTGGATTTATTTGGTGCGAAGGATGAAACTGCTTTTATTGAGCAGATGCAATCAAAGGCAGTCAATACATTAATCGAAGCTTTGGAAATACAGTATGTGGAATTATCACTTGATCGGGTCGTGATGACGATGCCTGTTGGGCCAAAAACAAGACAACCTGCAGGCATTTTGCATGGGGGAGCATCTGTTGCATTAGCAGAAACTGCAGCAAGTATTGCAACAGCTATCAATGTAGACCTAACAAAATACAATCCAGTGGGGTTGGAAATCAATGCAAATCATATCAGAAGTAAGTCAGAAGGAATTGTTACAGCAATCGCAACACCCCTACATAAAGGGCGCACAACAATGATTTGGGAGATTAAAATTGTCGATGAAGAAGATAAACTAATCTGTGTTTCCCGCTGTACAATGGCAGTAATCGCTAAAAAATAAAAAAGGGAAGTAAGACTGTTTTAAAAATTTTTTAAAACAGTCTTATTTTTAAACACAATTAGTTGACAAAATACCATATGGGGTATATTCTATATTTAATCGAAAGAGACAGAATAGTAAAAGGAGGCGAGCAAGTTGAATTCATATGATGATAAAATCCGAAACCGAGTAAAACGGATGGAAGGACAGCTTCGTGGAATATTGAAAATGATGGACGAAGGAAAAGACTGTAAAGAAGTAATTACACAACTTTCGGCTGTCCGTTCGGGAGTTGACCGTTCAATAGGTTTAATTGTTAGCCAAAATCTGATTGAATGTATTCAAAATGCCAATGGGGATGAAGAAGCATTAAATGAATCCGTTCAAGAAGCTGTTAAACTATTTGTAAAAAGTCGTTAATTTTAACGGACTTTTTATTTTAAATAAAAATATACCCCGTAAGGTATGATAGGAGGGTCCCATGGAATTTTGGATCATAATTATAGCAGCTATTGCCTTTATAGCTTGGCGCATGAAGCCAGTAAAAGGCGTAAAGACAATCTCTACAGATACCCTTAAAGGTATGCTGACTGAGAAAGAAAAGGTTTTTGTTGATGTAAGAACCCCAGGTGAATACAAAGCACGCAACATTCACCAATTTAAAAACATGCCATTAGGATCCGATTTATCGACGCTTCCTAAGGAAAAAGAGATTATCGTGATTTGTCAAAGCGGCATGAGAAGTTCGCAGGCCTGTAAACATTTAAAAAAATTAGGTTATGAGAATGTAACTAATGTCCGTGGTGGCATGAGTGCATGGAGAAATTAAGGAAAACAGGAGGATTCAAAAATGAAAGAAGTTACAGCAAAAGAAGTTCAGCAAAGATTAGCAAATGGAGAAAAGTTAAATTTAATCGATGTTCGTGAAGTGGATGAAGTCCAAGCGGGTCATATTCCCGGCATTACGCATATTCCCCTTGGATTACTGGAATTCCGTACACATGAACTCGATAAAAATATCCCATACATCATGGTTTGCCGTTCAGGTGGAAGAAGCGGTCAGGCGACAAAATACCTACAAAGCCAAGGATTTGATGTAACGAATATGACGGGTGGGATGCTTTCATGGGAAGGAAAAGTTGAATAGGCATTATTTTTTTGAAATTGAAAATACCCTATATGGTATAAGGAGTGTGTGTGATTTGTCTATTAAAGCAGATGTGAAATTAGACGCAAAAGGATTAGCTTGTCCAATGCCGATTATTAAAACGAAGAAAGCGATGACCGATCTCGAAGATGGTCAAATTCTTGAAGTACAGGCAACAGACAAGGGTTCTAAAGCAGATTTAAAAGCATGGGCAGATAGTGTTGGCCATCATTATCTCGGTAATATAGAAGAAAATGAGCTACTGCTGCATTACATTCGTAAATGTGGTGACGAGGAAATGGATGAAAAAACATTTGAATATACAATTTGCAATAACGAAGTTCTCGAAAGAGCAGCCTTGAATAATGGACTGATTCTGGACGTCCGTGAAGAAGCAGAGTATGCATTTGGTTTCATTGAAGGCTCAAAATCCATTCCTATGGGTGAATTAGAAAAGCGCTTGGAGGAATTGGATAAAAATCAAGAAATTTATGTCATTTGCCGCACAGGAAAACGCAGTGACCTTGCAGCTAGGAAGTTAACTGAAAAAGGATTTGCAAAAGTATTTAATGTTGTGCCTGGAATGAGCTCGTGGAATAGTGAGTTATCAAATAATTATAAAAAACAAATGGAGGAATTTTAATATGTCTAACAAAGTAGCAATTATATCAAGCAATGGTAGTTTATTTGACGCATATAAAGTATTTAATATTGCAACTGCAGCAGCTGCAACAGAAAAAGAGGTAGCAATCTTTTTTACATTCGAAGGATTAAATTTAATCCATAAACAAGCAATGCTGCAACTGCCTCTTCCAGAAGGTCGCGAGCATTTTGCAGAAGGGTTTGCAAAAGCCAATGTACCAAGCATTCCGCAACTTGTAGAAATGGCGAAAGAAATGGGAGTTAAATTCATTGGTTGCCAAATGACAATGGATGTGATGGGCTTAACAAGCAATGACTTTATTGACGGCATTGAAGTTGGAGGAGCAGTTACTTTCCTTGAGTTTGCGAAAGATGCATCTCCAACATTAACATTCTAATATTATTAAAGCAGGTGGGAGGGAAATACCCTCCCACTAAAAAAATCGAAAATAATATACCTATGGGGGTAATTGGCGTATGACAGTAACAAAAATGACTGCAGCACAAGTTGCTCGCAAAGTAATTGAAAAACGAGAATTGTTTATTTTGGATGTTCGCAACAAGGAAGCATTTGAAGATTGGAAAATCGAGGGTCAACACTTTGATTATTTAAATATTCCTTACTTTGAATTATTGGATGGGGTAGAGAAAGTATTGCCAAGGATTCCAACGGACAAAGAGGTTCTGGTTGTTTGTGCAAAAGAAGGTTCTTCATTGATGGTAGCTGAAATGATGTCTGAAGCAGGAAGGGATGTTTACTATCTTGAAGAGGGTATGAAGTCGTGGAGTTCCTATCTAGAGCCTTTAAAAGTGGGTGATTTAACTGGAGGTGGAGAACTTTATCAATTTGTACGGCTGGGTAAAGGGTGTCTTTCTTATATGGTGATTTCGGAAGGTGAAGCCGCAATAATTGATGCTGTTCGTTTCACCGATGTATTTGTACAATTTGCAAAAGAAAAAAATGCAGAGATTAAACATGTATTTGATACACATTTACATGCAGATCATATTTCAGGCGGCCGCCAAATTGCAGAAGTTACTGGTGCAGCATATTACTTGCCGGCTAAAGATGCAAAAGAAGCAGTATTTGAATATACGTCATTAGATGATGGGCTAAAAGTCGAGATTGGTGCATCGAAAATCGAAGTCGGGGCGCTTTACTCGCCTGGGCATACAATCGGTTCAACTTCCTTTATCATTGATAGCAAGTATTTATTGACAGGGGATATTTTATTTATCGATTCAATTGGGCGACCTGACTTAGCGGGGCTGGCCGATGACTGGGTAGGTGATCTTCGCGAGACATTATATACTCGATATCGTGGGCTAGCGGAAGATTTAATTGTGCTGCCTGCTCACTTTATGATTGTTGATGAATTGAACGAAGATGGTACAGTGGCAAAACAATTAGGAGAATTATTTGCAGAAAACCATGGACTGAATATAGAAAGTGAAAAAGAATTCCACCATGCAGTAACGAATAATTTGCCGCCTCAGCCTAATGCCTATCAACAAATTCGCCAGGTGAATATGGGAAAAATCAATCCTGGCCCGGATGAGCAAATCGAAATGGAAATAGGACCAAATCGCTGTGCAGTTCGTTAGGAGAATAGTGACGGTTTAACTTCATAAGTAACTAAAAATTAAACAGGACCACAATGCAAATTTATTTAAAAATATATTGAGTTTCTGTAAAGTGACGGGGCAACTCATTTTCTTTCATATAAAATAAGAATAGTAGAAGGAGTTTTTACGTAATGGAATCATCACAAGTCGTGGATGCAAAAGGCTTAGTGTGTCCGATGCCAATTGTTTATACAAAAAAAGCAATGGATAAACTTGAACCTGGACAAATTTTAGAAGTGCACGCAACTGATAGAGGGGCGCTAGCAGATGTGCCAGCTTGGGCAAAAGCAGCAGGGCATACACTTATAGAGCAAAAAGAAGTTGCAAATGTATTAATGTTTTTTATTGAGAAAGTTTAATGAAAGGTGAGTTGTAATATTGGCCTTTCTCTAGTAGGCTTAAACAGCTAGTAGATTTATATTAGAAAGAAGGAAACAACATGGAGCTTTATTATGTGGTACTCCTTTTTGTGATAGGCTTTATTGGGTCTTTTTTGTCGGGAATGCTGGGAATTGGCGGGGCAATTGTTAAATTCCCAATGATATTGATGATTCCCCCATTATTCGGATTTCAAGCTTTTACAGCCCATGAAGTATCAGGTATAAGTGCGTTGGATGTGCTATTTGTTTCAATAGCGGGTGTACTTGGATACCGTAGTGGTGCCTATTTAAATAAAACTTTAATCATCGTTATGGGAAGTTCCGTGCTAGTTGGTTCCTTAATAGGGAGTTTTGATTCAGAGCTGTTAACGGAAGTCCAGGTGAATATTGTATACGGTATTTTAGCTTTGCTTGCGGCTGTTATGATGTTCATTCCTAAAAAGCAAATCGATGAGTCTCAAATCGAGCAAGTCACATTTAATAAAACGCTTGCAGCAATTCTTGGATTCCTTGTAGGAATTGGTTCAGGAATAGTAGGCGCTGGTGGGGGATTCTTGCTCATCCCAATCATGCTATTGATTCTTCGGATTCCGACAAGAATGGCAATTGCCTCAAGTTTGGCGATTACATTTATTTCGGCCGTTGCCGGGTCAATAGGAAAAATAACAACTGGACAAGTGGAGTATCTCCCTACGATCATCATCATTATTGCAGGATTAATCGCAGCTCCAATCGGGGCCAAGGTAAGTACAAAACTCAACACAAAACTATTAGAAAACATACTAGCTGTCCTTATACTTGGTACAGCAGTGAAAATTTGGATAGATATCTTATAGGCAAGTCAGACGAAACGTACAATAACTAACGGATCTCTTAAAAGGTGCAAAACAGAATATCGAAATGGAAATAGGGATAGAGATCGCAGCGATTTTCTACCCCTATTTTCATAACTTCATGTTGATTTGATTCCGTTTGAAAAATAAAGGGAAAATCTCCCTCTAAATTAAAAAATTCCTATATTTTACTAGAAATAAAGGAGATTTTTCCTTTATATTGCCAAAATCCTTGTATTTTGGCTAATTTTGAGCAGTTAATCGGAAAAACTCCTCTTATATTTGCTTCTTACACCTCCATTTTATTTATTAGACGGGAAATCTCCGCCTAACAATTTATCCGCATATGTTTGCTGCCTTTTAACGTAATTGAATTTTCCAATAAATTAAAAATATATAAGACTAGAACGCCCAAATAAATTACAATTAATAAAACAGCAAAAGAAGGTGGATTAATGAAATCAATTAAAGAATTTCCTGTATTAGAAACAGAAAGACTAATACTAAGAGAAATCGAGGAGAGGGACGCCGGCAGTATTTTGGATTACTTAAAAGACCCTGAAGTGATGAAGTATTATGGGTTAGAGCCCTTTACATCAGTGAATGATGCTTTGGATGAAATCGCGTGGTATAACTCGATTTTGAAAGAACAAACAGGAATCCGTTGGGGGATAACGATAAAAGGGACCGACAAAGTGATTGGGAGCTGTGGTTTTCTGAATACGGTTTTTACTCATTATCGAACGGATATCGGCTTTGAATTAAGTAAGGAATATTGGGGGGAAGGGATTGCAAGTGAGGCGATGAACGCGATTATAGAATACGTATTTCTACAAACTGATATCCAACGTATTCAAGCGTTAATTGAACCTCTTAACATGGCTTCGCAAAAAATGGTAGAGAGAGCCGGGTTTATCCAAGAAGGACTATTAAGAAAATATGAATATACCTGCGGGAAATTCGATGACCTATATATGTACGGATTTTTAAAAGAAGATTATATTGCCAATAAATAGAGTATTAGTCTAATCAGATTAATACTCTTTTTTTTTGCGTTTTGAAAGTATATGGCAATATCCAAGCAACCGCTCCTATAGCACTATTCGTAAAAATAGGGCGATGGAATCGTTTAATAACAGAGCATATGGGGAAAGAAGAAATTGGTATCTTGATTCATATAATTCTATGTTAAAATAATTCCTTAGAAAGGAAGTCATCATGAATAGAAGTGCATATTTTGATAACGCAAAAGCAATATTAATTTATTTAGTTGTCTTAGGACATTTGATGTCAGGCTATTTGAAGGAAAACCAATATATAGATACTTTGTATTTAGTGATTTATTTATTTCATATGCCGGCATTTATTTTAATCTCTGGACATTTTTCTAGAAAAATAAAAAATCGAAAAGATTTAATGAAAATAGCCAAAACTTTGCTGCTGCCATATATAATTTTTCAGCTCTTATATACGCTATATTATAGAAATGTATTCGGCGACAGAGTAGTATTCGAAATTTTCGAGCCTCGCTATGCCTTATGGTTTTTACTAAGTATGGCGATTTGGAAGTTCTTGCTATGGGCTTTTAGTGGCCACAAGCTAATGGTATTAGTATCTATCGCTCTTGCTTTGCTGGTTGGTTACGTTAGTGCAGTAAACGAATGGTTGTCTTTAGCGAGAACGTTTTTCTTCTTCCCATTCTTTATAATGGGATATCACCTGAATCGAGAGAATTTTGTGAAGCTTAAAAGTAAATGGAATATGGCTGGCGCAAGTATTATAGGCATCCTCCTAGTATTATTAGTAAATCAATTTGGAGATGTTCGTTGGAAGGAATGGTTCTTCGGGAGAATTCCATATGAAGATATTAGCTATGGAATCGTAGAATCAGGCGCATTAAGCAGATTAGTTGTATATGCGCTAATGTTTGTTGCTACCTATATATTCTTATCGCTCGTACCTAAGACACATCAATGGTATACAGATATTGGCGGTAAAACATTGGCTGTCTATCTCTTGCATTTATTTGTCATCAGAGCGTTTAAAGCAACTGCCGTTTATGAGTGGATAGAAGATACAGGGAACTATATCATTTTATTCGGACTCGCGTTTTTCATTGTTTATATCTTATCAAGCAAATGGGTTTGGAAAATTACGGCGCCATTAATTACAGGTAATATCATAAACTTATCAAAAAAAATCGGTACGCGAAATTCAGTATAGCTTATATATCAATGCAAAGTGTTAACCAGTAATGGTTAGCACTTTTTTTAAAATCAAAATGAGATTGGGAAATGGTAAGTTATTAGCAACTATTAAATTTGAGAGCTAATTTGTGTAGTCGAGGAATATACTGACTAATGGAATAGCTGTTTTAAAGAGCACACCGTTTAACGTGCATTAGCAGAAGTCATGGGAATAAATGAAGGGCACGCAATAAAAAATGGTACTTACAAGGGGGAAAACAATGTTCTCAATTGGGGATAAGGTCTTTTATGGTGCACATGGCGTTTGTATAATTGATGATATACAAGAATTAACGTTTTCAGGGCAACGGAAAAATTACTATATATTGCATTCCTATCATGATGTATCCATCAAGTTATATCATCCTGTTGAAGCGAAGGATTCAAAATTATCACCGATTACTACAAAAGAGGCGGCACAGGTGATTTTGGAGACATTTAAAAATCCGCCTGACGTTTGGCACAGCCGTATGAACGAGCGTACCCAGCATTACCAAAAAGTAATAGAATCAAAAAATCATATACAGATTGCCCAAATGATTAATACGATTATAAGGAAAAAGCTTGAATTGGAAAAAGAGGATAAAACTCTGCCAAGCCAGGATTTACAAATGCTAGAACAAGTAACGTCCCTGTTTTCAGAGGAATTGGCCCTTAGTTTTAATTTAACGGCAAAGCAAGTAATGGATAAGGTAGAGAAAATTATTTTGGCAAATTAATTTTAGTAAGGGGAGCATTTCTTCGTAGAGGAGAAATGCTCATTTTTTATAATGAAATTTGCCATCTTCTTCGATATTTAACTGAAGCTTGTCATCGATAATAATCTGAATGCGGCTAACCACGGCATCTTTTTCGGAAAAATACCACTTGCGCTTTTTCGGACCCAATAAAAGATACGCATCGCCTCTTGAATCCCCCATAAAATTCAGTGAGGTTTCAACTAGTCTTTCGTTATTCCGGACAGGAATCCCGAGTGTTTTAAGCTGTTCTCCTACATTTAATAAATCATCCACAGTTAAATTGATTTCACCTATACTTTGGATAGCTTCAGCTGTGAACGAATCTGCATCAATTTCAGGATTGATAGAACGAGCAATCAATTCAACCACATTTTCCTCTGGGTCGTAAAAATAGAAGGAATGGGCATCGATTCTTTCAAAATTGACTTCATCTTGGCCATTATCTTTTAACAAGGGAGCGTCTGCTCCAAGCCAATTCTTTGCCTCTTGAAAGAGATTGCTTGGAATATTGAATGCAAAATGATATTGCTTTTGTTCCTCAGGATGAGTCTCCTCAAAGGCTAGAATGCTTTCGCCAATTTTAATGGCAAAGCTGGTTGGAGTTTTCTGAAGCATTTTAAATCCCAGTTTCGAGCAATAAAAGTTTTCCATTCTAGATAAATCATGAACGTACAAAGTGACTTTACTAATTTTCATATGGACACTCTCCAAAACGTATTTGTAATCAATATAGCGTAACTCCCGGTGTTTGCCCCTTGTACAAAAGTATGAGATTCTAGAATCTTGCAATCGTTAAAATTGGAATAAAATGTAACTGGATATTCGATATTATCATGGTATAATTTGTTAAAAATAGTAATTTATTAAGGGGGGACAATAATGGAAGAATTAGCTGGTTTTTGGAGAAGATTTTGGGCTGAAATTTTAGACTCACTTATAGTAGGAACGCTTTTTTGGCTTTTATTTAATCTAATCTTTGGGTTGGATGAGGAATCCCTTACAAATGATATCATTTCTACGATTATATACATATTGTATGCAACCTTGCTGCCTGTCTATTGGAGGGGCTATATTATTGGCAAAAGAATTTTGAAAATACATATCGAACGTATTGATGGAGAACCACTTACGCTTTGGACCATGATCAAGCGAGAAGTAATAGGGAAGCAACTGCTTAATATTGCGACATTAGGGATTGCATGGATTGCAAGTGCTCTTATGGTAAGTCTACGTGAGGATAAGCGCGGATTTCACGACTTAATCGCTGGGACACATGTCGTTAAGGATTAAACTGAATTAATGTAGAGCTTAAAATCAAGTTAGGGGTGTTTTCATGTTTATGATGGGAGATTTTGTTGCTACAATTCTAACTGTTTTACCATTAATCGTATTAGCGATTATTATTCGGTGGATTCGCCAAATCAAAATCAATAGCGACACCCAAGTTGAACAAAACAAGCAAATTATTAAACTTCTTCAAGAAAATAAAAGTAAATAAACAGTCACTCGCATAACCACCGAATGTTGCAAAGCATATGGTGGTTTTTTGTTTGTTAAGGAAATTATAAAATTTCGCTTTGGGGATAACTTTTAAAAAAATAAATTTGACATCTAGCTTCAGCACCCTAGCCCCTCGAGGTCGCTTCGGTACCTTCCCACGTGTGGCAAGCACACTTGTCAGGTCCCTCCAGCGCTTGTCAGGTCTAATCAGGGCGCTTGCGCTTTTGTTCCGCTGAAGATTTCTTTATAAGTATTGAAAAGTGTAAAATGAAATAAATGTCAAGAAAGAATAGGAGATAGTGCGATGAAGAGATGTGATTGGGTATCAAAAGAGCCTTTATATGTGGAATACCATGATAAAGAGTGGGGTGTCCCTGTTTATGATGATCAGAAATTATTTGAAATGCTTTGCCTAGAAGGAGCTCAAGCTGGTTTGAGCTGGTGGACGATTTTGCAAAAAAGACAAAACTATCGAGAGGCTTTTGATCAGTTTGATGCTGAAAAAATAGTCCAGTATTCTGAAGAAAAATTATTAGCATTGAAGGAAAATCCAGGAATCGTACGGAATAAGTTAAAAATACAAAGCGTTGTAACCAATGCTCAAAATTATTTGCGCATTCAAAAGGAATATGGGTCCTTTTCCAATTATATCTGGAGTTTTGTTAACCACGAACCAATCATCAATGAATGGAAGTCTATCAAAGAAGTGCCCGTAACCACTGAAATCAGTGATGCAATGAGCAAGAAGCTAAAAAAAGAAGGCTTCAAGTTTGTTGGGAGTACAATTTGCTACTCATTTATGCAAGCAGTGGGAATGGTGAACGACCACACCTTGGAATGCTTCTGTCATCCTTCCCATTAATAAACAGGCTAGGAGGACAAGATAATGAGAAAATCCTCAAAATTTGAACTCATTTTAACGATTTTGGTTGCCGTATGCTTTACGATTAATTCTTTTTATTATACTGATTTTACATCTGAAGGAGATTTCGCCTTACCGAAACTGATCTTCTATGGGATTATGATCGTTTCCTTATTTAATGCCGGCATGATTACGGAAAAGTTTATTCAATCGAGGAAAGAGAAGAATGAGTAGGTGTTTAAGATGGTGGGATTAATCATAGCTTTCATGCTTGCTTTTTATTTTTATATCTTATTTAAAAATGGCATTGAGCCTAATGAAATCGTGATTGAATTTAGTTTTCTATATATTCTTTCCTGTGCTTTAATCTTGATTTTAATATGGATTCTAAGAAAAGGAAGCCCCAAGGCACCAACCATATCAGCCATTGTATTGGTAGTGGTTATGATTGGTGTTAAATCCTATATAGCAATAGAAGAAATTCCGGACCACAAGATTAATCTGCAAATGGAGCTTGCAACAATTTTAGGCAAGTCCCCGCAATTTCAGGAGCTAGGGATACATGATATTTATGATATCGATTCAGTGCTATTCCATGGTGCTCCCAAAAAAGGGGACTTTGAACAGTTAACAGGATATGTAATCGAGGTAAGGGTTAAAAATCATGACCAACCCTACTATTTTATGTGTGCAGGTACAGGAGACGGTTGCTCACAATTTGAACAAGTAGAAGAATCCTTAGCCTTAAGATTGATAGATGAGTATCAATAATTAGATTTTAAATACTAAAACACTCGAATCTCTTAATTTATAAGAAGAATTCGAGTGTTTTTCTTGGTGGATACGAAAGTATAAGTGTTTAAAGGAAATCTCATAAGAAAAGACATCAACTCAACCTATTTTTGGTCGAGTTGTGTTTTTCTAATGAGCTGATTAAAGAAAGTCCAGAAACATAAGAATGATTATAATAATACACCCTGTATTCGCAATGGAATCGCCTATGCCGCCTCCTTTAAAATTGGCAATGCGAAAACTCTTCTTCGTCAGTGGGTAGAGAAGGGGAATTCCTCTTCTGGTCATCATATCTAAAAACAGATGACTCCACATCCCCGCGCTTAATCCAATGACAAAGTATTTTGCGATTGCTTGGTATGGGCTTGTTAATTCAATTGAAAAAAAATAGAGCAATGCGGAAAAAGCAAAGATTACAAGCGGCGCATGAACAACGCTTCGATGCCCCAATGTCTTGCTAATAATGAAAGAAGCAATTTTAAGTTTTCTGCCAATATAGCTTTGGCGATGATCGATGTCAGGAAGAAGTGAACCTAATATAGCACCACAAAGGACGGCCCCGATTCCCGCAATTCCATTGACAAATCCATTTTCAGTAACAGTTGGGGCTATGTATTTTGCCGCTGCGATACCTGCTGTAAAACCACCCATTAAATGTGCTGGCTTATTCATGATGCTGCGCCTCCTTCTAACCTGCAAGAGGTTTCTATTTATTTTAGTAGAAAAACATTCGCCTGAAATGCGTTTTTCCGTATTTCTAAAATTAAGAATTTAAAGGAATTGGATTTAATATCTTCCAGAAGATTGAATGAAACCTTTCTGCAATAATTAAGTCTTATTATTCGATAATAAAATATTGTAAATCGATAAATGTCTAATTGGCATAAGCTTAATTATTAAAACAAAAATATGGAGGATTCGTTATGAGAGCAATAATACAGCTTGTGCATTTTGGTTGGGAGCAAGCCTTATCCTGTTTGTTTCCAGTTGTTATTTTTGCCTCTTTGGCAATAACGCAAATCATACCTATTCCGTTTCTTCCACGGTATGATTGGTTACTGATTATTTGCCTATTCATGCAATGGTGGATGGTGCGCTCGGGGCTTGAAACGCGGGATGAACTAAAAGTGATTACGCTGTTCCATTTGATTGGACTTGCGCTGGAGCTTTTCAAGGTTCATATGGGCTCCTGGTCTTATCCAGAGGAAGGATACTCCAAGTTTTTTGGCGTGCCATTGTATAGTGGGTTCATGTACGCAAGTGTAGCAAGTTATCTTTGCCAGGCGTGGAGAAGGATGGATGTTGAATTAGTGAAGTGGCCGCCGTTTTTAGTCGTTGTCCCTTTAGCAGCTGCCATTTATCTGAATTTCTTCACCCACCATTTTTGGATTGATATTCGCTGGTGGCTATCGGGCTTTGTGATCATCGTTTTTTTAAAATCATGGGTAATCTATGAAGTGAATGGAGTTCGTTATCGCATGCCCATTGCCCTGGCTTTCGTACTTATCGGATTTTTTATATGGATAGCCGAAAATATTGCCACATTCTTCGGAGCTTGGCAATACCCAAACCAAACAGAAGCTTGGAGTCTTGTTCATTTAGGGAAAGTGAGCTCCTGGCTGTTGCTCGTCATCGTAAGCTTTCTTATCGTTGCGACCTTAAAGCTGGCTAAGAAAAAAATGCCGGAAGCTAAAGAGGAATAAAAATAATATAAGCGTTGATTCCCCAAAGGATTATACGCTTTTTTGTCGAACAGGGTAGATAAAGAAGAAGTATAGGAAAAGAGGAAGTTTATGCTAGAGATACAATATAAACCAAATGAAAATGCAATATATGTTTTGAATATTGCAAGCGAGGATTATGGCCGTGTGACTATCAGACATTCTAACGAAGCTGAAAAGGGAGGATTCGGCTGCAAGGTTTTGCCGGCGCATGGGCAAATCGGATGTATAGGCAAATCGATTCCAAATGAAGTAAGTCGAGTCGATACATTAGCAGTCACTTCTCAAGGAATTCTTTTGCAGCATTTTAGTAATCTAGATACAGATGGGAAATATTCGAAAAGCTCAAATGAAATAGTTGAAAAAAGAAAAATAGTCGAAGTAGTTGTTAAAGACCTTTACAGCTTGAATAGCCCTAAATGCTATTTTGGCGCGAATGAGATATTGAGTGAATTTGTGGATGTAATATTTGCCTTTATCAATAAAGAATATCGCGAAAACGATGATAAATGGAATTATGGACAATATTTATTTGAAAAGAAAAAAATCAAATTTGAACAATCGGAAGGTACAGATATACTTCTTGCAAAATGTGTGATTCTAATGGATTTTTTAACTCTAAGCAAGGAGGAAATGGCGGATTATTTATTGGAATTTATCTCCTGAAATAACTTTTTGTTGGCTCTCTATCGTTAGTTAGGGATGACATATTGAATTGAATGTTTATTGATTGCAGAGAAGGTGAGGAGGCAGCGGGAATGGTGCCCCCAACAACCGATTGAAGTGAAAGTGTCGAGGCTCATGCCATGCTTGTTGAAAGCATTCGTCAACCTCCTGTTACAGTGATGAACCACTTATGGATGGATTTTTTTCAGAAGATAACTGGAAAAAACAACCTAATTATCCGGAAACAAATCTGCATTCTTCAAATAAGCGGAGATGCTCCGCTTATTTGGAAAATGAAAGAAAAAAAGTATTATATAACCGGAAAAATTCCGTCTATTGACTCAGAAAAGATGAAAAAAAGGGAGTTTCCTATGAATAACCGGAAAAATTACCTTTATATCCCCTAGATTTAGCTTTGAATTATAAATAACAGGAAAAAGTCCGTTTATTTGGAATGTAAAAGGCTCTTAACCACTAGTTTGGTAATCAAATGTTGATTGGAGAGAAGATGGGGACGTCTGTAGAAATAGCATGAGGGGCTGCCTCCAACGACCAATCATAGGGAAAGTGACGAGGCTCCATGCCATGCCCTTAGAAAACTATTGCCTTAGCAAAAGTTAACCTCCTATTACGGCGATGAACCATTTAGATTTTTATAATTTATCTTAAATTTTCTTATATTAAAAATGGCATAGAATAAGAGATGCTAAAAAAGATGAAAAGAGGGACGTTCGATGGGGATAGATTTTCATAACAAGGAAAATAAATATGCTTATACTTCAAGAAGTGCCGATCACTCCTGGGAAGAAGCCATAAAAAAATTAGTACCAATTGATACAATCACTGATGCAGTAGATATTGGCTGCGGTGGGGGGATATATAGTAAGGCACTGGCTGATTTAGGCGTACCTTTTGTTACAGGTGTAGATTTTTCGGAAGCGATACTTGAAGGGGCTGGAGAAAACTGTAAGGACTATGCAAATATTTCATTTAAGCAAGGGAATGCAGTAGAAACCGGATTAGAAAGCAAGAGTTTCGATTTACTGCTGGAAAGAGCATTGATCCACCATCTACAGGATTTAGACGCCTGTTTTAAAGAAGCATATAGATTATTGAAGCCTGCTGGATATTATATTGTTCAAGACCGGACTCCGGAAGATTGTCTGTTGAAGGGGGATAATAGCCATATAAGAGGCTGTTTCTTTGAACTCTACCCCAAATTAATCGAAGACATACAAGCCATTCAGTTACCGAAGGGTTAAAAGGTGCTGGCTTTAAAGATATTAAAGAAGTAAAGCTGTGGGAAGTTCGAAACGTATATAAGAACAAACAACAATTACTGCAGGACTTAAGGGAGAGAACAGGCAGAAGCATTCTTCATGAACTGAACGATCAAGAGTTGGAAGTATTGATTCATCATCTTGATGAGTCCATTTTAACAGAGTCTGACATTGTTGAAAAAGATAGATGGACAATCTGGGTGGCAATTAAATAGGTTTCCTCTATGACAATGATAAGCCCCCTAATGTTAGAGAAAATCTGGCATTAGGGGGCTGTTTCTTATACTACTGGCTTCACTTCAGCGATATGTTGATTGAAGAATTCAATGATTTTTCCGTAAACGAGAATTTCGTTTTGCTTTTTGGAGAAGCCATGACCTTCGTCTTCAAGAACAATGTACTCCACTTTTCGTTCCTTTTCTTTTAATGCGGCTACAATTTGGTCAGATTCCTTTTGTACAACACGAGGGTCGTTTGCACCTTGGATTACCAGCATAGGCTTTGTCATGCCATCCAAATAAGTAATCGGGGAGTCCTTTGTTAGTCTTTCTTTATCTTTCACAGGATCTCCCACCCATTGCTCCATATAGGGCTTCCAGAACTCCGGTACCGATTCGATGAAGGAGAAAAGGTCGCTCGGGCCGAAAATATCCACAACTGCTTTAAAGTAATCGGCATGTCTACCGTGAAGGAGAAGTGCCATATAGCCACCATAGCTGCCGCCTAATAGAAGAATTTTTTCTCTTTCGGCATAGCCATTTTCGATTAACCATTCCAACCCTTGGATATTATCCAGACGAGGACCGTGGCCCCAATCCCCCTCCACCATTTTAGAGAACTTCAGTCCATAGTTAGTAGACCCGCGGAAGTTTGGCGCAAAGATTGAATATCCGCTGTAAATTAGAGATTGGAACATGGAACGGAAGGTTTTCCGTTCGAGCGCCTGTGGTCCGCCATGTGGCCAAAGAATGACATGTCCATTCGTGTTTTCTGAATTTGCTCTAAAAAACAGTGCTTCAATCTCCATCCCATCAAACGAAGGGTAAGTTAATACTTCAGGTTCAACTAAATCTTCATCATTGACACCAGGAACGCGATATTGTGTTAACTCCTCCCAAGCAGTGCCTTTATCCGTTGAATAGAAAAGGTTGCCTGGTGTTGTAGCGTTGCGGCCTAAAATATAAAGATTTCCGCTTGGCATAACCACTAGTTTATCAACGACACTTGTCGGTATACTAACCGTTTTTAATTCACCATTATCAAGCTTATATTCATATAAGCGGTCTTCCACACCATAGGAGCCTACCAGATAAAGAGAGTTGTCTTGCTTAGAATAAATTAATTCTGTGAAGTCTTCTTTATCAAGCTGTAATTCAACTGAAAATTCTTTTGTTGCAAGATTGAACTTTGCCAAATAAGTTAAGTCAGCATTGTATTCAGTTAAAAAGTAAATTTCTGAATCGGATGTGTAAACGATTCCTCTTACTGTATGCTGTTCTGTTGTTTCGGGCGTTAGTAAGAACTTCTCCTCCCCAATATACGCATGGGCTACAGAGTTTGTATTCCCGTATTGTTTAACGGCTACAAAAGATTCTTCATTTGGGCTGACTGCATCGATAAATGTAGGGGCTTCTTCACCCTCGAGCAATAGCTTTTCTTCACCAGTTTCGAGATTATAAACATAGTTATTCAAGTATGTTGCATTGCCAAAAGTTGTTGGGTAGTAAAGTCGCTTTCCATCCTCGCTTAAATAGGAAAAGAAATGGCGTTCTCCTTTATGTGTACGAAGGGGGGTGAATGTGCCGCCTTGAGGAGAGATTGCGTAAATTTGGGCATTTTCGTCTCCATCATGATCGAAACCGGCAATGATGAATTCACCTGTTTTGGCATAAGAAAGAAAGGCCGCATTTTGGTTATTGAATGTTAGAGGATATGGGAACTGATTTGGTAAATCCATGGCCCAAAGATTGTAATGCCCGTTCAAGTTTGTACTGAAAACAAGCTGTTTTTCATCAGGGCTGACAGTAAAGTTAGAAACCGTTAATGTTTGAAAAAATTGTTCCACACCAGGTTTAGGGAAATTAATCATAACAACTCTCCAATTCTATTAAGATACAACGATGTTAACATAATATTCAGTTTTTTGAAATAAATCATTGATAGAGAGGGGAGATCCTTAGTGATGGGGAGAGTGTATTTGTATAAAAAACTGAGGCTTTACACCTCAGTTTTGATCCATTCTACTGCAATACTTTTTAGTTCAATAGCTTCCTCATCGTATCTGGAAAGATGTCTTTTTAAATCAATGTCACGAAGCTTCGATGCGACTGGAGCTTGTAAATCGCGGCGAAGTCCTTCTTCAATCGCCATTTTCATACAATCACTGGCAATGGACAAAATATCATCCTCGGTATGTCCAGCTGAAGAAGCGAAAGTGAACCCTGCATCCATTAAGTCAGGAATTCTAATGTAAACGGGGAAATCGCCTTCTTCTGTTTGTTCATTTTCTACTGCGAAAATAACGGGGTATGTATATACTTTTATCATTTTTATCACCTCAATAACAATAATAATATAGAAAAGGCGTAAATAGGCTGGTAATTATAGGAGAGAATGCCTATTCGAGTGGGCAGGAGCGAATAGAGGCATGGGAGACGCCTAATCTGCCAGATTTATGAAAGAAACAATAGATTTACGATAGATTTAATGAAAAAAATAGAAGCTCATCCTAGAATTTTCAAGGAAGAGCTTCTATCTTTTCATTTTAATAAACGGGTGGGACTGCTTTAAGGAAAACCTCAATAATTAAAGATTTGTCAGCCATTTCACCTTAAACATTTCTGCTGGAAGAGGACGACTGAAATAATACCCTTGAGCGAAATCACAGCCAATTTCATTCAAGAATCGAGCTTCCTCAGATCCTTCTACACCTTCAGCAATGACTCTTAAGTCGAGTTGATTGGCTATAGCGATAATCGTATTAATAATGGCTTTGTTTTCATCGTCTTGGTGCATTCCCATCACAAAGGATTTATCGATCTTCAATGAATCCAATGGATACTTATTCAGATAGCTCAGGGATGAGTAGCCTGTTCCGAAGTCATCCATTGAAAGACTAATCCCGAGTTCTTTTAATGCATACAGCTTTTCAATCATCGAATCTGCATACATGGCAATGCTCTCTGTAATCTCTAAAACAATATAGCTTGGATCAATGGGTGTATTTTCCAACGCTTTTTTTACAGCTTCTATAAATATGGAATCGTGTAATTGTCTTACAGAAACATTAATGCTTATCTTCAATGGCTTGTATCCTTCGTTTAGCCATTTTGCATGTTGTTGAATGGCCGTATTCAAAACCCATTGGCCGATTGGAATAATCATGCCTGTTTCTTCGGCAACGGATATAAGTTCATCAGCTGGAACTTTTCCGAGCGTTTGGTTATTCCACCTTAACAGCGACTCCATCGCTATAATTTCCTTCGTTTTTAAATCGATAATTGGCTGATAATGAAGCTCAAATTCGTTATGATCTAGAGCTGTTCGCAGTTGTTTTTCAATCATCATTTTTCTATAGAAATTTTTCTGCATTTCTGAAGTAAATAACTGATGATTGTTTTTGCCTCTTTCTTTTACATAGTACATGGCAGTATCAGCATGCTTTATGAGGGTATTGGCATCCTCTCCGTCATTTGGAAAGATGCTGATTCCAATACTTGGAGTAATGAAGTATTCACTGCCATCGATGATAAAGCCTGCTTTAAATTGTTCGAGTAATTCGTCCGCAAAGGCTTTGCTATCGGACGCTTTATAATAGGGGAGAATAATTGTGAATTCATCTCCACCAAGGCGATATATTCTAGCGGAACGATGTCTTTTCCTAAGCAAGTTTTCGATACGTCTAGATACTTCGATTAATAAAAGATCCCCAACATCGTGTCCGAGCGTATCATTAATATATTTAAACCGATCTAAATCAATAAATAGAATGGCACTCTGACGTATTTCTGTTTTGGATTCTTCCAGAAGGGTTGTTAAATTCTCATTAAACATTCTTCTATTTGGCAACCCGGTTAAGGAATCATGATTTGCCTGGAACTTGATTTCATCTTCATACTGCTTTCGTTCCGTTATGTCCGTTGAAACTGCAAGTATGGAAGTACCCTCATTAAATTGGATAGGGACTTTCACAGTCTGAACCCAGATTTCCTCTCCTGAAGCAGCCGTAACAGATTCCTCCCGAATGAAGATTTTATCCTTGATCTTGATTAAATCCTTTTCTTGGTGGAAGGTTTGCTTTTGGATAGAGTACTCTCTTTGTAAATCATCATCCGTTTTTCCGATCATATCTTGAATATCCAAGCCCATTAGTAGAGCATAAGATTTATTCAATAATGTATAACGCCCTTGGTTATCGCGAGCATAAATATAGTTTGGGTTTAAATCAATGACTTGAAATAGGAACTTCTGCTGTTCACAAAGCTTTTTATTCATATCATTTACGATTTCAAAATGCATGCGGCTCGATAAAATCAAGATGGACAGAGCATATACTAGCAGCGCAATCGAACTTGGATATAGTTTCAACGAGGGCAGCATATTCAATGTCCCAATAGCATAGGCAATGGATGAAAAGATACTAAAATAAACTAAAAATGATCGTTCGCTTTTCTTTTTTATATTTAAGCTAATCAGGTAACAAGTAGTCATACTGACTAAAAATAAAAGAACATTGGAATAGAAGACCCATGATAGCTCTCCGTAAACAGGAAAGTAAAATGTATTAGAGCCGATTTGCAAGAGTTCTAAGTCATGTACCCCTTTTTTACTCCATCCAATGATATAGACGAGGAAAGCTACCCCATAAAATAATGAAAGGGTTGTGCGATTTACCAGAGATAGCCACTTCTTTTGCAAATCATCCGGCAATATTTCTTGAACAATTGTAAATCCGATATGGAAAATAGCTGGAGTTATCATAATAGATCCGAAACGAAAGAGGTTAAAAACGAAGAAAATTGTCTCTTTATCGAATAGATCATTGGCGTATAAAATGGCAACATCTAATTGCCAGAAAGATACCATTAGAAGAAATAGAAACAGTACTTTCGAGAGTTTATATTTCTTAAATAAAAGTAATAATGTTACGCCAACACATACGGGAATACAAGATAATAAAATTAAAAAAATAAAAAACATATAATGTGCCTCCTATGCATGTGTCAGTAATAGACAAGCATTATTTCCGCTACTCCCATGAGTAGTGATGCATACGGATTCAACAGTTTGATACCTAGTATGATAAACTATTGGGATGTCTTCAAATCCAACCCCTGTTGTTTTGATAGTAGGGGGGATAAATCCATATTCAATCGATAGCAGGGAAGAGATGATTTGCATTGTCCCCATTGCGCCAAAAGTATGGCCAATCATGCCTTTGATTGAAGTAATTGGAACGTCTGAACCAAATGTCTCCTTCAAGATGAATCGTTCTATTTGATCGTTTGATTCAATACCTAGAGCCTGACTATTCACATAGGTAGGTATAGTATCTCCTAGGGCTTCTTGAAAAACGCCAAGCATATGTCTGCCAGTCTGATCAAGGCTTAGTAGTTTTTTGCCTTCATTTCTTGAAACAACCCGTTCAATTTTCCCATAAATTTTTTGACCACGTGCTAGGGCTGTTTGTTTTCGCTCTAAGACAATCACACTGGCTCCTTCGGATAAAACAAATCCTTGATGATCTGAAGAAAATGGAACTCCGCAATTTTCGATTGAGTCATCAACTGACATGGCTCTTAATTTTTTGAAGCCATTGATTGTCCATTGACCTAAAGGGGCATCTGTTCCACCCACGATACAGGCATCTACACTTCCAGTTTCTAGAAGGAGCTTTCCAATCGATACGGCATCGATGCTGGCTGTACAACCAGTTGTGATTGTAAGGGCTTGGCCGCATAAACCCAATACTTCCGCGATGGAATTAGAGAGCGTGTGGGTATCAGCAAAGGAAACACCTTGAATAGGAGTTGTTTTTAAATCAAAAAAATCCTTGGAGTATTGTTCGATTTCCAAAATTGCTCCAGCAGATGTTCCCATAATTACCGCAACACGATAAGGCTGAAAATAAGCTAGATTCGACATTCGTGATGCATCTACTGCTGCCGCAATCGCCATACGTACGGAACGGGCATGGCGTTTATAATTCTTTCCGTTTATGTCAAGAAAGTTATCTTCTATTAATCCTGCAACAATATCAATATTTGGTTGATTTGGAGTATTTAAAATGCTTTGTGTACAAATACCGTTTTCTAATACATTTAAATAACTTAGGCTGTCTAAAACACCAGGTGCTTTGATTCCGTAACCTGTTATTACGATTTCGTCCAATTATTTCACCTACAAATTTCGACTTCGTTCTATTATAAACAGCAAAATTCGACACAGTCCATATTCAATAGGTCTTAAGTTTAATTAGAGAATTAGGATGGGGTGTCTAGTGCATTAGACTTGAAATGATACTAAATAACTATTTGTTGAAAAATAATTAAACATATCACTTAAATGGTAATTGAATCTATCTATTTTCATCTGAATTGTATCATGCAAGAGGCGGCGAGGCTTGTGCTTAAAGTAACAAAGTGGCTTGTGTGTAAGAAGGATTATGGTGTTTGAAGAAGATAACTTAAGCTATAATTTTTAATGTTAAAAGCTGTAGTAGAGGAAGTGGCTGGATGATTTATACAATCGCGTTATTTATCTTAGCTGGAATTGCCGAAATTGGAGGTGGCTATTTAATTTGGCTATGGTTAAGAGAGGGGAAACCATTATATTGGGGAATAGGAGGCGGCCTCGCGTTGGCACTCTATGGTGTCATTGCTACCTTCCAAAACTTTCTATCATTCGGAAGGGTTTATGCAGCCTATGGAGGAGTATTTATAGTCCTTTCTGTCTTATGGGGATTTGGAATCGATAAAAAAACTCCTGATTTATATGATTGGATCGGTGCTGGCATTTGTTTAATCGGGGTATCTGTTATGTTATTTGCGCCACGTCAATAATTTTCAAAATGATAACCAAATCTATTTCCATAAGCATATCACTTAATAAAAGTGGGGGTATTTGTTTAGTATAGAAATAGGGTCTAGGTTTTTCTAATAGATTCTGGAGAAGAGTAGCTGGGAGGAACAAAGCATGAATGAAAAATACAAAGAGTTATTTACATCATACAAGTTAGCAAATGGAGTAGCGTTAAAAAACCGGATAGTTATGGCCCCAATGACGCATTGGTCGTCAAATGTGGACGGAACTGTGACAGATGCGGAGATTCAATATTATGGCCGCCGTTCAAAAGGAGTAAGCATGGTTATTACTGCTTGTACGCACGTAACAGCAAATGGACAAGGGTTTCATGGACAGTTTGCATCGCATAGTGATGAATTTATTCCAGGGTTAAAACGTGTGGCAGATGCGATAAAAGAGCAGGGTGCGAAAGCCATTTTACAAATCTACCATGGCGGGAAAATGTCGCCTCCCGAATTAGTGCCGAATGGGGATATCGTAAGTGCCAGCGATGTTCCGGCAGAAAGTAATGGTGAAACGGGGAAAACACCAAGACCTTTAACAGAGGCGGAAATCGAAGAAATTATCGATGCTTATGGAGAGGCAACACGCCGTGCAATTGAAGCAGGCTATGATGGCGTTGAAATTCATGGAGCGAATGGGTATCTGATCCAACAATTCTTTTCTGGTCATTCCAATAGACGCGAGGATCGCTTTGGCGGGACTTTGGAAAAACGCATGGCCTTCCCATTGGCTGTTGTAGATAAAGTGAAAAGTGTTATAGAGAAGTATGGAGACGCTTCGTTTATCGTTGGGTATCGTTTTTCTCCAGAAGAGCCCGAAGAAAACGGCATTACTATGGCGGACACACTTGTCCTAGTAGATGCTTTAGCGGAAAAAGGGTTAGATTATTTGCATGTTTCATTGACTGATTATTCTTCAACTCCACATAGAGGTGTTGAGGATCTATCGAAAACACGTATTGAATACTTACTTGAGAAAATTAATAATCGTGTCCCATTAATTGGTGTAGGTTCGATTTATTCTGCCGAAGATGCTCGTAAAGCCTTTGAAACAGGCGTTCCTTTAATCGCTTTAGGACGAGAGTTACTTATCGATCCAGATTGGGTACAAAAAGTAGAAGAAGGCAATGAAGAGAAAATCGTGACACTGCTTGATAAAGACAAACAAGAGGAATTGGCGATTCCTGACCCATTATGGAAAGCGATTATGAATACACCTGGTTGGGTACCTGGAGTTTAGCTAATACTGGAAATATCGATGGTTAACTAAGGGGAGGCGACTCGGAGAAAATGAAAGAGCGAACTTATGAAGGTAACCTAGAGCAAAAGCGCAAGGTAATGACCAATTTGCCTTGGATCATGAAGCAGACATGGAAGGATGTGTTGTTTGCACATTATCCTGTACAAAAGAAGGTACTAGAAAAATTGGTGCCGAGTGTATTGCCCTTGGATATGTATAATGAAACGTGCTGGGTGTCCATTGTTCCTTACTTAACAAGCTCTATGCATCCGAGAGGGCTTCCTCCCATTCCGGGAATGGCTGCTTATCCCGGCTTTAATATTCGGACGTATGTAACGTTGAATGGAAAGCCTGGAGTTTACTTCTTTCGTTTAACTGCCGCCAATTTTCTTGCCGCCCATTTTGCTAAAACTTTTTTCCGCTTGCCTTATTTATACATGGACATGAAGTATAAAAAGGTGAAGAATTTAATCGTATTTGAAAGCGAGAAAAAAACAGGCTTACAGTTGCTGTGCAATTACAAATCCATTTCAGATCCAGTCCCAACAGAAAAAGGGTCACTGGAAGAGTGGCTGGTGGAACGTTATTGCGTCTATACCGTAAATAAAAAGGGTCTTCCTTTGCGTGGAGATATTCTGCATGAACCATGGTTACTAGAAAAAGCAGAAGCGGAATTTCTTCAAAATACTTTGCTTTCTAGCTTAAATATAGTTACAGAGAATGAAAAGCCGATTTTGCATTATGCCAAAAGCAGGGTTGTTCGATTTTGGCCAATAGTTCCTGTAAGTAACTAAACAATTAGAGGCTGGGACAGAAGTCAAAAATTCTATAAATGGTGGAAGAAGCTATATTAAGAAATTGATACTTTATAAATTGATTGGAGTGGAGGGGCGACTCCTGGGGGAACAGCACGAGTGAGAGACTACAGGCTCGAGCCGTGCCAATGGATGCGCGTCCCCGCAACGGAAGTTAATTTTAGTTACATCAAGAAAATATCATTTTCCTACTTGAGGAAAATGATGTTTTCGGGTTTTGTCCCAACCTCTTTATTATGAAAAAGATGCGGGAAGGGCGATTGCAATAAGGCAACGTTTCGTGGCTAGTAAAATCCTTGTTTCATAAAGAAGGATTTCCAAAGAGTTTAGAGAATACTAAGGGGATGTAATTTGCATTAGGAGGGGATTGTTTGAATCAGGCACTATTAATCATTGATGCACAACAGGCTTTAATCGAAGGTGACCAAGCAGAACCAGGTGTCGTGGAGAAAGAACGTTTAATAAAAAATATAAACTCGGTAATTGAGAAGGCAGTTGAAAAAGAGAGTGAGATTATTTTTATAAGAGATGTAGATGTTTCCAAGGGAGAAGGTCCTGGATTTCAGGTGCATGAGGCAATTAAGGTGCCGGCGGGGGCAGTTACTTTTAATAAAGCAGCAACCAATTCTTTTTATGGAACTCCTCTATATGACTATCTAAATGAACGCAACATAAAGCATGTGGTCATGATGGGATGTAAAACGGAGTATTGCATAGATACTGCTGTAAGAACAGCCACAGTGAATGGATTTGACGTGACGCTAGTAGGCGATGCCCATTCCACTTCTGATTCCGATGCATTAACCGGACAGCAAATTATCGACCACCACAATCGAACTTTACACGGCCATTATAATGTGGATAACTTTTCTATGGTAAGAAATTCAGATGAAGACTTGTTTGCGCCGTTACATGATAATTATCGCTAAATACATTTAGGGCTAGAAAAATTTGTTTACTGCCATTTTGGCAGTTTTTTATTTATAGTGGGGGAGTATTTTGAAAAATTATCGATTTATTTTATTTGATCTGGATGGTACGTTGACAGATCCAAAGGTTGGAATTACAAAATCAGTTCAATATGCGCTCCATAAGATGAACATCGTAGAGCAAGATTTAGAAAAACTTACTTGTTTTATCGGCCCGCCCTTACAGGTTTCATTTAAGGAATATTATGGTTTTGATGAAGAACAAACCAAATCGGCTATTGATTACTACCGTGAACGATTTAAGGAGCAGGGGATTTTTGAAAATGAGTTATATGAGGGGATTTTGCCCTTGGTCCAACTTCTAAACGAGCAGCAATATAGATTGGTGGTCGCTACTTCAAAGCCTACTGTATTTGCGGAACAAATTTTAAAGCATTTTGAGTTGGAGTCATATTTTGATTTGATTGTTGGCAGCAATCTCGATGGTACAAGGTCCTCGAAAGCGGATATTATTCGGTTTATCTTAGACTATTACAAAGGCTATGGGAATAAAGATTTTGTCATGATTGGAGATAGAAAGCACGATATCATCGGTGCAAACGATACACATATTGATTCAATAGCTGTCAGTTATGGCTACGGCTCCATGGAAGAATTAATCGAAAGCAATCCAACCCAAACCGCTGAATCAGTTGAACAGCTTAAGGAACTATTAGTATAAGCGTGGTGAGGACCCGGCACATAAAGCTCGAGAAATAAAAGAAGCCGCCTAGAAAAGGCAGCTTTTACTGCGGTGTATTGAGAAACTGCTTCATATTTAATTTGGTGAGAATATCTATTTTTCCATTACAGCAAAATAGTTATCTTCATTATCTGCAAAATTAAATACTCTACCAGTTGGCATATTTACGATTTCTCCGACTGTTACTTTATTTTTTAATAGATCACTATATAATTGGTCAAGATTTTCCGTAAAGAACATCAAAGAAGGAGTATCGAGATTTAATTCTGGAGACATCTTAGCAACTACATCCTTATTGTGGAGAATAATGCTTGTTTCAGCATTTTTTTTGGGGCAATTTCAATCCAGCTGAATCCCTGTTGGTTGTTCTCTTCTGCAATAACAGTAAATCCTAATTTTTCTGTCCAGAATTCCATTGCCTTAACTTGGTTATTAACATACAGCATAATTTGACCGACCTGACTAAACATAAATCATTCTCTCCTTACTAACACGATTAATTTTTGATGCTTAAATTAATATTCTTTGCGAAAAGTAAAAATCCTTTTTTAATTATTTTTACGGTATTTTTTCTATATAGTATTTTTGCCTAACTTTTTGGAGTAGGTGTTTTGAGTATCGGACAAGCTATTATATAATTAAATAGGAAGAAACATTCCATGATAATAGTGAGTTTGAAGCGGGGAGAAGAAATGAGCATAGATAAAAAACGAAAGCCTAATATAGCTAAAATTTTGGGTAAATCGATCATGATTATTCTAGGTGGATTTATCGCGGCGTATGGATTAGAGGCTGTATTAATTCCGAATAATGTATCCGATGGAGGAGTAACTGGGTTAAGTATCGTTGGATCTGAAATTTTCGGATTACCTCTAGGGGTTTTGATTGCCATTCTTAACATTCCTTTTGTTTGGTTAGGCTATAAACAAATTGGAAAAAGTTTTGCGATTTATTCTGTTGTGGGTATAGCATCATTAGCAGTAGGTACGGTTCTGATGCACCATATACCGGCAATTATAGATGGAGATACCCTATTAGTTACTGTAGTTGGCGGGATAATCCTTGGTTTTGGTATGGGTTTAGCGTTACGTAATGGCGGTGCATTGGATGGCATCGATATGTTAGCTGTGTTGCTATCTAAAAAGCTGCCTTTTGGAACAAGTGATTTAATCTTATTTTTAAACTTATTTGTTTTCATTGTTGTATCGACAGTATTCGGTTTGCAAGGTGCTATACTTTCGGGAATTGCCTACTTTATTGCTTCGAAAGTAATTCATATCGTAGAAGAAGGTCTAAGCGGCTCTAAAACATTTAAAATCATCACGGCTGAACCAGAAGTGATGGTAGAAACAATTCGAGATCGTTTAGGTCGTAGTGCGACTTATAAAGATGCTTACGGTGGCTATTCACATGAAAAATTTATCGAAGTTACTTGTGTTATCAACCGTTTAGAGGAAAGTAAAATGAAAGATATTATCCAAGAAATCGATCCAGGTGCTTTTGTAACAGTCTATGACGTGGCAGAAGTTAAGGGCGGTAACTTTAGAAAAAGAGATATTCATTAATACGATTTGCAAGGAAGCGTTTCTGTAAAAAGAAGCGCTATTTTTTAATGTTAAGGAAATTATAAAATTTCGCTTTGGGGATAACTTAAAAAAAATAAGTTTGACATCTAGCTCCAGCACCCTAGCCCCTCGAGGTCACTTCGGTACCTTCCCACGTGTGGCAAGCACACTTGTCAGGGCTAATCAGGGCGCTTGCGCTTTTGTTCTTTTAAAAAGGAATTAATTTGGAAGTAACGAATTTATATGAAAGGAACAGAAGGGGTGATGGGAATTTATGGCAATGGTGATTGAAGTAGTTCAGGATTTTAAAGAGCTGGCGCAATTTCTAGCTGAAATGAATACGCAAAAATCGTTTCATATTGGCTACTGCGGTGAAAAAGTGGAAGAAATCTTTAATACGTTAACAGAGGATTTTACAGGAGAGAATGGTCAAAGTACTTTCCATGTTGCCAGGAATGGTAAGGGGGAAATTGAAGTCGCCATTGGACTGGATATCGATGGGGGCAGCGCGGAGGTTTGGGGTCCATATAATAAAAACTCTACACTCGATGCACAAGCAAAAATGTGGGAGTCCCTAGTGAAAGTGTACCCGGCAATTGAGACTTTTTATTTCTTTCTAAATAAGGAAAATCAAAAGCAACAAGAGTTTATGAAGGCTATTCAAGCGGTTAAGACTGGGAAGCATCTTATTTTGGAAGCAGTTCAACGAAATTTTAAAGCTGTGCAGCATAAAAAAAGTAGACGTTTTATTCAAAGGGACTATCAAGCATTCAAAACTCTGCACGAGGCAGCTTTTCCAAATACATATTACAATGCACGAACGATTGTAAACCGTTTAAATGATGAATGTATTTTAAAGATACTGAAATCCATTTCCGATGAAATGCTTGGATATGCTTATTATGAAGTGGATTTAGAAATGGAGGAGGCAACCTTGCATTACTTTGCTATCTCCCCGATAGCTCAAAATCAGGGCTATGGCACGGAGTTATTGAAGGAAGTTATTACAGAAATATTTTCTTATTCCCAAATTAGCGAGATTAGGTTGTGCGTTGAAAGTGAAAATACTCGAGCAATTCATGTTTATTTAAAAGCGGGATTTGAAGAAAAACAGGTTTTGTATAGCTATAGACTAAATACCCGTGGATTTTAAGATAGTTGGTTTCACATGGACGGAATATAAAAAATTCTAAGTTTTTAGAAAAAAACTATTGATAATTTCCGACAGGGGATTTAAAATAAGAACAAACGTTCTAGAGTTGAGGTGAGCTAATGGAGCTTTGTATTTATGTTGAACAATTTAAAGAAGCAATCGAACAATATCAAATAAGTGAAGAACAGCTGAAATTTACTGGTTCGCCTATGGAAGGAAACAGGCTCGCCAATGAGGATCCAGATCGAGAAGCCATATTAGCTTTTAAAGATGGGAAGCTTGTTACGTATTTTAATTTACATAAAAATGAAGGCGTAAAGCCGTACTCAACCAATCCGAATGCCATTTTGTTAAGGACATTCTCAACGGATTTTCGTTATCAGGGGAAAGGCTATGCAAAACAGGCATTAAAGCTATTGCCGAGTTTTGTAAAACAACATTTTAATGGAATTGACGAAATCGTATTAGCCGTGAATCTTCAAAACCAAAATGCACAAAATCTATATAAGAAATGTGGTTATGTCGATGAAGGGGAACGCAGAATGGGCAAAAAAGGTGAACTTATTATCATGAGCTATTATTTATAATACGAACGATGGAAAGAGATATTGGGAAATTTTCAAGAGAGTTCAGGAGAATGGCAAAAAATAAATGCACCAAAAGTGTCGAAATACTTTAAGTGCATTTATTTAACAGAACTAATTATTTTTGTTCTTTTTTTGCTTGTTGTTGTTGCTAATTACTTGAATGTCTAACTCTTGAGCAATTTCTTGGTTGTTGTTGCCGTTTTGTTTATTCTTTTTTTGGTTATTTTGATCATTGTTATTTTTTTGTGCTTTATTTTTTCTGCTCATTCTAAATTCCTCCAATATTGTTTATGGTTAGTTATCGTTTATTAGATTGTTGGTTTTTATCATGATTCGTTGCATTGTTTTTATTTTTAACTTTTGAGTCGAATTCTTCTGCAATTTCTGCAGTATTGTCTTCAGGGTTATCCTGATGACTAGTCGTATTTCTATGCAAATGGGCGTAGGTTTCGAATGGGTTATGGGTTCTCGCATTCATTGTCTCTTTGCTGTTTTTATTCCCCATGGATTCACCTCCTAGATACTAATTTGCTCCTTAAGAAAGGTTTTATTCTTATAAAACATTTACATAAAAAAACACAAAATACCATCTGATTTGCGTTTTTTATGAAGGGTTATTTTAAATTTATCTAGAAGTGAAATGTATTTTGAAAGAGGAGGTCAACGGATTGGCTAAAGTAATTGGTTTTGAAATGAGTAGTCAAGAGCCGGAAAAGGCAGCTGCATTTTACTCGAAAGTGTTTGGATGGGAAGTCGCCGAGCCTAAATGGGATTATTGGGCTGTATCAACTGGATCTGAAGAGAAGTTTGGAATTGATGGCGGGATAAGTAAAGGGCCGAATGATTTTCCCTTTGGAACGAGAATTCAATTAGAGGTGGATTCTATCGATGAAGCGCTCAAAAAAGCACAAGAATTCGGTGGGCGCATTGTTCGCGAAAAAATGGAATTTGATGATTTTTACCTAGCTTATTTAGTGGATCCTGCTGGAATTGGCTTTGGACTTTATGAGAAAAAACAAATGATTTGATAGGAGGCTTTAAATGGATAAGACGATGCCTGTTAAAAATCAAATGAATGGTGTATTTATTCATGTATCCAATTTAAAAGAATCGGCAAAATGGTATTGTGAGCTGCTTGGAATAGAAGTGGATTTAGAGAAAATCGAATCGCCCATCTATAATGTACCGATTGTTGGAACGACGTCACTTACTTTAGATGATCACGCTTTTGATCCATATTTTAAGCATCATGCAAGTCCGAGTCCAGTATTTAATTTTTATGCACCCAATATTGATGAGGCCTATCAGTATATAAAAGAAAAGGGCTATCAAATTGTTCGGGACATTGAGTGGCATTATGAAATGGCTTGGTTTAATATTTCAGATCCCGATGGGAATACTGTAATGATCTGCAATTGCTGATTTTGTTTATGCTCGCTTGTGGATATAAAGAAAAGTGAGAACATGGAAACCCAAAGTTCTCACAAGCTCATTAATGCTCCATTAAGTTCGATAGTGGTACTTCCTGTTCTTTTTGAGGGTCGTCTAAGGGATAGATTCTAGCTGTCCCTTTATTCTCATCTACATGTTGGATGTACACTTTTTCTCCGTTATACAATACATTGGCGATAACTGGTGATTCAGAAATTTCTTGGGCTCTTTGGGCATTCATCGTGAAATCCTCCTTTGTAAATTCGTATTGTATGCACTCATTATTTACATTCCTTTTGATAATTAAAACGATTCGAAGATAAATGTTATTTCCTCTCCTGGGAAAAACTAAAATTATAAATTTCCCCCAAAAATGAAACATACACTCAATTAAAACGTAAGCATAATGATTAAATATAAGGTGAAAATTATGCAATTACAATTACTTGTCATAGTTTCCTTGAATCAATCATATATTATAATTGTTGCGGATTTAACAAGGAGTGTAATGAAGTGTACTTTAGCATGAAGAAACATATAGTAATTATTATTTCCTCTTTTGCGATTATGATTGCCATTGGTTTATCGATTGATATGTATTTAACACATAAAGAAATAATGGATGCAGCCAATGCATGCTATGACCGTAATGGAAATCCCACTGTACATAAAGAGGGACTAATCTCTAACTGGTCTTTTACTTGTGATGGTTTATAACGTACCGAAGCAGAATAAAAAATCACCTCATGCGATAGAGGTGATTTTTTATAGGTTAAATAAATTGAAAATTTACCTTGAAGACAATTTTTCCAACCATTCATGCTCCAAAATCCCGTAAAGATGAGAATCTCGCCAACCATTATGAATTAGAAAATCATCCCGAATCGTTCCTTCTCGAATCATTCCAGCTTTTTCTAATACTTTTACAGAGCCAATATTTCGAGGATCGCATGTAGCCGAAATCCGGTGCAAATTCAACTGTGTAAACCCGAATTCAATCAATATCCTCGCAACCTCGGTAGCATAACCAAGTCCCCAAAAAGCAGGATGCATAATATAGCCAATTTCACCTTTTCTATCAATAAAATCTTGAATATTGATTTCTCCAGAACCAATTAGCTTTCCCTCTACGATGACGGCAAATACATAACGTGAACGAGGAATTTCATTACTATCTGCAATGACTTGCTGAACAAACTCTCGCGAATCTTCCTCTGAATTTGGCCCCCATGGTTGATACTTGCACACAGTAGGGAGAGAAGCATAGGAATGTACATCGTTCCAATCCATTTCTTTCATTTCTCTTAAAGTGACTCTATTTCCAATTAAACTAGCAATCATCGAAATCCCTCCTCCTTAAATTCAAAGTCTGTAAAGATAATTCAATTCTATAAGAAATGTAAAAGACCTTTAAAAAAGTTTTCCTTGAAGCATTCGAAAGCTATGACCGATAAAGGATGATTAACTGCACTTATCGAATTCAATAGTGAGGTGATATAAAAATGGAACTAACGATTCACAATATGAATAAACAATTGGCCATTCAAATATTGAACTGGAAATATGCACCGCCATATGATTTTTATAATAGTGATAGTGAATACGAGAAAGAAGCTCTTGAAGAATTACTTGATGATTCATACTATGCTTTGGTTACTACGGAAAATGAATTATTCGGCTTTTTTTGCACTGGAAAATCAGCGCAAGTTCCTGCTGGACACTCAATTGGTGCGTACAAAGAAGATTTAGTGGATATGGGTCTTGGCATGAATCCGATTTTTGTCGGGCAGAAGAGAGGAGCACAGTTTTGTTCGTACATTATCTATCGAATTGAAGAGCAATATGAAAATATGGCCATTCGTTTAACGGTTGCGACATTTAATCAAAGAGCAATTCATTTATACGAAAAACTGGGATTTAAAAAAGAAAATGAATTTCAAACAGAAAGAGCGAAATTTATCACCATGGTGAAAAAAAAGGAAGCGTAAACAATATAAAAAGTGTCCCAAAAGGGTCTTAAAAGACCTATGGGACGGACTTATTTAGCGATTATCGTAGTTTAAATTTACTAATTGCAGTTGCTAGTTCTGTACTTAAGTTGTTTAGCTGCTCAGAGGCTTCTGCAACAGACTGGATTGCTGTTAGCTGTTCATCGCTTGAAGCACTTACTTCTTCACAGGCAGCAGCAGTAGATTGCGCTGTCATGGACATTTCTTCAATCGTTTGAACTACTTGATCCTTATAAGTTACAATTCCTTCAATTTGGGCAATTACATTTGTAAATGTACCTTCCATGTTCTCAATAAGATTTGAGAGATTTTTGAAAAGAGAACTAGTATCTTCAACGACAACACCTTGATTGTGGAATGTTTTTTGCATTTCAGTCATCTGATTTGCCACTTGTTGTGATTCTGATTGTAACTCAAGAATCGTTGTTTTCACTCGTTCTGTTGCCTTTGCGGATTGCTCGGCAAGTTTTCTTACCTCTTCTGCTACAATGGCAAAGCCTTTTCCGTGTTCACCTGCACGAGCGGCTTCAATGCTTGCGTTAAGTGCAAGTAAATTCGTTTGGGAGGAAATTTCCGAGATTGTATTCATGACTGTTTCAATAGCGCCAACTTTACTTTCTAAACCATTGATCGCTAGTGCCATATTCGTTAATTCATGTTTTGAATGGTCAAAGGAACCTAGTAAATTTTTCATCTTGTCTTGCCCCATGACATTTAACTGATCCGCTTGCGTGGTAATGTCATGTAAAGAATTCGTTTGGATTTTCATATCATTGATTTTATTGCCAAGTTGACCAGTCGCTTCTGTGACCATATCTGCATTTTCTGAAGAAGTAGTGGCACCAATGGCAATATCATTTACAGCGTTGGAAACTTCAACACTAGAAGCACTTGTTTCTTCTGCAAGGGCACTCAAATGATGGGAACGTTCTTCTACATTATTGGAAGACTCTTGAACAACCGATATTATTTTTTTCATGTTTTCCACCATGGAATTAAAATGCTCGGCTAGTTTTCCAATCTCATCCCGTGATTTCACTTCGATATTGACAGATAAATCACCTTGAGAAACTTCTCCCATTAAAGTACCGAGTTTATTAATAGGTTTTAAAACGTGAGTGATAAATAAGTATAAAACAATAAATGTTACCGCAATAATCGCAACAGCTATTATAAGAATTACTTTTTCTATACTATTGGCTAAACCATGTAAATTATCAAGTTTATAAACTGCTGCAACCGTCCAGTTTAAATCAGGTACTTTATTATAAACGATGACAGACTTTTCGTTGTTAATAGCAGTTTCTAGGTGATTAATTGTTTCAGTGTCGGCTTTGATTGTTTCAATATATTTTTCTGAACTGAGGTCTTCTCCGATTTTGGATGGGTGAACAATGGCTACACCTTCACTGTCCAAAACAATCGGATAGCCTTCATATCCTAATTCAGTAGATGAAAGCATGTCTGTAAGCTGGGCTAATAAGATATCTACACCTAAAACACCGATCACTTTGTTTCCATCTTTAACAGCAACAGATCCTGTTATCGCATATTCACCCGTAACACTGTCTAGGTAAGGGGAGGACCAAACAAATTGGTCGGGATTTTGTATGGCATTTGAGTACCAAGGGCGAGATTTTATATCTAATTCACTAATTCCTTCAAAATGAGGCTCAATAATCGTGTAATTTCCATCTGTAAAGTAAATACCAGAAGCAGCGTCATAAATAGATAAATAGTCTGCTAAATCTGCCCGGTATAGTTGATCGGCTGGGTCATTGTATGCAAGAGAATTGGTATGGAAATTCTGCACATCTGGGGATGCGGCCAATTTTAATATACCTTTTTCATATGTAGATAAAAACGTTGTTATGTTTTCAGAAAGTCCATTCACAACTACTTGACTCTGATCAATTACGCTATCCTCGGTCTTTGAAGTGATTAAAAGAGAGCTTACTGTGCCTAGTGTACCTAAGCCTATTACAATAATTATTAGAACAATGGCTAGTATTCGCCATCTAATTGAAATCTTCAAAAATACCCCTCCTAATATAGTAAAATAATAATGTCACTATAATAGCAAAAACTTATTGGAGAGTATGTTAAAAATTTGTTAGATTTAATATTTTTTTATTATTTAAAAAATAATATTTTATCTGAATAGTAATTATTATATGTACTTACTTTTTATTACAAAAAATAATCTTAAAGAATCACTTATACTTTTAATTTTGAAACAACTATTGTACTATCATTTATCGGGATTATTTTACTTATTATTGTTTGGCGAGAATGCAGTGAAGGTAAAATAGAAGTAATAAAGTGTCTCGGAGGGATTCGTTTGAAAAGTGCAAATCCATATATCTTTGTGGAAAACTGTATTGAAATTATGGAATATTATCGAAATATTCTAAATGGGGAAATTAGGAATGTTCAGCAAACGGAGGACGGCAAGTGTTTACATGCTGAACTCGTTGTAGGCGAAAGTATTATCCATTTTTCAGATGATTTCGGTAAAACAAAACAGGGAGATAATGTCCGTGTAACTCTAGAATGTGAAAGTGAAGAAGAAATAACTAGAGTTTTCAATGATTTAAGTGTATCGGCAAACGTGACAGTGGAGCTCCAGGAAACTTTCTGGGGAGCCTTGCATGCCAATTTAGTCGATCAATTTGGAGTTGGATGGCTTTTGAATTATCAGAAGTAGATCTCGTACTTTAGAAAGTTGGAGATGATGGCATCCTTTGGACCAAAATTATTTGCATAATGTGAAAAACTTTGACCATTCTAAAGGAGGTCAGAACACAACTGAAATCTCTCTTCTACTAAAAGCCGGTTTCTATGGAGAAATCGGTTTTTAAATTGCATAAAACTGGAAGATGGTTGATAATTGATTACCAAAGGAGGGAGTAGGATGATGATTCGACAAGCAAAATTAGGGGATGCAAATTCAGCTGCAGAATTAGCTTTATTACTTTGGCCAGTTCATACAATAGAAGAATTCAGGATTGAGATGGAAGATGTAATTGCTTCTGAACGTTCGGCCGTTTTTATTGTATATGACAACGGTGTCGCAATAGGATTTGCCCAATGTCAACTTCGAACGGATTATGTAGAGGGAACCGATTCGAATGTAGTTGGCTATCTGGAAGGATTGTTTGTAAAAAGTAATTATCGCAAGAAGGGGTATGCTAAACTTCTGGTTACCCATTGTGAGCGATGGGCCCAAAACAAAGGCTGTACAGAATTTGCAAGCGACTGTGAATTAGAAAATGAAGAAAGTTTGGCTGTCCATTTAAAATTAGGTTTCGAGGAAGCTAACCGGATTATTTGCTTTACAAAGAAATTAAATTAGAACTCCTTCCTCAAAAAAATATTAATTTATGGTAATCTATTTAGGAACACGAAATAGAAATGAGGGTTACCTATTGCATATAAAATCAATTAGTTTAGTAGTGTTAATCAGTATTATTGGGGCATTGTTATTTGATGTGCTGGGGTTGCCGGTGCCATGGATGCTTGGTCCTTTATTTTCTGTGCTGATTAGTCAATTTTTTATTAAATATGAACTATATTGGCCAGTTCAATTTCGAAATGTAGGGCTTGTGGTCATCGGTGTGTCGATCGGCCAAACCTTTCAGTTAAATGTATTTTCGGGAATGGGTTGGCTTGTTTTAATGATGTTTGTCCTTAATCTGGCTTTAGCCATGGTCAGTATATTAATGGCAATTGGTGTACATAAAATTAGTAATGTTTCTTTGAAAACTGCATTAACCTGTACAGTTCCAGGGGGATTAGGGCAGATTGTTGTTTTTGCCGAGGAAGAAAAGGATATTGATCTGGCGGTAGTTACCTATTTTCATGTTGTGCGGATTGTCAGTATTGTCATGGTGATTCCGTTTGTATTATCAGGTCACGTGGTGCAGGGCGGGAATACGTCCAGTATCCTGGATGCAGAGCTAATTCCGCTAATAGTTCTATTGTTAATAGCCGGTTCGACTGTATGGATCGGGAAAAAGATTAAATTACCTGTACCATTCTTCTTAACACCGATATTATTTGTTATTGCATTAACGCTATTTTCCGTGGAAACACCTCATGTACCGGGAGAATTATTGCATATCGCTCAGTTGTTAATGGGCGCATATATCGGATTGTTATTAAAACCCAATATGATTAAACTAGGTAAAAAAGTCATTCTATTAGGAATTGGCAGTGCATTATTTTTAATCGTACTTACATTTGCACAAGGCTATTTTTTAGTACATTTCTTAGACTATTCATTACCAACAAGCTTCTTAAGCACAGCAGCAGGTGGACTTGATCAAATGAGCTTGCTTGCGACAGCAATTGGAGCGGATGTTTCCGCCGTAACAGTTTTCCAGATTTTCAGGATTCTTTTTGTCTTCCTCTTTGTTCTGCCATTGTTAAAGATGGCTTGTTCGTATATTGATAAGAAAAATGAGATGGAAGTAGATGAAAATAAAAAGGTGCACCAATAAGGAACGCCTTTTTATTTTGGGAAGTTCTAAAAGAATGTAAAAATCTTAATTATTTCCGTCAATGAATTTTCATAATAAATCAAGCTATGTGATTGTTGAAAGATATATTTCAATGGTATGATAGAGTATAGTGCTTCCGGATTGGCAGCCTAATAATGAGGGGAAAAGACATACGATGAAAAACTATCTTGATCTCTGGGCTAAGGCGGTTAAGACAGGGATTATTAAATCCAATTTAATTCCCATGATTGCTGCACTTATGCTCGCTTTATATACGTACAATTTAAGTTTTATTGACCATATACCACATATCATATTTGCCTTTGTAGGTTCGGCATTCATTATCGGAGCTTCCGGTATCTTTAATAACCTGTATGACCGCGATATTGATGCGATTATGCAACGGACTAAATCTAGACCTACCGTAACTGGAGCTTTAAATGCCCGTACTGTACTGATTGTGGGTATTATCCTATTGATTGCAGGGCTGGCTATTCTTTCGTTAACAACATGGCTCGCTGCATTTCTTGGCTTCCTCGGAGTATTTTTCTATGTTGTTCCATATACAATGTGGACAAAAAGAAGAACAATTTGGAATACAGAAGTGGGAAGTATCTCGGGAGCTATGCCGCCGCTAATCGGATGGGCAACTGTAGCTCCGGACATATGGTACCCTGCAGCATGGGCATTATTCATCATCATGGTAATCTGGCAAATGCCGCACTTCTATGCGATTGCGATTCGCAAAAAAGATGACTATGGAGCCGCAAATATTCCAATGCTGCCTGTTAAAAAGAGTATGAGAAGAACGTATCTGCAAACAAATGTGTATTTAGTCATTATGATGCTAACAAGTTTCTTATTTGTTCCATTAAGCTGGGGTCTTACATTGTCCTCACTTATTTTAGGTGGAATCTGGCTTTGGATCAGTATTGTGGGTTATCGCCAAATGGATGAGAAAAAATGGGCAAATAAAATGTTTGCTTACTCCCTGATCTATATGATGGCTGTATTTGCAACGGTAATTATATACTCGAGTGTCGGTATGATATTTCAATAAAATACGAAAAACAGAGGTGTCCAATTTGGGCACCTTTTTCGATTGCTTATAAGCTGTGGATAAGTGCGTATTATTAGGGAGAAAATTCTCAAAAGTCTAATAAGTAAGTGGATAATGTGGACAATAATCACTTGAACCGTGGATATGTGGATATAAAAAATTAATATATAAGGCAGCTTGGGGATAAGTATGGTAGGGAAGATTGTGAAATTAATAAAACTGTTTAATGAGATATTTCTGTTGCATATCAGTTTTAAAGTGAGGGAGAAGTTGTTAATATAGTTATTTCTATAGCTGATGCCAATTTGCAAATAGAATTGATTGAGTTGTTATATAACAAATTATTTCGAAATTGTGAACGATTATGTGATAAAAATGTGACATGTGGCAACGAGGTATCTACAGTGGTATTCAGATGATATTATGATAAAAATATCAATGGAGGACAGCCTCTTTTGAAAAATCGCACTTTAGCGAAAGTGGTAAATAAGCTCATATGAACCCTGTGAAAGCTTGTTCGACAAGATATATAACCTCCCCTATGTTTATATATAAAATGCTTTTTAAGGGTTAGATTGAACAGCACCTTACTGGTAGGGTGCTTTTTTTCTTTGCTGAAAATTTTGGATTGGAAATAGAAATTTACAAAGTAAAACCCGATGAAAGGGTTTAGTTTTCATCGGGCTTTGTACAAATATTTTAATGGTCATTAGAATGCGGTAAAAGAGTATATACCAAATAAAAGGGAAACAGTTGCTAAAGAGTAATAGAAAATACTAGAGTTTTTCTTGTTATTTTGACCTTTCGATTCATATTGGCCCATTCCGAAGAAGAGAGGGGCAGTTACCATGAATGCCCATGGCAGTAAATGTGGACTTCCAGCTACAAACGTATAAATTGCGATTAATACTAGTAAAAGTCCTCCAACGGGTTGCATTAGCACAACAAGGTTCCATTTATTTTCCATACAAATCACACTCCTGTTCTGTAAAGATGCATGTTGCTAAAAATTAGCTTATAAATTGTATATTAAAGAAATTCTACAAATATTTAGAAAATTCCTTTTTGTTACAAAAAAGAAATTTATTTAACAGTAAAAAACCTAAAAGCTCTAAAGAACTTTTAGGTTTATAGTGGATATTAGAATTTTAAATTCGAAACTTCATGCAGGTAATCGCCTAATACGCGAAGTCCTTTATCAAAGTTTTCTAAATGGAAGTGCTCATTTGGTGCATGGAAGTTTTCGCTGTTTAAGCCGAATCCCATTAATACAACAGGCAATGATAGAATTTCATCAAATGCAGCCACGATCGGGATTGAACCACCGCCTCGCGTGAAGGCAGTTGGCACATTATAGATACGCTCATAAGAACGGCCGGCTGCTTGAATCAATGGATGATCGAATGGTGTTAAGAATGGAGCCCCTTTATCGAATTCAGATACTGTGACTTCTACACCCTTTGGTTTATGTTTTTCGATATGGGCTTTCAGTAAAGCGACAATTTCATTTGGATCTTGGTCAGGTACTAAACGGCAAGTTATTTTGGCTCCAGCTTCAGCAGGAAGGACCGTCTTGATGCCTTCTCCAGAGAATCCACCGAATACACCGTTAATTTCTAAAGTTGGGCGAGCCCAAGTTTGTTCTAAATAGGAGTATCCTTCTTCACCGAACAATTCATTGACACCGACTTCTTGTTTCAATGCTTCTTCATCAAAGTTAAGTTCACGGAATGCTTGACGCTCTTCGTCAGATAATGGACGAACATTGTCATAGAAGCCTTCTACTTGAATTGTTCCATGCTCATCACGGAATGAAGCCAATATTTCAGCTAAAGCATGGATAGCGTTTTGGACACCGCCGCCATATAGCCCGGAGTGAAGGTCGCCTTTTGCCCCGCGTACATCGATTTGAACCCCAGTAAGTCCACGTAAACCATAACATACAGCAGGTTTGCCAGGAGCATAAAGACCAGTATCAGAAATTAAAATTAAATCAGCAGCAAGCTTTTCTTTATGTTCTTCTACATAAGCTGGCAGGTTGGGGCTGCCGATTTCTTCTTCACCTTCGTAAATGAATTTCACGTTTACAGGCAGTGTTCCTTCTGTTGCAAATAAAGCTTCAAGCATTTTTAAGTGCATGAACACCTGACCTTTATCATCAGAAGCACCACGAGCAAATAATTTATTGTCTCGGATTACAGGGCTGAAAGGTTCAGATTCCCAAAGGTTTAGGGGATCGACAGGCTGCACATCATAATGGCCATAGAATAAAATCGTTGGTTTGCCTTCTGCATGCAGCCATTCACCATAAACAACAGGGTGACCAGAAGTTTGATCTACTGATACATTTTTAATGTTAAGCTTTTGAAGCTTGTCTGCTAACCACTGAGCAGCTGTTTGAATGTCTTGCTTGTGCTCCGATAGTGAACTAATACTTGGAATACGAAGAAACTCATTCAATTCCTCTAAGTGCTTCTCCCGATTTTCTGTAAAATAAGCATCTAAATTCTGCAATTGACTCAACATAAACCCTCATTTCAAAATTATTTAGATAATAGAAATAGTATAGCACAAGGGACCTGTCCAATCATGGACCAGGTCTCTAAACAATTGAGAATAGTTCAGTGAATAATGCGGGGACCAGGTCCATACACAATTCGGGAACAATTCAGAATAGTTCAGTGGAGAGTTCATTAAGTAAATTTACGAAAATTACAAGGGATGAGTATGAAGCTTACAGGAATGTAATGTAATTGAAAGCAAATCCGATAGAGTGTAATACAATTTTTTGGGAAAATGTATACAGAAGATAGTTAGATATTTATTGGAGGAAATCACTCATGATTAATTGTTTAAATGGAATTTACGAAGAATATCATCGTTATATATATCATTTATGCCTAAAACTAACTCGCAACACAGCAGAGGCCGAGGATTTAATGCAAGAAGTTTGGGTCAAAGTTGTTCGCAACGAAGAACAAGTAGAGAAGGTTGACCATGTTAAAGCCTGGCTTACTACAATTACAATGAACACATTCCGCGACCGCTATCGCAAGAATGTAAGAAGAAGCAAATATATGATGAGTCAACCTGAAACATTAGACGTACCGATATTAGATTTGGTTCCCAATAATGAAATTTCTACTGAAGAAAAAGTAGAAAAAGAAGTAGTAACGAAAATTGTCCAAGAGAAAATGCAGCAATTAGATGGAATCTATCAAAAAACATTATGGTATTTCTATGTGGATCAATATTCATTAGCCGAAATTTCAACATTAATGAAGGTATCCATTGGAACGGTAAAATCTCGTTTATTCCGTGCCAAAGCTAGATTGAAAGAAATTTTAATTGCTGATTCATCATTGCAGGATGTTGTGATGGCATAAGAAAAAGGCTTTCCTTTATGGAGAGTCTTTTTTATTACATAAAAAAGGCAAGATGCGTCAAATCAACAAGCACCCTGCAATTATTTTCGAATAAAGCAAAGAGCTATGTGACACACTTTGCTTTATTCTTCATTTCTTAAATTATTTTGTCCATTACCATTGACAAGACATTTTTCAAAGATGTTATGTAGCGTTTGAATTTCGTCATTAGTGAGCATGCCGAACATGGCGTTGACCATTGCCGAAACTTGTGAGCGAGATTCTTTCAAAATTTTTTCGCCCTCTGAAGTGATAGCAATTTGGGAAGCACGACGGTCAGCGTTACTTTGAGTTTTTTCGATAAAGCCAGCATTAATCAGCTTTGTTGTTAAAACAGTTACACCACCAGTTGTTACTTTTAAGCGTTCAGCAATGGCAGAAGGGCGCTTTGGTCCTTCTTTGGCTAATAAATCTAAGAGTAATATATGAGATTTAGAGAATCCTAAATTATTTTGTTGGTTCCACTCATTCGCCCATTTTCGCTCTAATGAAGAAACGACTTCGAATAGAGAGGAAAGGACTTCATGTCGTTGGTTATCCATTATGTTCAGCTCCACTTACATAATTCATTTCGCAGGTCATGTATTTTTACGAAAATCGCTTTTCTCCAGTAGAGTTGATTAACCTTGTGTAGCAATTTGTTGCATCGCGTTTAACTCGTAAGCACGTACTTTACGTGGGATGAAACGGCGAATGTCCATTTCGTTGTAGCCAACTTGAATACGTTTTTCGTCAAGTAGAATTGGACTACGCAGCATACGAGGATATTGCTGAATTAAGTTGTACAAATCCTGAATCGATAATTGATCGATATCGATGTTCAAGTTTTTGAAGTCATTTGAGTTTGTTGCAATGATTTCATCTGTACCATCTTCAGTCATTCTTAAAATATTTTTAAATTCTGCTAATGTTAAAGGTTGTGATGTAATGCGTTTTTCAGTAAAAGTAATTTCGTTTTCTTTTAACCATTTAATAGCTTTTCGTGAAGAGGAACAGCTAGATTGTGTATAAATTGTCACTGTCATAAAATCTCCCCGCTTTCATGTATTTTAAGTTTCGAATTTACTGGTAAGATATTTTGTTTATATATATATCTTACTAGTAAGTTAATTGTAAGTCAATAGTGATTTCCGTTTTCTATAAGTGGGCGTGTTACATTAAATTAATAACCGTTTTTCTATAAATATATACGTCTTAGAAAAAGAAAAGTTTCAATTATTTGCAATTATTAATTGGGAATGCTAATTTAAACTATTTATTTTGGATGGCGAAGTATCCTGAAAAGCAGAATTTCGTATTTTGATAGATTTTATAGAACTTAGTAAGGTGAGAGGACAGGGTTATGAGAGAAGGGGGAGGTGATGATCAGGAAGATGAAAAAAGATGTGAAAAAGAAATGTCCCATAAAAAATGAAAAGTGTCCCATAAAAAGTGTGAAGTGCTTCGAAAAATGAAAAAAGCACACTAAAATCTTGTAGTTAACAGTCAACAACAATTTTTTGATCTATATTAAAAAATCGCCAAACTTATTATTTCACACCGTATTTAAAATATCATATTTTAACTAAAACTCATATGCATACAGTGCATATAATTGGATATTTTCGCATACAGATGCATATTGATCAGAAGTGTTGAATGGTTCGCCAAAGCTAAAAAACGGACCGAGCCTCGAAAAGCTCAATCCGCAATTTAAAAATCCTTCAATCCTATAAATCCGTCTTTCCAGTTGTAAACCAGTCCTGAACGTTCCAGATTTTTGTTGCAAGTCCATCGTAGAACTCAGGCTCATGGGATACTAGTACGATTGTGCCTTTGAATTCCTGCATGGCACGTTTTAATTCGGCTTTTGCGTCTACATCTAAATGGTTTGTTGGTTCGTCAAAGATTAGCCAGTTTGTTTCATCCATCATCAATTTGCAAAGGCGTACTTTTGCTTGTTCGCCCCCGGATAATGAGTTTAATGGACGTGTAATATGATCTGTTTTCAGACCGGCACGGGCTAAGGCTGCACGGACTTGCGCTTGCTCCATTGAAGGGAAGGCGTTCCACACATCATCAATCGGCGTGATTTTATCGGCCTTAACTTCCTGTTCGAAGTAAGATGGCTCTAGGTAGTCCCCCAAGATAACATTGCCATCAAGTGGTCTTACTTTTCCAAGCATCGTTTTAAGAAGCGTTGACTTACCCACACCATTCATGCCGACAAGTGCAATTTTTTCTCCGCGTTCGATCATAAATGAAAGGGGAGGAAGCAATGGTTTTTCTTTATCGTACCCAATCACAAGGTTTTCAGCCTCTACCACATAACGGCTTGGAGTGCGGGCTTCTTTAAAGCCAAACTCTGGTTTTACAGCTGTTTCCGGACGATCGATTCTCTCTAGACGGTCAAGCTGCTTTGCGCGGGATTTCGCACGACCTGTTGTGGAGTAGCGCGCTTTATTTTTAGCAATGAAATCCTCTTGCTTTTTAATGAACTCTTGCTGTTTTTCATAGGCATCGATATGCTGGCGTTTATTGATTTCTGCAAGCTCTAAAAATTTTTCATAAGTTGCTGTGTAGCGTGTTAGTTTTGAGAACTCCAGCTGGAAGATGACATCCACTGTTTCGTTCATAAACTCTGTATCATGGGAAATTAACAAAAATGCATGCGGGTAATTTTTAAGATAGTTTTTTAACCAAGTTACATGTTCTTCATCTAAATAGTTTGTTGGCTCATCCAGCAATAGCACTTTTGGTTTCTCAAGCAATAGCTTAGCAAGTAAAACCTTTGTACGCTGACCACCGGATAGGGCAGCTACATCGCGCTCTAATCCGATTGCGTCTAGACCAAGACCTCGAGCAACCTCTTCAATTTTAATATCTAATGAATAAAAATCCCCGGCATCTAAAGCATCTTGTACTTCTGCCATTTGTTCAAGCAATTCTTCTAATTCCTCAGGAGTGGCATCGCCCATTTTATTTGCGATTTCGTTTAACTCTTCTTCTTTTTTATAAAGGGGAAGGAAGGCATCGCGTAATGCGTCGCGCATTGTACGGCCTGCTGTTAAAACGGTATGCTGATCCAAGTAGCCATAATGTGTACCTGGAAGCCATTCTACACGGCCGGTATCGTGGATTGTTTGACCAGTAATAATGCCCATTAATGTAGATTTACCTACACCGTTTGCCCCGACTAAACCTATATGATCGCCTTCAACCAGGCGGAATGAAACATCCTTAAAAAGGGTGCGATCACCAAAGGAATGACCTAAATTTTCTACTGTTAAGATTGCCATTGCAAATTCCTCCGATAATTATAAATTCGATAAAACGTGTTTATTCAACTCAGGCTTAAAATTTGCACCGAGTTCTATTCCATAAAAAAACTCGCGGGCTACGACAACGCCGCGAGCTGTTTATTCAGTTGGGCAAGTTGTTTTTCCATGTTGGAAAGGCGCTCTTCTGCTTTCGCAACAGAATCTGCATGACCTGTACTTTCAAGCTTTTCGATATCACCTTGCAGATTGATATAATCCATTTTTAGCTCTGCAATTTGTTGCTGGAGTTCTGATTTGGTAGGCATGATTGGAACGCTCCTTATTCTATAGTACAAAAACTTATCAACATTGTATCATAGGAAGGGGGATTTTTTCATTAATTATCAAAATCCAGGTTTTACTAAAAAAACAAAAAATAAAAAAGCACTTTAAACGAAGCTCATGCTCGTCCAAAGCGCTATCTTTTATCCTCAGGAAGTCAAACTACATTATAATGACACCATATTATGGCGTTCGTATGCAAAGTCTAATAGAAGAGATTTAATCACTTCATTATTATCTTGAAGCTCAAGCTCGAATTGCTTCCGTACAGCCCGTTCGCGTCTTGCCTCGTGTAAAAGCAGCTCCATTACGGCATTTTGAATATTGGATTGTTTCATTTTGCGACCTAAGCCGAGGTGAATAAAACCATTATGCTCCCGAGGAAATGCATTGTTTAGTTCACGCTCATTTTGTGCAGCTGTAATGCAAGGAATACCAACTGCCGCCACTTTATATGGGGTATAGTTTGCATTACAAATGACAATATCGGCTTCGTGCAAAAGTTTATCCAAAGCACGGTCATCTTTTAAAAGTCTTGTATTGCGGCGACTTAGCACCATCATTTGCAGATCTTCCACTGAATGTTTATATTCTCGATCAATCGCAACAGTCACTTGCAAAGGAATTTGCAATTGAGTTAAATGGCGCAATGTTCTATAGGTTAAATTGTTTTCATCGCCATCTTCATAGGCCACAACAATATGAGGAGGGTTAGATAGTTCGTTTGATACGCGTTCATTGGCAATCGTTTTAATCGATTCTTTTACTGCGTATGCAAAGCTTCCTGACAAAATATTTTGGGCCGTATTTTCCCTTACTTCTTCAAAAAGTGCGACAATATTGCAATCTGCCAACAGCGCTCCTTCGCCAAAATCATCAAAATGGACAATCGTTTTACAGAATGGCCGCAATTGTTCAATTTGCTCAACCAATGTATCTTTCCCATCTTGAATAATTAAATCGGGCTCAAGATTACGAATCTGTGTTTTTAACTCTGAATAATTATCAAATAGAATTGGAGAAAGCTGCTCGTCGGTGAAAATTTCTATGGATTCTTGTCCATCCTGTTTTAAAAAAATAAAAACACTCTCTTCATCTTTTAAAAGTTTTGCTAAAATGGCTACACGTTCAAGTGGATAAAATCCTTTTACTGCGCTATGTTCAACGACAAAGGCGATTTTCTTTTTTAATGAAGGTACACTTAGTTCATTCTGCATATAATCCCATCCTTTCCCAGCTATAAATTAAATTATGGTGAAAAATTCGAAAGTATGTGTGAAAATTAACAATAGAGTCAATGCTAAGAGGTTACTAGATTTTCAAGTTTATGCTGCAGTTTGGACAAAGATGATAGGAAGTGAAAGAAAAATGGAAATGCGCTCAGCGATTGTCGTTGGGGGAACGGGTTTAGTGGGATCGAGTCTAGTAAAATTATTATGTGATAGTGAAGAATATGTATCTGTCACTGTAATCGCTCGGAGAAAACTAGAGTTCGAACATCCAAAACTAATTGTGAAAATACGCTCATTTAATCAATTAGAAGAAAAGGATATTGAATTTGCCCATGAAATTTATTGCTGTTTGGGAACAACCATTAAAAAAGCAGGGTCCCATGAGGAATTCGAAAAAGTAGATGTAGAATATCCATTGCAAATTGCGTCTCTAGCAAAGAAGTGCGGAATCATGCATTTTATTATTATCTCGGCCATGGGAGCAAACGATAAATCGCGCGTTTACTATAACCGAGTGAAAGGGAAGCTTGAAAAGGAATTAATAGCTTTAGAGCTGCAGCAAGTCTCCATCGTAAGACCTTCTTTATTAGTCGGGGAGCGGGACGAGTTTCGATTAGGTGAGAAGGTGGGGGAATGGGTGTTGAAAGTTATGAACCCGATATTGGTTGGACCGCTTAAAAAATACCGTTCCATTGAAGCCGCACAGCTTGCCCTAGCTATGAAGATAATTGCGTTATACGGCAAAAAATCGCCAGTCATGATCTATAATTCAGCCCAGCTAGCGAAACTAGAAATGCCGGAAGTAAAAGAAGAAGCGCCAATCTCTCGTGAGGAGCTTTTTAATTGGGATAAATTTAAAGAAGAACATACGCCGGTTGATGAAGAAGTGGTGTTTAATCGTGAAAAGCTTCAGGAGCTACAAGTCAAGAATGACACGATCCTAGACAATAAAATACTGAATAAGGAATGAAAGAACGTCCTCCGCAAATACTAATTAAAAGCGGGAGGACTTTTTTATTTTGAAATTTTTTGTCAAAGTATGTAGAGAGTCTTTCGAATTAGCTTCCCAATGCAAGATATCTCTTTTAGAACACTTCTATTATGCTAATTTTTGTGATTATAACTTTTTTGACTGTGGATTTTGAAGTGGCAAGATTTTCAATGAAAGCGGCTGGTCTGCTCCCCCTGGTCAAAAAGCAAAGTTTTTTTAAAAACAATGAGTTGACTGTTCCTTTTTAGGACATGTTAAATACAGTTTTGGTCATTACTAATTCGTTAAAAGGGGACGTAACAATGCTTGATTCAATACTCTTTCAAATAGTAGCAATTGTTGCACTTGGAATTTTGTCGCAGTGGATAGCTTGGCGGTTTAGACTCCCCGCTATTGTGATTATGTCACTTGTTGGTTTAATTGTTGGACCGTTTCTCGGGTTTTTTAATCCTAAAGAAAGCTTTGGCGAAATCTTTAATCCAATTATTTCACTTGCTGTAGCGATTATTTTATTTGAAGGTAGTTTAAGCTTGGATATTCGAGAAATTAAAGATTCACGCAAAGCAATTTTCCGCATATCTACAATAGGTTCATTGATTGCATGGATTGCTGGATCTTTTGCGGCGCATTATTTAGCAGGCATTTCACTAGATGTTGCATTTATAATCGGAGGTATTTTCATTGTAACGGGTCCAACGGTAATTATGCCATTGTTGCGGCAAGCAAAACTGAAAGAACGTCCTGCAACCATTTTAAAATGGGAAGGAATTGTGGTTGACCCGTTTGGAGCGCTTGTTGCTTTATTTGCTTTACAAGTAGTCTTATGGACAAATGATACAATTTCTGGGACCTCATTATTGCTGTTCTTTGGTGCTTCTATTCTATCAGCACTCCTGGGGTTAGCAGCCGGATTCCTCCTTGGAAGATTATTGGAACATGGATATATTCCGGAGTTTTTAAAATCCCCAATCGTCTTAGTCAGTGTTCTTTTGGTATTTGTGTTATCTGACACGATTATGCATGAGACAGGACTGCTCGCTGTAACGGCAATGGGGATTATCATGGCAAATATGCATCTCACATCACTACGAGACTTATTGCATTTTAAAGAAAATATCTCTGTTCTGATGATTTCGGGCATATTTATAATGCTGACGGCCTCATTGCCTGTTGATACGCTGATGGATATTTTAAGCTGGAATATGCTGTTGTTTGTTTTAGCGATGCTGTTTATTGTACGGCCGGTATCGATTTGGCTGGCAACGATTGGTGTGGATTTAACAAAACAGGAACGAATTTTAATCGGCTGGATTGCCCCTAGAGGTATTGTGGCACTTACCGTTTCTGGTTTTTTTGCGAGTGTTTTACGGGAAGAAGGCTTTGAGGATGCTGATATTATTACTGCCTTAACCCTGGCTCTTGTTTTTGCAACGGTATTGGCGCATGGCTTTTCAATTAGCTGGCTAGCCAAGAAATTAGATCTCCAAGCGACGGATGAGACAGGTGTGATGATTGTCGGAGGAAGCCCATTTAGTGCGGTGTTTGGGGAAGCGCTTCAAAGCTTTAACAAACCAGTGTTAATTATAGATCGGTCATGGGGTGCATTAGGACATGCCCGACAACAGGGCTTAAAAACTGAAGTAGGGGATATCTTAAGCGAAAAGACCGAATATCATGTGGATCTAACACCATATGAAATTTTAATAGCGGCAACGGAGGAAGATGCATACAACGCTTTAATCTGCCAACATTTTGTCCCTGAATTAGGCCGTGAACATATTTTCCAAACACCGAGCCATTCGGGAGATCCAAGCGGCTATAGTAAATCAATCGGCGGCAAGAGCTTGTTTGATGAAGATTATGACATACATGCGTTAAACCGTTTAATTGAAGAAGGATATATGATTCGCAAAACGCATTTAACGGACCAATATACATTAGGGGATTTTATAAATGACAATCATAAATCCATTCCACTTTTCGCAGTGGACAGTGATAATAATTTAGTCTTTTTGGCAAATGCGAAAAAACGATCCTTCGATGTTGGAACGACTATTGTAAGCCTTACTTCACCGACTCGGATGATGGAAAAGGCGATGGGGAAGGCGACAAATAACGAAAATCAGCCAAAAGACTGAATTTTAATTAAACTAAACCGGTTCCCTATTCCACTTCAAATGCATCTGTTAAAATAACGGGTGGAAATAAAAAGGTGGAGGATACAAAATTATGAAGATATTACTCGTTGATGGCACTGTGTTTGGAACGAAGACGGGTGCACTTTTGCGACAAATTGAACAATATATCAAAGAATATAATGGCGATTTAGAGCTTGAAATTTTATATTTTGCTGATTTGAAGCATCAAATTTTAGATGGCAGTCCGCTTAATAAAGATATGCAAATGATGGTTCAGAAATTTGAGGAAGCGGATGGATATATTATCTCGACACCTATTTATCAAGCGTCAATCCCGGGCGTACTAAAAAATGCACTTGATATGATCGACCCAAAGGCTATGCGTTACAAACCGGTTTCGATGGTTGCCAATGGCGGGACATATCAACATCATTTAGTAGTGGAAAATCAGCTAAGACCGATCTTGGACTACTTCCGCTGCTTAGTAACGCCAAATTACGTTTATACACACTCTTCACATTTCGATGAAAAAGACTCAATTATAGATGACTCAATCCATGATCGACTTCGTGAATTGGCTCAAGTTTTCGTACAATACTGTAAATTAAGCGAAACCTTGCCGAAAGATAATAGTTAATAAAAAATGGATCTCCCGGCTAGGGGAGATCCATTTTTAAGTTAAGAAGTGGCAGGAGTTTCTTGATGTTCAATTTCGTTTTCAGAAGAAGGTGGGGAAACGAGTGCGTAACGCTCCCATTTGCGGCTTTTCCATCTGAAAATCACGATAATGGCACGTGTCCATTCATCTGCTGCAATAGCAAGCCAAACTCCGACTAACCCTAAATCGAATACGAAAACTAATAAATACCCTAAAGGTACACTCATGCAAACCATAGATAAGAAACCGATTTTTACAGGGAATCTGGCATCCCCGGAAGCCCGCAGCGAATTGATGATGGTAATATTGATCGTCCGGCCAGTTTCAAGTAAAAGGCTTAATGCTAACACAGAAACCCCGAATTTAATAACTTCGGGATTGTCAGTGAATAAACTCATAAGGGGTTTGCGGAATATCGTCACAAGGGCTGCAATCGCTACTGTGAAAATAAGGGCTGATTTAACGCTAAACCAAAGCTGTTTATAAGCAGCATCCTTTTCGCCTGAACCAACAAACCGGCCAGTAATAATGGAAGTCCCGATTCCAATCGCAATGGCAAACAGATACGTAAACATGGATATGTTATTTGCATATTGTCTTGCGGCCAAGGCTTCTGCGCCAAGATAGGTGATATAGTACAAAAAGACAACCTGACAAACTTGATACAGGATTTGCTCGAGGGCACTTGGTATGCCTATCGATAGGATTTTTTTCACATATTCTTTAGAAAACGTGAAGTAATATTCGATTTTGATTCTTATCTCTAATGCCTGATATAACAGCCAGAAGAACACAAACAAAGCAATTAAACGGCTAACTACCGAAGAAATTGCTGCTCCTTTTACACCTAATTCAGGTGCTCCAAAATTACCGAAAATTAAAAGATAATTTCCGACAACATGGATTACGTTCATCCCCAAGGATACATACATTGTTTGCTTCGTCCAGCCATGGACACGAATGATTGCTGCCAAAGAATTAATGGCAGCCTGTAGGAAGATTCCTCCCCCTACAATAATTAAATACCCTTGTGCATGCTCAAGGACGGTACCTTGTAAATTCATCATCGCCATTAATCCATTTGATGACAAAATAAAAACGACCGACATAACAAGCCCAACGCATAGGTTCAAAGTAACCGCCAATGCCGAGATTTTAGCTGCTTCAAAATAGCGGCGTGAGCCAAGATATTGGGACACAACAATAGCAGCTCCATTTCCGACTACTTCTAATATTAATATCGCTATGTGTATATATTGATTGGCTGTACCTACACCAGAAACTGCATCATCTGAGACCGCACTTAACATGAATGTGTCGGCAAGCCCCATTAACATAAATAGGAAAACCTCTAAAAAGATGGGCCAAGTTAAATGAAATAAACTCAGCTTTTCAGCAGGCTTTTTAAGTGTTTCACTCATCTTCATTTTCCTCTTTCTTTTGCTTACATTGAGAAATATCTTATCATAAAAGTCTGCAAAAAAGTGTAAAGTTTTTTTCTGCTTTATGTAAACGTTCTATATAAGTAAAAAGGGTCTTTTTTAAAGGAATTGGTTTAACAGGATTTTGGATGAAACTTCCATTGTGGAGATGCGTTTATATTTGGAATAAGGAGGTTTTGACTTGATTCTCTTTTTCTTTTTAGGTCTAATAGCAGTTTATTTCATTTTATTTTTCCGTTCATCAATAGTTAGTCGCATTAGTGAAAATAATATACTCGTGAAATGGTTGCAAAGCTCGAAATGGTTCCAAAAAAGTTTGTTGGCTGGCATGTTTTTATTTTTGATAAATGCGGTTTTGTTCATGAGCACCATGGGTATTTTATTTGGAATGATGAAGTTTCTTATTCCGTATGTGCATTTTGTCGTGATGATTGCTGGAGTGGTTGTGAGCATATGGCTATGGAGCATTATAAATAGTGCCTGCAGGAGCTCAAATAAAGGGAGAATTATCATGGCAAGTGTTGGGAGCAGTTTTTATTTCATATTAACGGTATTATTTGTATATATGTATGCAACAGTTGAGCCATATTATCCAGGAGAGGATACTTTTATGAGAGCTCTAGGTTTGTCTCTCGGAAGTGTCGTTGCTGCTGTAGCTTGTATTACTTGCTTTGTAATCACAGGTTTTTCTAAACAGCAAAGGAACTTAAAGTATAATTCAACAATTGAGGCGAAAAATAGTCAATAAAAAGAGAAGAGGATACTATGGGATTTGGATGGAATTTTGATAATAGTTATGCCAGACTTTCGGACACATTTTATGCAAGTGTCGGCTTACATCCTGTAAGTAACCCGGAAATTGTGGTATTTAATAATCCGCTGGCTAAGGAACTGGGCTTGGATAGCAATGCCCTTCAAAGTGAGGAAGGGGTACAAATTTTAGCCGGAAATAAAGCGCCTGAAGGGTCGTTTCCAATGGCACAAGCTTATGCAGGCCATCAATTCGGCTATTTTACCATGCTTGGAGATGGGCGGGCGCTTTTATATGGAGAGCAGATTACGCCAGAAAACGAGCGCTTTGATATTCAATTAAAAGGTGCAGGAAGAACTCCATTTTCACGTGGAGGTGACGGCCGAGCAGCACTTGGACCAATGCTTCGAGAATATATAATTAGTGAAGCAATGCATGCATTAGGAATTCCAACAACACGAAGTTTAGCTGTTGTATCAACTGGAGAGAAAATCATTCGGGAAACGGATCTTCCCGGAGCGATCTTAACGCGTGTTGCCGCAAGTCATATTCGTGTGGGAACATTCCAATTTGTGGCTAATTGGGGCACTTATGAGGACTTGCAATCCCTTGCAAGCTATACAATTATCCGCCATTACACAGATATTCCAAACAGTGATAACCAGTACCTGTATCTGCTGCAAGAAGTAATCCGAAAACAAGCTGAGTTAATTGCCAAGTGGCAGCTTGTAGGCTTTATTCATGGCGTTATGAATACAGATAATATGGCCATTAGTGGAGAATCCATCGACTTTGGACCATGTGCTTTCATGGATGTCTATCATCCAGAAACGGTATTTAGCTCGATTGATACCCATGGGCGTTATGCCTATGGAAATCAGCCGAAAATGGGCCTATGGAATTTAGCGCGTTTTGCAGAAACCCTCGTTCCTTTATTAGATGACGATGAAGAAAAGGCCATTGAAATAGCTCAGGGGCAGATTTCCCAGTATATGGGTTTGTACGAAAAACATTGGCTCTCTGGCATGAGAGCAAAATTAGGGCTGTTTGATGAAGAAGAGCAAGATAAAGCACTCGCAGATGAACTGCTTAGTATAATGCAAAAGCATCGTGCCGACTATACGAATACATTCCGTGCTTTAACAGTGGGGAAACTTGAAAGCCTGCCAATTCACGGTACAGATGAATTTGATAAGTGGCTTCAGAAGTGGGAAGAGCGCCGTGGAAGACAGCCACAATCCATTGAAGAATCATACGAATTAATGAGAAACAGCAATCCAGCTGTGATACCACGAAATCACAGAGTAGAAGAGGCATTAGAGGCAGCTGTCAATGAAGGCGATTTCAGCGTTATGGAACGATTGTTGGCAGCACTTGCCGATCCATATGACTATTCTTCAGGTGCGAACGAAGAATACTGTATATTGCCAAAAAATCCAGATCGCCCATATCGTACATTTTGTGGGACTTAAAGGTATAATAGGGACTCGGGTAGGGAGTATAGTTAAAACCTTGCCTTGGAATAAAAAATATTCAAGCATTGAAATTAAAGGAGAATAGGCACATGGAAAAACACGAAGTAGGAGAAATCTTTACAATCACGGATGAGAACGATGAGGAATTAGAAGTAGAAGTACTGGCTTCCATCAATCTTGATGGAACTGAATACGTAGCAGTTGGCTTTGTAGAGGATATTCAAGAAGAAACAGAAGAAGATATTGACGTTTTCTTTTTAAAAGTAGATGAAGATGGCGACTTTAGCGCAATCGAAACAGATGAGGAATTCGACAAAGTATCAGCCGCTTTCGATGAAATTATGGATGAAGAAGAAGCTTAACCTTTATATGAATGATGGCGCCTCCAATTAAGTTTGGAGGCGTTTTTTTGTGGATAAGTACTACTGGGCGCGCAACTCGTTCGTAAAGGTGGAAAGTCGCTCGTAAAGGAGAGGAACTCGCTCGTAAAGAAAGAAAAATCGCTCGTAAAAGGGAGGAACTCGCTCGTAAAGAGGAAAGCCGCCCGTAAAGGAGAGGAACTCGCTCGTAAAGAAAGAAAAATCGCTCGTAAAAGGGAGGAACCCGATCGTAACAAATGGATCACTTGAACTAAACAATAATAATATTATCCTATTCAATAATTATTTATTGATAATCGATAATTTCATTGCTATAATCAATTTGAAAATAAATAGGTGAGGTGCTTTGTTTGACGTGGAAAAAAGGCTCAACCGTATTCTTAAAAGGAGTTATTATTCTTATTGGTATTTTGGTGCTGGGAATGTGTTTAATTGGCTTCCCCATGATGGCAAGCAGAGATGCAGCGAAGCATCCTGACTCAGCTTACTTGCAATATTGGTTTTTAGTATATGTCTTCGTCTTATGCCTACCATTTTATATTGCGTTGTATCAGGCATTTAAACTGTTGTCATTCATTGATATCAACCGAGCATTTTCAAAACGATCGATTCAGGCATTAAAATATATAAAGTACTGTGCAATGATATTAGGAGCCTTAATTTTATTCGGAATCATAACAGCCATCGCTTTATTTTATGGCAATGAAGATATGACAGGGATTATCATGCTGGCGTTAATAAGTATTGTTGCAGCATTTATTATTGCAACCTTTGCGGCTGTTCTTCAAAAGCTTCTACAGAAAGCTGTAGACCTAAAATCTGAAAATGACTTAGTAATCTAACTGATATCCGGCCAATAATTTAAGAAAGGCAAAATAAAAACGCTAGGGTATCATCAATACCTTAAGCGTTTTTCATTATTATTTATTTCATCAACCCAATGATACATCTAAAATCATCATCAGTGTAAAGCCAATCATCAAGCTCATGACGGCGAGGTCTTTATTGCCTTCTTCTTGTGAGCTTGGGATGACCTCTTCAGCCACGACAAAAATCATGGCACCTGCTGCAAATGCTAATGCAAATGGCAATAGCGGTTCGATAAAGGCAACGGCCAGGAACCCGATAATCGCTGAAATGGGTTCAACCATTCCCGAAAACTGACCAAATAGGAAGCTTCTTTTTCTAGAAAGGCCGTCTCTTAGCAATGGCATCGAAACAGCAGCCCCTTCAGGAATATTTTGTATCCCGATCCCGATGGCTAAAGCTAATGCACCTGCAAGGGAAGCAGAAGGAGATCCAAGGGCAACAGCGCCAAAAGAAACCCCAATGGCTAAACCTTCAGGAATATTATGCAATGTAATCGCGAGAACGAGCAAAGTACTTCGTTTTCGCTTTTTAGGTTGTATCCCTTCTGCACTGTTGAGTGGGGCATTAGGGTGAAGGTGGGGAAGCATCTTATCAATCAAGTAAATAAATTCTCCACCTAGCAAGAATCCAATGGCTACAGGAAGCCAAGCAGGCAGTTTTCCACCATCAGCCATTTCTAGAGCAGGGGATAATAGAGACCAAAAACTTGCAGCAATCATAACACCGCCTGCAAAGCCGAGCATACTATCCAAAAACTTTTGATTAAATGTTTTGGTTGTAAATACTAAAGCAGCACCTAATGCCGTCATTCCCCAAGTGAATAAGGTTGCAATCGTTACTTGAAGAATTGGATCCAGCTGTAAAATAAAATCCATCAATGGCCCTAACCCCTTTATATACTTTCAGACTCATATGTTTCCTTAGAGAAAATTTTAAGCGGAACAAACTGGAAAATCAATGGGATGGTACTGAAATTTAGATCAATCGCTAAATTTCATATTGAAACTGATTTAAATATTGTTTGAGTGTTCCGTAATAATAGCATTGTTTAAACGCTGAATAATTCGATTCAAAAAAGAAATAGATGGGTGCATCAAGGAGCAAAGGGTAGTTGGATAAAAATAATCGATCTCCAAAAGCAACTCCCAGCAGTCCATTAGCTATCTTATTTCTTAACTGGTTGAATCGCTCCTCGGCTTCTTCAACCGTATATTCTCCTCGGTCTACAAAGACTCTTCCCGCTAAACGGTATTGCCAATCATTTTGCCATTCGATAATGATTCCATCGGGCAATTTTTCAGTAACAGCCTCATAATTAAAATCTGTTCCGATATCCAAAATATGTTGATTTGTGCGGTCTGAATAAGTAAGCGTGTATTTTCTTCCCTTTAAAGGCTCAGTGGGACTTGCAGGTAAAATAAACCTGACCTTTAACATTTTGGGGTTGAAATCCACCATTTATTTCCCCTCCTAAATTCTATAACCCAAAAGTAGTTAATATTTAATAATATATGGTCAAATGCCTTATAAGGTTAGTGAAAGAGTTAAAGTTAGTTAAAATGAGCATGTTGCGATGGCGATTGCATATATTAAATGGAATGATTAACTAAATATCGGCTAGGATACCCTCCGGGGGTAATTCGTAATGTATGCTAGAACGGAGTTGATGAACCTGGAAAAAGTGAGTGAAGAGTTAACGGAAAAGCAAGTGTGCCGAAAAAGTCACCATCCAGACCATATAAAAAAGGACTTAACAAATCGTCTGAATCGAATTGAAGGGCAAATCCGCGGTATTAAAGGTATGGTTGATCGGGATGTTTATTGTGATGACATCATTACACAGCTTTCAGCAACTCAATCGGCATTAAATAGTGTTGCTAAAGTCCTTTTACAGGGGCATTTAAAGGGGTGTGTGGTAGAGCGCATAACAGAAGGCGATGAAGAAGTTCTAGATGAGCTTTTGGTGACAATTCAAAAGTTAATGAGAAAATAGTTAATTTTTTTATTCAAATTATACCCCTATATCGTATATATGAAGGAGGGATGAAAAATGGAAAACGTTACATTAAATGTTAAGGGAATGTCTTGTGGACACTGTGTGAAATCGGTTGAACAAAGTGTTGGTGCACTGGATGGTGTAGAACAAGTTAGTGTGAATTTAGAAGCAGGCAGAGTAAACGTAGCATATAATGATCAAAAAGTGTCTCTTGCTAAAATCAAAGAAGCCATTGATGATCAAGGATACGATGTATTATAAAACTTCATTAAGAGTGCTCCAACAAGGCAGCACTCTATTTTCAGCTTATAATTATACCCCTGATTGGTATAAAGAGGCAGGTGAAACATAGTGACGATTGAGCTAAAAGAAACCAGTTTACAAATTACCGGCATGACTTGCGCAGCTTGTGCCAATCGCATTGAGAAGGGTTTAACGAAATTGGATGGAGTAGAGGAAGCAAACGTCAATTTAGCTTTAGAAAAATCCATTATCAAGTTTGACCCCGAAAAGATAAATGAGCAGGATTTCGTAATAAAGATTGAAGCACTAGGCTACGGAGTGGTGAAAGATAAAAAGGAATTTGCAATTACAGGAATGACCTGCGCGGCCTGTGCCACACGAATTGAAAAAGGTCTGAATAAGATGGACGGCGTAACGCTTGCGAACGTCAATTTGGCGCTGGAAAATGCAGTAGTGGAATTTAATCCGAATCAAGTCTCTATGTCCGATATCATTAGCCGTGTTGAAAAATTAGGGTATGGAGCTCATATAAAAGAGAATGATCAAGATGCAATCGATTATCGCGAGGAAGCGATACGAAAACAACAACGGAAATTCATCCTTTCTGCAATACTATCAATTCCTCTTTTATGGACGATGGTTGGACATTTTTCATTTACATCATTTCTTTATGTACCTGAAGTGTTAATGATACCATGGGTGCAAATGGCCCTTGCCACACCCGTTCAATTCATCATCGGCTGGCAATTTTATGTCAGTGCCTTTAAGGCGTTGCGCGATCAAAGCGCGAATATGGATGTTCTGGTCGTGATGGGGACATCTGCTGCCTATTTTTACAGTGTATATCAAGCGATTAGTACAAATGGCGAGCATCATCAAGCACAGCTCTATTTTGAAACAAGTGCTGTTTTAATTACATTAATTCTATTAGGTAAACTTTTTGAAGCTAAAGCAAAAGGTAGATCTTCTGAAGCTATCAAAAAATTAATGGGCCTTCAAGCGAAAACGGCATTAGTTTCACGGAATGGAATAGAAAAAGAAATTTCAATAGAAGAAGTAGTGGTGGGCGATACAATTTTAGTGAAGCCTGGTGAGAAAATACCTGTAGATGGAGAGATTGTTGAAGGGAATACTGCAGTTGATGAGTCGATGCTGACTGGTGAAAGTCTGCCGATCGATAAAGAGGCGGGGTCAATCGTATTTGGATCAACGTTAAATAGAAATGGCTTTATCAAAATACAGGCAACAAAAGTAGGTCGTGATACAGCTCTATCACAAATTATTAAGGTGGTAGAAGATGCACAAGGCTCAAAAGCGCCGATTCAACGTTTAGCTGATAAAATATCAGGCATTTTTGTGCCGATTGTAATAGCGACTGCCATTATTACGTATATCGTCTGGTTAGTTTTCATTACACCGGGAGAATTTGGTCCATCATTGGAAAGCTTGATTGCCGTACTTGTGATTGCTTGTCCTTGTGCATTAGGTCTTGCAACGCCAACTTCTATTATGGCAGGGTCAGGACGTGCAGCGGAATGGGGGATTTTATTTAAAGGCGGAGAACATCTAGAACAAACTCACCACATTGATACTGTGGTTGTGGATAAAACAGGGACAGTAACAAATGGGAATCCTGTTTTAACTGATGTTATTGTGGCGGATGGGATGAATGTTCGAGTACTCCTTTCATTTATCGGTTCTGCTGAAAAGCAATCCGAACATCCTCTTGCCGAGTCCATTCTAAAAGGAATCGAACAGGAAGGCATCAAACTGCGTGAAGTGCGCGATTTTGAGGCAATACCAGGGTATGGTGTTAAAGCAACTGTTAACCAAAGAGATATTTTAGTAGGTACTCGCAAATTAATGGACAAATACAATATCGAAATTTCGCATGTATTAGGAACAATGGAAATACTTGAGGCAGAAGGCAAAACGGCTATGATCGCAAGTATTGATGGTGAGTATGCGGGGATGGTAGCAGTGGCTGATACCATTAAAGATACTTCCAGGAGAGCTATTGAACGACTTCATAACATGGGCATCGAAGTGATTATGATGACGGGCGATAATGAGCGTACTGCCTATGCGATTGCAGAACAAGTAGGAATTAAAAAAGTGATTGCAGAGGTTCTGCCTGAAGGAAAGGCGGAAGAAGTAAAAAAACTGCAAGCTTTAGGAAGAAAGGTTGCCATGGTCGGAGATGGGATAAATGACGCTCCGGCACTAGCGGTAGCCAATATCGGGATGGCCATTGGAACAGGGACTGATGTAGCCATGGAGGCAGCGGATATCACTCTTATTCGCGGTGATTTAAACAGCATAGCAGATGCAATTATTATGAGCCATAAAACGATGACCAATATTAAACAAAACCTATTCTGGGCATTTGGCTATAATACACTCGGCATCCCAATCGCCGCAGCAGGCCTTCTTGCCCCATGGTTGGCGGGTGCAGCCATGGCATTCAGCTCCGTATCAGTCGTTCTAAACGCATTACGTCTGCAAAGAGTCGAACTAAAAAGAGATGCTCATTGAGCATCTCTTTTTTAGGAACAGGTCCATCAACAATTCCTACACAATTCTCTAAAGTATCCAATTTTATGAATAGAATCTTTGGGAAAGTTCAATCCTTTAACTAGTGTAAGATTTGAGAAACTAGGAGGATTATGAAGATGGATAGTAAATTACTATTGGTTACGATGACATTACTTTCTGTATTGCTTTTATCTGCTTGCGGCTGGGGGGATAAGGATGAGGAAGAGCCAGCTGAAGCTGGTGCGGATATCACGAATAATCTAGATGGCACGGACAAACAAGTAGGCGAAGAGGAGACGGATAATGCGGTCGAACACGCTGGACACGCGGAAGGCCAGCTGCCGGAAGGATTGAAGGAAGCCGAAAATCCGAAGTTTCCGGTCGGCAGTACGGCTGTTGTAAATGCAAGTCATACGGACGGCATGGAAGGTGCCATGGCGACTATTAAAGGGGCCTATGAAACAACTGTTTATTCGGTTTCTTATACACCGACAAATGGAGATCCATTTGAGGAAAATCATAAATGGTTTGTAGAGGGAGAAATCTCGGCGATGGATGATGGGGAAATCGCTGTCGGCACAGATGTCATTATTAATGTCGACCACCAAGATGGAATGCTAGGTGCAGAAGGTGCCGTAGATACTGTTGAAGATACAATTGTTTACGTTGTCGACTATACAAATTCACTAGGTGAAACAGTAACGAATCATTTATGGCTTAAAGAAAGTGAACTACAAACGGAAGAAGAATCTGAATATGATACTGATTCAGATGATGATTCAAATTAGGAGTAACGTAAAAATCGAAAGTCCAGTTCGTATCAAGAACTGGGCTTATTTTTGTGATAACATCCCCATGTTAATATTTTTAAATTTCAAAAGAAGTCAAAAACTAGCATAATTTCATCAATGATATATTTAAAATAATGATTTCGAGCAAATATTTACATATCTAATCCGCAAATTTGAATTGTTTCCCGGGTTCCATCAAAATTTATTTTGAAATTTTTAAAATAGTCTGATAAAATCATGTAACACTGATTCATTTTAAATCGAAACCCTCGAGGTGAAATGATTTAAACGGTATTAGCGACTATCGAAAAAAAGAGGGAATTGCTATGAAGTACTCTGATAAAATTTTAAATACTCCATCATCATTTATACGAAATATATTGAAGGTGACAGATGCACCTGACGTCATTTCGTTTGCTGGAGGTTTACCTAACCCAATTTCTTTTCCAATTGATGAAATGCAGCAATCCATTAACCATGCAATTGAAGAAAATGGCGCAAAATTATTCCAATATTCAACGACAGAAGGTTATTTGCCTTTAAGACAATATATCGCAGAAAAATATAAAACTGATTACGGACTAGAATTTGATTCAGAAGATATTTTAATTACCACGGGTTCTCAACAAGCATTGCAGCTGCTTTCTCAGGTTCTTCTGAATAACGGGGAAGGAATTGTAATGGAAGAGCCAGGATATTTAGGGGCTATACAAGCATTTTCATTAGCTGAACCGCAATTTCATTCCGTTGCATTAGAAGAGGATGGCTTAAATGCCGAACAACTGGAACAAACGCTTGCCGAAAATGACAACATTAAATTTATCTACACCGTACCGAACTTTCATAACCCAACTGGTATTACGTATTCTCGAGAAAAACGTGAGGCCATATATGAAGTGGTAAAAAAATACGATGTTGTATTAGTCGAGGATGATCCTTATGGTGAATTGCGTTGGACTGGTGAAAAACTCCCTTACATAGGAGCGGGTAGACTAGAAAATTCCGTTTTGCTTGGTTCTTTCTCGAAAATTGTTACACCAGGAATGCGACTAGGGTTTGTAGCAACAAAAAACAAAGAGCTCATGCACCATATGAATACGGTAAAACAAGCAACGGATTTACACACAAATATCTTCTCGCAAATGATTATTTATGATTATTTAGTAAATAACGATTTAGCGTCCCATGTAAATAAAATTATCAATCTTTATGAAACGCAAGCAAATGCTATGCTGAATGCAATCGCTAAATACTTCCCATCATCTGTGAAGCATACGAATCCAGAGGGCGGTATGTTCATATGGGTAACATTGGAAGATGGGATTTCAGCGCTTGACTTCTTCCAAAAAGCAATGGAAGAAAAGGTGGCCTTTGTACCAGGGGACCCATTCTATACAAATAAAACAAATGTAAATACTCTGCGTTTAAACTACACAAACTCTTCTCCAGACATAATCGAGGAGGGCATTAAACGTTTAGGAAAGATATTATATGCAATCTCGGCAAATAAGCAAATGGTGTAAGCCATAAATACGAAATTGGAGCTGTTCAGAAAACTTGGATTTTCTGAACAGCTTTTTTTAATGCATCCACTCATAATAGAAATCACTGTAAATACAGCTATAAATTTCCCTGGCGCATTGGTACAATTTGTATTTTTAATAGGTTCTTTATACCGAAATGGCCAAATTATGTATGATGGACTTTTTAATTAACAATACTATTTTCCACTGGCTAATTTTGGTTTTGTACCAGGGAGAATCCAGTTTTACCTTCATTTCAAGGAGAAAGTCTAATGAACCTTTGGCAAGCATTTACTCAAAAAAGAAAAAGGAAATCTCGAGAATTACCTGAAGAACCAACGCCCATAAAACATCATAAAATCGAACCTAATAATATATTTTCGTATTTAGATGCAGTCAACACTATTAAGGAACAATTTAACAATGAGCACGATTTTAGAGCAAGAGAAATAGAAGTATTTGGAGAAATCCCTGCCACTCTTTTTTATTTAGGCAGTCTGGTAGATAAAGAAAGTATCAGCAAAGATGTGATACAACCACTGCTATTAGCGCCAAGCGAATATATCGATAAAGAAAAGCAAATTGAAAATATTAGTGAGTTAATTATAAAAAAATGTCTTTATCATGCTGAAGTGCAAATAGAGGATCAGATTCCGTCTGCAGTGACGGACCTTTTAAGAGGGAACACAATACTATTAATAGAGGGTCTTCAAAATGCCATTATTATCAATACGAAAATGGTTGATAAACGCAGCATAACACAGCCGGATACAGAACAGGTGATTCGTGGCCCAAGAGATGGATTTATTGAATCCTTGGAAACAAATATTGCATTACTTCGAGACCGAATACCTATCACGGATTTTAAAGTAAAGCCATTAGAAGTAGGCTCATTAACAAAATCCAGTGTTTGTCTTTTTTATATAGACGGCATTGCGAACCAATCACTAATAAAGGATGTAGAGGAAAGGCTGTCAAAAATTGATATTGATCGCATTCTGGATGCTGGGTATATAGAGCAATTTATACAGGATAATCCTAGGTCTCCATTCCCTCAGGTAAAAAATACAGAACGGCCAGATGTAGCAGCAGGAAACTTGCTTGAAGGAAGAGTCGTGTTGATGGTTGATGGATCCCCATTTGCCTTAATCGTTCCGGCAACTTTTATCATGTTCTATCAATCCTCGGAGGACTACAATGAACGGACAAATATGATGTCCGTCATACGATTTACACGACTTGTTTCAATTGTTTTTTCGTTGATTACACCGTCTGCCTATGTAGCGGTTATTTCTTACCATCCAGAGCTGATTCCGACTGCATTTTCTGTGGCTATAACCAGTGGGCGGGCAGGTGTCCCGTTTCCGGCTGTTATCGAAGTTTTTGTGATGGAAGCCGCGATGGAAATATTGCGTGAAGCAACAGTGCGAATGCCGAAGCAAGTAGGGGGAGCCTTATCGATTGTAGGAGTTTTAGTCGTAGGACAAGCTGCGGTAATGGCAGGCTTTGTAAGCCCTATAACAGTAGTAGTAATCGCCATTACGACAATCGGTTCCTTTTCAACCCCGGCTTATAGTATGGCGACTGGTTTTCGAATGTTGAGATTTCCGCTGTTATTTATGACAGGGATGTTGGGGATTTATGGATTGGTACTTGGTCTTATCGTAATTGTGAATCACCTGGTTTCACTGCGTTCATTCGGAGTTCCTTATTTTAGCCCTATAAGCCCGATGAATTGGGGAGGGATGAGGGATGCGTTTATACGTGCCCCGCTGCGTTGGCTAATAGACCGTCCTGAGGAACTGCATGTTTCAAACAAAAAAAGAATCGAAAATCCAAAGGAGATTCCGACAACAAATCCATTAGGTCCTGAAAATCAAAATAGTGGAAGCGGGGGGGAATCATCATGAGAGAACCCCGTCAAATTACGGCCACCCAGACGATGATGATGATTACCAATAGTATGGTTGGGGTTGCCATTCTTGCGCTGCCTCGTATTGCAGTGGAACTGGTAAATAGTGGTGCGATATTGGTTACTTTTATAGGACTTCTCCTTGTGTTTTGCAGCATGGTAATTATAGCCAAGCTAGGAGTACGATTTCCAAATGAGTCACTTATTCAATCCAGTAAAACGATAATAGGCAGGCCGCTAGCTTATCTATTTGGATTTTTTATTTTTCTGTTTTTCATATTGATCGTAGGGTTCATTACTCGTGAGTTTGCATTTATACTAAGCTCTTTTCTTTTTCCTGATACCCCGATGACGGTATTGGTTGGGGCGATGTTAATTGTCGTAGCGATTACAACAAGAAACGATATTACAACGATATCCTATATTCAATTTTTATATTTTCCATTTATAGCTATCCCGATATTATTTTTAGTTCTTTTATCTATTCCTGAAATTGATATGAGACTAATACGTCCTTTCATAGGTAATCAAACGAATGTTTTTGATTTTATGAAAGGAAGTATTATGATCGCTGCACTGCCATTTGCCCATATAGGAATGTTTGTTTTAACAGTTTTAATTCCACACACAAAAAATACAAAGCATGCAATCAGGGGAAGTATTTTAGGGATATGTATATCTTCATTGCTTTTAATACTTATTGTTTTTGCAGTATTGGGCGTTTTTGGGATAAATGAAACAAAGAATCCGATATGGCCAGTGTATGTGTTGACTCGTATGATTCAGCTTCCTTTTGAGCTATTAGAAAGGCTGGATATTCTATTTTTAATTATTTGGATACTATCCGCCTTTACGACCATCTTATCGGGTTATTTAATTGTGATCTATAATGGAAGCCAGCTTTTCCAGCTGAGAAGTCATCGTGTCTTATCGTATATAATGCTGCCGATTGTTTTCATGGTGGCCCTTTATCCGAAAAATGTTATCCAGCTTTATGACTTCATAAGAACAATTGGCTTGTATGGGCTATTCATTACAATGCTCTATCCAATACTTCTTCTTTTAGTAGCATTAATAAGAAAGAAAAAGGGGAGTACTGCGAATGAAACAATGTAAACCTTTGCTGTTGCTCATGAGTGTCCTGCTATTGTCCGGTTGCTGGGACAGAATGGAGGTCGAGGAAAGATCAACGGTTCTTGGTCTTGCGGTAGATATAGCAGAAGGTGAGAAGGAAGATCCTATTAACCATCCGGATGAGATTGACATTCCCACATCTGGAATCGGCATGATTGAAGTCACTGCCCAGCTTGCTGTTCCTGGCCAAATTCCCCTTGGCCCTTCTCAAGGAGGTTCACAAAGCGGGCCGCAAGATTCCGTGTGGGTAGTAAAAGCTGTTGGACATACTCTAGCAGAAGCAGTGAATAATCTCCAACAACAGCTTTCATCAACTATCTTCCTGGGACATTTAAAAATATTTATAATCTCAGATGAAGTAGCTACTAGAGGTATCGACGAAATTATAGATTTTATGAAGAGAAATCCGGAAGTTAGGAGAGATGCTTGGTTATTAGTGAATGGAGAGCGGGCGGATGAAACTCTCAAAGTTGCGCCAAAGCTAGAAAGAATACCTGCACTCTATCTGTCGAATATGCTGGATAACTCCATAAAAATGGGCAAGCTTCCGAAGATTCGAGTGGGTATGTTTTATATAGCTCTCGAGAATGAAGGACAGGATGGCTACTTACCATATTTAACGGTTAAATCGAAAGAAAATATCCAAATCAGCGGTGTTGGCTATTTTCGTCAAAATAAACTGGTGGGTCACACGCAACCTTACCAGATTGCTTTTCTTAATGGGTTAATCGGGCATAATCCAGGTGGTTCAACTGCAGTAGTCAAACTATCCGATGAACAAACCGTTCAGTTTCAGTCCACGAAGCGAAAGAGTGATTATAAGGTTTCTTTAGTAGCTGGAAAACCTCATTTCGAAATAAGCGTGGATGTTAAAGGAAATATTACAGGGAAGAATGATAATCGTATCGATCTGAATAACACTGCAACAATCAGTAATATTGAGGAAATCGCTGAAAAAGCATTCCAAAAAGAAATGGAAAAGCTCATAGAGGAAACCCAGAAGAAAGAGTCTGATATATTGGGTCTTGGAGAATATGTACGCAGCAGAATGCGGAGCTATTGGGATCAGGAGGTAAAAACCAAAGAAAAGTGGAGAGAAATCTATAAGGATTTATCTGTTGATGTGAAAGTTAAAGTGAAAATTGAAGGTGTTGGATTAAAAGCAAAATAAATTTCGAGTCAAAAGGCAAGACTAGTTTTGCAGTTGACTTTATTTGAAGCGGATAGTTATTAAATTCAGGAATTGAGTCAATCTAATAGAAACTCAATTCCTTTTTATTATTACTGTAAATAATAGGGTATATGTTAAACTGAATTTATACTTTTCATTACATAATTATGGAGCGAATACAGGAGGTTACTATGAAGAAAAAATGGGTTCTTATCGTAGGAGCAATCGCGATTTTATTACTTGCAGCCGGTTCTGTATACGGCTACCAACAGTGGAATGAGGCAAAAATACAAGAAAGAAAAGAGAACGCTGCGCTAGCCTGGATTACGGCGATAAAGGAGCAGTCTTTTGAAAAAATTCCAGGGCTTGTGACAAAGGAATCGCTTGAAAAAGCAGGCTACACCAAGGAATCTATCGCTGAAAAATACAGTGCTATATTCGGTGGAATCGGTGTATCGAATATGAAGATCGATTATAAGATCAATGAAGAAGATACTCTGGAATACACTGCTACATTTGATACGGTTTTAGGAACGATATCAGATATACATTATAAAACGAAGCTGATTGAAACAGAAGATGCTTATAAAGTAAATTGGACTGCTGAATTAATATTCCCGGGAATGCTGCCGGACGATAAAATTCGCTATACAGTGGATGAAGCAAGCAGAGGGGAAATCCTGGATCGGCATGGTGCAGAGTTGGCGCTGAATACAACAACTTATCAAGCAGGAGTTGTCCCAAAAGGTTTAGGTGAAGGGCAAGCAAGGACGGCTAAAATTGAAAATATAGCAGAGCAGCTGGACATAACGGTTGAATTTATCGAAGGTCAATTAGGGCAGAGCTGGGTACAGGACGAACATTTTGTGCCCCTGAAAACATTGCCTTACGGCGCGGATACTCCCATTATTGAGGGGGTTCAATACCAGCAAGTTGGGACGCGTGCTTATCCATTACGGGAAGCAGCAGCCCATCTAATTGGTTATGTAGGGGAAGTAACGGCAGAAGATATTGAAAAAGATCCCACCCTCCAAGCAGGAGATGTGATTGGTCGGACAGGGCTGGAGCTCGCGTTCGAAAAAGAATTGCGCGGTCAAAATGGCGGAGAAATCTACATCGAAACAGCAAATGGTGAAAAAAGAGCAACCATTCAAAAGATTGAAAAGCAAGATGGCCAAACAATCAAAACAACTATTGATGCCAATCTACAGCAGACTGCATTTGATGCGCTCGAAAATGCTGCGGGGTCGACTGTTGTCATGGAACCAAAAACAGGAAATTTACTTGCACTTGTGAGTAAACCCGCCTACAATCCAAACCAATTTGTTGTAGGGATATCGCAAGCCCAATATGATGCGTACAATAATAATGAAGACAAGCCATTTATAAGCCGGTTAACGACTCGTTATGCGCCAGGTTCAACCTTCAAGCCAATCACTGCTTCCATCGGGCTTGAATCAGGTGCGACAACTATTGATGAAACACATGATATTTCAGGTTTACAATGGCAAAAGGATGAATCTTGGGGGAATTATAAAATTTCCCGTGTATCCGTAACGGACCGTGTCGATTTAAAAACGGCATTAGTTAAATCAGATAATATATACTTTGCGCAAGAAGCTTTGGAAATGGGCGAAGATACTTTCAGGGAGGGCTTGAATAAGCTGACTTTCGGTGAGTCCTATGGCTTGCCATTAACCATGGAGCCCGCTCAGATTTCAAATAATGAGTCCTTTGGTTCTGAAATTTTATTGGCAGATTCAGCCTATGGCCAAGGTCAGTTATTAATGTCGCCGATTCAAATGGCAACGAATTATTCAGTGTTGGCAAATGATGGTGTACTCACGTATCCAAACCTTCTAGTTGATTCAGAAGTGAAAACAAAGGAAGTATTTGCAAAATCAACGATTGATACCATTAAACCGATGTTAGTAGAAGTTGTAACTGCTACTGAAGGAACTGCCCATGAATTAAATGGTTTGGGCAATATTGCGGCGAAGACGGGAACGGCAGAGTTGAAACAGGCACAAGGTGAGCGGGGAGTCGAAAATAGCTTAGTATCTGTTTTTGATGCAAATGACTCGAGCTACCTGGCTGTTTCAATTGTGGAGGATCATCGCGAAGCAGGAAAAACAGCGACACAATTGATTAAGCCGGTGATTCGGTATCTTGAATTGTTAACGCAGTAAAATAAAAATGGCTGTTCAAAGTCTGAAAGGGACTTTGAACAGCCATTTTTTATGAATATAAAACTATAAAGCTGTCTTTTCGTATCAGTGCAACTAAGCTAGATGCTAAAAGGCTTGGCGCTTAGCCAAGATTATTAATTAATTTAAAGTTGTTCAAACTTTTTCCCATAGCTTATGCGTCTATATAATGAAAACGTGCTATTACAGCAGAGTTAAGGAGAGTTGTTGGGTGTTGAAAAGGGAACCTGCGTGGGAACAAAAAATTGCAGAGTATGTTATGGAAAACAAAGAAAACTTTTATCGGCTTGCCTATAGCTATGTTCAAAACAAAGAAGATGCACTGGATATCGTCCAAGATTCAATTCAAAAAGCAATGCGATCAAAAACCCTTATGGATGATAAAGCGATAAAGAGCTGGTTTTATAAAATCATCGTGAATACATCATTGGATTTCCTGCGGCGTAGAAAGAAAGTAACGGTTGTAGATGATACAACCCTTCAACTTCAAGGGGTTAACGATCATTATGAAGATATTGACTTGCAACGGGCATTAAATGAATTATCGCCGGATTATCGAAGTGTCATTGTGCTTAGATATTTTGAGGATTTAAAAATTGAGGAAGTAGCAGAAATCCTGGAACTGAACATTAGCACCATCAAAACAAGGATCTATAAAGGCTTGAAATTATTGCGATTTCAAATGGAAGACATGAATTTAGAGGAGGCAAAACAAAATGGATAACAAGATGGATAAATTAATAGAGCAATATAAGGATATTCAGATTCCGTCAGAGCTGGATCAGGTGGTCGAAAAGGCACTGCAAAAATCACGGAAGCCTAAAAGAACGAAAACGAAATGGATTGCTGGAGTAGCTGCTGCTGCAGTCATCCTCACAACAAGTGTCAACTTAAGTCCTGCATTTGCACAATCCTTGGAGAAGGTACCGGTAATCGGCAGTGTAGTGAATGTATTGACGTTTAAAGAATTCAAGGTGGATGAAGGAAATTATCAAGCTAATATTAAAGTCCCGGCAGTCGAGGAACTGGAAAATAAATCTTTGGAACAGATGCTGAATGCGAAATATTTAGAAGAAGGCCAGCAGCTATACGAAAAGTTTATGGCGGATATGGAGCAGCAACAGGCATTTGGAGAAGGCGGTCATTTAAGTGTAAGCAGTGGCTATGAAATCAAAACCGATACAGAACAATTATTGTCTGTAGGACGTATTATCGAAGAAACAGCAGGCTCCTCAATGACAACTCTGCAATACGATACGATTGACAAACAAAACGAAATATTAATTACTCTGCCAAGCTTGTTTGGAGACACTAGCTATGTTGAGGTAATCAGTGAATATATAATTCAGCAAATGGAAGAACAGATGAAGGCTGACCCTTCTAAAATGTATTTCATTGATACACCTGATGCACCAATGGCCGATGGGTTCAAAACAATCGCAGAAAATCAAAATTTTTACGTAAATGCTGAGAATAAATTAGTAATTTCATTTAATGAATACGAAGTTGCGCCAGGCTACATGGGAACAGTAGAGTTTATCGTGCCGACTGAAGTGGTGCAAAGTATTCTTGTGAGTAATGAATATATTAAATAACTGAGCAGGTAACCCAGCCCGAAATCCAACTCCAGGATTTCGGGTTTAAAATTTTCATTCTGCTAATGCCATGTTCGCGCGTTCCAAGATATTGCCGGTTTTGCCAACTTCATACAAAATATTTGGTGAGGGTTCTTCCTGCATTGGCTCATTGGAACTCATCATGATCGTCCATCCGCGATTCGTTTCTTTTGTTTTCCAAATTTCAAAGTTTTCATTATAAGGTTTAAATTTCGGTGCATCTTCCAGGGCTATCATTTTAGCTTCATCTAATGTTATTTCTATTCCTGTGCTGCACCCACCAAGAAAACCGAAGAGGAATACTGATAATAACAAAAGTAATTGACCTTTTCTTTTTGGCAAAATGAATCCCATCCCTTAGCTTAAATGTACATTAATTCTTTTCTATACTCATTTCGACAAAAAAGTCTGAATTCATTTTGCAAACCAATTATTTACATAGAAGTTTCGTTAACTACATCGTGGGTTCTTGACCATTGTGAGTATGACAACTTTGTTTATCTCCCTGATGTTTACACATCCCAATAAAATGCTGAACCGTTCGCTATATGCTATATTTAACAAAGGGATTTATGGAAAGGATGTTTTAGGTAATGGCAAAAAGCTTGGTAATCGCTGAAAAACCATCAGTAGCACGTGATATTGCACGTGTATTGAAGTGTGACAAAAAAGGAAATGGCTTTTTAGAGGGCTCGCAATATATCGTCACTTGGGCTTTAGGACACTTAGTGACGTTAGCTGACCCAGAAAGCTATGATGTGAAATATAAATCATGGAATTTAGAAGACCTGCCTATGCTTCCTGACCGTTTAAAGCTAACGGTCATTAAACAATCGGGCAAGCAATTTAATGCAGTGAAAACACAGCTGAATCGTGCGGATGTCAATGAGATTATTATTGCAACGGATGCGGGACGTGAAGGGGAATTAGTGGCACGTTGGATTATTGATAAGGCAAAGGTGAAAAAGTCTGTCAAACGTTTATGGATTTCCTCTGTAACCGATAAAGCCATCAAGGACGGCTTCCAAAACTTAAAGCCAGGCAAGCAATATGAAAATTTGTATCATGCTGCCGTAGCACGCTCCGAAGCTGATTGGTATATCGGGTTGAATGCGACTCGTGCACTAACAACGCGATTCAATGCACAATTAAATTGCGGACGTGTGCAAACACCGACTTTAGCAATGATTGCAGCTCGTGAAGATGAAATTAAGCATTTCAAACCGCAAACTTATTATGGAATTGAAGCGCAAACAGATACAGTTAAACTAACATGGCAGGATACAAACGGCAATAGCCGAAGCTTCAACAAAGAAAAAATCGATTCAATCGTAAAATCCCTTGGTCATCAAGATGCAAAGGTAGTTTCGATTGATCGAAAAGCCAAGAAATCCTTTGCGCCTGCATTGTATGATTTAACGGAGCTGCAACGTGATGCCAATAAATTCTTTGGCTACTCTGCGAAAGAAACGTTAAATATTATGCAAAAGCTGTACGAGCAGCATAAAGTGTTAACTTACCCTCGTACGGATTCGAGATATTTATCTTCAGATATCGTGAGCACATTACCGGAGCGACTAAAAGCATGTGGAATCGGGGAATACCGTTCATTAACAAACAAAGTGTTAACAAAGCCAATCAAGCCAACAAAAGCATTTGTAGATGACAGTAAAGTAAGTGATCATCACGCCATCATTCCAACAGAGGGGTATGTGAACTTTTCGGCTTTCTCGGACAAGGAACGAAAAATCTATGACTTGGCCGTAAAACGTTTCTTAGCGGTGCTATTCCCGGCGCATGAATACGAGCAGTTAACTGTACAGGCTGAAATTGCTGGTGAGAAGTTTATTGCCAAAGGAAAGACAGTACTTCAAGCAGGCTGGAAGGAAGTTTATGAAAATCGTTTTGATGACGATGACGCAAGCGATGATGTGAAGGAGCAGCTTCTTCCTCGTATAGAAAAAGGGGATGTACTAAAAACAAAGCTAATCGCCCAGACTTCAGGTCAAACAAAGCCACCTGCACGTTTCACGGAGGCAACTTTGCTATCTGCCATGGAAAATCCAACAAAGTATTTGGAAACTGGCGATAAGAAGCTTGCCGATACATTAAAATCTACGGGTGGACTAGGGACAGTTGCGACACGTGCGGATATCATCGAGAAGCTATTTAATACTTTCTTGATCGAAAAACGTGGCGGGAAAGAGATTTATATCACTTCCAAAGGCCGCCAGCTGCTTGACTTGGTACCTGAAGAATTGCGCTCTCCTGCCACAACGGCAGAATGGGAACAAAAGCTTGAACTGATTGCAAAAGGCAAGCTGAAAAAAGAAGTGTTTATCAATGAAATGAAAGAACATACAAAAGAAATCGTTTCGGAAATTAAAGGAAGCGATAAAAAATATAAGCATGACAATGTGTCAACAAAGTCTTGTCCAGATTGCGGAAAACCGATGCTTGAGGTAAACGGGAAAAAAGGAAAAATGCTTGTATGCCAGGATCGTGAATGCGGCCATCGCAAAAATGTCTCTCGTGTCACAAATGCGCGCTGCCCGCAATGCAAGAAAAAGCTGGAGCTGCGCGGAGAAGGAGAAGGCCAAATTTTCGTTTGTAAATGCGGCTATCGGGAAAAACTATCTGCCTTTGAAGCCCGACGTAAAAAAGAAGGCGGCGGCAAAGTGGATAAGCGAAGTGTCCAAAAATACATGAAGCAGCAGGAAAAAGAAGCGGAACCAATTAATAATGCCTTTGCCGATTTACTAAAAGGGATGAAATTTGACGAGTAAATCTAATCTAATGAAAAAATAAGACTTCTCAAGCAGTATCCGGGATATTAACAAATTTCAGGATACTGTTTGTTTTTTATAAGTATGTTCAGTTTCTGAGGTTTAATTTAGAGTGAACCCTGGAAGTTTGGAGATAATAGATTAGGGAAGTTTAGGTGTTAAGAAATATTCGTAATTTTACATTATATAACATGATTATTTGGCATTTATAAAAAATGTGAACGTTTTGTTGTCCTATTGTAAAGGTATTGTAAATTTTATGTTTCATTTTTGTAAGAACATTTACATCCTCTGTTGAATTATGAATAATAGTGTCGACGACATCGAAAGGGTGGAACAAATAAATGGAATGGCAAACGATGATTTTCCAATTTCTTGGAGGTCTAGGTTTATTCTTATTTGCAATTAAGTATATGGGGGACGGACTCCAAAAAGCAGCAGGAGACAGACTTCGAGAAATTTTAGATAGATTTACGACAAACCCGATTATGGGTGTGCTAGTCGGTATTATTGTGACTGTTTTAATCCAATCGAGTTCAGGCACGACCGTTATTACAGTTGGCCTTGTAAGTGCTGGATTTATGACATTGCGTCAGGCAATCGGTGTTATTATGGGTGCCAATATTGGTACAACGGTAACAGCATTTATTATCGGATTTGATGTAGGCGCCTATTCTTATCCGATTATGGCATTAGGTGCTGTACTATTATTCTTCTTTAAAAAAGATCGAATCCAAAACATTGGCCAGATTCTTTTCGGATTTGCAGGTCTTTTCATCGGTCTTGAAATGATGGGCGATGGGATGAAACCTTTACGTGATTTGGAGTCATTTGTTGATTTGACAGTAAGCTTTAGTGATCACCCTATTTTAGGAGTAGTTGCAGGAACTATCTTTACATTAATCGTTCAATCATCTTCAGCAACTGTCGGGATATTGCAAGGGCTCTATTCAGAAGGGTTGATCCCGCTTGGAGGGGCATTGCCAGTCCTATTTGGAGATAATATTGGTACAACGATTACAGCAGTATTGGCAGCTCTTGCAGCTTCTGTTGCAGCACGTCGAGCAGCAGCGGCTCACGTAATTTTCAATGTGATCGGGACAATCATTTTCATGATTTTCTTACCGTTATTTGTAAATTATGTAGAATGGATTTCAGGAATACTAGGACTTGAAGATAAGATGCAAATTGCCTTTGCCCACGGTACATTTAATGTCATCAATACATTAATTCAATTACCGTTTGTAGGTTTACTTGCACTTTTAGTAACAAAAATTGTTCCAGGAGAAGATGCAACGGTTGAATATGGTGCGAAATATTTAGATAAAACTTTAATTGGACAATCTCCGTCAATTGCACTTGGACAAGCAAAAGAAGAAGTTGTTCGCATGGGAGAGTTCGCGGTTAAAGGACTTCAAGATTCAATGGATTTCTTATTTACAGGGGATACAAAGCACGCGAATATGACCGTTCAACTGGAAGAAGCCATCAATAATTTAGACCGTGTAACAACGGATTATTTAGTTGAATTATCGCAGGAATCCTTATCAGAGAATGATTCGAAATTGCATCATTCACTATTCCAGAATATCCGTGATATTGAACGAGTAGGAGACCACTTCGAAAACCTGGTTGAACTCATTCAAGCGAAGGATTCTAATCGAGTGAAATTTAGCGATGAAGCAACAGGGGAACTAAAAGAAATGTACGAGTTGGTTTTGGATACAGTAAGCCTATCAGTACTAGCATTGGACAAGCAAAGCAAGGACTTTGCCAGAGAAGTGATTAGTAAGGAAGATCGTATAGATGAATTAGAAAGAATTTTACGCAAGCGCCATATTCTTCGTTTAAATAAAGGGGAATGTTCGGGACAAGCTGGCATCATCTACGCTGATATTATTAGTAATTTAGAGCGTGTAGGAGATCATGCAGTAAATATTGCTGAAACGATTTTAGAAGAAAATCATTCTACTATATAGTGCTAAAAAATGTGCAAAGTTCAACTTTGCACATTTTTTATTTTGTGAGAAAATAATTATAGTATTTGTAATATATTACAGTTTGAAATAATATATATGTATAATGAGTGATTATTTTCCTGCAAGTGGGGTGATATCGATGAAAATTTCAGCGTTACTAACTAATGATCATTTCGAAGAGCGCAGACGCATATTGCAGCGCAAGGAAGCAAATGATGCCTATAAAAAGAATGCCCTCTATACTCAATCAAAAAAGAATCCTATGCTCAAAATTCTTGAAGATTTATTATCTGGAAAAACAGAAAAAGAGCTTTTTGAAAAAGAGCAGCCTTTATTGAATGAGGAGAGGGAAAACTATAGTGCTGCAACAATTGAAATAAATGATGACAATCAATCATTGATAAAATCACCCTATGAGGAAATGCCTACTGAGATGATGCTGCAATCAGCGGGTGAAATCGTGAGTGATGAGGAAAATGTTAACCGGATTTCAGAGGAACACTTCGATTTTATTAATCCTGAATTGCTGGCTCCGAATGCAAGCTCGGATAGGATAGTTGTTCCTTCTATCAATCAAAGCTTTGAAAGCATAACTTTTGAAAAAATGTACACGCAAGCAGCTGCAAAATATAGCCACCAGATGCAGATGGCACGCAATGGCTTCAAATTGGATCAGTCAATCTATTCATATATCGCCTAAAGGGAAGTTGTTTCTCATTTAGTTTAACGGATTACTCTTTAAAGGTGCAAAACAGTTTAAAACAATGCATAGGGTGTGAAACCGCAGTGATTTCCTCACCCTAATTTTTATTGCTATTTAGAGATTTTGGGCGATTATCCTAAAAAGTTCGTGCTATAGATCATATAGAAAATAACAACCCTCTTTAGTGGTAATTGGATAGTTATATATAACAAGGTACACCCTTGAGGCTTGGCGTGAATAAAGGGAGAATTTCCGCTTAAATTAATAAATCCCTTTATTTTCAGCAAAATAAGAGAAATTTTTCCGCTTATTTTCCATAAATCCATGCATTTTGGCTTATTTTGAGCAGTTAACCGGAATAACTTCGCTTATCTCCGCTTCTTTAGCTTCCATTCTATAATTAAACGGAAATTCTCCGCCTATAAATTCTTTCCTACACGATTTTGTTAAGATATAAAAAGTACAAGCAAATTCCATTATGAATTACTATACTTCTTCCTAAGTTATTTAACCTGTTTTTCATTTAAATGCACTTCAAAAGAGAACACGTTATCATTAATGCCGGGACAATTTTTTTATTTCCTATATTGGCGAATTTATGCAGAAAAAAAGCCCAAAGATTTGTTGAACAAACCTTTGGGCTCATACGGGTTTATATTATTTAAGACTTGGAATCCATAAAGAAAGAGCCGGGATATAAGTTAGAAGCAATAACACGATAATTGAAACAATCAGGAATGGCCATAGAGATTTCACTAACGAGCCAATTGAAACCTTTGTAATCGAAGAAGCAATAAACAACCCGGATCCTACAGGAGGTGTCAAAATACCAATGGTTAAGTTAATGCAAATAATGATACCGAAGTGAATCGGATCTACATTGTATGCTGGCAGCAGCGGCATAAAGATTGGAACTAAAATAACCAGTGCAGCAATTCCGTCCATGAACATCCCTACAAATAGCAAGAAAATATTGACTAATAGTAAGAATACGATTGGGCTATCAGATAAACTAACCATCCATGCAGCAATTTGCTGAGGGACTTGCTCGAAGGATAGCATCCAGCCAAAGATATTAGCCATTGCAATCAAAACTGTAATTACTGAAGTAGTGATTACCGTCGAGGATAGGATATTAGGCAGTGCAGATATTTTCAATTCGCGGTAAACAAATAAGCCGACAACTAAAGCAACAACGCTGGCAATGGCAGCAGATTCTGTTGCAGTAAACACCCCGGATAAAATCCCTACAATTATAATTACTGGCACTAATAGCGCTGGTATTACTTTGATAAACGAATCTAGTTTTTCTTTCATAGAAGTACGCTCTTGTTTTGGCCATTGTTGTTTCATACCGATGATTGCAATAATAACCATAAAGGATACACCTAGTAAAATCCCTGGAATAACTCCCGCCATGAACATTTCACCAATCGATGCACCAGAACTTACACCATAAATGATGAACATCATACTTGGGGGGATAATCGGGCCTAAAAGACCGGCTGCAGCAGTAATCGCTGTACTAAATTCTTTTGAATAACCGGATTTCTCCATTTCAGGTACCATTGTTCTACTCATCATTGCGATTTGCGCAGTAGCTGAACCGATGATTGCAGCTAGCATCATATTCGCAATAACGTTTACGTAAGCTAATCCGCCAAGATAATGACCGAAAAACTGCTTTGCAACGTTCACCAAACGTTTTGTAATCCCGCCAGAGTTCATTAGCTCACCGGCTAACATAAATAGTGGAATCGCTAATAGTCCATAGTTTTCCATTCCGGAATATAACCGTTGTGGCACCGTAAGAAGCAGCCCCATATTATCTGTTGCAAAAATATAAATAACTGTCGTCATTCCCAACACATAAGCGATTGGAACACCTAATAATAGAAGAACAGCAAAACAAATCAACGCGATTGTCATTGTAAGGATTCCTCCTTTTCACGATCACTAAAATCTATGAAAATATTTGCAAGTACGTGGAACACAGAGAAAACAAAGCTAACTGGAATACTAAAATAAAAATAGATTTTAGGGATATTCATCGCAGTCGAAGTTTGTACCAGGATGCTTGGCATACTAATCCATACGATTGTAAGATATAGAATGTAAGCAACAAATGCTAAAAGAATGATGTTGCTCAAGGCTTGGACATACTTTTTATATTTAATAGGAACTAAATCAGTCAAAATTGTAATAGAAGGAGATGCCTTTTCTTTAAGGGACAAACTTCCTCCGATAAAGGTGATCCAGATTAAACAGAAAATAGCTAATTCATCTGACCAGAAAAGAGGGTTTTTTAGCACATAGCGGAAAAAAACGCCCGCTGCTAATGATACAAGTAATCCGATTGCCAAGATTATGGCTAATATTTTTTCAATACTGAAAACGAAATTATTTATCTTTTTTACTATTTTCAAAAGATCACCTTCTAACTATAGAGTATGTAATAAGAAGTGTAGCGCTAATAACGCATTATATGAAAGGGGACTTTTCCATCTACAAAAGATAGGAGAAAGTCCCATTTCAATTTTATTCTAGCTTTAAGTAAAGATTATTTACTATCAGCCGCTTCGATAAATGCTTTAATAATATCTGACTTGTTTGAAAACTCTTCGCGAACTTGATCTGTAACTTCCTGGAAGTTGGCAGTATCAATTTCTTCTAATACTTCAACACCAGCCGCTTTTAATGTTTCCAGGTTAGAAGCTTCACGCTTGATGGCTTCATCTACACCCCAGTCAACAGCTGTTTTCAACGCTTGTCTTACAATTTCTTGATCTTCAGGCGATAATTCATCATAAATTTTTTGGCTCATGACAATCACAGTAGGGAATGTCATTTGATTTGTAAGTGTTAAATATTTTGCATTTTCATAGTATTTTTCAGTAACTAAAGCATCTAGATCGATATCAATTCCATCAATAACCCCTGTTTGTAAAGAAGTATATACTTCCGTTAAAGGCATTGCTGTAGGGCCAGCTCCAACTTTTTCCCAATAAGATTGCATCGATGGACTTCCGATGATACGGATCTTTTTACCTTTTAAATCTTCTGGAGTTTCAGCAAAACCATCCTTCATAAGTACGTGGCGGTTACCTGCGAAGGCAAAGTCAAGTCCAACTAAACCTTGTGAGCTTAAGCTTTCCAGCATTTGCTTAGCTTCATCCGATTCACGCATAGCAACTGCTTCTTCAAGGTTATTAAATAGATAAGGCATAAACCAGCCATTTAATGAATCTTCACGTGTACTCATGTAAGCGTTTGTCATAAATCCAAAATCAATGGCACCGGTTTCGATTTGTTGAACCATGTCTGCTTCAGCCCCAAGTTGAGAAGCAGGGTAAATTTCAACTTTTAATCTGCCATCTGAAAGTTTCTCTAATTCTTCCCCAAATTTTACTGCTGTAGCATTCCAAACGTGTGATTCTTGTACAACGTGAGCAATTTTAAATGTACGTGTATCTTCACCGCCTGCATCGTCACTAGAACCTTCTGTTGAACCTGAAGTGTCAGTGCTTTCTACACATGCACAAAGCACAACGGCAAGGACTGATAGCGTTAATAACAACCAATACTTTTTTAATTTCATAGAATTTCCCCCTCAAATAATCCCTTTATATATAAAGGCACCTTGCTATAAGTACAACGATCTCTCAAAGATATTTTTATGGATAATCGTTTCATGTCAGCGTTGGTAACCTAAATACCTTGTGTAAAGTATTAAATCCCCACTTAAAACTTTTTGGAAATAGTATTCGAATTATTCTAAAAAAAAAGCGTTTTCATTCTTGGTTAAAAATATAATTCTCTAAATAGTGAAGTATATACACTTATAATATAAAAAACAGTCACAAAAATGTCAAATAGTTTTTAAGAAATAGAAAATTTTTAATTATCTATATATTTAGAAAGCTGATTCGACAAAATTTAACGAATATCTCGTTATAAAGAAGAAGGGCGGAATTTAGAAGATGCTCTAAATTCTACCCTAACTTTATAGAATAATAATTTAATTATTATTAACGGAAAGCAGCTTTAAACTCACCAGTAATTATTTGATGACCGTTGTTTGAATCATAAGCTTGCTCCTGTTCTAATTCGAATCGATCCATAATCGGAATATCGTTTACCGAGAATAGGTAAGAATCCTCAGAAGCAACGTGTTCATACCAAGCCCAGTTTGGCACAACGAAGTAATCGCCTTTTTTCCAGTCAAAACGAACACCGTTAATTACTGAATAACCAGATCCTTTATGAATATGGTAAACAGTAGAGTGAGTATGGCGTAAAGCCTTTGTATGGAAATCTTTTGGTAAATGCTGCATTCTTGTTCCTAGTGTAGGGTTAGCTGATTTACCAGTTGATGGGTTGATATATTCGACTGCAAATCCGTGATGTGGATTTGGATCAAATTCCATTAAACCTTTAATGCCTTCAACTGTACGATCCCATTTATAGTTTGCAAGCGGGGCAACAGTGTATTTATCATCGCCAACTGGACGAACCATACCGCCACGGTAACGTTTTTCAGTAAAGTTATCCGGGATATCCGGTTGTTGTAAACCATCTGCATAAGGCTCAAAGAATGTACCGCCAATTGAATAGATCGTTGGAATATCTAAAGCATCCATCCAAAGCATCGGTTCAGTACCTACATGTTCATGACCATGCCATAAGTTTTTAGGCGTGATTAAGAAATCTCCTTCTTCCATGAAAATACGTTCACCTTGCACGATTGTGTAAGCACCAGTACCTTCAGAGATGAAGCGAAGGGCACTTTGGGAATGGCGGTGAGACGGCGCTTTTTCACCAGGCTGCAGCATTTGAACAGCAGCATAAATTGTTTGAGTTGTTGATGCCCATCCCCATGGCTTACGGTATGTTAACCCAGGATTCTGGAAGTAAATTGCACGACGTTCGCCGCCGCGTTCTGGCGTGAAGATTTGTGCAGCTTCTCCCATTTTCTTTTTAATTAACTCATCGCTCCAAAGATAAGCTTCAGCATGTGGTTTAGGCGTATGATTCATAATTTCAGGAATTGCTTCCCAAAGAGGGCCTAAGTTGTACTGTTGAATGTCCTTCGTGTAATCGGTTACAATTGAACTTTTCATAAATTCCTTAACTTCTTGACTTACTTCAGCCATAATGCATTCCCCTTTGCAATTAAAATTTTATAAAGAAAAGGGGAGTAGTGAACACACTACTCAAACCCTTCTATACCCATAACTTAAACTGTAGCAACAACTTGAGTGGATTTTACAGTGTTTTCCAATGTGCCCACTTTATCGATTTCGATTGTAACTACATCGCCATCTTTTAAGAATTGCTGAGGATCCATTGCAAATCCTACACCACCAGGAGTACCAGTCAATACAACATCACCTGGTTCCAGCGTCATTAAGTTTGATAAGAATGATACTAATTTCTTCACATCAAATACTAGATTTGCAGTATTTGTTTTTTGACGAACATCACCATTTACTTTCAATACAACATCCAATCCAGAAGGATCTTGCAATTCATCGGAAGTCACTAAGTAAGGTCCCATTGGTGCTGTACCATCTATCGTTTTACCTTGCAGCCATTGAAGTGTGCGGCGTTGAATATCACGATATGTTACATCATTAGTGATTGTGTAACCTGCAACATAGTCAAGTGCATCTTCTTCAGAAACGTTACGAGCTTGTTTTCCGATAACAAATGTAAATTCGGCTTCGTAATCTAGTTGGTCTGAAATTGGATAGAATGGAATATCATCTTCCGGTCCTAAAATTGTGTTGGCAAATTTTGCGAAAATAACTGGGTTAGATGGAAGTTCACGACCCATTTCTAAAATATGCTCACGATAGTTGTGGCCTACACAAATAATTTTTCCTGGGTTTTGTACAGGTGCTTCAACCTTTACTTCGTTTTTGTTATAAATCACTTTTTTATCGAAGCTATCTGGATTGGCTAAAATGAAATCGATTGCATTTTGTGCTAATTCAAGTGATTCTTTACCGCCTTGGTATAATTCATCTGCTGTAGCTGGTACAAAAGCATGAGCAATTTCTTCATAGCGATATTTACCGTCAGCCTTTAACTGTGCCTGGTAAGCATAGTTTAAGTCGATTACTTTATCTTCAACAATTGCTCCTGCTCTTGTATGTCCCGCCGATGTGAAGTTAATAAGTTTCATAATAATCCCCCTATAATTATATTCTCGGATGATGAACAAAGTTCACTATTAATAAAAAGATTAATATTTTCGTTGAAAAAAGTCAATGTTATTTATTTTCTAAAAATTCATTTGCAAGTTAGGGAATACTCTGAAAAGCTTCTTGATTAGCTAATTTCGCTAATTTTTTCTCATCATAATTTTTGAAATTGTTCTTTAATCTGTAAAGCCATAGTAGGTGGAAATCTGTTTTGAGATGTCGAGAACATATTGGCCAATTGGCTGATCAGCTGATTTTGGAACGATTTCGGTATAACCAACTACAGTGATAGCACCGATTAGATCTTTATTGAAATTTAAAATCGGCACACTGTAACTGGAAACATGTTCAACTAATGGCTCAATTTTAGAGGCGTAAAATAGTTTTCTAGCATTCTCTTTGTAAGATTCGTGCTTTTGAAGAGCGTCTTCATCCAGCTTTGAAGCTTCTTCTTCCACCCACGAAATCATTTGTGAATTAGGAAATGCTGAATAGATAATTCCTGTCGAAGAGGAAAGTGGTAGTGTCGTTCCGATTTGTGCTCCAATGTTAACGCCGTAATCTGCACTTGAGATATAAGTAATAAGCGGTCCATTTACAGATGGAATGGCAAGTAAGGCAGTTAAACTTGTGTTGTCATTTATTTTCTTTAAGTACGGAATGACAATTTCAATAATAGAAGATTGGCCTAATGCAATATTTCCTAAATGAATTAATTTCTGCCCTAAAGAATAAGTGTTTGTCATTGGGTTTCGATGTATGACCCCGAATTCGCATAAAGTTGAGAGATATTTATACAAATTGCTTTTGGTCATGGAAGTCAAATTTTGAATATCAGTAAATTTTAAAGGTTCCTTTTGTTCTGCTAAGACATCTAAAATATTGAGTCCCACCTGTAAAGATTGAATAACCGATACCTTGTTTTTCGTTGTCATGTTGCTCCCCCTTAGAATGCATTATTGATGCCATCCTCTGTATTCTTAATAGTTTGCAAATAGAAATATTGCACTTTAAAAAGCATTTTTTTGCGTTAGTTCGTAATTATAACAAAAATATACCTTGACGGAAATTTCTAAATTTTTCAATTTTGTATTGACGAAATGGTGTAAACTGTTATAAATTTCTATTAATGAGAACAAGGTTCTCTATTTGTGGAATTAAAGTGATTTAGGATTTGAGAAATTAGGATTTGTTTTAAATAAAGCAGATGAGGGGGAAAAGGAATATGGAAAATGTAAGCGATATCATTGTTGTAGGGGGAGGAATTGGTGGTCTGGCGACTGCATTATCAATCTATAAAAATACAGGGAAATCTATTTCTGTCTTTGAGCAAGCACCAGAGTTCGGTGAAGTTGGCGCTGGGATCCAATTAGCTCCAAATGCTTTAGAAGTATTGGATTATCTAGGGGTAAAAGAGGATATTTTAAAAGTCGCAGTACAACCAAAGCGTTTAGTATTAAAAGATGTCTATACAGCAAAAGAAGTTGCTACCCTCGATTTAGGAGAAGACTTCCAAAAAGAATTTGGTCAGCCGTATGTAGTATTACACCGTTCAGATTTACACCGTGTTCTTTTTGAAGCTTGTCAAAAATTTGAAAACATCAAATTCTTTAATAATCAAGTGATCCAAAGCACAGAGCAAAACGATGGAACTGTGACGATTACTAACCAAAATGGCGAGAAATTTACCGCTGAAGCTGTAATCGGGGCAGATGGCTTAAAATCAAAAATTCGTAAAAACTTTGCAGACGATGAACCGATCAACTCAACTTACGTAGCATATCGGGGTACGATTCCGATTGAAGAAGTTTCAGAGGATTTAGATCTAGATGATGTAATTATGTGGATCGGGCCAAACCTTCATATGGTACAATATCCAGTTCGTCGCGGTGAATTATATAACCAAGTAGTTGTATTTAAATCATACGATGCAACGAAAGAAGATTGGGGCAACCCGGATGAAATGGCAAAACGTTTTGAAGGTGCACATCCAAAAGTACAAAACGCACTTTCATACATTAACCGTCAATTCCGCTGGCCAATGTTTGACCGTCTACCAATTGATAACTGGACAGAGGGCAATGTTACATTAATGGGTGACGCTGCACACCCAATGCTGCAATATCTTGCGCAAGGTGCAGTTCAAGCATTAGAAGATTCATATATTTTAGGTGAACAATTAAAAGCGAACGATTCCTATGAAGAAGCATTCAAAAAATACCAAGAAATCCGTATCCCACGTTCGGCAATGGTTCAAACAAGTGCACGCAACTGGGGTGAAATCATTCATGCAGAAGATAAGGTTTTAATGCTGCTTCGTGATACAATTTTTGAAAAACACCAGCCAAAGGATTTTCATCGTGTGGATTTCTTATATGGGATCTTCAACAAATACAAAGCTGAGAAGTTAATTCAAACCTAAGATTAGGTGACTTTTGAGCAATATGGTGGGCAAGTAAATTAAAAAAGCGTTAGAGCATGTAAAGCCTCTAACGCATTTTTATTCCTATTTTTTATAGCCAAAAGCGCGGGACATTTCTTTATTAATTTCAATGACCTGCTGAACAATCTCAGAGGATTTATCCTTTGGGACCTCTTCTGAAAAGCCGATAATCGTACATGCGGCAACAAGCTCATTTTTATAATCTAAAATTGGCAAGCTTAAGGATGATACGTGTTTCGTTAGCGGCTCTTTCGCAAAGGCGATATGGGATTCGCGAATTTCCAGCAGCTCATTTTGGAATTCATCTACTGGGAATGCTGGATTCCTTTCCTGCTCTTGTTCCATCCACTGATAAACTTCTTCACGATTTGCATAGGCGGCATGTACTTTTCCGGCAGCAGAAAGAAGAGGGAGCTTGGTGCCGATTTGTGCACCGATATTCAAGCCGTAATTCGTATTCCAAATACTCGTAATGACCGGCGTATCGTTCAACCAGACAGATAACGAGGTTGTCATATTTGTAAGATTACTAATTTCTTTAAAGTGAGAAGAGAGTTTACTAGTGATGTCGTTGTTTTTCATCGCTGCATTCCCATACTCAAGAAATTTGTAGCCTAAAGAATAGTGGCCTTGCTTTGTATCTCTATAAAGAAGATCCAGTTGTTTTAATGTATTTAAATATTTATAAAGATTACTTTTTGAAATTCCAGTAAGTTCTTGAATCTCGGTAAATTTTAGTGGGTTGTCGCTTTGGGCCACAACATCAATGATATTGACCCCATGAACGAGAGAACCAATCGTTGAAGCTTTGTTCATTTCCATTGGATAAATCCTTTCTAGTTAAATCTATTAAAAGTTAGATGTTCTGGTTGTATTATTAGAATTATTAATTATATACTAAGATATACTATTATACATTATCGTAAAAGTGAAGTGAATTCACTATATTAAGAATTAAAGGAGGTTTTTTAAGTGACAACGGCAATTTTAAATGAAAAAGTAGAAGTTTTTAAGAAAAGTATTCAGGATATAATCAAGGTACTTGGAGAAACTGAGGACTCCGTACTTTATATTAAGCCTTCTGAAAAAGAATGGTCTGGCATGCAAATTGTTTCTCACGTTTTAGAGGCAGTAGATTTTTGGTTAGCTGACTTGGAAGCATTACTAATTGTTCCAGGTGCCAAATGGGGACGAAACCACGAACACGTTCGCCGCTTGGCAGCTGTAGATGAAACTGTTGTATCCGGACTTCAAAAAGATGCTGCAATCGCTGGCTTACAAGGTCTAGTACCAAAAGTAGAAGATGCTTTGTTGAAAGTGAAAGAAGAAGATTTAGCAAAAACAGCGCCAAGCTATAATCCGAATTTTGATGGCAAGCCTCTATCGTTCCTAGTGGATCATTTAATTGTCCAACACGTTGTGGGCCATTACGGTCAACTAGTGCGTCATTTAGAAAAAGTTCAATAAAATAAGAGTATCCAATGTCTGTCTATAAGCATAAATTGCTTTTGGCGGGCATTTTTATTTTAAGCACGAATCTTAATGTGCTACAGAAGCTCAAGATATTTGATATGATTTAAGAGAGAATTTCGTAAGTTTAGGAGTCGTGTTGCAGATGGCGAAACAAAAAGCAGCTAAAACCAATGCCGTTCGATTATTGGAGCAGCAAAAAATAAACTACAATTTAATAGAATATACGATTGAAGATAACCAAGTTGATGGGGTAACAGTAGCAAACAAAGTAGGTCACCCCGTTAAGTACGTATTTAAAACATTAATAGCGACTGCTGGTACGGGAAAGTTTTTTGTTTTTGTGATTCCTGTCTCAGAGGAGTTGAATTTAAAAGCTTGTGCCAAGATAGCCGGGGAAAAGAAAGTTGAAATGCTTCATGTAAAAGAGCTATTGCCAACAACAGGCTATATTCGCGGGGGCTGTTCACCCGTTGGCATGAAAAAGCTATTTCCTACTTTTATCGATGAAACAGCGGCACATTTAGAATATATAGTGGTTAGTGCTGGTAAAATTGGCATGCAAATTCAGCTTGATCCGAATGATTTAATTCGTGTAACCCGTGGTAATTTTGCAAAGTTAACTGTATGATAGTATAGGTTTGGCATGTAAATGAAAGTTTGATAACAAGCCAATGTATTTATAGAAAGAAGGCTTTGTAAAGTGAGAAGAGAATTAAAATGGAAATGGCTGTTCTTCTTTGTCGGTTTAGCAGTAATGTCTTTAGGCGTTTCCATGATTATAGAAGGTAAAGCGCTTGGGGTAGGTCCCTGGGACGTGCTGCATATTGCACTATTTGAAAGACTCGGTCTGACAATTGGTTCATGGTCCATTATTACGGGACTAGTTATTGTAGGTTCAACATCTCTGCTATTAAAAGAATGGCCGCGCCTTGCCACAGGGCTCAATATGGTTTTATGCGGGATGTTTATCGACTTTTTTAACTGGCTATTGCCAGATTCTACAGGATTAATTTTTGATTATATATATTTCATCCTGGGTGTCCTTGTATTAGGGATTGGCTGTGCCTTGTATATTTCTCCTAGATTGGGAGCGGGACCTCGCGATACATTAATGATATTTTTTGCTAAGAAATTTGGATTTTCAATTGGAAAAGCCCGTTTAATGATGGAAGCCTCAATTGCTTTGATCGGATGGCTTCTTGGTGGTCCAATCGGTGTTGGGACAATTATTACTGCACTTTTCACCGGTTATATTGTGCAAATCTCACTCCCATTTTTCGAAACCATGCTGGAGAATAGAATCCACGATGAAGAGCACGAAGAAGTATTTAGTTAGGGACCAGGTCCACACACAATTCAGGTACAATTCTGAATTGTGAAGTGGACCTGGTCTGTTTTATTTTTGGAATGAATGTTATTCTTTGAATTTGTTCATTTCAAAGAAGAAAATGAAATTTTGAATAATGATAATGCATGCAATAATGAAAAAAATACTGAACTTGCTGAAGGGAAGAGGAAGCAGCAATAAGGCAAGAATCATTGGCAAAGCCCATGTCAGGAAAGTATAAACCTTCTTAGTCGCTTTCATTGTAGCGTATTGATACATTTCATCTTCTTCATTATATTCTGGGGGATTAATCGTAAAGACTTTTATCTTTTTATCGGGGTATTTTTTATTGTGTTTATTGGCAAAGAAGACGACAGTCAGGACGAATATTACTAAAACGAACCAAGCAATAATGCCAACCGGATGGATTGAATATTCAAGGAAATTTTCTTTGATTGTCGCACTGCTGCGAGTAAAGCCCCAGCCTAAAAATAAAAGAATGACACAGCTTAATATATTTAAAATGGGATAAATCGTACGAATGTTCATTTAATATCCTCCTCAAGCCAAAATATTTGTTCAAGCGGTTCCTTTAATTCTCTTGAAAGCTTTAAAGCAAGGGTTATGGAAGGAGAAAATTCGCCTTTTTCGATAAAAGCAATTGTTTGCCTAGTAACTCCTACAAGTTTTCCTAAATCGCTTTGAGTAAAGTTATTTCTCGCCCGTAACTCCTTAACACGATTTTTCAGCAATCTATCAACTCCTGTTCAATATAACTAAAATGTTATGTTTACTTAACATATGCTACTACCAATGTAATGTTTACTTAACATTTTGTCAATGTTTTCTAACAAATCTTACAATGACTTTTCTGATAATTCGTACATATCGTAAAATCCATTGATTATGCTAAAATTTAAATAACTATAGGTAAGGGAGATGAATCAATCCATGTCTAAAATTTTAGATACATTCCTAAACGAAAATTTGGAAGTGCTGCGCGACCAAGGGCTATACAATGAAATTGATGCGGTTGAAGGAGCTAACGGTCCAGTTATTCAAGTAAACGGCAAGCAATTAATCAATTTATCATCAAATAACTATTTAGGCTTAGCAACAAATGAAGAATTAAAGCAAGTTGCAAAAGACGCTATCGATAAATACGGTGTAGGAGCTGGAGCGGTTCGTACCATTAATGGAACGATGGACCTGCATGTGAAATTGGAAGAAAAATTGGCGGAGTTCAAAGGAACGGAGGCTGCGATTTCTTATCAATCAGGCTTTAACTGCAACATGGCTGCCATTTCAGCAGTGATGGATAAAAATGATGCCATTCTTTCAGATCAGCTAAACCATGCTTCTATTATTGATGGCTGCCGTTTATCAAAGGCGAAAATTATTGCTTTTAATCACTCGGATATGGAAGATTTGCGTGCAAAGGCGAAGGAAGCAACTGAGTCAGGTTTATACAATAAAGTAATGGTCATCACGGATGGCGTATTCTCAATGGATGGGGACATTGCGAAATTACCGGAAATCGTTGAAATCGCAAAAGAATTTGACTTAATTACTTATGTTGACGATGCACATGGTTCAGGGGTTACTGGTAAAGGAAAAGGGACTGTGAAGCATTTTGGACTTGAAAAAGAAATCGACTTCCAGATCGGGACACTGTCAAAAGCAATCGGTGTAGTAGGAGGATATGTAGCCGGAAAGAAAAATTTAATCGATTGGTTAAAGGTTCGTTCTCGTCCATTCCTATTCTCAACTGCTGTAACACCAGGTGACGTGGCGGCAATTACGCGTGCCATTCAAATGATTATCGATTCTACAGAATTACACGATAAACTTTGGGAAAATGGGGATTATTTAAAAGCGGGCCTGCAAAAACTCGGATTTAACATCGGTGCGTCAGAAACACCAATTACTCCATGTATTATTGGAGATGAAAAGTTAACGCAAACCTTCTCTAAACGCCTTGTAGAAGAAGGGGTTTATGCAAAAGCAATCGTCTTCCCAACAGTACCGAAAGGAACAGGGCGCGTCCGCAACATGCCAACTGCTGCCCATACTAAAGAAATGCTGGATGACGCTTTAGCGATTTACGAAAAAGTAGGCCGCGAACTAGGCGTAATCCAGTAAAATTCTAACTCCGAACGCTATTCTTGCGTTCGGAGTTTTTTTCGGACCAGGTCCTCAGGCAATTCCCGTACAATTTAGAATTTGCGTGTGCCAAGCACCATTTTTAGGCATTAAACATAGATATAAAGTTAACAAACCTATGGGAGGATGGCGTGAGTTGGGTGTTAATAGTACGCAGTTTTTCGGGCAAGCGTTAACAGGGCAAGGAATGAAACACGTCTATAGTGAAATCATGAAAGAAGCAAAAACCGTTTATCTATTAAAAGGAGCTCATGGTTTTAAAGTTTCTGACTCTTTAAGTAGTCTCGGGAACTTTTACGGCAGTAAAGGACTGGAGGTTGAATACTTCCGGGATCCATTTTTCGAAAATACAATTCAAGGGCTTTTTGTAAAAGAGCCACACAATATATTTTTCCTTGAAGCAACTAACATACCGCTAGATTCTGTTGGATTACATGTTAACGTAATCTCCTTAGAGGATTGTATAGATAAGCAGAAGCTGATTGAGCTGCAGCAAGATTTTTTGGATTTATCGGTAAAGAAAGATGCTTATTATGAAAAATGCTTCCATAAGCTCTCCAATGCACTAAAAATCCATGATGATTGGGAAGTTGAAACCCGCCGTTATATGGATTGGAAGGGGTTGGATGGTAAAACAGAAGAGCTCATGGCGAGGGTGTTTGGTGATCAAAAACTCGAAAAAAGCGGCGCAAAAACGCATAGATTGCTCGGCACATTAACCCCTGCTGGTGCCAGGGATACGGTGCAAAGCATCACGCAAAATCTTGAAAAACGTTTGTTCATCAAAGGGTACCCAGGGACAGGGAAGTCATCGATGATGAAAAGATTGGTTGATGAAGCATTCGCTCGAGGATTTGATACTCAAATGGTATGGTGCGGATTGGATTCGAATTCTGTAGACATGGTAATTTTGCCGGAATTAAAGCTCTGTATATTTGATAGCACCGAGCCTCATCAATATTTCCCCGAAAGAGAAGGGGATGAAATTTTTGATATCGCCAGCCTTTGCCATCCTACCGAAGTAGAGGAAGCGAATATTAAAAAAATAGTGGCGAACTATCGTGCTACACTGAGTGACGCAACGGCTTACGCAAAGCGGTATGCAGAAACTGAAAGAACTTTACGCCAACTATTGGACGATGCCATAATTCCTGATAAGTTCCAAGAAAAGATGGCCGAACTATTTTTGGATCTATAATTTTTTAAAAGGAGTAATCCTGCTAGATTATTAGATTGCTGAGAGGTAAATAAAAATCTGGACGGAAAATGCTATTCATTCAGTGAAATGAGTAGCATTTTTGTTTGAATTTACTTTTAATATTGACAATTAGGATTATTGTGTGTAATCTGATTAATCATACATATTTAGTTGGTATTATCCTTCCAATAATGGTAGTTAGGAGAAATATATGCTGGAATTTCAAAATATTACAAAAATATATGAATCTAAAAACAAAAAAATAGTCGGTGTTGACAATGTCTCCTTAAAGATCAACAAAGGGGACATCTTTGGAATAGTGGGCTATTCGGGAGCAGGGAAAAGTTCGTTGCTTCGTTGTGTCAACTTGCTAGAAAGACCGTCCAGCGGAAAAGTACTCATTGATGGAGTTGATTTGACGCAGCTTCCAAGTACTGAATTACGAAAGGCACGATTGAAAATAGGAATGATTTTTCAACATTTCTATTTAATTAGTCAAAAAACAGTTGGAGAAAATATTGCCTTTGCTTTGCGTGCTGCAAAAACACCTAAAAGTGAAATTAATGAACGTGTCAAACAATTGCTTGAAATGGTTGGTTTAACAGACAAGAAAGATGTATTTCCATCCCAGCTAAGTGGGGGGCAAAAACAGCGTGTCGGGATTGCACGTGCACTTGCCAACAATCCATCCATTTTACTTTGTGATGAAGCGACTTCCGCACTGGATCCCAAAACAACGCTTTCCATTTTAAAACTATTAAAACAGATTAACCAAAAGCTCGGCATAACAATTGTTTTGATTACACATGAAATGAACGTTGTAAAAGAAATATGTAATCGAATGGCGATCATGCAAGATGGACAAGTAATTGAAGAAGGAACAGTATACGATATCTTCGCACAACCGATGAAGCCATTGACTCAGGAATTTATTAATAGTGTTGTATCCTTTGAGATTCCAAACGAAATCATAAAGGATGTAAAAGGAGAAGTTATTAAACTTCTATTTAAAGGCGATGTAGCTGGAGAAGGGGTTATTTCAGATACAGTACAGCGGTTTAATGTGAAAGGTAATTTCTTGCATGGCACAATTGAATATATTCAAGAACGCCCACTGGGTATTTTTATAATGGAACTGCAAGGTGAAAAAACCGCGGTGAATGAAGCGAAAATTTATATGGAACAACGCGGTGCATTAGTGGAGGTGGTTAAACATGTTTGATTTTCCGTATTTCATCACCATGCTGCCGGATATTTGGAAGGCGTTCATAGAAACAGTCGTGATGATTGGGATTTCACTATCCATTTCGATTATTATCGGTCTGCCTCTAGGTGTACTGTTATTTGTGACGGATAAAGGTTTGTTTTGGGAAAATCGTTTTGTCAAAAGTATTTTTGGCTTCGCAGTGAATCTGGTTCGGTCGATTCCATTTATTATTTTACTCGTTGCATTATTCCCATTAACAAAAATACTAGTTGGCACAACAATCGGTCCCGTTGCGGCAAGCGTCTCGCTTTCGGTAGCTGCGATTCCCCTTTTTGCTAGATTAGTAGAATCATCATTAAGAGATATCGATAAAGGTGTAATTGAAGCTACGATTGCCGTGGGTGCGACACCTTGGATGATTATCAAAGATGTGTTGCTGCCCGAGGCAAAATCAACCATTATTCGAGGGGTTACTCTAACGGTAATTAGTTTGGTCGCGTACTCTGCCATGGCAGGTACAATTGGCGGGGGCGGTATTGGAGATTTAGCCATTCGCTTTGGCTACTACCGTTATGATAATACAATCATGATTTCAACTGTTGTCATTTTAATTATCTTTGTTCAATTGATTCAATTAATTGGCGAACAGTTCGCGAAATCACTAGACAAACGATAGGAGAGAGAAAAATGAAGAAGTATCTATTAACATTCCTAACACTGGCGTTAGCCGTTGTGTTAGCAGCGTGTTCTGGAAATGATGAAAAGGCAACAGATTCATCAAACGAAAGTGATGGTGCAACAGAAGAAAGTAAAGAAATTAAATTAGGTGCAACTGCCGGTCCATATAGCGACATGCTAAAAAAAGCAATCATTCCACAATTAGAGGAAAAAGGCTACAAAGTAGAAATCGTTGAATTTAGCGACTACGTTCAACCCAACAATGCATTGGATAACGGAGACATCGATGCTAACTTATTCCAGCATACAATCTATCTAGAAACGTTTGAAGAACAAAATAACATGGATCTTGAAGCTTTAATTACAGTGCCAACAGCTCCAATGGGCTTCTTCTCAGAAAAATTCACATCTGTTGAAGACATTGAAGAAGGTGCAACAGTAGCGATTGCAAATGACCCATCAAATGCAGCACGTACGCTATTAACTCTACAAGGTCAAGGGTTAATCGAAATTGACCCTGGAGCTGATGAATTAACTGCTTCAGAAAAAGATGTTGTCGCAAACAGCAAAAACCTAGTTTTCCAGCCAGTAGAAGCAGGCTCTTTACCGCGTCAAATTGAAAACGCTGATCTTGCTGCAGTACCTGGGAACTTTGCATTAGCAGCGGGGTTAAATTTAATGGATGCAGTATTCTTGGAAGATATGAATGAAAACTACCGTAATGTTGTAGCAGTAAAAGCAGACAATAAAGACAGCCAGCTGGCAAAAGATTTAATCGAAATCGTTGAATCTGCTAAATATGAAGAAATCATTGATTCAGAATTCCAAGGATTCAGTAAGCCTGAATGGATGGCAAATCGCTAATAAATGGAAGCTTCCACACTTGTGGAGGCTTTTTCTTTTTGAGTGGAGGAATTATAAAGGGTTCTAATGCAAGCAGAAATGCAGCATTAAGAACCCCCTTATCCAATTTATTTCGTTATCGAAACTGCTTCTCCTTTAAATAACTCCAATTTTTCGATGCGTCGAATAGCTTCTTTTAATCGTTCTTCACTCACTAATAATCCTACGCGAATATAGCCTTCGCCAAACTCGCCAAAGCCATTTCCGCTCGCTGCAGCGACGTTTGCCTGGTCTAATAGTAAATCTGCAAATTGTTCACTTGTATAGCCTTCAGGTACCTTCAACCATGCAAAGAATGACCCGCTAGGCGCTTTCACATCCCAGCCGATTCGATGCGCTTCTGCTATTAATACATTGCGTCTGCTTTCATAAATTGCTCGTTGTTCCTCCACGCAGTCTTGGTCGCCTTTTAAAGCTGCGACTGCTGCATGTTGAATAGCAGGGAAGATGCTGCAGAATAGGTGATCTTGAATCAAGTTGATTGCTGCAATGATTTCAGCATTTCCAACAGCAAAACCGACACGCCAGCCCGCCATATTATAGGTCTTCGATAAAGTATAAAGTTCAACACCCACATCCTTTGCCCCCTCAGCCTGAAGGAAACTCACAGGACGCTTTCCATCAAATCCTAATGCACCATAGGCAAAATCATGTACCACCGTTATGTCATTTTTCTTTGCTAGCTGTACGGTATTTTCGAAAAACTCTAATGTAGCAGTACCTCCAGTAGGGTTGTTTGGATAATTTAAATACATCAATTTTGCGCGGTCTTTTACTTCTTCCGTTAAAGCCTCGTAATCTGGCAAAAATTCATTTTCTTCAAGGAGCGACATTGTATCAAAGTTTACATCTCCAAGCACAACGCCCGATAAATAATCAGGGTAGCCGGGATCAGGAAGAAGCATATAATCGCCAGGATTTAAAATGGCCATTGGAAGTTCCACCAGGCCAATCTTTGAGCCTCCCATAATCGCTACTTCCGTATCAGGATCAATATCCACGTTATACTCGCGTTTATAGAAGTCGGCAGCAGCTTCTTTAAACTCCTGAATTCCACGAAATGGTGAATATTTATGTGTTTGTGGATCACCTGCAGCCTCCTGCATTGCTTTTATAATATGCGGGGGTGTGGGACGATCCGGATTTCCTTGCCCTAAGTTAATTACATCACGTCCTTCCGCCATTGCTGCATTTACCTTTTGAACAAGGGCAGCAAAGAATTGAGTAGGAAGTTGTTGAAGTTTGTTTGATAATTTCATGTCTATACCTCTTTTTCACTTAATTTTATAGATTTACTCGCCATTATACGTGCGAATAAGCGCAACGCTATACTTTGTCTAGATTTCAGAATATAATTACAATTAGATTTTAGGAATAATGGTACTACATTGAAAGAAAGACCGCAATACCAATGTTTTAAACTAATTTTGCAGAAGAATTATACTGATTTTATCCCAGATTTTTATTCTCTTTTTCATCAACTTCCAGTAATACTACTTTTTGAACTTATTGCTTAATAATATCTGCTTTCTGCATTTTTAGTATTTATATTGTTCCATATATTACTTATATTCTTTTTACTGTTAATCAAGTAATATCTTACTGTAATGAGATTTATATGGAGAGGGGACAAACCCATTGAAGGCAGTTCGTATTTTATTAGTTTTACTTGTTACTTTTGGATTTTCTTCTGTAACACCTGCTTTTGCAGCAGAAAAAACCTTTGATCAGTATTTTATGGAAGATGTAGATTATGATCATGGAGCATATGAAGAATTAGAAAGATTCTTGTATGCAGACATCTTGGACGGATATCAAGAAACAGGGGTTTATGAAGAAGATGGAATGGAATTTGAATATACATCTATTTTTTTAAAACCAGAAAATAATATCACTCGTGCACAATTCACAAAAATTTTAGTTAATGCTATGAATTTATCAAATGGTGACATCAAAAAAACATTCTCGGATGTAAAATCTTCAGAATGGTATTATAACTATGTTCAAATTGCGAGCAGCAGAGGGATTGTTATTGGAAAAGAAGATGGAACTTTTAAGCCAAATGATAAAATTACACGAGCTCAGATGGCGACGATGATTTATCGTGCATTCAATCAGACAATCGACTTTTCATCGAAAGTAAAGGCATTTAAGGATGTAAAATCAAACGACGAAGTTTCCGATGCAATTGTAAGGATAGCTAGTGTCGGAATCGTGAAAGGGTATGGAGATGTATTTAAACCGTATAATTTCGCGACGCGTTCACAAGCTGTTTTGATGATTGACCGTGCAATGCATCAAGAAGCTGGATTAGATGAAGACAAACTTTCGGTGATACAAACTGTAAATCGCAACATCACGGAAGAGCTTCTCTATACTAACCAAAATGATCTTGAAGCGTTGGAAGCACTTTATCGCGAAACAACAATGGGCTATTATCTAGCCTTATCACTTGAGAGCGTTAACGTAGAAGAGGATCCAGAGTATTCAGGCGGTTCTGTTGCGATGGAACAAGTTGGTGAGCATACTAGCAGCATTCTTTCATTAAATAAGCGTTTTGCAGAAGTAAAAGTAGATAATCTAAAGGTACATGTTTCTATCAATGAACCGGAAATGGATATGTCATTTGAAATGACATACGACTTATCAGGAACTGCATATTTAAAGAAAACAGCAGACGGAACATGGAAAATTTACAACTTGGTTTATGATGATGAAGATTATGAAGATATGTTAACTGCATCTCGTAATTAACGAAAAGATAGATTCCCGCCTTAATTAAGAGGTGGGAATTTTTTCCGTTCATTTTTATGCTTAATTTAGATGGACAATGTTAAAAATGTTGATATATGGAATCTTGTTTTGTTTTTTGATATGGTTTACATAGTAGGTAGATTAGAAGGAGTAGTTTTTAAAATCTAGGGGGTTGTGAGGATGAAAATCGGATGTATTCAAATGAATGTAGGGTTTGGAAAAGTGGATGAAAACTTCGCGCATGCTGAAGAGTTAATCCGTGAAGCAGCAAGCAAAGGGGCAGAAGTTGTAGTCTTACCGGAAATGTGGAATACGGGATATGCGCTAGAAAAGCTAGGGGAGTTGGCAGACAAAGAGGGAGCACGTTCCCAGGAATTTTTGCAGCGTTTATCGAGCGAGCTAGGCATACATATTGTTGGAGGCTCGGTTGCAACTGAAAAAGATGGCAAATTCTACAATACTATGTATGTCTACAATAGCGAAGGAGAGCAAGTTAGCGAATATAGTAAGGTTCATTTATTCAGACTGATGAACGAAGATAAGTATTTAGAAGCTGGCAATGAAATGAATCGCTTCTCTTTAGGCGAAGTCGAAGCAGGAGGCGTGATTTGCTATGATATTCGTTTCCCGGAATGGCTGCGTGCTCATGCATTAGCCGGTGCAAATGTGTTGTTTGTTTCCGCGCAATGGCCGACACCGCGCATCGATCACTGGAAAACCTTATTGCAAGCCCGTGCCATCGAAAACCAATGCTTTGTTATTGCCGTTAACCGCATTTCGCGCAAAGTGGAAAACTTCAACGGCCAATCCATGATTATCGAGCCGTGGGGCGAAGTGCTCTGGACAGGATCGGAAACGGAAGAACTCGCTATCATTGATGTAGACTTCTCCAAAGTAGAAGAAGTACGAAGCCGCATCCCAGTCTATGACGATCGCCGTCCAGGATTGTATGGCGGGGTAGTGGAAGAATAATGAATCTATAAACATACTAACATTTATAGCAAATCCTTCTTAGGGTTTATGCCATAAATGTTAGTATGTTTTTTTATGTGGCTGCGAAACTAAACTGGTTGTTTATGGTGGAGGAGAAAGTGGAATAGATGATTATCCAGCGAGGAGCAAGGTCTTTTCATTCAACCAGGGGGGCTGCACATGGAAATGTATGTGAACGTAGCAATTAAATTTTTAGTAGCTTTACTTTGCATCGTGATAGTCATTCGATTTATAGGTCAAAAAGAATTGTCGCAAACAGCTCCGATTGACTTAGTGTTTATGATCATCCTAGCAGATATTGTCGGCGGCATGGTGAGTGACAAACGTTATAACATCACACAGATCATTTTTATTGTAGTAATTTGGGGACTATCCATGTGGGGTGCCGAAAAACTAACGCAAAAGAAAAATTTCGAGCGTTGGATGGACGGAAAGCCAGAAATCATTATAAAAAACGGTACAGTCAATTCACGGCTAATGAAAAAAGAACACTTAACAATGCAAGAACTAAACACCCAGCTGCGCAAACAAGGCATCTTTCATATCAAAGAAGTAAGTTTGGGCATTCTGGAAATTGATGGCAGTATTTCAGTGAAAAGGACCGAGGAACCCCCTGAAGAATAAGAAGGTCTGAACAAAAGCAGGGGAAACAAAGCCTTTTAATTCAAGTTTACAAAATCTTAACCATTCATCCTGCAACAAATTCAATCGTTCACATACAATAAATTGACTCTCTGGGGCTGTATTGGCTTTGGGGAGTTTTTGTTGATTTAAATAAATGTTTAGGTAATATTTGGTATATAATCGTTTCAATAGTAAAGGTATTTTTTATCGGAGGAGTGAATAGATGAGGTTTCAAAACTATATTGCACATATTAGAGAGAGCGATAATGAAGAACAATTATTAAAACATCATTTAAAAGAGACACAGGAAATAGCAGAAAAGGTTGGAGAAAAAATTGGAATTCCTCATATTACAGGATTGGCAGGGATGTTGCACGATATGGGGAAATATAGTGATGAATTTCAAGAATATATACGAAATGCATTTGATAATCCTACTAATCCCCCAAAAAGAGGAAGTGTGAATCATTCTACAGCTGGTGGAAAGTATTTAATGGATAACTTCCATAACCATATCAATAAAAAATCCAAGGTAGCGCCACCTCTTATAGAAAGTATTGCCAATGTCATATATTCGCACCATGGGCAATTATTAGACATGGTAAATCCACAAGGTCAGTCTCCATTCTTAGATAGACTAACTTCTGCAAAAATTGAGTTTGATACAATTTATCCTCGTTTTTTTAATGAGGTTATTGATACTCAATCTTTTAATCGTTATGTTGAACAGGCTAATAAAGAGTTTCAGCAATTATTTAAGGTAAGTTTATCGAAAGCAAAAAGTGAGGCAGAAGCGAAAGCGGTATTACGTAAAACATTTGCTTTTCTAACAAAGTTTATTTTTAGTGCCCTAATTGATGCTGATAGAACGAACTCCAGAGAGTTTGATGAAAATATTGCATCAGAAAAGCAAGAAACTAAGAAAAAATTATTCAATCAGTTTGAACTAGAGCTACTTAAAAGTTTGGAAGATAAACAAAAAAACGCCATACCCAATCAAATTACAAAGTTAAGAAATCAAATGTCCGAAAACTGTAATGATAAAGCGAAATTGCCTACTGGAATATATACCTTATCTATTCCAACTGGTGGTGGAAAAACATTAGCAAGTCTACGCTTCGCCCTGCGTCATGCAGATATCCATAATAAAGAAAGAATAATAAATGTAATCCCATTTACTACGATCATCGAACAGAATGCACAAGAGGTAAGAGATGTTCTGAATACACAAGATGATGTTTTAGAACATCATAGTAATGTTGTATTGGAAAAAAGTGAAAGCGCAGATGACAGTAATGTTCTATCTTTTAAGGATTTAAAAAAAGTAAGAAAATTGAAAAATGCAAAAGATAATTGGGATGCACCAATAGTGTTCACCACGATGGTTCAGTTTTTAAATACGTTTTTTGATGGATCATCACGTAATACGAGAAGGCTTCATAATCTAGCTAACTCGATTATTATCTTCGATGAGATACAAACGCTACCTGTATCATGTGTTTCTTTATTTAATGAAGCAATTAATTTTTTGAAAGATTTTTGTAATACGACAATTATCCTTTGTACGGCTACTCAACCTGCACTAGAGCATGTTGAACACAATATTTCAGTAGATGGAGAACTGATTGATAATTTATCAACAATTACCAAAGCATTTAAACGTACTGAAGTGATTCCTTTGGTGAAGGATGGTGGTTGGAAATCTGAAGAAATCGCTGATCTTGTAAGGGACAAGCTTGAAATTCATGGCAATATGTTGGTTATCTTAAATACCAAAACCGTAGTTAAAGAATTATATAACTTACTGAAATCGGATGTTGATGAAATCTACCACTTGAGTACTTCAATGTGTCCTGCGCATAGGAAGGTAATCTTGGAAGCGGTTAGGGATAAGCTAGAATCAGGAGAAAAAATAGTTTGTATAAGTACTCAACTGATTGAGGCGGGGGTTGATGTAAGTTTTAACTGCGTTATCCGCTCATTGGCAGGGTTAGATTCGATTGCTCAGGCAGCTGGACGTTGTAATCGACATGGTGAAGCAAGTATGAAGGAAGTATTTGTTATTAATCATGCTGGAGAAAAGTTAGATAAATTAAGGACCATTAAAGAAGGGAGAAAGTGTACAGAGTTTATAATAAAAGATTTACAAATAGATCCTGAGTTGTTTAATGGATCTTTACTTTCAAATACAGCTATGGAACATTACTTTCAAAAGTTCTATCGAGAGTTTGAGAGCGAACTTGAATTTCCAATCAGAGATTATAATACTTCTATTTTTGAGATTCTACTTGGAAAGAATGAAAGGTTTTATGGTGAAAGTAGTCATAAAGAGGTCTTAAATATTAGTTCTAGCTTCAAAACTGCTGGCGAGTATTTTGAGGTTATTGATGGGAAAACATATCCTATTTTAGTTCCGCATGGGGAAGGAGAAGAATTGATAAGTAGCCTAACAAGTAAAGAAGGAAATATCGATTTTTCAAATTTCATTAAGCAGGCTCAACAATATAGTGTAAATGCATTTAAATACGAATTTGATACATTAGTAAATAATCATTTGCTAAGAGAAGTTGATTTTGGATATGCGAAAATCTATATCGCTTTAGATAATGCGTATGATAAAAGCTATGGCCTTAGTATAAATGGGGAGGCAAAGTTAGAAGAGTATAGTTTTTAAAGGAGGTAGCTCTTTTTAATTAAAGAGCTACTAATAATATAATATAAAAGACTTTTCAATCCACGCTATTTAAGCGACAGTTAAATAATAACATAAGAAGAAAAATATAAAAAATTTCGTCTTATATATTATATATGTTGGAATTTATAAAAAACAAATGGTAATATTATTTATATATACCAAATGTTGTAAAATGTTGCATTGTAGGTATATGGGCATAAATTCTAAACTCAATATTTTTGAGTTTACGAGAGGAAGTGTTTGTTTGAGTCAAAAAGGGTATAACCAGGAATTTAAAGAGATTCTAGTCGAGCTTTATTGTTCACAAATCCCTGTTAAAGAAATATCTAGGGACTATGGTGTTTCAAAAAACACAATTTATAGATGGATAAAGCAACCCTCTTTAGACAAAAGTTCAAAAGAAATTACTTTTGCTAAGGCAGAGTCGATTCAGAAGGAAAATCTTCGTTTGCGTCGTGAACTGGAAATTCTAAAAAAAGCTATAATCATATTCGCTAGAAATAAATTGTGAATAAATTTGATATAAGCTTTCATTACAAACTAGCAATCTCTCTTGAAAATTTTCTGGTATAAACAGCTATGGGTTTGGTATTCCGTGTCCCGATTTGTTTGTGAAAAGACATACTAATCGGGATGTGGAATACTCCATGATACTTTTTGAACAAACAAAGAATACTCTATGTCTAAAGTACTGCAGCAAAATCTAATTATCAATCTAAGGAGGTGTACAAATTATGACAAAAGTTCGAAATCAAATTGAGTTTGAAGTCCATGGTTCTTATGCTTTATTTACAGATCCATTAATGAAAATTGGTGGAGAGAAAATGACCACTCAGATTCCTTCCTATCAAGCACTTAAGGGGATAGTAGAATCAATTTATTGGAAGCCAAGCATTATTTGGTATATCGATGAAATTCGAGTGATGAATTCTATCCGTATGGAATCCAAAGGTGTTAGGCCTATCAAGATGAGTGGCGGTAATGACTTAGCATTTTATAGCTATCTACGGGATGTGAAATATCAAGTCCGTGTCCATTTTGATTTTAACTACAATCGATTAGATTTACAGGATGATTTTAACGAATATAAACATCATAACATCGCTAAACGCTGTGTAAATGCAGGTGGAAGAAGAGATGTTTTTCTCGGTGCTAGAGAATGTCAAGCATATGTAGAACCTTGTGTGTTTGGAAGTGGAGAAGGTCATTACGACAATCTTGATGAGATGCATTTTGGCACGATGGTACACGGCATAAATTATCCTGATGAAACCGGAAAAGAGATTCTTGAAACACGATTGTGGCAGCCTACCATGAAAAGAGGCTATATCGAGTTTATTAAACCAGAAGACTGCCCACTGGTTCGTCCTTTACATGAAATGAAAGCTAAATCATTTATTTTAGGTGAGTCTATGAAGAGTGTCGACGAAACAAATGCTGAAATAGAGGGAGGGGTGTAAATGAGCTATCTAAGAGCGCTATATTCCACTTATGAACATAATGAAGATAAAGTAGGGGAATTAGCTTCAAATCAACTGAAAGATGGAAGAATTATGGAATATATGTTACTTCCAATTTCACACACAACTCAAACAGCACATATTGAAGTGACTGTAAATATTGATGGTACATTATTTGATGCTGAAGTAATTAACAAAATTAGTACCATCCTGCCTTTTACGGAGGAGTCTGGAAGTAGATCTGGAAAGAACTACGTACCACATGTTCTTCAAGATAAGTTAATGTATGTTGCTGGAGACTATGTTGCATTTACTAATGATAAAGAAAAAGAAGAGTCTTTTAAGAAGTATATTGAGCAATTAAAGGAATGGTGTGATTCTCCCTACGGACATCCGCATGTTAAAGCTATTTATGATTATGTGAAAAAAGGGACTCTAATTAAAGATTTAGTTGATAGAAAAATTCTACATGTTGATGAAGGTAACGGGTATCTACTATCGAAATGGAATGGAAAAAGTGAGGAAAAACCATCCATTTTTTCTGTAATTGCAGGGGAGCAAGTCAGTGCCTTAGTTCGGTTTAATATTCATATCCCGGGCAAACTAACAAAGAAAATTTGGAGAGATAAGGAAATCTTCGAATCTTATATTAATTTTTATAATACCAAATTAAAAGAAGAAGATATTTGTTATGTCTCTGGTGAGAGTTCTCCCATTATTATTCGACATCCAAATAAATTAAGGAATTCGGGTGATAAAGCGAAACTTATTTCAGCGAATGATAGTTCAGGTTTTACTTATCGTGGAAGGTTTAACGATAGTTTTGAGGCTGCCAATATAAGCTATGACGTTTCGCAGAAAGCACACAATGCATTGAAATGGTTAATCGAACGCCAAGGTAAAACAATAGATGGTAGAGTTTTTCTAATCTGGGGCTCTAAAAATCCTGATATGCCTAGTGTTACAGAGGACTTAAACAACGAAATCTTTAATGAATACAATTCCTTGCTAATGGGTTTTAATGATGATGGTGAGAAGAAAGTAAGCACTAAGGAAACATTAGCAAGCCAGTTTAGAGAAATCCTCAATGGAATAAAGAGAGCAGTCAATGTTAGTGATAATGACGAGGAAAAAATTTATATTTTAACTCTTGATGCAGCAACACCAGGTAGATTAGCAGTTTTGTATTATCGTGATTATCAAATTGACGATTACTTAGAGAAGTTAATGGATTGGCATTTAACGGCAAGTTGGTGTCAAGTTTATAAAAAAGATACACAGTGGGTTGAATATTATGGCTCTCCGTCTTTCTTAACAATTGCTAGAGCTGCATATGGTCCACGCCCCAATGAAAAAGTGGTTAAAGGAGTAATGGAGAGGCTACTACCATGTGTATTAGATGGAAGAAAGGTTCCATTAGACATTATAAGAAATTCGATAATAAGAGCTTCAAACCCGCAATTCTTTGAAAACTCATGGGAATGGGAACAGGCATTAACTGTTGCATGCTCACTAGTGAGAAAACAATATGAAGAGGAGGATTTTCGAGTGGCACTAAGTAAAGAAAATACGGATCGTGATTACTTGTTTGGAAGACTTCTTGCTGTGGCGGACGTATTGGAGCGTTCGGCAATGGGAAAAGATGAAAAACGTGCAACTAATGCTTTGCGTTATATGAATATCTTTCAAAGTAATCCACTTCGTACATGGACTACGATTGATAAGAATTTACATCCTTATAAAGTGAAGTTGGGATTTGGAGTTAATAGATACATTGAATTATTTCAGGAAATCCATGATAAATTTGACGATGAAAAATTTAGTAATAAGCCTTTAAGTGGGAAGTTTCTATTAGGCTATTACAGTCAAAGAAAAGATTTATATACAAAAAAAGAAGAAGTTATAAAGGAGGAGAATGAGTAATGTCAACACTAGATCATAAAATTGATTTTGCAGTAATTTTTTCAGCTAACAACGCAAATCCAAATGGGGATCCTTTAAATGGAAACCGACCTCGCCAGAATTTTGAAGGATATGGGGAAGTTTCTGATGTATGTTTGAAAAGAAAAATTCGAAATAGATTACAAGATTTAGGGGAAAGCATTTTTGTTCAATCAGATGATAGAGCAAACGATGGATTCAAAAGTTTAAATGATCGTGCAGAGGCTGTGGCAGAACTTAAAAAAATTAAGAGTGATAAAAAAGGAAACTCAGATGAATTTGCTAAAATTGCATGTGAGAACTGGTTTGACGTAAGAGCATTTGGACAAGTCTTCGCGTTTAAGGGAGATTCATTATCCGTAGGTGTACGAGGGCCAGTTTCAATTCATCCTGCTATCAGTTTACAACCAGTAGATATCACTAGTACTCAAATTACGAAAAGTGTAAATTCAGTAACCGGTGATAAAAAAGGGTCGGACACAATGGGGATGAAACATCGTGTTGATTTTGGAGTTTATAAATTTGTAGGAAGCATTAACACACAACTTGCTGAAAAAACTGAATTTTCAAATGATGATGCTGAGAAATTAAAGGAAGCATTAATTTCATTATTTGAAAATGATGCATCTTCAGCACGACCAGAAGGATCACTTGAAGTTCTTAAAGTATATTGGTGGGAACATAATTCGAAATTAGGTCAATATTCTTCAGCAAAAGTGCATCGATCTCTACAAGTTGAAATGCCGTTTGATGCTAATAAGATTGAACAGGTTTCATATCATGTGCATGAACTAGAAGGATTAACTGTTCTAGAATATGATGGAAAATAATGAATTAGATTACTTAATGTTGTCGGGAATTCAGCATTTTAAGTTTTGTCAGCGGCAGTGGGCTCTTATTCATATTGAGCAACAATGGGAAGAAAATGTGCGGACCATTGAAGGACAACATGTTCATAAAAAAGCAGATAAGCCGTTTCTTCGGGAAAAAAGAGGAGATAAGTTAATAGTAAGAGCCATGCCTATTCGTTCACATGAATTAAAAACTTCCGGAATATGTGATGTTGTGGAGTTCATTCAAAATGACGAGGGTGTTGAGTTACAGGGGGAGGTAGGCAAGTTTGTACCTATCCCTGTGGAATATAAACGAGGGAAGCCCAAAAAAGGTAATGAGGACGTCTTTCAATTAGTTGCACAAGCCATGTGTTTAGAAGAAATGTTAGTTTGCGATGTGAACCTTGCGTACCTATATTATGATGAAATCAAACACCGTGAAGCAGTTGTAATAACTGAAGAAATGCGGAGTGAAGTACGTAATATTTTTCAACAAATGCATCGTTATTTTAATAGACAATATACGCCAAAAGTGAAACCGGGTAAGTTCTGTAACAATTGTTCTTTGCAAAATATTTGTTTACCTGAACTAGAGAACACAATTTCTGTACGTCACTATATGGAGAGGTACTTATAAATGAGGAAATTATTGAATACTTTGTATATTACAACTCCAGACAGTTATTTATCCTTAAAAGGTGAGAATGTTGTGATCTCAAGAAATGAAGAGCAGCTTGGAAGAATCCCTTTGCACAATTTAGAAGCCATTTGTAGTTTTGGTTACTATGGTGCAAGTCCTGCTCTGATGAATGCTTGTGTTGAGAAAAATATCTCTCTTACTTTTTTATCACAATCTGGTAAGTTTCTAGCCCGTGTAATTGGGGAGTCGAAGGGCAATGTTGTTTTAAGAAAAACGCAATATCGATTGTCAGACAATGAGTTGAAAAGTACCCAAATTGCGCGGAATTTCATTTTTGCAAAGGTCGCTAATCAAAAATGGATTTTGGAACGTATGACAAGGGATTATGCGATGCGAATTGATGTTCCAGCCTTTAAGAAAATCTCGAGTGAACTGTCTGCTCATTTAAAAGAAATACTTCAAACTGAAGACCTAGAGAGATTAAGAGGTTTGGAAGGACAAGCTGCCAATATTTATTTTAAATGTTTTGATCAAATGATTCTGCAGCAAAAAGAGTATTTCTTCTTTAAAACCAGAAATAGACGTCCACCTACTGATAATGTAAATGCATTACTATCATTATCTTACACGCTTTTAGCTTCAGATGTTTCTGCAGCTCTAGAAAATGTTGGACTGGATGCTTACGTAGGTTTTCTCCATAGGGATCGTCCAGGAAGGGCTTCTCTTGCACTTGATATGATGGAAGAATTACGTGGAGTTATGGCCGATAGATTCGTCCTCAAGCTAATAAACAAGAAAATTGTAAATGATGCCGATTTTATAAGAAAAGAAAATGGTGCGGTATTACTTACAGATGAGGGGCGGAAAAAATTCTTCAAGGCATGGCAAGAAAGAAAACAAGAGTCTCTTACACATCCTTTTTTAAAGGAAAAAATATCTTGGGGTCTAGTTCCTCATGCACAAGCGATGTTATTGGCAAGATATTTACGTGGTGATTTAGAGGAATACCCACCATTTCTATGGAAGTAATGTGATGGACGGCTAAAAAGATGAAAAAGGTGATGGAAATATTAGTATTAGTGACATATGACGTTGTTACAAAATCATCTGCTGGTCAAAAAAGATTACGTCGAGTTGCAAAAACTTGCGAAAATTACGGAGTTCGTGTTCAAAATTCTGTTTTTGAATGTATTGTAGATGCTACACAATTAAAACAATTACAATTAACTTTAACAGAGATAATAAATGAAAAAGAAGATAGCCTGAGATTTTACAATTTAGGGAATAATTATAAAACAAAAGTGTTACACTTAGGCTCAAAACAAACATTCAATGTTGAAGATACTCTTATCCTTTAGTTTTATATGGTGCGAATACTAAGTGAACATGAATTACTGGAGGTATTCGCACCAGAAAAGGGTATTGAATTTGTATCAGAATTTATTTGAATTAAGAGTAAAGTCTTGATGAAGTTTTTGTTTTGATGGAAACATATTAATTTTGATATTTAATTGATATTTTTCGCAGTCACTCCCAACATAGGGAGTGTGGATTGAAATCCAAAGGAAATGGTAGGGCGCTCTTCCCCGTACGTCACTCCCAACATAGGGAGTGTGGATTGAAATAAAAATATTGAATCAATTATAACATAGAATCCGAAAGTCACTCCCAACATAGGGAGTGTGGATTGAAATACAAATGGCTACAATGTTTGATAAGTTATTTGAGTCACTCCCAACATAGGGAGTGTGGATTGAAATGAGGATACTTCCGCAGCCTTATTCTCAACGATTCGTCACTCCCAACATAGGGAGTGTGGATTGAAATTTAACTGAAAATGGAATCAATTGGGTTGACAGAGGGTCACTCCCAACATAGGGAGTGTGGATTGAAATATTATAATGATGTGGATTTAGCAGAAATAAGAATGTCACTCCCAACATAGGGAGTGTGGATTGAAATTTAATATCACTAACTATGGTACTGATTGGTTCAGGTCACTCCCAACATAGGGAGTGTGGATTGAAATCATTGGTCGCTATGACAAGCAAAGTCAATACGATGTCACTCCCAACATAGGGAGTGTGGATTGAAATAATTAAGCAATGAATAGAGATTTAATACGATTAGGTCACTCCCAACATAGGGAGTGTGGATTGAAATAACTTTTGCTGGTAAATCAACATGAAACAGATAATGTCACTCCCAACATAGGGAGTGTGGATTGAAATCGAGATAAATCAGATTGCATACAAAGAATCTGGTCACTCCCAACATAGGGAGTGTGGATTGAAATTTTAGAGGCAGTAGCAGCTGCACCAACAGCAACGTCACTCCCAACATAGGGAGTGTGGATTGAAATAATATAGAAATTAATGTTTGAATTATACGATTTAGTCACTCCCAACATAGGGAGTGTGGATTGAAATGCCTTGACTTGCAGACCAAGTAACACTAGAATTTGTCACTCCCAACATAGGGAGTGTGGATTGAAATATTTTTTGAGAGTATGGCAGCAAGCGGTGTAGCGAGTCACTCCCAACATAGGGAGTGTGGATTGAAATTTGACTAGTAGCCATTATTTTTTAACCCCTTTCACGTCACTCCCAACATAGGGAGTGTGGATTGAAATTTTGATTGTTTTTTCCAATCGAACCAAACTAAACGTCACTCCCAACATAGGGAGTGTGGATTGAAATAACTCAACATTATCAAGTAAAAGTCAATATCAAGGTCACTCCCAACATAGGGAGTGTGGATTGAAATCCAATTAATGACTCTATTACATCATAGGGCATAGTCACTCCCAACATAGGGAGTGTGGATTGAAATAAACGTGTGACGGGTGCTAAAGCTTAATAATCGGTCACTCCCAACATAGGGAGTGTGGATTGAAATTGGAATGCCATACAAGAACATGTTTTGCAGAATGGTCACTCCCAACATAGGGAGTGTGGATTGAAATTACTGGTTGGGTTAATGTTGATACGGGACAAGAAGTCACTCCCAACATAGGGAGTGTGGATTGAAATATTTTTTACAACATCAAGATGCCAAAAGTAATAATCGTCACTCCCAACATAGGGAGTGTGGATTGAAATAGCACCGTCGCAGACGTTAAAAAGCCGTCAATTGGTCACTCCCAACATAGGGAGTGTGGATTGAAATATGACGGTTTCGTTGTAGTATCCATATGGGTAACAGTCACTCCCAACATAGGGAGTGTGGATTGAAATTCCGTGAATATTTCCTCGCAACCTTCGGCTTGGTCACTCCCAACATAGGGAGTGTGGATTGAAATGCAACTAGATTGACACCGACACTAGATACTTTCAGTCACTCCCAACATAGGGAGTGTGGATTGAAATTATTAAACTACTAGTTACTGAACATTATGGGACAATGTCACTCCCAACATAGGGAGTGTGGATTGAAATGAGTGTTTTGATATACCCAGAGAAGGTTGCATTTTGTCACTCCCAACATAGGGAGTGTGGATTGAAATCATACCGTCCACCTCCTCGTATAAATATTGCGGAGTCACTCCCAACATAGGGAGTGTGGATTGAAATTGAAATCCCATCTCTAGAAGATGTAGAGCAATAGGTCACTCCCAACATAGGGAGTGTGGATTGAAATAATGAAGGGTTTAACTCTCAGTAACATGCAAGTGTCACTCCCAACATAGGGAGTGTGGATTGAAATTGCTCGAGAAGAATTTATGACTAAACGTATGAACGTCACTCCCAACATAGGGAGTGTGGATTGAAATATTCCGCAAAAACGTTGTTGCTCTTGTACCAAGTCACTCCCAACATAGGGAGTGTGGATTGAAATTTCAATAATTCTGCATTAATTACATTAACTTCGTCACTCCCAACATAGGGAGTGTGGATTGAAATTAACTCAACAACAAAAGATTCGATATACTACACGTCACTCCCAACATAGGGAGTGTGGATTGAAATTTAAAGGAATTAATAGTGTAACTAGCCAACCAATGTCACTCCCAACATAGGGAGTGTGGATTGAAATTAAGCTACAAACTGAAATGCAAAAATCAGGTTCTGTCACTCCCAACATAGGGAGTGTGGATTGAAATTAACCTAGCCATTAACTCAAAACGTTCGGGAAAATCGTCACTCCCAACATAGGGAGTGTGGATTGAAATGAAAAGCGGAAGTCGTCCATCACATAAAAGAGCGTCACTCCCAACATAGGGAGTGTGGATTGAAATCCGATATGTTTGGATTAGTACAGATATGGGAGACGTCACTCCCAACATAGGGAGTGTGGATTGAAATCCTTTAATACGGTCAGCAAGTGTCAATTTATCAAGTCACTCCCAACATAGGGAGTGTGGATTGAAATTCCGAAGACTTAGCAGACTTATATGATTTATGGGTCACTCCCAACATAGGGAGTGTGGATTGAAATTATTACAAATGAAGAAGACTTATTAGATGAAGGGTCACTCCCAACATAGGGAGTGTGGATTGAAATTGAAAATAGGAATGTTTGATAACTCTTGTAGTTGTCGTCACTCCCAACATAGGGAGTGTGGATTGAAATAAGGAATGCAACATCTATTGCAATAGGAGAAAATGTCACTCCCAACATAGGGAGTGTGGATTGAAATTAGGAGGTGAAATGGGTATTGCGATATGAAAATGGTCACTCCCAACATAGGGAGTGTGGATTGAAATTATATGTTGAAAATGGTGATGAAGATGAACGATGTCACTCCCAACATAGGGAGTGTGGATTGAAATAGAGCGTGATGACGGGACTGTTAAGTGGCGAGTGTCACTCCCAACATAGGGAGTGTGGATTGAAATAAGATTACATCAAAAACTATGCTCAACAATTACTCGTCACTCCCAACATAGGGAGTGTGGATTGAAATCAATGTTGCATTGGAAGGGAGCAAGAGGGTGATAGTCACTCCCAACATAGGGAGTGTGGATTGAAATTTTAAATCCTTTTTACTACTACCAGTAAGTAGAGTCACTCCCAACATAGGGAGTGTGGATTGAAATATTTCACTCAAAAGAGTAAGCAATGCCCATTCAGTCACTCCCAACATAGGGAGTGTGGATTGAAATTACAAAATGTAGGCACTTTAATTACAAAGTTCGGTCACTCCCAACATAGGGAGTGTGGATTGAAATATCACTGTAATCCATTACTCGAACGACCAGACTTGTCACTCCCAACATAGGGAGTGTGGATTGAAATCGTTTAAACCCTAGAAGTTTATTTAGTTATGATGTCACTCCCAACATAGGGAGTGTGGATTGAAATATCTAATGGAGAATAGTTGTATTTGATAAGCTAAAACTGAGCCACCATCGCAGTTGAAAAGTGAGCCACTTTTATATGAAAATAATCCTAACTTCATAGAGTTAGGAGCGTATAGAGGTGATTTCATTGGAGAAGAAACAGAAGGTACTACTTGCCTTTCATCAAGAAAATAAGAGTCAACGTCAAATTGCCAAGGAGCTTGGGATTTCTCGTAATACTGTAAAAAAGTATATCCAAGAGGATCTTGAAAAAAGAAAACAAGATATTCGAGAATTACCTATTACAGATAACTATGTAACGCCTCCGTCGTATAAAAAACGCAAAGGAAATAAACGTGCTTTAACACCTACGGTGATGAAACGTATTCGAAAAATGTTAAAAGATAATGATTATAAACGGCAACATCAGATGCACAAGCAACAACTAAAAATGATTGATATTCATGAAAAGTTATTAGATGAAGGTTTTGAAATTAGTTATACCACTGTAAGAAATTTTGTAAATAGTGAGGAGAAACATCAAAAAGAAGTCTTTATTCGTCAAAAAGCAACTGCTGGTCATGAGATTGAATTTGACTGGGGAGAAGTAAAATTATTCATTGATCAAACATTACGATCTCTTTCAATGGCGGTATTTACCCTACCATATAGTAATGATAGATTTGCATATTTATATGAATCCGAAACAATGGTGTGCGTACAAGATGCTCATGTAAAATGTATTGACTATTTAGGCTTTGTACCAGAAGTTTTTACGTACGATAATATGCGGACAGTCGTAAAGAATTTTATTGGGACAGAACGTGAGATTACCGATGGGATGAAAAATCTATCGATGCATTATCATTTTAAAATACGACTATGTGAACCGAGAAAAGGAAATCAGAAGGGGCATGTGGAGCGAAGTGTAGAATACATCCGCCGGAAAGCATTTGCCCATCGAGATACTTTTGCAAGTTTAGAAGAAGCTCAGGCTTATCTAACAGAAGTAATCATGAAATTAAACTCTCGCAAGCATTATAAGAAAAACCAAACGCACCATGAATTAATGCTAGAAGAGCGTATAGCTAGGCATGTAAGCACAGAAATTATTCCATTTGATGCCTCTGAGTTGTATGAATTTAGAGTGGACAAATATAGCACGATTACTTATAGACAAAATCGTTATTCTGTTCCAGAAGGACATGTTGGAGAATGGGTGAAAGTAAAAGCGAGTGCGGAAAAAATTCTTATTTTCAGTGAAAATGCCTGTATCGCGACACATAAGCGAAGTTGGCAAATCCATCAATGGATTATGGACATTTATCATTACTTACGTACATTTGAAAAGAAAAAAGGTGCATTGGCTCAAAGTGAATGTTTGAGTCAAGCACCAACAAAAATAAAAAAATTATACAAAGATTATTATATTGGAAATGAGCGAGATTTTCTAGAGTTACTTATTTATCTAAAAGAAAATAAAAATCTAGAAAAAGTCTTAGCAGCGATTGAACAACTTGAGAAGAACCCTATGGTTCAAATAACAACAGAAAAGATTATTTTCTTAGCTAATCAAGGCGAATATATTCATAAAACTGTACATTCCAAAAATGAAGTCACCACCCAATCTCTCGAAAATCTTTCAGCCATAACGGCGTTATTTGAAACGAAAAAGACAGGGGTGCTTCACTAATGGATAAGAGACAAGAAATGATTGAGATGTGTAAGGAACTTCGATTACCAAGCATTCGGGGATTTATTCAAGAAGATGATATGTGGAAACAATATCAGACAGCAGAAGATTTCTTATATCACGCACTAGTGCAAGAAATGGAAGATCGAGAAGTGCGAGCAAAAGCGAATCGCATTCGATCTGCAAATTTCCCTGAAAAGAAACTATTAACTGAATTAGAGTTTGAGAGATTACCGCAAAATGCGGCCTCTCGCCTCCCACATTTAAAGAAATTAGACTTTATTCAAGAAAAACAAAACGTTTTATTAATCGGATCACCAGGTACAGGTAAAACACATATAGCAATTGGTTTAGGAATTGAAGCTTGTTTAGCAGGTTATAAGGTGTATTTTACAACGGTGTCATCCCTTGTAAATCAGTTAAAAGAAAGCCGTTCTGAAAGAACGTTACGTTCATTTGAACTGAAGTTTGAAAAATATGATTTAGTAATCATTGATGAATTAGGTTATATCTCCTTTGATAAAGAAGGAGCCGAGTTATTATTTACTCATCTTTCCCTTCGGGCAGGACGAGCATCCACCATCGTTACGAGTAATTTATCATTTGATCGATGGGAAGAAATATTTCATGATCCAGTTTTAACAGCAGCTTTAACGGACCGACTAACACATCGAGCATACATGGTGGACATGGTAGGACCATCTTATCGAATATTAGATACAAAAGAATGGTTGGAAAATAGTCAGGTTTAAGTGGCTCAGTTTTTAATTAATAAATGGCTCAATTTTTACTTGCGAAATACAATAGTGACAAAGGTGATCGCCGTCACTCCCAACATAGGGAGTGTGGATTGAAATCATTACACCGACAAAGAAATAACAGAAATCTTAAGTCACTCCCAACATAGGGAGTGTGGATTGAAATTAACGTAGCAGGCGGTTTAGTTGCTGCAGGAGGAGTCACTCCCAACATAGGGAGTGTGGATTGAAATGATGTGAAAGCGGTAGATAATGCTGCAGGTTATTGTCACTCCCAACATAGGGAGTGTGGATTGAAATAGAATACAGACAAAAGGTTGAGGAGGCGATTCGAGGTCACTCCCAACATAGGGAGTGTGGATTGAAATTAGGTAATAGAAGTTTTTACCGAATGTTGGAAGTCACTCCCAACATAGGGAGTGTGGATTGAAATTACTATCGATTTCACTGAATTAATACAAGAATCGTCACTCCCAACATAGGGAGTGTGGATTGAAATTATCCTATCACCGAAGAAATTTCAGAGCGTGATGTCACTCCCAACATAGGGAGTGTGGATTGAAATATTAAATTATAATATTGCCAATCGAGTAAAAGTGTGTCACTCCCAACATAGGGAGTGTGGATTGAAATCGTATTGCTGATGTAGTCGTTACTCCTTAATTGGGTCACTCCCAACATAGGGAGTGTGGATTGAAATTTACAGTAAGTAACGCTAAAACAACTTGAAGCAGTCACTCCCAACATAGGGAGTGTGGATTGAAATACCTATCCAGAAGTTTTTATTGGCGATAGATGATGTCACTCCCAACATAGGGAGTGTGGATTGAAATTCTAAATCTAACTAAATCACCAACAGTTCTAAATGTCACTCCCAACATAGGGAGTGTGGATTGAAATATTCATAGAATTTTCAGCAATAAAAACTGCAAATGTCACTCCCAACATAGGGAGTGTGGATTGAAATTTAGCCCTGAAATCAATAAAACGAATCACACCAGGTCACTCCCAACATAGGGAGTGTGGATTGAAATAAACGTGTGACGGGTGCTAAAGCTTAATAATCGTCGTCACTCCCAACATAGGGAGTGTGGATTGAAATTACTGATCTAACTACTGTTGTTGAATCAGTAAATGTCACTCCCAACATAGGGAGTGTGGATTGAAATCAAATACCTGGTGGGGATGTAATACCAAATCCAGGTCACTCCCAACATAGGGAGTGTGGATTGAAATAAAATATTGAACTTATTTAGAGTTACGCTGTTTGGTCACTCCCAACATAGGGAGTGTGGATTGAAATGGAATGAAGCGTGTAAGAAAAACGTTATTGGAATAGTCACTCCCAACATAGGGAGTGTGGATTGAAATGTTGAGGTTGCAGCTGCATCATTAGTTGTTACAGTCACTCCCAACATAGGGAGTGTGGATTGAAATGATTCGCTACCGAACGAGACACAAGACGCTTTAAGTCACTCCCAACATAGGGAGTGTGGATTGAAATTCCTTTGGTTTTTGGAAGAATACGAGGATGAATGTCACTCCCAACATAGGGAGTGTGGATTGAAATTTATAAAGGGAGGAAAATACATGACAATAAACAAGTCACTCCCAACATAGGGAGTGTGGATTGAAATCTTTAAATCCACAGCAGAAGCCGAAAAGTTTGCGTCACTCCCAACATAGGGAGTGTGGATTGAAATCAAAAGAGGAATTTTATTTTCCGTTATATGAAACGTCACTCCCAACATAGGGAGTGTGGATTGAAATTTTTTTGAGGTATCTCCTTTCATGTTTGAATTATTGTCACTCCCAACATAGGGAGTGTGGATTGAAATTAGTTAAAACTAATAGGTGAGCAGCAAACATAAAGTCACTCCCAACATAGGGAGTGTGGATTGAAATAATAAGATAAGATAAGATAAATCAAAATTATCAACCAAGTCACTCCCAACATAGGGAGTGTGGATTGAAATCTGGGAGAGGTATCTATAAAAACACAATAAAACGTGTCACTCCCAACATAGGGAGTGTGGATTGAAATCATCTGGTAAAGATAATTGTCCTGTTACATCATGTCACTCCCAACATAGGGAGTGTGGATTGAAATAAATTCAATAGGATAAAGAAATTTTAAATTACGTCACTCCCAACATAGGGAGTGTGGATTGAAATAAGTGTGGAAAATGTAGTGATTAATAGAATAGGTCACTCCCAACATAGGGAGTGTGGATTGAAATCATGACAGATTGAGCGCTTTGGATTTGTGCTGCGTCACTCCCAACATAGGGAGTGTGGATTGAAATATCAATGTAATCCAATGCCATACCAAAGGTCATAGTGTCACTCCCAACATAGGGAGTGTGGATTGAAATAATACTAATAAGTCCATTATTTTCAGCTCCTTATGTCACTCCCAACATAGGGAGTGTGGATTGAAATGTCATTGTGGATGACCATGAATTTCGGGTGAAGCAGTCACTCCCAACATAGGGAGTGTGGATTGAAATGTGTAAAATAAATTCTATCGCCTGTTGTAATAACGTCACTCCCAACATAGGGAGTGTGGATTGAAATTGCTTGCATTGTTAAAGCTGGCGAAGATAAATCGTCACTTCCAACATAGGGAGTGTGGATTGAAATTAATATTTTCGATTGGTTGCCAGAAGAGGTCACCGTCACTCCCAACATAGGGAGTGTGGATTGAAATAAATATGGGTACACACGATGATGTGTATCCTTTGTCACTCCCAACATAGGGAGTGTGGATTGAAATGAAGATGTGTTTCGGGGACAAGCGAATCAAAATGTGTCACTCCCAACATAGGGAGTGTGGATTGAAATTAAGGGAAAAGAAGAAACCGTAAACGGTAGTACGTCACTCCCAACATAGGGAGTGTGGATTGAAATAGTGAAAAACGAAGCCGTTACTTTCGTGGGTAAAGTCACTCCCAACATAGGGAGTGTGGATTGAAATATGTTTAAAATATGATGTAGGATCCTGGATGTAAGTCACTCCCAACATAGGGAGTGTGGATTGAAATGAATCTAACCTCGAATCTCGGTCCGCCATGAGGTCACTCCCAACATAGGGAGTGTGGATTGAAATATAAGTCGATTTTCAATATTTTTTGTCTCCTCTGTCACTCTCTACATATGGAGGATTGAAATGAAAGTAAAACATCGAGATAGATTTGTAAATTTGGTTACTTCCATCATAGAGAGTTTAGAATGGAGTAGCGAATGTGTTATGTGGCAGAAACGCGGTAATATTATCAATCTCAGCATGGGGGTTACCTAAAGTTTTTAGTCTTACGCATTTTAAGCAGATTAAAACTATACATTTTATGAGAATTATTAATTTGCAAAGGGAGGAAAATCCATGCCAAATCAAGCCCTAATCATCGTTGACATGAGCAATGATTTTGTTGCGGATAATGGAAGTTTGACAGCTGGAAAGCCGGCGCAGGAGATTGTGCCATATATTATCGAGCAGGCGAATGAATTTTTAAAAAATAATCAAGTTGTTGTAATTGCGATGGATGCGCACGAGGAAGAGGATGCACATTTTGAGTTGTGGCCAGCCCACAATGTTGTGGGGACGAAAGGGCAGGAGCTCTACGGCGAATTGTTGACTTGGTTTAAAGAACATGAGTCTAATCCTAATGTCGTCTACCAACCAAAAACAAATTATAATGCCTTCTTTAAAACAAATTTAGCACAAAAACTAAAAGGGTTGGGTGTTGAAAAAGTACATGTGGTTGGCGTTTGTACAGATATTTGCGACTTTTTAACGGTGGCTGGAGCAGATGCGGAAGGTTTTAAAACAGCCATTCATAGACGTGGTGTTGCGACATTTACGGATTTAGGGGACACGTTTATCAATCATATGAAGACCTGTTTTTTCACAGAGATTATTGAATAATAAAAGGTAAGGAGTTCTCTTCCAGACGATTTCGCTTCGGGAGAACTCCTTTTTTATTGTGCCTTGTTTAGTTATCAAACTTCCATAAAAATCAATTTTTAATGAATGCTCTGTCCAATAATCTTTTTATGGAAGTATTGGCTTCGTCCAGCACTAATCGTTTATTTACGGTTTTTAGGACACGGTCTTCCATGACGATTTCGCCATTGATAATGGTAGTTTCTACGTCTGCACGGGTTGCAGAGTAAACAATTCTTGAGATGGGATCTACTCCATAGGAAGGGTAGGTGTGAAAATCGTTTAAGTTTAATATGGCCAGGTCTGCTTTTTTGCCAACCTCGATGCTGCCAATCTCATTTTCCATCCCCACAGCTTTTGCTCCACCGATAGTGGCCATTTTAAAAACGGTATGGGCATCCATCGCGGTAGGGCCGTGAATAGGTTTTTGAATTAATGCTGCCAATCGCATTTCATTGAACATATCCAGGTTGTTATTGCACGGGGCACCATCGGCTCCTAAACTAAGTGAAACATTTTCATTCACCATATATGGAGTTTCTGCTATTCCAGAAGCTAGTTTCAGGTTGGATCCCGGACAATGACTCACATGAACTCCTCGGTCACGAATGATTCTCTTTTCCTCCTCATCCAGCCAGATACAATGAGCAAGAATCAGTCGATTATTCGCTAGACCCAAATGATCTAAATAAACGATGTTTCTCATGCCTGTTTCTCTTTGCACAATCTCGATTTCTCCTAAATTTTCAGAAGCATGCGTATGAACCATGACATTATAATGCTCAGAGAGGGCTTGCACTTCACGAAGGAGCTGTTCCGTACAAGATACGACAAATCTTGGAGAGAAAGCATATTTTATCCGCCCATTATCGAAGTTATGCCATTTTTCTAATAAATCCACGCTTTCCCTAATCGACTTTTCCGTTTTTTCTTGTAAAGGAAGCGGGACTTCATCGCCCTTATCCATCATGACTTTGCCTGACAGGGCCCTAATGCCACTTTCAGCAATTGCCTTAAAGGCATATTCGGTATGATTGACGGTTTCCATATCGACAATGGTAGTTGTGCCGCTTTGAATCAGCTCCCCAATGCCAAGCATAGCAGAGTAGTAGATGGATTCTTCATCGTGAGAGGCTTCCAATGGCCAAATTCGATTTCTTAACCAATCCATCAATTCCAGGTCATCCGCTTGGCCGCGGAAAACTGTCTGGCATAGATGAATATGCGTTTGTACGAAGCCCGGGATAATCGTTTTGCCAGTTGCATCAATCACTTTGTCTGTTAAAGGAACTTCCAAATTAGGACCGATCTTCACAATTTTATCGTCAATAATATGGAGATCACCTTTAATGATTTCTTCATTTTGATTCATCGTTATAATTTCAGCATTTTTAATTAATAAATTCATTTTTCATTACCTCCCATATTTCATAGTTATCTTATTGACTAACATCGCTTTTATTGACATAAAAAAGCCACGAAAAAATATGCCGATAAAAGCATATTTTTCGTAGCTAGAAATTTACGGTTTCTATGTAGAGACCCTTAATCCAATTATTAAGGTTATACGAAAAATAAAATTTAATTTTGCTGTTATAAACATCATAATAGGCATTAAACTTTATCTCAACAAGTTTGTTAGGTTTCCTTACATTATTTTAAAAAATTCTAAAATAATCAAATGACTCAATAGGGGGAAAATAGATCATGCTTAAGGTTGCATAAATAGATTTTACTCGCGAATTAAGGAAGAACTTAATCGAATTGCTGATCAGATGGGGATAACAGATTAGTATTTAACAGATGATAAAGGGAACAGTGTTGTTCTGTTTTTCTATTTGCGGAGCTTTTTCTCGTGTTGAAGGACTTTACTTGATAGATAGTCTACCGTTTCTTGTGTTTCCATTGATTCGACTTTAAAGCCTTCAAATTTTTTCTCGAGTCGGTCGAAACGCTCGTTCATTCGTTCATCTAAAGTTTCTACCTTATTTTCTAGAAGGCCTACTTTCTTTTCTATAAGTCCAACCTTATTGTCTATTCCATCCATACGATTTTCTAACGAATCAAATTGAGTATTGATATTCGTTGAAAATAGATTTAGTGCATTTAAAATTTCTTGTAATTCAAATTTCTCCACTTTTATCAACTCCTTCTCCTGATTTAATATACAAATAGGAACTCTTGTTCTTATTTTATAATAAATTACACTACTTGTCAATATTATATAAGTTGCAGCTTCGATTTTTTTGCTCGACTAATTTCCCCAGATATTTCCTCTTGCCGTCTCAATAGTCTCATTTTAAAATGAATGAAAGAACAAACGTTCGCATATAATGATTGTGCGAAGTGGAGGTGGGAAGATGTGCAGCACTGCGCTCAAGATAAGTGAATATCCTGATGCGGACGCTTTTAAGATTTATGAACAGGCACCGAATCGGTCAATCATGTGTATTGATATGCGCTGCTTTTTCGCGAGCTGTATGGCGATGCTTGAAAATCTTGATCCCCTCGAAGTGCCAATTGCCGTTGTCGGAAATTTTGAGCAGAAGGGGAGCATTGTGCTTGCCGCGTCTCCACCGATGAAAAAGCGATTCGGCATTAAAACGGGCTCGCGTCTTTTTGAAATTCCAAAGCATCCGGATATCCGTTTATTTGAACCGAAAATGGAGTTTTTTGTCCAAATGTCGATGGAAATTACAAATTTAATTAATCAATTTGTTCCAAAAGAGGCGATTCATGTTTATAGCATAGATGAGAGTTTTGTTGATCTAAGTGGGACTGAAAAACTCTATGGTCCACCTGAAGAAACTGCGGAATATATTCAAAAAAGCATTTATAGTCAATTCCAAATTCCAAGTGCAGTCGGGATGGGACCTAACATGCTTATGGCAAAACTGGCCCTCGATTTAGATGCAAAAAAGACTGGTTTTGCAAAATGGACATATGAAGATGTACCGAAAAAGCTTTGGCCAATATCGCCTCTATCGGAAATGTGGGGAATTGGCCGCAGAACAGAGCGTTCCTTAAACAATATGGGGATTTTTACAGTCGGCGATTTAGCCCAGGCCGATCTAAAAACCTTGGAAGACCATTATGGTATTATGGGGAATCAGCTCTATTATCATGCGTGGGGAATTGATTTGTCGCCGCTTGGTGCACCGCTTGCACAAGGGCAAATTAGTTTCGGCAAAGGGCAGGTGTTGATGCGTGATTATCGCGGTCGGGATGAGATTCTGGCGGTCATTTTGGAAATGTGTGAAGACGTTGCAAGAAGGGCAAGGGAAGCTGGGCAAGCAGGAAGAACGATTACACTTGGTCTTGGCTACAGTAAAGATGCCTTTGGTGGCGGATTTAACCGAGCGCGGACAATTGATGAGCCCACAAATGATACGATGAAAATTTTTAATGTGTGCAAGGAATTGTTTGATGAATATTATGCAGAACGACCAGCAAGGCAAATTGCCATTAGTATATCGAAATTAGAATCCGAGCGCTCCATCCAGCTAAGTTTATTTGACAATAAAAAATGGAAAAGACGGAAGCTTGGGGCAACAATGGATTATTTACGAACAAGATATGGTTCATCGGCGGTTTTGCGTGCAGTCTCTTATACAGAGGCGGGAACGGCGGTTAAACGTGCACAGCTTCTAGGTGGACATAAAATGTAGTTGTTCAATCAGGGATGTTAGAAGAGGGGGGATATGGATGATTCGCGATCGCGGAAATATTAAATGGAATGCGATGATGTTGCCCGAGCATGTAAAGCTGCTGCGAGAGTGGCATGAAAAAAATGAGGATGTTGAAAAGCCTGAATTAGATGAATGGGCACTTCAAGAACTGAGTGAGCAATTACAGATTGCCTTTCAGAATCGTACGCAAGTAGAATTGAAAATTTGGGAAGCCGCACATATTTTTACGGCAACAGGAATTATTGCGAAACTTGATGACATGAAGGGGGCACTTTATTTGGAGGATGGGCGCAGATTTCCTTTTCATTTTATAGTAGGTCTAACCCATTACGAATAAGGCAGTTGCTTTTGATATTAAAGTGCAATAAATTTGTAATAATCAATCGAAATCCCTTAGATTAACAAGTTTTTTGCTGTAATATTAACATGAATTTGGGAGTAATAGCATTTAAAAATGTTTATCTCCAAACCTCCTGGGAATATAACGAATAAGCTTATCCCATTAAGCTAAAAAATTTTTAGGAGGAATTACAAATGGCTAACAAACGCAATAATAACGATGACAAGAATGGAAAAATGACCGTTCAAGAAGCGGGACGCTTGGGTGGAGAAGCTACCTCCAAAAATCATGATCGAGAATTCTATGAAGAAATCGGTCGAAAAGGCGGGGAAGCTACTGCCGAAAACCATGGTAGAGAATTCTATGAGGAAATCGGCCGTAAAGGTGGAGAAGCTACAGCCGAAACGCATGGCAAAGAATTCTATCAAGAAATTGGCCGTAAGGGCGGAGAGACTACTGCCGAAAATCACGACGAGGAATTCTATGAAGAAATCGGTCGTAAAGGCGGAGAAGCCACTCAAAATAATAACAATATGAACAACGACAACGATGATAATGACGACAATAGAAAAAGCAGAAGCAATGACAGAAAAATGAGCCGTGAAGAAGCGGGTCGAAAAGGCGGCGAGGCCAGTAGAAACAGTCGCAGCCGTAAAAAAAATACTAAATAACCTTTTACTAAACTAGTAATCTCACTCTTACCTAAAATTTAGAAATTACCCCTAACGAAAAAGGATATTTGGAGCCGAAATGGAGCTCCAAATATCCTTTTTATTTTCCGCAGAAATCCATCAATACAAGGCTCCCGCAATTTTAATTGTAATTATTTGCTAAATGGCTTGCTTGAAGTCCTTTACATAATGCGATATAGTGAATCTCGTTTCATGTTTCATTTGCAATTATTGGTTTTGGTATCCGATTATAAAGGGGAAATGAGAAACATTATGCAGTATTACTACAAAGAAGAGAATCTCTATAATTTAATTAATTCTACGATTCATGCTGTGGAGATGAAAAATGAATTGAAGCAGGATGAGTCCGGGATTAATATGACCTATAATTTTATTACGAATTGTGTGGGATTTGATGCAACGCGTTTAGTGGAGGCATGGAAAGAAATCGAAGCTGCTATTCCACTTGATCAATATGTTAAAGCCTTGACAATGCACGAGCTCGGCCATGCTATGGATCGCGAGGCATTGCAGCAATCGCTGGATCGCACACTGGAAATAATGGAAATTAAAAATAGCCATTCTGAGATAGAGCTTTATACGAATGAGCAGCTCCTCGCAATTATAATAGAAGAGCATGAAATGAATATTATCTTTGAAGAAACTGCCTGGAATAATGCCAAGCAATTAAATCAAAAAGCCGTCCTCGTTGATGAGGTAACATTCGAGCTAATCAAAAATCATAGTCTGGCTACTTATAGAGAGCTATATGAAGAAGATTTATTGATTTATGAAAAGGTAAAAGAAAGACATCTTCAAACGGTTTAATCTCGGCTATATAAATAATTTCCCACCTTCAGTAAAAGTAAAACCTATTATAAATTACGCATCTTCCGTAGTTAGGCAAGACTGACAATCGGAGATGCTTTTTTGTTTAGAAATGAGGGTATATAGAGGGGACATTATGAATTTTCCAGCTGTCATAAACAAGAGGGATTCGTGTAAAATACCCAAATTTAATGGCCTGCATATGATAGAAAGTGTAGTTGATAGAAAAGATAAAAAATTTAATATTGTCTTTTATAAAAGAACGAAGTATAATAAAAATCGCTAGAAACGTTGATATATCAGTGTTTAGTTGTATTTTTGGAATGTACATTTGTTTGTGTAGGTAAGAGTTCGGAAAATTTAAAAATGAAGCACGAAGTTTAATATTCGAAATTTGCTTTTTCAACATCAAGGGAGGGTGCGAACATGAAAAAAATAATTGTCACGGGTGCCTTAGGACAAATTGGATCAGAACTGATTGTGAAATTACGTGATATATATGGTGAGGATAATGTATTAGCTACAGATATTCGCAAGCCGGAGAACATTTGCGGACCGTTCGAGTTATTAGATGTAACTGACGCAAAGAAAATGTATGAACTATCCAAAAACTTTGAGGCAGATACGATGATTCACATGGCGGCACTGTTATCAGCAACTGCCGAAAAAAATCCTGTATTTGCATGGAATTTGAATATGGGTGGTTTAATGAACGCTCTTGAAGTATCGCGTGAGTTGAATTTACAATTTTTCACACCAAGTTCAATCGGGGCATTTGGTCCATCAACGCCTAAGGACAATACACCACAGGATACGCTGCAACGACCAACTACGATGTATGGTGTCAACAAGGTAGCAGGAGAGCTATTATGTGATTACTACTTCACTCGTTTTGGCGTTGATACGCGCGGCGTCCGTTTCCCAGGATTAATTTCATACGCAACCCCTCCTGGTGGTGGAACAACGGATTATGCAGTAGATATTTATTATAAAGCAGTAGAGCAAGGCCGCTATACATCGTATATTGCAGAAGGTACCTATATGGACATGATGTATATGCCGGATGCGCTGCAAGCGATTGTGAATTTAATGGAAGCAGATGGTTCAAGGTTGAAGCATCGCAATGCTTTTAATATTACAGCGATGAGCTTCGAGCCTTCGGAGATTGCAGCAGAAATTAAAAAGCATATTCCGTCCTTTAAAATGAATTATGCGGTGGATCCAGTCCGTCAAGCAATAGCAGACAGCTGGCCAAATTCCATTGACTCTTCAGCGGCAATGGAAGAATGGGGCTTCAAAGCTGATTACGATTTAGCGAAAATGACAACGGATATGCTGGAAAAATTAAAAGCAAAATTAAATCAAAGAGCAATTTCATAAATCTACAGAAAGCACAATCTTCAAAAAAAGAAGATTGTGCTTTTTAAAATTAGACTTAAGGATGAATCCAAAAAGCCCCTTTATAAGTATAATCAACTAAAAAAGGGAGCTGAAAATATGATTAAAGGAATCTATGAAGCACATTTACCAGTAAGTAACCTGAAAATTTCAATCGGATTTTATAAAAAGTTAGGATTGGAATTGGCCTATCAGCAAGAAAAATTAGCATTTTTATGGATTGTAAAAGGAGAAAGTTGGTTAGGGCTTTGGGAAGGTAATGAGGTTCAACTACCATATCATCCTTCTATTCGGCATCTGGCGTTTAAGGTTGATATTGAGGATCTAGAGTATGCAAAAGAATGGTTGAAGGAATTGGATATACCTGTTCGTACCTCATTTGGGTTTACGGAAAAAAAACAACCGCTTGTACTACCGAATAATCCACATGCACATGGAGCAATCTACTTTTCTGACCCAGATGGAAATTCAATTGAATTAATTTGCCCACTTCGCCTTGATGTGAATGAAGAATTTAAAATGATGACATTGGAAGAATGGAAAGCAAGATTGTAAGGTAAAGGCATCACCTCCGTTGTAGGTGATGCCTTACATAAGTATTACTTCACAGCTGCGGCCTTCGAAGCTCCAACTAATTCTTCAATCACAGCCCAATCATCCTGTATTAGACTATCGACAATTTTGCTTCCGACGATAACGCCGCTGCAGAACGAGCCAAAATCTTTTACATGCTCGGGAGTGGAGATTCCGAAGCCGGCTAACACAGGTGTGTCCGTAAAGGATTGAATTTTATTAAAATGTTTTTTGAGTTCATTAGCAAAGCTTGAACGGGCACCCGTAATGCCATTGACAGTAACGGCATAGATGAAACCTTCGCTTGCTTTCGTTAAACGTTCCATCCGTTCAGGTGTACTAGTTAATGAAACGAGTTGAACAAGCGAAATGCCAGCGTCAGTCAGGGCAGGGTGAACAATTGCACTTTCCTCCAAAGGCATGTCAGGAATGATTAGCCCGCGAATTCCTGCTTGCTTGGCGTCAGAAGCAAACTGCTCAATACCATAAGCCAATATCGGATTTAAATAGGTCATTGCCACAAGCGGCACTGTAATTTCGTTTGCAAAGCCAGTCAAAGTTTCAATTACTTTGCGTAAGGTTGTGCCGCTGGCTAAAGCTCGTTCACCAGCTCTTTCGATGGTTGGACCGTCCGCTACAGGATCCGTAAATGGAATCCCGACTTCAATGGCAGTCACGCCAAGCTGTTGAAGTCTCAAAATTATAGGCTTTAATTTTTCCAATCCGCCATCACCAGCCATGATATATGGAATGAATGCTTTATCACCAGAAGAGGTAACAGATAAAATAGCTTCTTTTAATTGACTCATCCCAGATCACCTCCAAATGCTTCAGAAATTGTGTGGACATCTTTATCCCCACGTCCAGATAAACAAATAACTAATATCTCATCAGGAGCCATTGTTTTTGCTAGTTTGGAAGCATAGTAAACTGCATGGGCACTTTCAAGGGCAGGGAGGATGCCTTCTGTACGGCAAAGCAATTTCAAGCCTTCCAGTGCTTCCTCATCTGTCACGTTCCCATAAGTTGCACGTCCGATATCATGGAGATGACAATGTTCTGGTCCCACTCCAGGGTAATCAAGACCCGCCGAAATCGAGTGAGCTTCTTGAACAAAGCCATTGTCATCCTGTAAAAGGTACATAAAGGCGCCATGTAATACACCAGTTTGGCCGCTATAAATAGCAGCAGCATGTTTACCAGTCTCGATTCCTTTTCCGGCAGCCTCGACTCCGTGCAATGCCACGTCCTTATCTTCAACAAACGGATAGAACATGCCGATTGAATTACTGCCACCACCAATGCAAGCAACTACGGCATCAGGCAATCGATTTTCAACTTCTAAAATCTGAGCTCTTGTTTCGTCACCGATAACACGTTGAAAGTCGCGTACAATGGTAGGGAAAGGGTGAGGACCCATTGCTGATCCTAAAATGTAGTGGGTATCCTCGATATTTGTAACCCAGTGACGCAAGGCTTCATTTACAGCATCCTTTAATGTTGCAGAGCCTTTATCCACTGCTACAACTTTTGTACCTAGAAGCTCCATACGGAAAACATTTAATGCTTGGCGCTTAACATCCTCAGCTCCCATGTATACGATACATTCCAGATTCAAAAGGGCGCAGGCTGTCGCAGTGGCAACACCGTGTTGGCCAGCACCAGTTTCAGCGACAATTTTTTTCTTCCCCATACGCTTTGCGAGAAGAGCTTGCCCTAGAGCGTTATTAATTTTATGGGCACCGGTATGGTTAAGATCTTCACGCTTTAGATAGATTTTTGCACCCTCACATTCCTGAGTTAAACGTTCCGCAAAATAAAGAGGGGTTTCCCGACCGACATAATTTTTTAAATAGTAGCGAAGTTCTTCCTGAAAAGCTTCATCGTTTTTCACTTTATCATAGGCTTCATCTAGTTCTTGCAAAGCTGTCATTAATGTTTCTGGAACAAACTGTCCACCGAAACGGCCAAAGCGTCCTTTTACTTCAGTTGTCATCCAATTTCACTCCTAATGACTCTTCAAATGGGAGTCTGATTTTATTTCAATGCATTTGTTTCTGCCACACTTATGTTAGTTGCAGCTTTTATAAATTGTTTAATTAGCTCGCTGCTTTTACGCCCATCTTTCTCTACACCACTTGAGACATCAACTCCAAAAGGCATCACTTGATCAATGGCAGAGGCTACATTTTCATGATTTAGTCCACCAGCTAAAATTACGCGTTTCTTTGGAATGGAAAGTTGGTCTAATAATGACCAGTCAAATACATGGCCGCTTCCACCAGCATAATCTGTACCAGGTGCATCAAAAAGATAGTAATCCACATCATAGTGACTTGCTTTTTCTACGTCTTCATAGCCGCGGATTGAAATCGCCTTGATGGAAGGATAGCCTAAATCTCTGATAAAAGAAGGGGTTTCACTTCCATGATATTGAACATAATCAAGGCCAATCTCTTCAACAGCAAGCCGTACATCTTGTTCAGTTGGATTCACGAACACGCCCACTTTTTTTACATGGGAGGGAATTAGTCTTGCAAGCTCGCATGCTCGATCAACGGAAATTTGACGTTTGCTGGGAGCGAACATGAATCCAATCCATGAAACTCCTGCAGATACGGCAGCCTGAATATGTTCTTCTTCTTTAAGGCCGCAAATTTTCACCTTTACCATGATTACTTCACGTCCTTTACAAGGTAGGGAAGTGGTACTTGTAAATCGAGTAAGACTTTTTCTACATTTCCGCTTACCATTAAAGATTCACCAACTAACACTCCACGTGCTCCAGCTTGAGAAACTCGGTTGGCATCCCCGGCATTCCAAATGCCGCTTTCACTAATAAAGGCGATATCCTCATAGGCATTGATTTTTTCTGCTAATTTTTCAGTTTGAGCAAGATTTACGTTAAATGTTTTTAAATCACGATTATTTACTCCGATAATCTTTGGATGGATAGCTAAAGCACGGTCTAATTCTTCCTCGTTATGAACTTCAACTAAAACATCCAATCCCAATACACTGGCATATGTGTAAAATGCCTTTAACTTTTCATCGGAAAGCGCTGCTACAATTAACAAAATCACGGAAGCCCCAGCTGCCTTTGCATAATCAATTTGTATCTCATGGACGATGAAATCTTTATTTAGAATTGGGATATCCACTTGATTTGCAATATCCGCTAAATCCTGGAAAGAGCCCTTGAAATATTTATCCTCTGTTAACACGGATATACATGCAGCCCCCGCCTGTTCATATTTCTTCGCTTGTTCAACCGGATTAACTCCAACATTGATAAGTCCTTTTGAAGGGGAAGCACGTTTCATTTCTGAAATAACTTGAAGCGTATCTGCTTTTCTTAAAGTTTCATATAAAGAAACGCGGGATTTACGCGTCACTTCAAACGATGGTTCAGTTGCAAGAAGTGAAGGGATAAGGGTTTCTTTATGGTCTAAGATTGTTTGTAAAATGGTCATTATATTGCGCGCTCCTTTAAAATGGTCTGACTGTAATCAACAACAGCCTCTAATTTTGCTAATGCTTTCCCAGATAAAATACTTTCACGGGCTAATCCGACGCCATCATCAACGGAAGACACCTTTCCACTGGCGAAGAGAGCGAGACTGGCATTCAATAGTACGGCATCAAAGTAAGCACTCTGCTTGCCATTCAATAAATCTTTTAAAATGATGGCATTTTCATCAGGTGTCCCGCCGCGTAATGCCGTAACTGGGGCAGGTGCTAAACCTAGATCTTCAATATCTATGGAGAAAGATTTAATCTCCCCATTTTCAAGAAGTGCAAGTGTATTCTCCTGATCTAGAGACGCTTCATCCATCCCTTGTGTGCCAGATACAACCACTGCACGCTCCCGCCCTAAGATGCGAAGGACTTCCGCGTAATCGTGAACAAATTCAGGTCGATTAATCCCGACAAGCTGGTTAGTTAAATCAGCTGGATTGGTTAATGGACCAACCATATTGAATATTGTCGGTTTTCCAATGGAGCGACGGACTTCACCGATGCGTTTTAATTTTGGATGCACATTTGGGGCATAAAGGAAAGTGATGCCTGTTTTATTTAATAAATCAACTGAATCCTGGGTCGTGAAATCGGTATGAATTCCTAAAGCTTGCAAAACATCGGAGCTTCCAGAAGCACTTGAAATTTTACGGTTTCCATGCTTGACTACTGAAAGATCGTTAGCTGCCAGTACGAAAGCAGAGGTAGTACTAATATTGAAGCTTTGTAAGCCATCACCGCCTGTTCCGCAATTATCAAGATAATTTCCTTTTGTAAGATTTAAGGGAAGGGCATAGGATTTCATGACGGTTGCCAGTGCTGCAATTTCTTCTGTTGTTTCACCTTTATGGCTTAAGGCGATTAAAAGATCGGCTATGGCTTCTTTTGGTGTTTCTTCATTAAAAATTAATTCTGCGGCTTTCAGCATTTCTTCGTAGGATAAATTTTTATTTTCCTTTACATGGCTTGTGAAAGAGTTGATTGTCATTATTTTTCATCCTCCTGAAATTTAATTAGCAGTTAGAATGAGACAATAAAAAAGTCCTCTACAAAAGGAAATTCCTTTTGTAGAGGACGATAGATACCGCGTTGCCACCTCTGTTGAAGCATTTGCATACTTCCACCTTGGCGTGTTTTACACAGAAGCATTGCTTCCAAAAGCGTTAAAACACTTCCTTGTAACGTAGGAAATACGTCAACTAACGAATGCTAGCTGCTCTCATAAGGCCCATTCACGATTTTGCTCGCACTAGTTTCCACCAACCACTAGCTCTCTAAAGCGATCAATAACCGCTACTCTTCTTATTCATCAATTTGTCTCAGCTTTCTCATCTAAACTCTGCTTTGCTCAAACGGTGGCTGCGCTCCCGCAACCTGCTACCGTATCCGAACAATTAGTTAAATAGAATTGTAGAGGTAATTTCTTATTTTGTCAATGTTTTCAGAAAAATCAACGTGTTAATTTAATTTTAAACATAAAAAAACCGAGGGATAAAAGTAAGCCTTTATTATAGGAAAGAATCTTATAATAAAGGACTACTTTTGCCCTCGGTTTAAGTATTAGATTAAATCTTTAAAGTTTAATCGTTTATTCAATAGATGCATAATTGGCACCCCAATAGCTAACACGGCGAATTCCCCGACAGCACAAGTAAACCATGTCCAAAGGAATGGCAGTTCAAGTGCCAGATTTAATTCAAACGCGATAATGAACATCGTGCACGTGAATAAAAACGTGTTGATGAGTAATCGCAGCAATGTGTTTTTTACAAACTTACAAATCAAAATAAAGATTGCAAGTGTAATAATAGAATGACCGACACCAAACACCAAATCGTATACACCTAGTGGTGAAAATAAATTGGCGATAAATACACCGATCACAACTCCCAGCATATAACGTGGGTTAAATGCTACAAGATGATTGAACATCTCAGATACACGGAATTGAATTTCGGTAAATCCGAATGGAGCAACTAACATGGTAACAGCTATATAAAGGGCAGCTATAATCCCTGTTGTTGCCAAAAATTTTATTTTCATATTCATTTCTCCTTAGTTTTTTTTCGTGGGAGGTTCTCGAACCACGTAAAAGAGCACAGAGAAATATATTATTATAGTTTCATCTGTATGTCAAATTATTATTAAATTTCACGAGAAAGCAAAACTGCTAATCTGACAGAGTTCGGGAAATGTCGGAAATTTGTCACAAGAATTTTATTTTATTAATATAATATTTTTTTTGGCTAAACGGCATACTTTAGCGGTTTAAAGCGACGAAATGTTTTATTGGAAGAGATATTTCGGTTTTATTAATTTCAGAACATTCTAAATGTTGTTGACTATTAAAATGGTTCAATGTAATATAATCGACAAACTCGAATTTTTTGAATAGTGAAATAGATTCAGATATCTTTCAAAATGAGTTTGTAAGTTCGAGAGAAGAATTAGGGGGAAATAACATGAAAAATAGTATAAAAAGGCTTTCATTTTTGCTATTTGGACTGGTACTTTTATTGGCCGCTTGTGGTGAGGGCAGTGAAACATCATCTAGTGAATCTACAGGTGATGCAAGTACTGGTGCAACTGAAGAAGGAAAAACATTTAAAGTAGGGATTACACAGATTGTGGAGCATCCATCTTTAGATGCTGCAACGGAAGGCTTTAAAGCAGCGTTAGAAGAGGCAGGTTTAAATGTAGAATTTGTTGAGGAAAACGCACAAAACGATCAAAGCATGAATATGACAATTGCCCAAAACTTAGTAAATGAAGGTGTTGATTTAATTTTCGCAAATTCAACTCCATCTGCTCAAGCAGTAAAAGGGGCAACTTCAGATATTCCAATTATTTTCACATCAGTTACAGATGCAGTAGGGTCTGAATTAATCGATTCTATGGAAGCTCCAGGCGGCAATGTAACGGGTACTATTGATTTACATCCGGATACAATCGCGAACACAGTAGCCTTCTTGAAGGATCAGCTTGGTGCGAAAAAAGTAGGAACAGTTTATAACACGGGTGAGCAAAACTCTGTATCTCAGATTGAACAAATAAAAGGTTTATTAGATGAAGCTGGCGTCGAATTGGTGGAAGCACCGGTTTCAACTTCGGCTGAAGTAAAACAAGCAACTGAATCATTAATCGGTAAAGTAGATTCTTTATATATTATCACTGATAATACTGTAGTATCGGCATTGGAGTCAGTAATTGACGTTGCAAATGCCAACCAGCTTCCATTAATGGTAGGGGAATTGGATTCGGTTGAACGTGGCGGTTTAGCGGCTTACGGCTTCGAGTACTATGATATCGGTTTCGAAGCTGGTGAGATGGCTGTGAAAATTCTTAACGGAGAAGCAACTCCTTCAGATATTCCGGCAGCATACCCAGCAAACTTAAAATTATTGATTAATAAAGGGACTGCTGAGGGCTTAGGTCTTGAAATTCAAGATTCCTGGAATGCAGAAATTTACGAATAAAAGATAAGAGTTAGGAGATGATTCGATATGTTTACAGCATTGTTCGGTTCAGTTGAGCAAGGAATCATCTATGCAATTATGGCACTCGGAGTGTATCTAACATTCCGAGTGTTAGATTTTCCGGATTTAACGGTTGATGGAAGCTTCGTTACAGGGGCAGCTACTGCAGCAATGATGATTGCACTTGGCTACCACCCGATAATAGCTACGGTACTAGCAATTGTTGCTGGATTTATTGCAGGATGTATGACAGGTCTTTTGCACACTAAAGGAAAGATAAATCCACTGCTTTCTGGGATTTTAATGATGATAGCATTGTATTCGATTAATCTTCGTATTATGGGGCTATCTGACGAAAATGCCAAGGTGAAACCCAATATTCCATTGATGAATGATGATTCAATTTTTACACAGTTTCAAAGTTTTTGGAGTAATTTAGGAATTGATGAGGCTCTTATAAATTTTTTTAAAAATACATTAGGCTTTCAGAACGCTCCATCGACTTGGGGTACTATATTAGTCGTGTTAATTCTAACATTGATCATTAAGTTTATAGTGGATTGGTTCTTAAAAACAGAGGTGGGACTTGCAATTCGTGCAACAGGGGACAATAAACGGATGATACGCAGCTTTTCGGCCAACACGGATGGCTTAATCGTATTAGGGCTGGGTATATCCAATGCCTTAGTTGCATTTTCCGGTGCTTTAATCGCCCAATATTCAAAATTTGCCGATGCAAATATGGGGATTGGGATGATTGTCATCGGTCTCGCATCCGTAATTATCGGGGAAGCCATCTTTGGAACAAAAACAATTTTCCGCACTACAATGGCAGTTGTTGCTGGTGCAATTATCTATCGTATCATTTACGCGGTTGCGTTACGAATCGATTGGTTGGATACATCTGATATGAAGTTGATTACAGCTATAATCGTGGTTTTAGCTTTAGTCATTCCACAGCTCGTAGATAAGCGACGCGAGAAAATACGAAAAGAGAAGCGGCGAACGGAACGACTCGCGCAACAAAGAGAAGTAACTCAGACGCAGGGAGGGAATCACCTTGCTTAAATTAGAGGGCATCAATAAGATTTTCAATGAAGCAACACCTGATGAAAAAATTGCCTTGGACAATATAAATCTGCATTTGGCACCTGGTGATTTTGTTACGATCATTGGAAGTAATGGTGCTGGAAAATCAACAATGATGAATATGATATCTGGCGCATTAACGCCTGACTTTGGTGCGGTAACGATTGAAGGCAGGGAAGTAACGCGATTACCAGAATACAAGCGATCCCAATATATTGGCCGCGTCTTCCAGGATCCGATGGCGGGAACTGCGCCTTCGATGACGATCGAGGAAAACTTGGCCATTGCTTATTCGCGTAACGCGAAACGGGGCTTGCGTAAAGGGGTAAGCCGAGGACGTCGTGATTTCTTTAAGTCATCCCTTGAAAAATTGGGCTTAGGACTTGAAAACCGCTTTAATGCAAAGGTGGGAATGCTATCAGGTGGGGAGCGCCAAGCCTTATCTTTGTTGATGGCAACCTTCACAAAGCCATCCATCCTATTATTAGATGAACACACAGCTGCCCTTGACCCATCCCGTGCCGAGCTCATCACTCGTTTGACAAAGCAGCTGGTCGAAGAGGGCAACTTAACCACATTAATGGTAACCCACAATATGCAACAAGCAATCGACCTTGGAAATCGGTTAATTATGATGGATAAAGGGCAAATCATTTTAACGATTGACGATGAGAAAAAACCAACCCTAACCATCCCTGATTTAATGTCCGAGTTCGAAAAAATCCGTGGCGAGAAAATGAACTCCGACCGTGCGTTGTTGGGGAGTTAGTGGGAAGTGCTTCGAGGAAGGACAGCAGCTTTAGAATCCATCCAACGAAATTGCTGAAAATAAATATTTGAGAGGGGAAACTTCATGGGAATTGAAGTTTCCCCTCTTTTTTATGGTCAAATTTTGAATTTGGTGGTAAGAGAGATTTCTGGTGAGATTGCTAGAATTGTTCTATGTGTCTAAAATTATTCTAAAGGAGGGAAGTGTATGGAGGTACTAGAAAGACAAAAATCATGGAAGCTATTAACTCTCGAGGCTTTGGTGAAGAGATTGCCCGAAAATGATGGAGGTGAATTTAGTTTTTATAAGGACATGCATGTGTCGCAAAGGAAAGGCTATGGTGGCGAAGTATGTGTTGATCAGATGTGGAATGAAATGAATATCCCCAATCCTTATTATCTCTTTCATGGCTTCGAAACTGTAAACCGCGCAGGCAACTCACATCAAATAGACACAATCTGTTTAACCCCTCAATTTATTTGGCTACTTGAAATAAAAGATATTGGCGGCCGGATTGATATCGATGAATCAAAGCACCAAATGATTCGCACTAAACAGGAAGGGGTAATAGAATCCTTCAAAAATCCCATTGATCAAGTCAAGCGTCACGCAGAATTTGTAAAACGAAAGTTACGTGACTTTCAATTAAATTTACCAGTCGAATACGCAGTAATTTTCGTAAGTGATTACACAATTATTGGCTCGATTCCAAAGGGAGCCCCAATATTCCACGCAAGCGGCCTACAAACCGAACTCGACAAATTATTCAATAAACACCGAGAAAGTAGTCTATCATCACCCCAATTAGAAAAGCTCAAGATCGAACTGCTGAACATGCATCAATGTAAACAATGGAAAGCCAAAGTAGATGTGCATAGACTTCGTAAAGGCGTTTTATGTAAAAGCTGCGACTATAAAAGTGTGATGAAATATGAACATGGCAGTTTTAAATGTGTGAAATGTGGATTTAAGTGCAAAGCTGCTTACGTAGAGGCGCTTTCTGATTATCGTTATTTGTTTGGTGAATGGATTTCAAACCAGGGGTTGAGAGAGTATTTGGGGGTGGAATCTCGACACGCAATAAAAAGAATAATTCAGAAGATAAATTTGGAACAAACAGGCACTTTCCGTAATCGAAAATATAGAATTCCAGATTTTTTAAGTTTTGATCATAAAAATAATGTTGAAAGTGTGAAAAAAGATACGAGTCACCGTTGAAGGGATAAATTTCAAATTAAGTAAAAAACAGATAATAATATGAAAGGCTCGCTCGTAAAAAGAAGAAAGTCGCTCGAACCAAAGCGAAAACCGCTCGTAAAAAGAGCAAAATCGCTCGTAACGAAAAGGCTCGCTCGTAAAGAGAAGTGATTCGCTCGAACCAAAGCGAAAACCGCTCGTAAAAAGAGCAAAATCGCTCGTAACGAAAAGGCTCGCTCGTAAAGAGAAGAAAGTCGCTCGAACCAAAGGGAAAACCGCTCGTAAAGGGAGCGAAATCGCTCGTAGCGAAAAGGCTCGCTCGTTAAGAGAAGAAAGTCGCTCGAACCAAAGGAAAAACCGCTCGTAAAAGGAGCAAAATCGCTCGTAACGAAAAGGCTCGCTCGTAAAGAGAAGAAAGTCGCTCGAACCAAAGGAAAAATCGCTCGTAATAGAAGCAAACTCGCTCGTAAACTCACCCCACACCCCAAACAAAAAAACACCCGAATGCAGTTCGGGTGCTCGCGCAAAATTTACTTTCCAATTATACCAGCAAGCCAAATAGTTGGCTGTCTTTATTGACTTCGGTGAATTCAAAGCCGTTGAAGCGCATGCGGTTGATGAGGCCTTGATAGTCTTCAGGGTGGCTGACTTCAATACCGACTAGGGCAGGGCCGCTTTCTTTATTGTTTTTCTTCGTATATTCGAAAGTTGTGATGTCATCATTTGGTCCAAGCACAACAGTTAGGAATTGGCGAAGGGCGCCTGCGCGTTGCGGGAAGTTGACGATAAAGTAATAAAGCAGTCCTTCATACAATAAAGATTTCTCTTTAATTTCTTGCATGCGGCTGATGTCATTATTTCCGCCAGTGATCACGACAACCACAGATTTTCCAACGATCTCATCAGCATATAAATCCAATGCCGAAACAGGAAGCGCACCAGATGGTTCTGCCACAATCGCGTGTTTATTGTACAAATCTAAAATGGTTGTACTTACTTTGCCTTCCGGAACGAGTACGATATCGTCTAAATATTTGCTGCAAATCTCATAGGTTTTCGATCCTACACATTGCACAGCAGTTCCATCACAGAATTTATCGATTTTATTGAGAGATATTGGCCCGCCGTTATCAAAAGCAGCTTTCATGCTGGCGGCACCTGCTGGCTCGACGCCGATGACTTTAGTGTCAGGCGAAATGTTTTTAATATAGGATGAAATACCGGCCATTAAACCGCCGCCGCCAATTCCGCCAAAAATGTAATCTAAGGGCTCTTCGATATCGTTTAAAACTTCCACAGCTACGGTACCTTGTCCGGCAATAATGTCCAAATCATCGAAAGGATGAATGAAAATCATATTATGTTCATCACAATATTCCTTTGCAGCAGTAGCGGAATCATCGAATGTATCACCCTCCAGAATGATTTCGATATGATTGCGGCCGAACATGCGAACTTGGTCAACTTTTTGTTTTGGTGTTGTTAAAGGCATGAAAATGGCACCTTTGATGTTTAAGTGTGCACAGGCAAATGCCACGCCTTGCGCATGGTTCCCGGCACTTGCACAAACCACGCCGCTTTTGCGGGCTTCTTCTTCTATTTTTTTAATCTTATAGTACGCACCACGCAGCTTGAAAGAGCGCACGTGCTGTAAATCTTCACGTTTGATATAAATATTGGCATTATACTTTTCTGATAAGTACTCATTTTTTTGAAGTGGGGTATGGAACACAACATCTTTTAAATGTTGATGCGCGATCAGCACATTTTCCACTGCTATACTATTTGAATTTACAACTTCCATCGTTTTGTTACCTCCGTTTTAAATCGACCATTGACTCATTTTATCATAAAAATCAGAATTTTTTACGAATTATTTTTAAATTCAAAAAAATATGCCTCGAACAGTAATTCATTGACCTTAGGAAGAATCCGACCATTTAAAAAGAACCGCTTTTCATAACCAGTACCCACTCGCCCAATCCATCGTAAAGCAAAACGAACCCATACAAAAAGGGACCAGCATCAACTGCTGGTCCCAGTCCAATCTTATTAAAATAGTAAATGTGCAAGAAGTGCAACGATTGGAATTGAGATGAGTGTACGAATTAAGAAAATCAAGAACAGATCCCAAATTTTGATAGGCAGCTTTGTCCCTAAGATCAGGCCACCTACTTCTGACATGTAAATGAGTTGCGTTACAGAAACTGTAGCGATAAAGAATCGAGTTAACTCGGAATCGATGCCGGAACCTAAAATGGAAGGCAATAGCATATCTGCGAAACCAACAATCATTGTTTGCGCAGCTTCGTCAGCAAAAGGAATTTGCAATACAGCCAGGATTGGCTCGAATGGCATCCCTAGAATTTTAAAGAAGCTAGTGTACTCAGCAAGAACTAAAGCAATCGTACCGAACGCCATGATGACAGGTGTAATTGCAAACCACATTTCCAGTACGTTTTTGAAACCAGAACCGACTACTTTTCCAAGGTTTTTATTGCTATCCGCTTTCGATAAAGCGTTGTTTAATCCAAAAGAAAAAGAGTTAAAGCCTTCAGGAACATCCTCGCTGCGTTCGCTAGGTGTAGAACCATCGATATTAGTATCAGGTTTGCCGCGTAATGGGAATATACGAGGCATGATGAAAGCTAGAATAATCGAAACTAAAATAACCGAACCATAAAATTGCAGGAAATAGTCGTTTAAGCCGATTGTATCAAGTACAACGAAACAGAAAGTAATCGAAACGACAGAGAATGTTGTTGCAATTGTAGCAGCTTCACGGGCATTGTAATTGCCTTCTTCATATTGTCTAGCTGTTAATAGAACACCGATCGTTCCGTCGCCAACAAAAGAAGCTAAACAGTCGATAGCTGAACGACCTGGAATTTTAAATAATGGCCGCATAATTTTAACCATCATGGAACCGAAGAATTCCAGTAAACCGAAGTCTGTTAGTAAAGGCAATAGCAAACCGGCAAACAAGAAAAGTGAGAACATCATAGTTACCAAACCGCCGTCTGGAGTGATTAACAATCCAGCGGTGTTGTCGCTTGTAAAGCTTTCAGGTCCAACTTGGAATAAATACATAGTTGCAAAGATTACAGCTAATACACGCATAGTTGTCCAGAACCAATTTACACGGAATAAGGAATCAAATAAAGTTCTGTTTTCGGACTCTGGAACGAATTTGATAAGTAATGCGCCGATTGCAGCGATGATAAAGACCATATAAGCAAACCAATGAATAAAGCCTGAAACATTTGCAGAAAGCCAATTTGCTAAAATCGCAATGGGTACTTTTAGACCATCTCCGGCGTCAATTGGAGTGATGAATAAGAAAATGCCAATTAACGAAAGAAAGATAAAAAGAAACCATGTATATGTAGTGTATTTTTTTGTCATATGTTTGTCCCTCTTTGTAGGTTGATGTTTTGTATATTTATACACTATATAAATTTTATATGCATGTGTAAATATGTTTATAAAAAGTTAGATAATTCTAAAATTAACGAATGGATAAAAAATGAATAAAGAGGAAATAAAAGGGGATAGTAAACTATTATTATTGCTGTTAGTGTTATTTATGTATAGAATAATTATGCGTTAAAATGTATGTAAAAGGAGCAGGTAATGTTTACCTACTCCTTAATATGACCATTAATCTTCCAAATTAATCACATAGAAACGTTCGTAATGCAGCCAGCTATCGCTCATTGGCTGACCATCATCCGTGCGTTTCGCGTTTTCTTCAATCATCCAAGCGGTTTGGGAAGCATGAGCCTGCAAAGCTTTTACCTTATCAAGCTTCACACTGCTCACATCGATTTGAAGATTGTGTTCACCGTTATCAGCGATTGTGTTGTTCGCAAAGCCAACCGCGTAAATTGTTGGGCGATCGCCTTTTGGCATACGGCGAACCGTTTCAAATACTGCTCGTGCTGTAGCCTCATGATCTGGATGTACTGCATAGCCAGGAAGGAAAGTGATGATTAATGAAGGGTTCAGCTCATCAATTAGATCTTTTACAAGCTTTACCATTTTTTCATCGTCTTCGAATTCTACGGTTTTATCTCGTAATCCCATCATTCGTAAATCTTCAATTCCCATGACTTCACAAGCAGCCTTTAACTCTTCGCGACGAATTTCAGGCAAAGATTCACGAGTAGCAAAAGGAGGATTGCCTAGATTACGTCCCATTTCACCTAATGTTAAGCATGCATATGTAACGGGAACTCCCATGTTGCGGTAGAGTCTTATTGTTCCGGCAGATGAGAACGCTTCATCGTCTGGATGAGGAAAGACTACTAAAATTTGACGTTGTGGTTGTAATGTCATGTAAAATCCACTCCTTAATAAGAAAATGGTGTTTCACTAATTTCTAGTGCAACAGCAAGTTTCCCTGTAAAGTCTAATCCAGCCATCAGTAAACGGCCTTTTTCATCTAATTCATAATGGGTAATTCCTTGTGCGTAAACCCAGCCGTGATCCATTTTCAACCCCACCCGGTGAGGGGTATCATCGATAATTTTTGCTAGTTCATATCGAATTTTCACATTTCGAATGAACGCCCCTGCATTAAAAACTCTTTCGTCAAAATGTGAGGCATATGCTCCATTTGTTGTTTCAAGATGGATATAAACATCCTTGTTGGCAAAAGAATTAAGCAATTCTTGGAGCTCATTAATTTGTACTTCCTTCATCTTAATTCTCCTTTCACATTACATTACTAATTATTATAGTAAAGTTGACAACTTTATGAAAAGAAAATGCTTGGATCTAAAAGAACCAGGTCCCTGGACAATTTCGAATTGTCCAAAGACCTGGTCCATAAAAAATTTAAACTTCTCTAATAGTTACTTCTGGAGCGCCAAGGCGAGGTTTTGCGCCGTGGTATACCGGTCCAACGAATTGGTTTAATTTCCATCCGTGCTGAATGCCTGCTGCTACGAATTCTTTTGCTTCGAAGACTGCATCTTTCACGGATAATCCGTTCGCAAGGTTTGCTGTTACACTTGCGGCAAATGTACAGCCAGCACCGTGGTTATATGTTGTTTCAACTTTTGGTGTTTCTAGTAAATAGAATTTTTCGCCATCGTAGAATAAATCGGCCGCTTTTTCGGTATCTAGTGCACGACCACCTTTGATGATTACGTTTTTGGCACCAAGTTCTTTAATTTTCTCAGCTGCTGTTTTCATCTGTTCGATTGTTTTTGGTGTACCTGTTCCGGCAAGTTGTCCTGCCTCGAAAAGGTTAGGGGTTGTAACAAGAGCGTTAGGCAATAGATATTGAATCATTGCATCCACAGTACCTGGATTTAGCACTTCATCTTCACCTTTACATACCATAACAGGGTCGATGACAACTTTTTCAACACCAGATGCAGCAATTGCTTCACCAGTAGTTTGGATAACTTCTTCAGTTGATAGCATTCCTGTTTTTAAAGCATCGATCCCAGTAGAGAATGCCGTTTTTAATTGTGCTTGCAAAACATCGATTGGTAATGTGAAAACGCCATGGTTCCAGTTGTTATCAGGATCCATTGTCGCGATCACTGTAACTGCCGCCATGCCGTAAGTATCATGTTCTTCGAATGCTTTTAAATCTGCTTCTAAACCTGCTCCGCCAGAAGCATCAGAACCTGCGATTGTTAATGTTTTTTTCAATGCCATAATCGTTTCTCCTTCATCTGCGTAATGAAATTAATGTCCTAAAGTATAGTATAATTCTGACTTTATAAAAATAGCCAGTTTTTGCAAAAAATATAATGCCAGAGAAAATCAATACAATCGAAATGAAAACAATAGGGGTATTTTTGTTAGCTGGCTATCCTGACTTTTTCACAAATTTGGCGGATTTTGAAAAGAATCTCCTATTGAAACGGGTAACTAGATAAAGTAGTTTTAATGGGAGGTGTATTTTTAATGAAAAAAATATTCGATAACGATTGGGAAGATATACTTTCCTCTGAATTTGAAAAACCCTATTATATAAAGCTAAAACAATTTATAGCAGAACAATATAGCCTATCAACAGTTTATCCACCTAAAGAAGAAGTCATGAGTGCATTTTACTCAGTGGCTTATAAAGATGTGAAAGTTGTCATTCTTGGGCAAGATCCCTATCACGGACCCGGTCAAGCACATGGTATGAGTTTTTCTGTTAAACCAGGTGTTCCTCATCCGCCCAGCTTGCGAAATATTTTTAAGGAGCTGGAGAGTGATATGGGTTGCCCTTCTCCAAAGGACGGCTATTTGATGAAATGGGCCAGACAGGGTGTCTTCCTATTGAATACAGTGTTGACTGTTCGGCAAGGTGAAGCGAATTCACATAAAGGACAGGGGTGGGAACAGTTTACTGATGCAGTGATTACAAGACTGGCTGAGCGAAAAGAGCCTATTATCTTTGTTTTATGGGGAAAACCTGCACAAACAAAACGTGTGATTATTGAAAAAAGTGGCAAGCATCATTATATCCTACAGGCACCCCATCCAAGTCCATTAAGCGCCCATCGAGGCTTTTTCGGCAGCAACCCTTTCTCGAAAATTAATGGCAAATTAATAGAATGGGAACAAGAACCAATCGATTGGTGTTTTGAGTAAAAGCTTTGAGACCACAAAACTTTTCACAGTATTTGAAATCTGTTAAATTGAAATAGAAAGTAGGGAAGCCGTAATGCAGGTAAATTGTTTTAAATGCCAGTATTTCCGTGTGACATGGGATCAGAGAAACCCTCGTTCATGCACAGCTTATAAGTTTAAAACAAAGCAGCTGCCTTCTGTAGTTGTCAAACAATCATCAGGTATGGATTGTATGCAGTTTGTACCTAAACAAACACTGGGGGATCGTTAGAATATGATTTCTTATCAAGCACTGTTAATCGAAATTGAACAGCTTGTGGCGAGTACAAAGAATAGTCCGGATGAACAGCATATTCGGGAACAACTAAGCGCGATTCGTGCACTTTGCAATGTGGGCTTATCTAGTGGAGTGAAAAACGCATCTACAAGCGCACTAAATATGACTGTTCAACCAACTCATAGTTTTCAAGTAAGCCCAATCATGGCCCAATCGCATAACATGATTCAAAATACTAGCTCCGTAAATGGTGAAAAGTTAAAAGAACAGGATGCGAATGGGGATTCGATTTTTGACTTTTAGGGCTCGAGGGTAAAGCGGGAGCAGTTTAATAGTCTCCATACGGATTGCCCAACATCAACAAAAAATTATCAACACATACATAGAGAAGAGGTTTAAAAATGAAAGGTTCAATCATTTCAGGTGCAATACACGGATTTGTAGTCGTTGCATTAGGTGCATTTGGCGCACATGCGCTGGATGCCGTATTAGATGATTACGGGAAAGGGATTTGGGAAACGGCGGTACAGTACCAAATGTTCCACGCCATTGCGCTTCTTGCTATCGGAATTATAATGAGCCCCAAACTATTTGGTTCCATCAAACAGTTGAAAGTTGCCGCAGTCTGCATGAATTTAGGAATCATATTCTTCTCTGGAAGTCTTTATATTCTAGCTATTTCAGGGATTAAGATTTTAGGAGCCATTACTCCAATTGGCGGGGTACTATTCTTGGCAGGATGGATTCTTCTGTTGGTTTCCACATTAAAACATAAAAATTAATAGAGTTGAAAATAAGAATTGCACAGATCGTAAACCGTGTAATTCTTTTTTTATCATCAAATCCACAACATAAATTTTAGCAATTCAGCATTAATTTTTAGAATTTTCATACTTAACATTCCGAAACATGATAAAGTTATTCATAACAAGAGTAAATTTGTGAAACCAACATATATTGTCAGTACATGAAAGGGGAGCTATTATGGAGCAATTATTTACTGTATTGGAAAATCATTATGAAGAAATGGTTTCCATCAGGCGCCATCTGCATGAAAATCCTGAACTATCATTTCATGAAGTTCATACACCAAAATATATAGCAAATTATCATCGTAAACTTGGTCTCAATGTTCGAGAAGGTGTCGGAGGACGTGGAGTAGTTGCCACATTGATAGGTGGAAAGCCTGGGAAAACGGTAGCGTTGCGTGCTGACTTTGATGCACTTGCCATTCAAGAGCAAAATGATATTCCTTATAAATCAAAAAACGATGGTGTGATGCATGCTTGCGGGCATGATGGCCATACGGCAACCCTTTTAGTTCTGGCTAAGGCATTTGTTGCCATGAAGGACCAACTTGAAGGAAACATCGTATTTATTCATCAATTTGCGGAAGAAATTGCTCCAGGAGGGGCAAAGCCTATGATTGAAGACGGATGCTTGGATGGGGTGGATGTCATCTTTGGCACACATTTATGGGCACCAGCGCCTCTGGGAGATATCCAGGTTCGCAACGGAGCCATTATGGCAGCTGCGGATCGTTTAGAAATTACGATCCAAGGAAAAGGTGGGCACGGTGCAGAGCCGCATCATTCTATTGACTCGATTGTCGTGGCGTCCCAATTTATCACGCAGCTTCAGACCGTTGTCTCAAGAAGAATTGATCCTTTAAAATCAGCAGTTGTTTCGATTGGGCATTTTGAAGCGATTAATCCTTTCAATGTAATTGCAGATAAAGCGGAGTTGAAAGGAACTGTTCGTACCTTTGATGAACAGGTCCGTACGCAGATTGAGCATGAAATCGAGCTGCTTTTAAAATCGGTTTGTGATGGCTTCCATGCGACCTATGAATATGCCTTTACAAGAGGATATCCTCCGGTTGTTAATCATAAAAAGGAAACACAATTTCTTGCGGATGTTGCGTGCCAGATTGAAGAAGTGCACAATGTCACGGAATGTTCGCCTTTAATGGTAGGGGAGGATTTTGCTTATTATTTAGAAAAGGTACCAGGGACATTTTTCATTACAGGTGCGAAAGATCCAGCCTGGAAGAAAGCTTTTCCTCATCACCACGCCCAATTTAACTTTGATGAACGAGCAATGTTGATCGCAGCAAAAACGCTTGGCTTAGCTACAATCAAATACTTAAAACAAGGCATTAGAAAACTTGGCTAAACACTTGGTCTTTTAGCTGTTAGCCATAGGTGCACTTATGTGGATGAGAAAGTATTTTCCTATCCATAAAAAATGAGGCTGGGACAGAAGTGAAAAATTCTATAAATGGTCGAAGAAGGTATATTAAGAAATTGATACATTATACATTGATTGGAGTGGAGGGGCGACTCCTGGGGGAACAGCACGAGTGAGAGACTACAGGCTCGAGCCGTGCCCCCGGAAAGCGTCCCCGCAATGGAAATCAATTTTAGTTACATCAAGAAAACAGCATTTTCCTCAAGTAGGAAAATGCTGTTTTCGGGTTTTGTCCCACCCTCGATAGGCGTAGGCAAGGTCCAATAATCGACTTTGTCTACGCATTTTATATGCCTTATTAAGTAGTTATCTTAGCGGCAATGGGGAACCAGGCAGGTAATTGATCGGTTCCGTAAACTCTGCAAAGTCAAAGTAAATCATAGGGAACAAGTAAGAATGGCCAGTATCGGCTTCAGAAATAATTGCATGATCTCGGCCAGCTTCAACGATTGCCCCGCGAACAACTCGTGTTGTGCCTCCTTCTGTCTCTCCTACATTACCTGAAGGGATTGTGAAGTAAAAAGTACCCACTTTTCCACGGTTTAATCTTAAAATATTTTCGATGTATGATTCTTCACGAAATGGAGCAGCAGCAGTTGTACCAACTCTTACAGGACTTACAGTGCTTTGTGCTGGAGGCGTAGTAACTTGCCCAGCAGGAAATTGTGTAAATCCATATTGGCCAGCAGGAAATTGTCCAGTCGGAAATTGACCAGTAGTTGTTGGATACTGTTGTTGACCTGTTTGATTCGTTTGACCCCAATTGTAATATGTCAAAAAAAACACCCTTTCATCATTTTATGAATTTCAATTTCAAAAAACTGCAACAGTCGGACAGTCTTATTGTCCAAGGCGAGAAGAAAAAAACGTCCTGTATTTTCATTGATGGAACTACTAAGTAGGACAGTCCTAGCAGCAAGAAAAATCATAAAGATTTTTCTCCAGGTTCAATAAGAATTCCAAAATTATGACCGTGGAGCTAAAGGGAATCCTATAGGTGGTGCAAGTTGATAGAAAAAGCCTTTTTGTGTGTCTTTAAAGCGCCTGGATGTTGATATACCATTTGTTTTCGCATTGATTGTTTAGGATATCCAGGCAACTTGCTAATTCACCATTAACACCGACATTGCCTATCAACAACATGCCTAATTCTCCATCTCCTTCAGCTTCTGTGCGAATGTACCGTGCCGTTAAGGATACTTGAGCATCATTGGCTGCTAAAACAGCTATATGGCATACCTCCTCATAACACTTTATGCATTTGCACCCATTTAAGAATAAAAAATAATAAAAAATCGCCCATGTTTTTAATGTATGTACGAAATAGTAAAGAGTTCATAAGTTTTGTATAAAAATATCGAATAATTAATAAAATAAAACTAGAGTGGAGGTTCGTTCGCCATTTTCAGGTGCATTTCAGAGGAAAAGGAGAGTCGTTCATCGTCAAAAGTAAATAGTAGGGGTTGATCCTGTGCAAATGGGTATTTGGTTTTCCATTATCATCAGTGCGATTATTTCATTTATTATCGCTAGTTTTTACGAGCAGCCGTTGCATTGGTATTTATTTATAATAATGGTAGTCATCGGATTTTTTATAAATACAATCATCATCATTTTGAAAACGAAAGAAGAACAAGAAAAAAACGAGGCGTAGGAATCGAGTATTTCGATTACGTCTCGTTTTTCTTTATCTAGCTTCAGGCTTTCGCGAGCACCTTCCGCTTTTTATTGTCTAGCTGCAGGTGCTAGCTCCTCGACAACTTCAGAATCGCCTGCAAGGACAAAAAGCGTCCTTTTGTCGATTCTTCCAGTTGTTGTCGGAGCTGAATGAGCACCTTCCGCTTTTCTTTATTACTTAACTGTTAAGAAAGTCGTCAATTTATCTTCGTCCAATAAGTTTCCTACTAGGAACTCACCGAATTCGCCGTAGCGAGCGGAAACTTCGTCGAAACGCATTTCGTAGACGATTTTTTTGAATTGAAGCATATCTTCAGAGAATAAAGTTACGCCCCACTCATGATCGTCCAATCCAACTGAACCCGTAATGATTTGTTTCACTTTACCAGCATAGCTGCGGCCGATTAATCCGTGTGAACGCATTAACTCGCGACGTTGTTCCATATCAAGCATGTACCAGTTATCGTTGCCTTCACGACGTTTGTCCATTGGATAGAAGCAAACGTATTTTGTGCGAGGTAATTCAGGATATAATCTGGCACGAACATGTGGATTTTGGTAAGGATCTTCGTTTGAACCTTGTGCTAAATAGTTAGAAAGCTCAACAACAGAAACATAAGAATAAGTAGGAACAGTGAAATCAGCAATCGCTAATTTATTGAATTCAGCTTCTAATTCTTGTAGTTCTTCCGGCGTTTCACGAAGGATCATTAGCATAAAATCAGCTTTTTGCCCAATGATTGAATAAAAGGCATGAGAACCCGTTTTTGCAACATGTGCTTCGTTTAGTTTTTCTAAATATTGTACGAACTCATTGACTGCATTTGTACGTTCTTCTTGAGAAACTAATTTCCAAGATGTCCAGTCAATCGCTCTGAAATCATGTAAACAATACCAGCCATCTAATGTAATTGCTGCTTCATTCATTTGATAACACTCCTTAATTGATAATCATTCACAAGTATCTTAGCATAAAATCAAAATAATTCCTTGTAAGAAAGGGCACAATTTGTCGGAATTCACTAATTTGACAAGAGTGTGGTAATTTCAATCCCGTATAAGTATTCCATTTATAAATGACTTGATTCAGCTTCCAATGCATTTAATGAGGGAAAAAATAACGAAATTGACCTAACAAATTTGATGGAATAAAGGAATTTCATGTATGCTAAGTCTATATACATATTGATTAGGAAAAAGAAGGAGTAACAACAATGCATCCTTTATTACAACAAGAGACATGGCGATTTATCGACCAGTCCATTACGATGAAATCACGGTCTCCACTTGAATCCTTTGCAATGGATGATACACTTTGCCAATTGGTCGGGCAATTACAAACAAGCCCAACTGTTCGAACGTGGGTTCATGACCATACAGTGGTGCTGGGCATTCAGGATCACCGATTACCATTTGTTCAAGAAGGAATTCAACTATTAAATTCAAAAGACTATCAAGCAATTGTTCGGAATTCTGGCGGATTGGCAGTGGTTTTAGATAGCGGTGTTTTAAATATATCGATTGTTTTATCAGAACAGCAAGGTGCCATTAATATAAATGAAGGCTACGATGTAATGGTAGATCTTATTAAGCTGTTATTTCCTGAAGCAGCTGATAAAATAGAAGCTTATGAAATTGTCGGTTCCTATTGCCCTGGAACATATGATTTAAGTATTGGCGGCAGGAAGTTTGCAGGTATTTCGCAGCGGCGCCTAAGACAAGGAATTGCTGTTCAAATCTATTTATGTATTGAAGACAGCGGCAGTGAACGAGCGAAACTAGTGAAAGATTTTTATAACATAAGCTTAAAAGAAGAAGAAACGAAATTTGTCTTTCCTAAAATTCAGCCGGAAGTAATGGCAAGTCTAAGTGAATTATTGAATAAACCGCTTACCGTTCAAGATACTGTTTTTAGATTGCAAGCTGTGTTAAACCAATTAAGTAATCAAACTATGGTTCAACCATTAACTGAAGAAGAATTAGAAATTTATACTTTCTATTTACAGCGCGTGCTGGAACGTAATGAAAAAATGCTAAATAGGAAATAATGGGGAAAAACGTGAATGCGCTTTAATGCGGCACATCCACGTTTTCTTTTTCGCTAGCACCAGTTGAATAGTTTGCTACAAGATTCCCGTTTTTCTCCATTTTAAATACTGGAGCTACGCGGTTGTCTTCCTCATCTAGTGTTACTAATCTACGCGCACGATTCATAATTTGAACAAATTGCTCGTAATCTTCGCGAATTTCTTTATTCTCTTGTTCTAGTCGTTTTAGCTGAAGTTCCAATTCTTTGATTTTTTCTGTAGATGTATTGGCAATGTGACGCCATTTTGTTGCTTCCATATCATTGCCGCCCTGATGTTGTAAACGAAGTAAATAGGCAATCACAATATCTAGATTAAGAGCTGATAAGGAAAGTGATTTCGTTTCTTCTGTTGTTTGAGAAGTAGAGTTAGGGAGTAAATAAACACCTTGAGGGCGGCGTCTACCATTCATGCCTAGTACTCTCATTCTTTCTTTTCTTTCTTTTTTGGCTTCAGCCAATTCCTTTTCATATAAACGGCGTACAACAGCATTCCATCTAAAACCGCAAGCAGCAGCTGTTCGATTTAACGCATCACCTGCTTCCTCAAAGGCATTTAACTGAGTACTTCCTTCTTTGACGTGACGAATGACTGCTTCAGCTAATAATTCATCGTTTTCTTTTAACCAAGCATCTTGTCTTACTTTGACCATTTTTTTAACCTCCTGTAAAATTCATAGTTTTGTTTGCTCAAACTTAGAATGTCCAAGAAGTTCCAATTTTATTCAAATATTTTCAATCTTTATATTAAATTCGTCTTTTTTTATTCTTTCAAGTGGGGGAAGGAAAAAAAGATTTTTATAGAAATTAAATTCGTATCAGACCTTTGACCGATAAATTTTATTTTTACTTGAAGAGGACGGTTTGCATAGGCTAAAATATCTGTTAGATTAAAAAGTATATGACAATAGCAGTTGAAATAAATTTAACGACATTATCAATAGAAAGGGTTGTTGGCAAAATGGCAAACGAATTTAAAGTTTGCGATGAATGTCAGGCCGTTAATTTAAAAACGTTAATTCCTAAATTAAAAGAATTAGATCCAGAAGCAACGATTGAAATTGGCTGTCATTCATACTGTGGTCCAGGACGCAAAAAAACATTTACCTTCGTAAATGGTCGACCAGTAAATGCATTAACCGAAGAAGAGTTATTGGAAAAAGTAATAGCAAAACTAAAAAAGTAAATAACCTGTTAAAAGCTATCTTCTAAAGTCGGGGATAGCTTTTTTGTATGTTATGAATAAGTGGAGGTTTTGGGTAGATTGTTCACCTTTTATGCAATCTACTCGACGTTTGGGAGGCTCAAAATGTTTGAACAGTTTAATTAAGGAGAATGAAACGAGTATCGATAGAACTTTTATGTAAAAGATTTGTTTCATAGACCGTTTCATTATCAAAATTTTACCCATAAAAGTAGTTTATAAATAAACTTTCTTTATTTTACTAGTATTTTAGAAGGAGTTTGATGTAATTCGGTGAAAACTCCCATATAATAAGAGGTAAGGAACCAGAGAGCGAGGTGCGGACTTGTGGAAGATTATGCGAGTGCTAAGTTAGTTGAAGAGAAAGTGTTTAAGGATCCGGTACATGGCTATGTGCATGTGCGAGATCAAGTGATTTGGGATTTAATCGCTACGAAAGAGTTCCAGAGATTACGGAGAATTCGACAATTAGGAACTACTTTTCTGGTGTTTCATGGGGCGGAGCATAGTCGATTTAATCATTCGCTAGGTGTCTATGAAATTGTTCGACGCATAGTGGACGATATATTCCAGGGTCGACCTGAATGGGATCAAAACGAACGGCTGTTAGCTTTATGTGCCGCACTATTGCATGATGTTGGGCATGGCCCTTTCTCACATGCCTTTGAAAATGTGTTTGGCACAAATCATGAAGAATATACAAGAATGGTGCTATTAGGAGATACGGAGATTCACGAGGTACTATCAAGAGTATCAAAGGATTTCCCTGAAAGAATCGCACAGGTAATCGATAAAAATTACACAAATCAGCAGGTGGTCAGCTTAATTTCAAGTCAAATTGATGCAGATCGCATGGATTATCTCCAGCGTGACGCTTACTATACAGGTGTTAGCTACGGCCACTTTGATATGGAGCGTATTTTACGCGTTATGCGCCCGCGCAAGGATATTATTGTCATTAAATCAAGTGGGATGCATGCAGTAGAAGATTATATTATGTCCCGCTATCAAATGTATTTGCAGATCTATTTCCATCCTGTATCGCGCAGTGCGGAAAGTATCTTGAATAATATATTAAAACGGGCAAAGCGTTTAAGTGAGGAAGGGTATTCATTTAAATTTGAACCTGTCCATTTTAAACCATTTTTCGAAAATAATAATTCATTAAAACAATATTTAGATTTGGATGAAAGTATTATGCTGACCTATTTCCAATTCTGGATGGAGGAGAATGATGAAATTCTTAGTGATTTATGCAGACGTTTCGTCAACCGAGATTTATTCGAGCATATCGATCTCAATCCGGAGGAGGAGCCGGAGCGTTATGCTTGGCTGATCGAGCAAGTGAAATCGATTGGTTTGGATCCGGAATATTATATTAAACCCGATTCTACGTCTGATTTGCCTTATGATATGTATCGTCCCGGCATCTCATCGAAAAGCCCGATTTATCTGGAAATGCCGACAGGGGAGATCAGGGAGCTTTCCGACCAATCCCACATTGTTGCAACAATTGCTACAAAGATCAAAACTGATTATAAAGTGTACTACCCAAAAGAGATTGGAATATAGGAAGCTTGAAGTAGAAAAAGCAATTTGAAGACATAAAAAAAGAATCTAAACACGATGCTCACATCCGTGAACAAAATGTTTAGATCTTTGGACAATTTTATTTATCGGAAGCACGTACGCCGGCGTTTGCATAATGGTTTTTAGCCATTTCTTCAATAACGATGGTTACAGCTTCTGGTGGTGCGTTAACTGTTTCTACAACTGCAGCAGTTACCTTTTCAACTAAAGCTTTTTTCTGTTCGTCTGTACGACCTTCTAACATTTTTACTGTTACGATTGGCATTTTACGTCCTCCCAAGTGGATAAAATTAGTGTATATTCTTTATAATAGGCTTAGATGGAGGGATTTACAATATGGCAAATGAAGAAAAACCAAAACAAAAGATGGGTTTTACCATTCTAAAAAATGACCCTACAGATGGCCACAAAGGCTTTGGGATCGGTTCCTTATCGCTTGAAAATGTATCGCCGGTTTTCGTTGATATACAAGAAAGAACAGCATTTATCGATATCGGGGCGATGCATGCGAAAAGTGAAGTTGAGCGCCGCGTTAAATTCACAACAAATCGCGAGGATTCTGAAGGCGGAAAACCATATTGGCTTGTATGGGTAACGATTGATTTTAAGGAAGAAGGGCCATATTTTGCAGGGGTAACTGCCTGTGAAATGGTAGTCAACAAAGAAAAGCGCCGCGGATACAAAATTTTGGCTGACCACGTCAACAAAATGGACAAATCCATGAAGCGTAAAATTATCGTTGATCATATGGATGATGTCTCGAAAGAAGTGCTGGCAGATTTTTTAAAATCTCACAATATAGAAATGTGGGAAAGAAGTGATGAACAGCTTCGAAATGATTTAACGGTAAATAAAGAATAAAAATTATTTCCTAAACTACCAATGTGTTTCGGGAATAATTTTTAGTCAATAGTTTATCGTGAAATAAATATCGCAAATTTGTACAAAATGTGACAATTTAATATTGGATTTAATCCATTGTTGAAAGTACGTTTGAAAAAAAGTACACTGAAAATAGCTTAAATAGTAAGCTAGGACACTTGGCTTAACGAAATGTTTGAGACTTATGCGGCATTTGAAACTTCCCAAGCCAGATGCCCCATGAATCTCATACTTTCGTTTGCCAAAAAAATCGACTTCTGCTTGGGTAGAGAATCAAATTTTTTATACTAATATACCAATTATTGCTAAATAGATAAAAGCTCATTCTTGGAAGCGAAAATAATTTTCGAACAAGAATGAGCTTTTTTGTATTGATATTAGTTAAAGAATCCTTTAAATGCTTCAAATGGGAACAAATCCAAGAAGTCATTCCATGAATCTTTATCAAAGAATTCGACCGAAGAACATTTCTCTGTTGGAATATCCTCTTTTTTTACATACACCATTCTCTGTTTAGGGCAGGCTTCTGTTGCCAATTTTCCTGTTTCGATATCAATCAGAACGCTTTCAACACCTTTTGGCGGTTTGAAGGATTCATTTTTCTTTCCTTTATTGATTGCTTCCATAAAATCGATCCACACTTGTTTCGAAGCGGCCATATCTTGCTGTACAGAAAGGGTCTTACCTTGGTCGTATCCATTCCAAACACCTGCAGTAACACTTGGTGTAAAGCCTAATAACCATTGATCGCTTACGGTTGTCCCTGATTTGGCAGCATATGTGTGTGTCATGCGTGGCCGTAAAGAAACGCCGGTAGCAGGTGAATAATCACTGAATACAGGGTCAAAAATACCTGTCATCATATCCGTTAATAAAAAGGCATTTTCTTTAGAGATAACTTGTTCGCTCTTAGGCTTTTTATATTCGTAAACGACTTCGCCATCCGCATTTTTAATTTCAAGGATGGTTGTTGGCTTTGTTTCTTTCCCGCTATTAGCGATCGTATTGTAGGCACTCGTTAAATCAAATAGAGAATTCTCGGTTGTTCCCAGAGCAATAGATGGGTTGTTTGCCTCGGAATAATTGAGATTGAAACGATCCAATACATCGCGATAAGGTTCATAGCCTATTTTTTCTAATGTTTTAACGGCATAAATATTATCCGAAATAGCAATCGCTTGGGCCAGTGACATTTGCCCATCTGCAAATTGTCCATTTACATTTTGAGGCTTGTAGGTTGCTCGTCCATTATCATAGGTGAAAATCGTTTCACCGACATCCTGGAATGTTAAGGGCGAGAATCCATTTTCTAAAGCGGCTGCATACAAGAATGGCTTGATGGAAGAGCCCGGTTGACGTACACCCTGTGTCACACGATTAAATGAACTATCTTCATAATCGCGTCCACCAACTAGAGCTGTAACCTGTCCCGTATCTACATCCATACTGACAAAACCAACCTGCAAGTCACTGTCCGGCATATTTTTGTTGATCGCCTCATCGGCAGCTTGTTGATGTGCTTGATTGAGAGTCGTTTTAATCGACCAGCCGCCTTCGCGAATATTTAAATTTTCTTTTTCCAAGATTTTGGTAGCCTCTTGCCATGCGACATCCAGGAAGTAGGGAGCATTAGATTTTGCAGCTATCCATTGTTCATTTTTTAAGACAATATCTTCTTGATTGGCACGATTTTTTTCCTCGGCTGAAATGTATTTCTGCTTGTCCATTAACTCTAAAATGACTGCTTGACGATTCATTGCTTTATCATAATCGTTAATAGGTGAATAAATACTCGGCCCTTTCGGAATGCCGGCCAATAAAGCAGATTCGGCTAAGGTTAACTCATTTGCCGATTTGCCGAAATAATAGCGACTTGCGGCTTCGATTCCGTACATGCCGTGTCCATAGTTAACGGTATTTAAATAGCCCTCTAAAATTTCTTCCTTATCATAAAATAGTTCCAATCGATACGCGTATAAGGCTTCTTGGATTTTCCTTGTCCATGTTTTATCCAGCGTTAAATACAGATTACGAGCTAATTGCATGCTGATGGTACTCGCGCCCTCTGCCATACTTTGAGTTTTTAAATCTTTTAAAAGTGCACTAGCGATACGTGAATAGTCAAAGCCATTATGTTCATAGTAATCTTTATCCTCAACGGCAACGGTTGCATCTATTAAATAAGGCGAGATTTCATCCAGCTCCACCCAATAACGTCTTTCGGCTGAAAAATAATCTCCTATTCGATTTCCATTACTATCTAAAAACACGGATGCTTTTGGTACAGTTAATGGAGGAGCACCAGCAATTTGAGCATATACACGCAAAGCAATGAGACCTACTACAACAGCAAATATTGCAGCAATGGCAGTAAAAGCTGTATACTTCAGCCATTTTTTTCGCTTTTTTTGTCGTCTATAAATTTCTCTTTTCATCCGCATTTCACCCCATTCATTTTTTATACTACCCGTAGTATAGACTCGAATTGTTCGCTTTAATCGAATTTATACATAAAAAAACTGTTGCAACTTGTCTAAAATTATCTATAATTTTTTCAAGTAGCTGTAAAGTTTGGTTAAGAAGCAAAAATTTCCTTTTTACAGTGATTGGAACCAAGATTGTTGGATAGTCGTTTGAAAATCCATTCATACTATCATATACGAATAAAGTCGAAAAAAGTTCCAAAAGACCTAGTAGTTGCATTTTTCATGCATTTAAAAGGAAGAATTTCTTTCATTGTGCTGATAAATAGTAAAGAGGTTTTTGGGGTGCGATAAAATTTGTTCCAGTTTAGTTTGAGTTGCGCAAAGAATTGACAAAATATGATACAGTGAAACACAGATTGGTTGCTTTTGGTTAAAGAATTGCTTCCAAGCAGGGTTTTAACAAGGTAATCGTTTTTAGTTTAAAAATAAATATTTGAAGGTGAAATATAATGAGATTTGATGAAACTTATTCAGGAAATGTATTTATTAAAAGTCATCCTAATTACGAGGAATCCCAAGCAGTTCTTTATGGAATGCCGATGGACTGGACAGTAAGCTACCGTCCAGGTTCCCGTTTCGGCCCGGCTCGTATTCGCGAGGTTTCAATTGGGTTAGAGGAGTATAGCTTATACTTAGATCGTGAATTGGATGATGTGAAATTCTTTGATGCCGGGGACATTCCACTGCCATTTGGTAACCCGGAAAAGTCATTAAAAGAAATCAAAGAGTTTGTTCGAAAAGTTGTAGCAGATGGCAAAGTTCCTATCGGTATGGGAGGAGAGCATTTAGTTTCTCTGCCTGTAATGGAAGCAGTTTATGAAAAATACAATGATTTAGCTGTTATTCATTTCGATGCACATACAGATTTACGTACAGATTACGAAGGGGAACCATATTCTCACGCAACGCCGATCCGTAAAATTGCCGATCAAATCGGTCCGAACAATGTCTATTCATTTGGAATCCGTTCAGGCTTAAAAGAGGAATTTGAATGGGCAAAAGAAAATGGCATGCACATCTCGCCATTTGAAGTGTTAGAGCCGTTAAAAGAAGTGTTGCCATCATTAGCTGGCCGCAATGTATATGTAACAATCGATATCGATGTTCTAGATCCTGCTCATGCACCAGGAACGGGCACAGTGGACTGCGGTGGAATCACTTCAAAAGAATTGCTGGCTTCTATCCACGCAATCGCTCACAGCGGTGTAAACGTAGTAGGCTTCGACCTAGTAGAAGTAGCCCCAATCTACGACCACTCTGAAATGACAGTGAACACAGCATCGAAACTGCTAAGGGAAATGATTCTTGGCTGGGTGAAGTAAAAAGAAATCCGGCAAGGAAAACTGTATGTTCTGTGCCGAAAGCTTGCGACAGGCACAAATTGTTGAAACTATTACGCGAAATTATCCTTAATTGGGTGAAGTAAAAAGAAATCCGGCAAGGAAAACTGTATGTTCTGTGCCGAAAGCTTGCGACAGGCACAAACACAGCATCGAAACTGCTAAGAGAAATGATTCTTGGCTGGGTGAAGTAATTTCACCTACCATGATTAGAACGACTATGTTATAAACAATTCAATAAAGTATAAGGTATGGACATTTTAACATGAGTCCATACCTTTTTTAGTGGCAAGTCTCAGGAATAAACAAATCGAAGGGGAAGGTGGCGAAGTGTCATGAAAGAGTTTGTATTGTGACAAATCGGAGAAGGCAAAACAACGAAGTGCCATGATAGCCCGTGAACAAACATTTTTTCCGTACTTATGTAAATAATAGCTATGGTTTTTTGTCCATATTCAGTTCTACCTTGATAAAATTCACCAATTTATCCTATAATATTAAGGTTATATATAGTAATGGTAGCCAAGGAGCTGACTCAGCGATGAGTATGGAAGAAACAAAAGTAAAAATCAAATTGAATTCCACAATTTTGCCGATAGATGGAGAACAAGAAACCTACGAAATGTGGTTAGATGGGTCACTCGTGAAAAAATCAGGGAAGACTTATCTGCGCTATGTAGAACAGCTTGAAGAAAAAGAAGTCCGCACAACCGTGAAATTGGGTAATGAAGAAGCTTTTATATTACGTGGTGGCGGCGTGAAAATGCGCCTGCCGTTCAACACGGTACAAGAGGAAATTGGAGAATATGATACTCAATTTGGATCGATGCCAATCAGTACGAAAACCAGGTATTTATCCTATGATTTTATAGAAGACAATATCGTGAGCGGAAAATTCAACGTCCAGTATGATCTCGTCATTAGCGGTCAATCTGTTGGAAAATATACATTGGAAATTCACTATTCGGAGGGACAAATATGAACGCAGTAGAACAATTGCAACAGGGCATTAAAGATGCCTTGCAAGCAGCGGTTGAAAAATCAGGTTTAGTAGAAGCAGGTACACAATTTAACATCCATTTGGAAACACCAAAGGATAAAGCAAACGGGGACTTTGCTACAAACTTAGCGATGCAGCTAACAAAATTAGCGAAAAAACCACCACGTGCCATTGCTGAAAGCATTTTAGAAAACCTTGAAACAGAAGGAACTGAAATTGAAAAATTAGAAATTGCAGGCCCTGGTTTTATTAACATTACCGTGCGTAAAGCATTCCTTGCTGATGTGGTAAAGGCCGTAAAAGAACAAGCTGAAAACTATGGTCGTTCTTCAGCAGGCAATGGTGAAAAAGTACAAGTCGAGTTCGTATCAGCAAACCCAACAGGTGACCTTCACCTAGGACATGCTCGTGGCGCTGCATTCGGTGACTCTTTATGTAACGTATTGGACTTTGCTGGCTTTGATGTGTCACGCGAATACTACATTAACGATGCAGGGAATCAAATCAACAACCTTGCCCATTCTTTAGAAGCTCGTTACAAACAGGCGTTAGGAATGGATGCGGCAATGCCGGAAGACGGCTACCATGGACAAGATATCATAACAATTGCTGGTAAATTAGCAGATGAATTTGGTGGGGCAATCCTTGAAAAGTCTGACGAAGAGCGTTTCGAATTCTTCCGTGAACACGGCTTAAAGCTAGAGTTGGATAAATTAAAAAATGACCTTGCAAACTTCCGTGTAAACTTTGACGTTTGGTATTCAGAAACTTCTTTATACAAAAACGGCAAAATCGAAGTGGCATTAAATAAATTAAAAGAAAATGGCCATGTATTTGAAGAAGAGGGGGCAACTTGGTTCCGTTCAACGACATTTGGCGATGATAAAGACCGAGTATTAATTAAATCAGACGGTTCATTCACTTATTTAACACCAGATATCGCTTACCATGAAGATAAAATTCAGCGCGGTTTTGAAAAGTTGATCAATATCTGGGGTGCTGACCACCACGGGTACATACCACGTATGAAAGCAGCGATTCAAGCGCTTGGATACAACCGTGAAAAATTAGAGGTTGAAGTCATCCAAATGGTTCAGCTTTATAAAAACGGCGAGAAATACAAAATGAGTAAACGTACAGGCAATGCTGTAACAATGCGTGATTTAGTTGAGGAAGTAGGCTTGGATGCAGTGCGTTACTACTTCGTAAAAACTGCTTGTGATTCACATATGGACTTCGACTTAGACTTAGCAGTATCTCAGTCAAATGAAAACCCAGTTTACTATGCACAATATGCGCATGCTCGTATTTGCTCAATTATTCGTTCGGCAGATGAGCAAGGGTTCAAGGCTTCATTAGACAATTTAAATCTGTTAACAGCAGAAAAAGAAGAGGATGTACTGAAAAAAGTTGGCGCATTCCCTCAAATAGTAGCGGAGGCGGCAAAACACCGTACACCTCACCGCGTTGCCAACTATATTCAAGATTTAGCAGCTGCATTCCACAGCTTCTACAACGCGGAGAAAGTGCTGAACCCAGACAACAAAGAACTAACAGAAGCACGTCTAGCTTTAATCAACGCAGTGCGCGTTACATTAGCAAACGCTCTTCGTTTAATTGGCGTAGCTGCACCTGAGAAAATGTAATTCCATATAATGATAGTCAGCCTCCTGCAAAATGGGAGGCTGTTTTTTTGCTTAAAATTTTTTCATATAGCTTCAATTAATGAACATTAGTTCACTTTTTCCGAACCAGTAATAGGTGTTTATAGTATTCAGGCAGCTTAAGTGAATCTCTTTTTCTTTTATATATTTTATCGTTTATCTAAGTGTAAATCTGGTTATAAGTAGATAACCAGATTTCTACCCATTTGTTGATACGAGTAGGTTGGAAAATTGTTTGATAAGATTTTCAAATTCTGAACAAGGAGATGAGCTTTATGGATAAAAAGTATACGGCTTACCTTGCTGCCCTTGCTGCTACAGCAGTGATATCAGCTCCTGTAGCTGATGCCAGATCGATTAACTTTACGGATTTAGAAACGACAAGCCCACATTACAATGCGATTAAAAACTTATATAATCGGGGGGTACTCAACGGTTTTCCGGATGGCACATTCAAACCGAATCAGGCATTAACAAGAGAACAAGCAGCGGTAATTTTAACAAAAGCTCTTAAAATAGATACTGCAGCTTATACAAAGCAAGTGTTTAGTGATGTGGACTCAAGTTCTCCTTATTTCAAGGAGATTAACGCTCTTTATGCCCGTGGAATCATAAAGGGATATGATGACAAGAGCTTTAAACCGTCAAATTCATTATCGAGAGCCCAAATGGCCATCATCCTTGTGGAGGCATTCAATATTCAGCTGCCATCTTCCATCACCTATCCTTTTAAGGATATTGGTTCAACATCTGGATTCCGCCATTATATCCAGGCTATATATAACGCTGGAGTAACAACAGGTACAAGTGCTTCTACATTTTCTCCAAATAAGCCGGTTACGCGTGGCCAAATGGCTTCCTTTGTCGTAAGAGCTGAATCATATGATGGGACACCCGTTGTGGAGCCGAGCTTTGTCCAGCAAGTGGTTGAATTCACAAATGTTGAAAGAAGCAAATACGGACTGCAGCCATTGGAAATATCCAAGCCTTTAATGAATTCCGCGCAGGTAAAGTCCGATGACATGGCTAAAAATAATTATTTTAGCCATGATAGTCCGACATATGGAACGCCTTTTGAATTAATGACATCCCTGGGTATTACCTATAGGGCTGCCGGTGAAAATATTGCGAAGGGGCAACGGACTGCAAAGGAAGTTGTAAACGCATGGATGAATTCCGAGGGGCATCGAAAGAATATCTTAAACTCAAATTATACTCATATCGGGGTAGGGTATTCCTCACAAGGGAATTACTGGACGCAGCAATTTATTCGCCCATAAAGACCCTATATTTAATCACGGCAAAGAGAGCTGATAACTGCTCTCTTTTTTGTTTAATAGTTCTGTTGGAGCCATATAAATTAATAAAATTTTCAAGCAAGAAGTGACCCAATCAGGCGTTTATCGAGGGGTTATTTTTCGTTTATTTGTTTTTTTAAACAGTTTTCGAGGGAGGAAATGATTTGGAGAGCTAAATCCATACTTGATGCACTTATGGATAGCAGTTTTGTTCCGGAAAGTGCTTCATAAGTGAGGAGTAGCAAATTAAGCGTTAACCGCTATTAACACCCACACCCACACCCGACATTTCTACTTTATGAATATAAAATTCTATCAAATGCATAAATTCTATTGAAGTTTACGTTAACGTCAATGCTATACTGTTGGAAAAGAAAGGGTGAGCGTATGAAAACGATTCAGGAAGTTGCCAAGGAGTTCAATGTCTCAACGAGGACACTGAGATACTATGAAGAAATTGGGCTGCTTCGTCCAAGTCGTTCGAATGCAAATCAACGAACCTTTTCGAAGAAGGAGCTTGCCAAGCTGAAACTTATCTTTCGCGGGAAGAAATTTGGATTCTCGCTGGAGGAAATAAAGGAGATGGTGCTCACTTTTGATCTCGACAGAACGGGGATGCAACAACTTGAACGGACAGTTGAATATGGCGAGCAAAAGATGAAAGAAATCGACTCGAAAATCGAAGAACTTGTTCAAATGAAAATGGAATTACAGGAACTGCACGCAAAATTTCATGCAAAATTAATGAATTTAAAGGGAGAGATAGTTGATGAATAGTTCCAATTTGTTAGCGAGAAATGCCCGAAAATATTCAAATCATGAAGCTGTAATCTGTCATGGAAGAAGAATTTCCTACAAAGAGTTGGATGACCAAGCAACACGTTTGAGTAATGCATTATTAGCTCATGGAATAAAGCAAGAAGATAAAGTGATTTTATTTATGCCCAATGTATTGGAATTTATCGTCAGCTATTTTGCTGTGCAGCGAATTGGCGGGATTGTTGTACCGGTCAATGCAAAATTCACGCTCTCAGAGGTTGAATATGTTGCCGACCATTCAGAAGCAAAAGCAATCCTCGTACACGAAGCTATTTTTCCAGCCGTTGAAAACCTTACATCTATCCCGCTAAAAATTAAAACCGGCAAGCAGGCAGAAGGATGGCTCAGCTACACCCAGCTCCTAATAGAAAGTGAAAGCAGACCGATTGACTGCCAATTAACTGAAGATGATCTCTCAACAATCCTTTATACCTCAGGAACAACGGGAAAACCAAAAGGGGTTCTATTTAGCTATCGAAATATATTGGCAGTTTCCCAAATGATTGCGATTGAAATGGAGGTAAAACCAGAGAGTCGCATTCTTTTGATGATGCCATTAACTCATTCGGCCCCATTGCATTTATTTTTAATGTCAGGGATTTTAGTAGGGGCAACCCTTGTCTTAACGCCTACTTTCACGGCGGATTTATTGATTGATTCAGTTGAAAATGAAAAAACAACTCATTTCTTTGGTGCACCAGTTGCTTACTTAGTAACGGCAACCCAAGAAAGACTTCAAACGGCTGACTTATCCTCGATGAAATGGTGGGTCTATGGGGGGGCACCCCTATCAGAAAAAGAGATTCGCTTGATTCAACAAGCGTTTAAAACGGATAATTTAATGTGCGTTTACGGATTAACAGAAGCCGGTCCAAGTGGAGCTTTATTATTTAATGATGAACATATGGAAAAGGCAGGCAGTGTTGGGAAACGAGCTCCCTTTGGAACAGAGCTTCGCATTATCAACGAGGATGGAGAAGATAGTGCACCAGGTGAAATCGGCGAAGTGGTTTTATATGGCGAAGGAAATATGGTGGGCTATTATCGAGATGAAGAAGCTACAAAATCAGCCTTTATCAATGGATGGGTCAGAACAGGCGACTTGGCTCGATTTGATGAGGACGGGTTTATTTGGATTGTTGACCGCAAGAAGGATGTCATTATTTCTGGCGGGGTAAATATATATCCGAAAGAAATAGAGGATCGCTTGCTTCAATTTGAAGGCATCTTTGAAGCAGCGGTGATTGGTGTTCCGCATGAAGAGTGGGGCGAAACAGTCAAAGCGGTATTTGCTGCCAAAACACCGATTGATGAACAAGAGCTTAAAAACTATTTAACTGACTATCTTGCAAAATATAAAGTGCCTAGGCTTTATGAACAAGTGGAAGCGTTACCAAGAAATGCTTCAGGGAAAATATTAAAACAACAATTGAAGCAGCAGGTGGTGAATTAAATGAAAGTTCTACAAGCTACGAACGAAAGAGAAACGAACTTTTTTGAAAATGATGAGACGCTTAATAAAATTCTAGAGCAAATGCTGGACCCACAACTGTTAGAGTATGCCAAACGGGAATTGCAGGATTTTGGCGGGCTGACGGCTGGAGAAATTGACGAACGTGCGAAGCATACAGACCGAGAAGGGGAGCCCCGCCTAAAACGATACAATAAATATGGTGAGGAAACTTCGGAAATCTGGGTCAATGACGGCTATAAAAAAACAGTTCAGCAATCCTATAATACGGGGATTGTCGGCTATGTTCACAAGGAAATCCCGCAATTGGGGAGGAAGGGAAACTATGTTTATAGTTTTGCCCAAGGGTATCTGCTTTCCCATGCAGAACCAGGATTTTATTGTCCTATTACTTTGACGATGGCAACTGCGTATTTACTGGATCATTATGCCAGTGAGGAACTAAAAGCACGATTCCTTCCTCATGTATGTTCGACTGGGGATGTTGAATTATTTGAAGGAGCTACTTTTTTGACCGAGCGCCAAGGAGGTTCTGACGTTGGAGCAAATGTGGTCGAAGCTAAATTTGACGGAGAAAACTATCGCATATATGGCGAAAAATACTTTGCTTCCAACGCTGGAATGTGTGGTGTCGCAATGGTATTGGCCCGTATGCAGGATGCCCCTTCAGGATCTAAGGGATTAACGCTCTTTGCAGTTCCGTGGAAAAAGGAAGATGGTTCGGTGAATGGGCTTCGTATTCGCAGGCTGAAAGATAAATTAGGCGTTCGGGCAGTTCCATCCGGAGAAGTGGAATTTGATGGAGCGCTTGCCTATGTAGTTGGTAATCCAACTAAGGGAATCTACTATATGCTGGAAGCTTTAAATCTATCAAGAATTTGTAATGCGGTTGCTTCAATTGGAATTATGAGACGTGCATTTTTGGAAGCGAAGCATTATGTCTCAAATCGTGAGGCATTTGGGCAGGTTTTAACGAATTACCCAATGATCCAGGATTCCTTGGCTAAATTTGCAGCAAAACTCCATGTGGAAGTAGCAGCTACATTTGACTTGATTCAACAATACGATCGTGTCACTAATGGCAAGGGAACTGAAAGAGAGAGGATTTTGAATCGGTTATATATCGCCATTATCAAGAAGGAAACTGCTGAACAGGCAGTGAAATTTGCAAGTGAAGCGATTGAACTTCATGGAGGAAATGGCTATATCGAAGACTTTGTCACGCCTAGATTATTGCGGGATGCCCAAGTTTTAACCGTTTGGGAAGGAACCGCGAATATTTTGGCGCTGGAGGTAATTCGTCTATTTAAAAAATATGATGCCCACAAACTATTCGTAGATGAAATGAACAAACGATTGCAAGCAATTCAAGGTTCCACCTTAAAAGAAGTAGTCGTCAACCAAATAAATGAACTCGAAAAACAATTACAGATATTTGTAGCTTTAGAGGATGCCGCTCAAACCTATGAAGCAAAGGAAATCGCGAAAAAAATGGCCCTTCTTTACGAAAGTGTCATTGCTGTTGAATGGGCAGAGCAATACGGGGACAAATACGAAAAACTTGCGGATATTTACCTTGAGGACAGCTGGCGCCTTCGCAAAATCGGCGAGCCCATGAAAACACTCCAATACTACAACGAAATAATGTAAATGTGGACCTGGGCCGTAAACAATTCAGAATTGTCTATGGACCAGGTCCTTTCACAATTCTTGAACAATTTAATCCTATTAATATACTAAGGATTTGACGGTGGATGGTGCAAAAAGTACAATGATTTTATAAGAATGTGGAACGGTATTAGATTGAGTGAGGAGTTGGAGGATTTGAAAAGTTTATTTATTAAGACAGAAAAGCAAAGAAATTGGTTAGAAAAGCTGGCATTACTTGAAGAAGAATTCAAAAAAAATGCCCAACAAATTGATGAGCAATCTGCATTTCCTCATGCACATATTCAAAAGCTCCGTGATATTGGTTATACGAAAATCACGTTACCCAAAGACCTTGGCGGAGATGGTTTTACAGTATATGACGCAATCTTGCTGCAAGAAACTCTTGGCAGCTATGATGGAAGCACGGCGCTTTCAATCGGCTGGACGGTCTTAACGGTTGGTGAATTATATGAAAATCGATATTGGGAACCTGCGAAGCTCACTGCTTTTGCAAAAGAGGTAGAAAAAGGGGCCATCATCAATCGGGCTGTAAGTGAAGCGGCAACGGGAAGCCCAATTCGCGGAGGGCGTCCTGGAACAATAGCAAAACGCAATGGCGAAAACTGGGTCATTAACGGTCGGAAAAGCTATACAACAGGATCCCTGGAGCTTGATTACTTCCTAACTTCAGCTTGGATAGAAGACGAAGAAAAAATTGGGTTCTTTTTAATACATAAAGATACACCTGGTGTTGCAATCGAAGAAACTTGGGATGTTATAGCTATGCGCGGAACGGGCAGCCATGATTTAGTATTAAATGAAGTGAGGTTGGACGCATCTGATTTAGTTGAAGTGCCCAACTATACGACAGGCTTCAAGTTGAATGGATGGCTATTAATGATCCCGGCAACCTATTTAGGGATTGCCCAAGCTGCTAGGGATTATGCTATCCAATTTGCGAACACACATTCACCGAACAGTATTCAAGGAACAATCGCGTCATTACCAAATGTTCAGGCATTGCTTGGCGAAATCGAACTGGAGCTGGCTCAAGCACGTTTCTCTTTGTATGGTGCTGCCCAAAGCTATGTGGAGTTAAAAAATAAAGAGCGAAATGGGCACACATTAACGGAAATAGAAAGCCTTGTGATCGTAAATGCAGTCAATGTCGCAAAACACGCAGTAACAAACGCTGCGATTACGGTCGTAGATAAGGCGATGCGAATTGTTGGGGCAAAAAGTTTACAACGCACTAATCCACTTCAACGCTATTACCGTGATGTGCGTGCAGGTCTCCACAATCCGCCGATGGATGATATAACAATAAAAAAATTGGCCGAACTGGTGCTGCATCAAAATAAGCAATCTTAGGTAATTGCAATATTTTATTGATGAAATCGTTATTATCGCCCAGCTTTCGTTTGAAAGTATGATACATTCTTTTCCATAAATAAAGTATAATAGAAACAAACAATTTCATAACAAGTAAAGGTCTTTTTGCAATTTCTGCAAAAAGAGTAAAAGGGAAGTTGGTGAAAGTCCAACGCTGTCCCGCAACTGTAAATGGGAGTGCCCCTATAGGCCACTGTTACAAAACTTTGTAATGGGAAGGAAGGGAGCACGATGAACATAAGCCAGGAGACCTGCCTTTATGATGACGGATTCAAACCTTACGAGGATAAGGGGAGCTACTATCGTAACTTTAATTTCGATTACTGACAGTCTCCCTTTTTGGTTAGGGAGGCTGTTTATTTTTTTGAAGGTAATAGTATGTGCGGTGGGCCGAGAATCCTTGCGAATATCCGTAATTGAGTGCAGATAGCCCACAATAAGTCTGCAAATCTCAATTCGCGTGTGCATAATAACAGTGCAATAAATAGAAAACACTGGTGACAGCATGAAATACATAACAAATTCAATATGTGCTAAAAAATATAATAATGTAAAGAATAGTCTTGAGGTAGTGTTGTGAAAATGAAAAAAAAAATGATATTTGCCTATAGTTCATCTATTGCCATTTTATTGATCAGTATTTGGCTGGGGGTTTCCATTGGTTCGGCGGATGTCCCTTTCTCCACATTATGGGATAGTGAAACGAATCCCAGTGCTTACAGTATTTTATGGAGCATTCGAATGCCTCGGGTAGTTTTAGCAGGTTTAGTAGGGGCTTCTCTTGCCATTGCGGGGGCTGCATTTCAGGGCTTGCTTAAAAATCCTTTAGCGGATCCCTATACACTTGGGATTTCTTCAGGGGCTTCTGTCGGTGCTGTCGCAACGATATTTTTCGGTCTATCTATTCCTGTAATAGGCTCCTACACTCTACCGCTTTTCGGAATGGTCGGGGCATTCATTACGATGATCCTTGTGCTAAGTTTTGCGCGATTAATCGACCGTTCGATGAAAATGGAAACACTGATTTTAACAGGGGTCATATTCAGTTCATTTTTAGGGTCCTGTATATCCTTAATGATTGCACTTACAGGGCAGCAGCTGCGTGAAATTACAAGCTGGCTTCTTGGGAGCGTCTCGATGCGCGGATGGCCATATGTTCAAATGATCGCGCCTTTTGTTGTCATCGGGGTCATCCTCCTGTGGCTCAATCGCCGGGAATTAAATGCCATGATGTATGGAGATGAACGAGCACAATCTCTAGGAGTCAACGTAAAACGCAGAAAATATGCCATCTTAGCTGGGGGTTCGATGCTAACAGGCGCAGCAGTTGCGGTGTCGGGTACCATCGGATTTGTTGGATTAGTTGTTCCTCATATGACGCGAATGCTGTGGGGAACAGATCATCGGCATTTATTGACATTGGCTTTCTTAAATGGTGCAAGTCTTTTAATCGTTTGTGATTTGGTTTCCCGAACAATTATTGCACCATCGGAATTGCCGATTGGTGTCATCACAGCCTTTATCGGTGCGCCAGTATTTTCATATATCTTCTTTAAACAGCGAAGAAGCAGGGGGTGAGTACATGCTTGAGGTTCAAAATATATCAGGTGGATATGGGTCGACGCCAATTCTTTCCGATATTTCATTTCGTGCGGAAAAAGGGAAGATGGTAGGTATACTAGGGCCGAATGGATGCGGGAAATCAACATTGTTGAAAGTCATCAGCGGCATCATGAGTCCTACCTTTGGAACGATTAGCATAGAGGGCATGAATATCAATAAATATTCAGCCCGCGAGTTGGCCAAGAAAATGACCATCCTTCCTCAGCTGCATGCAACGGCATTTTCCAGCACGGTTCATGATGCCGTTTCGATTGGTCGATATCCTCATCAATCAGGCTTCTTCTCAAGTTGGGGAGCAGAAGATGAAAGAGCGGTAAAAAAGGCGATGCAGCTTACCGATGTTGAAAAATATGAACATCATTATTTAGAGTATTTATCTGGCGGGGAACAGCAAAGGGTCTTTATCGCACAAGCGCTTGCACAAGCCTCTAGCTTGCTGTTGCTGGATGAACCGACAAATCATCTTGACATTGCACACCAGAAACAAATTTTAGATATGATACGGAAAGAAGTAACCGAAAATCAGTTAACGGTTGTTTCCGTTTTCCATGATATCAACTTGGCGGCACTCTACTGCGATGAGATTCTTCTCATGGAAAAAGGAAAGGTGAAAGCATACGGTGCCCCGCATGAAGTAATACTGGAGGAACAAATTAAGAACGTTTACGAAACACGGATTTCAATCCAAGCGCATCCTGAACAGCCGAAACCGCAAATGACGATTTTACCTGATTTACAAGAGGAAATGGAAGAGAAGGTAATAACATCCAACCATTTCGAAATAAAAGGTGAGTATGTTGAATTGAAATCAGATTTTCCTTTAAAAGTTTTATCGTCTGCTGTTCATAATGCAGGGATGGGATGGTATGCAAATTTCATCAATCGAACCGTAAAACCAGATTATGAAATCCATAATGTGAAGGAAGAGTATTTCGAGTACCTTGTAAAGGAAGGGTTTTCCCCGACAAATACAGTTGGGATGATGACGGCTGTTGATACGAAAAAGGCTGTTATCAAGAATTATAAGGTGCCTTTTGGTGAAGTGTTTGTGGTTGTCACTGCTGGTGTGGGAAATGCGGTCGATGTTTCGCAAAGCTATAAAAGAAACAATTATTTTCACGTTGGTACGATTAATACATGGATTATTATTAATGGGAAACTATCCGATGAAGCCTTTGTGCAAGCGATGATGACGGCAACTGAGGCAAAATCGAAGGCGTTGCAGCACGAAGAAGTGTATGATGCCATCTCCAATACTATCGCTACGGGTACACCAACAGATAGTTTACTAATCGCTGCAACGCAAAATGGCATGTTGATGCAATACGGGGGTCCGATTACAGAAGTCGGCCAAGTAATTGGAAAAGGTGTTTTTGAAGCGACGGTGGAAGCAATTCAAAATTATCGAAAAGGGGATAAGTGAAATGAAACTTTACACAAAAACAGGGGATAAAGGCAAAACGAGTTTAATGGGTGGACGTGTCAGCAAGGATGATTTGCGAGTGGAGGCGTATGGCACAATCGATGAGCTGAATTCATATATTGGCAAGGCTGTTACGGAATTAGACCCTTCAGTTTTCAAAGATTTACTCGAAGATCTTGAAACGATTCAGCATGAATTATTCGATTGTGGCGGCGATTTAGCGAATGTTATGAAGGAGCGCAAAATTACATTGCAGGAAGCATCGATTGAAGCATTGGAAAAACGGATTGATGCTCTTTCTGAGGAAGCGCCTCCTTTAAAGCGCTTCATATTACCTGGTGGAACTCCGGCGGCAGCAACTCTCCACATTGCCAGAACGGTAACCCGTAGAGCAGAACGACGAGTTGTTACATTAATGAACGAAGTTGAAGATGTGCCGGCAATCGTCCAAAAATATCTCAACCGCTTATCGGACTACTTCTTTGCAGCAGCACGCGTAGTAAACTTCCGTACAAATGTTAAAGATATCGAGTATATCCGCAGTGGGGACGTATTTAAATAAACATTGAGAAAACAATCCTCGTTAAGCAGGATTGTTTTTTTATCATCCAATAACTTTTTTCCCGATTGAATGGGCAACAAACAAAACTGGTATCAATAACAGAATAAAGGGAACGCATATGAAAATTAATTTCCAAGTGATAATTTCATTTCGTAATAATGTCACAAACAATAGCAGGTTGTATGGGATAAGCAATACGATTGATGTAAAAACACCAGGAGTATACATTCGCAAAAAAAGAGATTGGCCTATATGCATAAAAGCATGAAGGAAAAAGGTTAATGTTACTATTACAAAAAACGCGATATTTCCAAAAGGTTTTTCATGTAAATATTGATTCGCCATTAAAGTTGAACTGCTAACAAATAAAAATATGATAAGTACGGCTACAGAAAACTGGGCTGTTGTCATGGAAAGTTGTTTCACAATTCCAGCTGCCATTTTTTTCGGCAATCTTTTATGGAGCAGAGGAGAATTTGTTTGAATCCACTTTTCAACAAAGATGATTTCTTCAAAATCATGAAATATAAACAGAATTGGAAAAAGCCAAATCAACGTTTGTACCTCGAACCAGCCGGTCATTTTCACACTCCTTATTGAATTTCCTTTAAACTACGGAAAAAATAGACAATTCATTTAATCAAAAAAGAACAGTACATCCCATTTCATAGACTGATTATTTATTAAACAGAGTGCACTTAGTAGCGAAAAAAAGTATATTTAACAAACTATCAATTAATTATTAGAAATATTTGAACAATGCATTGACTGAATGACCATTCATATTTTACAATAGAGACATAAAAATGAGGGTTCTTGAATCTACTAATAGTATACATTATTTTAAGAATACTCGGAAAATTAATTTTCAGACAAAGGGGAAAAAAGGCAAGAGGGGGAGAAAAAATGAATGGATTGCTTATTGCAAATTGGGTATTATTCGCTGCGGTTGTCTTATACTCATTAGGGTTATTCTTCTATTTAGTAAAAACACGCTATGAATTTATTCAACTGGGAAAAAAAGAAGAGTTTGAGTTAAAACTAAAAGAACGCATCGGCGACTTGGCAGAAAAAGTTTTTGGACAATCCAAGCTGTTAAAAGATAAAAAAATGGGCTTAGTCCATGTTGCCTTTTTCTACGGATTTTTATTAGTCCAATTGGGGGCAATCGATTTAATTTGGAAGGGACTAGCACCAGATTCACATTTACCGCTTGGTGGATTATATCCTGTATTTACTTTCTTCCAGGAAATTATTGTCTTGATCATCTTAATCGCTGTTGGCGTTGCGTTTTATCGTCGTTATATGGAAAAGCTTGTGCGACTTAAACGCGGCTTTAAGAACGGTTTAGTATATCTGTTTTTAGGCGTTTTAATGTTTGCGACACTTATTGGAAACGGTATGGCCCTCATCTGGCATGGACATGCATTCACTGGCTCTGAACCAGTTGCATCGAGTATTGCCTGGGTTTTCCAATGGATGCCGCCAACAGCAGCGGCTGTAGTATTCTTTGTAATGTGGTGGGCGCATTTACTGGCATTGCTGGCATTCCTTGTTTACATTCCACAAGGTAAGCACTTCCACTTAATTACGGGTACTATCAATGCAGTAGTCAACCGTCAAGATCGCATCGGCACACTTCGTCCAATCGATTTTGCTGCTTTAGAAGAAGCAGAGGATGAGGCGGATATGCCAGCGCTTGGGGTCGGCAAAATTACAGACTTCACACAAAAGCAAATGCTCGATTTATATGCATGTGTAGAGTGTGGTCGCTGTACGAATATGTGTCCAGCAACAGGAACAGGGAAAATGCTCTCTCCGATGGATTTAATCGTAAAGCTGCGAGATCACTTGACATTTACAGGGGCGGTTACAACGAAGCAAAAGCCATGGGTGCCGGCCTTTGCATTTAATAATACACAAGGAAATCAGCTAGCAATGGCAGCTGGTGCTGAGGGGGCCGTGATTGAAGATATTTATAGCCCTTCATTAATCGGGGATGTCATCACGGAAGAAGAAATTTGGGCATGTACAACTTGCCGTAACTGTGAAGACCAATGTCCAGTTATGAACGAGCATGTCGATAAAATTATTGACTTGCGCCGTTACTTAACAATGACTGAAGGTAAAGTAAATTCTGACGCACAACGCGCCATGAATAATATTGAACGTCAAGGAAATCCTTGGGGTCTGAACCGTAAAGAAAAAGAAAACTGGCGTGAGCTTGACCCATCTATTAATATCCCAACGGTGAAGGAAGCGAAAAAATCCGGCGATGGATTTGAGTATCTATTCTGGGTTGGCTCGATGGGGTCATTTGATAGCCGTTCGCAAAAAATTGCGCTTTCCTTTGCTCGTTTAATGAATGAAGCGGGTGTGAAATTTGCGATTTTAGGAAATAAAGAGAAAAACTCCGGGGATACACCTCGCCGATTAGGAAATGAGTTTTTATTCCAAGAGCTTGCTGCTGCAAACATAGATGAGTTCGTGAAAAATGAAGTAACGAAAATCGTGACGATTGACCCTCATGCCTACAATATCTTTAAAAACGAATATAAGGATTTTGGCTGGGAAGGGGAAGTATACCACCATACGGAGCTGCTTTATGACTTGGTGAACCAAGGCAAGCTAACGCTGCATCATCGTGTAGAGGAAACAATCGTATTCCACGATTCTTGCTACTTAGGCCGCTACAATGATGTATATGATGCACCTCGTGAAATTTTAAAAGCAATACCAGGCGTGAATCTTGTTGAAATGGAACGCAACCGCGAAAAAGCCATGTGCTGCGGCGCTGGCGGCGGTCTAATGTGGATGGAAGAGCATGTAGGAAACCGTATCAATGTGGCACGTACTGAACAAGCTTTAGCGACTAATGCATCGGTAATTTCTTCTGGCTGTCCTTACTGCTTAACAATGCTATCTGATGGAACAAAAGCAAAAGAAGTTGAAGAATCAGTTGGGACATATGACATTGCAGAGCTATTAGAACGCTCTGTATTCGGTGAAAAAGTGTTTGAAGCAGTTGTGGAAGAGGAAGAAGCAGTGGAAGTTTAAAATACGCCAGCTGCTTAATTCACTTTGATGTCATTAGACAAAAATGATGATTTTTCTAAGATATTTACTCATTATAGAGAATTAAAATTAAATATCTGAAAAATTAAAATTGATTATCAGTTTAATATTTTATAGAATATAGATAAGTGCGAAAAGGGAGTTCTAATTGACTCCCTTTTTTATTAAACATAAATTGAGCGAGCGTTCAGTCAATGAAGATGTTCGAAAATTTATGAGGGGTGGCAGGCAGCGCAAAGTTCCGAGCGAAGCAAAGACGATGAGCACCTCAGATGCAAATTTAAATACTGTGTTAGTAACTCGAAAAACAAAGGGGATGTAGATTTGAGTAGAACAGTGATTTTAGACGGTGCAAGAACACCATTTGGAAAATTCGGGGGAGCACTTTCGGCATTAGCGGCAAGCGACCTAGGTGCAAACGCCATTAAAGCGGCACTCCAAAGAGCGGGTGTTGAACCGGAGGCAGTTAATGAAGTCATTATGGGGACAGTACTTCAAGCTGGGCAGGGGCAAATTCCTTCACGGCAAGCTGCTGCAAAAGCAGGAATTCCTTACTCGGTGAAAACAGAAACGATAAATAAAGTATGTGCATCAGGATTGAGAAGCGTCACATTAGCCGATCAGCTAATTCGTTTGGGAGATGAAGAAGTGATTGTTGCTGGTGGCATGGAATCGATGTCAAATGCGCCATATTATTTACCGAATGGCCGCTGGGGCCTTCGAATGGGGGATGCAAAATTAATAGATGGGATGGTATTTGATGGCCTATCCTGTGCATTCCATCCCGACAATGTACACATGGGAACTTATGGGAATGAAACGGCGAATACATTTGAACTTGCAAGAGAAACGCAGGATGAATGGGCAGTAAGAAGCCATCAATTCGCGTTAAAAGCGATGGAAGAAGGAAAATTCGCTGAAGAGATTACACCAATCGAGATTAAAGGCAGAAAAGGTGAAGTAACGGTAATAACGGAGGATGAAGCACCTCGCAAAAACACATCATTGGAAGCGTTATCAAAACTCAGACCTGCATTTGATAAAGACGGTACCATCACTGCTGGAAATGCACCAGGTGTAAATGATGGAGCTTGTGCACTTGTGCTAATGAGTGAGGAAAAAGCAAAGCGTGATGGGAAAAATCCGCTTGCCTATGTATTAGGACATGCAGAGGTTGGGGTAGAGCCAAAAGATTTCCCTCAGACACCTGGACTTGTTATTAACGAATTGTTAAAGAAGACGAATAAATCGATAGAAGATATTGACCTTGTTGAAATCAATGAAGCATTTGCAGCTGTAGCGCTCGTTAGCAACCAAATTGCAGGAATAGAATCAGAGAAAGTAAATGTCAATGGTGGTGCTGTTGCTCTAGGCCATCCAATTGGAGCTTCGGGAGCGCGAATCATTTTAACATTGGCCTATGAGCTAAAACGCCGTGGCGGCGGCATCGGAATTGCAGCAATCTGTTCAGGCGGCGGCCAAGGGGATGCCATTATGATTGAAGTGCCGAAACAATAATACAATTTTTAACATAGTCAAACACGTTCAAACAAAAGACAGGGGATGAGATAGTAGTGGCGATTCAAAAAATTATGGTTGTTGGTGCTGGACAGATGGGGTCGGGGATTGCACAAGTTTGTGCTCAAGCTGGATTTGACGTGAAGCTGAATGATATGAAACAGGAGTTTTTCGATCGCGGGCTAGGGGTAATCACAAAAAATCTAACAAGAGATGTGGCAAAAGGAAGAAAGACGGAAGATGAAAAAGATGCTGTACTGAGTCGGATTTCTATGTCACTTGATTTGAAGGATGCAGTGGATGCAGATCTTGTGATTGAAGCTGCAACGGAAAATATGGAGATTAAACAGTCAATCTTTAGAGAACTCGATGCGATTGCACCAAAACATGCGATATTGGCAACGAATACATCATCTTTGCCAATTACCGAAATTGCTGCAGTAACTGAGCGAGCGGAAAAAGTCATTGGGATGCATTTTATGAATCCCGTTCCGGTCATGAAGCTTGTGGAAATTATTCGAGGCCTTGCAACAGCTGATGAAGTGTACGGGGCTGTAGAAGAAATGACGTATAAATTATCGAAAACACCAGTGGAAGTAAATGATTTTCCAGGTTTTATCTCCAACCGAATTTTACTTCCAATGATCAATGAAGCGATTTATGCATTGTATGAAGGGGTTGCAACGAAGGAAGCAATCGATGATGTGATGAAGCTTGGCATGAATCATCCGATGGGACCGCTGACGCTGGCAGATTTCATTGGCTTAGATACATGTCTATCAATTATGGAAATCCTGCATGATGGGTTAGGGGATAGCAAGTACCGCCCATGTCCTCTGCTTCGTAAATATGTAGCAGCTGGATGGCTGGGTAAGAAAACTGGTCGTGGGTTCTATGTGTATGAAGATTAAGAAGATAGACTAAGGAGGATTTCTATGCATCTAGCATTTACAGAAGAGCAAATGATGATGCGTGATATGGTGCGTCAATTTGCAGAAACTGAAATTGCTCCATTCATTGACAACATGGAGCAGGGAGTATTCCCTCATGACATCATGAAAAAAATGGGGAATCTTGGTCTAATGGGTATTACTGTCCCATCGGCATATGGTGGGGCAGGAATGGACTTTACTTCTTATATCTTAGCAATCAATGAGCTATCGAAAGTGAGTGCAGTGGTTGGGGTAATTCTCTCGGTTCACACCTCGGTAGGTACAAATCCAATTCTTTATTTTGGTACTGAGGAACAAAAGAAAAAATATGTCCCACAATTAGCAAGCGGACAGTATTTAGGAGCATTTTGCTTAACAGAGCCGGAAGCGGGATCAGATGCAGGGGCATTAAAAACAAAAGCTATCAAGCAAGATGATCATTATGTGTTAAATGGTGCGAAGGTGTTTATCACAAATGGTGGCGAAGCTGATGTCTATATTGTGTTTGCTTCAACTAATCCAAATCGAGGGTCAAGAGGGATTTCTGCGTTTATCGTTGAAAAGGATACACCAGGGTTTATGGTAGGGAAAGACGAGAAGAAGATGGGGCTACATGGCTCAAGAACCGTGCAGTTAACCTTTGAAAATATGAAAGTACCAGCAGAGAATTTGCTCGGCAACGAAAACGAAGGCTTCAAAATTGCCATGGCCAACCTAAATATCGGACGAATCGGCATTTCAGCCCAAAGCTTGGGAATTGCTGAAGCTGCATTAGAGGCAGCAACAAATTATGCCACAGAGCGAATGCAGTTTGGTAAGCCCATTGCTGTGAACCAAGGGGTAGGTTTCAAATTAGCAGATATGGCAACAGCGGTGGAGGCAGCCAAATTGCTCGTTTACCGAGCGGCAAATCTTCAATCGCTCGGATTGCCATGTGGCAAAGAAGCATCGATGGCAAAGCTTTTTGCCTCTAAAACAGCCGTCCAGGTATCAACGGAGGCCATCCAAGTATTCGGCGGCTATGGCTATACAGAGGACTATCCAGTAGAACGCTATTTCCGTGACGCTAAAGTTACCGAAATCTATGAAGGCACAAGCGAAATCCAGAGAATCGTAATAAGCAAAAACATTTGAATGCATGTTATAAACAAAAATGCACAAATCCAAAAAACGGGGGTATGGGAAAATGAATTTTCAATTGTCAGAGGAGCATCAACAATTACGCGAGATGATTCGCGATTTTGCATTAAATGAGGTGGCACCGACTGCCGCAGAACGTGACGAAGAGGAGCGCTTTGATCGCGAAATCTGGGAGAAGATGGCTGAGCTTGGGTTAACGGGGATTCCATGGCCTGAAGAGTATGGCGGGGCTGGGTTTGACTTTCTAGCCTATGCGATTGCAGTTGAAGAGTTATCTCGTGTTTGTGCTTCAACTGGAGTAACGCTTTCTGCGCACACGTCTTTAGCTGGCTGGCCAATTTACAAGTTTGGGAACGAAGAACAAAAACAAAAATACCTTCGCCCAATGGCAGAGGGGAAAAAAATCGGTGCTTACTGTTTAACGGAGCCGGGCTCTGGAAGTGATGCTGGCGGCATGAAAACAACTGCCAAGCTTGATGGCGATGAGTATGTGCTTAATGGTTCGAAAATTTTCATCACAAACGGTGGCGTTGCTGACACTTACGTAGTGTTTGCCGTAACAGATCCAGATTCAAAGCATAAAGGCACGAGTGCATTTATAGTAGAATCCAGCTTCCCGGGCTTCGGGGTTGGGAAAAAAGAAAAGAAAATGGGGATTCGTTCCTCTCCAACAACAGAAATCATCTTTGATAACTGCCGCGTTCCAAAAGAAAATCTCCTTGGTGGTGAAGGAGAGGGCTTTATCATTGCCATGAAAACATTAGACGGCGGAAGAAACGGCATTGCTGCTCAAGCAGTAGGAATCGCGCAAGGGGCACTAGATGCAGCAACAGTATATGCAAAAGAACGTGTTCAATTCGGGAAACCAATCGTTGCGAACCAAGGGGTATCCTTTAAGCTTGCTGATATGGCAACGACAATCGAAGCTTCAAGATTATTAACTTACAATGCAGCTTGGCTTGAGTCGAATAACCTTCCTTATGGCAAAGAATCGGCAATGGCGAAACTAATGGCAGGTGATACTGCAATGTCTGTTACAACGGAAGCAGTACAAATCTTCGGGGGCTATGGCTATACAAAAGAATATCCTGTTGAGCGTTATATGCGTGATGCAAAAATCACGCAAATCTACGAAGGTACACAAGAGATTCAACGCCTAGTAATCTCTCGTATGCTGACTAAATAATCAATGACGGAGAGAAATGAGAAGATCTTAGTCAAATCATCTATTAAAGATGAGGGTCTCATTGAAATTCGCAGGAAACAAATCGTTGATGGCGCGTTGAAGCTGTTTAAAGAAAAGGGCTTTCATCGTGCCACAACAAGAGAAATAGCCAAAGCTGCCGGATTTAGCATCGGGACTTTATACGAATATATTCGAACGAAAGAAGATGTACTCTATTTGGTTTGCGACAATATTTATCATCAAGTGATGCAGCGACTCTCTCAAATTTCTACAAGCTCGGGAACGATTGAAGAGCTTAAAGAAGCGATTCAACAATACTTTTTATTGATTGATAGTATGGTGGATGAATTTACCATCATGTATCAAGAAACAAAAACTTTGCCAAAGGATGCGCAAAGCTATGTGTTGCAAAAAGAATTAGAGATGGTTGCCCTTTTTGAAAAAATATTAAAAGCATGTGTGCAATCGGGAAGGTTAAACGTTTCAGACAAGGAAGTTTTCTTAGCTGCGAACCACATCGTTGTGCAGGGGCAGGCTTGGGCGTTCCGAAAATGGGCATTACATAAGCACTTTTCAATCCAAGACTACACCATCGCTCAAACTAAGATGTGCTTATCGGGAATTTTGCATTTCCAAGAGTAATATATGAATGAGTTCATATATCGAATTATCTGAATTGTTCCGGGATTGTGCAGGGACCTGGTCCATATTGAATTCTGTATTTTGACACCGCTAAAAGCATACGTTGGTACGTTGCGCAAAAAAGCGGTGTTTTTTAACAGGTAATGTTGAGAGGAATAAGCGAAATAATTCGGGGGATGGCAGCTTATAACCTTGGCATTTGTTAGAAAAACACGTTTTTGAAAGGGGTATTTTGTATGGTAAATGTAAAACAAGCTGACGATACAGAAAAAAAGGGAGTCTACAAACCAAAGCACCATGTCCGTTTCGTAACGGCTTCAAGTTTATTTGACGGCCATGATGTTTCAGTCAATATTATGCGTCGTATTTTACAGGCAAGCGGGGTAGAGGTGATTCACCTTGGCCATAACCGTTCAGTGGAAGAAGTAGTCAATGCTGCCATTCAAGAGGATGCACAAGCTGTAGCTGTTTCCTCTTATCAAGGCGGACATATGGAATACTTTAAATATATGTACGACCTTTTAAAAGAGAAGGGTGCACCCCATATCAAAATCTATGGCGGTGGTGGAGGAGTTATACTGCCGAAAGAAATCGAGGAGCTGCACGAATACGGCATTGCCGGTATTTTCTCGCCTGAAGACGGCATGAAGCTTGGTTTGCAGGGTATGATTAATAAACAAATCGAGGAATCTGATTATTCAACTCTAAAGGGGAACTATATTGAACAGCTTGATAAGCTTTCGGCAGATCGACCTGAAATACTGGCGAACTTAATCACGGCTGCCGAACTAGGTGGAGACGGGCAAACAGTACATCTGATTGAAGAAGCAAAAAAACGCACGAAAAACACACCTGTATTGGGGATAACTGGTACGGGCGGAGCCGGAAAATCTTCATTGACCGACGAATTGATTCGCCGTTTCTTGCGTGAATTTCCGAAAGAAAAGGTTGCCATTATTTCAGTAGATCCAACCAAGCAAAAAACGGGTGGAGCTCTGCTGGGTGACAGAATTCGCATGAATGCTATTTTTGATCAGCGCGTATATATGCGTAGTCTAGCAACTCGGGGTTCAAGAACGGAGCTATCGGCCTCTATTGGCGATGTGCTTGATATTGTCAAGGCTGCTGGTTTTGATCTGATTATCGTTGAAACAAGTGGTATTGGGCAAGGAGATGCAGAAATCACGAATTATACAGATCTATCGATGTATGTGATGACAAGCGAGTTCGGCGCCCCAACTCAGCTTGAAAAAATCGACATGATTGATTATGCCGATTTAATCGTTATCAATAAGTTTGAACGCAAAGGCTCCGAGGATGCGCTTCGCCAAGTACAGAAGCAATATCAACGTTCCCATGAATTATGGACAGAGGATTTAGAGAAAATGCCAGTCTACGGCACGATTGCCAGCCAATTCAATGATAAAGGCACGAATTCTTTATTTGCGGCACTTGTCGAGAAAATTAATGAAAAGTTTGGCTTTGATTGGAAGACTTCCTACGACCTATTTGTGAAAACGCAAAAACAAGATGTGATTATTCCAAATAATCGCCGTTATTATTTACGTGAAATTGCTGATACAGTTCGCGATTATCATAAAAAGAGCGCCCAGCAAGTTGAACTTGCCCGAAAGCTTTATCAGCTTGAAGGAGCAATCAAGCAAGTTGCAGAAAAATCCCCGGAGGATGCGTTAGTCAAATCCCTTGAGTCTCTTGCAGAAGGCGTAAAAGGTGCATTAACTGCCGAATCAAAACGAATTCTGGAAAATTGGGAGAGAATCAAAGAATCCTATGCGGGTGACGAATTTATCACAAAAGTTAGAGATAAAGAAATTCGAACAATCTTAAAAACGACATCCTTATCGGGAACGAAAATTCCAAAAGTCGTACTTCCGAAATATAAAGATTACGGTGAAATCCTGCGCTGGGTTTATGCAGAAAATGTTCCAGGCGAATTCCCGTATACGGCTGGCGTTTTTCCGTTTAAACGGGAAGGCGAGGACCCGAAACGCCAATTTGCAGGGGAAGGAACTCCTGAACGGACTAATAAACGATTCCATTACTTATCAAAAGATGATGATGCAAAACGTTTATCCACTGCATTCGACTCGGTTACTTTATATGGCGAAGACCCGGATTACCGCCCGGATATCTACGGAAAAGTCGGGGAATCAGGTGTAAATGTATGTACGTTGGATGATATGAAAAAGCTCTATGCGGGCTTTGATTTATGTGCGCCTTCCACATCGGTTTCGATGACCATTAATGGCCCTGCACCGATTATTCTGGCGATGTTTATGAACACGGCAATTGATCAGCAGGTTCGAAAAAGGGAAGAGGAATTAGGCCGTCAGCTGACAGTAGAAGAATTTACGGAAGTACGGGAGAAAACACTGCAGGTTGTGCGCGGTACGGTACAGGCGGATATTTTAAAAGAAGATCAAGGCCAAAATACATGTGTTTTCTCAACGGAATTTGCTCTCCGAATGATGGGGGACATCCAGGCATACTTTATTGATCACAAAGTACGAAATTATTACTCTGTGTCCATTTCGGGCTACCATATCGCTGAAGCAGGGGCAAACCCGATTTCTCAGCTTGCCTTTACTCTGGCGAATGGCTTCACGTATGTGGAGTATTATTTAAGCAGAGGAATGAAAATTGATGACTTTGCACCAAATCTTTCATTCTTCTTCTCCAACGGGTTGGACCCTGAGTATACAGTTATCGGTCGAGTAGCACGCAGAATTTGGTCCATTGTAATGCGTGATAAATACAATGCGAATGAACGTTCACAAAAGCTGAAATACCATGTGCAAACATCGGGCCGTTCCCTGCACGCACAAGAAATAGACTTCAATGACATCCGGACGACTTTACAAGCGTTGATGGCGCTACAGGATAATTGTAATTCACTTCATACAAATGCGTATGATGAAGCCATTACAACACCAACGGAAGAATCGGTAAGACGTGCGATGGCCATTCAAATGATTATTACCAAAGAGCACGGCCTATCCAAAAATGAAAATCCTCTGCAAGGGTCATTCATTGTGGAAGAATTGACGGATTTAGTTGAAAACGCTGTCCTGGAGGAGTTTGAGCGAATGAATGATCGCGGGGGCGTTCTTGGTGCTATGGAAACCCAATATCAACGTGGTAAAATCCAGGAAGAATCCATGTATTATGAGCATCTTAAACATTCAGGCGAACTGCCGATAATTGGTGTCAACACATATCTAAACCCAAATCCACCTTCAGCCGACAGCATCAACAGCATGCAAATTGCACGTGCTTCAAAAGAAGAAAAAGAACTGCAAATTCATAATCTGCAAGCCTTCCAAGCACGCCACCAATCAGCTTGTGAAGCATCGCTGGATAAATTAAAAGAAGTTGCCCTTACTGGCGGCAATATTTTCGAACAACTAATGGAAACTGTCCAAGTAGCCAGCCTTGGCCAAATCACAAGAGCCCTATATGAAGTTGGCGGTCAATACAGACGAAACATGTAATTAAGGTTAGCGCGCTTGCTTTTGGACTTTACCTCAGAAGCAAGCGCGCTTTTGTGAAATTGCGGTATGGGCACCGCAGTATGCAGCGGGAGCTGAGTTGTGTGGGGGCGAAGAGTAGTGAGTGATCAAGAATGGAATGGGGCCAAGTGATCCAAAAACAGGTTTAGTGAACAAAAGGGAAGCCAAGTGATTCAAAAAACACGCTTAGTGATCAAAACAGAAACTATGTGTTCAAAACATATAACCGGACACGCAACGCGAACTAAACAGTCACAAATAACTCTACCCGCCGATAAAATATGCCTAAAGCGTAAACCAGACTGTTGACAAAGGCTCGCATACAGCGTTGGTTGCCACCTCGTCCCCTCATGAACCTTTAGTTCTTTACGGGTCTTCAATCGGCGGCCCGCCTTGTTTGATAAGCGTTTGCAGGCGCAGTCTGAGAGTTTTTTTCTTTTTAAAGCTCTTCCTTAAAATACGTGTAGACAAGTAAATGTTTACTCTCAAACTCCCGATTTTCTGCTTGCTCACATTTCATAAAAACGATTCGTGATTTTGAATAAAAAATGGTACCATTTAGGAGGAATCTGTCCTTTAAATATGAGATAATTTTATTGAATGGTGAATTTACATAAAAATAGTTCTAATTACGGAAAGAAAACTAGTACTATTTTTTTATTTTTAGCTATAATAGATGGGACAGAAGGGAAGGGTTTAATTGCTGAAACAATACTTACATTACATCATTATTCTGGCGTGTCTGATTGGCACCTTCTTTTTGTATGATAGGCAATTAGGATCTGTTCCACTATTGATATTATCGGGTTTTTTATTTTATTTAGGGATAAAAGAAATATATAAAATAAAAAAGAGTAAATGAAACTAGCATAGTGTATAGCACTTTGTATATAATGGATATTATGTTTAAGATATGTATTATCTTTGTTCACAGATGATTGGGTAACCAGTGTTATCTGCAAAATTACTGTAAATGCTTATTTTGTGGGCATGCGCGGTAAGCAAAGTTCTCTCATGTAGAAACTTAACAATAAAAATAGTGATAGAGAAAAGTGCAACACTCCAGTGTAAAATGTTTTGAACAAAAATAGTGCTACTTATTGTACTGATAGAAAGGACGTGCACGAGTTGGAAATTCGTGAAATGACAAAAGAACAATTAGCAGAAGAATCGTTAATTGACTTAGCCTATGCAATCTTAGAAGAGAGAAAATCACCTATTGCATTCCCTGAACTTTTAAAAGCAATTCAAAATTTAAATGGTTTATCGGATGCTGAAATCCAGGATAGACTTGTACAATTTTATACAGATATGAATATCGATGGACGCTTCCTTTTAAACCATGAAAATGGATGGGGACTTCGTGAATGGTATAAAGTTGAGACAATTGAAGAAGAAACTGCACCGACTGTTAAAGCTCGTAAACGTAAATCAAAAGCTGCTGCTGATGATGAAGAAGATTTAATTGTCGATGAAGATGATTTAGTATTTGAAGAAGACTTCGAAGAATTTGTTGATGAAGAAGTTGAAGACGAAGAAGACGACGATGAAGATTTAGACTTTGTTGAAGAAGAAATCGACAGCATCGATGAAGTAGATGCCGATATTGACGACGATCTGATCGAAGAAGAAGACGGATTCATTATTGATGACGAAGATGAAGAAGCAGAAGATGAAGAAGAAGATTTAGAAGAAGAATTAGAAAAATAAATTCTTTTAAGTGTAGGTAGGGTCTATGTGACTTTATCTACACTTTTTTCATGTTGTTTCCAATATGCTTTGCAAGTTTTAGACCAAGGTGTTATCAATAACACATACATTTCTTTTGAACTTACATATCTTTGCTTGAATAGGTGAAAATGTGCTGTTCTAAAATTAAAGCACTTGACTTATTTTAGTGTTCCATATAATCTTTTACTTGGGCTCCATTAGAGATGGAGAATGACCGTGAACCAAATCACGCTCCCCCTGCAACCATGCAGGAGGAGCGTTTTTTTGTTTTTTCCAGGTCAGGCAGTAGATACGAAAAACTCTCCAATATTGAGTTTGAAAACTTTAAGCAAATCCGCTTAAAACAATCAGTACTACATGAATCTCGCCAAAGTTTCAAATTTAAGATTTGAAATTTTTAAATTGGGAATGAAGGATTATGGAAATACTGATTTAGAGATTTCAAACTTTCTTAAATATAAATAGCAATTGAAGGTATGAGGAGGAATTTGCAAATGACGAAGTATATTTTTGTAACAGGTGGGGTAGTTTCTTCACTTGGTAAAGGGATTGTCGCATCATCTTTAGGACGACTATTAAAAAATCGTGGGTTACAAGTAACAATTCAAAAATTTGACCCATATTTAAATATTGATCCAGGTACTATGAGTCCATATCAGCATGGTGAAGTGTTTGTAACAGATGATGGTGCTGAGGCTGACCTAGACTTAGGACACTATGAACGTTTCATCGATATTAATCTGGGTAAACACTCGACAGTAACTTCAGGGCGTGTATATCAATCGGTTCTTGCGAAAGAACGCCGCGGTGATTATAACGGTAAAACGGTGCAAGTTATTCCTCATGTAACGAATGAAATCAAAGATCGTATTCAACGCGCCGGTCGTGAAACAAGTGCGGATATCGTAATTACAGAGGTCGGCGGAACAGTAGGGGATATTGAATCTCTGCCATTCCTTGAAGCAATCCGTCAAATGAAAACAGATCTTGGCCACCACAATGTAATGTATGTTCACTGTACATTAATTCCTTACATTGCAGCGGCAGGTGAATTAAAAACGAAACCAACTCAGCACTCTGTAAAAGAATTGCGTTCACTAGGTATTCAGCCAAATATTATCGTTGTTCGTACAGAACAAGCTGTATCGGATGAAATGAAAGATAAATTGGCATTATTCTGTGACGTAAAACCGCGTGATATTATTGAATCTCGTGATGCAGAAACACTATATGACATTCCATTAAACTTACATGCTCAAGATTTTGATGATATTGTTCTTGAACATTTTGGAATTGATGCTCCTGAAGCGGATATGGAGGATTGGAAAGAGCTTGTTACGAAAGTTAAAAATCTTTCACAAAAAACACGTATTGCTTTAGTTGGTAAGTATGTTGAACTTCAAGATGCATACATTTCTGTTGTTGAAGCATTAAAGCATGCTGGATATGTATACGATTCTGATATTGAAGTGGATTGGATTAATGCAGAGCATGTCAACGCAGAAAATGTTGATGAGTTATTAAAAGATGCAGATGGAATTTTAGTTCCTGGTGGATTCGGTGATCGTGGGATCGAAGGGAAAATTTCTGCTATCAACTATGCACGTGAAAAGGATATTCCATTCTTGGGAATTTGCTTAGGTATGCAATTGGCAACAATTGAATTTGCTCGCAACGTACTAGGTTTAGCAGGGGCGCATTCAACAGAGTTAAATAAAGAAACGCCATACCCAATCATTGACTTCTTACCAGATCAAAGTGATGAAGTTGATTTAGGCGGAACATTACGCTTAGGATTATATCCATGTAAATTAGTTGAAGGTTCTCGTGCAGCGCAAGCCTACAATGATGAGTTGGTTTATGAGCGTCACCGTCATCGTTATGAATTCAACAATGAGTTCCGTGAAGCAATGGAAGCGGAAGGTCTTGTATTCTCAGGTACAAGCCCTGATAACAAATTAGTGGAAATTGTTGAATTACCAGAGAAAAAATTCTTTGTGGCATGTCAATTCCATCCAGAATTAATTTCTCGTCCACAACGTCCACAGCCATTATTCCGTGAATTCGTTGGTGCAGCATTCAATAACCGTTAAGAAATTCAAGACTTTTTCCTATTATTTAATGGGGAAAAGTCTTTTTTTTAATATTTTATATGCAGCTAATTTATAGTTGATATTTATGATAAAATTCACTATGTAAAAAAAATGTTACAAATCATTTATTTTGAATTCAATTAAGTATGATAATATTTAAGGATAGTAAAACCTCTTTTCATAGTAGAAAAGAGGTGTTGAAAAAATTATAATTCTTCATCATCAGAAATCATTTCGTCATAATTTAGTTTGATTGCTTCATATATAAATAGCGCAGCCATGAGATAAGGGATTATCACACGTTCTCCAAGCTTAGTTGGGTGAGGTATAATACCGCCGCGAATTTTCATTGAGACATAAGTGTAGGCTAGTTCACTTAGTTCATTTGTGTCGCTTTGTGGGTCGCTTGAAACAACCGAAAAAGGAATAAAGCTATCATATAATTTTTTTGCTAGATTTATAGCTTCAGGGTTTTCACTTTTAGTTGTGAAAATACAAACTCGGTCAGTCTCTGTAAGGGCAATCGTCGGTGACCAGCTTTTAAGGTTTGTAAATGGTTCTGCCCCGTGTAAAGCGTTTAGTTCTATCGCTTGCAGTTCATCAAAACAAGCGAAATAGATATTTCCTTGGCCGATACTCGCTTGGGCCAATAGGCGTGAAGTTTCTTCAATTGCTTCTTCTTCACTTTGTATAATTCTTTGAAATAATCCACTCATTTGAGTAGAAAGTATTTTAGACATAATCTCACCTCATCATGTATTATAATTTTTATTTTAGTAAAAAGTAAAATGTGATGTATTTGTAAAAAATTTAAAGGATTTTTTACAAAATTAATCGAAAAGTAAGGTTTAAAAGAGGTTATTGTAGGGAATGGGATTTGTGGAAAGAAATTACATTCAAATAATATCACGTTAAGGGGAAATTGTTGTGAAAAAAATATTAATCGTAGATGATCAAAAGGGAATTCGTCTTTTGCTAAATGAAGTCTTCTCAAGAGAAGGGTATAAAGTTTATCAGGCAGCAAATGGTGTGGAAGCGCTTAATATCATTGATGGCAAAGAGATTGATTGTGTCATGCTTGATATGAAAATACCTGGAATGAATGGCATCGAAATTTTAAAGAGAATCAGGGAAAAAAATATTCAAGTACCTGTTTTTATGATGACTGCATTTGAAGGGGAAGATATTTTGAACGAGGCCAATCAATATGGAATGACAAAATATTTTAGAAAACCTTTCAATATATTGGATGTCAGAGACGAAGTAAATGCCATATTAAACAAATAAAGCGGTTAATAGGTTTCCATCTTGGCGTGAGGATTATTTAATGTAAGGTATTTTTTCCTGGTTACAGATTAGGCCGGGAAAAGGTAGCATCTGTCACAATAAAAGAGAATTAATAGGTCGAGCGATATAAATATGTATAATTAAAGAATTTGCGCCTGACGCAGGCTTTCGGCGCAGAAAAGGGTAGCATCTCTTGTGACTTGAGAGATGCTAAAGTACAATTTACTGAATATTAAATTGTATTAACTAAAGATTTTGCGCCTGACGCAGGCTTACGGTGCAGAAAAGGGTAGATCTCTTGTGACTTGAGCTTGAGAGATGCTAAAGTACAATTTACTGAATATTAAATTGTACTAACTAAAGAATTTTGCACCTGTCGCAGGCTTTAGGTGCAGAAAAGGGTAGCATCTCTTGTGACTTGAGAGATGCTACCCTTTTTGCTATGATTAATCTGGAATATTTATCTTATTAACAATTTTACTAGCTGTCCGAGGAGGATTTTCGTATATGCCATTAGTATCGATGAAAGAAATGTTGATTAAAGCGAAAAATGAGGGGTATGCTGTAGGGCAATTTAATATTAATAACCTTGAATTTACTCAGGCGATTTTACTTGCTGCTGAAGAGGAGAAATCTCCAGTAATCCTTGGCGTTTCTGAAGGTGCAGGGAAATATATGGGCGGTTTTGTTGCCGTAGTGCACATGGTAAAAGGCTTGATGGAAAGCTATAAAATTACTGTGCCAGTTGCGATTCATTTAGACCACGGTTCAAGCTTCGATAAATGTAAAGAAGCGGTTGATGCAGGATTTACGTCTGTAATGATCGATGCTTCTCACCATTCATTTGAAGAAAATGTAAAGATTACAAGCGAAGTTGTTGAATATGCTCATGCCAAAGGTGTTTCTGTTGAGGCAGAATTAGGTACTGTTGGCGGAGAAGAAGACGGTGTCATCGGTGGAATTATGTACGCTGATCCAGCTGAATGTAAAGCGCTTGTTGAAGCAACAAATATTGATTGCTTAGCACCAGCATTAGGTTCAGTACACGGTCCTTACAAAGGCGAACCGAAACTGGGCTTCGATGAAATGAAACAAATTGGTGAAGAAACAAATATGCCATTAGTTCTTCATGGAGGTACTGGTATCCCAGACGAACAAATTAAACGTGCAGTATCTTTAGGTACAGCTAAAATCAACGTAAATACTGAAAATCAAATTGCTGCAACAAACGTGATTCGTGAAATTTTCGAGTCTGACAAAAAAGTTTACGATCCACGTAAATATCTAGGCCCAGCCCGTGAAGCAATTAAAGAAACAGTTATCGGTAAAATGCGCGTCTTCGGAAGCTCGCAAAAAGCTTAATTAATCGGGGAATAGAACTTGAAGCTCGAATATTGGGCGGACAACTCGATCTCTGAACATATAATTTCACCTAACTTAAAATCCAAACAAAGCATCCAAAGACTTATTTTGGGGCAATGCAATAAATTATAGAAGCAGAATTGTTTAGTTTACTTAGAAATATGTCAAAAATAATGTAAATAAAAAGATGAACTGCTTTTCTATTTTATTTTCATTCAAATCGATGGATGTGCCATAAATTGGTTACGAATACGGTGAACGATTCTATTCTACTCCATTTCATTGCACCAATCGGATGAAGATAAAGTCTTGGCAAGTATCATGGAGAAATGGCATATCTCGAGGAAGCGGCAAAAATGAGCTGCTCCTGTTCCAGTCGAAAAGGAAAAAGTTTTCTAACGGCATTCCATATCTCCAACTGCTGCAATAAGCCAGGCAAAATCGATATAATAATGATTTGCAGGAGAAGTGTCTGATTGGTATTCATCAGCCTTCTCTTAGTTTTTTTAAGAAACGACCCAATTTTAAAAACATCTGGAGGAAATTATAATGAAATTTTTTATTGATACAGCTAATTTTGAGGAAATTAAAGAAGCCCATTCTTGGGGGATTTTATCAGGAGTAACGACAAACCCATCATTAGTGGCGAAAGAAGAGAATGTTTCTTTCCATGACCGTTTACGTGAAATCTCTGAGCTAGTAAATGGCTCTGTAAGTGGTGAAGTAATTTCATTGGACGCAGAAGGAATGATCAAAGAAGGATTAGAATTATCAGCAATTGCTCCGAACATTACTGTAAAATTGCCAATGACTCCTGAAGGGTTAAAAGCATGTAAATTCTTTGCTGAAAAAGGCATCAAAACAAATGTAACGCTTATTTTCAGTGCAAATCAAGCTTTAATGGCAGCTCGTGCTGGTGCAACGTATGTATCGCCATTTGTTGGTCGTTTAGATGATATTGGACAAAGCGGAACTGAATTGATTGCAACAATTTCTGATCTTTTTGCAATCCACGGTATCGATACAGAAATTATTGCTGCATCTATCCGTCATCCTCAACATATTACGGATGTAGCACTAGCTGGGGCTGATATTGCAACAACACCATTTAAAGTGTTAAAACAATTATTCCATCATCCGTTAACAGATAAAGGAATTGAAGGCTTCTTAGCAGATTGGGAAAACCGTAAAAGCAAATAATCGATGATTTCACAATGTTTTGGTTGAACCCAAAATACCCAAGCACTGCATTCAACATAATCAGAAATTGAAATACTATATAGGGAATAAAAAATTTAGAATTCAAGCTTTAAATTGCGAAAATGGTAAATAATAAACAGTAATACTAAAAAATTTCATGCAGCAAGAAGTGCGCACTTAAATGTTGCCTGGAAAACTCGAGGATGATCTCACCTGTGTTTAAATAATGAGAAAGTCCTCGGGTTTTAACACATTATGATAATCAGTCTCTTGCCAAAATACAGTTATTAGCAAAATTTATCTATAATATGATAAATTGCTTGCGTATTTTTATTACGCAAAAGGGTGTACTTGATAGAAAGTCAGCGATAAAGAAAAATGTTGGACCATAATAACTGATACTTTCCAATCATAAGGGAGAACGGATATGGATGTTTATAAAATTAATGGCGGAAATCGTCTAAGAGGAACAGTCAAAGTCAGCGGAGCAAAAAATAGCGCGGTTGCATTAATTCCTGCATCTATCTTAGCTAATTCTTCAGTCACAATTGGTGGAATACCTGAAATTTCCGATGCTTGGACGCTAAAAGCATTGTTAGAGGAGATTGGTGGCGAAGTTACGTTTAAAGACGGTCAAATGATCATCGATCCAACGCAAATGCAAGCTATCCCATTGCCAAATGGGAATGTTAAGAAACTTCGAGCATCCTATTATTTAATGGGAGCGATGCTTGGACGTTTCAAAAAAGCGGTCATTGGATTGCCGGGTGGTTGCTTCTTGGGACCGCGCCCAATCGATCAACATATAAAAGGTTTCGAGGCACTTGGCGCAAAAGTGACAAATGAGCATGGTGCAATCTATCTAAGAGCAGAAGAATTAATTGGCGCCAAAATTTATTTGGACGTAGCAAGTGTTGGTGCAACGATTAACATTATGCTAGCAGCAGTACGTGCAAAAGGCCGTACAGTCATCGAAAATGCTGCCAAAGAACCCGAGATTATCGATGTCGCGACACTATTGACAAATATGGGCGCGAACATCAAAGGGGCAGGTACAAGTGTGATTCGAATCGATGGGGTAGAAGAATTGCAAGGAACTAACCATACGATTATTCCGGACCGCATTGAAGCGGCTACATTTATGATCATGGCAGCAGCGATTGGAGATGGCGTCACAGTTGATAACGTAATTCCATTCCATCTTGAAGCAGTAACGGCAAAATTGCGTGAAATGGGCGTTAAAGTCGAAGAAGGAGAAGAAAGTATGTTCATTCACCGATCGGATATTCTTCAAGCTGTCGATGTGAAAACCCTCGTCTATCCAGGATTCCCCACAGACGTGCAACAGCCTTTGTCGGTGTTAATGACGCAAGCAGTAGGCGCATCAAAGGTTACGGATACAATCTATTCAGCTCGTTTTAAACATATCGATGAACTTCGCCGAATGAATGCCAATGCGAGAGTTGAAGGGAATTCAGCTATTATTCAGGGACCATCAAGACTGCATGGTTCTACAGTGACTGCAACAGATTTGCGTGCAGGTGCTGCGCTTGTTCTAGCAGGGCTTCTTGCCGAAGGAGAAACAGAAATACAGGATATTCATCATATAGAACGCGGATATAGTTCACTAATAGAAAAACTTTGTGCAATTGGTGCTGATATTCGTCGCGAATCAATTTCAACAAGTGCTATTAAAAGAGCAAAATAATATAAATAGAATTCATCCGTAACGAGTTAACAAAATATGTTACAATAGATGGAGCATATAGTTCGGCATGTCAGATTTTAGCTGAACAAAACCGGGAGGCAAATGAAGAATGGAACGTAGTTTAACGATGGAAGTTGTACGCGTAACTGAAGCAGCAGCAATCGCTTCTGCAAAATGGATGGGACGCGGTTTAAAAGAGGAAGCAGATGACGCGGCAACAACAGCAATGCGCGCATTATTTGATACAATTCCAATGTATGGTACCGTTGTGATTGGAGAAGGAGAAATGGATGAAGCACCAATGCTTTATATTGGTGAAGAACTGGGCCTTCGTAACGGCGGACCACAAGTAGACATTGCAGTTGACCCTCTTGAAGGAACAAACATCGTTGCAAAAGGCACTAACGGGGCAATGACGGTACTGGCAATTGCAGATCGCGGTAATTTGCTCAATGCACCTGATATGTATATGGAAAAAATAGCAGTTGGACCAGAAGCGGCAGGTAAGGTTAGCATCACGGCTTCAGTAACAGAAAATCTTCATGCAGTCGCTAAAGCAAAAAACAAAGAAATTTCAGATGTAGTGGCAGTGTTATTAGACCGCCCTCGTCATCAGCATATTGTTGAAGAAATTCGTGCTGCAGGTGCCCGTATTAAATTTATCCAAGATGGGGATGTAAGTGCAGCCATCAATACTGCATTTGATGAAACTGGTATTGATATTATGTTTGGTACTGGCGGAGCACCAGAGGGAGTAATATCTGCTGTTGCATTAAAATGCTTAGGTGGAGATTTCCAAGCACGACTTCTGCCTGAAGATGAAGCTCAAGCTTTACGTTGCGAAAAAATGGGAATTGATGTTGATAAAATATACTACCTAGATGATCTAGTAAAAGGTGACGATGCGATTTTTGCAGCAACAGCCGTTACGGATAGCGAACTAATGAAAGGCGTTCAATATAAAGGTGCGTACTGTTTAACAAACTCCTTAGTAATGCGAGCAAAAACAGGAACTGTACGTTTCGTCGAAGGACGTCACAATATCGATAAAAAACCTAGTTATGTAAAATAAATTACTTCAAACCATAGATGCCTGATAAACAAATCGGAAGTTCTTTTTGGATAACCACACACTATCCACATTAAATCTCCACTTTATTTAAATTCAGGCATCTTCCTACTATTCTTTCTTACTTAAAAAACCCTACGGCAATACAACTTCAAATTAGTATGGAAAAATGCGATAATTGGCTACATATGTACTAAAGGTCGGTGTTTTTCTGATGCAATTATTTATGGACTATATTTTTTAATCAGTATAAAAATAGATGGAAAATTTAAAAAGACTGGAGATATGCTATGTCGGCTTTAACTATATCGCAATTAGAAAATATGACGTTAAAAGAGTTATATTCTCTTGCACGTGATTACAAGATTTCATATTATAGCAAATTAACAAAAAAAGAATTGATCTTTTCGATTTTAAAATCTCGTTCTGAACAAGAAGGCTTCTTCTTCATGGAAGGTGTTCTTGAAATTGTAAACCAGGAAGGCTTCGGGTTCCTGCGCCCAATCAACTATTCTCCTTCAAAAGAGGATATTTATATTTCTGCTTCACAAATTCGCCGTTTTGACCTCCGAAATGGGGACAAGGTATCAGGCAAGGTTCGTCCTCCAAAAGAAAACGAACGTTATTATGGGTTACTGCAAGTGGATGCTGTAAATGGAGAAGACCCTGAAGTAGCGAAAGAACGTGTTCACTTCCCGGCATTAACACCGCTTTACCCTGATAGACATATTAAATTAGAAACAGAATCGCATAAAATGTCTACTCGTATTATGGACCTAGTAGCACCTGTTGGATTTGGACAACGTGGACTAATTGTGGCACCTCCGAAAGCAGGGAAAACACAATTATTAAAAGAAGTTGCAAATGCGATAACAACAAATTATCCAGAGGCCGAATTAATCGTCCTATTGATCGATGAGCGTCCTGAGGAAGTAACGGACATCGAGCGTTCAGTGAAAGCGGATGTAGTCAGCTCGACTTTTGATGAAGTACCGGAAAATCACGTAAAAGTAGCGGAGCTTGTTTTAGAACGTGCCCGTCGTTTAGTAGAACATAAACGTGATGTCATTATCTTGATGGATTCGATTACACGTTTAGCGCGTGCTTATAACTTAGTTATTCCGCCAAGTGGTCGTACATTATCGGGTGGTATTGACCCGGCAGCCTTCCACAGACCAAAACGCTTCTTTGGTTCTGCGCGAAACATTGAAGAAGGCGGCAGTTTAACAATCCTGGCAACTGCACTAGTTGACACAGGCTCTCGTATGGACGAAGTAATTTATGAGGAATTCAAAGGAACAGGAAACTTGGAGCTTCACTTAGATCGCCACTTAGCAGAACGTCGTATCTTCCCGGCGCTCGATATTCGTCGCTCAGGAACTCGTAAAGAAGAATTGCTGATTCCTGCAGAACAACTAGAAAAATTATGGGCAATTCGTAAAACGTTTTCAGACGCACCCGACTTTGCAGAACGCTTCCTGAGAAAACTGCGAACTTCCAAGTCAAATGAAGAATTCTTCGAAAAGCTGAACAACGATATGAAAAAAGCAACTAAGGGCAAAGGATTAATTTAATAATAAGAATTTATTATATTAATCGAATGGTTGATTAAAAATTACCATTTATCTTTTTGTTGCGTTCGAAATTATTTCTTGCTATAATCTTTTAAGTATGAAACGTGTGCATATGTGACTGGCATATTCGGGTTACGTAAGGCACTAGTATCGAATAACAACTCTGTTCCGGATGGTTCAGGGCGAGAGGAGTAACGAATATGAAACAAGGAATTCATCCAGATTACAAAACTGCAACAGTAACATGCTCTTGCGGTAACACATTCGAAACAGGCTCTGTAAAAGAGAAAATCGTAGTAGAGTTCTGCAACGAATGTCACCCATTCTATACTGGACGTCAAAAATTTGCTTCTGCAGACGGCCGTGTGGATCGTTTCAACAAAAAATACGGTATCAAGTAAGAAATTCCCAATGCCTGCCCAGTTTAGACTGGCAGGCATTTTTTGTGTGGAAAATTAAGATTGTCCGCGAGAAGAGGTGTCGCGGACAAATCGATGAGGAATCGGTGGAACTTGTCCGCGAGAAGCAATGTCGCGGACAAATAGATGAGGAATCGGTGGAAGTTGTCCGCGAGAAGCGGTGTCGCGGACAAATATATGAGGAATGAGAGAAACTTGTCCGCGAGAAGCAATGTCGCGGACAAATAGTTGAGGAATCGGTGGAAGTTGTCCGCGAGAAGAGGTGTCGCGGACAAATAGTTGAGGAATCGGTGGAAGTTGTCCGCGAGAAGAGGTGTCGCTGACAAATAGTTGAGGAATGAGAGAAACTTGTCCGCGAGAAGTGGTGTCGCGGACAAATAGTTGAGGAATCAGTGGAAGTTGTCCGCGAAAAGCGGTGTCGCGGACAAATAGTTGAGGAATCGGTGGAAGTTGTCCGCGAAAAGCGGTGTCGCGGACAAATAGATGAGGAATCGGTGGAAGTTGTCCGCGAGAAGCAGTGTCGCGGACAAATAGATGAGGAATCGGTGGAAGTTGTCCGCGAGAAGAGGTGTCGCGGACAAATATATGAATGATCAGAGAAACTTGTCCGCGAGAAGTGGTGTCGCGGACAAATAGTTGAGGAATCGGTGGAAGTTGTCCGCGAGAAGAGGTGTCGCGGACAAATAGTTGAGGAATCGATGGAAGTTGTCCGCGAAAAGCGGTGTCGCGGACAAATAGTTGAGGAATCGGTGGAAGTTGTCCGCGAGAAGCAATGTCGTGGACAAATAGTTGAGTAATCGGAGGAAGTTGTCCGCGAGAAGAGGTGTCGCGGACAAATCAATAAGCAATCAGAAAAACTTGTCCATGACAAGAGATTCTTAAATAAAGAATTGCATTAATCATCAGCATGATTCTCAATTTTTATCACACTACGCATCATGCTTACAACGGAATTGTCAGACTTTCTTGGAATAATTGTAGAAACAGTCCATTTTGCGATATACTGTACATAAAGGATATTTCAAATACGAATGCCTTGAGTAGAATGTTCTCAAGGCACTTTTTCATGGGATAAGGTATTCAAAAAATCCTGTGGCAGAGAAAACTTACGCATATCCGAAATTAGAGTATTAGGGGAAACGTTAATAGAGAACGACTTAGAAAGAGGTTTGTTGGAATGGCGCAATTATTTTTTAAACATGGGGCAATGAACAGCGGAAAATCTATTGAAATTTTAAAAGTTGCACATAACTATGAAGAACAAGATAAGCCAGTATTAATATTTACATCTGGAATCGATACAAGAGATGAAATCGGATATGTTTCCAGCCGTATCGGACTCAAACGCCAGGCAATCCCTGTATTTGATGATACAGACTTATATGAATATGTAAAAAACTATCCACAAAAGCTATACTGCGTGTTAGTCGATGAGGTGCAATTTCTTTCAAAAGAACATGTACTCCAATTAGCCAAAATAGTTGACCATCTAAAAATTCCAGTGATGGGCTTTGGGTTAAAAAATGACTTCCAAAACGAACTGTTCGAAGGCAGCCGCTATATGCTGATTTATGCAGACAAAATTGAAGAAATGAAAACTATCTGTTGGTTCTGCCATAAAAAGGCAACAATGAATTTACGAGTGGATGAAAACCAGAAACCTGTTTATACAGGTGAGCAAATTCACATCGGTGGAAATGATTCATACTATCCTGTATGTCGCGAATGTCACGAAAATCCACCGCTATAAGGAATCGCCCATCAGTAAAAACTTGGTTTTTAATCATTTGACATATATAATTTATGAAGGAAATCACGCTTCATATCAATGGCTTGATAAATTCAAAATCAAAAGAAGAATGCATTTTACCTATAAAGGAATATGCTAAAAATATTGAAACTAATTAATAGAGGTGAACCCATGTTTGATCGATTACAAGCGGTTGAAGACCGTTACGAAAGATTAAATGAATTACTAAGCGATCCAGATATCGTTAGTGATAGTAAAAAACTTCGCGAATATTCGAAAGAGCAATCCGATATTCAAGATATGGTTGAAGTCTATCGCGAATATAAAGATGTTAAACAACAACTAGCAGATACAAAAGAAATGCTGGAAAACGAAAAAGATCCAGAAATGCACGAAATGATGAAAGAAGAGTTCAACGAATTAAATAGCCGCATTCCTGATTTAGAAGAACGTCTTCGCATTCTTTTAATTCCAAAAGACCCGAACGATGATAAAAACGTTATCATGGAGATTCGAGGGGCAGCAGGTGGAGACGAAGCGAATATCTTTGCGGGAGATTTATTTCGTATGTATACGCGCTATGCTGAAACGCAAGGCTGGAAAATCGATATTATGGAAGCAACGCCAAATGCAATGGGCGGCTATAAAGAAGTAATTTTCATGATAAATGGTCAAGGGGCTTATTCGAAATTCAAGTACGAAAATGGTGCTCACCGTGTACAACGTGTACCAGCAACAGAATCGCAAGGCCGTATCCATACTTCAACTGCAACAGTAGCTTGTTTACCAGAGGTAGAAGAAGTAGACGTAGAAATTCATGAAAAAGATATTCGTGTTGATACATTTGCATCTTCTGGTGCAGGTGGGCAATCCGTAAATACAACGATGTCTGCTGTTCGTATGACCCATCTTCCAACAGGCGTAGTGGTTTCGATGCAGGATGAGCGTTCTCAAATCAAAAACCGTGAGAAAGCGATGAAAATCTTGCGTGCGCGTGTAGCAGATATGTACATGCAGGAAGCTCAAAAAGAAATTGATGCAACTCGTAAATCAGCGGTTGGATCAGGAGATCGTTCAGAACGTATTCGCACATATAACTATCCGCAAAATCGTGTCACAGACCACCGTATCGGCTTAACACTTCAAAAGCTTGATATCATCATGGAAGGTAAGCTTGATGAAATCATCGACGCATTAATGCTGGAAGAGCAAGCATCAAAACTTGCCAACTTAAACGATGAAGCATAAAACAATCTTTGAGGCCCTTAATTGGGCTTCTTCTTTTTTAGCGGAAAAGGGTCGTGACGAAAATGCTGCCAGACTTCTGATGCAGCATATTTACCAAACCAATTATTCGGGTTTAATGATGCGAATGCACGATGACATCAATCAAGAAAAGTGGGACCAATTTCAAAGCTTTGTCTCTGAACACGCTAATGGCCGTCCAGTGCAATATATAACAGGGGTAGAAGAATTTTATGGAAGAATATTTCAGGTAGATGAATCCGTTTTAATTCCCCGTCCAGAAACAGAGGAATTAATTGTAGGAGCGGTCGATCGCATGAAGAAGCTGTTTGGTGATCAAGCTGAGCTGAAACTTGCAGATATTGGAACGGGTAGTGGGGCCATTGCAATTACTATGAAAAAAGAATGGCCATCTGCAGAAGTGGCAGCTACTGATATTTCAACTGTTGCCCTTGAAACCGCCCGCAAAAATGCACAGGCCTTAGAAGCTGATATCGATTTTCGTCTAGGTGATTTATCGGAGCCTCTTGAAAATGAAAAATGGGATGTAATTTTATCGAATCCACCTTATATTGCATTGGATGAAGCAAAAGAAATGTCCGAAGTCGTTTTGGATCATGAACCGCACTCGGCACTTTTTGCTGAGGAGGATGGGTTAATTCTCTATCGAAAGCTAGCGGAGCAACTGCCAAATCTAGTAAAAAAACGAGCTCTAATAGGCCTTGAAATCGGGTATATGCAGGGAGAAGCTGTGGCTGAATTCTTTAAATCTAGTTTTCCAAATGCGAAAATTGAAATCGTAAAAGATATTAATCAAAAAAATCGTCTAGTTTTTTGTGAAATTGATGTATAAAAATCTCTCAACCTGCCAATTATGATGTCAGGGAGGGATTTAATATGTTAAACGATTACGAGATTACAAGAGTTGAAAATAAAAACGAGATTCACCCAATTTTAAGTGTATTAAAATTAGTTGCCTTTGGAATTGCGATTATGTGCTCTATTATTTTATTGCCGAATGTAATGGATGAAGTCTATGAAACTAGAAGCAATTTAGTGGATGATAGTTTGAAAATTCGTGTGGTAGCAAATAGTAATACAAATGCCGATCAGCAATTAAAAACCGAGATGGTGGAAAATTTAACGCCATTCTTTACGCAGATTCAAAAAAATGAACAAGCTCAACTGGATAATGATGAAGTATATGCAGATCTTGCTACTTATGTGGAAAAAAATTATGCGGATCAAGATGTAAAAATCAATCTTGGGGAAAACCTAATACCGCCAAAATTAGAATCGAATATGTTTTATCCACAATATCATTATAACTCGTTAGTCCTGACAATTGGCGATGGACGTGGAGATAACTTTTGGTGCACGATATTCGCTAATATTTGTGAACGCTCTGCCGATAAGGATAAGGATAAGGCTCAAGAAAAAGAAGAGACTAAAAAAACGGATGAAGATGAAGAAGAAGCAAAAGTAACTTTCATTGTTTGGGAATGGGTGAAAAAACTATTTGCTTAGGAGTTATTAACAATATTCTGAAAGTTGTGCACATTTAGTTGGATTTATCCACATACTCCTTATGACAGCCTATAAAACCTAAGATAAAGGAGGGAAACATATGGAAACTATACGAATGCTTGTGGATAATAATTTGAATTGTGAGAAAAGTTATGCACAAGCTGTGGATTTATTAAATGATGGGGAAGTTGTCGCATTTCCAACTGAAACAGTTTACGGTTTGGGTGCTGTTGCAACGGACGAGAAGGGCGTAAGAAAGATTTTTGAAGCAAAGGGCCGTCCTTCAGATAACCCATTAATTGTACATATTGGAACAATTGAAGAAGTTTCTAATTTCATAGAAGAAATACCTGAAAATGCATTGAAGCTGATGAATACCTTCTGGCCAGGACCATTGACGGTCATTATGAAGGCAAAAAAAGGATTGCTGGCACCAAGTGTTACAGCAGGTCTAACTACAGTAGGGATGCGCATGCCCAATCATGATGTGGCATTGCAATTACTAAGAAAGCTAAAAAAACCGGTGGCAGCACCGAGTGCGAATCGAAGCGGAAAACCGAGTCCTACGAAAGCCATCCATGTGGAGGAAGATTTGCAGGGCAGAATTCCTTTAATATTAGATGGAGGCGCAACTGGTATTGGAATCGAATCGACAGTGCTGGATGTAACGGTAAATCCGCCGGTCATCCTGCGTCCAGGCGGCGTTACGAAAGAAATGCTGGAGGAAGTAATTGGCGAAGTGATTCAACCTACCAAAAGTCAGGAAACGCTGGATACCACACCGAAAGCACCAGGTATGAAATATACACATTATGCACCAAACGCTCCAGTCTTATTAATTGAAAGTGACCAAGCGTTTGTAGGCGAAGCAATTCATGAACTGAGAAACGAAGGACATAAAATCGCTCTTCTCGCACCGCTTTCCTTTGAAAACATAGGTGCCGACTATTTCTTCCCTTACGGCGATGAGGGAGATAAAGAAATGATGAGTTCAAAATTGTACGATGATTTAAGAGCATGCGATAAAACTGAGGCAACTATTATATTAGCGACTACTACTTCAACTGAAGGCGTAGGAGCAGCCATCATGAACCGTTTGGAAAAAGCGGCGGGTGGGAAATGGTATAACCGATAAATTTCATATAAATGCGGGAGAGCTTTGCTTTTGTCTTCGGGCAAAAAGTGAGGCTTTTTTTAAATTCTAAAGAAGGACACAGCTTTCCATAGGATCCAAAATTGAGCTTGATTTGGAAAAACAACATTCCTTAAAGTCGGACAACATTCCATTGATAATGAAAGAGGACGAGGCATAAGATAGTAGAAAACTTATAAAGGAAAGAGGACTATTTTGCAGGAGATTCTTACGGGACTTATTGTAGCATTGGATGTTGTGGCACTATATTTACTGCTGCCAGATGTAAAACAGCGTTTCCTCCTTTCAATGTGGACAGCCCTTCTACATATGATTTTTCCAGTTATCGGTTTTACCTTAGGAAATTGGATGGTACATATCCTACTACATTGGTCTAATTTAGTTTCGAGTATTTTACTATTTTCGATTGGATTACAGTTAATACTTTCGACAAGAAATCGACAAACAATCGCGATTCCTATCACAATTTTAGCAATAACAGCAAGTTTAGACACCTTTTCAGTAAGCATTTCTTTTGGTATGCTAAATTTAGATAAATATTTATTTATCATCAGTGCAGGAGTATGGACTTTTGTGCTATCTTACATCTCTTTATATATCGCCAGAAGTCACCTGAAGATTAAGGGCGATGCTTTAAAATGGATAGCAGGAATTGCACTAATCATTATTAGTATTTATACATTCATTTATCATATCGAATAACTTAAAGGAAGAGTGGCTGCACGTGAATATTTATTTCATTTGTACTGGTAATACATGTAGAAGTCCTTTGGCGGAAGCTATTTTAAGAAATAAAAAAATTGACGATGTTCAGGTAAAGTCGGCAGGTATTTATGCATTAGAGGGGGGAGAAATTTCAGAGAATGCCAAAGCTGTACTCGAACAGGAACAAATCCCGGTTAATCATATTACATCGCAAGTAAAGCATGCGGATATTGAATGGGCAGATTTAATATTAACAATGACCTTGGCCCATAAAAATATGATTTTGCACAGCTTTCCAGAGGCACAAGGCAAAACCTTTACCTTAAAGGAATACGTCGTTCCCTTTAGCTCAAAAGATGTTTCAGATCCTTTCGGCGGCGATATCTATACGTATAAACAAACATATCTAGAATTAAATCGATTAATAGACGAATTAATTATCAAACTTTCTGGAGGTAGCACGAAATAATGAAAAATAAGACCTTTAGCTTACGCAAAAAATTAGTTTTATTTGTAGGTGTTTTAGCATTCGTTACGTATTCAACAAGCTTTGTGTTTATACACTATCTGCATCCGATGTTTTTCTCTCAATTCATTGAAAATGAAAGAGTCTTTGAAGTTCTTACATATGTTTTAGGAATCACTTGGTCTTGTATTTTAGCCGCTATTTTCAGTGTCATCATAGTGAAACCATTACAACAGCTTGAAAAATCTGCAACTCTAGTAGCTGAAGGGAAAATTGGGCAGGACGTGAATGTGCCAAAATCCCGTGATGAAATTGCTTCTGTTGCGGAAGCCTTTCAGTTGATGGTGACAAACCTGAGACAAATGGTAGAAAGTATTGAAGGCAATTTCAATAAAACAAATGAAGTCATCATTGAATTATCGGAACAAACTTCATCTGCTTCACGAAAAGCAGAAGGGATTGCTCAAACTGTAAGCCAAATATCTCAAGGGGCAGAAGGTTCTGCCGTTGCTGTACAGGATACTGCCGAAGCGATTGAGGATGTACGATTATTGGCTTCAGAAGTAAACGAGCGTGCATTAAATTCTGCAAATCAATCCAAGGAAATTATTCATAACCTAGAAACAACAACGAATTCTATACAAGGTCTAGTAACGAGTATCCAGCAAATTGCACAAGGAAATGAAAAAGCTCTTGGCAACATTCATCAGCTTGAAAAAAATGCGGAACAAATTGAACGCATCATCGGGTTAGTAGGGGACATTGCTGCTCAAACCAACCTTTTAGCTTTAAATGCCTCAATTGAAGCTGCACGTGCTGGGGAACATGGGAAAGGTTTTGCGGTTGTTGCAGAAGAAGTTCGTAGTTTAGCAGACGAAAGTGCGAAAGCGGTGCAAGGCATCACGAGTCTGATTCAAACAATGCAAGAAAACGTGACAATTGTAGTAAAACAAATGAATGAACAAGTAAGCTTTGCCGTAAAAGAATCTTCAAAGGTTTCCCAAACCACAGAAACGGTAGAAGGAATGGCTTCAAGCGTACGTGAAATGGCCGATGCGGTTGTAACAATTTCGAAATTGGTTGAAAAGCAAATGGTCAACATTGAAACAACGGCACGCCAATCTCAAGAAGTGGCAGCAATCGCTGAACAAACTTCTGCCGGCGCACAAGAAGTACGCGGTTCCACAGAAGAACAAGCTTACGCCATTGAACAGGTCGAAAATCTTTCAAAAGATTTAAAACGCCAATCCGAACAACTCTACAAAATGATCCAGCAATTCGATCGCACAAACTAAAATGAATCCTCATGCTTTGGCGTGAGGATTTTTTTTATGGAATCAGGTACAAAACATTCAGAATTGTTTCTGAATTGTATATGGACCTGGTCCCCGCATAATTTAAAACACGAATTATATTTCTGTTTATGTAATAATAATTCGTTTATTTATGAAAGAAATAGCGTTTGTGTACGGAAATATTCGTCTTTTAGGTAAAAGATTATGTGAATGTTTACAAAATACATGTAATTCTTTCTAATTTAGTGGTAAACTGTTCATGACAATACACACTAGGAGGTAACGTAGTGAAAATTGCAATTTCTTCAGACCACGGTGGGAATAACTTACGAAAAGAAATCATGTCACTTTTAGATGAACAAAACATTAGCTATCAAGATTTTGGTCCGCAATCAGAGATTTCAGTTGATTATCCTGATTTTGCGAAGCCGGTAGCTGATGGAGTAGCTAACGGTGAATTTGATCGTGGAATTTTGATTTGCGGAACAGGCATCGGCATGTCGATCGCTGCAAACAAAGTCAAAGGTATTCGTTGTGCACTTGTTCATGATGTATTCAGTGCAAAAGCAACTCGCTGCCACAACGATTCAAATATTTTAGCGATGGGTGAACGCGTTATCGGACCTGGCCTAGCGGTTGAAATCGTTAAAGCATGGTTAGGTACGGAGTTTGAAGGCGGCCGCCACACACGCCGAATCGAAAAAATTACAGAGCTTGAAGGGTAAATCACAATGACTTCATTACAACAAGTACAATCACAATTGGCTCAGTTGCTAAATGAATTAGAACAACAAGTAAAATTTGCGCCGAAACAGCTATTCGTCGTCGGCTGCTCTACATCTGAAATTGCTGGGTCGCGCATCGGAACATCAGGTGCCATCGAGATAGCAGAAGCATTGTTTGAAGAGTTTTCAAAGTTTGCGAGAAAGCACAATCTTTATTTAGTCTTCCAAGGCTGTGAGCACATTAACCGCGCCTTGACAATGGAGGCTGAAGCAGCTCAAATGTATACATTAGAACCAGTGACAGTCGTTCCTGTAAAACACGCTGGCGGTTCAATGTCTGCCTATGCTTATACAAGATTTGAAGACCCGGTTGTCGTAGAACATGTCCGTGCACACGCAGGCATTGATATCGGCCAAACTATTATTGGCATGCATCTAAAAGAAGTGGCCATTCCAGTTCGAACATCTATACGTCAGATCGGGGATGCAATTGTAACGATCGCAACAACTCGTCCAAAATTAATTGGCGGCGAGCGAGCTGTCTATATTCGAACTGTTGAATAAAATAGCTCACACACTCATGGAATAATCAGAGAAGCTAGATAGGGTACAATGAATTTGGGATAAAAATCCGAAAATAGGATTTTTCATTAATAAAAAAATGAAAGAATTTTAGGGGGATTTAGACAATGGCTTATGAAAAAATTGCAGCACAAGATAAAGCGGTACTAGAAGGAATTTTAGCAGAGAAAAAACGTCAGCAAGCAAATATCGAATTAATCGCATCAGAAAATATCGTATCTGAAGCAGTAATGGAAGCTCAAGGTTCAGTATTAACTAACAAATATGCTGAAGGTTATCCTGGCAAACGTTATTATGGTGGTTGCGAACATGTTGACGTAGTAGAAGATATTGCACGCGACCGCGTAAAACAAATCTTTGGCGCTGAATACGCAAACGTTCAACCGCACTCTGGTGCACAAGCAAATATGGCAGTATACTTCACTGTTCTTGAACCAGGCGATACAGTTCTTGGTATGAACCTGTCACACGGTGGTCACTTAACTCATGGATCTCCTGTAAACTTCTCTGGTATCCAATATAAATTTGTCGAATACGGTGTAACAAAAGATACGCACGTTATTGACTATGAAGATGTTCGTGCAAAAGCTTTAGAACATAAGCCAAAGTTAATCGTTGCTGGTGCTTCTGCTTATCCGCGAGAAATCGACTTCAAAAAATTCCGTGAGATTGCTGATGAAGTAGGCGCTTATTTCATGGTAGACATGGCTCATATTGCTGGTCTAGTAGCTACTGGTGAACACCAATCTCCAGTACCTTACGCAGATTTCGTAACTTCAACTACCCATAAAACATTACGCGGTCCTCGCGGAGGGTTAATTTTAACTTCTGAAGAATGGGGTAAAAAGATCGATAAATCCGTATTCCCAGGAATTCAAGGCGGCCCATTAATGCACGTAATCGCTGCAAAAGCCGTAGCATTTGGCGAAGCATTACAACCTGAATTCAAAGAGTACGCAAAACAAATCAAAGCAAACGCAAAAGTTCTTGCTGAAACATTGCTTTCTGAAGGCATCGAGCTAGTTTCTGGCGGAACAGATAACCACCTTTTACTTGTTAACGTAAAATCGGTTGGCTTAACAGGTAAAGTGGCTGAAAAAGTATTGGATGAAGTTGGACTGACTGCAAATAAAAACACAATCCCTTACGATGAAGAAAAACCATTCGTCACTTCAGGTATCCGTCTTGGTACTGCTGCTGTAACCAGCCGCGGCTTCAAAGAAGAGGACCTAAAAGAAGTTGGCCTAATCATCGCAAAACTTCTGAAAAACCCAGAAGATGCAGCCGTGAAAGAAGAAGCAATCAACCGCGTTAAAGCACTGACTGACAAATACCCAATCTACGAAGAGTTAGTAACAAATATTTAATTTTTAATGGCTAGTGAGGATTTCTCTCACTGGCTTTTTTTATTCTATGTATTGGGAGTAGCCATTTTGAATAGCGACGTCCTTTTTCTTTGAAAAGAATAATACGCCCCAAACTGTTTATCACGCGAAAATAGGTTAACTAAATGTTGAAGTCACTGTGTTCGAAAAATAAACGGAAAATTTCCGCTTAAATTAGAAAATCACCCCATTTCCCTTAGAATAAAGGTAGTATTTCCGTGTATTTTGCTTAAAGCTTTGCATTTTGTCTTATTTTGAGCAGATAATCGGAAAATCTCCTCTTATATCTGCTCCTTATGCCTCTACTATATACATTAGCCGGAAATTCTTCTCTTAAGTATTCTATACCTGCATGGATTTTACGATATAAAGAACATGGGGAATTTATCATCAAGCGTCATTTCTAATTAGATAGAGCAGTAATTGATCACAAAGACCAATTATTGAGCAGATAGCCAATTCACCATCACATAACCCAATCACCTCTGACGAACCTACTTTTCACATCTCTTAGACTAACTCCCTATACAGAGGAGTCATATTAATTTTTCACATCTAAAGCACACCAGAACACACTCGGAAAAAAGACATAGAAAGTTCCTTAAACCCATTCGACATATTGTTTTATGTTATGACTTTTTTTGATATACTAGGCTAGATAAAGTGAAACTACATTTAGTTGGGGTAACTCTCACTAAATTGCAGGGGAACGAAAAAGGAATGTTAGGAGCGAACAAGAATTGAGCAAAGTATATGTATTTGACCACCCATTAATTCAACATAAGTTAACTTATATTCGTGATAAAAACACGGGAACAAAGGAATTTCGTGAACTTGTTGACGAAGTTGCAACTTTGATGGCATTTGAGATTACGCGTGATATGCCTTTAGAAGAAATTGAAATCGATACTCCAGTGACTACGGCAAAAACAAAAGTTCTTTCTGGTAAGAAAATAGCGATTGTTCCAATCCTGCGTGCGGGAATCGGGATGGTTGACGGTGTCTTAAAATTAATCCCGGCTGCAAAAGTTGGCCATATTGGTTTATACCGCGATCCCGAAACTTTAAAACCAGTTGAATATTACGCGAAACTTCCGGCTGATGTGGAAGAACGCGATTTCATCATCGTTGACCCAATGCTGGCAACGGGCGGTTCAGCAGTAGAAGCGATTAATTCCTTGAAAACTCGCGGTGCTAAAAATATTAAATTCATGTGCTTAATTGCAGCTCCAGAAGGTGTACAAGCTATCCAAGAGACACATCCTGATGTAGATATTTATATCGCGGCTCTTGATGAAAAATTAAACGACCACGGCTACATCGTTCCTGGGCTAGGGGATGCTGGAGACCGTTTATTCGGTACAAAATAAAAGCTGAAGCTTGCGGATATAACATTAAATCGGCAATACACAAACAAATCCGCTTCAGTTAATACTATCCGGATAAATCCAGTTAACAAATAGCTGGTGGTTAACAACATTTCGCCATACTATATAAAAATTAAAAATACGACCTTCTTTTTAAAGAAAGGTCGTAAACTACTTTTAAGGACGGTGCATTTCAATTGAGTAAAAAGTGGAAGGTAATGACGATTTTTGGAACAAGACCAGAAGCCATTAAGATGGCTCCGCTCGTTTTAGAACTACAAAAATATCCTGAAAACATTGAATCTATCGTGACAGTAACTGCTCAACATCGTCAAATGCTGGACCAAGTATTAGAGACGTTCAAAATTACACCTGACTACGATTTAAATATTATGAAGGATCGCCAAACACTGATCGACGTGACAACGAATGCCCTCCACGGATTAGATCGTGTGATGAAGGAAGCAAAGCCTGATATCGTGTTAGTTCATGGCGATACAACAACTACTTTTGTTGGTAGTCTGGCAGCATTTTACAATCAAATTGCAATCGGTCATGTTGAGGCAGGATTGCGTACAGGGAACAAGTATTCACCTTACCCTGAAGAAATGAACCGCCAGCTTACGGGAGTAATGGCAGATTTGCATTTTGCTCCGACGGAAAACTCGAAAGAGAATCTTTTAAAAGAAAATAAAGACGAGCAATTGATATTTGTTACAGGAAATACAGCAATTGATGCATTAAAAACAACAGTTAGAGAAAACTATAGCCATCCGGTTTTAGATAAATTAGGGGACGATCGCATGATTCTTCTAACTGCTCACCGAAGAGAAAATCTAGGACAGCCTATGCGTAATATGTTTAAGGCGATTAAGCGACTATTAGCTGAGCATGACGATGTACAAGTGATCTACCCAGTTCATTTAAATCCGGCAGTTCGAGAAGTAGCTGATGAAATTTTAGGAAATGATTCGCGTATTCATTTAATTGAGCCTTTAGAGGTGTTTGACTTCCATAACTTTGCGGCTCGCTCTTATATGATTTTAACGGATTCTGGTGGTGTACAAGAAGAAGCCCCATCTTTAGGGAAGCCTGTTTTAGTATTGCGTGATACAACAGAGCGTCCAGAAGGGATTGCTGCTGGCACGTTGAAATTAGCTGGTACAGAAGAAGAGACAATCTATAATCTTGCAAAAGAGTTATTAGAAGATAGCGCCGCTTATGAAGAGATGGCACATGCCTCCAATCCGTATGGGGATGGCCATGCGTCCAAACGTATTGTAGAAGCTTTGATTAGTTTCTTTGAAAAAAGTAAATAATAGAGCTCAACAAAGGAATGTTGTTAATAAAATGATGTTTCTGGTAAAAATTTAATAAAAAGACTGTTTTTATTAAAAAAAATAGAAGGTTTTATCTTTTTATTTCTAGTACTAACACAAATTTGTCAAGAATTTGACAATATTTCTGTTCATGTGAAGTTTTTCACCTGAACTAATTGACATCAAATTAGCCCTATTGTATGCTTACAAAGGGTAAGAATGATAAGGGTTTCATGTCAGCTCCTGACCCCGAAACACTTGTTATATCAAGTTTCTACTAGATTGACAGTTGAAACTAATCAATGTCAATTTGCAACGTTTTCAAAGCGTCTGGAAATTATGTTTTTACGGCAAAACAAACTCCTAAGTAATAGAAAATTCTTATGTAAACGAGAATTTTTTACTATTTTCTTTTGTTTTTTCGATAAACGTTGAAAAACGCCAGTAAATCATTTGCTCCGCTTGATTCCATAAGTAGAGGACGATTTGAACATTACTCGAAAAAGATTTAGGAGATAAATTGCCAATGCTAGATTTGCATCACATTTTCGCTATGCAGAAGAAAGCGTTATTTTTTTTGCTCGCTCTTTGTGCATTAGGATGGGGATTTACCTCACACCCTACAGTATTTGCTGGTATTGCTGTTGGTGCTTGCTTTGGTACATATAACTTTTGGATTCTTGTTCGAAGAATGGACAAGTTTGATCGTTCCATAAGTGAAGGGAAAAAAACAGTATCACTCGGTTCAGCTTTGCGCTTTGGATCAGGTATTGCAGCAGTCGCTATCGCAATTACGTTGCCACAATATTTTCATCTAATTAGCACAGTGATAGGGCTAATGATTCCATACGTTTTCCTATTTATAGGGGTAATCGTATCGACGGTTAGAAACAAATAACGTAACAAAGAAAGTGAGGTGAATGCAAGAATGGATCATGGAGCTCCAACGGTAACGATTGGTGGTTTTTTAACTTTTAACTATTCCACAGTATTAATGCTATTAATTACAGCAATCATCGTTTTTCTAATCGCGTTTATTGCAACACGTAACCTTAAGCTTAAACCAACTGGTATGCAAAACTTCATGGAGTGGGTTATGGATTTCGTCAAAGGAATCATAAAAAACAACATGGATTGGAAAACTGGTGGTAGATTCCACATCTTAGGGATTACCTTAATCATGTTTATCGCCGTAGCAAACTTATTAGGTTTACCGTTCTCAGGTATCGTAATTCATGGTGATCTATGGTGGAAATCTCCAACCGCTGACCCAACAGTTACATTAACATTAGCATCAATGGTTACAGTATTAGCAACTTACTATGGTATCAAGATGCGTGGGACGAAACATTATTTCGGTACATTTGTACAACCGATGTCATTTTTATTACCACTTAAAATTATCGAGGAATTTGCTAACACATTAACGTTAGGTCTTCGTCTTTACGGTAACATCTACGCAGGTGAGATTTTACTTGCCTTAATTGCAGGTATTGCCGGATCAGGCGTTTTAGGATTCTTCGGTGGTCTTATCCCAGGTTTAGCTTGGATCGGATTCTCGATCTTCATTGGCTTTATCCAAGCCTTCATTTTCACAATGTTAACGATGGTTTACTTATCTCACAAAGTGAGTGCAGACCATTAATATAAAGCTTTTAGTGTAAAACATTAGATGCTTAAAAAAACAAAAAAACATAAACAATTCCAAGGAGGAAATTTTACAATGGGTTTATTAGCAGCAGCAATCGCAATCGGTTTAGGTGCACTTGGTGCAGGTATTGGTAACGGTCTTATCGTTTCACGTACAGTAGAAGGTATCGCTCGTCAACCAGAAGCACGTGGCGTTCTTCAAACTACAATGTTCATCGGGGTAGCATTAGTTGAGGCCCTACCGATCATCGCAGTAGTAGTAGCATTCATCGTAATGAACCGATAATTGTCGGCTCAAAAACACATGTGGCGAAGATGATTCCCCAAGAAGAAACTTCGCCATTCCTTATGTATTAAATGTAAGTCTTTTTTAAAATTGAAAGTAAAGAAGTACAACACATAGATTTTATGAAATGTTTCGGCAAGCGTAGAAACATACGTATTCGAAACTATATAATTTTTGAAAGCTCTTGAAGGGAGTGAAACAATCGTGAATTTGGATTACCTAGTACTAGGTGCTGAAGCCCATGAAGCTTTTAATGGTGGGGATATTCTAGCAACAGTTATTATCTTCCTAGTTTTAATGCTACTTCTAAAAAAATTCGCTTGGGGTCCATTAATGGGCATCATGCAGCAACGTGAAGAGTTAGTTGCTGGCGAAATCGAAGCAGCTGAAAACGCTCGCATCGAATCTGCAAAAGCTTTAGAAGAACAAAAAGCTCTATTAAAAGAAGCTCGCACTGAAGCACAAGCTATTATTGAAAGTGCTAAAAAACAAGGCGAAGTTCAACGTGATGAAATCATCACTGCGGCTCGTACTGAAGCTAATCGCTTAAAAGACTCAGCTGTTCGTGAAATCGAAACTGAGAAAGAAAAAGCAATCGCTGCAGTTCGTGACGAAGTCGTTTCATTATCAGTTCTTGCTGCATCTAAAGTTCTTGGAAAAGAAATTTCTGAAGAGGACAATAGCGCATTAATTAAAGAAACGATTGCGAAGGCAGGCGAAGCGAAATGAGTTCGACAATAGCTAACCGTTATGCTGATGCATTGTTTCAAATAGCATTGGAAAAACAAGTTGTTGTAGAAGTGAACGCAGATTTAGATGAATTGGTAAAAGTAATTGAAACAACTCCTGAGTTAATTTCTTTACTGAACACTCCAAAATTCTCAATCGAACGTAAAAAACAAATTGTAGCTGAAGTATTTGCTAATGCAAATCCAATCGTAGTTAACGCGATTCAACTTCTTATCGAGAAAAAGCGCGTCAATGAGATTGCAAACTTGGCTAGAAGCTATAAACAACTAGCAGCAGAAGCTCAAGGCTCTGCTGATGCAACAGTTTTCTCTACTCGCGCACTTACTGATCAAGAAAAAGATGAAATCTCTTCTTCTTTCGGCAAATTAGTGGGGAAAGAAAAACTTACTATTACAAACGCAATCGACCCATCAATTATCGGTGGAGTTCGTGTTCAAATCGGCAACTACATTTTTGATAACACTGTAGCAAGCAAGCTAGAGAATCTTAAACGTACGTTAGTTGGTTAATTATAAGAAATGTGAGAGGTGACATTCATGGGCATCAAGGCTGAAGAAATCAGCGTGCTGATAAAAAAGCAGATTGAAAACTATCAATCTGATCTAGAAGTAAGCGAAGTTGGTACTGTAATCACAGTTGGTGACGGTATTGCTCGTGCTCATGGCCTCGACAACTGCATGGCCGGAGAATTATTAGAGTTCTCAAACGGTGTTATGGGTATGGCTCAAAACCTTGAAGAAGGTAACGTTGGTATCGTTATCTTAGGTAACTACCTAGGCATTAAAGAAGGCGATGAAGTACGTCGAACTGGCCGTATTATGGAAGTACCAGTTGGTGAAGAACTAATTGGCCGCGTTGTAAACCCACTTGGTCAACCAGTGGATGGACAAGGCCCAATCAATACTACAAAAACTCGTCCAATCGAAAGTCCAGCTTTCGGTGTAATGGCTCGTAAATCAGTACACGAACCATTACAAACAGGTATCAAAGCGATTGACGCTCTTGTACCAATCGGTCGTGGTCAACGTGAGTTAATCATCGGGGACCGTCAAATTGGTAAAACTTCAATTGCAATTGACACAATCCTTAACCAAGCTGACCAAGATATGATCTGTATCTATGTTGCGATTGGTCAAAAAGAATCGACTGTACGTGGTGTTGTTGAAACACTTCGTAAAAATGGTGCTTTAGATTACACAATCGTAGTAACTGCATCTGCTTCTCAACCAGCTCCATTATTATACCTAGCTCCTTATGCTGGTGTATCTATGGCTGAAGAGTTCATGTTACAAGGTAAACACGTATTAATCGTATATGATGATTTATCTAAACAAGCTGCAGCTTACCGTGAGCTTTCATTATTATTACGTCGTCCTCCAGGTCGTGAAGCTTACCCTGGTGACGTATTCTACTTACACAGTCGTTTATTAGAGCGTGCTGCTAAGTTAAACGAAACATACAAAAATGGTTCGATTACGGCACTTCCATTCGTTGAGACACAAGCTGGGGATATCTCTGCATACATCCCAACTAACGTTATCTCAATCACGGATGGACAAATCTTCTTACAAGCAGACCTTTTCCACTCAGGTGTACGTCCAGCGATCAACGCCGGTCTTTCTGTATCACGTGTAGGTGGTTCTGCTCAAATTAAAGCGATGAAAAAAGTTGCGGGTACACTACGTCTAGACTTAGCTGCTTACCGTGAACTTGAATCATTCGCACAATTCGGTTCTGATTTAGATAAAGCAACTCTTGCTAAACTTGAGCGTGGTAAACGTACGGTTGAAGTTCTTAAACAAGATCTTAACAAACCAATCAAAGTTGAAAAGCAAGTTACAATTCTATATGCGCTTACTCGTGGTTTCTTAGATGATATCCCAGTACAAGATATCGTTCGTTTCGAAGCTGAATTATACAGCTGGTTAGATGTAAACCACACAAACGTTTTAGATCATATTCGCACTACTAAAGAACTTGCATCTGATGCAGAAATGGCAGCTGCTCTTAACGAATTCAAAAAGACTTTTGCTAAATCAGAATAAGTTCTGATTGTATAATGTGTTTTGTGATTAAAAACTAGAAGGTGGTGAAATACCAGTGGCAAACTTACGTGAAATAAAAAGTCGTATTACTTCTACAAAGAAAACGAGCCAAATGACGAAAGCCATGCAAATGGTTTCTGCTTCTAAAAGTAAACGTGCTGAGCAAAATGCTAAAAAATATGTTCCTTACATGGAAAAAGTACAAGACGTGGTTGCGGCAATCGCTTCAGGTACAACTGATGCATCGCACCCAATGTTAGTATCTCGTCCAGTTAAGAAAACTGCTTATTTAGTAATTGGTTCTGACCGTGGTCTTGCAGGGGCTTATAACTCAAGTATCTTACGTCAATTGGAACGCACTTTAAAAGAACGTCACAAGTCAAAAGATGAGTACGTGATTTTTGCAATCGGACGTGTTGCTCGTGATTATTTCGTAAAACGTGATTTTAATGTATTAGATAGCATTGTTGGTTTACCAGACCAACCTTCATTCTCAGATGTTAAACAAATCGCGCGTAAAGCTGTTGGTATGTTCGCTGATGGTACATATGATGAACTTTATATGTACTATAACCACTTTGTCAGTGTTATTTCACAAGAAGTTACTGAGAAAAAGGTATTACCTATCACTGATTTAGCTCCAGCTAGCGACAGCGTATCGGCTTCTTATGAATTCGAACCATCAGGTGAAGCAATTCTTGAAGTTTTACTTCCACAATACGCTGAAAGCTTAATTTATGGTGCTTTATTAGATGGTAAAGCTAGTGAACATGCTGCTCGTATGACAGCGATGAAAACAGCAACTGATAATGCTAATGATCTTGTTAAAAATTTATCACTTGTTTACAACCGTGCGCGTCAAGCGGCGATTACACAAGAAATTACAGAAATCGTTGGTGGAGCTGCAGCCCTAGAATAGGCTGCAACTTCCCAACGAGTGTTTATAAAAGGAAGAAAAGCGGAAAAATTCGATTGCCTTACATAGGAATTCAAATTAAAACCGCTCGGACGCCCAACTCGATAGGAGGTACACAAGAATGAACTTAGGACACGTTATCCAAGTAATGGGTCCGGTTGTTGACGTAAAATTCAGCAACGGTCAATTACCAGCAATCTATAACGCCTTAACTGTTAAGATTGATCGTCCGAATGGAGAAGTTGTAACTTTAACTCTTGAAGTTGCTCTTCACTTAGGTGACGATTCTGTTCGTACTATTGCCATGTCTTCTACTGACGGGTTACAACGTGGAGCAGAAGTAACAGATTTAGGCAAAGCAATCTCTGTACCAGTTGGTGACGTAACTTTAGGACGTGTATTCAACGTACTAGGTGAAGTTATCGACTTAGGAGAAGAAATTCCAGCAGAAGCTCGTCGTGATTCAATTCACCGCGAAGCTCCAAAATTTGATGAATTAACTACAGAAGTACAAATCCTTGAAACAGGAATCAAAGTAGTAGACTTATTAGCACCTTATATCAAAGGTGGTAAAGTAGGTTTATTCGGTGGTGCCGGTGTAGGTAAAACTGTATTAATTCAAGAATTAATCAACAACATCGCTCAAGGTCACGGTGGTATTTCGGTATTCGCCGGAGTAGGTGAACGTACTCGTGAAGGGAACGACTTATTCTTTGAAATGAGCGATTCTGGCGTTATTGCTAAAACATCAATGGTATTCGGTCAAATGAATGAGCCGCCTGGTGCACGTATGCGTGTAGCTTTAACTGGTCTTACAATGGCTGAATTCTTCCGTGATGAGCAAGGACAAGACGTACTTTTATTCATCGACAACATCTTCCGTTTCACTCAAGCAGGTTCTGAAGTATCTGCCCTATTAGGTCGTATGCCTTCTGCGGTAGGTTACCAACCAACTCTTGCTACTGAAATGGGTAACTTACAAGAACGTATTACTTCAACAAACAAAGGTTCTGTTACATCGATCCAAGCAATCTATGTACCAGCCGATGACTATACTGACCCAGCTCCAGCTACTACTTTCGCTCACTTAGATGCAACAACTAACTTAGAGCGTAAATTATCTGAGATGGGTATCTACCCTGCGGTGGATCCATTAGCTTCAACTTCTCGTGCTTTATCACCTGAAATCGTTGGTGAAGAACACTATGCAGTTGCTCGTGGCGTGCAAATGACGTTACAACGTTATAACGAATTACAAGATATCATCGCCATCTTAGGTATGGATGAGTTATCTGATGAAGATAAACAAACAGTTGAACGTGCTCGTCGTATTCAATTCTTCTTATCTCAAAACTTCCACGTAGCGGAGCAATTTACTGGTCAAAAAGGATCTTTTGTACACGTAAAAGATACTGTTCGTTCATTCAAGGAAATCCTTGAAGGTAAATACGATCACTTACCAGAAGATGCATTCCGTTTAGTTGGTAGCATCGAAGAGGTAGTAGAAAAAGCGAAAAGCATGGGCGTAGAGGTATAATCTGCGGACGAAAGGAGCAAAAATATGAAGACAGTTAAAGTCAATATTGTCACTCCCGACGGCCCAGTATACGATTCAGAAGTCGCAATGGTTATCGCTAAAACAGTTTCAGGTGAAATTGGGGTACTTCCAGGACATATTCCGACAGTTGCTCCACTTGCAATTGGTGCTGTAACACTTAGAAAAGAAGACGGTTCACAAGAACTTGTAGCCGTTGGTGGTGGTTTCATTGAAGTGCGTCCTGACCAAATTTCAATATTAGCTCCTTCTGCAGAGCTAGCAGCTAATATTGATGTTAACCGTGCGAAAGAATCATTAGCACGTGCAGAACAACGTCTTCAAAAGAAACAAGATGACATCGATTTCACACGCGCTGAGCTAGCTTTAAAACGTGCGATTAATCGTATCAGCGTTCATGAGGGTAATAAATAATTTTTTTAAAAGAAAGCGGACGGGCAACTGTCCGCTTTTTTAGTGGATAAGCACATAAAACATCAACTCGACCGATTTTGGTCGAGTTGAGTTTTTCTAAATATGTAAATTCTTATCTTTAGGAGGATTTAATATGGAAGTGTATCAAACATTGGGTGTTCAAGCCATTATAGGATTGGTTTCACATATTTTTTTTATCGCAATTACCTTTTATGCGCTGCAAGCTTTCCGACTAGAACAGCTATTTAAAAAAGGAAAAGTATTTCAAATTCAGTTGATCTACATATTATTGAGTATCGCAATCGGAACAAGTGTGTCTAATTTTATTATTGATTTTTCCACTTGGTCACAACAATTACCATACATTTTTTCGTAAGCAGCAATAATAGGTTAAATTTGTTAAAACAGGGCAATTTATATATCCTGTAAGGACAAATGACAATTCGTTTTTCGTTACATAATATATATAAGAGCTCGGTTAAACTTCTACATACTTATTTTTTCAGGGATTCTTATTAATCTGGAATTTAAGTCTTTGTACCTGCAAATTTGAAAATTATGTCTGATTAGCTAAGCTTTGGCGGAAAACACAAGTTTTTATTATTTCCTAGGTAATAATGTAGAAAATTGTTTTAGGGTCTTTTGCTTGGGTATATATCCAATAATTGCAATTATTTTTTTTATACAGTATCGGGATGTATAAAATTCACACATATGTTTAATTCAGCGTAATATAAATTGTAGAAAATTATTTAGATTTCCTGTAAAATAGTGATTTGGATGCTTGTTATACTCTTGATTTAGAAGTACTATATTGATAGTTTTTGTGATTAATAACTTCATTCAATTTTACTCTTATGACAAAATAAGTATTTCAAAAATTTAAAGATGAAATTTAGAAAATTAAAATTAACTTGAATGAGGTTAGAGCCTCTGGCGGATCATGAAAATTTTTAGCAGAAAATATCGAAGGAACTTAAGATTGATCTGGTAAATATAAACGCCGAGGTGATTTAATGTTTAACCATTCATCAAGGTTCGACAGGTTTTGGACAATTGAATTCGGAGGGACGAATTGTGGAGAAAATTATTGTTACGGGAGGCCAAAAGTTACGAGGTATCGTAAAAGTTGAAGGAGCCAAAAACGCCGTACTACCAATCCTAGCTGCTTCATTGTTAGCATCAAAGAAGACGAATATCATTAAAGACGTTCCGAATTTAGCGGATGTTCATACAATAAATGAAGTACTAAAAAGCTTAAATGCCGAAGTAGAATACAACGTAGAAAAAAATGAAATCCATATAAATGCAGAAAAACAATTATCAAGTGAGGCACAGTTTGAATATGTAAGTAAAATGCGTGCTTCTATTTTAGTGATGGGCTCGTTATTAGCACGCAATGGCTATGCCCGTGTTGCATTGCCTGGTGGCTGTGCGATTGGATCCCGTCCAATCGAGCTGCATTTAAAAGGCTTCGAAGCAATGGGTGCCAAAATTTCTTTTGGGCATGGCTATGTAGAAGCAAAAACTGTGGATGGCCTTAAAGGTGCTGAGATCTATCTGGATTTCCCAAGTGTAGGAGCAACAGAAAATATTATGACTGCTGCTGCTTTAGCAAAAGGGACAACAATTATTGAAAACGCGGCGAAAGAGCCAGAAATTGTGGACTTAGCGAACTTCATCAATAGTATGGGTGGCCGTGTAATCGGTGCAGGAACGGACACAATCCGCGTTGAAGGTGTAAAAGAGTTATATGGTACAACTCATCACATCATTCCAGACCGTATCGAAGCTGGTACGTTCATGGTTGCGGCCGCTATCACTCGTGGAGATGTCTTTATTGAAAACGCGGTTCCTGAGCATATGTCTGCGCTCATCGCGAAATTACGTGAGATGGGTGTAGAAGTAGTTGAAGAAGGTGAAGGGTTAAGAGTCCGTGCAAATCAGCCATTAAAAGCAGTTGATTTAAAAACAATGCCTCACCCTGGCTTCCCGACAGATATGCAAGCGCAAATGATGGCGTTACTACTAACGGCAGAAGGCACTAGCATCATTACCGAAACAGTATTCGAAAATCGATTCATGCATGTGGAAGAATTCCGCCGTATGAACGCTCAAGCGAAAATCGAAGGCCGTACTGTGTTTATCGAAGGACCTGTAAAATTACAAGGTGCAGAAGTGTCGGCAACAGATTTGCGTGCAGCAGCTGCATTAATTTTAGCCGGACTTGTTTCTGAAGGGGTAACGCGTGTAACAAAGCTAACTCACTTGGACCGCGGATATGTTGATTTCCATAAAAAACTTGCTTCTTTAGGTGCCATCATCGAACGCGTCAATGATGAAGAGCCATCGGAAGAAGTACGAAATGTAGAATCCAAAGAACAGGTTGTTGAAATTTAACCAATCTTTAAAATTCAGCATACATTTTCATTTTAATCAAACATACGTAATTAAAATCAAAAATAGAACTAACAATTTAAAAATTTCACGACAAAATTCTTTCCGAAGAGTTTTGTCGTTTTTATTTTGGAGCGAGAAATGGCTGAGATGATTGAAAAAAGAAGCCGATTGATCGGATAGAGAGCTTTTTGATCACATAGGGAGAGAATTGAGCGGATAGAGAGTTTATTGATCACATGGGGAGAGAATTGAGCGGATAGCGAGTTTATTGATCAGATAGGGGGAGAATTGAGCGGAAGAGGCACTAATTGATCAGATAGCGAGTTTATTGATCACATGGGGAGAGAATTGAGCGGATAGAGAGCTTTTTGATCACATAGGGCGAGGATTGAGCGGATAGCGAGTTTATTGATCAGATAGGGGGAGAATTGAGCGGAAGGGGCACTAATTGATCACATAGCCCCGAAAACTGAGCGGAAAACACAACTTGCCATCACTTAACCACAATTTCCGTGCCCTCTCTAAATTTCCTCTCAAACGCAAACTCCCCACAAGTAGAAGCGCAGCTCCCCGATGAATGCCATTACAAACAACCATTTCACCTGAAACAAGATAGTAGGATAAATTTCTTTTAAAAATCCCAGCACGAAAACTCATAATCTTGCTTTTTCATTCATAAGTAATATGTATGAAAAAAATAAAAAATAATCGTAACCCAATAATGGTTGTATCAGTCATCGGTTTAGTTATTGCACTTTTTTTCTTTCCTTTTTTCTTTAAGAGCTCTGAACAAAAGTCTGAAGCAGCACCAACGTCCTCCACCAAAGCTCCTGAGAATGCTTGTATGGTGATGATACAGGTGAGTGGAAGTGATGTTCCTATTGATCTGGAAGAGTATGTTATCGGAGTGGTGGCAGCCGAGATGCCGGTTGGATTTAATCTGGAAGCATTAAAGGCTCAAGCAATAGCGGCAAGGACTTACGTTTTGAAATCGACCAATTATGGACAAACCCCAATCGAACCAACCGTTGCTAGACAAGTTTTCTATGATGAGGATACTAGGAAGGAAAATTGGGACGATTCCTATGAGGATTATGAAACGAAAGTTCGGGAGGCTGTTGAAAGTACTCGTGGTGAGGTGATTGAATACAATGGAGAGCTGATCACGGCTATGTTCCATTCCATGAGCAACGGAATGACCGAGAGCTCAGCAAATTATAGCGGAACGGACCTGCCGTATTTACAATCTGTTGCGAGTACTGATTTTCAATACGCGGACAATTATGAAACGACTACCACTTTTACGATCGATGAATGGAACAGCAAGTTAAATATTCAATCCACAATTGAGGATATTAGCCAAATCCGTTTACAGAAAAATAATACGGGGAGGGTAGAAACCGTTACCATGAAAGGGCACGAATGGACAGGCCGTGATTTTAGAACTCTTTTAGGCTTACGTTCTACTGATTTCCAAGTCAAAACGCAAGATGGACAAGTCGTGATTACAACGGAAGGGTATGGGCATGGGGTCGGAATGAGTCAATACGGGGCGGATGCAATGGCTGATAATGGTTCAACAGCCCATGAAATTATAGAACATTACTATAAAAATACAAGTATTGAAAAATTAAATTGTGAAAAATAAGGATTTTTTTCCAAAATGTGAATAGAAATGTAAAATATTGTTCATCCTTCGTTTAGAGGTGATGAACATGAGAGAAGAAAAACAAATCAAGACTTCTCCTAATAAAAACAGTTGGCAAAAAAAGCCATGGTTTTGGCCGTCAGTTTATGCAGCGATCGCTGTGGTATTAATCGGTCTAATTTTTAGTTATAATGCGCTCCTTGGTGATGATGAAGAAACAGAGGTTGTTCAAGAAGGAACAGCTACTGATGATTCAGCTGTCATTGAAACAAATGCTAGAACGGAAAATTTGAAATACCCGTTCAATGAGGAAGCGTTAGACAGCTTAGAAGTACTACAAGACTATTACGATGTAACTGCTGATGAAGCAACAAGAGAAAAGGCACTATTAGTGTTTAATCAAACTTTCTCAACTTCTTCAGGGGTATCATTGTCCGTGAATAACGAGCCATTTGAAGTTCTTGCTGCAATGAGTGGCGAGGTAACTGAAGTCAAACTGGATGAATTTACTGGTAATGAAATTGTGATCACACATCCAAATGGTATGGAAACACGTTATAGCTCAGTTTCAGACATTCTAGTAAAAGAAGGCGATAAAGTAAGTCAAGGTCAGCCTTTAGCAACAACAATCGAAAACGAATGGAATCCAACAGCTGGAATCCACCTCCACTTTGAAGTATTACAAGATGGAGAACACGTAAACCCACGAAATTTCTTAGCTTTCTAATAAATTTCAATTTAAGTTGAACATTCTAAAAGAAGAAATGTTTAATAATGTAATGTTAATATGCAAATGTTGCCAATTTTTCTGTGACTCCCGGATGTGAAAGCCAAAATCTTTCCTATCCTATTTTTGAAAAACAAGGCTTATTGTTACAGGTTCAGGCAATAAGCCAAGTTGCATTCAAAGATCAATGATTTTGTACAAGCAAATATGAACGTCCAATAAATGCTCGGGAAACGTTTGAAAAATGGATCCATTATTCAACGTCTCATGAGATGATTGGACGTTTTTTATTTATAGGGAAATAAGATTTGGGGGTTATCTACATAAAAAATACAACAACTCGACCAATTATTTAGTCGAGTTGTGTTTTTCTGCGCGGATAGGAAAGGGAAGCATAAAAGGAAATCCGCATAAGAAAAACATCAACTCGAACCCTTTTTCGGTCGAGTTGTGTTTTTCTACGCGGATAGGAAAAGAAAGCGTAAAAGGAAATCCGCATAAGAAAAGCATCAACTCGAACCCATTTTGGTCGAGTTGTGTTTTTCTAATAGTTTTCTTGCGAAATTTGGTTCTGAAAATTCAAAAAACCTCATATTGTGAATAAACGTTAAATCGCTAGTTGCAAACGTCCTTGAAACACTCGCAATATGAACACGTCGAAAAAAACACCTCTCGTTAGCAAAACGGCACATTCTTATATCCGATAGAAAGGAAGAGAACGTGCACGAGCACATTCGGCATCGCTGCGTTCGGCTTGGGGAGCTGCTTATTGAAACAGGTGAAACGGTTCGTGTCCTCGCGAAAATGACGGGTTATTCCAAAAGTACTGTCCATAAAGACTTAACTGAACGATTATTCTTAGTCAATGAACAATTAGCAAATGAAGTCAAAGAAATCTTAGCATATCACAAATCAATTCGTCATTTACGAGGAGGGGAAGCGACACGTAAGAAATGGCAGTCCCGAAACTACTGAAAAAGCATTTAGTTTGGCTTATCCAAGTCAACTAAGTGCTTTTTTACTATAGTGTACTTGTTCCTTGAAAAATTTATAATATTCAGAATCGTTTAAGGACCAGGTACTTATAACCAATATAAATAAAGATGTAATTGATATCTGAATATGATAAAATATTCTAGATAATGATATATACTAGCACGTGTATTATGTTGGAATTGGCAGGAAGGAGAAATTAATAATGTTTTCTAAAGATATTGGGATTGATTTAGGAACAGCAAATGTGCTCATCTATTTAAAAGGAAAAGGGATTGTATTAAATGAGCCGTCAGTTGTCGCAATTGATAAGAATACGAAAAAAGTACTAGCTGTAGGTGAAGAGGCGCGTCAAATGGTGGGACGTACTCCTGGGAATATTGTCGCGATTCGTCCATTAAAAGACGGAGTAATTGCGGATTTCGATGTGACGGAAGCTATGTTAAAATATTTTATAAATAAGTTAGACGTAAAGGGAGTCTTCTCAAAACCACGTATTCTTATTTGCTGTCCAACAAACATTACAAGTGTGGAGCAAAAAGCAATTAGAGAAGCGGCTGAAAAGTCGGGCGGCAAAAAAGTATACTTAGAGGAAGAACCAAAGGTAGCTGCAATTGGTGCAGGTATGGATATATTCCAACCTAGCGGCAACATGGTAGTAGATATCGGTGGCGGTACTACGGATGTAGCAGTTCTTTCAATGGGCGATATCGTTACTAGTGAGTCAATTAAAGTAGCTGGAGATGTTTTTGATAACGATATTCTGCAATACATAAAAAAACAATATAAACTTTTAATCGGTGAACGTACTGCTGAAGCAATCAAAATGCAAATCGGTACAGTTTATCCAGGCAGTCGTGAAGAATCAATGGAAATACGCGGTCGTGACATGGTAACTGGATTACCAAGAACAATTGAGATTCACTCGACAGAAATTGAAAAAGCCTTACATGAATCGGTTTCTTTAATTGTCCAATCTGCCAAAAATGTTCTTGAAAAAACGCCTCCTGAATTATCAGCAGATATTATTGATCGCGGTGTTTGCATTACTGGTGGCGGAGCATTGCTGCATGGAATGGATCAGCTGCTTACACAAGAGTTAAAGGTTCCAGTATTTGTAGCTGAGAACCCGATGGATTGTGTCGCTGTTGGGACAGGCCTAATGCTTGATAACATCGATCGTTCTCCTGGTTCTCGTATTTAACGAGCCAAAAACCAATTAAAACTTGCATCAAGTCTTGTGATTAAGGATAAAAGGGTCAAGTTGATATAACATCTGACTTATTACAAAATAAATTTAGAGGTGAGCAACATTGTTTAAAGGATTTTATACTGTCGCAACGGGTATGGTGTCTCAACAAAGAAAAACAGAAATAATTACAAACAATATGGCAAATGCCAATACACCTGGTTTTAAGTCAGATCAATCAACAATTCGTTCTTTTCCTGATATGTTGTTATCTGCTGTCGGAAGCACGAATATACCAACTCAAAACAAACTTAGCGCAGCACAGCTTCAGCAAATTGGTTCGGTAAATACAGGCGTCTATTTACAGGAAACGCTAGCTAACTATACACAAGGTTCACTTTATGAAACTAGCCAGAGTACGGACGTAGCCCTTATAAACGGCGCAATGCCGACAGATGAAGAATCTGGCGAAGTAGGGACAATCTTTTTCCGACTGGAGCATGCAGAAGGCGGAGAAGCCTATACACGTAACGGGAACTTCACATTAGATGGACAAGGCTACTTAGTTAACGCACAAGGATTATATGTCCTCTCCGATGAAGGTGAACGAATTCAATTGCCAAACGACCAGTTCACTCTTACAGAAGAAGGGAATATCGTTGTAAATGATGAACTAGCCGCATCACTTGGCGTTTCTTTCTCTGCGAATCCTAACACATTAGTGAAACAAGATAATGGGGTATACCGTACAATAGATGGAACAGCTTTACCAAGTGTATTCGAACAAGATGGCGTTACTTTCTCCATGAAACAAAGTTACCTGGAGGGCTCAAATGTTGATTCTGCTCAATCGATGACAGATCTATTAACAGCCTATCGTGCCTTTGAAGCCAACCAAAAGGTATTGCAAGCCTATGATAAAAGCATGGAAAAAGCCGTAAATGAAATTGGAAGAGTATAAGAGGGAGGATAAATCATGCTTCGTACAATGATTACAGCAACAAACACATTAGGACAGCTGCAAAATCAAATTGATACAATCAGTAATAACATTGCCAATAGCAATACAGCAGGTTATAAAGCGAAAGAAGCTACTTTCTCTGAACTTCTTTACCAACAATTTAACAATGATCAATTAGATCCTACGGTTCGAAATTCGCCAGTCGGTATTCGCTATGGTGTGGGTGCCCAACTTGGACAAATTCAAACGAACTTTGCACAAGGCGGCCTACAAACAACGGACCGCGATTTAGACTTAGCATTCACAAAGGAAAAACAATACTTTAATATTCTTATGCCAGATGGTGAAAACGGGCAAAGAACAGTCTATTCCCGTCAAGGTGATTTTTATGTAACACCAGTTGACAATGGACAAGTGATGCTAGTTAATGGGGATGGATATCCAGTAGCTGATTCAGATGGTAACGCTATTTATTTCCCTGATGATGTAAGCAATTTTAGCTTAGCAGCAGATGGAACATTAGGCGTGAATTATCCAGACGGGGATTCATTAACTTTCGAATTAGGGATTACAGAGATTCAAACACCTCAAGTGATGGAGCATGTTTCGGATACGTATATCGGATTACCTACAAACTTTGCTGAATTAGGCTATAATCAGGCTGATATTCTAGTAGATTTGCAAGGCGCAGCCCGAACTGAAGTGGGCATCACAAATGGATCATTAGAGCTTTCAAACGTTAATCTATCGACTGAAATGTCAAATTTGATCAATGCACAACGAAATTATCAATTTAGTTCCCGCGCCATTACGATTGCCGATCAAATGTTAGGTTTGATCAACGGAATTAGATGATAGTTAGCCATATTTTTATTAAGGGAGGACTGGCATGACAAACGAATTAAAAAGTGAATCTACCCAGCCGAAAGTTCCTCAAAAAGAAAAGAAAGAAAAACGAAGTGAAAAATATAAAGAAGAAAAGCCGATTCGTTGGTATAACTTCCGACTATTTCCAATTTGGTTAAGAATTCTTATCGTTTTGCTCCTGCTAGTCATTGCGGCTGCTTCAGGTTTAATGATTGGTTTTGGCGTGATTGGCAGCGGTGAACCTTTTGATGCACTCAAAATGGATACTTGGCAGCACATGTTAGATATTATAAATGGGAAAGAATAGAGAATAATAATTATTACAATTCGATTTTTCATTGGCTTGTAATATGTTTTCTATTCTCCTTTTTAATGTGCTTTTTCTTTATTAAAATAAAATGTTTTACTTACAAAAGGGATTTAAGGGGGATTTAACAATGTTAACAGCTGAACAAATACAAGAAATTTTACCACATCGTTATCCATTTTTATTAGTGGACCGAATTTTAGAAATCGAAGAGGGAAAACGTGCGGTAGGCATTAAAAATGTATCGATCAATGAAGACTTTTTCAACGGGCATTTTCCAGGATATCCAGTGATGCCCGGGGTGTTAATTGTCGAAGCATTAGCACAGGTAGGTGGAGTTGCTTTGTTAAAATCAGAGGAATTCAAGGGGCGCCTGGCATTTTTAACAGGAATTGATAATTGCCGATTTAAACGTCAAGTTATTCCGGGAGACCAATTAAATTTGGAAGTAGAATTTGTAAAACTGCGCGGAGCTATGGGGAAAGGCCATGCTGTGGCAACTGTAGATGGCGAACTAGTTTGTGAAACGGACATCTTGTTTGCAATCGGTCCAGTTCAACCAAAGTAACCTTCTCGATTTTTTGTATAGTTTCATGAAAAATGGGGTATTGAATACAAAGTAGATAACGGGGACATGTATTTTGCAATTCACTTTGTAAAAGATTAAAATAATTAGTAGAATAGATTGGTGATTTTTACCAACAACGTAGAATGGGCTTTGAACTGTAGGAGGTTTTAAAATAAATGTATAAACAGTTGTCTTCAGGCGTAAAGATAAGCATTACTCGGTCTATCTCAACTTCATTTGATTCATATTTAGCCAGCATCGGTTGGGATGAGGACAAATTTTCAATGGAAGAATTTGTGGCAAGTTGGCAGAAATATTTTACGCAAAATGCAGCTTGGTATGATAAAATACCGGAAGATGTATTACGTAGTCCTCAATTTCACGAAGAATTAGCACAGAAAATTGATGAAGTCATTGCCAAAATATTAAGCGAAAAACCAACGAAAAAACAAATCGATTCAATTGAAAAAATGCAAAAAACACTTGGGACTAACTTTACATATGGATGTAAAGCAGAAGCTGCATATGTAGAACAACAATTAAAAGAACAGTTAAAAAAGGAAGATTAACGGTGCTCTAATGCCCGCGATTTTGGTAAAAGAGCTAAAATGCGCTACTTCTTTTTTGGGATAGTTCCTTCTTTCTCGGGTACTCTATGATTAATCACATTGTGTATGTGATGGAGTGAAAACTTGAAAAGGAGGGAACTTTTTTATGTGGAAAAAGCCAGTCTTTGCGGTAATGCTCGGGTCAGCTTTATTAGTCGGTTGTAATAATGCAGAGGAAGAGGATGCTGTAAATGACGTTCAAGATGTTGGAGAGGATGTAGAACAGGGCATCAACGAAGGTGTAAACGATGTACAAGAAGGTGTCGATGATGTCCTCGAAGATGATTCCTCTGATAATCTAAATGGCGATGTCAATAATGATCTGGGGACAGATGATTTAGGCGATGACCTAAACGGTGATGGTACCCTAAATAACGATAATACCGATGTAAACGGTAATAATAATGACAACAACGTTGATGAGAACGGTGTTTCCAATAGCAATGGTGCCGGCCAAAACGAAAATGGCGATGTCGACAATAACGATGAACGTATAGACAACGAAAACGACAACCAATAACACTTTGGATGGAACCATAGATCGCCCCCAACTTGCGGGGCGGTTTTTTTATTGGGTAAATCCGATTGGGAGAGAGGAGTGGTGGTTAAAATGTTTATGCGCTCAAAAGTTGAGGCAAGTGATCAAAAAGGGGACTATCCACTCTAAAGTTGAAGTAAGTGATCAAAAAACGGGCTGTCCGCTCAATAACAGAGGTAAGTGATCAAAAAGTAGGCTAACCGCTCAAAAGCAGAGGTAAGTGATCAAAAAGTTGTGCTATCCGCTCACAAGTTGAAGTAAGTGATCAAAAAACGGGCAATCCGCTCAAAAGCAGAGGTAAGTGATCAAAAAATGTGCTAACCGCTCAAAAGCAGAGGCAAGTGATCAAAAAGTAGGCTATCCGCTCAAAAGCAGAAGTAAGTGATCAAAAAACGGGCTATCCGCTCAAAAGTAGAGGTAAGTGATCAAAAAATGTGCTAACCGCTCAAAAGCAAAGGCAAGTGATCAAAAAGGTGTGCTATCCGCTCAAAAGTTGAAGTAAGTGATCAAAAGGTTGTGCTATCCGCTCAAAAGTTGCGGTAAGTGATCAAAAAGTAGGCTATCCGCTCAAAAGCTGAAGTAAGTAATCAAAAAAGTGAGCTATCCGCTCAAAAACTGTTGTAAGTGATCAAAAGTAGTTTATCCGCTCAAAAGTTGCGGTAAGTGATCAAAAAGTAGGCTATCCGCTCAAAAGCTGAAGTAAGTGATCAAAAAAGTGAGCTATCCGCTCAAAAACTGGAGTAAGTGATCAAAAACTAGTTACCCACATAAAAATTGTATCTAAGTGATCAAAAAGTAATTTATCCGCTCAAAAGTTGAAGGTAAATGATCAAAAAGTGAGCTATCCGCTCAAAAATTCAATTATGTGATTCTGAACTCAAATTCCTAGCGAAAGGAGTTTATCCGCCGCACCGCAAGCAATCTCGTCTAAACGCATGCATCCGCACCGCTCGCAACCTTTAACTAACCGCCCCTATCTCCAGCATCCCACCCTTCAAAACAAAAAAAGATTAGGCATGTCAATCCATACCTAATCAGCTTAAGATTCTTTTAATCGAGGTCGTTCGCGCATGCCTTTTTTGAAGCGTTCCATTAATTCTTCGCTTGATAAGTTTTCGGTCAATAAAGTTTTTAATAGTGCTTCTGCATATTTGCTTCGGCGTGCTTTGATGGTTCCTTTCAGTAACACGGTAATTTTGTCGTTGCCAATTTCTCGGACATCGCTCACCATGACTTTGAAAGGAGCAGGTTCATTATCTGGAAACGAGATGATGACATGGACTTCGAATACGTCATTGGCCACTTTGAGGTTTTCAAATATTGATTGCTGATCTTTGGATAGAAATAACTCAAGAATCCATGATTTACGGCTATTTTCCTGATTGATGACGATGCCATCGATAATCGGTATGTTTAGACCGCCGTCTTCGTTTATCAGATCAAACGAAAGCATTTTGAATGTTTTCATCAGCGCCCCCCTAGCATTTTTTAGTTAAATTAAGTATAACATACAAAAACTGCGAAATTTAATATTTGGTCCTTACAATTTTGTGACCGTCAAACCTAGAGCCCCAATGATTCGAGTGAAAAATGATATTTTTTTGATGTGTCCAAATACGAAATTTGATGTCGAAAAATGGGGCATATTCCAATTTTAAGATTTTGCCAAAATTCATGTCTTGGGTTTATGATGGACTCACATCGAAAGGAGGTGACGATGATGAACCAAGTCGGACTAGTGGGTCGATTTACGCGAGATCCATTTCTCAGAACATTTTCTGAAAATCGTGTACAAACCAATTTTGTAATAGCAATCAATCGAAGCTTCCGAAACAGCCAAGGTAATGTAGAGGCCGATTTCGTTAACTGCTTAGCATGGGGAAGGCTGGCAGAACGGATAGTCAACTACTGTGGAAAAGGCTCTTTAGTAGGCGTAAGTGGTCGCTTGCAAACTAGGTCTTATACAAACAAAGAAAATGTAAAAATCTATACGACGGAAGTATTAGTAGAAGATGTCCGATTCTTTATTTTAAAGACTCCAGAAGATAGAAGAGGGACAATCCAAAACAGCCAAGAAGTGATCAATGATTTTGTTCTTCCTGAAGAAGTGGTGCATAATACACCTATTCCATAAACTCAGGTGCATATTTGTGGAGCATTTCCAAACTCTCTCCAACCTCAGATCTAAAAAGGTTGGCACTGTTGCATAAGGTATCAACGGCAAATGACTTTATTTTCGCAACCCAAACCATACTCTCTCCTAGAACAAACATGTTTTTTTGAATATTTCTCATCTCTCCTATTGAACTAAAAACTCTTCTACATCTTAGATTTTATATTTCCAACCCAAAATATCCATTCAAAATTTAAAAACTATTTATGTTTGTGTGTCGAATAAAAACTACTTTATAAATCAGAAAACTCCCTTCCAACTAAACTCTACTATCACTAATCCATCCTCGATTGACAAATTTGCTTGAAAGGAGGTGATAAACCAATCACTGCTGCTGACCGCACAGGAGTGATCCAAAATTCTCCTATACTCTACATAGTAGAGAACAAACAACTTAATATCGTTTAACGAAAATGGATTACGAGAGACTGTAAAAACAGAGTCGAGTACCTAATTCCACTTAGTACTCGACTCTGTTCATCATGATTATCTCATCGCATGAGTATCTAACATTAATAAATCCATTAACTCGTGTTCTTCCAGCTCTGTTAACCAATTGCTTGATTGAATCAATTCTTCCGATAAAGCGGATTTAATTTCAATCATTTTATCGATTTTTTCTTCAATGGTCCCAATCGTTATAAACTTATGAACCTGAACAAATTGCGTTTGACCTATTCGGTATGCACGGTCCGTTGCCTGATTTTCCACTGCTGGATTCCACCAGCGATCCGCGTGCAATACGTGATTGGCAGCAGTCAAGTTTAGACCTGTCCCACCAGCTTTCAACGACAGTAAGAAAATAGGGAACTCTCCTGCCTGAAAGCTATCTACCAAATTGTCTCGTTGCTGCTTTGGCATACTACCAGTCAAGAATGGGATATCGATATTGTAAAGTTCCGAGAAACAATGCTGTAATAATTGCCCCATACCAATATATTGGGTGAAAATCAAACATTGCTCGCCATTATCCACGATATCGGCAGCGAGTTCAACAATTCGTTTCAGCTTGATGGATCGATTTAATAAAGTTTTCGCATCATCAAAAGGTTCCTTCAGATATAACGCTGGATGATTACATAATTGTTTTAACTTACTCAGCATTTGTAAAATTCGTCCTTTTTTCTCAAACGCCGACATCACTTCCAGCTGGGCCAGTGTATCCTCGATATATCCTTCATAAAGCGCGGCTTGTTCACTAGTTAACGCACAAAATTCCTTTGTTTCTTGTTTCTCAGGGAGATTCAGCATTAAATCTGGATCATTTTTCGTACGGCGCATCAAGAACGGACGAATTTTTGTACGCAAAATTTCTTTATGGCGTTCCGATTCTTCACGTTCAATAGGAATAATGAATTGCTCCTGAAACTTCCCGAAGCTTCCTAGATAACCCTTGTGAATAAAATCGAATATCGCCCAAAGCTCCGAAAGTCGGTTTTCGATCGGTGTTCCTGTTAAAGCAATATGATGCTTTCCGTTTAATCGTCGAATCGCACGAGATTGTAAAGTCTGCATATTTTTAATATTTTGCGCCTCATCTAAAGTTACAGTGGCCCAATCAATAGGCTCTAAAAATTCAATATCCTGTGAAATCGTACCGTAAGTTGATAGCACAACATTTGGTTTTTCATTTTTCAGTACATCACTGAAGCTTGAATCCTTAATACGATTTGAGCCATAGTGAGTCATCACTTTTAACGAAGGTGCGAAGCGGTCCAATTCTTTTTGCCAGTTCCCTAATACAGAAGTAGGGCAAATAATCAGCGTCGGGTCGGTTTCATGCAAGTTCTCAACCGTATATAAAAGATAGCTGATTAATTGAACGGTTTTCCCAAGTCCCATATCATCAGCCAAAACCGCGCCGAATTTCTGTTCACGCATAAATGTCAGCCATTCAAAGCCTTCCTGTTGATATTCACGCAATTCAGCTTGTAACCCACCAGGCTGTGGAATTTGAGGCAATCCTTTTTTAGTTGTTAACTGATCAATATAATCTTGCAAGGAACGCTGCATTTCAAATGCGAACAGCGGATCATCCGTTTCAGTATCTTTCTCTTCCAGAGGAGCCACTAGTTCATTTGGCAATTCGCGGAATAAAAGCTCGCGAACGGTCCAGTTTTCTTCTTCGGCCTTGTCCATTAGCTCACGGATCTCATTCATCCAATTTACATCCATACGGAACCATTCATCACCGATTCGGACAAATTCGCGGTTTTCTTCCACAATTTTTCGGAATTCCTCGGCATTAATCTCTTCACCGTTCAATGATAGCTGCCATTTAAACGCCAAAATATCATCCAGCCCTGCAACAGATCTTTGCGATTGATTGCTCGCACTAACACGGACACGCATTTTCGACTGCTTTAGCTCACGCAGCCATGCAGGTAAAATGACTTCAAAACCGAGTGCACTAAGTTTCGCAAAATCATCTCGCAGCAATTTCCGGACATCCCCATCTTCTATGGTTGTATGTATGAACTTGTCAGGGGAGACGTGATATGCACGTAAATCCATTAGCTCGAGCATTTGCGTTTGTTGGTTGACAATTTCTTCAGTAAATTCCAGCCATTTTTCAGGTAAAGCCTTTTCTACAGATAAATGTCTTTTGCGAATCGCCGGTGTCCACAGCTTCGTTGTTTTCGTGGAACTAAGAACCGTTTCTAAAAGCCATTCTGTTGAACTTTCCTCGGGTTCACTCAAACGCAGCGCCACTTTTAAGTTACCCATAGACCGGTCTTTATTTAATGGCCAACCTCCATTTTGGAAAAAGGGAAGCAAAGCTGGTAAATTGCTTGCCTGCAAACCAGCAAAAGCTAATTTTTGATAGGCTGCAGTCGTAAGCAGAGACTCGAATTCATGTAAGGCAATTTCTTTATCGGCCACAACTCTTCGAACAAACTCATCCATTACAAAGCTTTCAGGAAGCTGAAAAGTAAATGAGAATTCACCTGATTCTTTTTCTTCCGTCACCACGTAATCCCATAAAGCACTATTATTCCAAAGGAGTTGTACCCCTTTCATCGTGGCAAGCAGCTTATCCGATTGAATATCCGCTCCCGCCAGCTGAATAAAAGGATGCTTATATAGAGGTGACAATAAATCGACCAGTTCAACAGTTGTTAAGCGAAGATCCGTATCATTCACATTTGCATTTAAGCCAAAGAAATTTGGCTCATAGCGAAAAAATAATTGTCTTGTCCAATGTATGGGGGATAGTGGTGCATTGTCATCATTGAAAGCTGTTACAGAAAAGAAATCTGGTGTGAGTTCTTCTATGGATAATCGAATTATTTTCGTAAAAGGCGTTTGTTGAAATTCTGTCATACCAGTAAATTTCCTTTCTCCAATTCTTCTTGTAGGGCGCGTAACCTTTTATATTGTTCACGTACCGTATGAATATAATCAGCCCAAAAGTTAGTTTTCCCACATTTTTTTGAAGCAGACTTCATCATTTTCCAAATGCGAACGGCTTGTTTATAGTTCATTCGTGATTTTTGGTTCACTTCTTCTACAGCATAAAAATGGTATAGCGGCAACGTCTCTTCCGGTGCTTCTTCCACAACTTCCTTCAATCCGCAAGTTTCCAAATAAGAAATCGAAGATGGATATAATTGATGAAGGGCAACCCACTCTCCGTAACGCTTTTCTTTTAACAGATAATGTGAGTATGGCTGTACCCCATAAACACCAAATGCCGAATAAAGCATTAGCTCTTCTTGATCAGTAAGGGGTACATTATCATATAATAAATGAATTCTTCTCACATACATCTGTCGCTGGGATGGAACAAGATAAGCATTAATATATTCATTTAAAAGCGGAAGCATGGCTTTTAAGATCATTTCCGTTGCCATCTCATCATTACGTGAATGGGCAAACTTGGCCAAGCCAAAGTAGATATTCATTTGTTCGGAAGAAATACTATCTAAACTTGTTTTTAATGCATCATAATCTTTTAGTACAATGTGAAAGACGTTAAAGACAGGCGCGAGTGGCACTTCTTCATTGATTTCGCCATTTACTAGATACCCCTTTAGGATTTCCAGTTCCTCTTCAGCTCGTCTTTTTTCGATAAAGACAGTATCCCAAAATAATAAATAGATGTTTAATCTTCTGCCGATATAATGTTGCCTTTCCAGCAAAAGCTCTCTAACCAGAACTTGAAGGGCATCAAAAAATGGGTCCGTCGCGAACAAACGAGACTTCCCGGAAAGTTCATGAATCGTGTTCTGAATTGATTCGAATCGACGATCAAAGAAATATTCAAAGTAATCGTTGTTAAAACTCGAATCACGTCCGGATACCCGTTTCCAGATTTTATTTAAAATCGAAATATCCATAAATAGGTTATAAATGGGCTGCCATTCTCTTTCAAAAGGTTGATGCTTTTTTAGTTTTGTTTGTGCATTATCAAAGATGGTCGAGATGAGATGAAGCTCAAATTTACGTTCATCAGGCAAAAGATGTACCATCACTTCGTCCACCATAGCAAGCCAATTTTCTGGAGTGCGATTTTGTGCAAGCATATGCAAATTCACGCTTTTTTTCGTCCGCCATCTCGCTGCCCAATCTTGAACAGAGTCAAAGTATTGGTATAAAGACAAAAGAACGCTAACCTTATGGCGGCACCATTCTTCCTGTGGACAGTCACAGATTATTTCATTTGATCGGAAATTGACACTGACCTGTGTGATACGAACATCCTGTACAGATGTATAAAGAGTTCTTGTAAAAGGAACATAGCGTTCAAAATTCACTGATTTGTTACGCACTGCAAAAAGTGCGCGGCGTACAAGTTCCTCGTCTTCAGTGACAGAAGGATGTAACGATTGCTCAATAATTTTTAGTTGATTTCGAATAAATGTAGCTTCATCCGTTGCAAGTGTTGAAATCGATAACCCCATTGTAATACGCTCCTTAGAAAAACAAGATTTTACACAGCATGCTAAAATCTGTGTTTTGTCTCTTAACTTTTATTACATTCTAAAAAAGTCTGTCCTTCCATTATAACTTGAAATAACGGGAATGATAAGTAAAACGGAAAGTAAATCGTGCGTTGTTAAATTTGTTTTTTGGTTTTGATTTGGTAAATATGGGTAATTATACGTATACGTAAATTTGTAAAAAGAAATAGGTCACTAGCAAAGCACCCATTTGACTTACAAATATCGATAAAATTAGTAATAATCTGCTAGTTTGAAAACTGAAAAGTATGGAGAATATAGCATTAACGAAGTTCAAAATTCGTATGATGGAGTAAACGCATCGTAGATATAAACTGAAGCGCTGCTTACCAAAAATACAAATGAATTCTTATTCATTAACCACTAAGCATTGAAATCGCTTTCATTTACCGAATAGTGGAAATGTGTTATAATTAGAAAAATCAGAAAACTTCCAATTAGGAGGGGATAGTATGATTCAAGTACAGTTTATGAAACCTTTTTATACGAAAGTAAGTGGAAAGACGCTGCGCTTAGTATTTGCTTATCAATATTTTTCGATTGTGAAGGATGACGAGTTGTATCATTTTGTTCCTGTTGAAGGCAAAGAAATGATTGTAGACTTAGAAACAAAGCAAATTGAAAATCTGTCAGAGATTTTTGTTTTCCAGCGAGGAAATCGTTTTATTCGTTTACCATTATATCAGTTGCTGCTAATTTCAAACGTGCATGAACATTTAACTCCTATACTGGATAAAGCCACAACCCATGAAGAAACAGCCAATATCAAACCAAAAGAAGAAATCGAATCCGAAATGCAAAAAATGATTCGCGAACTCGAAGAACAAAACCTTGAACGCCTAATCGATCAAGCTCTCGAAACACGCGACGAAAAAAGCTTCTATGAACTAGCATCGGAGAAAGCAAAGCTGCACGGGGCGAAATAAATACGAGTATAGAGCGGCACCTTGATTTTAAAATAAAATCGGGGTGCTTTTTTGATTTTGGTTGGGGGCGGGGTGGATGGATGAAAGTTAATATGCTCAAAATTCATATTTGGGGCCGTTTGGAGCGAGAAAAAATTAGTTTGGAAAACCCCATTCCAAAGTCTGGAATTATCTGATAAGTTAAGCAAAAAACGGAGTGTGATAACTTGATCTTAAAACCATTCGAACCGTACGAACTTACAACTGGCCTCAACGCCCTAAAAAATCGCCTGCCAGCAAACCATCCAAAATATCAGGAAATAGTAGAAGACCTGGGCCGGCAAGAAGCTGGGGATATGGGGGAGGAGTATGTGATGTCTGTATTGGGCGCAGCTGAGCTACCCAAAGATACATTGGTCTTTCATAATATTTCATTTTACTCAAAAGTGGATATTCAAATTGACGTCCTAATTGTTTCACCAAATTGGTGCTTAGTGATGGAAGTTAAAAATTGGACAGGTGCTCTCTATTTTAATGATAAACCCGCACAGGTAATCTGTGAAAAAGACGGGCGGGAACGGATTTACACCAATCCAGAATCTCAACTCGATTCCTATTGCTACGGGCTAAATGAATTTTTTAGAAATCACGAAATCAAAATACCGATTTACGGAATCATCGTTTTTCCTTTTAATAATGCCGCAATTAAAAAGCCTCCCGTAAAGTTCCCCATAGCGGTTGGAAGACAATATTTAAAGTATCTTTGGACATTGCCAGTTGATGAAAAAAATAATTACTCACCACCTTCCGCCATCGCAAATAAGTTATTGCAAAATAATAAAAACCTCTCGGTATCTCCGCTTATAGAGAAATATGGTATCGCCCCTTCAGAAATCTTGGCAGGTGTCCAATGCCCGTCATGCGGAACTTTTCCAATGAAAAGAACGTTAAGAACTTGGTATTGTCCAAAATGTAGACAAAATAATATGTATGCACATGAAAATGCCCTAAATGACTATTCACTATTGATAAACAAACTAATTACATCGCAAGAAGCTTTAAGGTTTCTAAATTTAAGAAACCGCCACGAAGCAAAACGCATGGTTCAAGCTAACAGTAAACTAAAAATAGGAACAACCAAATCGAGCAAATACGAATTAGAGTTTAAGTGATCAAAAACAGGCGTAAGTGATCAAAAGTAAAGCCAAGTGATCAAAAAACGATCCAAGTGATCAAAAATTAAGAGGCACTCAGCCAAACGCTCAAAAACCGGTTTATGTGACCAAAAACAGGCGTAAGTGACCAAAACCAGATCCTAGTGATCAAAAACAATGTGTATGTGATCAAAAACGGATCCTAGTGATCAAAAATAAAGAGGAGCCTTGCCAAACGCTCAAAAGATCGTTTATGTGATCAAAACCAGGCGTAAGTGATCAAAACCAGATCCTAGTGATCAAAAACAATGTGTATGTGATCAAAAACGCATCCAAGTGATCAAAAATAAAGAGGAGCCCGGCTAAACGCTCAAAAACTCGTTTATGTGATCAAAAACATGCGTAAGTGATCAAAAATCAATCCAAGTGATCAAAATTAATGAGTTGCAAGCCCAAACGCTCAAAAGCCGGTTTATGTGATCAAAAACAGACGTAAGTGACCAAAAGCTAAACCAAGTAATCCAAACTTCACATTATTCACCCTGTAATACAAATTTAATTTCACAAAATGGAATGGAAAGTTGTATACTATAATGCGGGATTACATAGTATTTGCTCACAGAAAAGGCAAATGCGGCAACCAGATAAAAACGGATTTTCGAAACAAGCCATTTAGGAAGCTTTAGAATGAGCATAAATCCAACTTTCATGGGCATTTTAAAAGAAAATGGACCCGAAATGATGAAATCGTATATAGCATTTATACACTCGTTCTCGAAATTGAAAGGAAGTAACGAATCTTATGACAAAATCAATTTGTGTTGTTGGGTTAGGATATATTGGGTTACCAACAGCAGTTATGTTTGCGAACCACGGAGTAAAGGTACACGGAGTTGACGTGAATCCAGCAGCTGTGAAAAGCATCCAGGAAAAAACATTACACATCGAAGAAAACGGCCTGCAAGAGCGTTTGAACAAAGCAGTGGATGAAGGCTTTTTAACAGCTTCCACTACGCCACAAGCGGCAGACGTATTTATCGTGGCTGTTCCTTCGCCGATTAATGCAGATAAAACAGCAAATCTTGAATATGTAAGACAAGCTACGGCGTCAATCGTGCCTTACATCAAAAAAGGCGATTTAGTAATTTTAGAATCAACAGTGCCACCAAAAACAGTGGAACGCATTATGATTCCTGAGCTAATCAAAACAGGACTTGAAATTGGCACAGATATTTATGTGTCGCACTCACCTGAACGTGTAATTCCTGGCCGTATTTTTGAAGAGCTAGTAAACAACGACCGTATTGTAGGTGGAATCAACAAAAAATCAGCGGAACTAACTAAAGAACTTTACGAAACATTCGTTAAAGGGACAATCCATTTAACAGATGCCACAACAGCTGAGCTTGTAAAAGTAATGGAAAACACATACCGTGACGTGAATATTGCCTTTGCCAACGAGCTTGCGAAAATGGCGGATATGCTAGATGTGAACATTTGGGAAGCCATCAAATTTGCAAACTTCCACCCACGCGTAAACGTTCACTTCCCAGGACCAGGTGTTGGCGGTCACTGTATCGCAGTAGATCCATGGTTCCTAGTTGAACTTGGCGGGGAAAGTGCACAAATCATTAATATGTCACGTAACACAAATGACAGTATGCCAGCATTCACTGCACAAAAAACTCAAGCTATTTTAAATAGAAACAAAGTGGCTGGCGGAAAAGTGGCAGTACTTGGTTTAGCATTTAAAGGTAACGTAGATGATATGCGTGAAAGCCCATCGACTGAAGTCATTGAAGAGCTTCAGCATCTTGGCTTAGAAGTGTTTTCTTATGATCCGCATATCAAAACAAACAAACACGAAACACAAACACAAAGTCTGGAAGAAGCTACAAAAGATGCGGACGTTATTCTGGTCTTAACAGATCATAATGAATTCAAAGCGTACAACCCATTACAGATCTCGGCTAAACACAAAATCGTATTCGATACGAAGAACTGTTTAAACCGTGAAGCATGGCAAGAAGCTGGCTTCCAGTACCACCTATTAGGCGATGCAAAAAATAAATAAACCTTAAAGCACATTAAAAATAAATAACAACCCTAAAAGGCAGTGTGCACTTAACAGCACGCTGCCTTTCTACTATAAAAGGACGGATGAACATTCATGAAAGAAACAGTACTTGGCATTCAAGTAAATACTGAAAACTATGATGACCTGCTAAAGGAAATCTTCAACCGAATCGAAAGAAAAGAAAAATCTTTAATTGTGGCCATCAATCCAGAAAAAATCATGAAAGCAAAAGAGGATGCTTCCCTAAAAAAACTATTAAATGAAGCAGAAATCCAAATTCCGGATGGAGTAGGAGTCCTAATCGCATCTAAGATCCAAAAAGGAAAAATTACCGAGCGTGTTACAGGCGTCGAAATGATGATGCGCTTATGCGAAGAGGCGGCTAAACACCAAAAGCCAATCTTCTTATACGGAGGAAAGCCGGGCGTAGCCGATACAGCTGCAGCGAAACTAAAAGAGCTTTATCCTGGAATCATCGTGGCCGGTACTCAGGATGGGTACGAAAAAGATAACGAAGTAGTGAAAGCGAAAATTAATGAAGCAAAGCCGGACATTTTATTTGTGGCTATGGGCAGCCCAAAACAAGAAAACTGGATCAATGCAAATCGCGATCAAATCCATCCAACGATCTATCAGGGCGTAGGAGGCTCATTTGACGTTCTAGCAGGAACAGTGAAACGTGCGCCAGAAGCATTCCAGAAACTCGGCCTGGAATGGTTCTATCGATTAATGAAGGAACCGAAACGTTTCAAGCGACAATTGGCGTTGCCGCTGTTCTTGGTAGAGGTTGCGCGGAACTCGAAAAAATAAAGCATTAGGGAACTCTAGCCCAAACTTAAGGATGAATTTAGATCTAATAGTAAAACTAACCAATAAAAGAAATTTAAAAATAAATATGCAATCTTTGTAATAACTGATTGTTCTTTTCTAATTTTGGTGATACACTGTGTTTATAGTAAGATTTTCTCTATGATATAGCTTTAAATTTTCCCTGCAAGGAAAAACGGTTGGTAGCCCAGAAAAAGAAAGCCTACACAAGTAAAGTGTGTAGGCTTTCTTTTTTTTATTTAAAAGGCATATTGCAACACTTTACTTAATATACTTATCGAGGGTTTACAAAGAACTAGAAGAACCATTATATAAGACTACTATTCAAATTAAATGAAATGAAAAAACATCTACTTCATTTTAAGGAAACTATGCCATATATAACTTCAGAAAAAATATTAAAAAACTATTAAAAGAATCATAATATGCCCGATAATAAGATTGTTATGATAATAAAAGAAAATGTTGTACAACCGTAACATTGGAGAAATCCCTGTAATAGCAACGAAATCTAGCAATTAAACATTATTGCCAGATAATGAAATGTTTTAATATGAAAGATTTTGTTGGAATTATAGACTTTTTATGTCATAATAAAAAAGATTTTAAGTTATCTAGACTATGCATTTTATGTGAATCTACATACCTCGACAATTTTCAAAAAGGTACCAAAAAAGGATTGACATAGCATTTGTATACTACTAAACTTTTATGTGTAATAGTTTATCTGTACGTAAAGTCAAGATAACTAGAATTTTCAATCGAACTAGAGGAGGAAATCTTTCTATGGCTAACCAACCAAAGAAATACAAAAAATTCGTAGCAACAGCTGCTACAGCTACTTTAGTAGCATCTGCAATCGTACCGGTTGCTGCATCTGCAGCAACACCAAAATTCCCGGATGTAGGTTCTGACTACGCTGATGCGGTAAATGCTATCGCTGACTTAGGAATCGTAAAAGGATACACTGATGGTACTTTCAAACCATTAAACACTGTTGATCGTGCTGGTGTTGTTAAATTCTTAGGTAAATTCTTAGTAGCACAAGGTAAAACTTTACCATCTTACGAAGCAGCTACTTCTAAAGGTTTCCCATTCTCAGACTTAACGGCTTCTTCTGATAAAGAATTAGTTCAATACGCTGCTTTAGTTAAAGCTGAAGGCGTATTCACTGGTTATACTGATGGAACTTTAAACCCAACTCAAGCAATGCCACGTCACCAAATGGCTTCTGTTTTAGTAAAAGCTATTAAAGTAATCTATGGTATCGACTTAATTGCAGAAGCTAAAACTGCTAACTTTGTATCTGATATCACTGATATCAAAGGTAACGTATACGAAGAAGCTATCGCTGCGTTAGACTTCGCTGGTCTTACAGTAGCTACTAAATACGATCCATCACGTACATTAAACCGTGGTCAATTCGCTAACTTCCTAAGCCGTTCAATCGACTTTGTAGCTGAATTTGAAGCTAACAAAGAAGCTCAAGTTGTATCTGTAAGTGCAATTAACGCTAAGAAAGTTGAAGTTAAATTTAATAAAGAGGTAAATAAGGTTACTGCAGAAACTCCTGCTACTTATAGCCTTGTTGGATTAGTTGGGGGTACAACTTGGACTCCAGTACTACAAGAAGATGGTAAAACAGTAGTTCTTACTTTGAACAATGCAATAGCAAATGATACAACTTTTGTCGCTATTGTTAACGAAGTTGCTACTAAAGCAGATTCAACTGTAAAAACTGAGAAATTTACTAAGACAATTACATTCAGCGACACTGCAAAACCAACATTTACTGGTGTAACATATCCTGAAGCGGGTTCAGCAGTTCTTAACTTCTCTGAAGATTTAAGCACAAAAGGAACTCCAGCAGTTTATGATGGTAACGTAGATGTAACTAGTTCTTTATCTGTTACTCACGCTGCAAACTCAAATCAAGTATCTATCGCAGGTTTAACTGTTGATAAAGAATATAGAGTTGTAGTAGTTGGTGCAAAAGACCAATCTAATAACTTAATTGCTTCTCCTATCGAAGTAGTTGTAAAATCTACTGTAAGCGAGCAAGTTAAACCGACAATTACATCTGTTGAATCACAAGATTTAACTAGTCTTAAGGTTAAATTCAGCGAAAAATTAAAACAAATTTTACCTGGTGTTTATGCTAATGTTACAATTAACGGAGCAACTGTATCTGGAGCTACTCAAACATTTGATGATAAAACAAATACTTTAACAATTACTAAAGCTGGTTTAGCTACATCAGGAGTTCACTCTGTATCTATCAGTGGATATAAAGATTTATCTAATAACTCTGGTGATACATTAACAAAGGCAGTTGCTTTCGGAGTTAGTGCACCGGTTCTTGAAAAGACTGAGGTTGTAAGTGACTCAACTGACACATATGTAGTATTAACTTTCAATGAAGCACCAAATTTAACTGCAGTTCAAGCTCAAGATATTACTGGGACATACACTACTCCTGAAAATATCCTGAAGACTTTTGGTTCTGCAGCATTAGATGAAACGACTGATATTTCTGTTGTTGGAAATACAATGAAAATAAAAGTAACTGGTAAAGAAGCTGGTAAGTACAAGTTAAGTATTCCTGCTGCTGGTATTTCAGATGGTACTACTACAAGAACTTCTGCTCAAACTGTTGAATTTACTATTGCGAGCTCTTCTGATACTGCAAAACCTTCTGTAAGTAATGTTTTCATCCCTGGTGAAAATGCTACTGCAATTGGTGGGCCAGCATCTGTAGAAAGAAATACAGTTTACGTTAAGTACTCTAAGAGCATGAGTTCGACAGCAGTAAATCCGGATAACTACTCTGTAGATGGTCAAAAAGTATTTGAGTCTGCAGTATTTGTTGGAGATAAATCTGTTGTAAAATTAACTCTTAAAGAAGGTTCTCTAACTTTAAGTGGGGATCGTGGATTCCAAATTTCAACTGCTGTAACTGGAGAAAATAATGTTGCAATTGGATCTTATAGCTCTACTGAACCATTTAAAGAAAATGTAAAACCACTATTAAGTTCTGCTATTATCATTGATGGTGATACAATTGAATTAACATTCACAGAAGCTATTGAGGATACTAACCTATTAGCTGCAGCATCTGCAGGAAATGACTTTGAAGTATATGTTGATGGAGTGAAAAATGTAATAACTTCTGTTGTTACAGGAGCTACTTCAAACGATAACAAGCTTCAAGTAAATTTAACATCTGCTTTAAATGCTACACAATTAGCAAATAGCACTATCACTGTTAAAGTATTAGATACTACTGATGGAGAAGATAATAATGATAATCCATTAACAGATGGTACAGTTATTACAGTAGTAAAATAATTTTAATTGAAAAAATGGATTGGTAGACATAATGTCTTTCACCATACGAAAAGCTCTGTGGAGAGAAATCTCTGCAGAGCTTTTCTTTTTAGAATCTAAATCAAATAGATTTATAAACAAATATTATCTATATGAAGAAGATATTCTAAGCCCTAATTCCTTTCGTGGAGTTAGGGCTATTTCTATTTGAGGAGGAAGAGTAATGAAGGAGTACACATTGAAACCAGCGAAGCAATTACATTTACTAGAAGGTGATTTGAGACAGATAAGCAAGCCAGCCAAGCGAGTGAACATCGTAAGCCTAAAGTTAGTAAGAGAAGCTAGTATATTGTACAAAGAACGAAGGATTTCAACTCCAGAGGATGCTTACAAACTACTAAGGGAATTTCTTGTTGATTCAGATAGAGAGCAATTCGTTGTTGTCTGCTTAGACACGAAGAATCAGCCAACTGCCATTAACATCTGCCATGTTGGGAGTCTAAACGCAAGCATCGTTCATCCAAGGGAGGTGATGAAGGCAGCCATACTTTCAAATGCTGCATCTATTATTGTTGGACATAATCATCGTGCGACACGTTCATAACTGAAAAGGTTATGCACGCTGTCCGAAAGTCAAAATGACTAGTAAGAGAGTCGTGAACTCTTCACTCGATAGGTGGAATGATAGGGTAACGCCTTGAAACGCCTACTCTGATACTCCGACATGCGTTATTCAAATGTGTAATTGAATAGGGTGTGAAGCTCGGTGTAGTCGGCTGAAGGTTATCGAAGTGCTAGAAATTTTAGTAACCGAAATGTAACTAGAGGTAGTTGCTGTAACTGATAGATCGGGAGTCGTAAAAAGCCTAATATGGTGAGAATGTGGTAACACACTGACGAACTAGCGAATGAACTATCTGTGAGTGGCGCGCACTTAGAAATGAGTGAGCTTGTTGAAAAAGACAAGTGCGTTCCGTGGGCGAGTAAGTATGGTGGTTTCGAAAGCTCCATGCACCGTTACAGGCGGCCAGGTAAGAGCTAGCACCTAAGTTAGGATATTGATAGAGTGAAGGGAACGTGGAAAGCTACCAACATGGAGCGGACACACGCAATGAAATGGTAGAAAGGAAAGGAAAATATCTATAACTTTCTTTTATGGTAGTGAGAGTAGAGGCAGGAGCGTTGAAGTTTCTGTAATGGAAATGGAGCGATAGCCTCAAGTCGTTCATTATAATGTATTTCAACTCAAACTTTCAGGGATTCTCGTATGACTAAAAAGGTCACGAGCCAAGAGTGGAGCGTGATACACCATGAGCGAAAACTTCAAGAAGATTCCTAGAATGAAAAACACAAGGCTACGACATGCCGAGTATTATGGTATGACGGAAACTTTTGATGCGTTATATGCCAAAAGTAAAGAAAACCAACCATTTAAAAACTTAATGCACATCATCACATCAGAGGACAATATTTTGCTTGCCTACCGTAATATTAAACGTAATAACGGGAGCGCAACAGCGGGTGTGGATGATGTAACCATTTATGATATTGAAAAATTAGGTACGGCTGAATTTATCTCAACTGTTAAGAAACGCTTTCGACAGTATCATCCACGCCAAGTAAAACGTGTGGAAATTCCGAAGCCAAACGGGAAAACGCGACCACTAGGCATTCCGTCGATGTGGGATCGAATTGCCCAACAATGTATCTTACATGTATTAGAACCGATATGCGAAGCGAAGTTTTATAAATATAGTTTCGGATTTCGACCAACGAAATCTGCTGAAAATGCCATTTCAACAGCGGCGGGTCGCATCAATAATAATCGGATGCAGTACGTTGTAGATATCGACATTAAAGGCTTCTTTGATGAAGTGAAACATACAAAGCTAATGCGTCAAATCTGGACAATGGGCATTCAAGACAAGCAACTACTCGTCATTTTGAGGAAAATGCTAAAAGCACCCGTTGTTCTTCCAAATGGTGATATAACGTATCCGACCAAAGGAACTCCACAAGGAGGCATTCTTTCCCCACTACTTGCCAATATCAATCTTAATGAGTTCGATTGGTGGATTGCGAATCAATGGGAGAGTAAGAAATGTCGTTCTATCAATGACCATTATATTAAAAGTACAGGTCTATATAGCCATCAGTATCGATATAAACAATTAAGAAAAACATCAAGCCTTAAAGAAATGTACATTGTTCGTTACGCAGACGATTTTAAAATTTTTACAACGTCACGTGCGAATGCCAATAAGATTTTCATTGCGAGTAAAATGTGGTTAGAAGAACGATTAGGGTTGCCTATATCGGAAGAAAAATCACACATCACCAACTTGAAAAAGAAAAGCAGTGAATTTTTAGGATTTGATTTGAGAATGGAGAGAAAAGGCTATGACCGTGTCGGAAACAAGAAATTTGTTTGTCACTCACACATCACAGAGAAAGCACGAAAGCGTATTAAAGAACAGTTAAAGAGTCAAATCAAGGTGATACAACGAGCACCGAATGGACAAGAACTGATGAAGCAACTTCAAATCTACAACAGTATGGTCATAGGCATACATAACTATTATCAAATCGCTACACAAGTCAATGCGAGCTTGATGCCAATCCAATACCAGCTAACTGTAGTAGAAAGGCATCGTTTTAAACATTTGTCCTTAAAGAAACACTCAAAGGTTCACCACATAAAAGATAAAGGCATTCAACCGTATTTAAGGTCCAAAATGACAAGGTATATCAATGATTACCCTATTATTCCTATTGGTTTTATCAAAACAAGAAACGCACTCATGCCAAAAAATGGTGTATGTAAATTTACCACAGAAGGACGGGCGCTAATCCACCAGAAACAACGTAGTGTTCCCGAATGGCAGCTTCAATGGCTAAGGGAACACCCGATTAGTAGCGACCGTGCAACCATTGAATTTAACGACAACCGTATTTCATTGTTTGTCGCACAAAATGGGAAATGTGCTGTTATGGGTGATGAATTAATTTTAACAGAAATGGATTGTCATCATAAAACATTATGGCATGAAACGAAGGATGACCGTTACTCAAACTTGGTACTCATATCAAGAGACGTACACAAATTGATTCATGCGACAACGAAAGAGACAATTCAAAAATATGAAGAAATGATAAAACCAAATAAGGAACAACGACATAAACTGAATCAAATAAGAACAATGGTTGGAAATGAAGCTATATAACAGAAGGAATATTGAAATAATCGTAGTTTGAGATAAATGGAATAACAAAATGAACGATGGAACGCCGTGTGCGATGAAAGTTGCATGCACGGTGTGGAGCAGGGGAAAAGGTAGCGATGACTTCAAAGCCTTACCTATTGCTATCCTCAGGTAATCCCGAACCTAGCAGAGAAGATAAAGAAGTAACAAAATGGCTTGTTGAAGCTGGGAAAATCATAGGTATTGATTTAAAATACTATTTTTAGGTAATGAAAAACGGCTGTTTCACAAAGTAATAGCTAGACAAACTTCATCGATTAAAGAAAAGAATGGATTTTTAACTTTAAACAATATAAAAGCCCTCCAAGCACACAATCACACTTGGAGGGCCATTCCTATTCTAGTTATTCACCTGATACCCAGAAACATCCTCATCCAGTAACAAGGACGTACCACGTTTCTTATGTGCGGAGGCAAAGAAGATGCCGATTAATACTGCTGCTGCGACTAGACCGCCAATGAAGGAGGCGTTCAATGGAATGCCGAAGCCCATTGTTGGTTCGTAGAGAATATAAACGATTACCATGTAAGTCATGAAACTCGCTGGGACAGTTGCAATCCAGTGATTTTTCTTCGCTAGGAAGAGATACATGGCACCAACCCATAGGGCGATAACAGCTGTAACTTGGTTGGCCCAAGAGAAGTACTGCCATAAGATATTGAAATCGATTTTTGTTAAGCCGTAAGAAATGACGAATAACGGAATCGCAATCCATAAACGGCTAGTTAATTTTGCTTGTGGGAACTTAAAGTATTCCGCAATAATCATACGCGCTGCACGGAATGCTGTATCTCCGGATGTAATTGGTAATACGATTACACCTAAAACCGCTAATGTACCGCCGATTGATCCTAACATTAATAAGGAAACTTCGCTTACTACTGCTGCTGGACCACCAGCTGCTATCAATTCGCTTAATCCGCCGTAGCCGCCGAATAAGCTCATTGAAGCGGCAGCCCAGATCATTGCGATAACGCCTTCTGCAATCATCATGCCGTAGAAAATTTTGCGACCTTGTTTTTCATTTTGTGTTGTACGAGAAATAATCGGTGTTTGCGTTGCATGGAATCCCGATAAAGCACCACAAGTAATCGTAAAGAAGATTAATGGGAAGATCGGTAAATTTCCTGGATGCATATTTTGGAAAGAAAGCTCTGGAATTGGTGCTCCAGTGAAAACCAGTCCAATTCCTACACCAGCGGCAGAAAGAACTAAAAGAGCTCCAAAGTATGGATACAAACGTCCGATAATTTTATCAACAGGCAATAAAGTAGCTAAAATATAATAGAAGAAAATAACCCCTACGATAAGTGCAAGTGCAACTTTACCATCCATCAAATTACTGATCAGCATAGCTGGTGAAGAAACAAACACTGTACCTACCAATAATAAAAGCAAAAGTGCGAAAACGTTTACAACGTGTTTCATGAATTTTCCTAAAAATTTCGATACAAGCTCTGGTAAATGTGCCCCTTTGTTTCGAATCGAAATCATACCAGTCAAGTAATCATGAACAGCTCCTGCAAAAATACAGCCAACCACAATCCAAATAAATGCCACAGGTCCATAAAGTGCACCAGCGATAGGACCGAATACAGGACCAGTTCCTGCAATGTTCAATAATTGAATTAATGAGTTCTTAGGCGTTGACATTGGAACATAATCGACACCATCTGCATTTACATAGGCTGGTGTTGGTCGCTTAGGTTTCTCCCCGAAAACTTTTTCGACATACTTGCCATAAGTAAAATACCCGACAATTAAGATTACAATACACACTAGAAACGTAATCATTTAACAGTCCCCCATCCCTTTTTAAATTTTCTTACTATTCTATCTGTAAAATAATAGTAGCACACAATGTTATATAACAGCAATACTATTTTTCTTGAATTCTATAACAGTTTTACTGGAAAAAACATCAAGTTTAAGGTAAATATATTATAGTTATATGTTGAAGTAAAGAGAAAAATTAAGCGTGAATGAGTAAATTTATTCATAATTGCATAATTAATAAAAAGTGAGGTGATTTAATAAACTACATATTCTATAGAAAGAATTTTTAATTGCTGAGATCTAAGGCATTTATTAAGCTAGCTAACTTACTGGAAATTGAACATGTACCAGCTGCTCAACAAATTTCCAAACAAAAAAGCCAGAAACACTCCAAATATTATCGGAGTCTTCCTAGCTCACTAGAAAATTATAACTGGATCAAGTACCAACTCAATTTCTGGCCAATTAAACAACAAACGGCTTCTTCATCTTAATCAAACCATAAATATAATAGAAGATACTGCCGGTGATGATGGTTAGGACAACAAACAGGATGGCTGTGCCGGATTCACCTGTCCAGCGGTAGAATAGGCGATACATGAAGTAGACGCCTATGACGACCATGGCAATGGAAGTTAGGATACCGATGAAAGGAATAATCGAGATGACAGTGAGTGCAATATAAATAAGTAGAAACTTTAGAGCATCCTTCTTGATTTCCTCAACTGATGTTTTGGTTGATCCTAGTGCAAAGAGTACATAGACATTGACGAGAGGAATCCATGACCAAAAGGCGATTTCCCCTAATCCGTTCGTTTTGGTTGTGTAATAATAAATAATAGCGGTAATCACATAGCTCACTACACCGACTGCAATCATAATAATGATAAAGGTCAATAAGAAACCACCTAACAAAGCCGCATCATATTCGCTTTGATAAGAATTATACACGTTTACACCTCCTCTTAAGCTTCTTTAACAGATTCCTTCAAGAATCCATACATAATATATGTTGTCTTTTTAAATTTATATGCAAATTCCAAAAGTATTTAGTCCTAATTCTACAAAGGCGGATTACCTAAAAAAATTTCTGTATTTATTAGTAATACAACCAGATTACTTACAATTAATAATACTTTTAATAGCAGAATTGGAGAATAAAGTGAATATTGCTCGATGAATCAAATAATTACCATTTTTATTCTTGGGATAATTTAAGAAACGATTAAATTTATGGAATATATTTTTCCGAAATTTAGCTTTACTAGATAAAACTATGGTGATTTTTGATAAAAATAGGACAAATATAATAGATAACTATATTTTTTAATAGTAAATTGACATATTCGAAATCTAGTATTATACTTCGAAGTGTGGTTGAGAAATACGCCACAAAAACTTAAAAAATAATAAAAAAATGATAACATCCTAGGGGGATTTATATTTTATGACTAACCAATATAAAAAATTCGCAGCAACAGCAGCAACTGCCACATTAGTAGCATCAGCAATCGTTCCTGTAGTTTCAGCAAATGAAAACGAAACTAATTTTGCAGATGTAAAAGGCACTACATATGAAAATGCCGTAAATTCAATCAAAGGTCTTGGTATCGTATCTGGATATGAAGACGGCACTTTCAAACCATACAACACAGTAGACCGCGCTGGAGTTGTTAAATTTCTAGGCAAATTCTTAGTTGCCCAAGGGCAAGAATTGCCAACATACGAAGAAGCAACAGCTGGAGGATTCCCATTCAAAGACTTAACTGCTTCGACTGATAAAGAATTAGTACGTTATGCTGCATTAGTAAAAGAAGCGAATGTATTTACTGGTTATAAAGACGGCACTTTAAATCCTGCTCAAAAAATTACTCGCCATCAAATGGCTTCTGTTTTAGTAAAAGCATTAGATGAAATCTATGGTGTAAACTTAATTGAGAAAGCAAAAGAAGCTAATTTCAAAAGTACAATTACAGACATCGAAGGTAACTACTACCAAGATGCTATCGAAGCTTTGGATTTTGCAGATATTACTACAGTAAATAAATTTGACCCAAGTAGAACATTAAACCGTGGTCAATTTGCAATTTTCTTAAATAACTCTATTAACTTCTTTGCAAACCAAGTAGAAATGACAGTTGAAACAATCGGAAGTGTGAAAGCAGTAACTTTAGTTGAAGGTACTGATGTGATTTCAAAATTACCTACAACAATTGAAGCAACATTAAAAGCAGTTGAAGGTAAAGAGGCTGAAAAGGTAAACTTAAATGTTTCTTGGAAAGCACCAGAGAACTTTGATAATAAGGTAGAAGGTAACTATGAATTCGTAGGTACACTAACTTCACCAAAGAAAAACATTGTGATTCCTGAAGGTGCTGCAACAGTTAAAGCTGCAGTAACAATCGTTTCACAAGCAGATTTTGATGCAGCAGTAACAGCTGTTAAAGCTCAAGCAGATGCTAACAATGCAACGGCATTTGAAACTGCATTAAAAGCGCCTGTATTAAACATTCAAAATATCGAAAACGCTTTAGTTGAAGAATACCAAGCTGCAGTAGCAGATGCATTTGCTTCTCAAATCGATTCAGTTGAAGAAGTTCAAGCAATTGTTAACCGTGTAAACGAAGAACAACGTCTTGCTTTAGAGGCTGCAAAAGCAGAACAGTTAGCAGCTATTAAAGCAGCTCAAGGTGTTAATGACATGTTGGAAGCGTTCAATCTTGCTCCTTCCGATGAAGACTACCCAGTAACGTTTGAACATGTGTCAACAACTTCAGCGGATCTAGAAGATTATAAAGATGCCATTGCTGCTAAAAAACCGGCAGACTTAGTTGCAGTTCAAAAAATTATTGAAGAAGTAAACTATGCAAAAGCTGAAGCTGCAGTAGCAAAAGCTGAAAAAACACTTAATTTAACAGATGTTGCAGCTGCACGTGCAGTCATTGCAAATCTTGAAACAACTGTATATGGCGATGATGTATTCGATACTGTTGTTGCAGGCAAAACTGTTGGTTCATTCGAATTACGTCTACAAGCTGCTGCTCTGACAGGTTCTATCAAAGCATTCTCACCAATTGTTAAAGCAGAACAAGTAGAGCAAAAACTGAACGTAAACATTGCTTACCCAACAGTAACTGCTGAGCAGCAACAACTTGTATCAGCTTACACAGTGGATTCTAAAATTACAGTTCCAGCAGCATTTGCAGGAGCAGAGCTAGTATTTGAAGTTGCAGAAGGAAATATTGACTTCACAGTTCCGGCTGTAGCAAAAGAAGGTGATACAACAATCACATTCTCATTATTAGATGTTTTAAACACTCAGGCATCTACATTAGCTAGCCAAAGTGCAACATCATTTGATGTGAAAGTGACTGTTCCTTATGAAACAACAACTCTAGCAGTAGGAAACTACACGCTTAAATTAGATACAGTTGTTGCAGCTGGTACAGGTGAAACTGCTGATGTTCGTACACTTTCATCCGAAGCTATTACTGTAAAAGTTGTAGCGGATCCAGCAGTGCCAACTGCAGTACAAGCAGTATTAGCTGCTACAGATGCTAATCTATTGGGTGCATTAAACGATTTAAAAGCGCTAGATTCAACTTTAGTCTTTAAAGAAGCAAATGTTGCTGAATATTTAAAAGCATTCAATGCATACTCTACAGATCAAGACAAAGCGGCAACTGTTACTTCATTATTAGCAACAATTAAAGCGGTAGACGAAGCAGTAGCTCTAGAAAATGCAATCGATACTTTAGTGGCAACTGATGCGCAAAATTACGATGTATTAGCAGCATTAAAAGTAGCACAATTTGGTTTCTCGGCAGTTAAAGAAGATAACAAATTAAATGTTGTGAATAAAAACGCAGAGCTATACATTAAAGCAATCGAAGCTGATGCTACAGCGACAGTTGCTGGTGAAGAAACTTACACTACAGCTGCAGATGTACAAGCAATGGTCGATGAAGTGAATGCATCTAAATTAGGTACATTAAATGCTGCTACATCATTAACTACTATCGAAGCTGCTTTAAAAGGGCTTAACAATAATGATATTGACTTGGTTTATAATGAATTAGTTGCTGATGGTAAACGCCTTGCGACTCTAGAAGCGATTAAAAATAGCGCAGGATTTGCAAGTGAAGATGATGTTGAATCATTCTTATTAGGATTAGCATTATAATTTCGATCAAACATTAACATCTAACGAAAAGTAGTCAGTTTACTGGCTACTTTTCTACTAATTATGGAAGTAGGGAAGTATGGATGACAACTGGCACGATTGGTGTTTTCATTAATACGGAGGAACAGATTTTTTTGGAAATGAACATAACATCTACTGAAAATAATGCCGAAGCTAGGTTAGCTCAATTGGCTGAGGAATGTGAACAAGTTTCAGGTTCCACGTTAACGAATGAGGCAATAAATCAGGTTCAATTTAAGTTGGAGCAAATTATTGATTTAAATGCATGGGCATCTCAGGCCTCAATCTACTTAGATTCAATGAAAAAGATGTTGTCTTTAAAAAATCGTATTAATGCAAAACAACATTGGTCAACCGATGAAATTACACTTGCCTATAAAGATGTTGAACGCTGTTCTTTACCAAAGTTAAAAAAGTATTTCCTAAATGAAATGAAACAGCTGAAGGACCTATATAATTACGCTTCCTATGAAGAAGTTAATCTGAATGAATCAATGCCCTATTCATTTATCGAAGGTCTTTCTGGCTATGATTTCTTAAAAAAAATCGAACCTAACATGGATGATTCATATAAAAAGAAAATCTCTTTAGTGAAAGAATTTTGGTTGAAGAATATCATTTTTGAAAATAAATTGCTGCACAACGAAGTAGAATTAATAAATATTCTTCGTGATAAAAATCTTTTTTTAGACGAGATGTTTTCTAACTTCCAAAAAGCAACTTCTATACAAGAGGCAGTAAAGTGTTTGAACGAAATGAAATTAATTTCCTATAATCGTCAAAATAGTGAAATTCAGTCTCAAGTTGCACAGGCAATTTATGCTAAAAAAGAAGAATTGAATGATTATAATTCATTATTTAAATGGAGTTCCATATTTGTAATGCGTTTTTCAAGAAAAGAAGCGATAGTAACGGATGAAAAAATAATTGATTTTTTCCAGAAAGCTAAGACTTCAGAAAAGAAGTACACGGATGTATTAACTTTGAACTAATGTAATTTTTTCAAAATCATATAATATCCTTACTGTAAACAGGGAGTCCTATCTATAGTAGGACGTCCTGTTTTTATTTGCACGTATCTAAAAATTGGTAAAAGAAATTTGCGAGAATAATAACAAGAATACTTCTGGATGTTGTAAGATATGCTTATAATCAAGGTGGAAAATGGGAGGATATAGAATGGGGAAAATTCAATCAAGGTGGTTAAAAATCACCATAGCAGTTTTTGTAATGAGTGTCTTTTTTGTTAAAGCCTCACCTACAGAAGCAGTCACAGTACCTTTTACAGACTTGAATAAATTAGATACGCATTATGAAGCGATTGTAACATTGTATAATGATGGCATTGTTAATGGAGTTACATCTACGAAATACAAACCCTATAATTTTGCTACAAGAGGAGAAGCGGCATTATACATTGCTAATGCATTAGAGCTAGATACAAAAAATGTAGAAAATCCCAACTTTAAAGACGTACCTAAAAGCAGTAAATATTATGGAGCGATTGCTGCTTTAGTTAAAAAAGGTGTTGTTAAAGGATATTCGAATCAAACATTCAAGCCCGACAGTTCATTAACCCGCTCTCAATTGGCAAAAATGCTTACACTAGGTTTTGATTTACCGATTTCCAGTTCGTTATCGACTAATTTTACGGATGTTAAAAAAATGACGGATACCGATGGAAGACGCTATATCCAGACTTTGATTGATTATAAAATTACTGTAGGGACAACCCCTGTAACATTTTCACCTTACGCTCCTTTATTGCGCGGACAATTAGCGACATTTATCTATCGTACTTTAGGAAATGATGGAGATAATTTAGAAGTGATTAGTGTGGAATAATTGTAAAGCCAGAGCATCGAAAAATGAGCTCTGGCTTTTTCATTTTTAGTTTATTTCGTCGAATTGGTGTAATATTTGAAATTATTATGCGACATAAATATTGCAGTTATATTACAGCTGTGTTACAAATAGATATTTTCTTTATAAAATACACTCAAAAGTGCAGTGTTTATCACATTCCCGAATATTTTGTTTTTAAACCTCCTCCCTATAAAACGTTACATAAATGAAAAATTATAAGTCTACTTTTTATGATAGTCTGTTATTAGAACAAAAACAGTCACATTTCGATTCGAAGGGAGCACTTGAAACGTGAAAAAGAGATGGTTACTACCGGTCTTTGCAACATTTATGTTATTAGCAGGACCATACACAGAAAATGTCGAAGCAGCTACATATGATCAATTAACGGCAACTGCTTCTAATTATATTGGAACTCCATACCGATATGGAGGGACTACAGCAAGTGGATTTGATTGTTCAGGCTTTACTCAAAAGGTATTTGCTGATCTAGGAATTAGTTTATCAAGAACTACTTCCTCACAATACGCTCAAGGGTCGTCAGTAGCTAAGAGCAATTTGCAAGTTGGGGATCTAGTATTCTTTAATACTTCTGGACGTGGCGTTTCTCACGTTGGGATCTATGTAGGGAATAACTCGTTCACTCATGCTTCTTCAAGCAGAGGCGTAACAACTTCAAAATTAAGTGAATCTTACTGGGCAACTCGCTACATCGGTGCTAGACACATTGCGAATTTTACAGCAGCACAAGTTAAAGAAACTGTTGAAAAAGAACCTGTTGCAAAGCAAGAGGTAAAACCGGCAACAATCGACTTTAATGTTTATGCATCCCGTGCAAAGGTAGCGATGGATTTAGCTAAAGATCTTGGGCTGGATACATCAAATACAAATGCAGGCTTTTCGGATGTAAAACCTACTGATGAATTTGCAGGTGCAGTTGCTGCGCTAAAAGCAAAAGGTATTTTCACTGGTGATGCTAATGGCAAGTTCAATCCAAATTCACCAATTACACGTGCACAAATGGCAAAAGTATTAGTTGAAGCTTATGACTTAAAAGTACAAGCTGGTAAAGTGCTTAACTTCAATGATGTTTCTTCAGCGCATTGGGCGCATGATTATGTAGCAAATTTAGCATCTAACGGTATTACTGTTGGAAAAGCTAAAGGCGTTTACGGTCCGAATGATTATGTTGCATTAACGCAATTAAAAACTTTCATTGACCGTTCTGGATTAGTAGATTAAGATGTTCCCGCTTCGAATCGAATAATAATAGAGAATTCTGCAAAGAGGCTAGTTTATAATGACTAGTCTCTTTTTTATTTTATGAAAAACAAATACCCATTATTTATATAATTCAAACCAATATTTTCTTTTACAGGGATGTTACAGAAATCGACTAAAATGTTATTGATATAAAATATCACTCTATTAGATAAAAATGTATAATAAGGTAGAAAGTTTGATGTAGATTCATTAGACTTTTGGTAGAATTAAGTAGAAAAAAAGGAGAAAGGAGGATTGTATAAATTGGATATGAAAAAAGTAACTCTTTTAATCGTAATGGCAGTTATTACGCTTTTAGGAGTTTACAGTCCTCAAGTTTATGCAGCCCCGCAATTTGTTGATGTTCCATCTACACATGAGGCATCAGAAGAAGTTAGTTATCTTGTAAATAAAGGCGTTATCAAAGGGTATACGGAAAATGGCAAGAATTATTACAAACCGTATAACTCAGTAACAAGAGGACAAGCTGCAAAAATGGTGGTCATTGCTTCAGGGCTAAGTCCATTAGTCGTTTCAAAATCATCATTCTCGGATATTCAAGCAGGTACTGAGCTTTCAGGATATGTAGAAAGAGCTGTACAAAAAGACTTTTTTGATGAAGTAAGCGGTACTAAATTTAATCCTTATCAACTTTTAACTCGTGGGGAAATGAGTAAGGTATTGGCATTATCATTTAATCTAGATATTAATAAATATGCCTCTTATTCGATTCCATTCAGTGATGTCTCTACAAGCAACAAATACTATAAATATATTAATGCAATCTATTATAGTGGGCTTGCACAAGGGAGTCAGGGAAAGTTTAATTCAAATAGTAATTTAACGCGTTCACAATTTGCATTATTTGTAGCGCGAGGGAGCAGCGATAAATTCCGTCTAGATATACCTGTCCAAGGAGTTACTGTGCCGAATATCAATGAGGCAGTTGGACAAATTATTTCCACAACTGATAATTTAAATGTAAGATCTTCTGCTTCAACTTCTTCTAGTGTAGTTGGCCAAATACATAATGGCGACAAATTGTATACGTATGGCTTACAGAACGGTTGGTATAAAGTGGCCTTTGAAGGGCGCTATGCATATGTTTCTGCAACTTATGCGAAAATGGCAGGAGAAAGCGGCGGTACAAATGATACGCCAAATAACAACAATGACTCAAACACTGGTGTCACTTCAAATTTAATTGGACGTGCAACAGTGAATAATTTAAATATCCGTTCAGGTCCATCTGCTTCTACGAAAACGATTGGTACTTTAAATCGTGGTGAAGAAGTTGCAGTATTATCAATCAATGGCTTCTGGGCAAAAATTGTTTATAAGGGGCAGGAAGCTTATACGCATAAATCTTACCTGAAGCTTATTAACAAGACTGGTTCAGCTCTAAAAGGCAGAATCATTGTGATTGACCCTGGGCACGGCGGAAAAGACCCTGGTGCTGTAAGCGGTTCTGATTCAGAAAAGGCCATAGTGTTTAAAGTGGCGAATATCGTTAAACAAAAGCTTGAAAATGCCGGTGCGATTGTTAAAATGACGCGTGGCAGTGATGTATATCCATCGCTTGAAGACCGTGTTGATTTTGCCCATGCAAATTATGCTGAAGTTTTTGTCAGTATTCATGTAAACTCGGCAACTAGTGCTTCTGCCAAAGGGACTGAGACATACTACAGCATCTCAGCCAATGATAATGAACAAGAAGATTATGTATTAGCTTCCAGTATAAATTCTCAAATTGTCAATAATGCAAATATGACAAACCGAGGAGTTAAGAGAGAAGATTGGTATGTTATCAGAAATTCAGTTTTCCCTTCAGTATTGGTGGAACTTGGCTTTATTTCAAATAGCGATGATAAAGCGAAACTGACAAGTGATAAATATGTTCAAATTTTCGGGGATTCTATTTATAATGGAATCGTTCAATATTATAGTAAATAATTTTAAAATCAGTAGTGTTTCTGTATCACTACTGATTTTTTTATGGGCATATCCAATAAAACAGGTGACTCAGATAGAAATATAAACATCCTGGATTTGGAATTGGATAGAGCACTCCGCCAAGATGAGAGGCTGCCACTTATTTTTAACTAACGAATAAATTAAGGGTGCCATAAAAAAATAGGTGTAAATTAGAAATTTTATGATAGAATTTGGAAAGGATGGACTGCTAGTTTTTATACTAGTTTTCATCAGAATATCATATAGTTAAATAAGGAGTTAATGTAAAGGGGGCACTTATTTAAGTGAAGCATAATTTTATTCGAATAATTTCTTTTAGTGTCGCTTTTTTCTTTATTTTGAACTTATCTGTGCAAGCCAAGGAAAGTACACCAAAAATATATGCTGATATTGGTCCTTCTCATTGGGCATATGAGTATATTTCAGACATGAAGGATAAGAAAATCATCTTAGGGCAACCGGATGGAAAATTTTACCCTGAACAAGCGATTACAAGGGCAGAGGCTGTGCAATACATTTATACGGCATTGAATATTGATAGCATCAGCCCTTCGGAGTTTATTTATGAAGATGTGCCGCAAGATGCTGCCTATAAAGAAGCGGTCTATACGTTATCGGAGTTAGGCGTCATTCAAAAGGCGAAGAACTTTAATCCGAATGGTTATTTGACACGTGCTCAATTATCCAAAATGATTTGTTTAGCCTTTCAAGTAGAGGTCGACCAAAAGAATAAAATGAAGTTTCGCGACATCAATTCAATACACTGGGCTAAACACTATATTGAATCCTTAGCAGATATTGCGGTATTAGGTGGAACAGGAAATAATTATTTTTCACCGAATCGAAATGTGACACGTGCTCAAATGGCAGCCATTTTAACAAGAGTCCTGGATTTTAAAGATCAATTATCCAATTACGAAATTATTTATGATTATTTGCAAAAGGATTATATCTCCAGTAAAAATCAAAATCCGCAATGGATCACAGAAGTTGTCACTCTTGTCAATACGGAAAGACAAAAGCAGGGGCTAAAACCATTAGTCTATGATTACAAGCTAGCACAAATTGCAGTAGTTAAAGCAAATGACATGATTTCAAAAGGGTATTTTGATCATGAGTCCCCAACCTATGGGAAACCATGGGATATGGCTGGGATATTTGATTATTCATTTACTAGTTTTGGAGAAAACATCGCCAAAAACTTCTCGACTCCTAAAAGTGTAGTAGATGCATGGTTAAATTCTACAAAACATCGTGAAAATATTTTAAAGAAAAGTTTTACTAATATTGGCGTTGCTTGTATCAAAGGAACAGATGGCAAGTACTACTGGGTGCAGCTTTTCTCAAGTAAATAGTAACTGATAAAGGACCAGACTCGTGTAGATGAGTTTGGTCCTTTTTATTTATAGGAAGGTTGCTAGCAAATATAAGGCGAAGTTTTCGGTAACGAGAGAGGTTCATTGTTAGTAAATAAAGGATCATTGCTAGAAGTGGGAAAGTGGCTAGTGAATTAACTATCAATAAATTTAATAGTTAGCTTAACGAGAAAATACGCTCGTAACTAAAAGAAATCCGCTCGAAAAAGACCCCCGCGCTCGTAAAGCAAGCAAATCCGCTCGTTAGGAATAAAAAAGTGCTCGTAAACAAAAGAAATCCGCTCAAAAAATGGTCCCGTCTGCAAACTCACTAAAATAAATAAAACCGTAGGCAAACTTGAAATGCAAGTTTGCCTACAGCTCTTTAATTACATCAAATTATTTAGTTGTATTTAAAATCTTTACGTAATCTTTTGATACAAAGCCTGTAGAGTAGATTTTGTTATCTGGAATAATTTGATACCAGCCATCTAATGCTGTATTTGTAATGATTAACGGCATGTTAGATCGATTGTGGCGATACAATAGTGTATCTGCTGAGATTCTGCCTTCAGAACGTACCGCTAAGTTTGTAGCAGTCGTGATTCCGATAGTGTAAGGCGTTTTTGTATCTTTAAATCCTAGGTACTTCTCTACTTGGTAGTAGTGTCCTGCGGCTTTTGCTCCCCAATATGGGTCGGATGCATATTTGACATTGAATCCGATGCCTTTTGCTCCGAATACTGCACCATGAGCATAAGGTTTATTAGCCGGAACATAGTTTTTCAGCCAGAAATCGTTTAATAGGGCTTCGATATTGGCTTGAACAGATGCAAATTTTTCATTTTTTGGATCAGTATCCGATACGTATAAACCGAATAGGTTGTTATTTGTTTGGGCTTGTGTGCTTAAGCCATAAGTGCTTTCATTAAACGCAAGTGAAAGGATCATTAACGCATTGACCTTGTATTTTTCTTCAACTTGTTTTAATGTGTCACCGATATTTTTCAACTTACTTTTTGTTGTGGCATTGGCATAAACACCGCCAAGTGGTTCACGTTCTTTTAAAATATAGTCAATATATTTGTTTAGTTCAGCAGCTGTGTACTGAGTTTTCGAGTGAATCGGCAAGAATTGATAGTAATTGTAGTATTGGAATGTTTTACCGCCACCTGTCATATCAATTCCGTTCCAGCTATAATATTTTACCCCGGCAGTCATTTCTGCAGGAGCTTTTCCTAAAGTATAGCTTGCAGAAGCCTTACCTGTTGATTGGTTCACTAATACATGGCGAATTTCGCCTGCTGCAGTCTTTTCATAATATGAACGACCTTTTGAAAGGGCAGTTGGAATTAGCGTAACCTTTTCAACATCGACATAACCAATTTGTCCAGCTATATCTATTTTTACCTTCTCGCCATCAGAATTTAAATATTGAATTTCGGTTCCGCCTTGAACACCAACAGAATCTTTGATTGTTTCCGAATAAAATGGCGTGTAAGCATTCGTTACCGCATATCCAGAATTTGGATCCATATAGACAATTTCATCACTTTTCGTAATGACTTGTGTAGATTTTGTTTTCGCAGCTAAAGCTTCTTTAAAGGACATGTATGTTCCTTTTGCTACGAGCGTATTATTCGAAATTTCTTTTAGTTCATAAACAGCTACATTGTTCGCATCTTCATCTCCCGCTACTTGCATCATACGAAGGATAAAAGTAGAAGCTTGTGAAATAGGCGTGTTTTTGCTTGGATAGAAATATACTCCATCTTTCTCTGTTGAACCTTGGATAATGCCGTGCTTCACGCCTACTTTAATAGCAGAATGATAAGGTTTATAAATTTGATTTAAATCTTTGAAAGTTAAAGTTATGTCTGTTTCAGTTGGAATACCTAGATAGATCAAGGCACGTTCAAGCATTACCGACATATGTTGACGTGTGATATTTGCATTCGGATCGAATGTGCCATCCGTATATCCCGTGATAATACCAGCTGTCGCAGCATTTTGAATGTCTTGATAGTATTTGCTGCTTGTTTGTACATCCTTGAATTTGATAGGATCTTTCGTATTTTCTATCTCTAATACTTTTGATAGATAACTAGCGAATTGGGCACGTGTTACAGTATTGTTCGGATTGTAGTTACCTTTTGCATCAGGTGTCAACGCTCCTTTTAAGATTAAATAACGCAAACCTTCTTCGTGATAGTTTCCAGTTACATCATCTGCAGCACTTGCCTTATTCGTCACACATAGGCCAATCGCCAAGATGAAAGTAAGCATAAAGAATATGTATTTCTTCATATTTTCTAATCGCCTCCTTGTCTCTATAACTATATCAAAATTTTAATAGATAAATAAGAGTAATATTTCTCATAGGGGCAAAAAATTAAATAGAATATCTATTGAATTTATGATAATGGGGGAATAAAGACATAAAAAAATGCTAAAAAGCAAATTTGCTTTTTAGCATTTTTCGGAAGTTATTTAAGTCTATATTGTTTATAGAAATTCTGTTGCAGCGCAAAGAGACCAAAGATTATAAAGAAGAATAAAGTGTACACTTTAAGCTCCCAAATATTATAATAAGCACCCGAACAGCATGTTGAGAACCAAAGTCCCATCATAAAGATGCTGAACTTGGAGCTGCGATTTTTCCAGAACAGAACCAACATACCGATTAAGAAAATCGCAAATAAGATGACTCCGATGGCACCAGTTTCCGCAATGATTTGGATGTATTGGTTATCCGAGTAGATTTTGTTTTCGAAGTAGATCGATAAGTCAATTCCGTATTCTTCGTAAATTGGCGAGCCATATGATACGGTAGCTGCACCGCCGAACGTACCGAAACCAGCACCAGTAAGCGGATAATCGCTTAGAATTTCAAAACCTTTTTTAATATAGAAAATTCGTCCATTAGATGTCATTCGTTCAATATTTTTTTCATCCAATGTTTGATTTAAACGATCTCCAATCCCGCCGGCAATGCCTTCAGGGGCTTCAACGCCCAAAGCTTGCACTAAATTGACGCCGCCGATTACCGGGAAGTAAACAAAGATAATGGCTGCAATTCCGCTTATCACCAATTGTTTAATCAGTTTAAAGTTCTTCGTGAAGATGATATAGATGACTGCCAGAACGAAGGCAGAAATAATCGTTCCTCTTGAGAACGTCAAAATAAATATACCGATAAATAATACTATGCTAATGTTAAGCAGGATTTTAAATTCACCGTTTTTGTATAGATATTTTAGGAATAGTACGGCAATGATGGAAAACATTAAAATTAAAGCTAACGAGTTCGGATTGCCTGGAAGTCCATAAATACGGGACATATTTTCAGTAGATAATACTGTATGTTTCCAATAATAAGGAAGCAGCCATTGGCGAATCGAAATTTTTTCAATGATTCCGTGCAGCGATAAGATCCAACCAAGACCAACTCCGGTCCAGGCAAGTTTTGTCATCCAATTGCTTGGCAGCTGTGATCGAGATAGGAAGTAGTAGATTAAGTACATAATAATAAAGGTACGGATCTGGAAGATCACGGCCCCTAAACTAACTTCGTTAAAATAACCAACTACTGCTCCAAATAGTAAAAAAGCAAAGAATGCCCATTCAAATAGCTTGAACTTTAATAGGTTTTTCAAATCGAATTTGCTGGAAATAAGCAGTTTGACTAATAATACGGCTGTAATGAGGTCCCCGATCAATTTCAGACCTGAATTGATTTCGGTTAAAAATGGTCTTACTGCTACGTAAATAACTAGATATAGAAGACTTTCAAATGGCTTCTTGTACGCAAAAATTATAAAAACAATGGCCGTTACGATCATAGCAATTTTGGAAGGCAGTAATAATGCTAAAAACGTAAAAGCAATTAACGCTGAAATTGTTAGAATTTCACGCCATTGTATACGAACTGTCGATTGTTGCATTGTAAAATTCCTTTCATGATATTCATCTTATTATTTTATGATTACTTAGTCATTATACATAATTTGTTTTACAAATAAAACGATAATACTATTTTGATTTATATGCATCTCGCTCCCTTCTTTTACATGTCGAAGTTTGATAGAATAAAATGGAGAATTTAAAAATTAGTAGAGTTAGGAGCAGAAAATGAAAAAAATAGTAAGTATTGTCGTTGCATGTTTCTTAGTGTTGATGTCAGCCAATTCGCTAGCAAGTGCCGCTAGCCAAACCGTTGTTTCCAGTCAACCGCTGTCTTCTGGAGTCAATTTGAATAAATACATATATAAAGGTACATATTCGAATAATATTAATCACATAGCAATAGATTTAAATGATAGTTTTACAAAAGTAGATCTTGGCTTACCTGGCAGTTTTGCGGGAAGATCTTCCACTACAAACATGGCAAATCGCGATTCTGGTGAAGGAAATCGTGTTGTCGGGGCCATCAATGGATCTTTCTTCCATATGGACAATGGTTTCCCGATTTACTTAATCTCGAAAAATAATCAGATTTACTATGGCGGGATGATTTCAGACAGTTACGATGCGTATGTTAGTAAACCAATCGCTTTTGGAGTAACGAAAGATGGTCTTGCTGAAATTGATACATTTGATTTTGACATTACTTTAAACCATTCAGGAAAGTCATATGAAATTACTGGTGTAAATCGTACAAGAGAAGCAAATGAAGCGATTCTATTTACGCCGCAAAATAATACATCAACTACCAACTCGAATCAATATGGGGTTCAATACTTGGTGACAACTGATAGTCCGATTACGTCTACTCAATTTGGACAAACTATAGTCGGGAAAGTAAGCAAGGTATATCCTTATGGTGTCAGTGCAAAAGTAGAGATTCCGAAAAATGGTTTCGTTATTTCAGCAAATGGGGATAAATCAACAGAGCTTGGGTCTATCCAGGTTGGTGATGAAATCTCTGTTTCAATGACCATCGATCAAAAATGGCAGGACTCTCAGTTTATGGTTGCCAGTGGTCCAATGCTGGTCCGCGATGGAAAACGAGATATTACAATGAATATCAATAGCTCGCGTGCAACAGAAAGAACAGCTCGCAGTGCGATCGCCATCAGTGCGGACAAATCAAAAGTACATTTTATTACTGTCGATAAAACATCAAGCTCAAAAGGGATGACCCTTGTTGAGTTTGCAAATTATATTGTAAGTTTGGGATATGATCGTGCCATTAACATGGATGGCGGCGGTTCTACAACAATGGGTTACCGTGATTACGGCAGCAATAATGTCGTACTGGCAAATACTCCGGCTTATGGATCTCAACGCGCAATCTCAACGATTTTTGAAGCAGTAAGTACAGCACCAACTTCTGAAGCAAGCAGCATTAAATTTACTCGCTCAAAAGTGGGTACTTTACTAGCTGGAACAGGCTCACAAGTGACTGTGCAATATATTTTGGATAAGTATTATAATCCATTAACGATTGACGCTAGCAAACTAGCTTTAGTTTCTGAGAATAAAACATTAAAAGTTAACGGAATGACATTTGTTTCGACTAAAGCAGCAAATGACCGTATTTTTATTACGTATAATGGTAAAACGCTCCAGTCCTTCCCAGTAACAGTAGTCGATGCACCGGCAACAATGACGGTTAGCGGAAGTAAACAAGTTGCAGCAGGAAGTTCGGCAACTTATACAGTCACTGCTAAAGATGCCAGTGGAGCAGCATTGGTTTATGATGCTTCCATGGTGAAGTGGTCAGTTGAAGGGAATATCGGAACAATTACGAGCAGCGGCAAGTTTACAGCTTCAAAAGCAGGTAAAGGCAGTATTGTAGCCAAGTTAGGTACAAAAACTGTTTCATATCCAATTGAAGTTCAAGGCAAAGGGTTATTCTCGGATGTCACTACATCTCATCCATATTATAACGAAATTACTTATTTAGCAGAAAACCAATACATTACAGGCTATGAAGATGGAACATTTAAACCAGATGCAGAAATTACTCGCGCTCATGGAGCAGTAATTTTAGCGCGTGTTCTGAAATTGGACCTAGATAATGTGGTAAATCCAAACTTTAAAGATGTACCTGTAACTCATGAGTATTATAAGCAAATTGCAGCAGCCCAAAATGCAGGCATCATTAGCGGTAAAGAGGGCGGAGTATTTGATCCAAATGGTAAGCTTACTCGTGCACAAATGGCCAAAATCATCGCGGAAGCATTCGATCTAACAGGCATTTCATCGAAGCAATTTTCGGATGTATCAACGGGTAACTGGGCTTATAGCTATGTTCAGGCGTTAGCGAACAATGGGGTTACAACTGGTTATGAAGATGGAACATTTAAGCCAAATGATCATATTACTCGAGCGCATTTCGGTTTATTTATCTACCGTTCGTTAAAATAATTTAAGCAAGAATTTTAAGTATCTCCTGCTACAATGAGATGCTTTAGATTGTCGACAAGAGGCCTTCAGAATAGTCTAATTCTGAAGGCCTTTTGTATGTTCGAGATTTTTTTTCGGGTATTTTATAGTCTTATTTTAAGCAAAAGTACTCTTGATTGTAGTGTAGGCGGCGACTCCTGCGTTTTTTTAAAACGATTACTTTTCTTTTTGGTTCAATCATTCCTAGATTATATTAAAGTTCTATGAAGGAACGAGGATCTAGACATATTTGTGACTAGTTATATGGTATAATTACTCATTATAAAATTAAAAGGATGTAGATTCATGAAAATCGGAATCGTAGGTAACTACGGAAATGATAACAACGGCGACGAGTCGATTTTAGTTGGAATCCTCTCGCAGCTGAAAAGTGAATTTTCCGTAAAGAACGAGGACATAACCGTGTTTAGCAATAATGCTAAGCAAACGGCTGAAAGATATGGTGTTCATAGCTATCCTCTCTATTATAAACAAGGGAACCTATATAAAACTTTCTATAAAACATATAGAACCAATAAAAATTACGTTTCGCAATTTGATTTGCTGATTATTGGCGGGGGCGGTATTTTGATGGACTTTTATCGCCGTGAAGCACACCTATATGGGACATATGCCTTGATGGCGAAAAATGCCAATGTACCCTATATCGTATATGGATGCGGTGCCGGCCCGCTGGATACTTCTACGGGACGTTTCATGATTCGCTTAATGTGCAAGCATGCCGAAAATATCTCTGTGCGAGATCCGGAATCTAAGCAGCTTTTAGAAGATATTGGGGTTAAAAAAGAGGTAAATGTTATTGGAGATCCTGCATTTTCATTACATAAACCAAAAAAGGTACAAGCTAAAAAGCCAGTGAGTATAGGCGTTTCTGCAGTACCTGTTTATAATGCCAATTATTGGCCATCTGGTGATGAAGAAAAATATGAGGCTTATGTAAAAAGTATGGCAGAAAATTTAGACCATACCATTGATAAACAAAATGTGACGATTACATTTTTTGCAACAAAATATCCTCAGGACGTTTACGTAACAAAGGATATAAAGCAATATATGAGGAATAAAGACAAAGTAAACATAATCAATGACAATTTGCATCCTGATCGATTGCTTGAAATTACAAGCTCATTTGATATTGTTGTTGGAACTCGATTGCATTCCTTAATATTAGCAACGGATTCACAAACGCCGATCATCGCACTTTCCTATCATCAGAAAGTAAGCAATTATATGAAACTAATTAATGCAACAGATCGTTGTATTTCACTAGAGGAAATTGAGCAAGACCCATATGTGATTTCGCGTGCAGTGGATATGCTGCAAACAAATTGGCAACAAATTGTTGAAGATACAAAAGAAATTTCGCAAAACCTATATTCCGATGCGATGAACGGAAAACAATTGATGGCAAAGGCAGTGAAGGACGAATGAAAAAAGTATTTGTAATTAGCAATATGTATCCTTCCAGCAAGCATCTTTCATTTGGAATCTTTGTAAAAAATCAAGTGGATGCTCTGAAAAAAGAAAAAGTAGATGTTATTGTCGCTGCAAATGATAATCCAGCAACAGGCAAAAAGAATACCATCTTAAAATATAGTAAATGGGCTTTAAATGTATTTAGCCAGGCGCTTGGAAATCGAAAGCAAATCTCGATTACACATGCACATTACGTCTTTCCTTCAGGTGTCTTTTCTTACATGCTAAAGAAAGTCTTCAACATTCCATATATCGTTACTGCCCATGGCGGGGATATTGAACGAATGGCAAAGAAAAGTGCCAAGATTCGTAAATGGACACAGAAAATCCTGCAAGAGAGCAGTCATGTCATTGCCGTAGGTCCGGTTCTAGCTGACCAAATCGAGAACGATTTTAATATCCCGCGGGACAAAATCTTGATTTGCAGTATGGGCGTAAATCGTGAAGTTTTCCATCCGGCAGAACAAAAGGATGTTAGAAAAAAATTAGGCATTAAAGAAGATGACTTTATTTTCTTATTTGTTGGGAATGTCATTAAGCAAAAGGGTGTAGAGGAATTATTGCACGCTTTCAAACAAGTAAGGGAAAGTACCGATCGCCCAGTGAAATTGGTTGTGATTGGTTCGCGAAGAGATCAAAACTTCATTCAAAGTTTAGAGCCTTTAGTAGATGGCTCCGTTAAATTCATGGATCCACTTGAACAAACAGACCTTGTGAAATGGTTCCAGGCAAGCGATGTTTTTGTATTGCCATCCCATATTGAAGGCTTTGGCTTAGTTGCTCTTGAAGCAATTGCGGCAGGAACTCCGGTGATTGCCTCGCGGGTAGGCGGACTTGTTTCCTTATTGGAAAATGGAGCAGGTCATCTAGTAGAAACGCAAAATGCGGATGCCCTCGCGAGTGAAATGGTAAATGCATTGAATACACCGAAAGAGCAGTATTATGATACTGGCGCGGCAGGCGATATTTTATTGATTCATGATGCGAATGAAATTACAAAACGTGTCATTGGGCTATACGAATCTGCTATAAAAGGTGGTTCGGTCCGATGAATAAGTTCATGAAAATAGTTGGGGCAGTCGCGATCATTAATATAGTGGCAAGACTCTTTGGTTTCTTCCGAGAAATGGCGATCGGCTATCAATATGGTTTCTCTTATGTTGCGGACAGTATTTTTACTGCCTATACATTGCCGAACTTTTTATATTTAGTCATTGGGGGAGCTTTTACTACAGCTGTCATCTCACTTTATAACAAAAAGAAAACTGATCAGGCACTATTTGTCAAACAGTCCTTTACAATCGTTTTAGTCTCTGTATCCATAATGACAATCATCGTGCTGATCTTTACAACACCGATTTTGAAACTCATTTATGATAACAACTATGATATTAGCGAACAAGAATTTGAGCTGGCGAAGCATTTATTTTACTGGATGATGCCGTCTTCGATTCTTTTATGCTTAGCCTCTTGGTATAGCGGGCTATTAAATATTAATGATAAATTTCACTTGTCGAGTGTTTCAATTTTAATATATAATGCATTCTTTTTAATTGTGGCCGTTGGTCTATCATGGGTGATCGGGCCGATTGCTTATGGAGTTAGTGCCTTTGTTAGTGCAGTCATTATGATCTACTTCCTTGTGACGGGTTATCGCAAGCTTAATACACATCCTGTCGGGCTGTCTTTTAAGCATGATAAAACCACAAAAGAACTGTGGTTGATGGTGCTGCCGATTGCCCTTGGTGGAGGAACACTGCAAATATATGCGATGCTGCAGCGATTTTTCGTTATGTTTTTTGGATTTGGAGAAAGTGCAATTTCCGTTGTCAACTATGCATCACGTTTGACGCAGTTTCCGCAAGCCATTCTTATAACAGCTGTCACAACGGTCATTTACCCGATTCTGAGCAAAAAAGAAGCGGAGGATGACTATGATTCCATTCGCAATTTATATAGCAAAGGCTTGCATTATTTATTGCTATTATTGATTCCGGTGTCAATCTATTCATTCTTCTATTCAACGAATCTGATTCAGGTAATATTCGAATATGGGGAATTTACAGAAGAAGGGACAGCCATCACGACGCCTGTACTGCAAATATTCGTATTATCGATGTTCTTCTTGGCAGCCAATACGTATATTACACGCTTCTATTATGCAAAAGCTGATTCAATGGCCCCAGTTGCCTTCAGCTTGATCAATGTATTTGTCATCAATATTGCCGTGATGTACTTAATGGCTGATGCGGCGGGTGTAAATGCGATTGCTTGGGGAACATTAATTAGTTCGATTATTAATACACTTATGCTGATTGTCTACGCACACTTCAAATACGATTTGAAGCTAGGGGCAGGTAAAGGTAGTGCCGATATACTGAAATCCATCGTCTCCTTTATTTTAATAGCTGTTGTGATGTATTTCTCAAGCCACTATCTAGCGTTTGATAATAAATGGATTACTTTTGTGTTAGGGTTAATCGTCTTCACAGTGGTCACTTTAGGGTCTTATTTGCTATTTGGCATAAAAGAAGTGAAAGACTATTTGTTCACGATTAAAAATAAAATATTTAAAATATCCTAAAAGTTGAGCACCTTTTCATAGGTGCTCCTTTTTTATTTTCGTTTTTTAGGTTAATAGGACTATGGTGGATGTTTCTGAAGTAATTGTAAGTCACTGTAAAAGCTGCCTATTTTTCATTGCAATGAGACTAAAGTCTTTATTAATATCGGAAAGTATATTATAATGTTATTAACATTGTAATAGTGGAAACTGATGGTAGTAATTTCATAGGATAAGGTGGAAAGAGTACTATGGCACGTGGACGAAAAGTGAATTCAAACGGTGAAAAAAGTAAACAATTACTGCGAGAAAAAGCAATCGAATTATTCTCAACTAACGGCTATTATCAAACGAAAATCAGTGATATTGTAAAAGCGGCACAGGTGACACAGCCTACATTTTACTTATACTTTGAAAGTAAGGAATCGTTATTTCAAGATTTAAATCAACAATTTCAGCAAGATTTATTAAATATACTGGATGAACAATTTCATCAGCAGGATACTCCTTTTCAAAAAGTAGTTGAAAACTTACTGCATTATTTTACTGCAAATCCAATGCTTACAAAGATTGGGCTCTATCAATCTGAGGAATCGTATCTTGTGAAAGAGAAATTAGTAAGCAAGTTTGAAGAGATTCTTGAGGGGCAAAACCTGCAACGGATTAATATCCATATGTTTTCCCAAAGTTTATTAGGCTCGATTTTACGTTTAACGAATACATTTTTACTGACAAATAAAAAATCGCCAAAAGAATTGGCAGAGGATTTATTCTCGATTTATTTTGCGAAAGAAGATATGTTAGTTACTACGTAGTAAATGGAAATCCCCACTAAAAGAGTTCATTT
>JASENG010000019.1 GCA_030027265.1 Lysinibacillus fusiformis | reverse complement strand
GTGGACAAATACGGAGTGGCCCAAGAGAGAGTTGTCCGCGACAAGAGGTCTCGCGGACAAAAACAGAGTGGCCCAAGAGAGAGTTGTCCGCGACAAGGGGTTTCGCGGACAAATACGGAGTGGCTTAAGGGAGAGTTGTCCGCGATAAGGGGTCTCGCGGACAAAAATAGAGTGGCCCAAGAGAGAATTGTCCGCGACAAGAGGTCTCGCGGACAAATGCAGAGTGGCGCAAGAGAGAGTTTTCCGCGATAAGCGGTCTCGCGGACAAAAATAGAGTGGCCCAAGAGAGAATTGTCCGTGGCAAGGGGTTTCGCGGACAAAAACAGAGGAGTACCAGAGAGAGTTGTCCGCGATAAGCAGCCATTGCATATACATATCTCCTTTGTCCCCCCAACTCCGCACCTATTTAAAAGATAATCTTAATGATAATCGAGTTTGTTCACCATCCCCCAACAGGCATCACCTGCACTATTTATCATTAAATTCTGAAAACTGAAATGACATTTTTGTAAATTTATAGTAAGATAGAAAGTGAATGAACATTCATTAAGGGGTAGGGGGAGTTTTCATGCTGAAAAATGAAACGATTATTATTACTGGCGGTTCAAGTGGGATGGGACTAGCTATGGCAAAGCAGTTTGTTGCTGAAGGGGCAAATGTAGTTATTACTGGGCGTGATAGAGAGCGCTTACAAAACGCGAAAACTGAAATCATGGAATTTGGCAGCAGCATTGATACGTTTCAAATGGATGTACGTGAAATTGATCATGTGAAGGCAATGGTTCAATATACAGTAGAAAAATTCGGTAAAATTGATGGGTTGGTAAATAATGCAGCAGGGAATTTTATAGTTCCTGCAGATAAACTTTCCCCAAATGGGTGGAAAGCAGTTATTGATATTGTGTTAAATGGTACATTCTACTGCACGTCCGAGGTTGGGAAGTATTGGATCGACAATGGCATCAAGGGGAAAATTGTGAATATGGTTGCTACATATGCTTGGGGAGCAGGAGCCGGTGTGGTTCATTCCGCTGCTGCAAAAGCCGGTGTGCTATCATTAACCAGAACTTTGGCTGTCGAATGGGGACATCAGTACGGAATTCGAGTAAATGCGATTGCTCCTGGTCCAATTGAAAGAACAGGCGGAGCAGGGAAGCTTTGGGAATCGGAGGAACAAGCAAAACGAACGCTGAACTCTGTACCGTTAAAGAGACTGGGCACTCCTGAAGAAATCGCTAATCTTGCTGCATTTATAATGTCCGAAAAGGCATCGTATATGAATGGTGAATGTGTCACATTAGATGGCGGCCAATGGTTAAATCAATTCCCGTTTTAATTTAAAATCCATTTCTTGGAATCTAGTTAGAGAAAAAACAAGCCGAAACAAGGACCTAGTAACCTCCAAATCCAAGCTATTTTGATTTTGCGGCGAGTAGCAGTGTGCACCAAATAAAATCCATTAAAAATTCAATTAGCTTCAGAAAATCCTGGCATTCATTTTAAGAAAGAATAATCAGAACGGTATTAGATGCATACTAACTACACTTTCTATATTCACCAAAAAGGGAGGTGCAGTTATGGGGATGTGGACAATACCGACAATTATTGCAGGTATAGTAATTGTTGCTGTATCATACTTTCTGACGGCTGGCGTTATGAAAAAGACGAGACACCGTGAATCTGCAGCAGACGTACCAATTAGTAAAATTGTCAGAGACCATCCAGTAGCGATGAACCCAATCATCATTATGTATATTATTTTCGGGCTCTTTACTGGAATTATTATCTTTTATTATTGGTCAATTTATGGATATTAGTATGTGATTTTTTTTGGAAATCATCCTTCTACTCGAAAATACGGTCCCATATCATGGTCAATTGTGAACAAATTGTGATATGATATAAGGAGAGTGTAGTTTCCCTGTTTCGAAAGTTATTGACAGGAAAAGGAGTAGAAGGTCATGATTTCAACAAATACAAGAGCATTATTAGATACACCAATTAGTGACTTTATTATTTCATCAGAAAAGGTTGCACATGTTCAAATTGGCAATAGTGCAGAGCATGCTTTACTCGTCCTAACAAAAACAGGTTATTCTTCTGTACCGGTTTTGGATATAAAATATCGCTTACACGGTCTTTTAAGCAGTAAAATGATTACAGAATCCATATTAGGGTTAGAACGAATTGAATATGAAAAATTAGTGAACATTAAAGTTGATGATTGTATGGACCGCGATGTTACTTATTTAAAAATTACCGATACGTTCCAAAAAGCATTAGATTTAGTCATTAACCATGCTTTTTTATGTGTGGTGGATGAAGAAGGAACATTTGTCGGTATTTTAACTCGCCGTGTCATTCTTAAACAGTTAAAGAAATATATTTATCAAGTAGAAGATTAATAGAATTGATTTCATATCAAAACTCGGCAAAATCCGTTTACATGGGTTTTGTCGTTTTTTCACTTATTTGTAAAAGGGGGAGTTCGATGACAGCAACAGAAGCAGAAATTATTAAAATACTTGCAGAAGAAAAAAATATGAGAAAAGCTGCGGAGCGCCTATTCCTTACGCAACCAGCTCTTTCCCAGAGGCTTCAATCGATCGAAAAAGATTGGGGTGCACAGCTGTTTATTCGCTCCCAAAAAGGGCTGACGCCAACTCCGGCGGGAGAATTAGTCATTCAATACGCAAATGAAACAATCATTAGGAAGGAACAAATCTTTGACACAATACAGGCACTGAATTCGAAAGTACATGGGACATTGAAGATTGCCTGTGCTTCGATTGTAGGGCAAAATTGGCTGCCAAAGGTTTTAAAGGAATTTGTCACAATCTATCCAGATGCAAAAATCTCTCTGATTACAGGATGGAGTTCTGAAATTGTCAAAGCTTTATATGAAGGGGAAGCACATATAGGAATCGTACGCGGGCAAGTTGAATGGAAAGGGAAAAAAGTTCATTTATTTCGCGATATGATGTATCTTGTGGATAAAGAAATTGAAAAAATTGACGATATTCTAACAACGGACAGACCTTTTATTCAATTTAAAAGTGATTCAAACTATTACCAAGAAATTCAGCTTTGGTGGCAGCGTCATTTCAACTCCAATCCCAAAAGACAAATCATTGTTGACCAAATTGAAACTTGTAAGCAAATGGCCATGAATGGGATTGGTTATGCCATCTTGCCATCGATTACATTAAATGGAGAAGAAGAAGTGAACAAAATTCCTTTAACCCATAATGAAAAGGATACTGGGCTAACTCGAGACACTTGGCTAATCGGCTATGATTCTTCTTTTGAGCTAAGACAAGTTTCTGCATTTATGGAGGTCGTCACCCAGCATGCAAGTTGTCTTTATGATTATACGAAGTAATGTATATTTATTTACGAAATAATCAATATGCGTGCTATTTATTAGAAAATTTAGTACAATCGGATATGTGAATAAATTATACATAGATAGGGAGATTTAAAATGACCAACAAATTAAACGCACAAGAAATTATTCAATTTATCGCTGATGCTAAAAAGGTAACACCTGTAAAAGTATATGTAAAAGGTGAAGGTGTTGCTTCTTTATCATATGGAGAGAATTCAAAAGTTTTTGGTGAAGGAAACAGCGCAGTTGTTTTCGGTGAATGGAATGAAATCGAAGCGAGCTTAAAAGAACACGGTAATCAAATTGCTGACTATGTAGTTGAAAATGACCGCCGTAATTCTGGTGTTCCTTTACTAGATTTAAAATATCAAAATGCTCGTATTGAGCCAGGCGCAATTATTCGTGACCAAGTAACAATCGGTGATAATGCCGTAATTATGATGGGGGCGATTATTAACATCGGTGCTGAAATCGGTGAAAAAACAATGATCGATATGGGTGCTGTATTAGGTGGCCGCGCTACTGTAGGGAAAGGCTGCCATATTGGTGCAGGAACAGTACTTGCAGGTGTGATTGAACCGCCATCAGCTACACCAGTAATTATTGAAGACGATGTTGTAATTGGTGCAAATGCTGTTGTATTAGAAGGTGTACGTGTAGGCCAAGGTGCAGTTGTTGCAGCAGGTGCCATCGTAATCAGCGATGTAGAACCATATACAGTTGTAGGAGGAGTACCTGCACGCGTATTAAAACAATTAGATGAGAAGACAAAATCTAAAACTGAAATTATCGATGCTCTAAGAAACATTTAAGAAGGTGTCTAGGATGGATACACTTATTCAAATTCGAAGAGAGTTGCATCAAATACCTGAGCTAGGTTTTCAAGAATTTAAAACGCAGCAGTATTTGCTGGACAAAATCTCTCAATTTCCGCAAGATCATTTAAATGTAACGACATGGAAAACAGGTATTGTGGTAAAAATTGAAGGAAGTCATCCATCTAAAACAATTGGATGGCGTTCAGATATTGATGGGTTACCAATTGTTGAAGAAACCGGGTTACCTTTCTCATCTACCCATGAAGGCAATATGCATGCCTGTGGTCACGATTGTCATATGACGATTACGCTTGGCTTAGTCGAAGCGTTAGCCGTAACGCAGCCAAAACAAAATGTAGTGGTGTATTTCCAGCCTGCTGAAGAAGGTCCTGGTGGTGCAGAACCGATGCTAAATTGGCTGCAAGCAGAACGGCCAGACCTTTTACCGGATGAAATCTATGCATTGCATGTAGCGCCGGAATATCCAGTAGGTACAGTTGCAACACGTCCGGGGTTATTATTTGCCAATACGTCTGAGCTTTTCATTGATTTGAAAGGTTTAGGCGGACATGCTGCGTATCCCCATAAAACGAGGGATATGACAGTGGCAGCGGCCAACTTAATCCTGCAGTTGCAAACAATCGTAAGCCGGAATGTCAATCCTATGGATAGTGCCGTCGTAACAATCGGAAAGCTCACTTCGGGAACGGTTCAAAATATTATTGCTGAAAATGCAAGATTAGAAGGAACAATTCGTACGCTGAATGCCGAAGCAATGGCAGATGTGAAAAAAAGGATTGAGGCAATCTGTACCGGGATTGAGGCTTCCTTTGAGTGTGAAATACAAATCGATTATGGTTCCATGTATTATGAAGTAAATAATCATCCAGAGTGTGCGAAGAAACTGCTTGATTTTGCCGATCAGTTTGAAGGAGCAACTGCTTATGAATGCCCTGCAGCAATGACAGGTGAGGATTTTGGCTATTTCTTAAAAGGAATTCCAGGAGCCATGTTCTGGACAGGTGCTAATTGTGAGTATGGGCTGCACCATGCAAAAATTAACCCAGATGAAGAGTTGCTTTCCTTCAATGCAAATTTCGTGGAACAATTTATAAGAAGCTTATAATAAAAAATGGAAATGCCTTTGTTTAAAGAGGACATTTCCATTTTTATTTGAGAATAAGAAAGGGTAAACTTTCTTTTTCCCCTTAAGTCCAGCTATACTCGTTAATCCTTTTAACGAGTAGCCAAGTTTTGAAATTATTTAGTTTCAGTTGATGGATGCATAAGTTGTGGTGCTTTTTTCTGTGTCCATCCCAAGGCTAATCCAAAACAACCGAATAGAATAACAGCTCCGAATATAAATGGAATCGACAAATGCCATTCTAATAGGACACCAGCTAGTGCAGGACCAATCATGTTTCCTAAACTCATATAGGCATTATTCATGCCGGCTGCATAGCCTTGCTCGTTCCCGGCAAATTTCGAAATCAATGTATTTACAGCAGGACGAATAAATACGCCCGCAATTTGGAATAGAGTTGCGACAGCTAAAATAATGAAGAATCCACTCACATAGATCATTAAAATCATTGATAAGGCAGCAACCAGCAAGTTTACTAAAATTACCTTCATCTCACCAAAACGTCTAAATAATTTATCGATGATGAACATTTGCAGAACCACGCCAGCAAATCCACCTACAGTGATAACAATGGCAATATCCGTTGCAGCGTAGTCAAATTTATAGGTTAAGAACATTGATAAGGTTGACTGGAAGTTGGAGATTCCAAAGTTAAATGTAAATACTACAATCAATATAACAAAATAGGGCGTTTTAACTGAACGAACCATTTGTTTTAAAACATTTTCGCGACGTGGCGTGTTCGCGGCTTCTTTTATCTGTGGTTGAACATTTGGTAAAACAATAAAAGAGAGAAGGGCAGCAACTATAGATACACCGCCAGCTAAAAAGAATGGGAAGTGGATATTAACAGTTGCCAAAAATCCGCCTAATCCTGGTCCAATCATAAAGCCCAGCGAAATGGCGGCACCGATTAAACCCATACCTTTTCCGCGTTCTTCAACCGTAGTAATATCAGCAACATAGGCCATAATGGTTGTCATAATAAAAGCAGCACCGACCCCGCTTAAAAAACGGCCCAAGTATAATATCCATACTTCAGAAGCTAGTCCGAAAATAATTTGTGAAATTCCGTAGACGATCAGTCCGCCTATGATGAATAATTTGCGTCCGTATCGATCTGATAGACCGCCGGCAAGAGGCGAAAATAAAAACTGTGCAAATGCAAATACTGCAATTAATGAGCCGTATACTTCGCCGCCAACTCCGAAATTCTTTAGGTAGGTTGGCAATACAGGAATAACAATCCCTACACCACCCATGGTAATAAACATATTAAGCATTAAAATCGTTAAGACGATTTTTTTCTTTCTCTGTGACATTGCAGTCCACCTTTCCCTTATATATCCCCCATAAACGAAAATATTTCGTATCTAAAAGCTTATCATATTGTATATCGATTCACTACATTTAAATAGAGGTCTTTAGGCTGAAATTCAGATTGCAAAGGGAGGTGAAAAATCCATGCGCCCCCGCATGAACTGGTCTTCGAATTGCTATAAAAAAAGAAGGATGAAAGGGTGTCCAGATGATTTAAATCACTGGACACCCTAGATGAAAGCATATTTAACGTATACTCATTTTGAATTCTAAGAAATATTCATTATATTTTCCTAACCATCGAAGGCCGAGGTTTTCATAAACTTCTAATTTATCGCGAAGCTCTTCATCTGGATAAAAGCGTTGATCTTCTATCACTTCTGGATCCATTAACTCCATTGCTGCAGCATTTGGTGTGGAATAGCCAACATAATCATTATTTTGTGCAGAATTTTCTGCATCTAACATGAAGTTAATAAATGCATGGGCACCATCAATATTTGCTGCTGTTTTTGGAATGACAAAACTGTCAAACCATAAGTTTGAGCCTTCCTCTGGAACCGCAAAATCAAGTTCTTCGTTTTCCCACATCATATCGGCTGCCTGACCGGACCATGTAAGGGCAACGGTTGCTTCGTTATTTATCATTAGAGGCGTTATTTCATCCCCAATAATTGCTTTAATATTAGGGGATAAGGTAATTAACTTATCAGTAGCCTTACGAAGAAGGGCATCATCTTTTGCGTTAAGTGATTCCCCTAAAGAATTTAGCCCCATTCCCATTACTTCACGAGCCCCATCAACCAAGAATACTTTTCCTTTTAAAGAGGGATCCCAAAGATCTTCCCAGGACGTAAAGTCTAGATTATCATCAACTAAGCTTGGATTGTAAACAATACCAACCGTTCCCCAGAAATAGGGAACTGAGTATTTGTTTCCTGGGTCAAACGCTAGGTCTAGGAAATAAGGATCAATATTTTTTAGATTTGGCAGTTTTGAATGGTCAATAGGTAAAAGCAAATCTTTTTCCTTCATCATTTCTACCATATATTCAGATGGAACGGCCACATCATATGCCGAACCGCCTTGTTCTACTTTTGTCATCATAGCTTCGTTCGAGTCAAATGTTTCATAAATGACTTTTATGCCTGTTTCCTCTGTAAATTGATCAACCAAATCAGGATCGATATATTCGCCCCAGTTATAAACGGTAATTGTATCTTTACTGCCAGCAGAACCAGCTGTTTCTAACCGATCCGCAACAAAGAAAAGAAGAGCGCAAACGACTAGGATGGCAACGGTAGCTTGAATTAATGATTTCATCGCTGTACACCCCCACGAACTTGTTTCGACCGATTTATGACGAAGTAGTAGCCGATTACAACTAATACAGTGACAAAGAAGACGAGGCCTGAAATGGCGTTAACTGTAAGGGTGATACCTGTTCTCGCCATCGAATAAATTTCAATGGATAACGTAGAAAAACCGTTTCCAGTAACAAAAAATGTAACAGCAAAATCATCTAATGAATAGGTTAAGGCTAAGAAGAACCCTGCAAAAATTCCCGGTTGAATATAGGGAAGGATTACACGCGTTAACACATCTCGTCTAGTTGCTCCCAAGTCACGCGCTGCATCGATTAACGAAGTGTTCATCTCCAATAATTTTGGTAAAACCATTAATACAACAATCGGAATACTAAAGGCTACATGGGATAATAACACTGAAGTAAAGCCTAATTTAACGCCAATCATTGTAAATAAGATTAGAAAACTTGCCCCAATTACAACATCAGGACTAACGATTAATACATTGTTTAAAGAGAGCAATGTGTTCCGCATTTTTTTATCTTTGATGGAAACAATTCCAATCGCACCCAATGTTCCAATAATAGTGGCTATCAATCCGGACAATAGGGCGATAATGACTGTATTTATAAGAATCACAATCAGTCTCGAATCTTCAAATACGGCCTTGTAATGTTCGAATGTAAAGGACTCAAAGTTATTCATGGAGCCGCCGCTATTAAACGAATAGAAGATTAGATAAAAAATTGGTGCATATAACACAGCAAAAACAAGTATTAGATAAATTTTAGAGGCAGCCGATAATTTTTTCATTATGCACGGCCTCCCTTCTTCTGACCCGTAAGGAACATAATAATTATCATAATGATGATTAAGAATACTGCAATCGTTGACCCCATCCCCCAGTTTTGGGAAACGAGGAATTGTTGTTCAATAGCTGTACCTAACGTAATGACTTGGTTACCGGCTATTAAGCGTGTAATCATGAACAATGATAAAGCAGGGATAAAGGTTACCTGAATCCCGGATTTCACACCGCCAATTGTTAAAGGAAAAATAACGCGGCGGAAAGTGGTAAAACTAGAAGCCCCTAAATCACGTGCTGCATACACTAGTGTCGGGTTCAATTTATCCAATGAGTTGAAAATCGGAATAATCATAAATGGAATAAAAATATACACAGAAACAAAAATGAAACTGAAATCTGTAAATAGAATTTGTTGCGGATCAAGCCCGAATACTTCTAAGAAGGCGTTGATTGGACCATATAATCCGAAAATCCCGATAAATGCATAAGTTTTTAATAATAGATTAATCCATGATGGAATGATAATAAGCATTAACCATAAATGCTTATGCTTTGTTTTCGTTAATAGAAAAGCTGTTGGGTAAGCAATCAATAAAGTAAAGAATGTAATTAAAAAAGCATACCAAAAGCTAGTTAATGTCATTTTTAAATAAACGGAAGAAAAGAAAGCTGTATAGTTGCTTAAAGTAAAATTCCCTTTTAGATCCAGCATTGAATAATAGACGATTAAGACGATAGGCGCGATAACAAATAGTGCTATCCAAATAGTATAGGGGATTAAAGAGCTCTTGGATGCTTTATTGAACATTTTCTTCTTCTCCGTAAGCCTCTAAACGTTTATCGAACTCTTCTTCCGTTTCGTTTAGGCGCATTACATGTATGCTTTCTGGATCAAAGTCTAAGCCGATTTGTTCGCCTACATCTGCTTTTTTAAGTGAATGAACGAGCCATTCATTGCCGTCTTTATCGTAAGTGGATAGTTCATAATGAACCCCGCGGAATAATTGTGTATCAACCGTTACAACGAGTTTGCCTTTCTCGACTGCAGTAATTTCAAGATCTTCAGGACGAATCACGATATCAATCTTTTCATTTGGCCGCATTCCTTGGTCAACACAGTCAAAGGTTTTACCGGTAAATTGTACCTTGAAGTCTTCAACCATCACGCCATCGACAATATTCGATTCGCCAATAAAGTCTGCTACAAAGCGGTTAATCGGTTCATCATAGATATCAACAGGCGTTCCGGATTGCTGAATTTCACCATCGTTTATGACGAAAATTTCATCCGACATGGCCAAAGCTTCTTCTTGGTCATGTGTGACAAAGACAAAGGTTTTGCCTAAACGCTGCTGTAATTCACGAAGCTCATATTGCATTTCTGAACGAAGCTTTAAGTCTAGTGCAGATAATGGCTCGTCCAAAAGAATCACTTCAGGATCATTAACAATCGCACGGGCAATTGCAACACGCTGACGTTGCCCACCAGACATTTCTGAAATTTCACGATTGCCGAATCCTGCTAAGTTAACGAATTTTAAGGCTTCTAGTACACGTTCTTGAATTTCCTTTTCTTTTAGCTTTTTAATGCGCAGCCCGAAAGCGACATTTTCAAATACGTTTAAATGGGGAAATAATGCATAGTCCTGAAAAACAGTGTTTACTTGACGTTCGTTTGCAGGGATTTGATTGATTTTTTTATCGTTAAAATAAATAGAGCCCTCAGTCGGGTCCGTAAATCCAGCGATAATGCGCAGGATTGTCGTTTTCCCGCAGCCGGAAGGACCTAATAGGGTATAGAACTTTCCTTTTTCAAGTTCAAAATTAACATTCTTTAATACAACCGTTCCATCATCATAGGATTTTGAAACATTATCAAATCGAATAATTGTATTACTCATTTTTTAGCCTCCTAAACTACAAATAAGATTCTGTTGCTACTAGTAAAATTTCCGTTATTCCATTATGGGCATTAATAATCTGATGATCTGTGGATGCTTCATAATAAATTGAATTTCCTTCGCAGGCGATATATTCATTCTTGCCTAATACAACTCGAATACGACCCTTTAATACATAGATAAATGTTTCGGCTAATGAAGGTTCGAACTGTTTATATTCGCCATTTTTTTGAAGAGTGATCAGGACCGGCTCCATTTCTTTCTCATTGGAAGTGGGAATGAGCCATTGAATTTTATACTTTTTCTCATCATCGATAAATGAGGTTTGATCATCTTCGGTATAGATAATTTTTTGTTCTTGAAGCGAGTCGTCAAAGAAATCCTTTGGAGTTGTTCCTAAAACTTCCAATAGAGAAAATAAGGTTTCAATTGATGGCGAATTTAAATCACGTTCTAGCTGCGAGATATAACCTTTTGTTAAATCAGTTCTTTCACCGAGTTCTTCTTGTGTCAGTCCTTTTTTAAGTCGTAATGCTTTAATTTTCGCACCAATTTGCACTTGTATGACTCCTTGTTTGTTTAATATACATAAACTTCAAATATGAAAGTTTACTATTTAATAACTTAATGTTTACTATTACCGATACTATTATACAGAATCACCTATGCAAATCAATAGTTTTTTTGAAATATTTTCCTAGAAAAATGAACTTAAATAGTAGTTTAGGAAACATCTATATTGTTCTGCGATGAACTTCTAAAATGGGGGAAACCGAAATGCTAGATTTACAAGTAGGTAAGCCCGCACCCAAATTTGAAATGGATGCGGTGATGCCGGATAAGTCATTTGGAAAAGTTTCATTAGAAGAAAATATAAAAAATGAAAAGTGGACGGTTTTATTTTTTTATCCAATGGATTTTACCTTTGTCTGTCCCACTGAAATCACGGAAATGTCTGATTACTATGATGAATTCGATGAACTGGAGGCGCGAGTGATAGGTGTTTCGACTGACACTATTTATACCCATTTAGCTTGGATTAATACTGAACGAACAGATAATGGACTTGGTCAACTACAATACCCTTTAGCTGCTGACCATAATCATCAAGTAGCTAGAAAATATGGTGTTTTAGTTGAAGAAGAGGGGGTTGCACAAAGAGCTCTATTTATAATCAGTCCAGAAGGAGAGCTCCAATACCAGGTGGTACATCACAATAATATCGGTCGTGATGTAGAAGAGGTGCTGCGTGTTCTTCAAGCACTGCAAACTGGGGGGCTATGTCCAGCTAGCTGGAGACCAGGCGACGACACGCTTTAACTCCGTAATATTTTTAAGGAGGGAATTGCATGAGATTAAGATCACAAATGCCTGAGTTAAAAGGCGAGACCGAGTGGTTAAATGGCAAGGTGAAGAGGATGGATTTAATAGGAGATAGGCCAACGATCATTCACTTTTGGTCCGTTAGTTGCCAGGATTGTAATGAAAGCATGCCTTTATTTGGCCAATTAAAAGAGAACTATGCAGACCGTGTGAATTTTGTATCCGTCCATATGCCAAGATCCAAAGAGGACACGGATGTAAGTAAGGTAAAAAGAGCAGCGAAGAAATATAAAATAACCCAGCCTATTTTCGTTGATAACAAAATGGTGTTAACGGATATTTTCGAGAATCAATATGTACCTTCCTATTATTTATTCGACCAAAAGGGTGTCCTTCGTCATTATCAAGCCGGCGGAAGTGGTATGAAGATGCTAGAAAAGCGAATTCTTAAAGTTTTAAATGAAAAGTGAAATGAATGATAAAAAGTGTAGACTCCCGAGTTCAAGTCTACACTTTTAAAATTTATGCGGATTTTGATTGGGCAAGCTTTGTTAAATAATATTGTTCCTCTCTTGCCATATGGTCCGCCATTAAAGGAGATAAAATTCCTAAACTTTCTGCATTTAGCTCCATTTCCTCAAGCTCATGCAGGAAGGTTTTGAAAAGGTTCATTTCAATCTCGACATCTTTATTAAATCTGGCGAGAGAAGGGAACTTGTGGACATTAGTTCTTAAAAATCCAGTTAACTCAACGGCCTTTAAATAAAAATGATCAAAATGCTTTGTAAAGGTTTGACTCTTTTCTTTTAATCTCCTTTCCACGCCGTCTAAACGGTCGTCAATTGCTACTGCGTGCCCTGATGCATCTAAGAGCCACAGTAAATGATGATGCAGCTCATGGAAAATAGGGGGGGTTTTTCCTTCCTTCAGATAGCCTAGAATACGTTGAAATTCTTCCAATTCATTGACCATGTGATTCACAAAGCTAGGTGTAAGATGGATTTGCATTTGACCTGTAATATGTCGGCGAATAATCGACAGTTTAAATGCTTTTAGTTGGATGACAGATTCTTCCACTCGGGTTGTAAAACTGCGCATTGTGGATTCATTTTGCTGACCAGCTTGAGCAAGATATTGATCGAAAATATGAATAAACTGTGTGGCTTTTTCGATATCCTCCTTAGCAGATGGATAAAGAGAGTCATGAATAAATCGGGAATGATCCCCTAATACCCTTAACCAAAATTGATGTTCAAACAAAGCACTTTTATAAAAAGTCGCCAAGCTCTTCACACCTCCTTTTACTAACTACAAAATAAGATATTCGGTTGGGGAGGGGTTTATTAAAGAAACGATCCTTATAACTTTTGCTTATAACCTTGATAATTTATTGGCAATATCATGTGGATGCATTTTCCAGTAAAATGAGAGGCAAATAGGAGGAGGAATAAGGATGAAAACAGTAAACGATCAATGGAATGCCAACTTATATGATCAAAGCCACTCATTTGTTTCGCAATATGGTACAGATCTAGTGCAAATTCTAGCACCAAAGGAATATGAAACTATACTGGATCTTGGCTGTGGGACTGGCGATTTGGCAAATGCCATAAAGGGTTTTGGTTCCCGGGTTATCGGCGTAGATAAATCGGCAAATATGATCGAGCAAGCAAAAAAGAAATATGGGGACATCTCATTTGAGGTAAGGGATGCTGCTGCACTAGGTTTCGTGGAGGAGTTTGATGCCGTATTTTCAAATGCAACACTCCATTGGGTACAACCTCCTGAGAAAGCGTTACGGAGTATTTATCAAGTCTTGAAGCAAGGGGGGCGGTTTGTCGCAGAGTTTGGCGGGAAAGGAAATGTACAAGCCATAACGGATGAAATCATCAAGCAAATAAAAGCAGAAGGAATCGAGTTTGCTGACGAACAATTCCCATGGTTCTATCCAAGTATAGGTGAGTATACGTGTTTAATGGAGAAGGCTGGGTTTAGAGTTACCTTTGCACAGCACTACGGCAGGCCAACACAATTAGATGGGGAGCAGGGCTTGCAGAATTGGATTGAGATGTTTGGCAGCCAATTATTCATCGGGATTGACGAGGCTGCAAAGAAGCACATCATTAGCCGTGTTGAAAGAGGTTTAAAAGAAACCTTATTTGATGAAGGCAATTGGTATGCAGATTATAAACGCATTCGTGTGGTTGGTGTGAAGGAATAGGAGGTTGTTACATTAAGGCGGATGAAACATGTAATGGAGCGTCATGTATTTCAAAAAGTAAGATAGGAACAAAATTCTATACCCCACAAGCGCACTTTTATTAGCTTTTAACAAATTTTTCAAAGGATATTTGTACAAAATAATGTCACTAAGTTAAAATAGTAGCATTGATGATTATGTACGGAGGTTCAAGATGAAAAAAGAATTTGTAGTTGTAGGATTAGGGCGTTTTGGCGGCAGTATCGTTAGGGAATTGATTCGTCTTGGCGCAGATGTATTAGCGATTGATACGCAGGCAGAACGTGTGGATGAATATGCAAAAATTGCAACACAAGCAGTGATTGCTGATACGACAGATGAAGAAGTGATTAAATCATTAGGTATTCGCAACTTCGAGCATGTGATTATTGCAATCGGCGAAAATATTCAAGCTAGTATTTTAACAACCTTAATATTAAAAGATCTAGGTGTAGAACAAATTACCGTTAAAGCTCAAAATGACTATCATGCAAGAGTGCTGCATAAAATTGGGGCAGACCATGTAGTCCATCCAGAGCGGGATATGGGGATTCGGATTGCAAATAATATGATGTCGAGCAATGTATTGGATTATCTGGAGCTATCCGATGAACATTCCATTATGGAGATTCGTGCAAACGACCGAATTGCAGGTTTTTCTCTAATGGATCTAGATATTCGTGCAAATTATGGAATTAACATCGTAGGCATCAAAAGAGGAGAATCCATTGTTATTTCCCCAGCTGCCGACGACAAAATTTTGCTCGGCGATATATTGCTGGTCATTGGTGCCGATGTAGATATAAACCGATTTGTTAAGAAAATGATGAGCTAAAGAGAATATTAGTATTTAAAAAGTAAACTGTAATTAGACGATTGAGATATATGATGAATTACCGTCACTTCTGATAAACGCTCAAGCCCAAAAAACGGTCTTCAAAAAGCGGGAATTTTTATGAAAGTGCCCTTCCACTATGACGGCAGCGTTTTAAAACATCTATCAGCCCTTCAATGCAAGAGAGGCTTATAGCAACAACGAAAAGGACAATTCAGATCAATGCTGAGTTGTCCTTTTTCGTCTATTCAAATATAGATAAAAGGCTGCCTCCAATGGAGGACAGCCTTTCTAATTAAACTTCCATAATAATTGGTAAAATCATTGGACGACGTTTTGTTTTCTCGAAAAGATAAGGTCCTAAAACATCGGTGATTTCATTTTTCATTTCAGTCCATTGAGTAGACTTTACTTGAACCATTTCATTTAAATGATTGTTTAACATTTTTTGAGCTTCACTAATAAGTGAGCCGGATTCACGCATATAGACAAAACCGCGTGAGATAATGTCTGGACCGGCAACAAGTTTTTGTTTCTTCATATCGACACTAACAACGACGATTACTAATCCTTCTTCAGATAGGATGCGTCGATCGCGAAGGACGATATTGCCGATGTCGCCAATTCCGCTTCCGTCAATATATACATCTCCAGAAGGGATTTTACCAGCCACATGGGCTTCGTTAGCGCTTAAAGCCAGAACCTCGCCATTTTCCATGACAAATGTATTTTCAATCGGAACATCGCAATCCTCTGCTAGTTTAGTATGCATTTTTAGCATGCGATACTCACCGTGGATTGGCATGAAGAACTTCGGTTTTATCAAACGAAGCATCAATTTTTGTTCTTCTTGAGAACCATGCCCGGAAGTATGGATATTGTTTAAAGAACCATGGATTACTTCTGCACCAGCGCGGAATAGGAGGTTAATAATTTTATTAACACTCATTTGGTTTCCTGGAATTGGTGAAGAAGAGAATACAACCGTATCCCCAGGTTGAATCTGGATTTGTCGATGTGTACCATTCGCAATTCGTGATAAAGCGGCCATTGGTTCACCCTGAGAGCCTGTACATAAAATCAGTACTTCATTTGCCGGTAAACGATTGATCGTTTGTGCATCAACAAATGTCTCTTTTGGCGCAGTAATATAGCCTAATTCACGTCCGATTGAAATGGCATTATCCATTGAACGACCGAATACGGCAATTTTACGGCCAAATTGTGCGGCAGCATCCGTTACTTGCTGAAGACGATGGATATTGGATGCGAAAGTCGCGAAAATAATACGGCCGTCTACTTTACGTAAAATGTCATCAATGCTTTCTCCAACTTTACGTTCTGACATAGTAAAGTTAGGTACCTCTGCATTTGTACTATCCGATAGTAAGCATAGAACTCCATCACGACCGATTTCAGCCATTTTTGTTAAGTTGGCAGGTTCACCAACTGGTGTGAAGTCAAACTTAAAATCTCCTGTATGAACAATATTGCCAGGAGGTGTTTTCACAACGATTCCGAATGCATCCGGAATACTGTGTGTCGTACGGAAGAAGCTGACCGATGTTTTTCTGAATTTGATAACATCGTCTTCTTTGATTTCAATAAGCTTAGTTGTACGCAATAAACCATGCTCGTCTAATTTGTTTCGCAATAAACCTAAAGCAAGTTTGCCGCCGTAAACCGGAATATTCACTTGGCGCAATAAATAAGGAATACCGCCAATATGATCTTCATGGCCATGGGTAATAAATAAACCTTTAATTTTGTCGACATTACGTACTAAATAAGTGTAATCCGGAATAACATAGTCGATTCCTAATAAATCGTCATCCGGGAATTTAATTCCAGCATCGATGACAATAATTTCATCCTGGAATTGTACTGCATAGGTGTTTTTTCCGATTTCGCCCAGTCCGCCGAGAGCGAATACCGCTGCCTGATCATTTTTTACAAACTTCATAATGATCTAAGCGTTCTCCAAATGGAAATTTGGGCTATTTTTTTCATATTCTAAATAATTGCCCTCAAGTAATTGAATATACTCGATGTTGTAATTACGATCTTTTAAATAGTTACGAACTTCTCTTTCAGAAGCTGCCTCTAAATAAAGACTTTTAGTATTTTCGCGAACTGGAACCTCTAGTGCATTCTCTTGGTAATAAACTTTGTAAATCATAATTTCTCTCCTTTAATTAACGTACATTTACGTGCATCATTTGATTATTTAAAGTGAACTGCTTGCCATAAATAGAGTAGCGTTAGATTAGATAATAAGAAATGATATATCAAAAGCTACCGATTTTGCAAAAAGCTTTATCTTCTTTTCAATAATTTTTCTTCACACGAAAAAACACTTGTACCCATTTTACCATCTATTGGTTAAAGAGTCTTGTTCTACTATTAAGGTAATTAAAAATTTCGAACAAAACGGTATTTGTTAACTTGGCTTATCGCCAATACTTCCAGCGATTAGGCTTTGTTGCGCATATACGGATAATCTATAATCCTTGTCGTCAAATAAGCTATTGATTTTGATGGTTGAGCAGAGTATGTTTTTTCTATTATTAAAGAAGATAAATGTCAATAATCTTTGGAAAAAGATGCATTTCCTTTATATTATCATGCGTCTGTCTTAAAATAAAGAAAAGCCCTTCATTTTTGAAGGGCTTAGGCAATTGATTTTTTTCCGAGGATGCCATTTAATCGTTTCAAAATTCTCTTTTTGAGTCGCTTTAACATGGCGCATCACTCCTTAGTAACAGAATACAGACTATTTCTCTATATGTAAAGTATTTTCCGTTTACATATAAATATGTGTTGAGAGGGTTATAATATGACAAGTATCATATTTTTTGATGTTGATGGGACACTATATAATAGTGAGAAAAAAATTCCCGAGTCAGCAAAAGAGGCGATTGAAGCGGCACGCAACAATGGATATGAAATTGCAATAGCTACTGGCAGGGCGCCATTTATGATTCAAAGTATTTTAAAAGAGCTAAATATAGATACATATGTTACTTTTAATGGCCAGTATGTAGTGTATAAAGGGGAAGTAATATATACAGACAGTGTTCCAAAAGATTATTTAGCAAAAATTATAGCGTTTGGACAAGAGAGAGATCATCCAGTTGTATTTATTGATGACAAAGAAATGATTGCTTCGATTGAAGGACATTCCTTTATCGAAAAAAGTTTAAATACCTTGAAATATCCTTATCCTTATAGCAATCCATTATTTTATGAGGATAATGATGTGTATCAAACGCTTATTTTCATGGAAGAATCAGAAGAACAGCTGTATAGAGACAATTTCCCTGAAGTAAAGTTTGTAAGATGGCATCCTTATTCCTGCGATATTTTGCCAAAGGACGGTTCAAAAGCTAGAGGCATTAAAACATTATTAGAAAAACTAAATATACCGATTGAAAACTCGATTGCATTTGGTGATGGCTTGAATGATATCGAGATGCTTCTTGAAGTCGGTACTTCAGTAGCAATGGGGAATGGTGTCCCGCAAGCAAAAGAAGTTGCTGATATTATTGCAGATCATGTGGATCGAGATGGCGTAGCGAAAGCTATGAAAATTCTTAATATCATTTAAACTTCAAAGCAGCTTTTTCTTATCAACCAAAGTCCTTTCTTTACTAGTCTATGTTGTATGTTTTAAAATGCTTAGATTATAATTAAAATAATTTGTTAATAATGAAGGAGGTGTCTCTATACTAAGAGACACCTCCTTTATTTTTTTATTCTTCACCTAATGGGAATGAATTTGGTACTTGCTCAAATGGATTTGTTTCGTTGATGTGATCATAGAACATAACACCATTTAAATGATCTAATTCGTGCTGGAAGGCAATCGCAGGGAAGCCTTTCAATCGTATCTTCTTTTCTTCTCCATCGACTGTAAAGAATTTAACAGTGATTCTAGCGTAACGAGGGACGTAGCCAGGGATTGACCGGTCTACTGAAAGACATCCTTCGCCTGATGGAAGAAATGTTTTTTCTACAGAATGACTAACGATTTTAGGGTTAAAGGCAACAAAGCTTAGTTGTTCTCCATTATCATCTTCCAAGTGTAGGGCAAACATTCTTTTTAGTGAGTTTACTTGATTGGCAGCTAAACCGACTCCGGGACGAAGACCATATTTTTCAGAAAGTACCGGGTCTTGACTATGAATAAGATATTCTAACATGTCGCTTGCAAGTTTGCGGGTCTCTTCGGAAAGAGGGAATTTAACTTCTTCTGCTTTTGTTCTTAAAGTAGGGTGTCCTTCACGAATAATATCTTCCATTAAAATCATTTTTTAAACTTCCTTTCAATAATTACTATGTACTTATAGTATAGTAGTAAATTTTGCTTAGCGCCAACGATTATTGGTGTAAGCTTTATTGTACGTTTTTCTTTTATGAAAGTTGTATACTTTCTAAAATGGCAAAGTAACTGATTTTGTCTACTAAAAAAAATATCATATGTTGCTTTTTTTTGCTGTACAAAAGTTTAGCAGTAATAGTATATGTGAATACAAATAAAAATGCTTATAACGGGAAAGTTATTGGAGGAAACTAATAACTACATGTGCTGGCAAATTCTGTTGTAATACAGTTTACAGATTAATATATAACAGCGGATAATTAATGGTGAGTTGACAAGTGAGAAAAAAAGTGCGAAATAAACGAAAATCAATGATTGACCGAATGAATTTATTTTTATATACTAAATCTAACAAGATGTTGTACTAATATTTTTTAATTTAATTTTAATACAGAACTTAAGGAGAGGTGCTATATGGGAGAAAAATCTAAAAAACAATTTGATCCAGCCGCAACTTTAGAAACGATTGAAAATCAGTTTGAAATGTTCCAAATCTTAAATGAAGAGGGCAAAATTGTTAACGAGGAAGCTCTTCCAAATTTATCAGATGAAGAGCTAGTTGAATTAATGTCTCGTATGGTCTATACACGTATTCTAGATCAGCGTTCTATTTCTCTAAACCGTCAAGGAAGACTTGGATTCTATGCACCAACCGCCGGGCAAGAAGCTTCACAATTAGCTTCTCACTTTGCATTGGAGAAAAATGACTGGATTCTGCCAGGTTACCGTGATGTTCCTCAAATTGTTTATCATGGTCTGCCTCTTTGGAAAGCTTTCTTATTTAGTAGAGGTCATTTTGTAGGAAATCAAATTCCTGAAGGCGTAAACGTTTTACCGCCACAAATTATTATCGGTGCACAATATGTTCAAACTGCTGGCGTTGCACTAGGTATCAAAAAGCGCGGTACAGCCGATGTAGCCATCACTTATACTGGTGACGGCGGTTCATCACAAGGGGATTTCTATGAAGGCATCAACTTTGCAGGTGCGTTTAAAGCGCCAGCGATTTTCGTTGTACAAAATAACCAATTTGCCATCTCTACACCACGTGAAGTACAAACAGCTGCAAAAACAATTGCACAAAAAGGGATCGCTGCTGGTATTCCAAGTATTTTAGTAGATGGTATGGATCCGCTTGCGGTTTACGTTGCAACAAAAGATGCTCGTGATCGCGCAGTTCGCGGTGAAGGTCCTTCTCTAATCGAAACTATGTGTTACCGCTATGGTCCGCATACAATGTCAGGTGACGATCCGACACGCTACCGTACTTCTGATATCGATAATGAGTGGGCAGCAAAAGACCCAATCGTTCGTTTCCGTATTTACCTTGAGGGTAAAGGTTTATGGAGTGAAGAAAAAGAGACTCAAGTAATTGAGCAAGCAAAAGAAGAAATTAAAGCGGCTATCAAAAAAGCTGATGAAACACCTAAACAAAAAGTTACTGACTTAATTTCAAATATGTATGAAGAAAAACCGTTTAATCTACAAGAGCAATATGCAATTTTTGAAGCGAAGGAGTCGAAATAACCTATGGCACAAATGACAATGATTCAAGCAATTACGGATGCACTCCGTTGTGAACTGAAAGATGATGAAAATGTATTAGTGTTCGGTGAAGACGTAGGTGTAAACGGTGGGGTTTTCCGTGCAACTGAAGGCCTTCAAAGTGAATTTGGTGTAGATCGTGTATTTGATACACCACTTGCTGAATCTGGTATTGGTGGTTTAGCAGTTGGTTTATCATTAACAGGATACCGACCAGTTCCGGAAATTCAGTTCTTCGGTTTCGTTTTCGAAGTAATGGACTCTATTAGCGGTCAATTAGCCCGTTACCGCTACCGTACCGGAAACACATTCAATATGCCTGTAACAATTCGTTCGCCATTCGGTGGCGGCGTTCATACTCCTGAAATGCACTCTGATAGTTTAGAAGGTTTAATGGCGCAGCAGCCAGGATTGAAAGTAGTTATTCCTTCTACTCCATATGATGCAAAAGGTTTATTAATTTCATCTATCAGAGATAATGATCCAGTTATTTTCTTGGAGCATTTAAAATTATACCGTTCAGTAAAAGAAGAAGTGCCTGAAGAATCCTACACGATTCCGCTTGGAAAAGCAGACGTGAAACGTGAAGGAAAGGATTTATCGATCTTTGCTTATGGTTTAATGATTCACGAAAGCTTAAAAGCTGCTGAAGAACTTGAAAAAGAAGGGTACTCAGTTGAAGTAGTGGACTTACGTACGATTCAGCCATTAGATATTGAAACAATACTAGCGTCCGTTGAAAAAACAAATCGTGCAATTGTTGTTCAAGAAGCTCAAAAACAAGCGGGTATTGCTGCAAACGTTGTAGCTGAAATTACAGAACGTGCAATTTTAAGCTTGGAAGCACCTGTTTTGCGTGTGGCAGCACCGGATACAATTTATCCATTCCCACAAGCTGAAAACATTTGGTTACCGAACTATAAAGATATATTAGAAACTGCTAAAAAAGTTTTAACATTCTAATCATTTGTCAAAAGAAAGGGTGAAAAATATGGCGTTTGAATTCCGCATGCCTGATATTGGAGAAGGTATACATGAAGGTGAAATCGTAAAATGGTTCGTTAAAGCGGGCGATAAAATTCAAGAAGATGATGTACTTTGTGAGATTCAAAATGATAAAGCCGTTGTTGAAATGCCTTCCCCAGTAGAAGGAACGATTGAAGAAATTCTGGTTGAAGAAGGATCCGTTGCAGTTGTAGGCGATGTCATTATTCGTATCAATGCACTTGGATATGAAAATCTTCAATTCAAGGGCGACGATCACCATAAAGAAGAAACGACTTCTACAACCAGTGCTCAAGTTCAAGGTACAGCAGAAGATGGAGATGCTGTTGAAAAAGCGCCGGTCGAAGGCGATTCTAAACAAGATCCAGCTGTTGATCTATCAGGAAAATCTGCAGATGCATCAGAAAATAAACGTATTATCGCGATGCCATCTGTTCGTAAATATGCAAGATCAAAAGGCGTTAACATTCACCAAGTAAGCGGAACAGGAAAGAATGGACGTATCTTAAAAGAAGATATCGAAAACTTCTTAAATGGCGGAAATACAGCTGCTCAAACAAATGCTGCTGTGACTGAAGCGACTCCGGTTGAAGAAAGTACAACTGAAGAAACAGTTAATACAACAGTTCCTGTGAGCTTTGAAGGCGAATTCCCGGAAACTCGCGAGAAAATTTCTCCAATCCGTAAAGCAATCGCAAAAGCAATGGTTCACTCGAAACAAACTGCACCTCATGTTACGTTGATGGACGAAGTAGATGTAACAGCATTAGTAGCACATCGTAAAAAATTCAAGGATATAGCTTCCGAAAAAGGCATTAAACTAACATACTTGCCTTACGTAGTGAAAGCTTTAGTTTCTACTTTACGTGAATATCCTGAATTCAACCGTTCCTTTGATGATGCAACAAACGAGATTATTCAAAAGCATTACTATAATATAGGAATTGCAGCAGATACTGAAAAAGGATTATTAGTACCGGTAGTGAAGCATGCAGATCGTAAATCTATTTTCACTATTTCTGCTGAAATCAATGAATTGGCAACAAAAGCTCGTGACGCTAAACTATCGCCAAATGAAATGAAAGGCGGTTCGTGTTCTATTACGAATATCGGATCGGCTGGAGGTCAATGGTTTACGCCAGTAATTAACCATCCTGAAGTAGCAATTTTAGGAATCGGAAGAATTTCTGAGAAACCAGTGATAAAAAATGGTGAAATTGTAGGGGCACCTGTGTTAGCATTATCATTGAGCTTTGATCATCGAATGATCGACGGAGCCACAGCACAAAATGCTTTAAATCATTTAAAACGTTTGTTAAGTGACCCGGAACTTTTATTAATGGAGGCGTAATAAAATGGTAGTAGGAGATTTCGCAATCGAAATTGACACTTTAGTAGTAGGGGCTGGACCTGGTGGTTATGTAGCGGCAATTCGCGCAGCTCAAACTGGTCAGAAAGTTACAATTGTAGAAAAAGATGTAGTAGGTGGCGTTTGCCTTAACGTAGGATGCATTCCTTCAAAAGCGTTAATTTCAGTTGGTCACCGTTTCGAACAAGCGCAGCATTCAGAAGATATGGGCGTATTCGCTTCTGAAGTGAAACTTGATTTTGAAAAAGTACAGAACTTCAAAAACAGCGTTGTGAAAAAATTAACTGGCGGTGTGGAAGGTCTTTTAAAAGGCAATAATATAGAAATCGTAAAAGGTGAAGCTTACTTCTCTGATGCGAATACAGTTCGTATTATCAACGGAGATTCTGCTCAAACATATACATTCAAAAACGCGATTTTAGCAACTGGTTCTCGTCCTGTTGAAATTCCAACTTTCAAATATACAGATCGTGTATTAAACTCTACGGGTGCTCTTAACTTAAAAGAATTACCAAAAAAATTAGTTGTTATTGGCGGTGGATACATCGGTACTGAATTAGGTTCTGCATTTGCAAACTTCGGTACAGAAGTAACAATCATCGAAGGCGGTAAAGATATTTTAGCTGGCTTCGAAAAAGCAATGACAGCAATCGTGAAAAAAGGTCTTAAGAAAAAAGGCGTTACAATCGAAGTAGGTGCATCTGCTAAAGGTGTAGAAGAAAACGAAAATGGTGTAATCGTTACTTATGAAGTTGGCGGAGAAGAGAAAAAAGTTGAAGCTGACTATGTATTAGTAACTGTAGGTCGCCGTCCAAACACGGATGAAATCGGTTTAGAGCAAATCGGTATTGAATTTGCAGAGCGCGGTTTAATCAAGGTTGACAAACAATGCCGTACAAGTGTTCCTAACATCTATGCAATCGGTGATATCGTAGATGGTCCACAACTTGCTCACAAAGCATCATACGAAGGTAAAGTTGCTGCTGAAGCAATCGCTGGCGAACATTCAATTGTTGACTACTTAGCAATTCCAGCAGTATGCTTCACAGATCCAGAAATGGCTACTGTAGGCTATAACGAAGAGCAAGCAAAAGCTGAAGGTTTAGAAGTGAATGTTGCAAAATTCCCATTCGCTGCTAACGGTCGTGCATTAGCATTAAACCAAACTGAAGGCTTTGTGAAATTAGTTGCTCGAAAAGAAGACGGCTTGCTTGTAGGTGCTCAAATCATCGGTGCTGGTGCATCTGACATGATCTCTGAGCTTTGCTTAGCTATCGAAGGCGGCATGACTGCAGAAGACGTAGCTTTAACAATCCACCCTCACCCAACATTAGGTGAAATTACAATGGAAACTGCTGAAGTATTACTAGGCAACCCAATCCATATCATTTCTAAATAAGACAGTTCCTTGTAAGGCCCTTGTACTTTTGTACAGGGGTCTTTTTTGTATGAAGAAGTTATGGATGGAGGAATCTAGCGGGCGATAAGGAGAGGGGCCTTCTACAGCTTTAAAAGTACCTCCGCTCGTAAAGTGATTAAAACCGCACGCAAGGAGGAGGAAATCGCTCATGAAAGTGGTAAAACTCCTCGTAAAAGTACCCCCCGTCCAAAAACAAACTTCAAATCATACAACCTACCCCTTTTTCGCATCCATATCCATATCCACAATATACAATCACTGAAAAATACCTATGAAACTCTTACTATTTTTTAATAGATACGTAGACAGTTGTTTTGAATAGGCGTAAAATTACGATAAATAGGGGGGACTGGATATGAAAGTAAGTTTCAGACTTGCGGATACCCTGATGAGAATTATTAGAATTATAGCTCAAATTCTCATACTTTATATTTTTTATTATATCGGGGTTTTTATTGTCGAAATAACTGGACTGCCTCTACCAGCTAGTATTTTAGGTTTAGTACTATTAGCCTTCTGTCTAAAAATGAATTGGGTAAAAGTTGACTATATTCGGGAAGGTGCAGGGTTTTTAATTGCATTTATGACCTTGTTTTTCATTCCTGCGATTGTAGGAATCATTGATTATCCTGAATTATTATCGATTGAAGGAGTACTCCTTCTAGGGACAGTTTTCGTGAGTACGTTATTTGCCATCTTAATCTCGAGCAAATTTAGTGAAATTATCGAGAAAAAAGAATTAGAGCTGATAGAGAAGAATGAGCTAAAGGCAGCCGTGGGAAATGAACGCGATTCTTTTGGAGAAGCGGAAGGGCTGTCACTGGATCGTGAAGAATCTATTTTCTTAAATGAAAAGGAGCGGCCTGCATCAGATCGATCGGAACGGCTTTTCTTGGAAAATATACAAGCGCCAATTTCGTTGGAAAAAGAAGAACATCAACAAAAAGTGGAAGCAAAGGAGGGTGAGGTACTTGAAGGCAATCATCTTCAGCGTTAGTACAGTTGTGATATTTATATTGATGTATAAACTTCATAAGAAGTATCCATATCCGATTTTATTGCCAATATTAACGACAACTATTATATTGGTCGCTGCGTTATTAGTATTCCATATTCCTTTTTCGGATTATATGGAAGGTGGAAAATATATCCAACAATTATTGGGACCGGCTGTAGTTGCTTTAGCATATCCTTTATATAATCAAAGAAAGTTAATAATGAAATTTAAATTTACGATACTATCGGGTATTTTTATAGCGATGATCAGTGGGCTAATTAGTGTCTTTGCCATGTTGAAATTAATGAGGATGGATACTGACCTAATTTTAACATCCCTGCCAAAATCACTTACAACGCCTGTAGCCATGCAGGTAAGTGAAACGATTGGGGGGATTGCTCCTCTAACGGCTGTCTTTGTTATGATTGCGGGCTTTACAGGAGCATTATTTGGCCCAGCTGTTTATAAATATTCGAAAGTTACTTCGTCGATTGGTCGAGGAATATCGATGGGAAGTGCCAGTCACGGTGTTGGGATTACTAAATTAAAGGATTATGGGGAAGAAGATTTGTCGATTGGCTCTTTATCGATGGGGTTAAGTGCTGTAATCGGTGCCGTTATTTGTCCAATTTTTGTATTCCTTTTCATCTAATCGAGAATCCTGTCAAAACCTGGTAGATAAATAAGAAAAACCACATTCTTCCGCAAAATAAGAGCGGAGAATCGTGGTTTTTATTGACGGAAAAGAAAGTTTTATGCTTTATTTTCTCTATTGATGAAAACAAGGCTAATCGCTGATAACAATTGCGATTAGCCTTGTTTTCTAATAAAAATATATGCTTTTAAATAATTGGCATGCGCTCTTTAATTACGCGAATTGTTTTAAGTGATAAATCTTCTGGCCCTTGAACAGGTAAGCCAGCTTCAATATTCATCTTAATATACTCGATATTATCCTCGGTAATTATTTCCCCGGGAATGAAAATTGGGATCCCCGGAGGATAAACCATGATGAATTCTGCGCAAATATACCCGACAGATTTCTCTATAGGCATGACTTCTGTACTGGCGTAAAATGCATCTCGAGGAGTCATCGCTAACGCTGGAATATCCGGGACGTTAACAATCGTTTCTTTTTGTGTTGCCTCTGATTCGAAAGTTTGCGACATTCTTTGCAATGCATTTACGAGTAAGTTGATTTCTTTTTTCGTATCTCCCAATGTAATCAGACAAAGGATATTGTAAAGGTCAGATAATTCGACTTCGATATTGGCATTATGGCGTAACCATTCTTCAGCCTGATGACCTGTAATTCCTAAATCTTTTACACTAATAAGGATTTTTGTAGGATCCATATCATATGTTGCAGATGAGTGAAGAATTTCTCTTCCTGCTACTTTTAAATGGGGAATTTTATTAATGCGTTTTCTTGCATCCTTCGCAAGACGAATTGCATCATCGATTAAATCATATCCATGAACCGCTAATTGACGTCTAGCACAATCTAAAGAAGCAAGAAGCGGATATGAAGTTGAAGTTGTCGTTAACATCGAAAGTACAGATTGAACTCTGTTGACAGTGACCATACCTTCTCGAACGTTTAGAACGGAACTGCCTGTTAGTGATCCTCCGAGTTTATGAACACTTGTTGCAGCCATATCTGCACCTGCTTGCATCGCAGAGAGAGGCAATTCGTCATGGAATTTAATGTGTACACCATGAGCTTCATCTACAATTACAGGGATGTTATGAGAATGGACAATATCAACAATACGTTTTAAATCGGTTGCAAACCCAAAATAAGTAGGGTTAATTACGAGCATTGCTTTTGCATCTGGATATGTTTTTAATGCTTTTTCGACAGATTCTGCAGAAATACCATGAGCAATTCCATATTCTTCATCAACCTCTGGGTGGATAAAAATAGGAATGGCACCAGATAAAACAATTGCAGACATTGTTGATTTATGAACATTCCGTGGTACCAATATTTTATCACCTGGACCGACGACGGATAAAATCATCGTCATGATGGCGCCACTAGTACCTTGAACGGAAAAGAATGTATGATCAGCACCAAAGGCTTCAGCTGCTAAGTTTTGTGCTTCTTTAATCGCGCCTTTTGGTGAATGTAAGTCATCTAGTGGAGCAATATTGATTAAATCAATTGATAAAACGTTGTCGCCGACGAACTCACGAAAAGCTGGGTCCATTCCTTGACCTTTTTTATGTCCGGGAATATGGAATTGTATTGGATGTCTATTTCGATGTTTGAGTAATACGTCGAACAATGGAGTCTCTAACTGTGACAACGCAGGTACCACCTCACTTTATATATTTTTGAAAACAAAAAGAATTATAGCATCTATTGCACCTTATGACTACAAAAATAAAAGGATTTTTTTCTAGTAAAGCGAAGTATTTAGGGAAAGATTCATAAAAGGGGGATGAAGAAGTGAATTGGGATACAAGAATTTCAAGTTTACTAGGAATAAAATATCCGATTATACAGGGAGGACTAGCTTATTTAGCCTACTCTGATTTAGCTGCAGCCGTATCAAATGCCGGCGGGTTGGGGCAAATCACGGCGATGAGTTTAAAGTCTCCAGAGCTTTTAAGACAGGAAATACATAAAGTTCGGGAAAAAACAGATCGGCCCTTTGGCGTCAATTTTGCGATTGGCGTCCACGGTAAAGGATATGAAGAGATGGTTAGGGTTGCAGTTGAAGAAAATGTGCCTGTTATTTCAATGACCGGCGGAAATCCAGCGCCTATTTTTGATTTATTAAAAGGAACAGATATAAAAAAACTAGTATTAGTTGCAGCGAGAAGACAGGCGCAGAAGGCTGAACAACTAGGTGCCGATGCTGTGATGGTAGTTGGCCAAGAAGGCGGAGGCCATTTGGGACGGGATGATGTCGGTACTATGGTGTTAGTTCCGCAAGTGGCTGATAGCGTTTCAATCCCTGTCATCGCTTCCGGGGGTATTGGAGATGGCCGCGGGTGGATGGCAGCCCATGCTTTAGGGGCAGAAGGAATTGAAATGGGCACCAGATTTATTGCAACAAAGGAATGCGTTCATGCTTCTCCGGAGTATATAAATAGCATAATAAATAGTACAGAGTCGGATACTACTATTATTAAACGGTCCATTGGTGCCCCGGCACGAGCCTTGAAAAATGAGTTCACGGAAAAAATATTGGAAATTGAAAATGTTTCACCTACTTATGAAGCATTAAAAGAATATATCGGCGGCAAGGCAAATAAACGATTTATTTACGATGGCGAAAAAGAAAGCGGTTTTGGCTGGGCGGGACAAATAACTGGCATGATCAAAGATGTGCCGACAGTACAGGAGTTAATTAGCCGAATGGTTGCACAAGCAGAAGAAATCAGAGTAAAATGGGGTCACTAAAAAAAGAAAGTAGGGTCTTTCTATGGAATACTCATATCCATTTTCACCAGATTGGTCAACAACCGAAATTATTGATGTCGTTCGCTTTTTTGAAGGCGTGGAACAAGCCTATGAAAAAGGAATCAAAAGAGAGGATATGCTAGCCAGATATCGTCGATTTAAAGAAATCGTGCCTTCCCAGTCTGAGGAAAAAACAGTTTTTCGCGAGTTTGAAGAGGCGAGCGGCTATGTAAGCTACAGGGTAGTGAAATTAACAAAAGAACAAGAAGATGGAAAAATCATAAAAATGTAAATGACAAGAGGGTGCTTCAATTGAACGGCAAATAGGCGTTCTTTTGTAGCCACCCTCTTTTTAGTTAGAAATTATGCGCAAGAATGCGTTTCCACCTAAGTTTTAGGCTGTAGAAGAGAATAAATGCTTGTCTGTGTCCTTTCTTTTGGGAGAGACAATATGGGCATCGTTATTTTCTCTTCCCACAATTAAATCACTGATAATTTTTGAACCAAGTGCACTGTACACCGTACCATTTCCACCGTAGCCGAGCAGATAATAATGATGCGGTTTTGTTGGATGTGCACCGATAAATGGCAATTGATCTTTCGATTCTGCAAAGGTTGCAGCATAGCAGCAATCCACTTCGATTTCTAAATGAGGGAATAATGACTTAGTTTGCTTTAATAGCTTTTCCGCACATTTTTCAAGGACAGTCTCATCTACCTGAGCCTGTGATATGTTTTCATCCATTCCTCCTATCATAATGGCTCCTTCAGCTGTCGTACGAAGATATAAATAGGGTCTTTTTGTTTCCCAAATCATTGCTTTATCATGCCAATGCGTATCGGATTGGATAGGTTTTGTAACCATAACATATGACCGGTTGAATACTGTATCTTCTTTCTTTGTATTTTGATTTTTCTCGTAGCCAATTGTGTATACTACATCCTTGGCTCGGAATAAATGTGTTGTTGTCTGGAGATGAACCAGTTGATTTTCATAGGATGTTTTTATAACTTCTGTATTTTCAAAAAAGTTAACCCCTTGATCTTGTAAATAGTTCATTAAACTGGTGATGAACTTTAATGGGTTTATTTCTGCATCTTGAAAAGTAACGATTGCAGCAGGTTTTTTAAAAGGCATATAGAAGGATAAGGTCGCCTCATCCCAAAATTCGCAAGGGAGATTGTTCATATATAAGGTTTCGTATTCGGTACGCAGCTTATTTACGTCTTTGTCATCGCTAGCATAATAGATGCTTGGTCTGCGCACGAAATCTACCTCTTCAGGCAACTCATTTGCTATTTTTTCAATATCATTCAATGCTTCATAGCATAATTGATAGAACCGGATTGCTTCCTTTTTCCCAATTTGCTGAATAAGCTCTGAAAGCATAATATCGTTTGAATACTGGAGTAAACCAGTATTTGCTGCAGTACTGCCTTGTCCAAACTCTCGTTTCTCTATAATAGCGACAGTAAGTCCTTGCTTGATAAGTTTGTAAGCCATTAAACAGCCTGACATCCCGCCTCCGATTACAATCGCATCGTATTGTTTCTTTACTTGTTTTGGAGATTTCACACTGAATTTTGTCGTAAGTGTCGTTGGCCAATATAAAGTTCCATCATGAAGTTTCAATTCAAAGCACTCCTTAAAATTGTCAAATAATGTCCTATGACTTTACCCGTAATTGAGTCTTTTAATCCTGCTGAATTTTTGAAACCATTTTTAGCCGAAAAAAATGCATGATTGAGAGGGGAAATGAAGATTTTGGAGAGAATGTAGCAACTGTGCTTGAAGAGTTGTATAAGCCATTGGAAATATGCAATAAAAAATATAAAAAGAATTAGTTGAAATATGTAATGTTTGTAAGTATCTCGCGCATATTAATTATACAACACACCAAAAGCAAAACACGTGCTTCTCTAAAACACGCTTTATTTTACTAATTAACAAAACAAAATAGAGAACACAAAAATAAACATTTTTAAAGGCAAAAGTTAGTTACTAACCTTTGCCTTTAAAAGTAGCTATTTACCGATAATTTTGTTATAGATCGGCAATAATGCTTCAAATGTTTCTTCTGTTAACTGTAAAAATTCATCAGATGAAAGCTTGCTTGCGTCTTCTCGTGAAATGTGACGTCCAACAAGAAACTCACCTTTTTTAACGTCTCGTAAACGAATCAATAATTCTTCCAGCTGTTTTTCACGCCCTGTTTTTAAAGAAATTGAGTCTTGTGACATATGATCGCCTGAAAGGATAAAATCGTTTGGCAGCTTATCAAACAGCTCAATATTGTTTAATAAACGAGTTGCCATCTCAGATTTTTGAGGCGCTTCGTAAATAATTGCCACAATAATGAATAAATGTGTATTCCAAAGCCCAATTTGAAAATGAGGAAGCGATTTATATCCACGCTTATATGGTGCAAATGCAACCCATGAATCTTTAGGAGGATTAATTGTTCTTCTAGCATGCTTTGCAACATGAGGAAAGAATTCATCACCGGTTTTAGCGCTAAAATAACTCGAAAACATCTCACCTAATTCTTGGAACTTAGGGCGAACAACGGTAGTCAGAGCTTCCATTCGCGGTTCTAGACCATCTATTTCGAATACTTCGAAGTCTTTGTTTGTCCATTTGATTTTGTTCATTTATTTGTGCCCCCTCTTTGATTTACATGTTTATTTTATCAGCTTTTTGGGAAAAATTTTGTAACAAACCATTTCATGAGACTAAAATTTTAATAAAAATGAAAGGGAAGTGACTTACTATGAAACAGATGATTAAAATTATACGTAAAGTTGATATTGAAAAGCAATATGAACACGTTTTACGTCTGGAGCTTGATTATGAGCTTGCCTCCTTATATGTAGCAATGCAGGATAAGGATGAAAAAGAAATGGAGAAGAGCAAAAAACGTTTAAAGGAAATCCAGGATGAATTAGATGGTCTCCACGCATATGTGTAACAAGTTAAAATTTTATTAAAAAATCACTTGCTATCTTTTTGACGGCAAGTGATTTTTGTTATACTAAAGAGTAATGAAAGAATTTTTCGAATACTAAATAGGCCTCATCGTTTGATTGAGGCTGTACATGTTGAGCAGATATAACTATAGGAAAGAAAATGGGATTGTTCCAAGAAGGTGGGGGTTTGATGGATTTACGTGAAGTGGACAAGTTTGCCAAGGAGATTATTTTTGAAGCAGGAAAGAGGATTCGAGAAGCTTTTTCATATGATATAAAAATTGAGACAAAAGCGGATGCCAATGATTTAGTGACCAATATCGACCGAGAAACGGAAATATTCTTTATCGAAAAAATTAAAGCATTTGATTCGAGCCACAAAATTTTAGGGGAAGAAGGCATGGGAGAAGGAATACAATCCCTTGATGGGTGCGTTTGGATTATTGACCCAATCGATGGGACCATGAATTTCGTAAAACAACATCGCCATTTTATGATTACCATAGGCTTTTTTGTGGATGGTATAGGTAAGCTTGGGTACATATTCGATGTGATGAGAGAGGATCTATTTTATGCAATAGAAGGAGAAGGGGCGTGGTATAACGATTCTCCTTTAAGAAAGCTGCAGCACGTTCCTCTTGAAAAAGCTGTTATTGGAATCAATGCCAGCTGGGTAATTCCAAATAAGCGAGTAAACCATGAGAAGATGATTGAATTGGTTCATTCTGTGAGAGGGACACGTTCATATGGTTCTGCAGCTATGGAAATCGCTTTTGTGGTAAGCGGGAAGCTTGATGCGTATATTTCAATGAGATTATCGCCGTGGGATATCGGCGGCGGAACGATTATCGCCCGGGAAGTAGGGGCATTCGCGACAAACCTGAAAGGTGAGCCCTGCAGTTTATTATCACAGGATACTTTTATTATCGCTAATCCATCCATTCACTCAGAGATTCTAACTAATTATATTGAAGAAAAATAAAATTGTTGTAGAAAGCAAATGCTTTAATTTGTTTTCTACTTTTTAATTGGTTCGGAAAGTTCAAGTTTGAGGGAGTATATGGGCAGAGATTATTTAAAAAAATAAAAAAAACACGATTTTGACAAAATAACTAAGACAAAATCGTGTTTTACTGATGAATTTAATTTAAACTCATGAGGCAGTCTATGTGTATAAGGTTATAGGAGACCTTGTTCACGGAATTTACGTTTCATTTTAAAACCTATAAACATGACAGCGCATAATGCTATAAGTCCTGCAATCGCTCCGAGGAAAGTTTTTGCTGCAATTGCATATCCGATAGAAATCATGGATAACATCGCAGCTACCGCAAAAATAAACATGACTACTTTCGCTATATTCATGGAAATATGCCTCCTTTATATGTATGAAAATGAGATTTATTAATAATATTGTCGATTTATGAAAAAACATGAAAAGACAATATGAACTTCTTGTGCTATAATAACACAGTTAATCATATGAAAAAAGAATATGGAGTGGAATAATGACAAAGTTACGCGAAGATATACGCAATATCGCAATTATCGCCCACGTTGACCATGGGAAAACAACATTAGTAGACCAATTGTTAAAGCAATCAGGAACTTTTCGTACAAATGAACATGTAGAAGAACGTGCAATGGATTCAAATGATATCGAACGTGAACGCGGGATTACGATCCTTGCTAAAAATACAGCTGTAAACTATGAAGGGACACGTATCAATATCCTTGATACACCTGGACATGCCGATTTCGGTGGAGAAGTAGAACGTATTTTGAAAATGGTTGATGGCGTTTTACTAGTTGTTGATGCATATGAAGGATGTATGCCTCAAACTCGCTTTGTATTGAAAAAAGCATTAGAACAAAAATTAACACCGATCGTTGTAGTAAACAAAGTTGATAAAGATTCAGCGCGTCCGGATGAAGTAGTTGATGAAGTAGTTGACTTGCTAATCGAATTAGGTGCTGATGAAGATCAATTAGAATTCCCGGTAGTCTTCGCTTCCGGTGTAAACGGTACTGCTTCTCTTGATTCAGACCCATCTAAACAAGAAGAAAATATGAAATGCTTATTCGAATCAATTATCGAGCACATTCCTGCTCCAGTAGATACTCGTGAAGAACCATTACAATTCCAAGTAGCATTACTAGACTATAATGACTTCGTTGGACGTATCGGTATCGGTCGTGTGTTCCGCGGGAAAATTCATGTTGGACAACAAGTAGCACTTATGAAACTTGATGGCACTGTGAAAAACTTCCGTGTAACAAAAATCTTTGGTTTCTTTGGTTTAAAACGTGAAGAAATCCAAGAAGCCTACTCTGGTGATTTAATTGCTGTATCAGGGATGGAAGAAATCAATGTAGGGGAAACAGTTTGTCCTGTAGAGCATCAAGAAGCGTTAACACCATTACGTATTGATGAACCTACTTTACAAATGACTTTCTTAGTAAACAACTCTCCTTTTGCTGGTCGCGAAGGAAAATGGATTACTTCAAGAAAAATTGAAGAGCGTCTTCGTTCTCAATTACAAACAGACGTATCTCTACGTGTAGAAGATACTGATTCACCAGACGCTTGGATCGTCTCAGGACGTGGGGAGCTTCACTTATCGATCTTAATCGAAAACATGCGCCGCGAAGGATATGAATTACAAGTGTCAAAACCACAAGTAATTATCCGTGAAATTGATGGTGTAAAATGTGAACCGATTGAACGCGTACAAATCGATGTACCAGAAGACAGCGTTGGTTCAATTATCGAATCTTTAGGGAACCGTAAAGGTGAAATGTTAGATATGATCAACGAAGGAAACGGACAAGTTCGTTTAATCTTCATGGTGCCTGCTCGTGGATTAATCGGGTACACTACTGAGTTCATGTCATTAACTAAAGGTTTTGGTATCATTAACCATACATTTGACTCTTATCAACCAGTTGTTGCAGGCCGTGTTGGCGGACGTCACCAAGGTGCTCTTGTTTCAATGGAAACAGGAAAAGCGACTACTTATGGTATGATGCAAATCGAAGACCGTGGTACACTATTTGTTGAACCGGGTACTGAAATTTACGAAGGTATGATCGTTGGTGAAAATAACCGCGACAATGATATCACAGTAAATATTACGAAAATGAAACAAAAAACGAATGTCCGTTCAGCGACAAAAGATGCAACGAACGTTATTAAACGTCCTCGTATTTTAACGCTTGAAGAAGCTCTGGAATTCTTAGATGAAGATGAGTACTTAGAAGTAACACCTGAATCTATCCGTTTACGTAAACAAATTCTAGATAAAAACGAACGTGAAAAACAAGCGAAAAAGAAAAAGTTCGCTGAGTAATAAAAAATTTGCGTCGTCGCTCTTTGGAATTGTGAAAGGTGTTGTAGTAATTGAACTTGTTTGGGACACTAAATTATATTCAAGCATCTGCACCTACGAACACAGGTGAAACTGCCTTCGTATTCGGACGCATGTCAGGTATAACTAGATATTTCTATGAAAATCTGCCAAGCTATGAAGTTGCTGGATATGCTACATTTTTCTTAATCTTTCTTCTTTCAGCACTTGTTTTTAAACTTGGATTTGCTAAAAATGATTTAAAATTAATACAAAACATTATTATCTATATCTTCCTTTTTATAGGATGTATTGTTCTAACGTTTTTAGCGCTTTTCTTGCCGATGATCGAAGGTTTAATTGTTGCAGCTTTAATTCTAATCATTTATAAAACACGTTTATGGCGTGAAAAACGAGAAGAAAGACGAGCGGCATCATAAAGTATGTTTATGTATAAATAAGAGGTTGTCACTAAGGTCGCTTAAATTCTAGACTTTTAGTGCCACCTCTTTTTTTGCAGTATTTCAAATGTAAAAACTTACTAAAAGACGTAAGTTTAACCGTTTAAATTTAATATTGTTCCTACTTTTATATTTATTTACAATATTAGGTAGAAGTTAAGGGGGAAAGAATATGGACTTGAAAATGGAAAATGAATTGCCTTTAGAGGTAAGCGGAAAAAAGGAAAAAAGATTGGGGAAGATTCTGGTGCTGGGCTTATTATCGGCACTTGCGCCATTTTCGATGGATATGTACCTTCCAGCCCTGCCTACATTGGCAGCCGATTTAAATACAAGTGCGTCTGTTGTGCAACTAAGTCTTACCTTTTGCTTGCTTGGTCTTGCTTTGGGACAGCTAATTTCAGGACCGATCAGTGACGCTCGCGGGCGTCGAATTCCGTTAGTCATTGGGATGGCCGTATTTATCATAGCTTCTATATTATGTGCAATAACTTCCTCGATAGTGCTTTTATGTATTTTGCGATTGATTCAAGGCCTTGCAGGTGCAACGGGTATCGTTATATCTCGTGCTATTGTAAGAGATTATTATACAGGGTATGAAATGACGAAGTTCTTTGCTCTGCTAATGCTTGTAAATAGTATCGCACCTATTATTGCACCTACTGTCGGTGGGCAAGTTATGCGGTTTACGAGCTGGGAAGGAATCTTTGTTATTTTAAGCATCATTGGTCTTGGAATTTTAATTGGGGTTATTTTTAAGCTGCCGGAGAGTTTGCCCATTGAAAAACGTCAAACTGGTGGAATTAAACAAACCGTATCTTCTATGGGAATGATGCTGAAGGATAGAATATTCATGGGCTATTGCCTGGCGTCGGGATTTGTTTTTGCTGGAATGTTCGCTTATATTTCTGGATCGCCATTTGTTTTGCAAGATATTTACGGTATTTCTCCACAGGGCTTTGGGCTGGCCTTTGCTATTAACAGTATTGGTATTGTCGCAGCTTCACAGATTTCCTCAAGGCTGAGCCGTACGGTGGGAGAGAAAAAGCTGTTAATATTTGGATTGATCCAAGCGTTTTTAGGAGGTTTGGTTCTATTTATAATGGTTCTGTTGGATCTGGGACTATTCGGGATTTTAATTCCTCTTTTCTTTGTAGTTTCAAGTGTGGGGTTGGTTGCACCTTCCAGTACATCCCTGGCGATGCAAAGACAGGGGAGCAATGCGGGAAGCGCCTCTGCATTTATTGGTTTAGCACAGATGGGCCTAGGGGCGATTGCGACACCTCTTGTTGGTCTAGGTGGAAGTCTAACAGCGATTCCAATGGGTCTTGTGATTGCAATTAGTACACTATGCGCGCTATTAATCTATATTGTTTTAATTGGATTTGAAGATTGTCGTTCAACTAAATAAAAGCCGCAATAAAGGACAAAAGATAGCCTGAATTTCTAGGTATTCACACATTTTTCCTATAATGCATAATCTACTCTTGATAAACAAGTACGAAAAGGGAGGTTGGAGCATTGAAAAAATGGGTGAAGTCTAGTCTTTTGGTTGTAATATCAGGTTTGATGGTTCTTCTGCTGGCAGCTTGCAATGATTCGGATGAACTTCAGACGGTCAAAATTGGTGAGGTTACTCGCTCCATTTTCTACGCACCTCAATATGTAGCCATAACCCAAGGCTTCTTTGAAGAAGAAGGGTTAGATATAGAATTATCTACAATCGCTGGTGGAGATAAAACAATGACGGCTTTATTGTCAGGTGGCATCGATATCGCTCTTGTCGGTTCGGAAACATCGATTTACGTATCTGCACAGGGAGCAAATGATCCGATTAAAAACTTTGCTCAGTTAACGCAAACTGATGGGACATTTTTAGTAGCACGCGAAGAAATTGAAGACTTCTCGTGGGATATGTTAAAAGGTTCGACATTCCTTGGTCAGCGTAAAGGCGGCATGCCGCAAATGGCCGGAGAGTTTGTCTTAAAGAAAAACGGCATTGACCCACATGCGGATCTGGAATTAATTCAAAATATTGACTTTGCAAATATTTCTACAGCATTTGCTTCCGGCACTGGTGACTATGTTCAATTATTCGAGCCGACTGCTAGTGTTTTTGAAGAAGAGGGAATAGGGCATATTGTTGCTTCGTTTGGTACTGAGTCAGGCCATTTGCCATATACTGTTTTCATGGCAAAAGATAGCTTTATGAATGAAAGTCCGGAAACAATCGAGAAGTTTACGCGAGCGTTGAAAAAAGCCCAAGATTTCGTTTACGAGGCTTCGGCAGAGGAAGTAGCAAAAGCGATTCATCCATTCTTTGAGGATACAGAGGTAGAGCTGATCGCTACGGTTGTTGAACGTTATCGTGAACAAGAATCTTTTGCAAAAGACCCGATTTTAGATGAAGAAGAATGGAACAACCTGCAAGACATTATGGATGAGGCTGGCGAATTACCAAAACGTATGGATTATAATGAATTAGTAGATACGACTTTTGCGGAGAAGGTTTTGGAGTAAATGTCCTTTCTAAGTGTCGGCAACGTCCACCATACGTATTTTTCTAAAGAAGCAACTACGCAAGCCTTGCAAGATATTAATCTTACAATCAATAAAGGAGAATTTGTTTCCTTTATCGGTCCGAGCGGCTGTGGCAAAACAACTCTGCTCTCCATCATTGCAGGTCTATTCGAGCCAACTTCAGGATCGGTTAAAATTGAAGAACAAGAAGTTTATGGAAATACCAATCTGTCGATAGGATATATGCTTCAACAGGATTATCTTTTTCCATGGAAAACAATAGAAGAAAATATCACCTTGGGATTAAAACTTCTAAAAAATGAAAAACAAAGCTACGCAAAAGTGGCATCCAATCTGTTAAGTGATGTCGGCCTGCCCCCTGTCGAAAAGAAGTATCCCAGGGAATTATCCGGCGGGATGAGACAACGGGTTGCTTTGGCTAGGACACTGGCAGTAGATCCGAAAATCTTGCTGTTAGATGAACCGTTTTCAGCATTGGATTACCAATCGAAATTAAAGCTTGAAGACTTAGTTTGGCGTAAATTAAAAGAATATGAAAAAACTGCGGTACTGGTTACACATGATCTTGGTGAAGCCATTGCCATGAGTGATCGAATTTTCCTTTTCTCTGCTCGCCCAGGCAGAATCCATCAAATCTTTGATGTGCCAGAGGAATTAAGAGCAATAACACCTTTTGAAGCAAGATCGCATTCAAGTTACTCCTCCCTATTCCAAGTTATATGGAAGGAGCTTGAGAGCCTTGAATAATCAAAAACTCCATGAACAGTTCCTGCAATCTCTTAGAAAAGAAAAAAGATGGGTTCGATTTTACCAATTCTTGATTTTAATCGCTTTTTTCGGTTTATGGGAACTCGCTTCTCGTCTAAGATGGATTGACCCGTTAATTTTCAGTTCACCTACGAAGGTAACCAATTTGCTGATTGATAATATTGCAGATGGTTCCATTTTGGTTCATATTAGCTATACGCTCTTCGAAACGGTGCTGGGTTTTATCTTAGGAACATTGCTTGGAACAATATTGGCTGCGATTCTTTGGTGGTCGCCATTTCTTTCTAAAGTGCTGGATCCTTATTTAGTCATCTTAAATTCGATGCCAAAAGTTGCACTGGGTCCAATTTTGATCGTAGCGATGGGACCTGGAATGAGCTCCATAATCACAATGGGGGCAATCATTTCGGTCATCATTTCAACGATTGTAATTTATACATCCTTTAGAAGTGTAGATGCAAATTATCTAAAAGTGCTCCAAACCTTTAATGCGACAAGATCCCAAATGTTTAAAGAAGCGATATTGCCGTCATCTTTTCCTACTATCATCTCGACACTAAAAGTGAACGTTGGTTTATCCTGGGTAGGGGTAATTGTGGGAGAGTTCTTGGTGTCATCAAAAGGACTTGGGTATTTAATCATTTACGGATTCCAAGTATTTAACTTTAACCTTGTTCTTATGTCGCTTCTGATCATAGCTATTTTTGCTACAATCATGTATCAGTTGGTCGAATTGCTCGAAAGAAAGCTCATTAAAAGTGAATGAAATTAAAAAATCCTTGAAAGTATTCGAACTGCATCCCGATTGGCAGATACTCAATCTGACAATGGAAGGATGCAGTTTTTTACTTCAAGGATGTTTAATATGTTAAAATTCTTCATCAACAGGTGATGAAGTGCGGAAGAAACGGAAATTTCCCGTCGCTAATCTTTTTTCGGTATTGTTAGCAATTCGATTATAACATTCCGGACACGTATAAGTGTGAATCGGTCGGTTACGTAATTTTTTTGCTAAGGGCAGGTCATCATCAAGTTCATTGATAGAATCACAAATCACACATTTGACTCGCATTTACACATGCCTCCTATTAGTCAACACGAATGGCTGCAATATTTTTAATAGGATTATCTACGTTCGAACCATCAGCAAATAATAGATGTACTGGCCCACCATCAGAAATAGGTTTGCCATCCTGACTATATTTAAAGATAATTGTATTCGCTTCTTCAATAGAGAAGGCAACTTCTTGACCATCCGCTAATTCGAATACAACTTGCTTTGCATGCTCTTCAATCTCGGCATTTTTTAGGAAATGCTTAATTTCCATTCCAAATGTGCCGGTTTTCATGCCTTGGCGATCGAATTTTCTTTCCGTTTTTAAAGTTGGAGGAAAAGTAGCCCCCTCCATAATTTCACGAGACCAATGTCTTCCTGTATTTAAAAGATATTTTAAATCCTCGTTTTCAATTTCTTTTTTTTCCACGAAATACGTTTTTAAATCTATGCGGCGATCATCAAAAATCCATACAGTAGGATCTAAAGTAATTTTATATTTAACTGCACCTTTAACTGGTATAATACTTTCCATTTCAAAAGTCCCCCTAAATCTATATATCCATTTTAGTATAACGCTATTTATAGCAATTAATAAAGAAATATAAATCAAAAGTTGTCTTTTCATATGTAGACACTTGCAATTTTATCAGCTAAAAGATAAACTTTAATAAGATAGAATAGAAGAAATTCAAATGATGGGGGCGTCCTCATGGAAACGAAATCACAAGCTTCCTTTCAGGAACAAGCTTTGGAATTGCTGCTTAATGATGCAGATAAAATTGCACGTTTAATAAAAGTTCAAATGGATCATTTAACAATGCCATCATGTCCTTTATATGAAGAAGTACTAGATACTCAGATGTTTGGTTTATCGCGTGAGATTGATTTTGCTGTAAAGCTTGGATTGGTCGATCGTGAACGAGGAAAAGAAATTCTGGATACATTAGAAAAAGAACTTTCCTTGTTGCATGAAGCGTATACAAACAAATAATTTAAAACTCAAACGCATCTTGGCGATTTGAGTTTTTTTTACAGATTAGGTTGTCTGGACTTACTGATCTGCATATTGGCAACTAAGGCTAATCGCGAACATGCGATTAGCCGGCTTGCTAACAAAGATGGGGAAATGAAAATGAAAAAATATCTGAATTATTATGTGAGGAATTTTGATTATCCTTTGTTCTTTACGTATTTGTTTTTATGTTTATTTGGACTTGTCATGATTTATAGTTCAAGTATTATGGTTAGTATTGTCGATAAAGATACACCTACATTTTATTATCGAAAACAGTTAATGAACTTAATTGTCGCAGCTTTTGCGTTTTTTGTGGGTGCGTTTATTCCTTATAAACACTTCAGTAATAAAAGAATAATGCAAATTATGACAGCTCTTGTTCTTATTCTGCTTGCATGGGTAAAAATTAAGGGTGTAGAGGCTGGTGGAGCAGAAAGTTGGATTAACCTCGGCGTAATGAATTTTCAGCCCTCTGAATTTGCTAAACTATTCATAATTTTATATTTTGCAGGTGCTTTCTATAGAAAAAGTTTAAATAACCCTATGGAAAATTTAGAGCCTAATAATATTGTTTATCCAATCCTTGTATGGTTGGTGATTATCGGTTTTGTCGGCACCGAAGTCGATCTGGGTGCAGTATTAATCTTGTCGGGTATCGCCATAGCAGTAGTTGCTGCGAGTGGTATCCAATTTAAGAAGTTTATCAAGTTTTTCACGGTGCTTATAGTTTTAGGTACTGCAATGTTGGGCCTCTTGATTTTGATAAAAGGTGATGGATTACTTACTGATAACCGAATAGGCCGTATCAAAGCCTTTTTAAATCCTTTTGAATATGAAAGCGGCTCGAGTTATCAGGTAATTAATGGCTATATAGCGATTGGTTCTGGTGGATTGGAAGGGGTTGGCTTAGGGCAATCCATTCAAAAACTTGGATACTTGCCTGAACCACAGACCGATTTCATCATGGCGATTATCGCCGAAGAGCTGGGAATTTTAGGTGTCATTATCGTATTAGGCGGTCTGGGCTTTATCGTATTTAGAGCTTTGACAATTGCTCTGAAAACGAAAGATCCACTTGCTAGAATGATAGCAGCGGGAATAGGCAGCTGGATTGCTGTTCAATCATTCGTCAACCTTGGGGGATTATCGGGACTTATCCCGTTAACCGGTGTTACGTTACCATTTATCAGTTATGGCGGAACATCTATATTAATATTATCTTTTGCTATGGGAGTATTAGTGAATGTTTCCATGTATGTCAAGTTGGAGAAGAAGTTATAAGGGGGAATCGTTGTGAAAAAAATTAACAAAATTTTAGTTGCAAACCGAGGAGAAATTGCTATTCGTATTTTTCGTGCCTGTAACGAACTGAAGCTTAAAACAGTTGCAATTTACTCTAGGGAAGACAGTGGTTCATATCATCGTTATAAATCGGATGAATCTTACCTTGTTGGTGAAGGCAAAAAACCGATTGATGCATACCTAGATATTGAAGGGATTATTGAAATAGCAAAGCAAGCAAATGTTGATGCTATTCATCCCGGATATGGCTTCTTATCTGAAAATCTTGAATTTGCTAGACGTTGTGAAGAGGAAGGCATTATCTTTATCGGCCCTACTTCACAGCATTTAGATATGTTTGGTGACAAGGTAAAGGCAAGAGAACAAGCGATAGCTGCAAAAATTCCAGTTATTCCTGGAACTGATGGGCCGGTTGCCAGTATTGAAGAGGTCGAGGAATTTGGCGAGTCTCACGGCTATCCATTAATGATTAAAGCAGCACTTGGCGGCGGCGGTCGCGGGATGCGTTTAGTCCATTCAAAAGATGAACTGGCTTCTAGCTATGAACGAGCGAAATCTGAAGCAAAGGCTGCCTTTGGATCTGATGAAGTCTACGTGGAAAAAGCAATTATTAAACCGAAGCATATTGAAGTGCAAATCTTGGGGGATGCCTCAGGCAATATTGTACACCTTTATGAACGTGATTGTTCAATTCAAAGACGTCACCAAAAAGTAGTGGAAATTGCACCTTCCAATTCAATTTCAAAAGAACTGCGCAATCGAATCTGTGATGCTGCTGTACAATTAATGCAGAATGTACATTACATAAATGCTGGTACTGTAGAGTTTTTAGTTTCAGGCAATGAGTTTTACTTCATTGAAGTAAATCCAAGAATTCAAGTAGAACATACAATAACTGAGATGATAACGGGAATTGATATCGTTCATTCTCAAATTAAAATTGCTGAGGGACACAGTTTGCATTCAGATGAAATTGGCATTCCAGCTCAAAGCGAGATACCGCTGTTCGGTTTTGCCATTCAATCACGTGTTACTACAGAAGATCCTGCAAACGATTTCATGCCAGATACAGGGAAATTAATGGTATATCGTTCCAGCGGTGGTTTTGGTGTGCGTTTAGATGCCGGAAATGGTTTCCAAGGGGCTGTTGTAACGCCTTACTATGATTCACTGCTGGTTAAAATTTCAACATGGGGTATGACGTTTAAAGAAGCTTCTGCTAAAATGCACCGTAATTTACGGGAATTCCGTATTCGCGGCGTTAAAACAAATATTCCATTTTTAGAAAATGTTGTACTTCACGAGAATTTTATCTCAGGCAGTTTTGATACAAGCTTTATCGATACAACTCCTGAGTTATTTAAATTCCCTGTGCGTAAAGACAGAGGAACAAAAATATTAAACTATATTGGGAACGTCACATTAAATGGATTCCCGGGTGTAGAAAAACGTTCGAAACCGATTTTAGTTCAACCGAATAAACCAAAATTCGATCTAAAAACTGAAATTCAACCGGGAACAAAGCAAATTCTGGATGAGCGCGGTGCAGAAGGGCTTGTTTCTTGGGTAAAGGAACAACAAGAAGTATTATTGACAGATACAACTTTCCGTGATGCTCACCAATCTTTATTAGCTACTCGTGTACGTTCACAGGATATGTACCAAATTGCAGATTACAATGCACGCATGCTAAATGACTTCTTCTCGTTTGAACTATGGGGCGGGGCAACATTTGATGTAGCTTACCGTTTCTTGAAAGAAGATCCATGGGCACGGCTTGAAAAATTGCGGGAACAAATGCCGAATGTATTGTTCCAAATGTTATTGCGAGGGGCAAATGCCGTTGGATACAAAAATTATCCAGATAATTTAATCCGTGAGTTTATAAAAGAATCGGCTTCTTCTGGAGTCGATGTATTCAGAATTTTCGATAGTTTAAACTGGATTAAAGGAATGGAAGTTGCAATTGACGAAGTTCGCCAAACAGGGAAAATTGCAGAAGCAGCAATTTGCTACACTGGCGATATTCTAGATGACTCTCGCGCTAAGTATTCTGTTCAGTATTATAAAGAGATGGCAAAAGAATTAGAAGCAGCAGGAGCTCATATTTTGGCTATTAAAGATATGGCAGGGCTGCTAAAACCAGAAGCTGCATATCGTTTAATTTCTGAATTGAAAGAATCGACTGAATTGCCGATCCATCTTCATACACATGATACAAGCGGTATTGGTATTTATACGTATGCAAAAGCTATTGAAGCTGGAGTAGATATTATTGACACAGCCCTTGGTTCAATGTCGGGTTTAACTTCACAACCAAGTGTGAATTCCTTGTATTATGCAATGAAGGGCAGTAAACGTGAATTGCGTGCAGATATCGATGCACTTGAGCAATTATCATCTTATTGGCAGGATGTTCGTACATTCTATAGCGATTTTGAAAGCGGTATGAACAGCCCCCATTCAGAAATTTATGTTCATGAAATGCCAGGCGGACAATATAGTAATCTGCAGCAACAAGCAAAAGCGGTTGGGTTGGGAGATCGCTGGGATGAAGTGAAGAAAATGTATTCACGAGTAAATTTATTGTTTGGTGATATTGTAAAAGTAACGCCTTCATCAAAAGTAGTGGGAGATATGGCTTTATTCATGGTTCAAAATGATCTCAACGAAGAGAATATCTTTGAGCGCGGTGTAAACATTGACTTCCCAGATTCAGTAGTTGAATTATTCCAAGGGTATTTAGGACAAATACCAGGAGGCTTCCCTCAAGAATTACAAAAAGTAATCTTGAAGGATAGAGAAGCGATTACTGTTAGACCAGGCGAATTGCTGGAACCAGTTAATTTTGAAGAGCTTGCAAAAACATTATCCGAAAAAATTGGGCGTCCTGCTTCTAATCAAGATGTCTTAGCATATGCTTTATATCCGAAAGTATTTGAAGATTACGTAACGGCGCAAGGACTATTCGGTGATATCTCAGTACTGGATACACCAACATTCCTCTACGGATTGAAACTTGGTGAAGAAATCGAAGTGGAGATCGAAAAAGGTAAAACCCTCATTATTAAATTGATCGAAATCGGGGAGCCGCAGCATGATGGAACGCGAATCATGTACTTCGAGCTTAACGGTCAATCTCGTGAGTTGGTCATCCAAGATATGACGGTAGAAGTAGATGGAAATGTCGCATTAAAAGCAGATCCAAGCAATCCAAATCAAATTGGTGGAACAATGCCGGGAACAGTGCTGAAGGTAGTTGTTTCAAAAGGCAGTCCAGTAAAACGCGGCGATCACTTATTAATTACTGAAGCCATGAAAATGGAAACAACTGTTCAAGCACCAAAAGATGGTGTTGTAAAAGAAGTGCATGTAGTTGCAGGTGACGCCATTTCAACAGGCGATTTGTTAATAGAATTAGAATAGGATAGTCGGGCAGCGGGGAAAAATTCCGTTGCCCGTTTTTTGGTTTGAGGTGTGGGGAAAGATAGAGCCTAGCAGTTTCCGGTATCGAGAGGGGAATGAAACGCAATTCAATATCCCTCTATATTAGAGGAATCGCCAAAAATAAAAGTGCAGCGATCGAAATCGCTGCACTTTATTGATTGCTCTTTTCATTATAATTGCTGCGTGAAACAAGTAAAATCATATAGCAGAATAAACCGAACAAGCATGAAATAAATAATGAGTGCAATAATGAAATGATTAAATTCAGCTTTGTAAAGATAATCAGCATTCCTGTCGTTACTTGTGCACACAAGATAAGGAAGGCGATTATCCAACCCCAATAAATAACACGCTGGTTTTTATAATGTTTAACTGCATGGATCATAATATATGTAACCCAAATAAAAATTAATAGTACTGCAAATCGGTGTCCCATTTGAACCCATTCATACATATTATTTGGTAGTGCAAACGGATCTTCGTTGCTGCAAAATGGCCAGTCAGTACAAACTAAACTAGATTGAGTATGTCGAACTAATGCACCTGTATAAACAACTATATATGAATATAATGAAACGCCTAATGTATGCCATTTAAGTTTTTTACCAATATATACTCTATCGGCATCAAATTTTGTATCTACTTCGAATACGATTATAGCCAGCAGCAAAAGACTAGCGAATGAAATTAATGAAATCCCGAAGTGCAGTGCAAGGATAAAGTCGCCTTGTCCCCATAAAACTTGAGCGGCACCGATTAATGCTTGAGCCACTAAGAAAAAGATTGCTAAACTGCCTAAAAACTTCACTTCACGAATGGAACCCAGTTTTCTCCAAGTCCAGATTACTAAAGCGAGGACAAGTATTGATACCGAACCCGTAACAAATCGATGCGAGAATTCTATTAAAACTTCTGGTGTTATTTCTTTTGGAATAAGGGACCCATTACAATCTGGCCAGTTTCGACCACAACCTAAACCGCTTTCAGTTTTTGTAACAAGGGCTCCGCCAAGAAGAATAAGTAACATACCGATTGTTGTAGCTAAAGCAATCCACTTCAGTAATTTACTTTGATAATGTTGCATTTTATGAGCCACCTACTTTTTCTATCAATACGCTTATTAGAAAACATGATATCGAACATAAAAATGAAGGAGATCAATGTTTTCCTTGCACTAATATTGGAAACTTTCCTTACTTGCTTTCCTATCAGTGCAAAAGCATCTCTGCCTTTTGATGATAGCGAATAAATAGATAAAAGACAACTTCAAACAGAAGAAGGTTTCCTGAAGCGAAAGGGTTTTCACAAATTGTTCATAATTTCGTGCTATTACATTCACAAAACTTCCCTTAAAATGCATTAATATAGAGATGTTCATATTACATTTGGTTAACATAACTTGGAATTTGACAAACTTCGCCGAAATTTAACTTAATGTCTAGAAATCGCGAAGAAATTTCGATATAGTTATTGTTAGCGAAATATGCTTACAAAAATGAAAGGAATTTAAATCATAATTCTTTGCTGGACTTTTGTTAGATGTTAAACACTTGCGACGACTTGCTTTTTAAAGATTTTCTTGCACTTATTAAAATTGGAATTTTAATTCTTGCTTAAATCCTAGTTTCTTGGGATTTAGGTTGTAAATGAACACTTTTTAGAGCATCTGATTATCAAAGCTTATATTCTAAAAGAAGTCATGGTGAGGAACATTTAGCATGAATGCAAAGGATGTTTTGATTATTTTACTTTCAATTTTTTGTGGGTGAAATTTTGTTATGTAAAGGCAACACAAGTTGCCGACATGTGTGACTAGTTGGAACTTAGCGAATGTTTTATTCAAAGAAGTTAAGTGAATATAATTCAGTAACTCAAAGTATAGGGTTTTTTAGTCATACTACTACAGTAGATGCAGATGAAAATGCCATTTGGTGTAAGCTCTTTTTTTATTCCGGCCAGCCATTTCAGCATATCTTCATATGCAATGAATGACATAGGAATATCAAACAGCATATATACCAATGCTACTTGTAGGAAAGTTGAAAAGACCTAACAATTCTATGGTAATATTAAGGTTGATTGTAACATTGCTTTTTATAGAAATACTTTGTACAGGCCTTATCATTTTTGGCTACACTATTGAATAGGCTTGGCTGGCTCTAAATGGTTAAAAAGTTTAGTACAATAGAAAACCTGATTAAAGCTTAAATGTTTTGGTTTCAGGAATTTTTGATTTGTACTTAATTACAATTTGGAATTCTTCTTTGAAAAGGGATTCACATAGAACTAAAAACCAATATCCTGGTTACACATGAAATACAACAAAGAAAGAGGGGTTAATTAAGCTATGATGAAAGGGCTTAAAAAATGGCGTCTTTTCTCACTGTTAGCTGTAATGACAGTATTTCTTTCTGCATGTGGTGAAGATTATCTTACAACACTTAAACCAACAGGTGCAGTGGGAAAAGAACAATTTAATTTACTATTATTCTCGATCACAATTATGGCATTAGTAGTAATAGTAGTATCTGTTCTTTATTTGTACGCGTTTATGAAGGCTCGCCGTTCTAAACTGGGCGAAGACTACATGCCGAAACAAGTAGAAGGAAGTCATACATTAGAAGTAATCTGGACAGTAATTCCAATCATTTTACTTTTAATCTTAGCGGTTCCTACTTTAATTTCTACTTACAAATTTGCTGATGTTAAAGCAATGGATGAGGTAAACGAAGAAGGAAACAAAACAGCGTTAACAGTTAATGTTACTGCTAAATTATATTGGTGGGAATTTGAATACCCAGAACAAGGTATTGTAACAGCTCAAGAACTTGTTGTTCCTACTGGTGAAAAAGTTTACTTTAATTTAAAAGCTGCTGATGTAAAACACTCATTCTGGATTCCGGCAGTCGGCGGTAAAATGGATACGAACGTTGAAAACGTTAACAAATTCTATTTACAATTTGACGAAGAATCTGAAGGTTTAGAGCAAGGCGTATTCTATGGAAAATGTGCTGAGCTTTGTGGTCCTTCCCATGCATTAATGGACTTTAAAGTTAAAGTACTTGACCGTGATGGATTTGATAATTGGGTTGCTGCAATGCAAGCAACTGAAGGTCAAACAGCATCTGCTGAATCAGCTGACCTGGGTGAACAAACATTTGCAAATAGCTGTTTAATGTGTCACGCCGTATCTGGTGTTGGTGCTTCAGGAGCTATGGGACCAAATTTAACAACATTTGGAGATCGTAATCGTGTAGCAGGTGTACTTGAACATACTGAAGAAAGTATTGAAAAATGGGTATCTGACCCAGAAAGCATCAAACCAGGCAACTTAATGACTGGTAAATATGGTGAGCTTTCAGATGAAGAAATCAGTGCAGTTGCAGATTATATTATGGGATTATCTATTGAAGAATAATTCTAACTAGATAGTAACACTTGAAGGAGGTTAAAGTTGTGAGCTCTGCCGCAGTCTCAAATAAAAAGGGCTTTGGAGCAACATTATGGGACTATTTAACAACTGTCGATCATAAGAAACTTGGCGTTATGTATCTATTCGCCGGTACTTTATTCTTTGCAATCGCAGGTTTAGAAGCGCTTTTAATGCGTATTCAGTTAATGATTCCAAACAGTGATTTTGTTTCAGCCGGTACTTTTAATGAATTACTAACAATGCATGGTACGACAATGCTATTCTTAGCAGCAACACCATTGCTATTCGGATTTATGAACGCCGTTGTGCCATTACAAATTGGTGCGCGTGACGTAGCGTTCCCATTCTTAAACTCATTAGGATTTTGGTTGTTCTTCTTAGGAGCACTTTTCCTACACTTATCATTCTTTTTAGGTGGAGCACCAGATGCTGGTTGGACCAACTATGCATCATTAGCTTTATATTCACCTGGACATGGTATTGATTTTTATGTATTAGGTCTACAAATCTCTGGTGCCGGTACGTTAATCTCTGGTATTAACTTTATCGTAACGATTATCACAATGCGTGCACCTGGTATGACATTCATGCGTATGCCATTATTTACTTGGACTTCATTAATTTCAAGTGCATTAATTTTATTCGCATTCCCTCCACTAACAGTAGGTTTATTCTTAATGTTGGTTGACCGTATGTTCGAAGCAAACTTCTTTGACCATACAATGGGTGGTAACACAGTAATTTGGGAGCATTTATTCTGGATTTTTGGTCACCCTGAAGTATATATCTTAGTTTTACCTGCATTCGGATTATTCTCAGAAATCATTCCGGTATTTGCTCGTAAACGTTTATTTGGATACTCTTCAATGGTATTCGCAACAATCTTAATCGGTTTCTTAGGATTCATGGTTTGGGCCCACCATATGTTCACAACCGGACTTGGTGCTACTGCCAATGCAATCTTTGCTGTTGCTACAATGGCAATCGCTGTTCCGACAGGTATGAAGGTATTTAACTGGATTATGACAATTTGGGGCGGTTCGGTTAAAGTTACAGTGCCAATGCTTTATGCACTTGGTTTCATTCCATCATTCGTAGCTGGTGGGGTTACAGGGGTTATGCAGGCAGCTGCACCACTTGACTACCAATTACATGATTCTTACTTTATCGTAGCTCACTTCCATTACGTAATCGTTGGTGGTATCGTTACTGCAATCTTTGGTTCAATGCACTTCTATTGGCCAATTATGTTTAACCGTGCTTTGAGCGAGAAATTGGGAGTATTGACTTTCTGGATCTTCTTTACTGGATTCCATTTAACATTCTTCTTGCAGCATTTCTTAGGTTTAATGGGTATGCCTCGTCGTGTATTCACTTACCAAGCAAATCAAGGATGGGATTTATTTAACTTTATCTCGTCAATCGGTGCGATTATGATGGCAATCGGTGTAATTTTGTTAGTAATCAACATTATTATTACTGCTAAATCTAAGCCATTAAATTGCCGTGACTACTGGGGAGATGGACGTTCACTTGAGTGGGCAATCCAAACACCGGTACCGTTCTATAACTTTAAACAAACTCCACTTGTACGTGGATATGATCCATATTGGTTGGAAAAACATGATGGTAATGAAGAAGGTATGGTTTATGCTGAGCCACTAGGCGACATTCATATGCCAAATAACTCAATCTTGCCTTTAATCATGTCAATCGGTACATTTATTGCTGCATTCGGTGCACTTTACCATCCAGATGGAAAAGCATGGGCGATTCCTGTATTAATTCTTGGTTTAGCAATTACTGTTGGTGCTATGATTGTTCGTTCAGTGAAAGACGATCTTGGTTTCCATGTTCATGTTGAAGAAGTTATTGCAACTGAAGAACATCTTTATGGAAAAGGGGGTAACAAATAATGGAAGAAACTAAATTCACCCCTCAAACTTGGCCTGATAAACCAGAACAAGCTACAATGGAAGGCAGAAATAAATTCGTTGGTATTTGGATTTTTATCTGTAGTGATATTACTCTTTTCGCCAGCGTGTTTGCTACTTACCTTTCTTTAAAAGATAAAGGTCCTGCTGGTATGGAATACTCTGCAGCAGAATTATTTGAATTACCATTAGCATTTGTAATGACTATGTTGCTTTTAACATCTTCATTAACTTCGGTTTATGCGATGTATCATATGAAAAACCATAATTTCAAAGGCGTTCAAATTTGGATGTCTATTACTGTATTATTAGGTCTTGGATTCCTTGCTCTTGAGATTTATGAGTTCTATCACTATGTACATGATGGTTTTGGATATACTCAATCAGCGTTCTCCTCTGCATTCTTTACATTAGTAGGAACGCACGGATTGCACGTAGTAATCGGTTTAGTTTGGATTGTATGTTTAATCGTACGTAATGCAAGACGCGGATTAAGCTTATACAATGCTCCTAAATACTATGCTGCTTCAATCTTCTGGCACTTTATCGATGTAATTTGGGTATTCATCTTCACTGTAGTTTACTTGATGGGGGTGTTAGGATAATATGGGACACGATACACAAGTTCAAGCAAAATCTAAAAAGCAGTATGAGTATGACCGTCATCACAATGCTGTGCACATGCGTAAGCAAGTAATTAATTTTGCGATTATGATTTTCTTAACATTCTTAGCATTTGCTGTAGTAGTTGCTGACTTTTCAGCGTATTATATTAAACCTGTTATTCTACTATTAGCAGGTGTTCAAGTTGTATTACAATTATATTCATTCATGCATATGGATGATAAAAAAGCTAGCCATATGGGAGTAATTTCTACATTTGTATGGTTTGGTGCTGTAATCGCATTTACGATGTTCCTAACTTTCTTAACAATCATTTGGTGGTAAGAAAAAAGGAGAAACAAGTCGCTCAATTAGAGCGACTTGTTTTCGTTTTAAGAGATGTTTTTGGCGTCAATTATATTTAAAATGGGAAATTGCTTTTAATTGTCATAGTTCGTTCATTGATGTTACGATGTAAGCGTTCTATAATAGAACTACTGAAGTTAAAGGAGCGCATGATTATGCCACTAAGCATATTTGGTTTTCAAGCACTGTGGAGCCCTTATTTGATGGGAGTTATAGTATTTTTAACTGTTGTGTATTTTTTGGTAACAGTTGTTTGGAGAAAAGATTTTAAAGTTAGTGAACCCTTGAAAAAAGGGGAAGCTACTTATTTTATATTAGCGATGCTTATGTTTTATGTGATCAAAGGCTCGCCGATTGATTTAATGTCACATATCATGTTTACATATCATATGGTACAAATGGCGTTTCTTCTGTTATTAGTCCCCATGATGCTTATTAAAGGGATTCCTTGGTGGGTTTGGAAAGTCATTGTAGAAGCACCGGTTGTAAGAAGTATTTTTAATTTATTTACAAAACCTGTTATTTCGGCTTTTGTCTTTGCTATGATGTTCTCTCTGTATCATATGCCAGGAATTTTTGATGCTATTAAATTAGATGAAACCTTCCATGGTATCTTTACTTTCTTCCTGTTCCTATCAGCCTTCTTTATGAATTGGCCGCTAGTAGGGAATATTCCGGGGTACAAGCAAATGAAGCCATTATATAAAATCGCCTATATCATTGCCAATGCAGTGTTGATTACGCCTGCATGTGCATTAATTATCTTTAACCCGAATCCAATGTATTCTACCTATACAGATGGACAAACCTGGTTAAAGGCAATGGAACTTTGTGTACCCGCTGCTACATTATCGACCCTTTCATTATCTGGCCCAGAACTATTTAATAATATGAAGCCGCTTGAAGATCAGCAATTAGGCGGAGTACTAATGAAAATCATCCAAGAAATTATTTTTGGGGTAGTTCTAGCTACTGTATTTAGAAAATGGTGGATTCAAGAAAAGAAAGATGATAAAGATATTACAGAAAATGCATTAAAAGATTTTCAAGCAAAGAAACAAAGTCAGCAATTTTAAATTTGATGCTATGAGAAATAAGTATTTTTGCTTAACCTATAAAAGATATAGATTACTAAATGATAGGAGAATGTAAAATGGGTGTACCTATTCTACCTACAATTAGTACTTCATTTATTGTTATTAGTGCTGTATTAGTCGCAATTGGATGGGGTCTAATTTATAAGAAAAAAATCGAAGCACATAAAAAGGTAATGATAGCTGCAGGTATATCAGCTTTAATTTTCTTTATTATCTATGCTTCCAGAACGATTTTTATCGGCAATACTTCATTTGGGGGACCAGATGATATAAAAGTTTATTACACATTCTTTTTAATTTTCCACATCATTCTAGCTACTGTGGGAGCGGTATTTGGTGTTGTAAGTATTATGACAGGCTTAAAAACAAAACTTAGCATTCACCGAAAAATCGGTCCGATTACTAGTATCATTTGGTTCTTCGTTGCTATAACTGGAGTAGCTGTTTATTTGCTATTGTATATCATCTACCATGGCGGAGAAACAACTTCACTAATCAAGGCAATTCTTGGGTTCTAAGGGGCCGAACAGTCTTTAAGCGTGGCTTAAAAGGCTGTTTTTTTCTTTTAGGGAATAAATTTTGGCTTGTTTTATGACAATAGAAAAAGGACATGGAGTACTTGTCCATGTCCTTTGATCATTATAAATTAAGCTTCAATACCAAAAGCAGCAAATTCTTTTTTCACATTTGCTAAAATTTGTTCACATTCAGTTACTAAGTGTTTCGGGAATACCTCGTCTTCACCGTACTCAACACCATGTGGATAGTAGTATTTACCAAGTGCAGGTTTAGCGATTTTTAGAATAGCTGTGCGATTACCAACGTCTCCTGAAATAGCTTTACAGAATACACGTAAGTAGTAGCGGCCTTCTTTTAAATCAAAACGTTTATCGAAAGTCATGCGATCATAATCCCAACCACCATGGCATTCTAGACCGTTTTTTTCCATAACGCTTACAAGTAGCTCCTGTTCAGCAGTTATATTTTCAAGTGTTTTGTTATCGAAATACATTAAAAAAATCCTCCTTTAGCTAAATCGTACATTAAGAATACGCTCATTTTTTATAATAGAGCAAAATTTCTTTTGTTGCAATGGCAACATTGTGTCAACCACTATATTATTGATATAATAGTACCAATAAATTTAAAAGGATAGAAACGAAATGAAAACTCTTTTTCGAATACTAATTGTCCTTTCTTTTCTTGCAATTATCTTTTTTTATTCTTCAACCTCAGATAATTATGAACCTTTAGAGGGGCCAAATTCTATATCGCAAATTATTCCCAAAACAAATACTGAACAAGAAATATCTCAAGATTCCTTACCACGACCAGAACTTGGATTATCAACTCTAATTGGCAAAAGCAGCAATGAATTAATAAAGCTTTATGAAGAGCCTACGCGTATAGAGCAATCTGCCTATGGTTATAAATGGTGGATCTATAATAAGAACCCAAAACAATTTATGATGTTTGCAGTTGCTGATGGTGTTATCACGCAGGTTTATACGAATGCAGAAGAGTTGGATATCAGTCCATACAAAATCGGACAATCTCTAGAAGAGATATATAGTATGACCATTATTGAATCTGAAGTGAATGCAACAATTGGTGATAATATTTATACCTTTACAATGAGTGAAGATGATATGAATACAAGGCTGTTAACGAAATTCGACAATATTTTTGCTCAATTGTATATTGATAGCGAAACTGGCACATTAAGCGGAATACGCTTTATGGATACCAAAACTTTAGTCATTCATCGTCCTTATGAGATGTCCTTTGTTGGTGAGTTATTATCTCCTCCAAGTCCTACTTCCTATTTAATAGAAGAAAGTAATAAGTCAAATGCTGCTATCATCTATGATTTACTTAATGTATTTAGAGTAAACAATGATTTGCCGTTTCTTCCTGAAGATGATGATTTAACATTGGTTGCGATGGAGCATAGTGAAGATATGTATTCCCAAAGTTATCTATCCCATGATTCGCCAACAAAAGGATCTCTGAAGGAAAGATTGGAAGTTGAAGGAATCGAATATAAAAATGCAGAAGAAAATATTGCGACTTCCTATATAGATTCAATTGAGGCAGTACACGGATGGTTAAATTCAAGCACCCACAGAAAGTACATGATGGATGAAGCCTATACCCATGTCGGCACAGGGGCGTTTGTGAATTACTATACCCAAATATTTATTGAAGAAGAAATTGATGAAATAGAAGAATAGTGTGTTATGGACCTCTATGCAAGAGTAAATTGCATAGAGGTTCTTTTTATAATGCGAAAAATTTTGAAGTCACTAAATTTTAGTGTCACTATTCGAACCTAGGCATAAAATAGGGAAAAGGAGTGACAACTTGCAATTAGCAGAACTTTTAAAAGAATGGCCATGTACTGTAAAAGGTGGTTCTATTCGAGTTGAAGTAACTGGAATTGAGGATTATGCACAAGGTGTTAAAGAAGGCGATTTATTCATCGTACGTAAAGGCCGAAATTCTGATGGATTAAAATATGTCGATATGGCAATCAAAAATGGGGCAGTTGGAATCATTATTGAAGATGAAAAACAGTTGGATTCATTAAAGTTGACTGTTCCTGTCATTTGGGTTCCCAATGTCTTGAAGTTTATGTCATATGGTGCAGCAAAACTTAATCGATTCCCAGCTGATGCAATGCAAGTTATTGCCATTACAGGTACGAACGGAAAAACAACTGTAAGCCACTTTATCGGACAGCTACTACACGCACTACATAAAAATGTAATTGTCATCGGAACAAACGGAATCTACATTAACGGCGTGGAAGTAAAACTTGATTATGAACATTTAACTACACTGCAGCCGAAGCATTTACACAAAATTTTAAAAATCGCTGTAAGTCGCGGCGTGGAATATGTCGTCCTGGAGGCTTCTTCAATGGGGCTTGCCAAACATCGGCTGGATGATTGTTCGATCGATATTGGGGTTTTCTTAAATTTAGCTGAAGATCATATTGAAGATCACGGCTCCTATGAAAAGTATAAAGCAGCAAAACAACTATTAGCGACCTTATCGGAGCAATTGGTTTTAAATGGGGACGATTCTTTTTGCCGTACAGTGGGTCTTCAAGCAAAAAAGAAAAAGGCTTATTTTGGATTAGGCAATCGAGTGGATTACCAATTACAATTGCTTGCAGAAGGACTTACCACTTCAACTTGCTGCCTGCAAAGCAATAAAGGGCAGAAAGTATTCTCCGTTCCTTTTGTAGGGGAGCATCATTTACAAAATACAATTGCCGCCATTACAACGGTCAGCGAGTTAGGTTTTCCGATTGAAGATATTTGTGAGGTTGTTGAAAAACTTACTTTACCGGACGGTCGATTGGAATCCATTGAAAATACTTTAGATTTAGATATTTATATTGACTATGCGCATACAGAGGCGGCTTTAAGAGCGGTCTTGCAAACGTTGAATAAAACAGTAAAAAGAGATCTAATTGTTGTATTCAGCTGTGGCGGGGATCGTGACAAACACAAAAGAATCAAGATGGGGGCAGTTGCATCAAAGTATGCAGACAGGATTTATTTAACAACTGATAACCCTCGCAGCGAAGATCCAGAACTCATCAATGCACAAATTGCAGCAGGCTTTTCTCCAAAACAGCAATACGAAATGATATTAGATCGGGAAAAGGCAATTGAAACAGCAATTCGTCATGCGAAACCGGGCGATACGATTTTGATTGCCGGCAAGGGGCATGAAACGACTCAAACAATGGGTTCATCGGTAATTGATTTCTCTGATTTTGAAAGTGTCAAACTAGCGCTTGAGAAATTACAAACAGACCATGTGGAATAAAAGGAAATGCTCCGGATGTTTGTATAACAAACTTTTGGAGCATTTTTGGTGGAGTGAAAAGGAATCTCTGCATAAAAAACATCCAATCTGGTCATTTCGAATCGAGTTGTGATTTTCCAAGATTCTCATCTTTTGGTCCTTTCGACAACAAAAATCAATAAGCCCATTAAAATTTATCACTTCTGAATACAAACTTTGGATTATTTCTGCTATGATTGAAAGTAGTAGATTGGAGGAAGTAATGATGATAATGACATCAGAATGGGCCTTCATTTTAGATGAAGCAGATGAATTAAGTGCGATGATCCTTTCTTCAGAACAAGCTCAAAAATTACGGCATGCATATGATGAGGTGTACAGCGACACAGATCTTGTCCATCAAATTAATGTATTTAACCGCATGAAAGAACAATATGAGGATGTACAGCGATTCGGTAAATATCATCCTGATTATCATACAATTATGAAACAAATTCGCCAGCAAAAGAGAAGTCTGGATCTAGATGACCGTGTTGCGAATTTAAAGATAGCAGAAAACGATTTTCAAGATATGCTGGATGAAATCAGCCTAATCATCGGAAAATCCGTTTCTGAAGCTGTAAAAGTACCCGTAAGCAATCCCTTCTTTGCAACCGGCTCTTCCTCTTGTGGAACTGGCTGCGGCACTGGTGGAGGCTGCTCTTGCTCAGCTTAAGTTTAAAAACCGTCTCTGTGGTTTTCAGAAGACGGTTTTTCTTTTGCATTGAAAGAATGCTCGGTAGGAGTGGGGAATGAGAAACTTTAATAACTTGTAATGGAACAAGCCCGTAATCAAGATGCTGTTCATTGATGGAAGGAAATGCAATCCTCTTTAAGAACACAACATTAAAAAACCTCGCAGATTAAA
>JASENG010000018.1 GCA_030027265.1 Lysinibacillus fusiformis | reverse complement strand
ACTATCTTCTGAAGTATCAAGCTTATGTCTAAAGATTTCATTTGCCTCGTCAATCTTTATTTTCCCTAAGCGACCTTTTTTTCTCCAAAAGTCATCACTCATTGAACTTTTAACTCTTCCTTCTTCATATAATTCCTTGTTAAAACGAAATACTTCTAGATATTCTATTCTACCCATTTGATTCTTCTCTGTTTTATACAGACCAATAATTTCTTCTACTTCTTTTTCAGAGAGAGTAAGCTTTCTAGCCATTTTTAAAATTCACCACCAATATTTAACATTTCAATACTTGCAAGCTCATATATCTCTTCTTTTAATTGTTCAGCTTTTGTTTTCATCAAATTAAACGTGCTTGGATTTCTCCTTGTAATTTCATCAGATAAGATTTGCTTGTGAATATTTATCAAAAATGTCTGTAACTCATTAATATTGCTTCTTTTTTTTCTTAATTTTTCTTTTATTAAATGTTCTTTTTCTAGAATTTCTTTTGGAGTTATACGCCAATGACTACATCCATAAATACATTCATTTGTTTCACAAGTTTGATCCTTATCAATACAAAAACCTATGTCTAAATCATGTTCTTTCTTTTTTCCATTAGGTATACCAAGATAAGCCACTAATTTTATTGTATCAGGGATATAATTTACATTATCGGATTTTGAAATTCCCACAGAATACTTAAACTTTTTCATTAAATTGAAAACCTCTGAATCTACCCAATACTCAGTATGAAATGAATAGTGATATTGTGCCGTGATTGTTTTATGACCACCTAAACGAGCTATTTCAATAGGGGATATACCCTGCATCATTAGAGAACTAAATGCTATATGTCTAGTTAAATTAGGTGTGAGTCTATTTTCATATGGAACATATTGATTATACTTTTCTTCAATTATATTCTTATAGAATCTTCTTAATAACTGTGATAATATTCCATTATGAAAGTATGTAGTATCTGCTTTTAAGCTACTACGATTACCTCTTTTATCTGCAAAAATTAATGCTCTATAAGAGATTAAAGTTTCAGAATGGCCATATGGATCCGTTAAATCAATATAATCCTTTATTAAAAAATATATCTCTTTTGTTACCTCAACTATATCAATTATTTGTATCCTGTTTGGGTTAAAATCTTCTTTACTCCTAGGTAATCTAATTTTATATTTATTATCCTCATATATTAGGCAATCCCTAGTTATTAAGCAAAATTCAGATGCCCTTAATGGTATTATTGTTGTCAACTTCCACCAAATGATAATGGGGTAATAAAAAATTTTTTCATCTAATGAAGCTTGCATAAGCCTTAAATAACCATAATATTCTTCAATGTAATGTGAAAAAATTAATATTTCTTTTGCAGGTGGAAGGATTCTAGCTCTTGTCTTTTCTCTAATTTTACTATACATTTCATTTAATTTAGGAGAATAGCTATCGCTTACTGGTATATCTGTATAAATAAAAAAATTTATTAAGCTTCTAATAAAGCTCTTCTTTGTTTCTTCCATTACTTTATCCCCAGTAGTCGTTTTAAAGTTTTTTATACTCCTAATTAAAAAATCTACTTTATTTTCTTGAAATCCATTACTTAATTCTAATGCTCTTAATAAATCAGAATATCCCTTTTTAGCAGTAATTGGATAGACTTTAGTTAATAGTTCAATAATCCAACATTTTGTAATTAACTTAATATCCTTAGGAATATCTGGAAACTCTTTATATTTTTCTATCAATGAAAAGTCTAAATAGATTTTAACTCCTTTTTGAAGATGGCTCTCCAACTCCCAAAAATCCTCTTCTATTGAAAATAAATAGAATCCAGTGTTTTTTTTAAGAATATCTAATTGTTCCATTGCCCTTGATACTGCTAAGTCTAACGAAAACAACTCCTCAGGCAAGGAGGGTATTTCTTCATCCAGGTGAAATTTGGTGTAATCTTCCAAATTTAAATTTCCCAATTTAAATCACAACCTAAACTATATATTTTATAAGTAACCTTCAATCCCTGGTATTTCATCTAATTGAAGTAATAAATCAAAGAATCCCTTCATTTCACCATCAAAAAACTTAAATACTTCTATTTTTCCAAATTTATCTATTGCTTCATCTAATAGATCTAACTGAAAAGAAAGTATATTTGAAATTCTTTTTTTCTCTGCTGATAAAGCGGAATTTTCAAAATCCTCTTTGAAATTAATTATTAATTCTTCAATACTGCTTGTTAAGGAAGAAAGAGCATAAAAATTTGGTATAGAAAATGGGCAATTCTTACATGACAATCCTCTTTTCTTACAACCATCCTCTGAATATAAGCATTGATAATGTTCTTCTTTACTTGGAAGTAAATTATTTTGAATACTAAATAAAAAGTTTGTTGCTTCTTCGAATCCCATAGATAGAATTCTATTAGCAACTAATTTTTTATCAGCAGTAATAGAGTTAACATACCCAGAAGTTGCTTCAATTTTTAGTACGTCACCCAGTTTATTACTTAGTACCTCAATTTCCGATGTTCTTTGTTCTCTATTAGTTAACTCTCCAAATATGACTTCTGCAATTAGATTAGGTATGAATCCAAATTCTTTTCTTTGAAATAACTGACGTGATAGATGATCAATTTCCACTTGAGGTATATCAATATAAATATTTGTAGTTTCAAAATCTTCATGTGACCTTAGTCTCTGAGCTATTTCAAGTGCAGCACTACTTTTTCCTTTTTTCACTAATAACACATATAAATAAGACAATAGAGATCTATTCATTTTTCTACTTCTAAAAACAAATTCAGTATCATAAAATTCAGCAAAAAATTCTCTATGTTTTATTTCGTTAAATACCTGGTTCTTATTTGAAAAGTTTATAATGTGATTAATTTTCTTTTCCTTAGAATTTGATAATAGCCCCATTTCAATTTTTCTTGTTCTTATTTCACATAAAATTGCAGCAGTAGCAAAAGAAACTCTTAAGTCATCTGAGCAAAAGAAATGTGAAGTAGCTTGAGTTTTGGATACTTTTATATCTTTACGAATTATTTGATTAACTACTAAATTAGCTTGCGAATCCGATAGATTATTATCTATAAACCACTTCTCATCAAAATTCAAATCGTGTAATTCCTCTAAATTTATACGTGGTATATTATGAATAACATCTGAATGTCTCCATGCATTGTTCATATGTACTAATACATATAACCAAGAAGATGAATAATTAGAGTATTCTCTATCATTTACATTGCTAACATCTGAGATAGCTTTCATTTTATGTAATTCGACATTATTAACATAATTAAATAGTTCTTGATATTCAGCAAAATCATATATTCCTTTTTCAATTTGTTCGCTTGAATAATTATAAGGGTTAGTAATCCAATCAAATCTAAATACAGGTTTATTGTTCATTTTCAGAACAGCATAATATTCTTTCAAGAATGTATGTAAGTACCTTTGTTGACTAACAGTAACTTTATTTATATTAAACAATTTCAAATTAATCGAGTTTGCCGTTAATTCATAAAGCTCCTTTTCTTGAGTAATACTAACCAAATGAGAAGTACATTTAACAAACTCTGACACCATTCTAGTCGTTGTTTTAATACTGCCAGTAGTTAATTGTAATTTATCTACGCAAAAGTTGTACCATTGCTGTTTGGTATACAAGATATTTTCCGAAAAATTTATTTCTAGAATTACTTGGTATCTTTTAAAGGCCTCGACTGGGTCTGAATAATCAATTTGTGAGATTTGTTTTCTTAATATATATTCTTTATAAATTTGATTAACAGGTTCTTTTAAATAAAAGTTTTCAACTGATAATGCATCATCGAATGCTGTTCTAATTAGTGTGTTTCCTTTTAAAATAAATTCTCGCATTTGATGTTTATAATAAAAAGTCCCAAACATTTTCCTTATCTCTCTATTAGAATAATACTTCTCTCTGTATTCTAATTGCCGTACTTTTAAATCATGTATTTTGTCTTTATCAAAATAAGCAACCATTTTATTTGTAATAACCGGCTTAAGATTTTCTTCATCTAACAACTTGTAATAGGTACTCACCGTTAAATTTAGTAATTTTATAACTTGTTGCTTTGAATAATAGTTATCAATATTTAAATATTTTTTAATTATATTCTCTATTTTTCTTTTACGATAAAATTGATGATTCCTAGATTGACTAAATGTAATATTTTCAATACCATATTCTTTTGCTAATCTTACAACTATTGAATATGATAAATTGTGTGTCTCTGTAAGGTCATTAAGAGATACATGATCTTCTAGAAAACGGTAAACATCGCTTTTATTTATTAAATCTGTATAGCCATGTACAGGTTTATTTAAATTTACTACTCTAAATAATGTATTATATTCATATATTTTCGACCTAAATTTACTTATATTCCCAGGTCTATAACCTATAATTTTTTCAGCTGCGTCATGAAAAGGCATATTCACTTCAAATAATTTTGTTATATATGTAAAGTATTCTCTAAAAGACTTTAAAGAAATATACATATATCCATCTGTACCATTAATATATTCAATATTTCCTTTAAGTGCCCATGCTCTTATTACATTTTGATTTTTATTGTGAAAATCTAAGCTTTCAGCTTTACCTAAAGTAATGTAATCTCCATTAGCTAATAAGGATTTTTTAGATATTAAATTTGCTACCCAATCAGTTGGAAAGTATGTTAAAGAAGACCGTCCAATATTAACAGCCTTTACATTTTCTCGTTTTGCAATAGCAAATATAACTCTATTTGGTATTCCTTTAATTTCTTTTATCTTCTTTATAGAAATATGTTCCCTTAAGAATTTCTCGATAATATCATAAGAGTTAATAGGCATATAAATTTGTATATCAGTTAAGTAAATATCATCTTCTAAATTAAAATACTCTTTAAATTTAGAATAGTGAAATAAAGAAAGATTTAAGTCCTTTAGAGCCTCAATTCTTTTCTTGTATTTTCCATTAATAATATTTAAAAATTTTCTTTCGACATATAATTTTTCTCTCCAATTTTCCGTTTTCACAATACCTTCTTTAGATAGTTTTATTATCCCTTCTCTAAATGGTTTAATTGAAGCATCGCGAGACATTCCAATTTCGCCCACAAAATCTCTAATAAATATGTACTTTTCATTTAATAATTTTTCTTTTTCTATAAATTTGTTTAATGAATTAATATTTATTAAGCCTTGATCATTAATTTCAATTAGACCTTCCTTAACGAGGTTTAGTATCTTACTTTGAGAATAAGGAATTTCTGAAAGATTGCCCGCTTGAAAGGGGGTTAAATATCTATATCTATTTCCATTTTTTTTCACGTTTTAAAACACCATCCTTCCAATGCGTTTTAATTAAATCTCTATCAACAACTCCAAACATTTCTTTAGGAGTATTTTTCAGTTCATTTAGAGCATCTATTAGAGCCTTTGAAGTTACTTTTTCGTCAACATATTTAATAACTGTATCTGTACTCGTATCACCACGTGCAATTGCAACCTGTGTTATAGACAATCCCATATCCAATAAAAAGTTTGTAAAATTACCTCGACCAATATGAGATGACCAGTAATTGTTACTAAGTAATTGCCAATCATCAAATCTTCCAGGAGTCGATTTTAGTTCTTTAAGAAATACCTTTTTAATCTTATTAAATTTTTTGTCCCAACTTGAACCAGATATCGCATTACCATCATTATTAATAAATAAGGCTTGTGTTTGTGCTTTTTCTTGGTATTTATACCACTGTTTCATATGAAAATCGTATAAATCCCATAATAAATCATTATCTAAAATAGTCTGTTGAGCCATATTTACTTTAAGATAATTTAATCTTTTAGGGTTTTCTTTAGTAGTATCTTTTAGGTGACCAAATAAAATGTTCCTATTATCTCTTATTTCAACATAAAGAGATTCCCTGTATTTTGCTTTTAAATTATCTTTTATCAAATTTACTGCTTCTCCACGTCGTATTCCCCCATAGAATTGTAGAGCTATTCCAAATGCTATTTCCGGCGCAATCTCTTTTGCTTTTAATATAAACTCATTAACCAATGAATATCTATTGTCCCCAAAATCCTTTAATTTTGACATTAAATTATGGCTTTTCATTTTATTACTAGGAAATCTCGTTGAAAACGCAGAGTGACGAAAGGGGGATTGTATAACTAGATTCTTATTATTATCAAGAAAAGTCCTCATTTCAAACTCGGGCGAGATAATCTCTTTTTCAAATAAATATTGATAAAAAACTTTCAAGTAGTTTTCACTGTACTGTACTGTATTTCTTGTCTTGCCCGACTTTGTTAAAAAAGTAATATATTTGCTTCCATGTATGTACTTTAACTCCTTCAATCCACCTTCTTTAAGTGTTATAAAATTTAGATCTTCATTTGAAACCCTTTCTAATATATAGTTTAAAAATCTACATATTACTCTAGCAGGTGCTATTTGAGAGTTGACTGACTTTCCTGAATACTCATATTTGACTCTTATAAAATCAGTTATTGGGTGCGGGAACACTATATCATTTATCAAATCTTTAATACCTATATTCACAGTTCTAATAGTTGTTACATTATTATTAAACACTTCTTTGGTTTCTGTTTCTTTCACTACATATTTATACCTACCACAAGTAAATTTCTCCAAGGATCTCCCTCATTTAAAAGAATATTCCGAACAATACCATTTTACCCACATTTCTTCTAATTGGGCAATTAAAAAACCCCTTGTTTTCAAGGGGTTGAGTATAAATCGAATTAAAGATAACATATTGCCCATTTCAATACCTATAACGCGTAAAAAGATGTATCCAATTCCACTATCGGAAAGTGGCCTGTATAGTCAAAAAGCTTATCGCGTCTAGTTGAATTTGTACGATAAATCGAAGGGTGATCTCCCCATCCAGTCAAACCAATTTTTATCATATTCTATTCCTCTATTTTACCTTATTTTCATTTTCTTTATGTATTATCCATGAATTCTCTTATTAAAGTATAAACGATTTAAAGGAGAAAAACACGACTCGACTAAAGCGTTTTGATTTCCCGCGTTAGGACTATCATGGTTTCCACACTTATTTAGAGGTGAAAAAAGTTCGATTATGCGCTGTCATTTGCACATATCGAACCTTTTCTTTTCATTTATTTAAACGGATTTTTTCACTTTTTTCAATCTGGACTACATTGTCATCATGAACCACAAGGGTGATTGATCCATAACTCATGGTCGTAAGCATCTTCTCAATATTTTTTAGGACTAATTGCACATTTTCATATTTTTTGCTCATTCACATCATCCTTTCTTCACGATTTAAAACTTAAAACCACCTTATCAAAAGTATTCTTATTAGATTACTATGTTTTATTAAACAAAAAATTAATTTTCACCTTATTTTATAAGATGAGCTTGAAATTTTTGCAGTACATCGTTTAAACGATCTAACACTACATCTTGAATCTTATAATCCCCGTTTTCCAATCTTTCCACCTGTTGGTCGAGGACAAAGACTGTATTTAAAATTTCCGTAGCTCCCAGTACAGACAATACCGGCTTCAATGCATACTCTACGGCTAATAAATGTCCAATAGAACCTCCGATAGCTATGGGTACAATTTTTTTATTTTCAAAACCTTTTTGAGGAATTAAATCCAAAAATGTTTTAAGAATGCCCGTATAGGAGGCTTTAAAAATAGGTGTAAGAATAAAAATAATCTCTGCATCAGCCAATTTTTGATTGGCTTTTGCAATTTCTTCACTTGCAAAATTTGCAGTAATCAAATCCTTAGCCGGCAGTTCATGTACAAAAATCGAAGTCGATGATACACCAGCCTCTTCTAAGTAATCTTCAATAAATTGATGGATACCTGTTAAACGTGATGCTTTCTTATGATTTCCATTGATAATTACAGCTTGAACCATTTTTTACATACTCCCCTTCTAAAACAGTTTTGATATTAGAAAACTTGGCTAATCAAAAGATTTAAAGCGATTAGCTCTAGTTGCAATTATGCATAAAAAAAGTTCTATCTTTCTTTTACGCAAATAAAAGGCCACATCCTCTTATAAAAAAGATGCAGCCTTTAGTTGTCTAATCAGCTATTGTGTATGCAATTGTTTTAATACCATTTAATGCCATTCCAAGCCCTGTTTTGGATGTTATTTTCCATAATACCTATTAAACTTATAAGAATAATTATATATTACGAAATAAAATTGCCAATATTTTAAAAAAATTCTTTTTTCTAACAATTTTTCTAATGAATTTTCACACCTCCAACTATCTCGCTCCAAAATTCTTCCAGTTTTTTCGACAATCCGCCTGGTCCAAATTTCACCTCTGCGTCATTGGAAATAGTAAAGGACATAAAACGTAATACCATTGTTCTTCGATCTACTATATTAATGATTCCATTATCGTAAAACCAACTATCAATCGTATTATAAATTCCTTTATTTAAGGAAAATTGTTGTTGGCAAAATTGAGAGAATTGTAAATCCGGCAAGTTCAAAATATGTCCAAATCTTTCCACAACATAGCCTCCTTACATGCCTTTTACTTTATTAAATGTTTTCGAGCATAATCTTCATCTGCCTGTAATTGCCCGATTAAATCCTGTAGTTGGTCAAATTTTTGCTCACCGCGGATATAAATCATTATTTCCATAGTTAAATATTCATCATAAATCCATCCTTCAAAATCTAAAATATGAACTTCATAGGATTTATGTTCACCATCATTAAATGTAGGACGTTTCCCAACATTCAAAATTCCTATATACTTTTTCGAATTATGATAGATATATACGCCATATACACCATTTTCAACGGAAAAACCAGCTACTAAATTCAAATTTGCTGTTGGAAATCCAAGCGTTCTTCCTAATTGTTTTCCCTTTTCAACTCTGCCAACAACAACAGGAAAATTAAATTGTTTTAATGCGTTCATACTAGCCTCCTTGATAAAATTCATATGTTTTAGTGATAGATAGTTCTTTATTCAAATACAAAAGCTCATAAAACTCCTATTTATAAGGGAGCTTTATGAGCTTCTGGTATGTCCAGTCAGCGACCAACTAATAGCTTATAATGATCATTCAATTGTCTATTAAAATACCGTCACATGTACAACTTTTTTAGATTGAAAAATCCTCTGGAATAAACACTTTCAGCTGTTTTGGACGGATGTAGACAGTATCCCCATTTTTGATGTCCAATTCCTTATAATGTTCCTTGGTGATTTCAGCTTCCAAGTATTCATCCACATTGTCTTCTCGCTTTAATTCAATTTGTACAATTGGTCCCACAAGATGAATATGAACAATTTTTGCAGCTACTGTATCCTTGCTTTGCTGTTCTTTTTCAATATGGATATCATGTGGTCGAACATACCCTACAGCCTCATCATATGAATCCAAATAAGTAGGGACATCAATTTCAAAATGGCCTTGTGTTAGCTTTCCTTTATGCAAGCGTCCCTTGAATAGATTCACATTCCCCAAGAAGTCATAAACGAATGGACTTGCCGGATGCTCATAGACTTCTTCCGGCGTACCTACCTGTTCGATTTGCCCATTATTCATAACAATAATGCGATTAGCAACATCCAGCGCCTCTTCCTGATCGTGCGTCACAAAGATGCTTGTTACATGGAATTCATTGTGCAATTGGCGCAGCCAGCGACGCAGCTCTTTTCGCACCTTTGCATCCAACGCTCCAAATGGTTCGTCTAATAATAGAACTTTTGGCTCTACAGCTAATGCCCGCGCTAATGCAACACGTTGGCGCTGGCCTCCAGATAATTGGGAGGGATAGCGATCTGTAAAATTATCTAGCTTAACTAGTGCTAAAAGCTCTGTTACTTTCTTTTTGATTTCTTCTTTTGACGGACGGGTTTTGCGTGGACGTACTTTCAAGCCATATGCCACATTATCAAACACCGTCATATGTCGGAACAATGCATAATGCTGGAAAACGAAGCCTACCCCTCTTTCTTTTGGGCTAACGTTGGTAATATTGTGCCCGTCGAACAAAATCGCGCCTTCATCCAATCCTTCCAAGCCAGCTAAAATACGTAATAGGGTTGTTTTTCCCGAACCGGATGGCCCTAAAAGTGCAATAAGCTCGCCCGATTCGATATCAATTGAAATATCCTTTACCGCTTGAAATGAACCGAAAGCCCTTGAAACATTTTGAATTTGAATACTCATGATTAAACCTCCCTAAACGTCTTTTGCTTTCCACTCAATAACATTTTTAATGATAATCGTAATGATCGCTAAAATGGACATGAGTGAAGCAACTGCAAATGCTGCTGTAAACTGATATTCGTTATATAATATTTCAATATGCAATGGCATTGTATTTGTCATCCCGCGAACATGGCCAGAAACTACGGAAACTGCTCCGAATTCTCCGATTGCCCGCGCATTACACAAAATAAGTCCGTACAATAAGCCCCATTTAATATTCGGGAGAGTAACCAGGTAGAACGTTTTCCAGCCACTTGCCCCTAATGAAATAGATGCTTCTTCCTCCGTGATTCCCTGCATTTGCATTAAAGGAATAAGCTCTCTCGCTACGAAGGGGAACGTTACAAACATTGTTGCAATGACAATTCCCGGTAATGCAAAAATCACATATAAATCATGTTCAAATAGCCATTCCCCCAGTAAACCCTGTGCGCCGAATAATAAGATAAACACGATTCCTGCTATAACCGGCGAAACAGCAAATGGCAGATCTATTAATGTAATTAAGACGTTTTTGCCTTTAAATGAAAATTTCGTAATTAACCATGCTGCCACAATTCCAAAAACAGCATTTAAAGGGACAACGATTAATACTACGGTCAATGTCAGTTTAATAGCTGCAAGGGCATCCGGATCTGTAATGGCTGCCACATAGGTTGCCCAGCCATTTTCAAATGCTGTCACAAAGATGGAAACTAGGGGCAATATTAAAAATAGTGCTAAAAAAGCGAGCGAGATGGTAATTAACGTCCATTTTACTAATGCAGATTCTTGTAGAGCATACGATTTTGAGCTTCCACCACTAACGGTTAAAGGAACCTCTTGCTCGATTTCTAAAGGTTTTGTCATAATTTGCGCCCTCCTTAATGAAGATTAAATTTACGATTTGTATACCATTGGATGATGTTGATCACTAACAGCAAGACAAAGGATGTCACCAGCATCACTGTCGCAATGGCTGTTGCCCCAACATAATCGTACTGTTCTAGTTTCGTCATAATAATGAGGGGTGTAATTTCCGTTTTCATCGGCATATTTCCCGCAATAAATACAACCGATCCATATTCTCCAAGCGAACGGGCAAAGGTCAAAGAAAACCCAGTAATAATAGCTGGCAACAGCTCCGGGAAAATAACCTTTACAAAAGTTTGCAATCTAGAAGCACCAAGACTTGCAGAGGCTTCTTCTAATTCACTGCCCAGATTTTGCAGCACGGGCTGTACAGTTCTCACCACAAAAGGCAGGCCAATAAAGGTAAGCGCAATAATAATACCTAGCGGAGTGAAAGCAATTTTAAAATCAAAAAACTGGCCGATCCATCCATTGGGCGAATATAAAGTTGCCAGTGAAATACCAGCAACAGCTGTTGGTAAAGCAAATGGAAGATCTACTAAACCATCGACTATTTTCTTGCCCGGGAATTCATAACGGATTAATACCCATGCAATAATTGTTCCAAAGACTACATTAATAAGACCTGCCGCTAATGCTGTTCCAAAACTTAATTTATATGAGGCAACTGCACGAGGATGTGCAATGGTTTCCCAAAATTCGCTCCAGCTCATTGATAAGGTATTAAAAAATACCATCGATAACGGAATCAATACAATAATGCCTAAATAAATCATTGTGTACCCCAGTGTTAAGGAAAAACCGGGGATTATAGTATTCTTCTTTCGTTTTTTTAATGTTAACTCCATATGTACCTCCTTTTGACCGACTAGACAATCACTTGATTCTTACTTATTTAAACTATTGAAGATTTCATCAAACGTACCACCATCGGCAAAATGCGTTTTTTGGGCTTCTTGCCACCCGCCAAAATCGGCAATTGTCGTTAATTCTAATGGCTGGAACTGGTCGCTATATTTTTCTAAAATTACTTCGTTCCGAGGACGGTAATAATTTTTAGCTGCAATTTCTTGGCCCTCATCCGAATATAGGTATTCCAGATAGCCCTGTGCTACCTCCCGCGTCCCTTTTCGATCTACATTTTTATCGACTACCGCTACTGGTGGTTCTGCTAAAATACTCATAGAAGGCGTTATAATCTCAAAATCATTTCCTAACTCTTTTAAAGAAAGATAAGCCTCATTCTCCCAAGCTATTAATACATCCCCTATTGCTCTTTCTACAAATGTAGTTGTTGCACCACGAGCACCTGAATCTAACACTTCTACATTAGAAAATAACTCTTTCATAAATTGCTTAATTTGTTTTTCATCACCGTTAAACTTTTTATCTGCATATCCCCATGCAGCCAAGTAATTCCACCGTGCTCCACCACTTGTTTTCGGGTTTGGTGTAATGACTGACACATCTTCTCTGACTAAGTCATCCCAGTCCTCAATTCCTTTGGGATTATCTTTCCGAACAACAAATACTATGGTGGAAGTATACGGAGAGGAATTATATGCAAATTCCGTTTGCCAATCTTTGTTTAATAAGTCACGTGATTTAGCGATTTGATCGATATCATAAGCTAGCGCCAGTGTGACCACATCTGCTTGCAGTCCGTCAATAACTGCACGGCCTTGTTTTCCAGAACCTCCATGAGAACGCTGAAAAGCGACTTTTTGACCCGTTTCTTGTTCCCAATAATCAGCAAAAGCTTGATTGTATTCTTCATATAATTCGCGTGTTGGATCATATGAAACATTTAATATTTTTATCGATTCCTTTGCATTTGCATTTTTTTCATCCCCACAACCACCTAACACTAATCCCATTAAAGAGATTCCCATTAATAATGGTACAAGTGATTTATTTCTTTTCCTCATCTTATCTCCCCTTAAAAAGTAAAAAGGCTGCATACATTCCCTTTTAAAAGGAAATGGTGCAACCTTCAGTTTGTCTGATCGGTAGTACATATTCTTTTTTGCAATCCAGATTTCATATTCGAGTTATCTTGAAAATTACGATAATCCAATTTATCCGATAAGTCAACAAGGATTTGGTGAGTTTTTTAAAAATTTTAATAACTAAAAAATTAAATTGACAATTTCTATAAAAATAGTATACTTTAAATCAAAGCTATACAGTCTTTGGAAATTTTTATGGCATATAATAAAAAATGAAATGCTGACTAGACAAACTAGAGGCGTTTTAATGCAGTCCCTTCTTCATTTGGGCTGCATTAAAACGCCTTATTTTATTTTAAGGAGGTACTTTATGCTAACTTATACTAGTTGGGACGATACAACGTTTCAATTTGAAGTAGATGAAGTCTATAAAGGTGCATTAAACGTTTTAGAGTGGGCCTACAATCACTACGGTGATGAAGTGGTCTATGCATGCAGCTTTGGTATTGAAGGGATTGTGCTAATCGATTTAATCGCCAAAGTAAAACCAAATGCAAAGATTATCTTTTTAGATACCGATGTACACTTTAAAGAAACCTACGAAACAATAGAAAAAGTAAAACAAAACTATCCTGATTTGCAAATCGAGCTTAAGAAGCCTGCCATTACTTTGGAAGAACAGGCACAGCAATTTGGCGATGAGCTTTGGAAAACAAATCCAAACAAATGCTGTGAAATTCGAAAATTAACGTCGCTTCGAGAAACTTTAAGTGGTTCCAAGGCTTGGATCTCCGGTTTACGCCGTGATCAATCTGAAACACGCAAAAATACCGAGTTTATCAATAAGGATAATAAATTTGAATCAGTCAAAATTTGTCCTTTAATTCATTGGACGTGGAAAGATGTGTGGCGCTATGTGAGCAAGCATAATCTAACATACAATCCCCTTCACGACCAAGGTTACCCAAGTATTGGCTGCTCACATTGTACAAAACCTGCCTTTACTATGGAGGACTTACGTTCCGGCAGATGGTCAGGTTCCAATAAAACGGAATGTGGATTACATGATTAATAGAAAAGCGGAAGGTGCTTACTCAGCTCTTCACAGCTAACCATAACTTAACTTTCAAAAAAGTTAATATCATAAATGATAATTTTTCAAACTAGATTAGGAGGAAACAACAAATGAGCTTACAACCACATGGAGGAAAATTAGTCCAAACTTATAACCCAAATGCTTCTTTAGAAAACATCGATAAGGAAATTCAACTGGATGCGATTGCATTAAGCGATCTTGAATTGATCGGTATTGGTGCCTATAGCCCCATCGATGGTTTCTTGGGGAAAGAAGATTATGAGAATGTTGTCCAAAATATGCGCCTGGCTTCAGGTACTGTTTGGAGCATTCCGATTACTTTGCCTGTAACTGAAGAAGCTGCAGCCACTTTTGAAATCGGCGAAAAAGTAAAATTAACATATAACGGTGAAGTATACGGTCTTGTAGAAGTGAGTGATATTTTCACACCCGACAAACAGGTCGAAGCTCGTCTCGTTTATGGCACAGATGACTTAAACCACCCTGGCGTTAAAAAACTTTTCGATCGTCCTTCTATTTATGTTGCGGGGAAAACAACTTTAATCAAAAAGTCAGAAAAGCAATTCCCTGCTTATAGCTTCGAACCTAGTGAAACAAGAGCTATATTTGCAGAAAAGGGCTGGAAAACGATCGTTGGTTTCCAAACACGTAACCCTGTTCACCGCGCACATGAATATATCCAAAAAGTAGCATTAGAAACAGTAGATGGTCTATTCTTAAACCCACTAGTCGGGGAAACAAAATCAGATGATATTTCAGCCGAAATTCGTATGGAAAGCTATGAAGTATTACTTGAACAATACTATCCAACAGAACGTGTGCAGTTAGGCGTATTCCTTGCTGCAATGCGCTATGCAGGTCCAAGAGAAGCGATTTTCCATGCGCTTGTTCGTAAAAATTACGGTTGCACACACTTTATTGTAGGGCGTGACCATGCTGGTGTTGGCGATTACTATGGCACATATGATGCTCAAAAAATCTTTGAAAACTTTACACCAGAAGAAATCGGCATTACGCCATTAAAATTCGAGCACAGCTTCTACTGCACGGCTTGCGAAGGCATGGCAACAACAAAAACATGCCCACATGATGCTTCTTCCCGCATCATTCTATCAGGTACAAAAGTCCGCGAAATGCTGAGAAATGGTGAGATTCCACCTAGCACATTCAGTAGAAAAGAAGTAATCGAAGTATTAATCAACGGTCTTCGCAAAGAAGTTCATTCATAAAAAGAGGTGGATATTTTGAGTTCAAATATTGTATGGCATGATGCCTCAATCAGCAAAGCTGAAAGAAGAGAAAAAAATACACATAATAGTTTTATTCTTTGGTTTACTGGACTGTCTGCTTCAGGAAAATCCTCCATTGCAAACGCATTAGCACGAGAGCTATTTGAAAGAGGCAACCAAACCTTCGTATTAGACGGCGATAATATCCGCCACGGGTTGAATAAAGACTTAGGATTTGATGAGAACTCACGAAAAGAAAACATTCGCAGAATCGGTGAAGTTTCCAAGCTTTTCGTTGAGAGCGGCCAGATTGTTCTAACAGCCTTCATCTCTCCTTATCAGGAAGATCGCGATACAGTTCGCGCACTTGTGGAAGAAGGAGAGTTTATCGAAGTCTTCGTCAAATGCTCTGTTGAAGAATGTGAACGAAGAGATCCAAAAGGTCTTTATAAAAAAGCAAGAAATGAAGAAATCAAAAACTTCACAGGAATCAGTGCACCATATGAAGCACCTGTAAATCCTGAAATCGTTGTGGATAGCGAGAAATTCTCTGTTGAAGAATGCGCTCAGCAATTAATTCAAATCCTGGCTTCGAAAAACTATATAAAATAATTTCTTTTTTGAATAAAGCTGTTAAATGAGTTGATATTAACTTATTTAACAGCTTTTATAGTTAAATTTTTTATTGGACTGATGGTTTTATATTTTCCCAAGTATAAAATTGGGGGAAATTTTATACTTGGGACATTGCATCATGCTCATTTCAAACAAAACCAGATTAAAATAAAAGAGGTCCCTTATGAATTTTTATAAGGAACCTCTAGTTTTCTAGTAGGCAGCGTAAATGATTATGCTTCTATTGTGATATTGCGGTTCGCTAATTTTTCTTTTAAAACGGGCAGTAATAATTCCCCGGAAATTTTTGCCTCTTCAAGATGTGGATAGCCTGATAAGATGAATTTTCCGATTCCGATCTCAACGTATTCCAATAGTCGGGCAGCTACTTGCTCTGGAGTCCCAACAAATGTTAAGCTTCCGCCGTTTCGAACAAGTGCCAGCCCCGACCATAAATTAGGACGGACGAAATAATTATTTTTTATCGCTTGTGCACGCAGTTGATTTTGACGCGCTTCCCCAACCGATAAAAACTCGGCATTGGCATATTTCTCATAGGCACTGTCTACAACAGATTGGTCAACCTTACTAATGATTTTATAAGCAGCTGCTAAGGCTTCTTCTTCTGTTTCCCTGACTAATACATGTGCTCTTAGCCCGTAGCTAAGTTCTCGTTGAATTCCTTTTTGTTGTTGTAATTCTTCAAGATAGCCTTGGACTTCATCAATTTGCTCCTTAATCCATTCTACAGGCTCTGCCCACATTAAGAACACATCCGCTGTTTCAGCCGCTACACGTTTCCCTTTTTCCGAGCTGCCTCCAAAATACAATGGTGGCGAAGGTTTTTGTATAGCTTCTGGATGACTGATTGCATTCTCTAACTCATAATACTCACCTTTGAAATTTACTTTCTTTTCGCCTTCTCCTGTATCGGAGTCGCCCTTACTCAAAAATTCCGAACTACCTGGACCTGTTGAATTTTCCCAAAGCTCTCTTATGATCTGCAAAAACTCTTTTGTACGGTCATAGCGCTTCGAATGACTGTCATACAAAGGGTCACCCATGCTTTTTAAATCTGGTACTGCCCCACCAGTTACGATATTAAATCGTGCACGACCATTTGATAATACATCAATCGTTGCACCCATTCTTGCTGCAACTACCGGTGATACTAAACCTGGACGCAATGCCATTAATGGTGCAAGTGTTTTTGTATGAGATACTATGATAGATCCCACTACCCATGAGTCCAGGCAGCCTCGACCAGTCGGTATTAAAGCAAATGTATAGCCAGCTTCTTCTGCTGCCTTTGCAACCTCAATCAAATACTCTGTTGTCGCGGGACGATTGGGTTCTACACCAACATATTCGCCATCGCCACGTACCGGAATAAACCAACCTAATTCAACATTTTCAACTCGTTTTAATTCTGCCATTATTATTCTTCCTCCTTCATTACTTTTTCAATATAAGATGGATTAACTAACTCTTTAACATCAACCTCTTCACGAATAACGCCGGATTCAAGCAAATCATCGATTGTTTCCTGAAGGGAATCATACACATCCTCCGTAATTTCGATATCATATACTTTTCTTGGAACTGCTAGTTTTAAAATCTCCTTGTCTGTACCAAAGAAAGCATTTAGATTCTCAATTGTTTCTTCAGGATTGTCTTTGCTCCATTCTTCAGCTTTATGTAGCACTTTTAATAACCGCTCAAGTATATCTGGATGTTTTTCTGCAAATTCATTTGCTGCTACATAATAGGAATAATCATTAAATAACCCTTCTGCATTATCAATTTGTTTTCCGATATTCTCGTATTCTACTGTCGAAATCCAAGGTTCATATAATACAGCTGCATCAATATCCCCTTGCTCTAAGGATACTTTTAAATCTGCTGGCTGCAGATTGATCTGTTCAATATCCGCAGTGGTTAGATTATTTTCTTTTAAATATTCGTTTAGTAGACGGTGACCAATCGATCCAGCAGTAACCCCCACTTTTTTACCCTTTAGTTGTGCAAAGCTTGTAATCTCCGAATCTTTTGGAACGACTAATCCAAGACCTTCCTCTCCTGATGCATATACACCAACAACTGATAACTCGATTCCATTTGCTACCGATTGGACTGCCGGTTGTGCTCCAACTTGCCCAAATTCCAGATGGCCTCCAGCAATCGATTCAGTTAATGGTGGACCAGATAAGAATTGTACATACTCAATTTCAATGTTATCATCCTTGAACTCTTCTTCTAAAAACCCTTGTTCTTTTGCAACGCCCAGCATAGAATACACACTCGTGTAACCTATACGCAAGACAGTTTTTCCATTCTTTTCTCCATCAGCTGAACTTGCATCGCCATTACCGCAAGCTGCCAATATACTTACAAAGGCTAAAACAAAAATAAACAACGACTTCTTCATAAAATCACTTCCATTTCTAAATATCATAATTAAAATCCGGCTCTTCCTGTTTGAAAAATTGCTGATAAATAATGTCTCGATAGTATACAAAATCTGCACTGTTTCGATTTCGGTTTCTAGGTAATTGAATATTCAAAACCTTTCGGATAGTCCCTGGCCGGCTAGACATGATTACTACCCGGTCTGCTAAGTACACAGCCTCATCAATGTCATGTGTAACAAGAATCATAGTCGACTTTTGATATTCACGGATTCTTAGAATTTCATCCTGCATGGTCATTTTCGTTAAAGCATCCAGGGCACCAAAGGGCTCATCTAACAACAGGATTTTGGGTTGATTGATTAATGCCCTAGCAATGCTTACTCTTTGCTGCATACCTCCTGATAATTGATGTGGAAATGCCTTCCGAAATTCTTGCAGACCTACAATGTTTAAGTAATGTCGTATCAATTCCTTCTTGGATAATTTATCAACACTATTCGAAATACCAAATTCAATATTTTTTTCTACTGTCAACCAGGGGAATAATCTCGATTCCTGGAAGATTACACCCCGCTCGGTACTAGGTTCAGTGATTGGCGTATTTTCATATAGAACAGTTCCGGTTGTTTGTCTTTCTAAACCAGCAATAATTCGCAGCAATGTACTTTTTCCACAACCGCTTGCTCCGACAATACATATAAATTCCCCTTCCTCTACTTGCAAGGAAATATTATTTAATGCTTTCACTGTTCCAGTAGGTATTTGAAATTCTTTATTTACTTGATTAATAGATAAGATTGCCATGTATTCCCACCTCTTTTATTTAAAATAATTCGGATCCCATTTAATGATCTTGGCTTGTAATTTTTTCAAACAAAAGTCAATCGTAAATCCTATAACGGCGATACATACCACACTTGCCAGCATAGAATCTGTCTGGGAAATCTCACGGGAGTAGGACATAAAGTAACCAATACCTGCTGAAGCTGCAATAAGTTCCGCGCCTACCACACTTCGCCAAGCAAAATCCATCCCAGATCTTAATCCAACAAAGATCGAAGGTAAAGACGATGGAAGTATGACTTGAAATATCAATGTTTTTTGATTCTTTTCAAGAACGTTTGCTACTTCCAAAAGTTTAATATCAGTTCTTTTGATGGCATCAATTACATTCAGTAAAACGGGCCAAAAGCTCGCAATCGCAATTACAATGATTTTAGAAGTTTCCCCGATACCAAACCATAAAATGAGAATAGGTATCCAGGCCAGATTCGGAATTGGTCTTAAAAGGCCGATAATAAATGTAGTCGCTGCATCAATCGGTTTAAACAAGCCAGTCGCAATCCCCATAATGATTCCTAAAGAAGCCCCTATTAGAAAACCTTGTAAAATCCGTAAAAGACTGATGAAAATATGGTTGAACATTTCTCCGCTAACTAAAAGGCTCCACAACGTGTCTAGAACCCTGGAAGGCGCTGGTAAAATCCTAGCCTTGACCATGCCTAATTGGCTTAAAACTTCCCATATTATCAAAATGAAAATTGGTACACCAAATTTTAAAGCGAATAAATATTTCCTCTTCCAATCGATGGAACGTTCTTTCCTTATCGACAATTCCTTCAATGTTGTTTGCTCCATACTTCAACTCCCCCTTCAAAGCCACATAAAATTTTTAATATATGCAAAAAGACCCCTATCTAAGTAGATAGGAGTCTCTTTCTGTATAAGTCGACTTCTGAATATTCAACTGTAATCCTTAGAATCGCTACTCGCTTCTAGTAGACTAGTAGGCAAGTATTTCCTTAAACATAATTTACAATACACCTCATTTAAAGTCAACTATTTTTATAAGAATTGTGGGTTTTATTTTCAAGAAATGGTTGAGTATGAATTCCACAGTTTAATTTTCAACAAATTGAACGGCTTTTTTTCCCAACTCAAGTAAAAAACTAATTCCATTACTCATTTTTGTTAATTGCGTATAAATTCCTCTTTACAGTGAAATTCTAAGAAAAAAGTGGAGTTGCGAAATATATGGAAGAAATTACAGCGTTAAAGAAGAAAACGATTGACTCCAATTTAGAGGATACCATTGAAATCTTTAAACAATTTTATTCAGTACCTTTAAACAAAGATATTATTATCCGCAACTTTTCGATTGGTGGATTAGATAAAAAAGCTACTGTCATTTATATCAATAGCATTACCGATAGTGAAAAAATAGAAGAACACATCATTCGGCCATTGCTTATGAATAGTGTCTCTGAAAAAAAACTTGAAAATATAAGCCCTGCCCAATTAATCAATACTTATGAAATTTATGAGGATATACTTCAGGATATTAATAATGGAAATACTGCCCTGTTTATCGATGGTGAACCGAAGGCCTACGTTTTTAGCAGTACTAAATTTCAAGGAAGGAGTGTAGAAAAGCCTTTAAACGAGGTTGTCGTAAAAGGACCAAAAGAAGCCTTTAATGAGAATGTCATTGACAATATTTCCTTATTAAGAAAAAAAATCAGAAGTGAAAATCTAATTTTTGAATCCTATACAATTTCAAAAAGCTCAAAAAATGTGTTGTATATCGTGTATATGAAGGATTTAGTAAATGAAGAGTTATTGAAAAATGTAAAATCTAAAATAACCTCTATTGATGTAAATGCGATACAAAATCTTTCACTGCTGGAGGAATATATTGAAGATAAGAATACATCCATCTTCCCCACTATTTTAAGTACGGAAAGACCGGACCGTGCTACCTCCTATTTAGAAGATGGATATATTGCCTTATTAATGGATAATTCGCCAGATGCATTAATACTGCCTGCAACGTTTTGGTCCTTTTTTCATAATTCCGAAGATCATTATTTGCGTTTTCTATTTGGCAATTTTATTCGTTTACTGCGATTCATGGCATTAATGATTACTTTATTTATTTCTGCAATCTATATTTCTGTAACTAATTATCATGTGGAAATGATACCTACCGATTTGCTTTTGGCAATGTCTGCATCTCGAGAAGTTGTACCTTTTCCCTCGATCATAGAAATACTCCTAATGGAAATAGCATTTGAACTTATAAGAGAAGGAGGACTTCGTGTTCCGAATCCCATTGGTCCAACGATTGGAATTGTAGGAGCATTAATACTTGGACAAGCAGCGGTAGAAGCCAATATTGTCAGTCCTCTTGTAGTTATTATTGTAGCTCTTAGCGGATTATGTTCTTTCGCGATAGGTGATATTAAATTAAACTTTTCTGTTCGGCTCGCTAGGTTTATCTTTATTTTTGCAGCCGCTTTTTTCGGTTTTTATGGAATGACTGCCTTATTTACGATCGGCCTATTCTATATCGTTTCACTTTATTCTTTCGGAGTTCCTTATTTAGCTCCAATGACGCCAAAATATATTTCATCAAAAGACACTTTTTTTAGAAAAATATTAAAGAATGAACAATATAGACCTGGATACTTAAAACCAAAAGATATTGTAAAGAAGAAGGAAATTCAATAGATGAATAGCATGGACAGTACAAAGGGGAAAATCGGTCTAAAGGAACTTCTTGCTTTAATCCTACTGGATGTAGGAACTAAAGTGGCTGATGACACACCCCATACTTTTTATGAAGATTTTGGAAACGCTGCTTGGATTGGCATACTGCTTATCGGACTAATAACGTTAATACCGATATTGCTTCTAACAAAACTAATTAAATTATATAAAGATAAAAATTTAATCGATATTATCCTGCATTTATTTGGAAAATATATAGGATTTGTTCTTCTATTTATTTTGTGGATTATGCAAGTCTTCGCCAATATTTCTAATTCAGCTATATATACGGACATTATTGGAACAATGTACTTTAATAGAACGCCTGTAGTTGTCATCTATGTTGTATTGGTAGCAGTTGCCGCCTATGGTGCCAAGAAAGGTGTAGAATATATCGGTTCGAGTGCTTGGGTAATTCTATTTTGGGTGATTCTTTCTTTGCTTATTATATTAAGCGTTACGTTTGTGCAAGGAGAATTTACTTATATATTCCCAATTCTAGGAACAGGTGGATGGGAAATAGTGAAGGGCAGTTATAATCACTCATCACTCCTAACAGATTTTCTGTATTTTGGTTTTATCGCATCAAATGTAAAAAATAGTACTGTATTTAATAAAGGGATATGGATCGGTTTTAGTATCGTCATACTATCGTTTGTTCTTGCATTGATTGGTTATGTCATGCTATTCGACTATTATGGGGTTCGAATGTTTGATTACCCTTATCACGAAACAATCCGTTATATAGAGATTGGATTTCTTACGAATGTAGAACTACTTTTTTTCCCTTTTTGGTTAGTTTCTTCTTTTATCAGATTTTCCTTTTATTTGTATTTAAGTGCCCTGCTTTTTGGTGCGCTTTTTAAAATTAAGCATTTTGAATATGTTGTACCAGCTTTAGCTGCCCTAACCATGTTAGTAGGATTAATGCCTGAATCAGCAGTATTCTCTATGAATAAACTCAAAATAATATTTTTGAATGTGATTGCTCCAGTATTTTTACTGTTGCCAATCCTTTTATGGATAACGGCAAAACTAAAGGGGGATTTTAAAAAGTGAGGAAATTTCAGCATTTAAGTCCCATTCTTTTCTTCATTTTCATTATCCCCTTACTTAGCGGGTGTTGGGATCAGACATCTATCGAAGAAAGAGCTTATGTCGTTGCTATAGGATTAGATAAAAGTAAAAGCGGTAATGAAAATCAAATTCAAGTCACTTATCTTTTAGGGAATCCAGAGTTTTCAAAGAAGGAAGCCATGACGAATGAACCGCCAATGGAAATGATTACCTTCGATACAAACGATGTAACTGTTGGAAAAAATAAAGCCAATACGGTCATTGCAAAAGAAATTTCATTTAACCTATTAAGCGTTATTCTTGTTTCTGAAGAATTTGCAAAAGATAAGAACTTTATCAGATGGATGTACGATACTACGAAAGAAAGAGAAATTAAACGCAAGACGCCTGTAATCGTCACAAAAGAAGAAACTACCAAATTTTTCAAACAAAACCGTCCTAAGTTAGAGTCGAGGATTCATAAATACTATGATTATATTTTAAAATACGGCAGCGAGGCTGGAATGATTCCAAATTCCGAGTCAAACATAGGGAAATATTACCGAACTACACAGGCGGACGCAAGCCTCTATTTAGCCATATATGGTACAAGCGAAAAGTCGGATTATTCAAGGAGCAATGAAGAAGATTCTTTTATGGCAGGTGAAATGAAAGTTGGTGAAGAAACAAATAAAGTCCAATTCATGGGTTCTGCTGTTTTTAAAGAAGGGAAAATGATTGGAAAACTTACAGGCGAAGAAACCCGAGCTACAGTACTTCTAAATGACACATTGGAGATGGGTGCCATTTTAGCAACCTATAAAGATCCTTTTGATGAACGGTATAGAATTACAGCTAAACTACTAAAAAAAGAAAAAACTGATGTGAAAATGGATTTAAAAAATCCGTTGCCTAAGATCAATGTATCTATTCCCATCTATCTTGATATATTGACACAGCACAGTATGGTTGACTATGCAAATGATAGCCAAAAAGGAGAGCGCTTAAAACAAAGCATTGAAGAAGAAATTTCTGATACTCTCGATGCTTTAATAAAGAAAACTCAAGAAGAATTTAAGGGTGAACCTTTTGGCTGGGCGACACTGGCAAGAAAGCAATTTCTAACAATTAAAGAGTTTGAAAACTATGACTGGATGAAAACCTATCCAGAAATAGATGTAAACATTGAAGTAAAGGTTAATATAGGGAATTTTGGTAACCAAAGTGATGTGCCTAATCTCGAAGAAATGAGGGATTAATTTGTTAATAACTGTGTGGATAGTAATCATCCTTATTTTCATATACACAATTGGTTTTTCCCTTAAACTTTGGAAAGAGAAAAACAAATTTGGATCGATTGCCGTTATTGCTATAGCATTAATTATAATAATCCTTCCCTTCTTTTCGAGATTCAGATAATTTCTCAGTCACCCCTAATAAATTTCTTCCTAAACAAAGAGGGTGGGACAAAACCCGAAAACAGCATTTTCCTCAAATAGGAAAATGCTGTTTTCTTGATGTAACTAAAATTGATTTCCATTGCAAGGACGCGCATCCATTGGCACGGCTCGACTCGCCCCTCCACTCCAATCAATTTATAAAGTATCAATTCCCTTAATATAGCTTCTTCCACCATTTATAGAATTTTTCACTTCTGTCCGAGCCTCTTCAATTAATCAGCTACTTAAGAAACAAACTATGCTATATTTCTTTATAATCTTGGGTCGACTGGATCTGCCTCCATGGCAAGGGTGCCAAGAACACATTCATGAATTCTTTCAATGGATTCCCCATTTACAAGCCTTTGAATTCCCTCTACTCCTAAAGAAAATTCCTTTAAAGCAAGCTTTTGTTTTTTGCCGATATTGCGGGTTTTTAATCTCGCAAGGTTTTCCGACTGTAGATAGTCCATGCCATATATGATATGGAGATATTTTTGGCCTCTTACTTTTATAGCGGGTTGAATCAGCCTGCCCTTTGATTTTGAAATAAATGTCTCCGGCTTTATGACGATTCCTTCGTGGCCGTCACTTGTAATTGTTTCCCACCATTTGATGACTGCTTCTTCACTGGTCGCATCATCAATAACCATATATTCCGTTTCAACAAAGAGGTTGTCCATCAATGCAAATTCCTTGTTCATCCCCATATGCCATGTATGCGGCTTATCAAAGAATGTTTCAGTGCTATGAGCTAGTACGTGGAAAGGCGCAATCTGGATTTGATCAATCTCATTGATATCCCAGCAGTATTTTTGGAATACTTCCTTGAAAACATGGGCATTGGCTAATTTTTCATTATATACTTTATGCCAATTTTCTAGACTTTCATTGTTCTCCGCTGCCTTTTCAATTTTTTCTTTAAGCAAGCTGCGATCTAAAATTGCGTTTTCAGCTACATGGGCATATTGACTGCTAATTAATTCTTTCGCTTTCAGATTCCAGGGCATGATTTCGGCATCCATAAGAAGAAATTCTGTATTATGTTTATGGAAATAGTTGCTTGAAGTAAAACTATCATTAATTCTTCTTAGTATTTTGTCCTCTGTTTCACTATCAAAGAATCTTCTGCCGGATCTTGTGTAGATTACGCCAAGGGTTTCCCGACCGACATATTTAAGTCCGGTCTCTTTATCTTTAAATAAATATAAGATTCCTCTACTGCCCATATGCTTCTTCTCAGCAATCATCCGTTCAATTCCCAATTTGCGATAGTACGCAATCGCCTCTTTCGGGTGTTCTAGGTAATTCTCTAAAGCAGAAGGATTTGGTGTCGGACTCATCGTTGGAGGGATATAAACCAGCTCTTCAATCGGCACTGTATAGTGAGACACCGCATCAATAGATGGAAGGGCGTACTCTTTTGGGATTTTAATAACCCCGAGTACATCCGTCAAAACCGAATACCCATTGATAAATTTAGCGATGTTCGGTGGATTTAACCGTTTTTTCTTTAGCTCCATTAAAGGGTTATTTTTGCCGCCCGAGTAATCGTGCTTTGATTTAACACCCACAAATTCTTTCTCTGGATAACGGAATGCTGTCAGCTCTCCTCCAAAAACAGCTCCTTGGTCGATATTAATTGTATTATTGATAACTAGTGGCTTTGGCTTAGGATCATGCCCCCAAACAATTAAAGTGCTCGTTTTGTGATGAATTGTCCAATCCTTGCGAACCGATCTGCCTGTTTCATCAAGCCCATCATTATCGCCATAACGACAGAAATCACTGATGTCATAGGATTGCTTTCCAATAAATTCATCTTTTATTCCCGCATGGGTACATACCAATGTCGGCACTCCTTTTTTTGTAAGGACATAATGTGATGGAGCCTTAAGAAGGAAATTTTTCAGTTCTTGTTTTAATAAATCGGTATTTTCCTTATCTAGAACTCGCTCCAACTCTTCTTCCACAAGTTCGTCCCCGTGATTTAAGATCACATTTTTCCCATCGAGCCAACGAGCAATTTTCCAGCCATGATTGCTATCGATCATATAAGCCAGATTCTCTTCCACATGGCGCAAGAAAAATTCCATTGTTTTTAACGATTCTGGACCACGGCTCATAATATCCCCGAGTGATAAAAATCGTCTTCCTTCCGGGTGAATGTAATGATTTTGTGTATTTTTCTCGTACCCTAACTTCTCTAGAAGCTGAACCATTTCTTCATAACAGCCATGGATATCCCCAATAATATCGATTCCATCGCCTACCTCTAGATACAAGGAATTGCTTGTTTTTCTAATGACTTCGATGTCATTGATATCCGATATAATATAGGTCGCTAAATACCCTTCTTTTTTGATAAACCGCTTTTCTCTTTTAAATACTTGGTACTGCTGCTTGATTCGTTTGCTTCCCCGAGGATTTTCACGGGTTTGATCTCTATGCAGTAAAGCTTCCTGGTCTACATCCAATACAAGAGACATGATTGGTACATGATGTTTTTTGGCAATTTCGATATACTTTTTTCGGTCATCGGGATATAAATGGGTGGCATCTACAAATGTAAGTTTATTTAATCTGCATCTCGCCTCGATTGCCGCATCCATTAAGGCAAAGGCTTCTGCGGATATTTTTTGATAGTCATCATATAAAGCCTCGGACACGTCTTTCCATCTATGTGTCCAGTCGATAAAATCAACATCTCCTACCATCACTCTATAATCATCTGAGCTTAGGACTTCGGAGGGAAGAATCTGGCCCTTCTCTATTTGTTGTTTTAGAAAGGAGGATTTCCCACTATTTGATGGACCTACAAGCAATACAATACCTGCATATGGCAGCGTAATATCCATTTTTACAACTCCTTCCTTGTGCACAAACACATTTGAGTAGGGAAACCGTGAATCTTGTCTTCATCCCCTATCCCATCAAATGTTAGCTCATAGTCTTGATTTTCGTTCTGCATTTGACACCACTGCACAAATTCTTCTCTTGTCCACTCAAACCGGTGATCTGGATGTCGGTACCCTTCACCCATTCCATATACTTTGTTATACTCCTGGTTCGGTGTCGTGATTAGTAAAAGCTTTGGTCTGTAATCCTGCAAGATTGTCTGCATAATTTTAGGTAAACGGTACTCATCGATATGTTCAATGACTTCACAGAGAATGATTATATCCTTATTTTTTAATCGTTCATCATAGTAAAAAAGAGAACCTAGAATTTGTTTCGGCATGATGAAATCCGGTTTTGGTTCTACTTTTTCAAAACGTCTAAGCGCTTTAAGGCTGGCAGATTGAGATGGTTCGACCGCTAATATTTCCTTCACTCCACTTATAAAACCTAATCTCTCGGCTAGCTTTCCTTCACCCGAACCAAGGTCTACAATGCTTTCTTTGTAATTGAATTGATTAATTTTTTCGATTATTTTATCGTAACGCAGTTCATTTAATCTAATTTTCGGTTCTGTTTTTATAGCCTGTGGTTCTTGAGGTTCAATCTGGCTATAGAGCTCTTCAAATCGCAGTGCTTGCCTGAATATGAACTCTCTTTTGGGATGGTGATCCAGCCAGCCCTCGCCGTATCGTTCAATCTTCTCGACTTCTTTTTCGTCGATATAATAATGTTTATAGTTATCTAATACCGGGATTAATACAAATAATTGCCGAAGCCCCATCTGAAGAGTAGTCGAGCCCTTCAGGGTAATATATCTTGCAGTACTTTCTGTTTTAAAATCCATCTTATAATCCATTTCGCCATAAGTAATTTCAACTTTGAAGCCTAATGGCTGGAATAAATCGAGCATCTCCTGATCAGATAATTGAGAAGCTACAGGCCCAAAGGAAAACTCCAAATTGAAAGAATGATTCACCCAAGGCTCATATTCTTCTTTCGGCTTTCCATTAAGTGCCGTCCCAAGAGCTGTTCTTAAAAGTGTACAGAAGATACTGCTCGCTGCAAATTCACGGTCATTTATATAGGAAGTAATATCATAGACTTTTGAATTATTCCTTGAGAGCTCAATGGAATCAGGTGTCACAAAAAATGTAACTTCCACTTCATTTTCAGTAAATTGGCTGAAAAATCCTCTGACTAAATGGCCGTTTACGCTTCTTTCATAAAGATTGGATGGATTTTTTGCCAATAAATAAGAAAGCATTTGCACATCTTGTCCTATTCCCCGTATGGTCAACTGCATCCATAACACCTACTTTCTAAATATAAACATTCCAGTTTTATACAATATAACATAAGTGAACAATGGAGTTCTAATCTGTAGCGGCTAAGGATTATTTTGAAAGTCTTAAGCAGAATCCGGTTCTACTATTTTTTTGAAAGTAGAAGTAAGTCTTTTGATAATGTATATTAAAGTAAACGCCAAAGTGTGGCAGATTAATTTTATGAGAGGTGTTCCTGGATGATTAAAAGCAACCCAAAAGTTGAGGAATTTTTAAATAGACCTTCACAGTGGAAGGAAGCATATGAAAAATTAAGAAGCATCATTCTTGACTGTGGTAATGAGCTTACCGAGGAATTTAAGTGGATGCATCCATGCTACACATTTGAAAAGAAAAATATCGTGTTGATCCACGGATTTAAAGAATATTGTGCCCTTCTTTTCCACAAAGGGGCTTTATTAAAGGATCCCCATGGCATTCTAATCCAACAAACAGAAAATGTACAAGCAGCACGCCAAATTCGGTTCACCCATCTAGAGCAAATAATTGAATCGGAAGAGACGATAAAAGAATATATTCATCAAGCAATTGAAGTTGAAAAATCCGGCCTGGAAATCGAATTCAAAAAGACAACAGAATTCCCGATGGCGGAAGAATTTGAAAAAAAATTAGAGGAAATGCCTGAGTTAAAAACGGCATTTGAAGATTTAACACCAGGTCGCCAAAGAGCCTACCTGCTGCATTTCTCTACACCGAAGCAATCGAAAACTCGGGAGTCCAGAATCGAAAAATGTATACCTCAAATACTTGCAGGCAAGGGGTTGAATGATAAGTAGATTTCAAAAATTTACATTAAATGGTATAATCGAATAAAAATCTAAAGAGGTACAACTATGGGAGACTATGCGATCGAACGTTTCTTCATTGGTTTTATTTTATATGTATTATTGATAGGCTTGATCGTGATCACAAAGAAGAAAATGATTATTGGAATTGCGATAGCAGTATTAATAGGATATGGTGTTTTCTTTGTAATACGGGGCAATCATCTAGAAAAACAATATGCAGAATCAATTGAAATTGTCAATGAACATCTCAAAAATCGTTATCCCGGTGAACAATGGATCGTAGTTGATCAATTGGAAGAAGGGAGAAAGCGACGTGCCGACAAAGTCGAAATCACCTTCGCCAATGAACCCAATATCATCTATGCCTATAAAGTAGAAAACACCGGCAAAGTTGTCCAATGGGAAATCTCTTTTGGCACTAAATCGAATAGTTTAAAAGATTTATTGCATCAGGAAATTTAATCTCTCAATAGCAAGCCGCAGCATAATAAAAAGAAGGGTTTCAAGCAAATAAATGTCTTGGAAACCCTTTTCTAATTAAAGATTCAGCCTTTGTTTTATGGCTTCGATAATATCTGGAATACCAACCTTTTCTGTATCGATATATTCTCCAAAGTTATATTCTTCATAGGCTGCCAAACATTTGTCAGTTTGCAAAAAGCACCAATTGCCTTCTGCCTCGCCTCGTTTCCTTAGCCTTTCATAAATTGTTTCCTTACTTGCGGTTAAACAAAAGTGATAGGTTTGGTCATCTATACTTTTAAACCCCTCACGTACATATTGTAAGTACTCGGATTTTCGGATGGTCATTGGTACAATAAGATTAATTTTATATTTTTTTATGATGCTTTTTGCCACATCTACCGTTAAATCCTTCCATAAGTGCAAATCTTGAAAGTCACCTGTCTTTGCTTCCTGTCTTTTGATTTCTTCTGGAATAACAGATCTTAACATATAACCAATTTCTTCAGGATCATAAATCATACTATTTTTCAGCTCTTTTTGAAGCTCATTCGCAATGGTTGTTTTCCCCACACCAAAGGCTCCATTTATCATTATTATCATGACAATTCTCCCTTAAGTATATTTACCATAATATTACCAAAAAATAGAAAAGAGTGAACTGTAAAAGTCCACCCTTTCCTATTCATAAATACATAAATTTTAAATGGCAAAAAATCTGGACGACAGACGCATTAACAAAGAAAAACCCTTGCCGCAGCAAGGGTTTCTCGCTATTTATCCGATTGAACCTTCCATCTCGAACTTGATTAGTCGGTTCATTTCTACTGCGTATTCCATTGGCAATTCTTTAGTGAATGGCTCGATGAAGCCCATTACGATCATTTCTGTTGCTTCTGCTTCAGAAATACCACGGCTCATTAGGTAGAATAATTGTTCCTCAGATACTTTAGATACTTTTGCTTCGTGCTCTAAAGATACGTTATCATTTAAGATTTCGTTATAAGGAATTGTATCTGATGTTGATTCGTTATCTAAGATTAAAGTATCACATTCGATGTTAGAACGCGCACCAGTTGCTTTTTTACCAAAGCGAACGATACCGCGGTAAGTTACTTTACCGCCTTGTTTCGAAATCGATTTCGATACGATTGTTGAAGATGTGTTTGGTGCTAAGTGAATCATTTTGGCACCCGCATCTTGGTGTTGCCCTTTACCTGCGATTGCGATAGAAAGGGTCATACCACGTGCACCTTCACCTTTTAGGATACATGCAGGGTATTTCATTGTTAATTTAGAACCGATGTTGCCATCAATCCATTCCATTGTACCGTTTTCTTCAACAACAGTACGTTTTGTTACTAGGTTATATACATTGTTCGCCCAGTTTTGGATTGTAGTGTAACGGCAGTATGCATCTTTTTTAACAATGATTTCTACTACTGCTGAGTGAAGTGAGTTAGTAGTGTATACAGGAGCTGTACATCCTTCTACGTAGTGTACACTTGAACCTTCATCAACAATAATTAATGTGCGTTCGAATTGACCCATGTTTTCAGAGTTAATACGGAAGTACGCTTGTAATGGTGTGTCTAATTTAACACCAGGCGGTACGTAGATGAATGATCCACCAGACCAAACAGCTGAGTTAAGTGCAGCAAATTTGTTGTCTGAAGATGGAATGACAGTACCCCAGTATTTTTTGAAGATATCTTCGTTTTCACGTAAAGCAGAATCAGTATCTTTGAACACGATTCCTAGATCTTCAAGATCTTTTTTCATATTGTGGTAAACTACTTCAGATTCGTACTGTGCAGATACACCAGCTAAGTATTTTTGTTCAGCTTCAGGAATACCTAATTTATCAAATGTAGCTTTGATTTCTTCCGGTACTTCATCCCAAGATTTTTGAGTTGCTTCAGATGGTTTTACATAATAAGTAATTTCATCGAAGTTTAAAGCTGAAAGGTCGCCGCCCCATTGCGGCATTGGTTTTGTGTAGAAGATTTCCAACGCTTTTAGGCGGTAGTTTAACATCCACTCAGGTTCGTTTTTCATTTTTGAAATTTCACGTACGATTTCATCAGTTAATCCACGTTTTGAACGGAAAACTGATACGTCTTTGTCATGGAAGCCGTATTTGTAATCGCCGATATCAGGCATTTTTTTTGCCATTTTATTCTCCTCCGTTCAAACTAATTATCTTTGTTCGTTTACGCCTTTTTCCATCGCTTTCCAAGCCAATGTTGCGCATTTGATTCGAGCCGGGAATTTTGAAACACCCTGCAGCGCTTCAACATCACCAAGATCGTATTTATCTGAATAGTCTTCCCCCAGCATCATATTTGAAAAAATTTGAGCCAGTTCAAGAGCTTCCTCTAATTTCCTGCCTTTAATGACTTCTGTCATCATAGATGCAGAGGACATTGAAATGGAACAGCCTTCACCATCAAATTTAGCATCCTCGACTATACCATCGTTAATTTTTAATGTTAAATGAATACGGTCACCACATGTAGGGTTGTTCATGTCGATTGTAACACTGTCACCATCCAGGGAACCTTTGTTACGCGGTTTTTTATAATGATCCATAATGACTGAGCGGTATAGCTGATCTAAATTATTATTAAAAGACATCGTTAAAATACTCCTTCGCTATGCGCAATCCTTCAACAAGTCGATCAACATCTTCTTTTGTATTATACATATAGAAGCTTGCACGTGCTGTTGCCGTACATTGCAGCCATTTCATTAATGGCTGAGCACAGTGATGGCCAGCGCGGACAGCAATACCATTCATATCCAATACAGTTGCTAAATCATGAGGATGTACACCGTCAATGTTGAATGTGATTAAACCGCATCGTTTTTGTGGGTCACGAGGTCCGTAAATCGATACACCTTCAATTTTGTCCATCTCTTGTATAGCATATTCTACTAGGCTATATTCGTGTTCTGCAATTTTGTCCAACCCAATTTCAGTTAGGAAATCAATCGCAGCACCTAAACCGATAGCACCGGCAATATTTGGTGTACCCCCTTCAAATTTCCAAGGCAGTTCTTTCCAAGTAGAATCATATAAATCTACAAAATCAATCATTTCCCCGCCAAATTCAATTGGTTCCATGTCTTCAAGAAGGGCTTGTTTACCATAAAGTACACCAATACCTGTTGGACCACACATTTTATGACCAGAGAAACCTAAGAAATCAACGTCTAAATCTTGTACATCAATTGACATATGCGGGGCAGCTTGTGCAGCATCTACTACGATAACAGCTCCAGCCTCGTGTGCAATTTCTGCAATTTCTTTAATCGGATTAATCGTTCCTAGTACGTTTGAAGCCATTGTAATGGCAACGATTTTTGTTTTATCAGTAATCGTATTACGTACTGTTTCCAGTGTAATCGTGCCATCTTGCTCAAGATCGAAGTACTTTAATACAGCACCTTTTTCTTTTGCAAGCTGTTGCCATGGAATCAGGTTGGAATGGTGTTCCATATAGGAAATAACGATTTCATCGCCTTCTTTAACATTCATGCGTCCGTAAGCACCTGCAACAGTATTTAAAGAAGTTGTTGTCCCACGTGTATAGATAATTTCTTTTGTCGATTTCGCATTAATGAACTTGCGAATTTTTTCGCGAGCTCCTTCATATGAATCTGTCGCACGATTTCCAAGTGTATGTACACCACGATGTACGTTAGAATTATCTAACTCATAGTAACTTTTTACAGCTTCTAATACTTGTATGGGCTTTTGGGATGTAGCCGCACTATCAAGGTAAACGAGCGGATGCCCGTTTACTTCTTGATTCAGTACTGGAAATTGTTTGCGAATTTCATTCATTAGCGAACTTTCCCTTCAATAACTTTCGTTAATTGATTTTTAACGCTTTCGATAGGAAGACTTGTTACTACAGGAGCAAGGAAACCGTGAATAACTAAACGTTCTGCCTCTGCTTTTGAAAGACCACGGCTCATTAAGTAATAAAGCTGAAGTGGATCTACACGGCCAACTGATGCTGCGTGTCCTGCCATTACATCATCTTCATCAATTAATAGAATTGGGTTTGCATCTCCGCGGGCACCTTCAGACAGCATTAATACACGTGATTCTTGCTCAGCGTTTGACTTGCTCGCACCATGTTCGATTTTGCCGATACCATTGAAAATCGTTTGGGCCGAATCTTTCATAACACCATGTTTTAAGATGAAGCCTTCAGAGCTTTTACCCCAGTGGCGGATTTCAGTAGTAAAGTTTTGTTTTTGGTCACCGCGACCTACTACTACAGTTTTCGTATTCGCAAGTGAACCATCGCCAACTAAATGAGTGATGCTTTCAGAAATTGTATCTGAATCATTCATTAGACCTAAAGCCCAATCAACTTTAGCATCGCGTTTAATATGACCGCGGCGGTTTACATAAGTAGTAAATCCTTTTGCTAGAACATCTACTGAACCGAAAGCAACTTGTGCATTGTCTAATGCGATTACTTCTTCGATTAAGTTCGCTTGTCCATTTGATTGTTCAACAGTTGAAACATAAGTTTGAACATAAGTTACGCTTGAGTTCGTATCAGCCACTACTAATACGTGGTTGAATAATGAAGCATCCGCGTCGTCATTTAGGAATACCACTTGCAATGGTTTTTCAACCACAACATTTTTCGGTACGTATAAGAATACTCCACCATTAACTAGAGCAGCATGGTAAGCAGTTAATTTATGCTCATCCACTTTAACAGCTTCTGTCATGAAGTATTTTTGAACTAAATCACTGTGTTCACGAACAGCAGTGAAAATATCCGTGAAGATCACACCTTGTTCTTTTAACTCATCAGAAATCTTAAGGAAAGCAGGTGTGTTATTGCGTTGAATATAAAGGTTTTCTTGACCTTCAATATCAATAATTTCTTTTACTTCTGAAGGAAGTTCGTCAAGTGAGCTAAATGTCTCACTTTCTACTGTATGTTGAGGGAACTCCGTGAAGTTCCATTTTGTAATATTTGTTTTGTCTGGTGTTGGCATTGGAAGCTCAGTCGCTTTTTCAATTGCTTCAGCACGTAATGAACCAAACCAAGCAGGTTCATTATTGTTTTGCGAGAACGAGCTTACTTCTGTAGCTGACAACGCCAATTTAGTTTCAACTGTCATGTTATTCGTCCTCTCTCTTTATGCTTCTTCTGTTACCGCGTCTGTATCTTCAATTCCTAATTCTTGTTTAATCCAGTCATAACCTTCTGCTTCTAAGCGTTGTGCTAATTCTGGACCGCCTGATTTTACAACGCGGCCTTGCATCATAACGTGTACGTGATCAGGAGTGATGTAGTTTAATAAACGTTGATAGTGAGTGATCGCGATACATCCGAATCCTTCACCGCGCATTTCGTTAATCCCTTTAGCAACAACTTTTAATGCATCGATATCTAGACCAGAGTCGATTTCATCCAAGATTGCAAACTTAGGTTTGATCATCATTAATTGTAGAATTTCATTACGTTTCTTTTCCCCACCAGAGAAGCCTTCGTTTAAGTAACGTTGAGCCATTTCTTGGTCCATTTCAAGGAAGTCCATTGTTTTGTCTAATTCACGGATGAACTTCATTAAAGAAATTTCATCGCCTTCTTCGCGACGAGCGTTAATCGCAGAGCGAATGAAGTCAGCATTTGTTACACCTGAAATTTCTGATGGGTATTGCATCGCCAGGAAAAGACCCGCTTTAGCACGTTCATCAACTTCCATTTCAAGTACGTTTTCACCATCTATTTCAATTGTACCTTGAGTTACCTCGTATTTTGGATGACCCATAATAGCAGAAGCTAATGTAGATTTACCTGTACCGTTAGGACCCATGATCGCGTGTACTTCGTTTGTATTAATTGTAAGGTTAAGACCTTTTAAAATCTCTTTGTCTTCGATTGATACGTGAAGATCTTTAATTACTAAAGTTGACATTATATTACCTCCGTAGTTGTGCATCGAATGGTAGAACCATTTCTAATTTATTATCATTCTAATCTTAACCGAAATCATGAAACCATGCAAAACATTTATTCGAAAAACTTATATTTCAACTTAAACCATTTAAATATTGAGGTTTTACACATTTTTATAGTTTTGGAGGAAAGTAAGTTTGAGGAAAAGTTGAAGAATTCATTTTCAATAAATGCACTCTAATTGAGAATTTATTTCACCGATAATGTTCGACAATATAATTTCAAATTCGTTTTAAGCTCCGAGAATAGTTTACCAATATATATTCCCTTCTTATACATTCCCGAAAGAAATTATATTATAAAAATATCCGTTTTTAATTAATAAAACTTTGCTGCTGGTTTGTCTTCTAGTGGATGCATCAGTTTTTGATAAGTCCATAAAAAAACATTATACATTTCAGCCAAATAAAAAGCGATTCCCGAGACTTTTGAAAAGCTCGGAAATCACTTTATTTATTACGCATTCACTTTAGCATTTAAGAATTCATCCACGTTTGCTGCAACAGCACGACCTTCTTTAATTGCCCATACAACTAAACTTTGGCCGCGTCTTGCATCACCTGCTGCAAACACGCCAAGTACATTCGTTTCAAAATCTTTAATGGAAGCACGAATTTTGTTGTTTGAAATCGTTACACCGAATTGCTCCGGCACTGATTTTTCTACCCCTTCAAACCCAATGGCAACAAATACAGCCTGTGCCGGCCATATTTTTTCAGTGCCTGGAATCTCTTTAAAGAAGTAGAAACCATCGTCTCCTAATATCTTTTCCATTTGGATTGTATGAAGCTCTTTTACCCGTCCCAATTTATCCTTCACGATTTCCTTCGTTTGGATACAATATTCGCGTGGGTCGCGTCCTTTTGCTGCCTCTACCTCTTCATATGCATAATCAAGTTTATACACATTAGGATCTTGTGGCCAAGGACGATCTTCTTGACGAGATTTCGGCAGCTCTGGATGCTTGCCAAATTGATGAACAGAGCGAGCTTTTTGGCGAATAGCAGTTGCTACACAGTCAGCACCTGTATCTCCGCCACCGATAACAATAACATCCTTACCTGCAACATCCAATGCTTTGCCATCTTTAAAATTTGAATCCAGCAAGCTTTGAGTGACACCAGTTAAGTAATCCATCGCTAGATGAACACCCTCTGCATCACTGCCTTCTAAATGAAGGACACGCTGTTTTTGGGCACCGATGCAAAGAATCACAGCATCATACTGTGCTTTTAATTCTTCAGCTGTAATATCTTTTCCAATTTCAGTACTTAATACAAAATCGATTCCTTCTTGACGAAGCAAGTTGACACGGCGTTCAATTACTTCTTTTTCAAGCTTCATGTTAGGAATACCGTACATTAATAAACCGCCTGGACGATCCGCGCGCTCATATACTGTAACACTGTGGCCAAGTTGGTTTAACTCGTCTGCAGCTGCTAATCCTGCTGGCCCAGAACCTACAACAGCAATTCTCCGGCCAGTGCGTGTTCTTGGGATACGTGGAAGAATCCAATTATTTTCAAAGCCCTTATCAATGATAGAACGTTCAATTGATTTGATGGCTACTGCCGGATCAGTAATTCCTAATGTACAAGAGCCTTCACAAGGCGCTGGACAAACGCGCCCCGTGAATTCCGGGAAGTTATTCGTCATATGCAGACGATTTAAAGCTTCCCTCCATTTTCCCTTGTAAACTAAATCGTTCCATTCAGGAATAACATTTTGGATTGGACAGCCTGCAGCTGCACCGCGGATTTCTACCCCCATATGGCAAAATGGTGTACCGCAATCCATGCATCTTGCGCCTTGCTCTTGTAATGTCTCATCTGGCAGCCTAACAGCATATTCATTCCAATTCGAAATACGCTCTAGTGGAGGCTGCTCTTTCGTTTTTGCTCGCTTATATTCCATAAATCCTGTTGGTTTCCCCATTCTAGAACCCCCTCTTATTTGGAAATCGCTAATTCTTTAGCGCCAGTTGCTTCTACAAATGCTTGCATTGCAGCAGTTTCCTCATTTAAACCTTGGAATTTGTGATAGCTGATTTTGTCTATCATTGCTTTATAATCCGTTGGTACAACCTTCACAAACTTCGATACGAATTTATCCCATTTCGCTAAAATATCTAATGCGATCGTACTTTCAGTATGTTCCAGGTGTTTAATAATCATGGAACGTACAGCTTCGATTTCATTTTTATCTTCCAAACGTTCAAATTCAATCATTTCTGTATTGCTTTGTTCTTTAAATTTCGCTTCATCTGTTGGCAGTACATAGGCAATACCGCCGCTCATACCTGCAGCGAAGTTTTTCCCTACATCACCCAAAATCACAACACGCCCGCCAGTCATATATTCACAGCCGTGGTCACCAATTCCTTCAACTACAACATTGGCACCACTGTTGCGAACTGCAAAACGTTCACCAGCACGACCATTGATATAAGCAGTACCGCTTGTAGCTCCATATAGACAAACGTTACCAGCAATAACGTTTGTCTCTTGCGCACCCTTAATAGGTGCAATAGCTACTAATTTACCGCCCGATAACCCTTTTCCGAAGTAGTCATTTACATCACCGATACATGATAGGGACATCCCTTTTGGTACAAATGCACCAAAACTTTGACCCGCATGGCCAGTAAAGTTTAACTTGATCGTTTCATCTTTCAGCCCATTTTCGCCGTATTTTTTCGAAATTTCACTTCCGATAATTGTTCCGACAACACGATCTGTATTTTTAATAGCGTATTCGAGTTCAATAGATTCTTTTTCTTCGATGCTTTTTTCTACTTTAGGAAGAAGCTCGCGAATATCAAATGTTTCGTCAATACGCAGATCTTGATTTGTTTGTTTCGTGCGTGTACCTTGAACTTGGTAAAGCAGCGTTGAAAGATCAAGCTGGCCTGCTTTCCAGTGAGATTTTGCACGTTCGCTAATTTGCAGGACATCCGTACGTCCAACCATTTCATCAACAGTGCGGAATCCTAATTTCGCCATGTATTCACGCATTTCTTCTGCAATAAAGTACATGAAGTTTACGATATGATCTGCGTTCCCCATAAATTTAGCACGCAATTCTGGATTTTGAGTAGCTACCCCTACCGGACAAGTATCTAAATGACATGCACGCATCATGATACATCCAAGAACGATTAATGGCGCAGTTGCAAAGCCGTACTCTTCTGCTCCAAGCAGCGCTGCCATTACAACATCCTTACCTGTCATCAGCTTGCCATCAGTTTCTAATGTTACACGCTCGCGCAAGCCATTTAACATTAATGTTTGGTGTGCCTCAGCTAATCCAAGCTCCCATGGCAATCCAGTGTGCTTAATAGATGTTTTCGGTGATGCCCCAGTACCTCCATCATATCCAGAGATGACAATGACATCCGCTCCACCTTTTGCAACACCTGCTGCGATTGTGCCGACACCGGCTTTTGCTACTAGTTTTACAGAAATTCGAGCATCGCGGTTGGCATTTTTTAAATCGTAAATAAGCTCTGCCAAGTCTTCAATCGAGTAGATATCATGGTGAGGCGGTGGTGAAATTAACCCTACACCCGGCGTTGAACCACGAACATCTGCTACCCATGGATACACTTTGTTCCCTGGCAATTGACCACCTTCACCTGGTTTTGCACCTTGTGCCATTTTAATTTGCAATTCTTTTGCATTTACTAAGTAATGAGATTTCACACCGAAACGGCCTGAAGCAATCTGCTTGATGGCACTGCCTCGGTTATCACCATTATTATCGATTTCAAAACGAGCAGCATCTTCTCCGCCTTCACCGGAATTCGAGCGGCCACCGATGCGATTCATTGCGATTGCTAATGTTTCATGGGCTTCTTTTGAAATCGAACCAAAGGACATTGCTCCTGTTTTGAATCGTTTTACGATTGAGTCAACCGATTCTACATCCTCAATCGGAATTGATTGATTCGTAGATTTGAATTCAAACATGTTACGTAAGAACCCAATTTGTTCTTCATTTGCCATTTCAGCATACATTCTATATAAACCATAATCATTTCTTCTAGTAGCCGTTTGCAGAGTATGAATCGTTTTAGGGTTAAATGCATGGTGTTCACCATTTGCACGCCATTGGAAATCGCTTCCAGACTCTAATAAGTTATTCTTAGATTCTAGTGCTAGCTTATGACGGCGTTTTGCTTCTTCACCAATCGTTTCTAAATCGATGCCGTCAATTTGAGAAGCAGTACCTGTGAAGTAGCGATCCACTACTTCTTTACTAATGCCGACAGCCTCAAAAATTTGAGCGCCGCGATACGATTGAACAGTAGAAATCCCCATTTTGGACATTACTTTTACAACACCATCTGCAATGCCTTTACGATACTTTTTCACAGCAGCTTGATAGCTGATTGTTAGATGTCCAGCATCAATTGCTTCTTGAATGGAAGCAAAAGCAAGGTATGGATTGATCGCATCTGCACCAAAACCAACTAATGCAGCAAAATGGTGTACTTCACGAGCTTCCCCGCTATTTGCGATCAAACTTACGAGAGTACGTTTACCTGTGCGAACTAAATATTGATGCAAGCTGCTAACTGCCAGCAATACTGGAATAGTTGGTGTATTTACATCATCTAATTCATCTGACAGTACTAATAAAGTAATTCCTTTTGCTATTGCTGCCTCTGCTTCGTCGAATAAACGCTGCAACTCATTTTCTAATGAATTTTCGAACTGAAGAGTCAGTACCGCATGTTGGAAATGTTTATTTGTAATGCTTGTTATTTCGTTTAACTCACCATCTGTTAAAATAGGAGTTTCCAAGAAGATACGGCGCGCATTTTCTGCATTGGGATGCAATAAATTCCCTTCAGCTCCAAGTAAAGTCATCGTTGAAGTTACAATATGCTCACGAATTGAATCAATAGGCGGGTTTGTAACCTGTGCAAATAATTGTTTAAAGTAATTAAAAAGTGATTGTGGACGGTCTGACAGCACTGCCAAAGGTGTATCATTCCCCATTGAACCAATCGGGTCTTTTCCACTTTCAGCAACTGGAACGATATACTTTTGAATATCTTCGAATGTATAGCCAAAGGATTTTTGACGTACCGCCAACTCATCAACCTCTTTTGGCGTTTCTTCGTCAGCTTCAACTGTTACTAAATTCTCTTCTAACCATTTTGCGTAAGGCTGAGCTTTTGCCATTTCGCTTTTCAATTCTTCATCAGATACAATTTTCCCTTGTTCTAAATCGATTAATAGCATGCGGCCTGGGCTTAAACGTTCTTTATAAAGAACATTTTCCTCCTCAATATCTACAACACCCACTTCTGAAGAAAAGACGATCATATCATCCTTTGTTACATAGTAGCGTGCCGGACGCAATCCGTTGCGGTCTAAAATCGAACCGATTTGTTTACCATCTGTGAAACAAATTGCAGTTGGTCCATCCCATGGCTCCATCATACTTGCGTGATAAGCGTAAAATGCTTTTTTCTCCTCTGAGATGTGAGGGTTTTCAGTCCATGGTTCTGGAATTAGCATCATCGCTGTATGGGCTGGCGTACGACCAGCTAGCACGAAGAATTCGAAGGCATTATCTAACATTGATGAGTCAGAACCTGTGTTATCAACGATAGGCAATAATTTCTTCAAGTCTTCTCCAAATGCTTCAGAAACGAAGCGCTGCTCACGGGCAGTCATCCAGTTAATATTGCCGCGCAATGTGTTAATTTCACCATTATGAACGATATAACGGTTTGGATGTGCACGCTCCCAGCTCGGGAATGTATTCGTTGAGTATCTAGAGTGAACAATTGCAAACGCTGAAATAAAGCTTTCGTCTTGAAGATCGATATAAAATTCACTAACTTCTTCTGGCGTCAGCAAGCCTTTAAACACCATTTTTTGACTGGACATACTTGGGCAGTAAAATTTCATATCATTTTCTTTTGCCCAGAATTCAGCCTGCTTGCGAATTAAATATAATTTACGTTCAAATGCTAAAGAATCTTCAACATTTTCTCCCTTAATAAACACTTGGCGAACAACAGGTGCTGTTGATTTCGCAATATCGCTTAATATCTCTTTATTTGTAGGGGCAGTTCTCCAGCCAATTAAAGTTTGGCCTTCCTGCTCGATGAATTCGTTAATTTTATTTTCGATGGATTCTCTCTCTCTAACATCCTCTGTGAAAAACAGCTGCCCTACTCCATACTCACCTTTTTCCGGCAAGCTTAACTCCGGGCAGTTCAATTTGAAAAATGCATCCGGAATTTGTACCATTAATCCTGCGCCATCGCCTGTTCTACCATCACCACCGCGTCCTGCTCGGTGATCTAGGCGACATAACATTTCAAGTCCGTTTTTTACAATCTCATGTGAAGCGTGTCCCTTAATATTTGCATAAAAACCGATTCCACAAGCGTCATGCTCAAAACTAGGCGAATATAGCCCTTGTGCTTTCGGAAACTGGTGAAAAGTCATGTAAATCCCCCCAAATCTTCGTAAATACCTTATTTACATTGTAAAGTTTTTAGAATAATATAAACAATATATACTTTGGATAGAATTAATCTAATATTTAGATAAATGGGGTGAAAACGTTGGAATTACGGCAATTGCGGTACTTCGTTGAGGTAGCTGAAAGAGAACATATTTCTGAAGCAGCCGAACATCTGCATGTCGCTCAGTCAGCTGTTAGTCGACAAATCGCAAACCTTGAGGATGAACTTGGCACACCACTTTTTGAACGAGTTGGCCGAAATGTGAAGCTGACACCGATTGGTAAAATCTTTTTAGAGCATACTGTTACCGCATTGAAGGCAATCGATTTTGCAGTCAAACAAGTAGAAGAGTATTTAGACCCTGCCAAAGGAACCATTAAAATCGGCTTCCCTACAAGTCTTGCTAGTTACGTATTACCAACTGTCATTTCCGCCTTTAAAAAAGAATATCCGGATGTTCTTTTTCATTTGCGCCAAGGTTCCTACCGCTACCTAATCGAGGCTGTAAAGAACCGCGAGCTCAACCTTGCCTTTTTAGGTCCAGTTCCACCAAGCGACGAAATCATACAATCAAACATTCTTTTCAGTGAGAAAATTCATGTCTTACTGCCAGCCAATCATCATTTAGTGAATGCAAATCGAATTGTGCTGGGTGATTTGCGAAAAGAAAATTTTGTGCTTTTCCCTGAAGGATTTATTTTGAATAAAGTAGTGGTAGATGCATGTAAAGCTGCGGGCTTTGCACCGAATGTAACATCTGTAGGCGAAGATATGGATGCTTTAAAAGGGCTTGTTTCTGCAGGCATAGGAATTACTTTGCTTCCTGAAAGCTCTCTTTATGACTCTACTCCACGGTTTACTGTAAAAAAGGTAATCGAAAATCCGGCCATCACAAGAACAGTAGGCGTAATTTATCCAACTAACCGAGAACTCGGCCCATCCGAGCAAGTATTTTTGAAATTTATTGATACCTTCTTCTCCAGATTGAATCAATTTTTATAAAAAGTGAATGCCCAGAGCAAAAGTAATCTATGCTCTGGGCATTTTTTGTAGTGGAATTGTTTACGTACCAGGTACATATACAATTAGGATATTCAGAAAATATAATTCGCAAAAATAAAACGGTGAGGGGTTGTTGCTTTCCGCTTTCCCTCACCGTTAAATATTATTCGTTTACTGGTACTACAGCGCCGCCCCACTCATCCATGATGAATTGTTGGATTTCGTCTGAACGCAATACTTCTACTAATCGATTAATCACTTCGCTATCTTTATCTTCAGCACGTACCGCAATAACGTTAACGTATGGAGATTCAGATCCCTCAATCGCAATTGAATCTTCAATTGGATTAATGCCTGCATCGATTGCAAAGTTTGAGTTGATTACGACAGCATCGCCTTCATCATTTTCATAATAAGTAACCATCATTTCAGGTGCATCACTCGGCTCGATTTTCAAGTTTTTAGGATTCTCGACAATATCCTCGATTGTTGCTTTCGTTTTATCAATGCCTTCTGCTAACTTGATTAGCCCTTTATTTTCCAATAAAGATAAGATACGGCCATGGTCAGGAATTGAGCTTGAAATTAAAATTGTTGCTCCATCCGGCAGCTCATCTAATGATTTATATTTTTTAGAGTAGATTCCGATTGGCTCGATATGAATACCGCCTGCATTAACAAGATCATACCCTTCTTCAGCAACCTTTTGCTCTAAGTAAGGAATATGCTGGAAGTAGTTCGCATCAATATCTCCATTTGCTAAATCTTCATTCGGCAAAATATAATCTTGATATTCCAAGATTTCTAACTCAATGCCTTCTTCAGCTAAAATATCTTTTGCTTCTTCTAAAATAACCGCATGAGGTGTATGGGATGCACCAATTTTTAATGTAGTTTTTTCTTCTGATGCTGAGTCTCCATCAGCAGCATTGTTTGTTGAAGTAGTTTCTTCTTTAGCAGTACCGCAAGCCGCTAAAGCAAGTACCACAACCGATAAGAATAAGAATGATAAGAATTTCTTCATTGTGATTTTGCTCCTTTTGTATTTTTTATATGTGAATGGCAACAGCCACAAACATTTCAATTATCTTTTATCAGTTTTTGCAGTAATCGCATCGCCAATCCATTGAAGAATAAAAACAATGATTAAAATGAAAATTGTCGCTAAAATCGTCACATCTTCACGGCTTCTTTGGAACCCTTCCAGATATGCCAAGTTCCCTAATCCGCCAGCACCGATAATTCCGGCCATAGCTGTATAACCTACTAATGTTACGGCTGTTACCGTAATCCCTGAAAGCAATGCCGGAAATGATTCCGGAATCAATACTTTCCATATAATTGTTGACGTTTTTGCTCCCATGGAACGGGCTGCTTCAATAACACCTTTATCAATTTCTCTTAATGCAATTAAAACCATTCGCGCATAAAACGGTGCTGAACCAATGATTAGAGCCGGCAGTGCCGCATTAACTCCACGAATTGTTCCCAGTAAATACTTCGTAAACGGAATTAATAAGATAATTAGAATGATAAATGGAATCGATCGGAATATATTCACAAGCGAGCCTGTTAAGAAATTGACAATTTTATTTGCCCAAATTTGGTGCGGACTTGTCAAAAACAATACAATCCCAATAACTAGTCCCAGTACAAATGTTACTCCTGTTGAAATAACCGTCATATATAACGTGTCGTATGTAGCCTCCCACATCTTGACCCAATCAACGTTCGGAAATAATTGATTAAACATGGTCAATCACCTCCGCTTGAATTTCTCTTGTTGCTAAAAGCTTAAATGCTTCTTCAACCTGATTTGGTTTGCCATCTATTTGTACAATTAATGTTCCATAAGGTCCACTCGTAGTTTGTGTAATATTACCGTGAACAATATTCACTTCTACATCAAAATCTTTAATAATTTGGGAAATGACTGGTTGTTCGGTTTTATTGCCTATAAAAGTAAGCTTGACAATTTTTCCGGTAGGATAGTTGACAAGGATTTGTTCGATCGACTCTTTCGATTCTTTTGTTCCTGATACTTGCATTACGAAATTTTTAGTGATTTCAGCTTGTGGATTTTGGAACACTTGTAGCACATCCCCAGTTTCCACAACTCGTCCAGCCTCCATTACCGCCACACGTCGACAAATTTTGCGAATGACATGCATTTCATGTGTAATCAGAACAATTGTGAGCCCAAGACGCTTATTGATATCGAGCAACAATTCTAAAATGGCATCCGTTGTTTCTGGATCAAGTGCGCTTGTCGCTTCATCACATAATAATACTTCCGGGTTATTTGCGAGAGCTCTTGCAATCCCGACACGCTGCTTTTGACCGCCAGATAACTGTGATGGATACGCATTTTCGCGACCCGACAATCCAACTAAATCGATTAATTCCTTTACTCGCTTTGCCCGCTCTGCTTTCGGTACGCCAGCAATTTCTAGAGGAAAGGCAATGTTATCTGCAACTGTGCGCGACCATAATAAATTGAAATGCTGGAAGATCATACTGATTTTTTGTCGCGCCTGACGAAGCTGTGTTCCTGAAATGGATGAAATCTTTTGACCATTTACTTCTACTGTACCTGAGGAAGGTTTTTCCAATCCATTCAATAAACGAATCATAGTACTTTTTCCAGCACCGCTATAACCGATTATTCCAAATATTTCACCTTTGTTAATGGATAAATTAACATCTTTTACGGCTGTTATCTCTCCATTTTTTGTTCTATATATTTTAGATATGTCTTTAAGTTCAATCATCAATATGACTCCTTACTCTACGTCTGTTAGCAACCTAAACTATGTAATCTTAAAAAGCAGCCTGCTTTGGGATGCTACATTAAAAATCTAGCAAACAAAAAACCCTTCTACCAAGACAAGTAGAAGGGGACGTAAATTTACAAGTTTACGTTAACCGTTCTCTTATCTTCCAAAGTATCCACTTCGCGTGACTTGGCACCTTTTCACATAAATGTGATGGTTGCCGGGTTTCATAGGGCACTTCCCTCCACCGCTCTTCATAAGAGTTACGATATTAAGTTTTAAGATTATGGATGTTACTTTACCATGTCAGTTCTATATGCGTCAACTACTTTTTTTCAGCTTTTCATATAGGAATGGTACAGATTGGAAGGCGTACACTTTTTCGACATTTCCATTATCACTAATTAATAAACACGGGACACTTTCAATTTGATAGTCCATCGCTAAATTTTCCAAGAAATTAATATTTGCTTTTCCTACCGGCAACTCAGGCAATAGATTTTCAATTACATCCATCATTTTCGAGGCAACAGCACATGTTCCACACATCGGCGTATATAGATAAAAAGCAACTAAAGAATGTTCTTCCTGTTGTTGCTTCCAATTTTCAATTGTCCATTCTTTCATAATCATCATCCTATTTCTTTTGTTTCGGCATTAAACCACTCTTTTATATTTCCAGTGATGAAGATAAATATTGCTTATGCACAGAGAATTTGGCATCGCTTAAAAGGTTAGCCAATACTTTTTTCGGGGCATTCGCCACCTCTATATATGTTCGAGGTATGAAAAGATGAACAGCCTCCGAATAAATTCTTTTCGTTAGCTTTCTCAACTTTTCCCCTGAATTATCCGCATCAAATAACGTATAGAGTTTACATTCTTCAAATGGCTCCAGAAGATCTAGTAGCGCATCCTCACTAATCGTACCATTCGTACAAATAATTTTAACATCCTCAGCAAAGATTGGTGCAATGTTTAACTTATCCGATCGACCCTCAACAATTATACACTTATCAACTATCATTTGCTTCACCCCACGATTTGTAGTTACACAGCTAAATAAAGTCTTCAAATATGCATAAGGATAATGATTGAAAAGCACGATTCCTGCTTTCTTAAAATCGCTGTCTTTTCCCACTGATTTCTAAGATCGAGTCTCGTAAAAATCAGTGAAATAAAAGATGTGGTTACTTATTATATTTTTGTTGTAAAAAAAACGCCAGTGGTTTTCTGGCGTTTTTACTATATCATATTCATATTAAGCATCAATTAATTCATCATATTGCTCAGGAGTTAATAAAGCTTCCACTTCTGAAAGATCATTTGGTTCAATTACGATCATCCAAGCCTGTTCATAAGGCGATTCGTTTACAAATTCTGGACTATCTTCAAGTTCACTATTGATTTCAACTACTTTACCAGAAACTGGCGCGTATAGTTCTGAAACTGTTTTTACAGATTCAACACTACCGAATGGCTGGTTTAATGCAATTTCGTCGCCAACTTGTGGAAGTTCAACGAAAACAATATCGCCAAGCTCAGATTGTGCAAAGTGTGTAATTCCTACGCGTATTTTGCCATCTTCAACTTTAACCCATTCGTGTTCTTTAGAGTAACGTAAATCTTTCGGTGTGCTCAACAAAAACCCCTCCAAATATATGTAATTCATACATGCTTAGTTTGACATATTTTTTTACCAAAAACAAGGGTAGTACAGCTTTATTTCCAAGATTCAGTGAAGTCTGTCTCTTTAAATCCTAAAGTAACTTTTTCGCCATCTGTCACGATTGGTCTTTTAATCAACATACCATCAGATGCAAGCAATTCTAGCTGCTCATCCTCCGACATAGAGCCTAATTTATCCTTTAAGCCTAACTCTTTATACTTCATGCCGGATGTATTGAAGAATTTTTTCAAAGGAAGGCCGCTTTTTTCCCAAATCGCTTTTAATTCTTCTTTTGTCGGTGTCTCTTCAACAATATGAATCGCTTCATAAGCGATTCCTTCATCCTTCAGCCACTTCTCAGCCTTCTTACAAGTCGTACAACGCGGATATTGAATCAATTTAAGTACCATTCCCATACTCCTTCACCTATCATTAAAATCTATTTAGCTAAAGTATATCAGAGAATTTGTTTCGGGACCCGGTCCGTGCACAATTTTAAATATTCGGAATTATTTAAGGACCTGGTCCGCACACAATTCAAAAAGGGCATCCTTGGTTTAGGATGCCCTTTTCGGATTTATACGATGTATTTTTCTGCTTCGATTAGTTTTTGGGATGCTTCGCGTTTTTTCTTGATTAAGTTGTAAGGGTTGCTGCGTGTCAGTTTGCGTAGTGCTGATAGTGTCATTTTTCCAGCATCGCCTTCTACTGAAGCCAAGATAGTTTCCTTTGCTTCTTTTTCGATTTCTGCAAAGGCTTCCTGGCAGAAGATTTCTGTATAAAGAATTTTTTGCTTAGACTTCTCTGCACCATCGCGCTCGATTGCTTTTGCCGTACGGATAACAGCTGACTCCATAGCATATAATTGGTTCGCGATATTCGCAATGTTAACAAGAACTTCTTGCTCTGCTTCTAGTTTTGCACCAAACTTCTGTGCTGCCACTCCAGCTACTAATACGCCAATTTTCTTAGCGTTTTTCACTAAATATTTTTCCTGTGCTAATGGCTCATCACCAATTTCTTCTGGCATCAGCATTAATAATTCCTCTTGCAGCTTTTGAGCGACTTGAAGCAATGGCAATTCGCCTTTTAATGCTTTTTTCATGAATGTTCCTGGCACCAGTAGACGGTTAATCTCATTTGTTCCTTCAAAAATACGGTTAATGCGAGAGTCGCGGTAAATGCGCTCTACTTCATATTCAGCCATGAAACCATATCCACCATGCAACTGAACCGCTTCATCTGCAATATAGCTCAATGTTTCAGTACCAAATACTTTGGCAATCGAGCATTCGATCGCATATTCAGCAATCGCTCCTGCAATCGCCTTTCCTTCTTTTTGTTCCTCCGCTGAAAGCTGGCTTAAACGATCCTCGAAGTAACCTACAGTACGATAGTTTAAAGACTCTGAAGCATAAAGGTGTGAAGCCATTGTTGCGATTTTTTCTTTTGTCAGGTTAAAGCTTGAAAGTGGTGTTTTAAATTGCTGGCGCTGGTTCGTATAAGCAATCGCCAATTCGAGCGCACGCTTTGAACCGCCTACTGTACCCACACCTAATTTATAACGACCGATATTTAAAATGTTGAAGGCAATCACGTGACCGCGTCCTACTTCACCAAGCAGGTTTTCAACAGGAACTTCTGCATCCTCTAAAATCAACGTTCGAGTTGAAGAAGATTTAATCCCCATCTTCTTCTCTTCAGCACCTACTGATACACCCGGGAAGTTGCGTTCAACGATAAAGGCACTGAATTTATCTCCATCAATTTTCGCATATACCACGAATACATCTGCAAAACCGGCATTTGTAATCCATTGCTTTTCTCCGTTTAGTACATAGTGAGTACCAGCTTCATTCAGCTTAGCCACTGTTTTAGCACCTAGGGCATCTGAGCCTGATCCCGGTTCCGTTAATGCATATGCTGCAATTAACTCGCCAGAAGCTAGTTTTGGCAAGTACTTCGATTTTTGCTCATGATTACCGAAAAGCACGATTGGCAGTGATCCAATCCCAACGTGTGCACCATGCGTGATAGAAAAACCACCGGCTGGAGACATTTTTTCTGCGATTAAAGCAGATGAGATTTTATCCAATCCTAAACCTTCATATTCTTCTGGTACGTCAGCAGCCAACAACCCTAGTTCCCCAGCCTTTTTAAGCAGGCGTACTGAATGTTCGAATTCATGATTCTCTAAATTTTCTATAACCGGCTTTACTTCATTTTCAATATAATCCGCAGTAGTTTGAGCAATCATTTTTTGCTCGTCTGTAAAATCCTCAGGAGTAATGACACGGTCTAATTCCACATCTTCAATTAAAAAACTTCCACCCTTAATAATGTTTGTTGTTTGAACCATTTTTACTTCCTCCCCTTTGATTAAAAGATAATTATTTGTAAGCGATTCTTACTTATTCCCATCCATTTTATATAGAAAAGCTTTAGGCACTCATCTTTTCCGGAGGCAACGGTAGTAGGACGGTTGCCTAAAGCTAATCAACAAATTCACAAAACTTTCTTTTTACAAGACTTCAATTACTCCGGCAGCACCCATTCCGCCGCCGATGCACATTGTAATCACACCATACTTTTTCCCTTGGCGCTTTAGCTCATGGATCAGCTTTAATGTTAAAATGGCGCCTGTTGCACCAAGCGGATGCCCTAAAGCAATCGCTCCACCATTGACATTGACCTTTTCCATATCGATTCCTAAATGGCGAACCACTTGAATGGATTGGGATGCAAAGGCTTCATTCAGCTCCCAAAGATCAATATCATCCTGCGTTAACCCTGCGATTTTTAAAGCTTTTGGTACGGCCTCGATCGGACCAATCCCCATTACTTCCGGGGGTACCCCTCCAACTGCGAAGCCTAAAAACTTCGCCATCGGTTTCAAGCCTTGGTTTTCAGCTTCTTCACGGTCCATCACAAGGACTGCTGCAGCACCATCTGAAGTTTGAGAAGAGTTACCTGCAGTGACAGAACCTTTTACGTTAAATGCCGGACGTAATTTGGCAAGACCTTCCGTTGAAGTTCCTGGCCGAACGCCTTCATCTGTATCAAATGTAAATGTTTTCGATTGCAATTTATTGTTCTCGTCTACATAGTGCTGAACTACTTCAACAGGGACGATTTCATCTTTAAATTTGCCTTCTTTGATTGCTTTCTCAGCCAATTCATGGGACCGAACTGCAAAAGCATCCTGGTCTTCCCTGCTTACTTCATAGCGATTTGCAACTTCCTCGGCTGTATGACCCATGCTCATATAATATTGTGGCGCTTCCTCAGCCAGCTTAGGATTTAATCGTACCGTGTTCCCTGTCATCGGGATCATACTCATCGATTCTACTCCACCAGCAAGAACCGCTTTCGAATGACCCAGCATTACACGTTCTGCTGCATAAGCAATGGCTTGAAGCCCGGATGAACAAAAACGGTTGATTGTAATCGCTGGTGTTGAATCCGGCAGCCCGGCCAACGCACCAATATTTCGAGCTACATTCATTCCCTGTTCGGCTTCAGGCATTGCACAGCCCATAATCAGGTCATCAATCGGTCCTTCATATCCCGCTCTTTTTAATGTTTCTTTCACTACTACAGCCCCAAAGTCATCAGGACGTACAGTTGCAAGTGATCCTTTTTTCGCCTTAGCAATCGGCGTTCTTGCACCCGCTACAATTACAGCTTCACGCATGTTGTGTATCCCCCTTATTCAATGCTTTTGTCAATTCCGAGTTTCGCAGCCTTCAAATCCACAAGCTTAGTTGCGCAATGGTTTGCCCTTGATCAGCATGTGCTGCATCCTTGCTTGAGATTTCGGATCAGCTACAAGCTGTAAAAATGCTTCACGTTCTAGGTTGAGTAAATACTCTTCTGAGACTTCTGTTCCGTATGGCACAAGACCGCCTGCAATCACATAGGCTAACTTTTTCGCAATTTTTAAATCATGCTCGCTAATAAAGCCCGATTGGAGCATCCCTTGCGCTCCCAGTAGAAGAGTTGCATAGCCTGGAGCCCCAACTACCTTGATTTTCTTTGGAACCGGTGCTGTATAACCCGCTTCAGATAGTGCAAGCACCGCCTGTTTTGCATCATAGATTAAATGATCCGGGTTTACTGAAATGCCATCAGCGAAGTTTAAGAAGTTATTGTCGCGTGCTTCTTCACCTGAAGTTGAAACTTTCGCCATTGCAATTGTTTCAAATACTTTGTTGGCAATAGCTTGATAGTCAACTTCCACTCCGTTTGGAAGGCCTTTTAGGAACTTTTCATAAAGTGCCAGGTTGCCTCCCCCACCAGGAATTAAACCTACGCCCACTTCTACTAAGCCCATGTAAGTTTCACTGGATGCTTGAATATGTGCAGCCGGCAAACAAACTTCCGAGCCTCCACCAAGCGTCATGCCAAATGGTGCAGCTACAACAGGCTTTTTACTGTATTTCACTCGTCGCATCGCTTTTTGGAATGCACGAATTGTATAGTCTAATTCGAAAATATTGTCATCCTGAGCTTCCATTAAAATCATGCCAAGGTTCGCACCTACACAGAAGTTTTTACCCTGGTTCCCAATAACAAGCCCTTTGTAATTCGCTTCCACTTCATCAATTGCAAAGTTCAGCATTTGAATAATATCAAGGCCGATTGCATTGGATTTCGAATGGAATTCAAGTAACGCAACCCCATCACCTAAATCTATTAAACTAGCACCAGAGTTTGATTTAATAACCCCTTGTTTTTTCTTATAACGTTTTAAATCGATCACTTTTTCATTCACTGGCACTTTTACATACTCTGAACCATTGTAATAAGCCACATCCCCATCAAGCTCTGTATAGAAGGATTCAAAGCCTTGCGATAAAAGCTCCTTCACGAAGCCAGGAACAACTCTGCCTTCAGCTTCCATTTTCTCTACAGATTGCTTAACTCCGATTGCGTCCCACATTTCAAAAGGACCTTGTGACCAGCCGAAGCCCCATTTCATGGCGTTATCGATTTCCACAATGCTATCTGCAATAACCCCGTTCATCTCAGCAGCATAGATTAATGTTGGAGCAAAGATATTCCATAGTAACTCTCCACTACGGTCATTGGCGTAAACAAGCGTCTTCACTTTGTTCGGAAGTCCTTTTGTTTGCTTTGCCATTTCAATAGAAGGTGTTTGCAGTTTTTTCGCTGGCACATATTCGAAGGTTGCTGGGTCAATTTCAAGGATTTCCTTGCCCTTTTTCACGAAGAAGCCTTGACCGGACTTCGCACCTAACCAGCCATTATCTACTAGCTTTTTCATAAGTTCCGGCACTTCAAAGACTTTTTGTTCTTCACCAGTCGTTTGATCGTAAACCGTCTTGGCAACGTGAAGGAAAGTATCTAATCCGACAACATCCAAAGTTCTGAAAGTAGCTGATTTCGCTCGGCCGATCAATGTTCCGGTAACTGAATCAACCTCACCTACTGAATAACCGCGCTCCAGCATTTCTCTTAATGTAATTAATAGACCGTATGTCCCGATACGGTTTGCAACAAAGTTCGGCGTGTCTTTCCCGATAACAACCCCTTTACCTAATACGTCTTCGGCAAACGTTTTCATGAAGGTAACTACCTCTGGTGCTGTTTGTTCAGTTGGAATCACTTCCAATAATTTTAAGTATCTTGGCGGGTTAAAGAAATGCGTACCTAAGAAATGCTTTTGGAAATCCTCTGAACGCCCCTCAGCCATAGCATTCACGCTAATACCCGATGTATTTGAACTAATAATTGTTCCTGGTTTTCTCACTTGGTCTACTCGTTCGAATAGATTCTTTTTAATATCCAGATTCTCAACGACTACTTCGATAATCCAGTCAACATCATTAAGCTTTTCTAAATCATCTTCTAAATTCCCGGCCGTAATAAGTGCTAAATTTTTCTTCGAAGTTAATGGCGCCGGTTTATGCTTTAACAGCTTTTGAACTGCACTAGCTGCAAAACGATTACGAACAGCAGGGTGTTCCAAAGAAAGTCCCTTTGCTTCTTCTTCCTTTGTTAACTCCCTTGGTACGATATCTAATAATAATGTTGGAATTCCGATATTTGCTAAATGTGCTGCAATCCCTGAACCCATTACCCCTGAACCGAGTACGGCTGCTTTTTGAATTTTGTAAGACATAAACATCCCCCTTAATCCTTTGAATGAATACTCATTCATTTTATGCCGAAAAAAAATAAACTCAATGAAAATTAAATCTTTAAAACACTTTTTCTGTTCTTAGTGTAGTTGATTTCCTTAAATTTAGCAATAACTTTTAACTTAATTTTCTAAAAAATTCGGATGATATTTTATGAATTTGCTAGATTACTTTATATATTATGAACAATCATTCAGTAAGTCAAATTACTTTTCCCCTGAATTTAAAATGTGTACACTATCATTTAAGGAGAGTGATTTTAATGCAAGTCATTACTACAAATGAGCAATTTAATGAAATTATCGCATCTGAACAACCTGTCATCGTAAAATTCTTCGCTGGCTGGTGCCCAGATTGCACACGTATGAACATGTTTATTGATCCAATTATTGAAGAATACAACCAATACACATGGTATGAAATCAACCGTGATGATTTTCCTGAAATTGCGGAAAAATATCAAGTTATGGGAATTCCAAGTTTACTAATCTTCAAAAACAGCGAAAAACTGGCACATTTACACAGTGCAAACGCAAAATCACCAGAGGACGTAAAAGAATTCCTGAACGCACAAAGCTAATTAGTACCTTCAGCTATGGATAGGTTTCATGAAACTTTATTCATGGCTTTTTCTTATGTTTGAAAAGTTACGAATTTAAGGGGATGAATGAAAATGCCTTACGTAAATATCAAAATTACCAATGAAGATGTAACACCAGAAAAAAAAGCCGCTCTTATTAAAGGAGCAACTCAATTACTTGTTGACGTTCTCGGCAAAAACCCTGCTACAACAGTTGTCGTCATCGATGAAGTGGATACTGATAACTGGGGCATCGCTGGAGAAACAGTCACTAGCAGAAGAAAAGAAGGAAAATAATTAGTATGTAGAGTGGAAAATGCAATGCGCTTTTTCCACTTTTTTATTAGTTGGGCTGCTCTTCAATTTTTAATTTATTCAACTGTGAGGCAGCTTTTAAATGTAATCAGTTACCCGAGAATGCTTCATTCACTTTTCTATTTATTCCCAAAACTCCATAAAGCTCCTCTAACTTTCGAATTTCATAAGTCGGGATAATTTCAGGATGCTGATTCACTCGCTCTTTTATATTCACCCAGCAAGTGTCAATTCCGGCATTCCATCCGCCTGTGACATCTGCACTGAAGGAGTCGCCGATGATGAGTGTTTCACTCGCATCGAAGTTATCTATTTGGGCAAATACAAAATCGAAAAATCCCTTCATCGGTTTTTGGTAGCCTGTATCTTCGGAAACAAACACTTTATTAAAGTAAGGAGCCATGCCTGAATCCTTCAAACGTTTCTGCTGCGTGTAGGATGCTCCGTTTGACACGACATATAAATCGAACTCAGTGTGTATTTTTTGAATTAACTCGATTGCTCCTTCTATTAAATGATGTCCTTCCGAAAGATATTTGCGATAATTTTGCTCTAAAGCAACACCGTCCACATGAATTCCATACTGTTCGAATAAACGAGCAAAACGCGTATTTACAACTTCATCTCTGTCCATCTCATCATTTTCATAAGCTCTCCATAGCGAATCATTTAATTTTTTATAATTTGACTTCACTTCAGGAGTTAGCGTAAATTGCTGATCATCAAAAAGTTTTTGCAAGGCTACATCCTCTGATGCGCCAAAGTCCAGTAAAGTATCATCGAGATCAAATAATAAAGTTTTGTAGTGTCCCATGTTGCTCCCCCTTAATTTCTTTTCTAAATATTTTTCTTGTCAAATTATAGCATTCTTTTGTACTTAATATCTCATATCCCCTATGATAAAGAAAAAGATAGGAGGCAAAAAATGAATGTCCATCTAAACGTTCAAGGCAGATCGCAATATAGCAAAGACGTTAAACCGCAATTTCAGAATTCTGCTTGCGGGCCAACAACGGTATTTGTCATTTTAAATTATCACGGGTCACAATCGTCATCAATTACTATCAACGAACTCTATAAACAACTTGGCGGAACAAAAATTGGTTTATTTAAATGGCGGCTTATTAAAAATTTGCGAAAATTACTAGGTTCCGATTGGCATGTCAGCAGCTGCACATTATCGGAAAGCCTGAAAGAACTTGAAGCTGGCAGACCTGTTGCGATGAAATTTGATAAGCACTTCACATTCCGATGGTTCACGAAACCGACCTTTAAATATCACTGGGTCCCGTTAATCGGTTATGAAATCCAGGATGATGAACTATACTTAATCCTTCACGATAACGGAGGGAGAAATCGCGAAAGCCAGATTAGAAAGGTTCGCTATGCCGATAACCATCAAGTTTTAAGCTTTGTAAAAATAGAGCCGAAGTGATCTCTACAGTCACTTCGGCTCTATTTTATCAAACTAAAGAATATAAAGATCTTGCATGTTTTGCAATTAGGCTTAACCCTTTATTTTCAAGCTGTTCGAATGTTGAATGTTCATAATCAGATAATACCAGCTCCTCTAATCGAGCATCAATTTGCATTTCTCTTTGAATTTTTGCTAGTTGATGAGAAAGCTTCAGCATTTCAAGATTTTCACTCACTTTATTGCGCTGTGCTGGTTTTAGAGCGTCTAAGTTCTCCAAAACACCATCAATCGATCCATAATTTTGAATCAACTGTAAAGCCGTTTTCGGACCAATCCCCTTAACGCCAGGGTAGCCATCACTTGTATCCCCCATAAACGCTTTCACATCAGCGAATTTATAGGGCTCAATTAAATACTCCTCTTTGAAACGTTCCTCTGTATAAATGTCATACTCGGAATAACCTTTTTTCGTAAAGGCAATTTGTGTCGATGGGTTTAATAATTGAAGCAAATCCTTGTCGCCGGAAATGACTGTAATAGAAGCGTCATCCTTCCATTTTTCAATCATGGAGCCGATCATATCGTCCGCTTCCATCCCGACTTCCCCAAAGTTTTGCCAGCCAATCATTTCTGATACTTCTTTTGCCATATCGAATTGAGGCAGCATTTCTTCAGGAGGTGCTGGACGATTTGCTTTATAGCCATCGAAAATTTCATTTCGGAAAGTTTGCGCACCCATGTCCCAGCACACTGCCATATGTGTTGGTTTATAAATCGATTGTGCCGTTAACACATGTCGGGCAAATCCTTGTACCCCGTTTGTCGGCGTGCCGTCTGCCAAACGAATATAATGCCCCATTGCACTTGAGGCAAAAAAAGAACGGAATAAAAGGGCCATTCCATCAACTATTAAAAGATGCGGTTTGTTTGTCATCATTAAAAATCCTCTCTAAATCTATTGCTTCTATTATAACAAAACTACCGCAAGATTAGCTGACAATTGAATTGTTAATTTATTCGTATTCATCCTTCTTTAGGGCAGAAAAACAACCCGGCCAAAATGATATGCTCCCCTTTAGGTAGACAGATTAAAAAATAAAAATCTGGCTGCTTATGGGGGAGTATTTGTTATGTCCAAAAGATCTTACTCTGCAGAAGAGAAATACGAGATATTAAAGGAATTAGATGAGCATTATTCAACATATGATCTTGGGTCAAAATATAACGTGCATCATTCAACGATTTTGGAGTGGAAACACAAGTATGATAAGTATGGTTTGGAAGGTCTAAAAGAGTCTTCTACTTGGAAAAAATATTCTAGTGAATTGAAGCTAGCTGCCATTAGAGATTGTCTGTCTGGGAAGTATTCTATACGTGAGGTTGCTAGATTGTATGAAATATCGGATGCTTCTGTCCTCAGAGGTTGGATAAAGAAGTATAATAGTCATAGAGATTTAAAGGATACGTCAAAAGAAAGGACGAACTCTATGACTAAGGGAAGAAAAACGACTTGGGAAGAACGAATAGAAATTGTACTAGATTGCTTGGGGAACGGAAAAGATTATCAAGAAGCAGCTAATACTTATAATGTTTCTTACCAACAAGTCTATCAATGGGTTAAGAAGTACGAAGATGGCGGAGATGAAGCGCTAAAAGATAAACGTGGTCATAAGAAAGAAGAAGCTAAGCTAACTCCAGAAGAGAAAATCAACCTTCACATGAAAAAGTTAGAAAGAGAAAATGAACGGTTACGTGCGGAGAATTTGTTCTTAAAAAAGTTAGAGGAGATCGAAAGGAGGCGAAAATAAGCCAAATCCAATTTGAAGATAAGTATATCGCTATTCAGGAGCTTCATGAAAAAGAGAATTTAAGCATTAGTTTACTTTGTCAAATTGCCGATATTGCACGATCTGCATACTATAAGTGGCTAAATCGTACTCCCTCATCCAGAGAAATACTGAATAAAGAAATCATCAACGAGATGAAAACTCTCCATGAAAAAGTTGATGGCATATTTGGTTATCGTCAAATGACCCTTCACATGAATAGAAAGTTCGAGGAGAAACTTAATCATAAAAGAATCTATCGGTTGATGAGATTGGCTGGATTACGCTCTGTCATTCGTATCAAGAAGAAGCAATATAAACGCTCTATACCTCAACATGTGGCAGAAAATACATTAAATCGGGAATTTACTGCGGAAAAGCCAAATGAAAAGTGGGTTACATATGTAACAGAATTTAAGTATGGCCAATCAAAGAAGGCTTATTTAAGTGCGATTCGTGATCTTTATGATGGATCAATTGTAAGTTATGTTTTAGGACATTCCAATAATAATCAACTTGTATTCAAGACGCTTGACCAAGCTACAGTATTATTGGATGGGGAGAATCCTCTTATCCATAGTGATCGTGGGTTCCAGTACACTTCAAAAGGATTTAAGCGTAAGATAGATGCGGTAAAGATGACGCAAAGTATGTCACGTGTAGGTCGGTGTATTGATAATGGACCAATGGAATCTTTTTGGGGAACACTGAAATGTGAGAAGTATTATTTACATCAATATAAGACCTTTGAGGAGCTTTCTCTTGCGATAGATGAATACATCCATTTTTATAATTATGATAGATACCAAAAACGATTAAACGGCCTTAGCCCTATGGAATATAGAGCTAAAGCCGCTTAAATCATTTTTATTATTTCCACTGTCTACTTGACAGGGTGCAGTTCAAAATAGGGCGAGTTGTTTTATTTTTTATTTCGGATTCCTTGAAAACTTAACGTCTCCATGTTCATGTGCATTAAAAACTTAATCGTTTTTTAAATCGCTTAAAGTTAAATTGCAAAAGCATCTGACTAAAAAGGGAATTGGATTTATAACCGGAGAAAACCGTGACCATTTGTCCTCCAAAGTTGTGTTTTAATTTCTCTAAAAACGTCAAATCCTTAATGTCGCCAAAATCGTAAATCTTGATTCCTTTGTTGCCGAAATGCTTCATATTTTCCCAGCATAATAAATAATTTGCACTTTGTTTGATTTGATCATTTTGTAATCCTTGGCCATCATTAAATATGGCCATGACAATTTCCTTTCCGACAACATAAACCCGATAACAAATGGATTCCATCTGTTCATTTTCGATTTTGGTCATAACAAGTCCACCTTGATCACGAAGGAGCTTCAATGTTTGTACATCAAATTGGGTTATTGTTCGAGTATTTTTCCCTTTTGCACTTTTATTATAAAAACCTTGAAACTCTTCTATTTCTTGATCGGTTGGAGAATCAAATCTAGAAATCATCCAATTTTCTATTTGCTTCCCTTCCAGAACATTCATGAGGTTATCCAAGACTGGTTCATTTCTTAAATCAATATGAAGTGTAATTTGCCCTTGAAGTTTGCGGCTTGGCTTCAATACATGTGTATAATAAACAATTTCCGGCTCATATCTGCTCTCATACTTCGCTTCTTGAAAATAAACTTGATTAAAGGGGACATTAAATACTTTTCTACTGATTTGCAGCATGAACAACACTCCTTAAAAATTTATTTTTAAATATAATGGCAATCTATTATTTTCATATTATTTCCTCAACTAAAAATCATTTTGATATATTTCCAATATCCTCATTTCCGGCAGATTATTATTTTGTTGAAATAACATTTTCGCAAATGAAATATTTCCTAGGGAATAAATTACTCTCTGCATAACGCTAGTCAAATTAACGCCAAGAAATAAACTCAAAATCAATCCTTGTCTTGATATGTTTTAAAAATATAATTTAACTTTCAATCACTATTGTTGACTATATCTATTAAACCTCCTTTTATTATCAGACTTAGAAGTGTAGATGATAGATTTACCAATAGAGTCCTTGATAAGCTTCGTCCTTCTATTAACCTAATTATTGACAATAATTTTCATTTATAATCCTTAAAAGGAAATAAATGTTTTGCACCTGCTTCCAAACGCAAAAAAGCCCTTTTCGAGTGAAAAGGGCCAGAGAGACAAAGTTGAAGATCGACTTTGTCTAGATGTACATTAGAGAGAAATACTAAAACAATGCTCTTGTTATTCAATTCGTTTCATGTCCCGAATCGCTTGTATCGATAAGCGAACAAGTAAGATGGCACATAAAAATAGGCCAAAGTATGCGGCGATATTTAAATAGATTGCATAGGCCGTGTGGACGACTTGAGAGATGGCAAGCAGGGCGACGGAAATTATTCCGAACGTAATACCCACAAAAAGCAATACAAATCTTGAAAACAATTGTGTAATGAATTTCGTATTATTCTTATCGGAGAAGATATCGTGATGCAAAATGACCTTTCCATCTTCGACTCGTTTAAATAACTGATCTACCCTTCGAGGAATTTTCCTGATATTCGGCAATAGCAATGCCAATTCCTCTTCTAATCTCTCTTTTGTTGCATGAGGTTCCTTAAACGGCTTTTTCAAGGATAATTTTAAGAAACTGCTTGAATAGTTTTTCGCTTGCTCAAAGATATTAAAGTTCCGATCAATAATTCGCAGAGTTCCATCCAATGTAACAATTACACGTAAGGCAAGACTGACGGATGAATAAAACTGTAAGCCAAAATCACGAATTACAGAGAAAATCGAATAGACAATCTCATCTGATCGAATTCTTTCCACGTAAGAGATTTTTAACAAAATTTGACTAATCGCCTGCTCCAATTCTAAACGATCAATATCATTTCGCTTTTTAACTAATAAAGTAATCCCATCATATAGAATGGAGGAATCACTCTTCTGTATCCCTATGAAAAAGAGTTTTAGCCCTTCTTGCTGCGAGGCTGATAAACGACATACTGCCCCGAAATCTAATAAGGTCATTTCTTTAGTCGAGGGATCGTAATAGATATTCCCTGGATGTGGATCCGCATGGAAAATTCCCGATACCAATGCTTGTTCCAAATAAGAGAAAAGTAGGGTTTCCGCAACCTCATGACGATTTATTCCCATATTTTGCGGTAGATTGGCGACACTTTCACCTTGCGCCAAATCCATAACTAAAATATTCTCATTGCTATATTCTTCATAAACCTTTGGAATATTGACTCTTAAATCACTTTTTCCCATCACATTGCTGATTTGTGTCATATTGCGGGCTTCAATATTAAAATCAATTTCTTCCCGCAGTGAGGAAGCAAAGCCTTCAGCCAAATCACGGAAACCTAAATTTTCTGCCCATTGTGACTTGCTTGCAATCCAATTGGCGAATTCTATTAGGATACTTAAATCTTCCCGCATAATATCCTTCACATCAGGACGCAATAATTTTACGACAACCTGATCATTTGTTTTTCGTAAAACCGCTTTATGTACCTGACCTATTGAAGCTGCAGCAATCGGTGTTCTATTAAAATAAGAAAATACTTCATCTAACTCGCCGGGTAAATTCTGTTTTAAAATTTCATGGACTTGATTTTCAGAAAGTGTTGTGACATTTTGCTGTAATTTTTCCAGCTCTTCTATAAAGATAGGAGAGAATAATTCTTTCCGTGTCGAGAGAACCTGCCCAAACTTGATAAAGATGCCCCCGCATTGCTCCAGTGTTTCACGCAATGCTATAGCTAATTCTCGATCCGAATCGCGATTACGGGCATACTTCACCGTTCTGGTAATCCCATTGGTAACAGCAATTTTAACAACAGTCCGCAGCCTCTTTTGATGCCTCCAATAGCCAATTAATTTTTTGACCAAGGATTTTTTGCCATGCTGCCTACCTGATTTTTCATCGAAGGCGATGGGATCAAATAATTCAAAAAGCAAATAGATCAGCATCGAAATGAGCAGCATACTGCCAATCCACAGCAAGGTTGCAACATTTACAACACTATCGACCGTATCAAAAGAATATTGTTCCCCCTTCAAATACGTATACCAGTATATGAAGGTTGTAAAAGAAACACTGATGACAACGGATAATACCCTCTTAAAAAGATTAACATTAGCTCCGATTAATCGACCGCTTATAAAAAAGGTAAACATGGCCACGAGTAATATTAGAAGGATTGGTTTTAGAATTGTCATTCCCCACACTCCCCTCACTTTAGTCTATTTCTACTCTGCTATCTTGCAATCTACAGTAATCTCTACATTCCCTCTCAGAGCCTTGCTAATCATGCAGCTTTGTTCTGCTTTTAAGGCTAACCGTTCAGCAATTCGCTTATTGGATTCGCTAGCTTCCTGCAAGTAAATTTCAATATGATGAATGATTTGTTTATATGTAAAAATATTATTTTCAACATGTACAATTCCATATGATTGTAGTAATAGACGTGCCTTCACATTGGAACGTTCCAGCATTGCAGCAAGGGAAATAATATAGCAAGTAGCTGCTGCACTTAAAAGCAATTCATCGGGGTTGGTTCCAATTCCTGGACCGCCCATTTCTCGGGGGATTGATACAGTTGTACTTAAGTTCTCACAGTGAATTTCACTAGCATCATTTCTTCCACCGTCCCAAGTTGTTTGAAGTTTAAATATGTGTTCAACACGATTAGACATTTCCTTCCACCTCACTTACTTAACTATATCATCCCTTACCATAGGATGATAATTAAAAACATGGTATCCTTGAAAACTCCATTGCAAGAAAAATAAAAAGGATTCACTTATCATGAATCCTCCAAAATATAAATTATTCTACAAGATTGGTTGCCTATTCTAAAAATCTAACTCTATGATTTTCGTCGTTAAATCGGAAGTCAATCCTACCGAATGGATTGTAATCTCCTTAGAGTCCTTTGTAAATACGACACCGTGAAGCTGACCTCGTTCAAAGATAGCCCCGCCTCCATCAATTCCTACTTTCCTACGGCAAGGGGATATCCAAACTTCACTTGATTTGTCCTCATTTAATAAAACTGTTGGTGTGTGTCCAAAAACGACAATTTCCTTCGCTTTATGGGGGACATTATAAAACTCTTCCCGAATCCAGTAAAAATCTTCTTCCTTCGTATCTCTGAAATTTTCTGCTATAGAAGAGATTCCTGCATGTACAAAAAGGAATGGACCCCATAGATAAAAACGGCGCAGGCCTTTCACAAATTCAACAATTTTACTCTGTTCCTTTTGAATTTTAGAAGTCAATTCTTTCACAGAAAAATTATTGGAGGCTATATTCAAATTTGGATCATTGTAAAAGCTTTGAACAGTAGCAGCTCCCCCGACCTTTGGGTTAAAATAATACTCTGAAAGCTCTTCTGGTTTTTCAAGCCAGCCTAAAAATAGCTGCTCATGATTACCGCTTAAAGTGACTACATCATAATCCTTCGATAATTCCATCACTTTTTGAACTACCTTTAAGCTATCAGGTCCCCTATCAAGATAATCCCCTAAAAAAACTAGTTGTTCTTCTTCCGGATTCCATTTTGTTAAGATGGATTCCAACAAACTATAACAACCATGTATATCACCTATTACGAATACTTTGTCCAATTACCCACACCCCATTTATCTAAACAAACTTCATAAGATTATAGAGAAAAAAACACATTAAATTCACGCAATTCATTCTATTCTTACTATATCATATTCAGAGGAAAAATTTTTATATCTATATGAAAAGCATTTTTGTCAGTAATTTAAGCTGAAGTTGATATTCAATTTTTTTGTATACTCTTTTTATAAGTGCTTCTAGCTTGATATTATTTGGATTTTCAAAACAATTTTTCTTTTTTTTATTTATCTCTAGACAATCCTCTAATTCCCTTGTATAATAAAGCTTATAATAATTATATTGCTTCATATCTAATGAATTCACATGTTACAAAAAGTAATCGTGAACGTTCGGTACTTTTTGTAATGTGTGAATTTTTTTATAGTATTTTGAAGTAATTAATTATTGATTAAATTTTTGGAGGTCTATTAACATGACACAAGGTACAGTAAAATGGTTTAACTCAGAAAAAGGTTTTGGATTCATCGAAGTTGAAGGCGGAAACGACGTATTCGTACACTTCTCTGCTATCCAAGGCGAAGGTTTCAAAACTTTAGAAGAAGGTCAAAAAGTTGAATTCTCAGTTGAAGAAGGAAACCGTGGACCACAAGCTTCTAACGTAACTAAACTTTAATTTGAAGCTCAAAGAGCAATCTCACTTGTGAGATTGCTCTTTTTTTAGTTAAATATTCGTTTGATGAAGCTGTAGTACTCCGACTGTGTGTCACAATGTACATCCTCTTTACCTATGCCGCTGCAATTCTTCATAATTGTCTCATATGAACTAGGTCTGCTGATTAAGTAGCCTTGTACTGCATCGCACTCGCTATTCACTAGATAATTGAATTGCTCCATCGTTTCCACCCCTTCAGCAACCACATTTAATTGTAAATGCTTCGCCATGGAGATGATTAAGTCCACTAACGGCTCATGTCCGTTCTCATTCATGTTTTTCACAAAATCGCGATCAATTTTTAAACAATCCACTGGTAAATCCTTTAAATAAGAAAGTGATGAATACCCTTTTCCAAAATCATCCAACGCCAGGGATATCCCTAAAGATTTCAAATTATGAAGAATAGGCATTAAAAAGTTTTTATCCATCGTCATGGTTTCTGTAATCTCCAGCTGCAAACTTTCAGGAGAAAGCTTCGTTTCATGTAAAATCGTGCTCACTACTTGCGGAAAGTTTTCATGAAAAAGCTGACTGAGCGATAAATTCACAGCAACCGTCACAGGCTGACCCAATGCTTCTTGCAGTTCTTTGGTTTGCCTGCATGCAGTTTCCAGCACCCATTTTCCAATAGGAACGATCAAGCCGGTTTCCTCTGCTATCGGAATAAAGTCTGCAGGCGGTATGAGCCCCTTTTCAGGATGCTTCCATCGGACAAGGGCCTCCATTGAAATATCATGCTTCGTTTTTAACTTTAACTGTGGCTGGTATTGCAGAAATAATTCATTGTTCTGGATAGCTTTATACAAATCATTTTCCAGCTTCAGCTGTTCTTCTCGAACACGTGACATGGATGGCTCATAAAAAGTGCATTGTTCCGGTACTTTTCTCGCTTCGTACATAGCAAACTGTGCACATTTCATAAGATCCTCTACTGTCCTGGCATCCTCGGGATAATAGGCAAAACCAATATTGACCGTAATATTAAGCGATAGATGCTGGATGCAGAACGGCTTTTCCATTACCTCAATCAGTTGTTTACAAAGACTCAAGAAAGCCTCTTTTTCATTTTTACTTTCAATCAGAATCAAAAATTGATCTTCTTGCAGTTTCCCGATCGTCATATTCGAAAAATTTGTTTGTAAACGTTCTGCTATTAACTCCAAAACCCGGTTTGTATAAAAGGAACCCAGGGAGCTTTTTATGGCAGATAAACGATCCACTTCAAATACCAAAAGCGCTTTTCTAGAAGGATCATCCGTTAAGTTAAAGCTGATCTTTTCCAACAAATAACGTTCATTTGGAAGCTTTGTAACCTCATCATAATAAGCCATAAAATACTTCTCATTTTCAGAATCCGTTAATTTTTGCTCCGTTTCACGCAACGTTTTCAAGGTTGCTTCATAAATCGATTTTATACAAATCGCTAAATAAAGAAGTAGAACAATGACAATAGAAAAGATAATATTATTAGAAATCGAATTCTCTTTAGAAAAAATAAGAATACTAACAAGTACCAGTACACATAATCCAATCGATAGAGATACTACACTTTTCCTGTTTAGGTAAGAATAACTATTCATCATCGACCCCCCCGTTTTAAATCAAAATAACCAATCATCACAAAAACTTATTAGGTAATTTGGAATGATGAAATTTCTCTTAGTAGTTACTTTTTATTTAAACGTACTTATAGGGGGATTGGATTTTTTGTACACTATTTTATACTTCTTCCGTTATTAAATCTGTATGGCCTACTTTTTTTAATAATTCGTTTAAGTCTGCTTTATATTTTTTATAAATTTTATCATGTCCTAAAGTTTTGAAAATAGTAAAGGCACGATTACATTTCTCCATACCTTCAGAGAATGAATTTTCAACAATATCCAGCATTCCTTCATAATAAACTATTAACGTTTGTTCAAAGAAATCAGAATCTTTTCTATAGTATTTCTTGGTTGCATCCAATACAATCTTTGAATATTGATAACCAGCATATTTAAAGCTGCACTCTAGTAGGTTAAAGAATATATAGCTTAACATATTTTTATCTAAATTTAGTCCCTTATATTTATCTGCGCGATTTAATATTTTCTTTGTCATTAGGAAAGCAGTTTTTGGAGGGAATATGAAGAGGAAGTTGTTTAAAATTACCAATTCATGATAACACCACTCCTCCATACTTAATAAATAGTCTGTAATTTCCTTTATATATTCATCTTTAATTTTATTTGGATCTAAGTCGTTCTCCATGCAATGGCAAAGAATATATAAGTGTCTTAAGAATATGTCACCGTTATTTTCATATTGTTCGTTAACTCTCTTCTTTATCTTTGATATTCCTTTAAAATCTCTTTCATAATACAAATCAATCACTTTATTAAATTCGTTCATTTTAGATGATGTTTTATAATCATTTTTTATGTAGAAAAATTCATTATAAGTAACATTACAATAGTCTAGTATTTCTGTTAATTTATCAGAGGAAATACTATTTTTACCCGATTCAATTCTGGCAATATAGGGACGTGTCATGCCGATAGCACTCGCAAGTTCTTGTTGTGTAATCTTCTTATTTGTTCGAATATATTTAATAACCTGTCCTATTTCCATTATTTACTTCCCCTCAATTACATGTATAATATAGTTTACATTCCATCCTTATTTTAACTCTTTTTAGTACAATTTAATTATATTAAATTTCTGACGAAAGGAATGAAAAGATTATGAAAAAGATTTTTTCTATTATTAAATTAGCTGTTGTTGCTGCTGCAGTGGTTATCGCTACTTCTCCAGCAATCAAACCTATGTATTGGTTTATTGGATACGAGTAAATTATACTTTTTTACTAATTTGATTTTTTTCGTTTGACTACTACCTAAAATCCAGTCTGTAATTGTTAATTGTTAATTGTTGGTCCTCCTAAATTTTAGGGGGATTTTTTTTGCTATAATTTTCCTTAGTTCTATTATATAGATAAGTTAAAAACCACGCTATTTTTATGCATAACGTGGTTTTAGCTGATCCTTCACATGCTGTCTATTTATGTTCTATTACAATTTCGTAGCTAGCTTGTTTAATTCATTTGAGAGCTCGTGAATGTCTTTTACGAAGTTGGAAACTTGTTGTACGGATGCCGCTTGTTCCTGTCCAACTGCTGAAATCTGGACAATGGCTTGACCCATTTGGTTTGTAACATCTTGGATTTGCGCTAATGTTTCGCGAATTTGCTGTGTAGATTGCACCGTTTCTTTTGAAAATTTCCGAATCTCATTGGCTACAACTTCAAAGCCCTTCCCTTTTTCTCCTGCACGCGCTGCCTCGATTGCAGCATTTAGCCCTAAAAGATTTGTTTGATCCGCAACGCGCTTAATAATGGAAAGCACCTCTGACGTTTGTTTGACACTCTCTTCGGCAACTTCCGACTGCTGTAAAAGCTGTCCGGCTACATCCGCAAGCGAGTTTGAATTTTTTGCAATGCTGCTGATCTGTTCATCAGCTTGAACCAATGCATTGGAAATCTGCTTTGAAACTTCTCTCATTTCAGTTTGTTTTCTATGTTGAACAGCCATACCACCGATTACTTTCCCCTCATGATTATGTAATGGGAGTGCCGTTCCAGTAAATTCGAAACCATAGAAATCAGCTGGCACCTCTGCCTGAAGCCGCTTATTTTGCTTTAATGCAACAATGAGGGGTTCTCCAGGTTGAAACTTTTGTCCTACTTTAATATTCAAATTAATATTCTCTCCAGGAAAATAAGCGATAAACTTTTCCAAATCACAAACTGCAATTGATAAATCTACTGGAACAGCTGTTTGAAAAGCTGGTATTGAACTTATAAATTGTTCCAATGATTCGATTTTATTCATCGGGTATTGCCTCCTAAATTACTACAAAATTATTATATAATGATAACATTTTATCATCGTAAATTTGAAAAGTAATTCTACCCATAATTATCTACTATTTTTGGAAATTTAACTTAAAAATAGGAAAAAGGATACTGTACTGAGCAGCCACTCCTACAATATCCCCTTTACCTTTATCATCTATTCACGTACTTTAACTAGCTGATTGCTTCTGTTTTACAGAATAGCTCTTCTAAAAGCTCTTTATTTTTTTCAGCAAATTTTTCGTTATGCGATGAAACCATCCCATACTGGTCGGCTTTTGGATCGATATACATTTTAGCGTTATTGACTGCAAGCACCGCATCTTGGAACGTACCAATCAATAAATTTACTTTGTCGTCATACGTAACAATATCCCCTGCACCAAAAATGCCTGGTACAGATGTCTTACATTGCCCTAAGCTCACTAAATAGTAATCATCTTTTCGAATCGGTTGAATATCCTCGGCAAATGTTAATGATACTTCACGATTATAGCCATGACTGATTAGCACATCATCAACCATTAATTCATGCGTTTCCCCATTCTGAGAAATGATAACTTTTTCAATGGCTGTCTTGTTTTCATTTGATACAACGGATTGTATTTCTGAATTCAGCATAATTTGGACATTATGCTCTTTTAGTTTTTCTACCTGTGCTTCATGCGCCGTCAATTGATCCTTGCGGTAAATAACCACTACTTCTTTAGCTACAAATAAAAGCTCTACCGCCCAGTCAATTGCTCCATTTCCGCCACCAGATACAAGAATTTTTTTATCGCGGAAACGTTCTAATCCTAAAATTGTATAATGCAGGTTTGACATTTCATATTTCTCTGCGCCTTCAATTTCAAGCTTAATCGGGCTTAAAATGCCTCCACCAACAGCAACGATGATTGTTTTTGAATAATGAACTTCTCCCGAATTGGTTGAAATGACAAAGATCTCGCCTTGTTTCTCGATTTTTTCTACTTTTGTATTTAAACAGATCGTAGGCGAAAAAGTGTGCGCTTGATTAATTAAATTTTGAATAAATAATTGCGCCTGCATTGGCGGCTGACCACCAACATCCCACAATACCTTTTCAGGGTAGATATTTACCTTTCCCCCTAAAACAGGCTGCACCTCGATAATTTTCGTTTTCATATTACGTAAACCACTATAAAAAGCACTATATAAACCAGCAGGACCGCCACCGATAATTGTTACATCATATAACTCCATGTTAACCTCCCAAAATGTTCCATCATCCACATACCGATAATAATTCTCAATACATATAATAATATAGATAATGATAATCAATTTCAATAACAATTATGCAAAATTTATTATTTCCAAATGATATAACCGTTTATTTCGACCCAGAAAAAATACTCCCTTTAGGTAAGCAGATTGAATGGGTTAAGCTGTCTAGTTTTGAGGAGTATTTTTGATAAGTTTTTGGCATGGAGTTAATGTAAAGGCACGCTTGACTACTTTATGAGAAACGACATATATGGATTGGATGGGCGTTCGGGAGTTTAGTACATTTGGGCAAATAGACGGAGAAATTCCGCTTAATTTGCAAATCAGGTGAAAAATCGCTTGAATAGACGGAGTATTTCCCCTTATCCACTCGAAAAACATGAAAAGGGGGGAATTTTCTTAAGATTGTCGGAAATTTTCCCCTTATTC
>JASENG010000017.1 GCA_030027265.1 Lysinibacillus fusiformis | reverse complement strand
GTTCGTTACTCGAATTATTATATCAATATAACAATTCGTTGTCAACACTTTATTTTACTAAGTGTTTGTTTTAAAAAGTAACTTTTATATAATACCAACTTCTCAATGAGTTGTCAATATCATTTTATCATTTCATTTGTTATTCAAGAAATGACTTTTATTACTTTAACACCTAAACACTATTTATGTCAACGTTTTTAAATCCTATTGCTATAAACTGTGTTATCAGCTCACCAACAACGTTTATTACTATACCACCCTCACCATTGAATAACAATCATAATATTAAAGTAAAACAATTTAGTTTTATTCAAATAATTAGATACAAATTCTTTCTATAATAAATACACACTCCTTGAAAATTGCTAAATCAAAAAAACGGTGATAAACAACCCCACGTTGCTTATCACCGTTACATCATTTTCTACTATTAAACTGTTGCTAAGTATAATAAGAAGATTACTGCAAAGACATACATGATTGGACTTACTTCTTTTGCTTTTCCTTTAATGATCATTGTTAAAGGATAGAAAATAAAACCGACTGCGATACCTGTTGCAATCGAATACGTTAATGGCATCATGATCATGGTTAAAAATGCCGGCACTGCAATTTCAAAGCGATTCCATGCAATTTGGCCAAGAGAAGCTACCATTAATACCCCAACTATTATTAACGCTGGAGCAGTAACTGCATTAGTTACTACAGATAGGACTGGAGAAAAGAATAATGCTAATAAAAATAAAATACCAGTGACCACTGAAGCAAAGCCAGTTCTCGCCCCGGCTGCTACACCTGATGAAGATTCAACATAAGAAGTAACTGTTGAAGTACCGAAAATAGAACCTACAATAGTAGCAATCGAATCTGAAACTAATGCTTTGCCTGCACGCGGCAAGCGATTTTCTTTTACAAGACCTGCTTGGTTGGCAACAGCCATCAATGTCCCCGCATTATCAAAGAAGTCTACAAACAAGAATGTAAGAATAACAGAAAGCATTGTTAAAGAATAGAATTCCGGATCTGAAAATGCACTAAATAAAGAACCAAACGTTGGTGAAACACTTGGTGGTGCTGATACTACACTAGAAGGCAATTCAACTAAACCGAAAATCATCCCCACGATAGCAGTGATAACCATACCGTAGAATACGCCGCCTTTAAATCCCCGTACCATTAAAATAACTGTAATGATAATACCGAAAATCGCCAGTAACACCTGTGGGTCACGTAAATCACCGATACCAACTAATGTTGCGTCGTTATTAACGATGATTTTCGCATTTTGCAAACCAATGAATGCAATAAATAAACCGATACCAGCACCTACTGCTAGTTTTAACTCCATTGGGATGGCGTTAATTAATTTTTCACGTAAACCTGTTAATGTTAATAATAAGAAAAAGACACCTGAAATAAATACCGCTGCCAATGCATGCTGCCAAGGACTGCCATTTACTAAAACTACTGTATATGCGAAGAATGCATTAAGCCCAAGTCCAGGAGCTAGTGCCAAAGGATATTTTGCCAGGAATCCCATAACGAAACATCCCACTGCAGCTGAAATTGCTGTAGCTACAAAGACTGCACCGTATTCCATACGCAATGCGTCTGGAAGATCAGCTACATCCATTAGTGTTAATGTTTGTGGGTTAACAATCAAAATATAAGCCATCGCTAGAAATGTAGTGAAGCCACCCAGGATTTCACGGCCATATGTAGTACCTAGTTGATCAAATTGGAAATACTTTTTCATTTTTTCCTCCGGATTAATCGTCCACAATGTCAATAAATAAAAAGACACGCACCTAACAAGAGTTGCATGTCTACGATTATTAGAATAACTATATAAAAATAGCATTAACTAATAGATTCTAAATCGTAGTCAAGCTATTTAAGGTAGCTTGGTAGAAACTCACGAGCCATATTCTCGACATTATACGACGAAATATTTAATTTACCTCTGTAATATATCATCTCAGGAATCGAATTTCAACCATTTTCACGAACATTAATTGACGATTTAGTTTTAAAGTTCGTAAATAAAAGTCATTTTAAATTTTTTAGAGGGATATGAATGCATTTCCTCGATAACACCTATTAGATTTAATTACAATCATCTTTCTACAAAACTCTATACCAGCATAATTCAAATTTATTCAAGATAAGAAGTAACAAAGAAAAATACATTTTTTCACACCAAGGCAATAATCAATGAATTTCCTTATTATCTGCGAAAACTTATTTTCTCATCCACATAAAAAAAGAGTAAACCCGCTATACACGGGTTTACTCTCTTTTGTGGATTAGTTTTCATCCAACTTTCCATCTTCACTGGAAGAGGTATCTTTTGTCTTCTCTTTATTTTTCTCATCTTTTACTTTTTCGTTCAATTCTTCGTTCGGCACATCATCAAATGTGGCGCTATCTTCCAATCGGTCAATTTTTTCTTTTCCTTTATGAGCCATGTTTCCACTCCTTTTCTTAAAATGAGTTAATACTTAAATACCACCTTGCTGGCGATTGATTGTATTATTATTCATGCTATCTGTCGTATCATCAATTTCCGCTTCTTCTCGTCGAACTGTATCAGTGATTGTTTCAGTATCCATTACTTTACGTTTACCGACTATAATTTCTTCAGTTACAACATCTTTTTTTGTCACTTCTACTTGCTCTTCTGTAATCGGAATATGAATTGTGCCTTCTTCATCCAAGGTGCTATTTGTACTGAACTCCGCAGTGCCAGCTTCTCCCACTTCCCTATTTACCGGGCGACGTTCTATATATACTTCTTCACGTTCTACCGGCACATCAATTGTTTGCTCATCCAAGTGCACGTTTTTATTCACATTCACTTCTCCGGTTTTTATACGGTTTTTATCAATATTCAATCGTTCTTCATGTAGCTCCAATCTTTTTTTATCATTAACGAGAGATTCAAGACTGTTTTCATTGTAATAAGTGTCATAGTCCGCATCCACATATAGTAGATATTTCCCTTCTCGAAGTGCATCGTAATAACGTACTTTTTCAGCATCGTCAATCCCCAAGCGGCGGAAATTATCATTTACTAAGTCTTCACCTGCCAAAAAGGCTTTAAATTTATCCCACCAGCTAGCTTCATCTCTTTCTTCAGAGGTACTGCTATAACCACGGTGCAGTGTATATTGGTCATCACGATTGGATACGATAAACATATCCTCCTCTTTATATCCTTGGAGGCGTAGTCGATCCATCTCCGCTTCCAATTGTGCCTCGGTATCATAAATCCCGTATAATTCACGTTTTTCCATGTTAAGTCTCCTCCTAAATAAGCTGATTATGGTAGTTGTAACTATTCTTTCTATTTCCGAATACCATCCCTATGAAACTCACAAATTTTGTTACATGTTCAGAAACCCTGAAGTGAAGGGCATTCCCATAAAAAATTCAATATAAAAAGAGCCTCAAAAGCGAGACTCTCATTATTTACAAGATTTAATTGCCTAATAATTTTAACACTGGATAAATATAAGGTTCACTTGGTTCATCGATAACATTTAAGCTTGTTACTTTTATAATCGGCAATTCAGATCCCCCGTAGCTGCCCAGCTCCAACACCCCTTCAATATCAACCCACGTATCCTCCTTGATGGTATCAGCTCCATTAAATTCGCTTAAAAACCCGATGATGCTGGCATCTGCAATACAATGGGTAATTAGAAATCTTGAAAGCACGAGCTGGTTACCCGTGAACCCCTCTTCTTTAAACACAAAACCGCTCATTTTAATCTTTTTCCCAGCATAACTTTTTGGATTATCATTTATCTCCGCATAATAGGTGCTGAACATATCATCAGCCATTTGTATCGTATCTGATTCTTGAAGCAATCGGAACTTTTCATCATATTCCGATTCAGACACATAATTCTCATTAGGTAAAGCAATATCATCTACATCACTTGAATAGATATCAATATTCTCTTTCTCTACCAATGACTCTGCATCTTCCATCAAGGACCCCGCTGCTGTATCTTCATCCTTCTGTTCACTATTGTCTTGGGATAACAGGAATCCCTTATTCGCAGCGATGGAGGAATCTAATGTAGCCGGCGGTATCATAAATCCAGTTATAATCGGAAAAGCAACAATACTATACCCGATGATTCGTTTGAAACTCCAATGGTTATTTCCATGATCATGGTCACAACTATGGGAACAAGCATGATGCGAATGTTTTTCCTGCCATATACGTGTCAGCTGGATAAGTAATAGAATAAAAAAGAGAATGGCAGCCATTTTACTCATATAATCATATTTCGGGTTGATATATTTTGAAATATCGCCTGTAAGATGAAGATTCGCAAAAAACAAAGTAAATAATCCGAGCAAAAGTGCTTTTAAAAAATGCTGAAAATGAAACTTCACGTTACACCTCCTAAAGTAAGCTTGATAAGGTTACGAATAAGAAAACAATACTTGTAATCAGAATAAATAATATAACTACAAACTTCGCCTTAAATACACTTAATAGCATGATTGTATTTTTAAAATCAATCATCGGTCCGTAAACTAGAAAGGCTAAAATTGAGGTTGTTGGAAACACATTTCTAAAGGAAGCACCAATAAAGGCATCTGCTTCCGAGCATAAAGAAAGTACGAATGCTAAAGCCATCATGACGAAGGTTGATTGAAATTGTGTGTCACCCAGCTGCAAGAGCGATTGTGTGGATACATAGGTTTGAAGAAAAGCAGCAACAAAAGCACCAGCAATCAAGTACTTGCTCATATCAAAAAATTCATCGATTGAATGCTTAAACATCTCACTAATTCTAGGAACAAGTGGTTGTTTTTGTTTTTTCTTAATATGTGTATGTGAGTGACTGTGCTCCTTCGCATTTTTTAATTGGTTGGATCTAAATAAAACACTTACTACCAGAGCAATAGCTAATGCGGCAACAAATCCTACCACCATACGGAGCATAGCCATCTCCATATCATTACCAAATGCCATATAAGTCGATAGAATAACAATAGGATTAATAAGTGGACCCGTTAATAGAAATCCTACTCCTGCATATAAAGGCACACCTTTCCCTATCAATCTGCGAACAATCGGAACTATCCCGCATTCACAGGCTGGAAATGCTGCCCCTACGATACAGCTCATTAAAACAGCCAAGAATTTATTCTTCGGTATCCACGCCCGTATATGATCTTCCGTTATGAAAATTTGAATAAAACCTGCTATCAGCACCCCAATTAATACAAAAGGAATTGCCTCAATTAAAATACTGAGAAAAATCGTATTTAATTGGAGAAATGAATTTGATAGCTTTAATGAATCCATTTTCAGAAATAGCGGAACTAAAGAACAAACTAAAATTCCTAATACAAATACTGTTGAGATATTTACCGACTTCTTCTGCCTGGCTTGCATCGAATCTCCTCTTTCTTCATTGCTAGATTTTTGTTTGCGACTTATCATGACTTTCTGCCTCAACGCTCTGATGGTTGAATGCTTGTCCAAAATTCAAAGCTGAAAATCAACATCTCATAACATAGTATTTATTTTAAATCGTAATAATTCCTATTTATCGTAATTTGTCCATAAAAAAATCTCTCTTCCATTTGCCATAAAGCGCAAATAAAAGAGAGCTATCCCAAAACCATCTCTAGAAATTATCTAAGTTCCCACATGAATAACAGATGATTAAATAATTCAAGACTTATACATCCTTAATATATACTCTTATTTCAATTCAAACCAATTTTTAGTAATATTATTAATAAAAATCAAAAAGGAAATGTAAACTATATGCTATTTAACTCATTTGAATTTATCTTTATCTTTTTTCCCATTGTATTTATCGTTTATTTTACCTTAAACAAATTTCGATTGATAAAGCTAGGGAAGCTCTGGATTGTTTTAAGTTCATTGTTTTTCTATAGCTGGTGGAATATAGCGTATTTACCATTATTGTTAGCTTCGCTATTCTTCAACTTCTATTTAGGAAAACTGCTTGGAAGAAAAGATAATACCAAACAAAAGGCTTTATTAACTTTTGGAATTATCGTCAACGTGGCATTACTTGGGTATTTTAAATACACGGATTTTTTTCTTGCTAATGTTAATTTCTTATTTAAAACAACTATCGACTTATTCAACCTTGCCTTGCCATTAGCAATTAGCTTTTTTACTTTCCAGCAAATTGCTTATTTAGTCGATGCCTATCGAAAAGAAACAAAAGATTATTCATTTTTTGATTATGCATTATTTGTTACCTTCTTCCCACAACTGATTGCCGGGCCAATCGTTTATCATGCCGAATTGATTCCTCAGTTAGAAGGTTTAAAGGGAAAAATACTCAATTACAAAAATGTAGCAATCGGATTTTTCATTTTCATCCTTGGATTATTTAAAAAAGTAGCCATTGCCGATACTTTTGCAGCCTGGGCAAATACGGGATTCGCCAACTCGGCTTCCCTGACAGTTGCAGAAGGTTGGATTACCTCATTATCCTATACAATGCAGCTGTATTTTGATTTTAGCGGTTATTCTGATATGGCTATCGGATTAGCTTTAATGTTTAACATTAGATTGCCATTGAACTTCAACTCGCCCTACAAATCCCTAAGTATTCAAGAATTTTGGCGGAGATGGCATATGACATTAAATACCTTTTTAACGAAGTATCTGTATATTCCACTCGGAGGCAGTCGTAAGGGTGTATTACGCACCTATATCAATATCATGATTATCTTCACGGTCAGTGGAATATGGCACGGTGCTGGATGGACATTCATTATTTGGGGAGTGATGCATGGAATTGCTTCATGCATTAACCGTTTATGGAGCCGAAAGCAATTGAAATTGCCGCCATTGCTAGCCTGGTTTATTACTTTCAACTTCGTAAACATTGCATGGGTATTTTTCCGCGCAACATCGGTTAATCAAGCATTAGAAGTATTAAGCAGCATGTTTAACATCCGAAACTTGCGATCACAACCAACGCTTGATGCACAAACTGCTTTATTTAATACACCCGTAGACTTCTTAAGTACAAATTTCTCTGTAATCCAGATGATTAGTGTCGTTATGATTGCTGGATTATTGATAGCTTTTTTTGCAAAAAACACATACGAATTGAGCAAAACGCGACTTACCAATTCAATTGTCGGCTCTGTTTATATTGCAGCATTAATAGCAGTAGTCGTCTACCTTGCATTTTCGAGCTTTAGCAATAGTGAATTTATTTATTTCAACTTTTAGGAGTGGCACATTGAATGAAATATAAACATTGGTTTTGGTTAACTATTCTTTTAACCTGTCTATTCATGATTCCATTCATTCGGATTGCCGCATATAACTTTTACGTGGATCCGCTATGGAATTTTAGTCATCAAAACGAACATAATGTTCATCAAATAGGCTTTGATGAACGACAATTAAAAGTAAACTATTTAGCGCAACAGCATCATCATTATGATACTTTACTGGTTGGGACAAGTAGAACAACCTATATTAATCAAAATGATTTTACTGATATGAATGCTTATAATTTTTCTGCCAGCTCACTTGATATTAGCGAGTATGAAGGCTATGTCTCATATGCATCAGAGAAAAATAACGGTTTTGATACAGTCATTTTAGAGGTTTATCCACGGCAATTCCCAGGTTTGATGGAATTTCCCGAACCGTCAGTATATATAGCCAATAACGAAGAAAAGTTATATAGCATAAAGTCCTTATTTTCTTTTGACACATATGAAAAGGCAAAAAGGAACTATGCGCAGGAAGGCCGTCCTACACCTGCTGGCTACAGAATATACAATCGAGAAAATGTCGTTTCTACAGAGATTGTTTCCCCGGAAGTACGCGATGCAAATATCGAAAAGGGGATCAATAATCTTAATACACTGAAAACCTTTAAGGAGACACTAGGCTATACAAAGATACTTACTCAAATTAAGAACAGCAGCCCCGATGCCAAATTCATTGTCTATTCACCGCCCTATTACATTGATCGGACAAAGAAAATCTTTAATAGCGAGGCCGGAATGGCTTATTACCGTGATTGGCTAGAAGATTTAATCGAAGTGTTCGGCGGGGTTATAAACTTTACAACGGTTAATGATATTACAGTAAATCGTGATTATTACATCGATTCCCATCACTTTTATCCTGCAACCGGCAAATTAGTTGCTAATGATATCACTGCCTTCCATAATGGCGAAGACTTGCAATATGCAACTTATATAACTGAAGAAAATCTTGATCAGTTTATGGGACAATTTGAACAACAGATTTTCGATGCGGCTGTTCAGCAATAGCTTGCAATAAAACCATCATTCCATTAAAAAGCTCTCTTCCATTTGCTGGATAATGCAAATAAAAGAGAGCTTTTTAAATATGGTGGCTAAACTATATCCTTAACCCCATTCAATCATTGCTCGCGACCCCTTGTTTATAATGGTACTTCTCATAAAAAAACATAGGGAAATTTCCAGTCACCCTATGTTTTGATTCTTATTATTTATCTGTTTGTTCTTGTTTCTTTTTCAAATACTCCGCACGTATTTTTTCAAGTTGCTGCTTTTTATCAAATTTGGCAGGCGTGTTTTTTTCATGATACTTCGCCACAGCTACCTTACCTTTGGTATCCAATTGATACTTCCCCACTTCGTTCACCTACTTGTCCTTTAAGAGAATCTATTCACATATAATATACCTTATTTCCTTTTACTTTATTAGTGTACCTCCTAACCTTGCATATATCAGCAAAAACATTAAAAATCATTCATCGCGAATTTTCCTCCAAAATAAAAACCCCCTTCTAGTTACTTGTTAAAAATAACTAAAAGAGGATTTAATTTTTGAAGTATAGATAGTTGCACATGAGTCACGATTTAGCGAACCACTGTACGAAACATGTATGACTACGTTATACCATCTTAGATTATTTTACCGAACAGTCCTATTCCCACTCAATCGTCGCAGGTGGCTTAGAAGTAATATCATACAGTACGCGGTTGATGCCATTTACTTCGTTGACGATGCGTACTGAGATTTTTTCTAATACGTCCCACGGGATACGTGCCCAGTCGGAAGTCATGCCGTCGATGGATGTTACGGCACGGATGCCTACTGCGTAATCGTACGTACGTGCATCACCCATAACACCTACAGAACGGATGTCTGGAAGTACACAGAAGTATTGCCAGATGTCGCGGTCAAGACCAGCGTTTTTGATTTCTTCGCGCAGGATATAGTCTGCTTCACGAAGGATATCCAGTTTTGCTTCAGTGATTTCCCCAAGAACACGGATACCTAAACCTGGTCCCGGGAATGGTTGACGCCATACAATTTCTTCAGGTAATCCAAGTTCTAAACCTAGAGCACGCACTTCGTCTTTAAATAAAGTATTTAAAGGCTCGATTAACTCAAACTTCATATCTTCCGGAAGTCCGCCAACATTATGGTGAGATTTGATTGTTTGAGCTGTAGCTGTACCTGATTCGATAATATCTGTATAAAGAGTTCCTTGTGCAAGGAAATCCATATCCTTTAATTTTGATGATTCTTCATCGAATACGTAAATAAATTCGTTGCCGATAATTTTACGTTTTTGTTCTGGATCTGAAACGCCTTCTAATTTGCTCATAAAGCGTTCTCGCGCATCGATCTTGATGACTTTCATATCGAAATCTTCAGTGAAGGTTTTCATCACCTGCTCAACTTCACCTTTACGGTTTAAGTTGTGATCCACGAACATACAAGTTAATTGATCCCCAATGGCTTTATGTATTAATACCGCTACGACAGAAGAGTCTACCCCACCGGATAATGCACAAAGAACCTGTTTGTCACCAACTTGCTCACGGATTTTATTCATTTCAAGCTCGATGAAGTTTGCCATTGACCAGTCACCTTTTGCATGGCAAATATCAAATACGAATTGGCGTAAAATTTCGTTCCCATATACAGAGTGACGTACTTCGGGATGGAATTGAACCGCATAGAAGCCGCGCTCAACATTTTGCATTGCTGAAATTGGACAAGATGCACTTGTTGCAATGACCTCGAATCCTGCTGGCACTTCTGTCACAAGGTCGCCATGACTCATCCATACTACTTGTTCTTTTGGAAGGTCACCAAATAATTGATTATCCGCTGTGATATTGATTTCTGCTTTACCGTACTCACGGTGATCAGCACCTTCAACTTTACCGCCTAAAGTATAGGACATTAATTGCATACCATAGCAAATCCCTAAAATCGGCAATCCTAAATCAAAAATCGCTTCGTCTACTTTAAATGCTTTTTCATCGTAAACAGAGTTCGGACCACCAGAGAAAATTATCCCGGCAGCGTTCATTTCTTTTATTTCTTCAGCCGTAATAGTGTGTGGATGTAATTCTGAGAAAACACCGAATTCACGAATTCGACGTGTAATCAATTGGTTAAATTGGCTACCAAAATCGAGTACAACGATTTTTTCTTGTTCTTTTAACAATGGAGTCGTCACGCTTTTTACACCTCTTCTAAATTTTAAGGCACCTTGCTTCTTTGTAAAAAAACGCGTTCAAAAAGAGATCTTTCTGACGCGTTCATGGGTTGAAGACAAGGCGGATACAGCATATGCAAAGACATAGCTGTACCCGCCCTCATAGATAAGTTATTTAAGGTAACTTAGTAGATACATCCGAACCCTATTATCGGACTTATATGAAGGCAGCCTAATTATATTTTTTCTAAATTCTACCCTTAGTATAAGCTAAAATCAACTAGTTATCTGATTGATTAAATATTCCCAACTTTCTTTCATTTGAGGGATGTTCACTTCCGATGCATTTTCCGAATAGATTGCTTGTTCATAAGCATTCGTTAACAAGGACATATGCCCTATTTCATAGAATGCATCAATTTCTTTTGCAAAGGCCTTTAAGGTTTGTCCTTCTTTTCGTTTAAACCCTCTCATCTCCAATAGCTTTAATAATTGAAGGTAGGATGATTCAAATGTCGATTCATTAAATTCTTTTCGTTTATAGAACTTGCCATATACTTTTGGCAGCCATTTTCTGCGGATTTTATAAAGAACAAATACTGCAGCTGCCGCGACTAATAAAGTTAAATATACGATAAACTTATTTTGCTTCAAGAAAATTGAAATATTCTTAAAGAATTGACTTTCTTGAACTTTTGATGATTTTTCCTTTGGTTCCTCTTCAATGACTTCATCCGGCTCAGTCTCCTCTTCAACTGTTAACGTTTCCTCTTCCTGCTCACCAGTTTCTATATCAAAATCAATCGAACGAGAACTGTTAAATCCGATAGTAGGTTCAAAGTTCATCCACCCAACATTCGGAATATACGCCTCAACCCAGGAGTGGGCATCATTATTTGTTATTTGATATGTGCTAACGGAACCATTGTTATCAATCATATCGCCACCTGCAAACCCTTTTACCCATCTTGCCGGAATGCCGATAGAACGCAATAGCACTACCATTGACGTTGAGAAATTATCACAATAGCCAATTTTCGTTTCAAATAAAAATTGATCTACATAATCCTTCTCTTCCGAAGGGATTGCCACGTTGTCCGTCTCATATCGGAATCCATTTTGTTTAAAATACAATTCGATTGCGCGAGCCTGGTCATACGGCGTCTTTCTGCCTTCTACAATGTCAGCAGCTAACTCTCTTACTCTAGCAGGCAGTGTATCTGGCAATTGCAAATACCGTCCAGTGATTGCCGGATCGATTTCTTCTGTTGGATTTTTCAACTCACTGTATAGGTAAACAGGCTTGCTATATTCCACTGTATAGCCTGGTAAAGCAGTTGGAGCTCGGTCTACATAAGATATCATTTTTTCCGTATCCAAAGACATCATGAACTCAAGATTTGGAAGCACCGATACCATTGCAGACTTAACAGACTTCATCCCATATGGCTGTATAACAAAATCATAAGGGTTTACTACTTGAATCGCAGCCGTTCTCGTATCCTCTTCAGGTCCTGTCGGCATGGAATACTGCACTTCTTCCCCAGATGCAAAAGCTTTTAACTCTCCTTGGAAAAAACCTGAATCCTCCCAGCCTTTTGAAGTATAAATATCCTTAGTTTCCACACGCCAATACTGCTTCGTTTGTGCTTCGGCCAAAAATACAACTGTATCATCTGCGACAAAGGAGCCGCCTAATCGACTATCATTTTCTCCATAGCCAACCTTCGTTCCCCCGCCCTTATCAACTTCAACGCTGCCTTTTCCCGCAGCTGTTTTTAGAAACGGTACTGGATCTGGCCACTGAGGAGTTAATTTTGGAAGAAAAATCGCTATACTGCTCACAACGATTATTAACAAAACGACCGGGACAGCTAATTTTATATATTTCCACAAATCCAATTTAATATCTGTTTGATTTAATAGACGTTTAATAAGCAGGAAAACCATCATGGTTAATCCAAGGACCATGATTCTCACGATTGCGAATGAGCCATCGTATTTTGTGAAGGTATCAAGCGCACCGACGAAAAACACCGTCAACAGCAAGAAATAAAAAATGCTCATTCGCACGATTATCCAATGATTAATCAAGTAAATTAACATCCAGATTAATATAAAGAACAAGAATGTTCGAAACGGATCTGTAATATGTACCCAATCGGCGCGTAAGATGGCTGCGATATTCGTTTGAAAATCATTAAATAAAAAATTGAGCCCTTCTGCCGATAGTACAAACACTCCACCATAAACAAAGACGACAAACCATAAAACATAACTGAATTTAATGATCCACGAAATAATAAAGTGAATCTGGAACACACTAATCACAAGGGATAATGCAATGAATAATAAAATCAATTCCATGAACCCTGTATTGGTCAGCTCCATAATCGGCACTAGCCATTCCCGTAAAATGAAAAATACAAGAATATAATAAATAGCTAATTCCATTAAACTAAATGTATTCTTTTTCACGGCTTCATCACCTCCGTGAACGCATTTTCAAATTGTGCCTCGGTAATATGAATTACCTTTACATTCGCTATACCGACACGCTTTTCCATTACTTTTTCATTTTTCTCAGAGACAACAAAGCAGACAATCCCCCGAGCAAATTTTGCACTATTTATAAAGAAATCCTTCAATTCTTTCGAAAGCTCCCCTGTTACCAGCACTAGAGTAGCAGAATTAATGAGCCCCATTTCATTTGCCAGCGCTGCATCTATCGATTGTTTAGAATCCGGCTCGATGATCGATAAATGATTCATCACTCTTTCTAAATGAGCTTGCGATTTAAGCTTGGGGAAAATCTCCCTTTTACCGCCTGTCGATAAAAAAGAAATGTCACCATGATTCTTGATGACACTTTGCAGGATAGAAGCTGCTAAATCCACTGCATATTCAAAATTTTTAGGTGCAGAATGATCAATCGCTAGGAAGATATCCTGTGTCTGTCGATCTTCAAATTCCTTCGTCCTCAAAGTTTCATTTTTGGCAAAGGATTTCCAGTGAATCCAGGAATATTTATCTCCTGATTGATAGTCCCTAATTCCCGTTACCAGAGAGGTATCCTTTACCATCGACAAAGGGGCAGCTACTCCCCCGTGCTCATATTGCATTTGCAAAGGTTTGTATTTTATTGTTGAAAGCTTCGGAAAAATAATGACTGACTTATTTTCATCAATAACCTTTGTACGAATTGTCCAACCAAAAAAATCTGTAAAGGTAAATTGCAGCCCTTGAAATTGCATCTTCCCTCTTTTTAAATTATCCAATTCATAGGTCCAAGTAAATTTGCGTTTCCAACCAACAAAATAGAGTCGATTAAAATTTCCTTGATAGTTATTGGATAGACTATCGATCCCTCTTTCTTGCACAGTCATGAAAATCAATGGAATCCATGTCTTATTCCTAAAACTCACTGTTACTTTCGCAGAATCCCCGCGATGAAGCTTGGATGGCGTTATTTCCCTGTCTACCTCTTCGATTTTAATCGGGGCAAAAGATAACAATAGGGAATATAGCAAAAATGGCGTTAATGAATAAAACAGAAACCAACTGACAAAGCCGCCCTGAAACATCGCATAACTAAATATGATGACTGCAAGTGAAATGATAAGGATAAATCTCCCGCCGTCACGAAGGTAAAGCTTTACCTTATTCATTGTTCAGCATACCTTTTAATGGGAATCACCGATTTAGCGATAATCCTATTAAGTATTTCCTCTGTTGTGACCCCTTCATATCTCGCTTCAGGCTTTAAGATAATGCGATGTCCAAATACAAATGGCGCTAAATACTGTACATCATCCGGTTTTACATAGTCACGGTCCTGCATTTTTGCATAGGCTTGAGCCGCTTTCATCAAGGCAATAGATGCACGGGGACTTACCCCTAAGTACACCTCACTTACACTTCTCGTTGCTCTTGCTAATTGCACGATATAACTTTTAACCGAATCTTCAATATAGACATTTCTAACTTCCTCTTGCAGATCCAAAAGTTCCTCCAGGGAAATCACCGGTGTCAAGTGAGCAATCGGTTCAGCATTGGCAGCACGGCGCAATACCTCAACCTCTTCTTGGGCAGAAGGATAGCCCATTTTAATTTTCAATAAAAAACGATCTAATTGCGCTTCCGGCAATGGGTATGTACCTTCGTATTCAATTGGATTTTGAGTCGCCATAACAAAAAATGGTTTCCTAATTTGCAATGTCTCCCCATCTATTGTTACCGAACCTTCTTCCATACTTTCCAGAAGAGCTGATTGTGTTTTGGGAGAAGTACGGTTTATTTCATCTGCTAAAATGATATTCCCTACAATTGGTCCAGGACGAAACTCAAATTGCAGCGTTTTTGGATTATAGATCGAAACACCTATCACATCTGAAGGGAGCAGGTCAGGTGTAAATTGAATTCGTTTAAACTCTGCGCTTACGGATTTTGCCAACGCTTTAACCATCATAGTCTTTCCGACCCCCGGGACATCTTCCAGTAAGACATGTCCTCCCGATAGAAGGGCAACAACACTCAACTCTGCTACTTCACGTTTTCCGATCATTACTTTTTCTATATTTTCAATGATTGCTTCTACTTGTCTCTGCATAACTATCAATCCTCCAGAATCTCCAACAATAGTCAGAATTTACGCACATTATATATCAAGCATAAACGAAAAGTAGGAACGAATCCAATAATCACACTGAAAATTACCTAAAAATTTACAAACTATAAAGCTCTTAACCATCTAAATTAAACAATAAAAAAAATGCCTCAATATAAAATAGAGGCACCTTCAATATTCAAACTGATGAACGGTAAGCACGAATGCGAGTTACTTGTTTTCGCGCCTTTGATATTTTCTCCGCATATTTTAATAAACCATTCTGCAAATGCGAAATCGATATCGCATCATAGCGTAAACCAAGAATTGTAATTGTTTTAGAGTTTGTTTTCAGTGCGACCTTTCGAGCGGAACCCGTTCTGTCCTGGCGTTTTCTTCGTCTGCGATTTCCTTGCCCGCCAGCAAATTGGTTAAGCTCACCTTCCTGCATTATCCGAAACACTTGTTCATTTGAATGCAAATATTGCCTCGAATTACGAAAAACACTATCTGTAGCTGCTATTACTCGTGCCGTTCGCATTCGCACTCCCCCCTTTTACATGTTATATAATTCTTAACCGTTTCTTAATGAGTTTATTATGAATAATTATTTATAAATTAAACAATATTAGGAGCAGTAAATAATTGTTAAAATTCACGCTCGACTATCATTTCCAGAAATCATCAAAAATTGTAATAGGCATGTTGCGTTTATGCTGGGATCTTAAATAATGGCCTTCGATAATCTTTTTTGCGCCTTCTACAACTTCTTTCCCTTCCAAATAGTCATCGATTACTTCATAAGTAACACCAAGCGCTGTTTCATCAGGTAAAGCCGGTCGCTCTTCTTCCAAGTCAGCAGTTGGCGTTTTCAAGTACAAGTGCTCCGGACAGCCTAAGTAAGCCAGAATTTGTTTTCCTTGTCTTTTGTTTAATCGGAAAATAGGCGTTAAATCTACTCCGCCGTCGCCGTATTTTGTATAAAATCCAGTTATCGCCTCAGCAGCATGGTCGGTCCCAACTACAACACCGGCATTCATGGCAGCAATTGAATACTGAACCTTCATACGTTCACGCGCTTTTTCATTACCTTTTGCAAAATCGCTTAAATGAATACCCGCTTTTTCCAAAGATGCCACGCTTGCATCAACGGCCGCTTTTATATTTACCTCCAGGACTTTTGCAGGTTGAATAAAAGCAAGAGCATCTTGGCAATCCGCTTCATCCGCCTGCACACCATATGGCAGACGCACAGCAATGGTTGAATAGGTTCCTTCCCCGACCTCTTCATTTAATTCGCCGACTGCAATTTGAATCAGCTTCCCTGTTAAGGTAGAGTCTTGTCCGCCACTAACAGCGATGATAAAACTTTTTATAAACGGGTGTTTGCGAGCATATTCCTTTAAAAAGTCTACGGATTTTCGAACCTCTTCTTGCGAATTTATCTCAGGCAGTACTTTTAACTCTTCAATTATCTGTTTTTGCAAATCTTGCATGGAAAATCACTCCTTTAAAGATTTTCTTCAATATCATGAACCATATTGCGAACCTCTTCAATATTTCGCATTTTGTTATCCCAGCATTTTTTACTTAAATCAACCGGATACTCTTCCGGATTTAATGAGCGTTTGTATTCATCCCATAATAGCTCCAGATTTTCAGATGCATATTGCTGCATTTCTTGAACAGAAGGGCTTTCGTAAATCACTTTTCCTTCATCCACTACTTTGACGTGCATTTCTTTTGCATCAAAATTCGTTACAAATTTGGAGATGAACGTATGCACGGGATGGAACATTTTAATGCGTTCTTCTGCTTGAGGATTCTCATCAGCCATTGCAATATAATCGCCTTCTGCTTTTCCATTCTCTCGATTGATAATACGATAAACTTTCTTCAAGCCCGGTGTAGATACCTTCTCTGCATTAGCGGTAATTTTAATTGTATCTTCCATTTGGCCCGAATCATTTTCTATCGATACCAATTTATAGACCGCACCTAAAGCAGGTTGATCATAAGCTGTAATCAGCTTTGTACCAATCCCCCATGAATCCACTTTTGCGCCCTGCGCTTTTAAATTTAAGATTGTATATTCATCTAAATCATTCGATACAATGATTTTTGCGTCTTTAAAACCAGCTTCATCCAACATACGTCTTGCTTCTTTCGATAAAAACGCAATATCTCCGCTGTCCAATCGAATCCCGACAAAATTAATTTTGTCTCCTAATTCCTTCGCTACACGAATCGCGTTCGGTACACCTGATTTTAAAGTGTTATAAGTATCTACTAAAAACACACAATCTTTGTGCCGTTTAGCATAGGAATGAAAAGCATCATACTCATTTCGATAAGCTTGTACCATCGCATGGGCATGTGTACCCGAAACAGGGATATCAAAAAGTTTACCTGCACGAACATTTGACGTTGAGTCAAAGCCTCCTATTATTGCGGCTCTGGATCCCCAAATCGCTGCGTCCATTTCCTGCGCTCTACGCGAACCGAATTCTGCTGCACCTTCATTTTTAATAATTTGTTTAATTCGGCTGGCTTTCGTTGCAATCAAGGTTTGATAATTGACAATATTCAATAGGGCCGTTTCGATTAACTGTGCTTCTACAAGGGGCGCTTCAATTCTTAAAAGTGGTTCATTTGCAAATACAAGTTCCCCTTCTTTTACAGAATAAACCGATCCCGTGAATGTAAGATTTTTTAAGTAATCAATAAAATCTTCTTTATACTCTAATTTTTCAGCTAAAAACGCAATATCACTTTCAGAAAAACGGAAATCTTTCAAGTATTGCAGAATTCGTTCTAATCCCGCAAATACCGCATATCCATTTCCAAATGGCAGCTTTCTAAAATACAATTCAAAAACGGCTTTTCGATTATGGACGCCATCCGCCCAATAGCTCTCCGCCATATTGATTTGATATAAATCCGTGTGTAAAGTTAAGCTATCATCAGCATAATTCGATTTCATATGATGCCCCTTCTCCCAGTTTTCATAATTAGTCATAGTATACACTATTTAACATTAAATTAGAAAAACACTCACTTCCCTTGACCGGTATCTGGGCCGAAAAACTTCTTTTACCGGATTTCTAGAACACTATACTTTTAAGCAACCACTTTACAACTCGAATCCGATCTTCACAAACAACATATTACTATATGTTATATTTCGTAACATCATTTCACGGTTTTCACTAGTATATTAGATTGATTAAATCAAAAATCCCCAAATACAGCGTTTTCATAATAGGCATTTTCTATGCCAGATAGGAAAACTTCTACCAATGTCATAAATCCTTACATATTTTTTCGAAATATCTATTGATTTTTTTGCAAATTCAGATTATCATGTTAGATATAGTAACACGAAGCTAATTGAACTAAGAACGAAGTCAGGAAATTGCGCTTATGTTTCTAGAAGACTTCTTCTTAACAATTACCTTCAAGGAATGTCTTTCTTTTCTCCTATTGTCGATTGCTAGACTTGTTCCCCTTAGCAAGCTAGTTATCAATACCTTTTGGCTAACTCGTGCCCCCAAATCTTACGAGTTAGCTTTTTTTATTTCTTCAGACGCATGAATCCTATTTTATTTACCTGATTTTCAGCAGTATAATAGAAACTAAGTTCATTAAATTAGGAGAAGATTATGAATCAAACAAACACTGCTGCCATTAGATTTGACAAAGTCTGTTATGAAGTTGATCAAATGTCCATTTTATATAATATTAGCGGTTCAATTTATGAAGAGAAAATCACTACCCTCATTGGTCCATCCGGAGCTGGGAAGTCCACTTTATTAAAAATGTGCAACGGCCTGATTTCTCCTACTTCCGGGGAGACTTTAGTTGATGAAGAATCGATTGATTTAATCGAACCTACTAAACTTCGGAAAGATATTGGCATCGTTTTGCAAAATGCTCCTATAATTCGTGGAACCGTTTTTGAAAACATTGCACTTCCCTTTACATTGCAGCAGAAAAAATTAACCGAAAAAGAGGCAATTTTATTTTTAGAGGCTGCAGGACTTGACCATACTTTTTTATATCGTCGGGCAGAAGATTTATCTGGTGGCCAAAAGCAAAAAGTATCAATTGCTCGTTCAATCGTAAACAAACCAAAGATACTTCTGTTAGATGAAATAACATCAGCATTAGATCCAACATCTTCCCACGAAATAGAACAGCTTATTTCGAAAATAAACCGAGAGTCGAAAGTAACGATCATTTGGATTACGCATAATATCGAACAAGCCAAAAGAGTTGGTGATTATACTTGGATTATGATGGACGGACAATTAATAGAATCCGGTGAAAGCGGCCTTTTAGATACTACAAGAAACGAACAGGTTAAACAGTTCGCCAACAGGGTATATAAGAAATGACTTTCATAGCCCTTTCCCTCACATTAATTTTTGTCCTGATTCCAATAGTCCTTTCAAAAACATTAAAGCTGGGGCTTGAAAAAGATACCACCATCGCAACGCTTCGTTCCATTATTCAATTATTAGCAGTAGGATATGTACTAAAATTTGTTTTTGATGCCGAAAGCTTTATTTATATCCTATTAATGATTTCGTTAATGATTTTGACCGCAACGTTAAATGCTCGAAAAAAAGGGAAAGCTATTAAGGGGATTACATGGAAGATTGCCGTCACCTTTATGATTGTGGAGGCCGTTACACAGGGTATCCTTTTGGGCTTTGAAATTGTTCCAGCAACAGCCCAATTCATTATTCCAATAAGTGGGATGCTCATCGGGAATTCGATGGTATTATCAATTCTATTTTTGAACCGTTTTACTGCCGAGATTGAAGCAAGCCGCGACCAAATCGAACTTATTTTGTCATTGGGAGGAACGCCCAAGCAGGCCATCCATCGTCAGCTTAAAAGCGCTATTCGCGCTAGTATGATTCCTACAATCGAAAGTCAAAAAACGATTGGACTCGTTCAATTGCCAGGCATGATGAGCGGGCAGATTATTGGTGGCGCCGATCCTATTCAAGCTGTACAATTTCAATTGCTGATTATATTCGCTTTACTGACTACAGCTGCCTTATCGAGTATATTAGTCGGTTTTCTAAGCTACCCTACCCTGTTCAATGAACGTATACAATTATTAAAAAAATTCACTTCATAAATAAGAAAATTTGTACTTTTCCCAATTTAACATTATTATTTTCATGTATGATATAATATTGCAAAAATAGAAATGAGGTACCAATTATGCCAGTATTACGTGATTTTTTCATTACTTTATCTGAGAACCAATTCTTGAACAGCGCTGCTCAAAAATATGGCCTGAAAATGGGTGCACAAACTGTAGTAGCTGGAACGAATATCCCTGAAGTAATCCAAAGCATGAAAGAATTAAATGCTCAAGGTATTTCCTGTACTGTGGACAACCTAGGTGAATTTGTTTACGAAAAATCAGAAGCAACAAAGGCAAAAGAGCGAATCCTTGATGTAATTGAAGCAATCCACGAAAACGATGTAGATGCTCATATTTCTCTTAAGCCTTCTCAACTTGGTTTAGATATCGACTTCGACTTTTGTTACGATAACTTAATGGAAATCGTAGGAAAAGCGCATGAATACAAAATACATATCAACTTTGATATGGAAAATTACGATCGTCTTCAGCCATCATTTGATTTGTTAGATAAAATTTCACAAGTATACGATAATGTTGGTACTGTTATACAAGCTTATTTCTTCAATGCACAAGAAAACATTGAAAAATATAAAGACTATCGTTTACGCATTGTTAAAGGCGCTTATAAAGAGCCAGCAGAAGTGGCTTACCAAGATAAAAACGATATCGATTTAAACTTCATCGAGCTAATCGAGTATCACTTGTTAAATGGTAAATTTACTTCAATCGCAACACATGACCACAACGTGATTAACCATGTTAAACAATTCGTTAAGGATCACAATATTCCGAACGAAAAATTCGAATTCCAAATGCTTTACGGCTTCCGCAAAGAAATGCAGTTAGATTTAGCTAAAGAAGGCTATAACTTCTGTACGTATGTACCATTTGGCAATGATTGGTACGGCTACTTCATGCGCCGTTTAGCAGAACGTCCACAAAACATTAATCTAGTTACAAAACAGGTTTTCACTAAGAAAACAAACACTGTACTGGGTGTGGCAGCTGCTGCATTCGTTTTAGGCCGTCTAACTAAAAAGAAATAAAAAATAAAAGAGGCTGCCAAATTTAAAGGTAGCCTCTTTTTCATGTTCGATTTTTTTGTAAATGTATGGAAAAAGGTTTTTGTCGTTCATTCGATGAACAAGGACCCCATACAAAAACGAAATCCATTTTTACTTATTCCATCCTTTTTCTTTAAATCTTGAGATGGCCTCAATTCGATTGCCTACACCAAGTTTATCTAAAATTGTGGATATATAGTTACGCACGGTACCTGCAGACAAAAAGAGCTCCGCGGCAATTTCTTTCGTTGTTTTTCCTTCTGCCACCAACTCCAGTACTTGGCTCTCTCTTTCTGTTAACGGATTTTCACTATCATCCTCATAAACAAAGTCGACTAGCTCTGGTGCATAAATACGTCGGCCATCCATGATCACCCGAATCGAATCTACTAATTCCTCGATTGGACTATCTTTCAATAAATAGCCCCTCACGCCCGCTTTTCGTGCTCTTTCAAAATAGCCCGGTCTAGCAAAGGTCGTTAAAATAATAATTTTGCATTTTGTATTTTCCTGCAAGCTCTCTGCCGCATCAAGACCAGTTTTCACCGGCATTTCTATATCCATAATACAAATATCCGGCTTTAATTCATTGACTAATTCGACTGCCTCTTCGCCATTTTTTGCAATACCGACAACTTCCATATCATCTTCCATATTAAGTAGTGATTTCATCGCACCAAGCAACATGCCTTGATCTTCTGCTATCACAATTCGAATCATGTCACACACTTCCTTTCTGATGCGTAATGGCTAATGGAACACCGATTAACAGCTTAGTCCCATTTTTGCTTCCAATTTGTACAGAGCCGTTAATAAATTCTAACCGTTCTTTCATTCCCTTTAAACCGTTCCCAGCGATATTTAACTTCTCGTTAAACCCATTACCATTATCATAAACCGTTAATATTACTTCATTATCATTTTTTTCGAATTTAATCATACATTTTTTCGCTTCACTATGCTTTACGACATTTGTAATCGCTTCTTTTAAGCACATGCTTAAGACACTTTCTACTAAAACAGGCAGGTTTAGCTCTAAATGGTTTCCTTTTATTTCATAATCAATTTCAGCAGCTTCTAAAATTTGCTTAACTCTAGCTAACTCTTCATTAAGCTTTACAGCACGCATATCGGATACTAGTTCACGTACTTCCTTTAACGCTATACTTGCTGTATGACGGATTTCTTTAATTTCCTGTATGGCTGCTTCAGGATTTTTTGTCACGAGCCGGCTAGCTAAATCACTTTTCAACCCAATCATCGAAAGTTTTTGGCCTAATGTATCATGTAAATCTCTTGCAATTCTTTGACGTTCCTCATGTATGATCAATTCTGCAATACGTTCATTTGCAGTTTCTAACTGCCCCTGCAATTTCTCTCTTCTATTTTTAGTATATAAAGAAAATGGCAATAGCACGACTCCAACTACCGTAATAATTATAAACGGCGTTTGCGATAGAAATAATTGCAAGTCAATAAAATAGCCAAATACGATGGAAATTATCGTAAAACCAATATGTAAGCCATACATGATATAAAACCCTACAGCATTTCTAAAATTCCCAATAAAGAATGCTGTAAATAATGATAAATAGACATATCCAAACATCAATGTCATGGCAATATTCAGAACCATTTCGAAACTAATCCACATGTACAATAATGCACTTTTCGAATTAAAGGAAAAGTAATGCGATAAAAAGTAAAGTAATATTAGCGTAACCCCAATGGAAATTTGGAGTAGAGATAAAGAATGGATAATAAAGTAGAATGGCATGATACAAAAAATCACCCAAACATATATACTTATCCATGGATTTCTCGGCAAGATTGTATACCAGCTTTGCATGACATACCTCACACTTCTTTTAATTTTTAAATTAAGCTTCAATGAAAAGCCTTATAGTTATTAGTATAACAAAATCACGGTGAAGCACTAAAGGCAACACCGTGATCTCTATTAAAACACACCCCAATGTAATTCTCGCAAAACCCCTTAAGCTTGCACCGACTTACTTTTGATTCTTAAAGATCGTTCAATCTCTTTAAAAGAAATAAACTTTTTATTTTTCGCATCATAAAGCTTATATCGAATTGACTCAACACTTGTTTTTAAAGTAATCGTTGTAGCTTTTTGTAAAGGGGCAACGGATTCATGTGCAGCTTCCAGGTTATAATTCGGTACACGTGGCGCTAAATGATGCACATGGTGGAAGCCGATGTTTCCTGTTACCCATTGCAAGACTTTCGGCAATTTATAATAAGAACTTCCTTCAACAGCCGCTTTTACATAATCCCAGTCCGCTTCGTACTCAAAATATGAATCCTCGTACGTATGCTGAATATAAAATAACCAAATCCCCAATCCCCCCGATATAAACATTGTTAATCCATGAACAAGTAAAAACGTTTGCCAACCAGTTAAAAAGATTAAAGCAAGGCAGATAATTAGTAATGCTGCATTTGTGAAGTAAGTATTCATTCTTTCTTTTTTCTTCGCATCTTTGCGATTCATGCGATTAGATACTAAAACCAAATACAGCGGACCTAACCCAAACATAACAATCGGATTGCTGTATAATCGATAACCAAGGCGACCAAGTTTAGACTTTTGTAAATATTCATCCACCGTTAACATCTCAATGTCACCGATACCGCGTTTATCTAAATTAGAACTAGAGGCATGATGAATCATATGCTCCCTTTTCCATTTTTCATAAGGGAACGAAGTTAGGATTCCTGTAATATTCCCAACAATAGCGTTTGCTTTTTTATTTTTAAAAAACGATCCATGTGTACAATCATGGAAAATAATAAACGTCCGTACAACAAAACCAGAAGCAAGAATACTGCAGGCTACTGTAAACCATGGTGAATACTGCAGCAAATAATATCCGGCTCCCCATACAACCAGTAGCGGAACAATTGTATTTATCATTTGTAATATACTAATTTTTAACTGCGATTTTGCAAAAGGTGCTACGTCTTTACGTAACTGTTTTGTCTTTTCAGCATCAGTCATAGCCAATTCCCATACCCTCTTTCTTCGTTTTGTTACTAAGTACATTGTAAAAAAAGAAAGTGCTGGCTAGTAGGAGCAAACATCATAATTATTTTATTACAAATGTCATATGACCAGGTGCTAATAATTGGTAATGGAATGCAAATACGATCAAAATCAATCCTTATAAGCCATTTTCTATGCCATGCGAACAAGGAATTCTGTAATTACAGACAGTTTCTCGACACTTCCAGACTCCAGCCATTCCGGTTTGTCCCGTTACACCTGTTTTCGTGACACCACAAGACTCCAGCCATCCTGTTTTGCCACCTTACAACTACAAGCCCCTCCTCGCTAAGTGGATTTTTACCCCAAAATAAAATGGAGAAAAAACGTAATCGTTTTTTCTCCACTCGGACATTTAATAACCTATCTTACACATTAAAATACCGTGCATCTGGATGGGCGAAAACAATTGCGGACACACTCGCTTCAGGCTCCATCATAAAGCCTTCTGTCAACTGAACACCGATTTGTTCTGGTTTGAGAAGTTTAAATAGTTTTTCTTGGTCCTCTAAGTTTGGGCACGCCGGGTAGCCGAATGAGAAGCGTTGTCCTTGATACTTAGCTGCAAAACGCTCTCTCATCGTAAAGTCTGTTGCGTCCGGGAAGCCCCATACATCGCGGATTTCTTGATGGATTCTTTCTGCAAAGCCTTCTGCCAGCTCTAACGCTGTCGCTAAAAGTGCATGACTTTCCAAAAACTTGCCATCATTTTTTAATTGATCTGCAACTACTTTCACACCTCGGCCTGCTGTCACCACCATCAATGCCACATAATCCATTTCGCCACTATCTACTGATTTTAAGAAATCTGCTAAACAAAGATACGGCTCCTCTTTCTGCCTTGGGAAATGGAATCTCTCAATTTCCATCTTAGTATCCGTTGGGCTATAAATAATCACATCATCGCCATCTGCTTGTGCAGGGAAGAATTGATACATCCCAGAAGGTATTAATAAATCAGATGTCAAATATTCATTTACTAATTCATGTAATTCTGTAGCACGTTCATCCTTATCGGCCAAAAGCTTTTCTACATTTCCCTTTAGCCCTAAATGGTGACCAATGAGCGTACGCATATTTACATATGGATGTAAGTGTGCGACTGAATAATTTCGTTTAATATGCTGCACTAAATCCTGAGGAACATAAACTTGCGCATCCTTAACCGTCCTTACCGGCTTTTCAACAACCGCCTTCTGTGGTCGTGCTGAACGTTTTTCATCTGCTAAAATTCTTTTTTCTCGAGAATCGCTTAGCTCTTGAATTAAAACGTCGCGCTCATTCACATCTACTAAACGGTTGGCATGGTCTAGTCCCTGCATGGCATCTTTTGAATAAATAACTGGACCATCATATTGAGTCGCTATTTTCGTTTCAGTAAAACGCTTCGATAACGCTGCTCCACCCACTAGAATCGGTACATCAATCCCCGCTTCTTTAAAATCCTGCGCTGTTATGACCATTTGCTGGGCAGATTTCACAAGCAACCCTGATAAGCCGACAAAATCGGGCTGTTCTTTTCGAATCGTTTCAATTAACTCAGCAGGTGTTACTTTAATGCCCAGGTCCACTACTTTAAATCCGTTATTACTTAGGATAATATCCACCAGATTCTTTCCAATATCGTGAACATCCCCTTTAACTGTTGCTAAAACCACTTTCCCTTTCCCTGAACTGTCTTCATCTTTTTCCATATATTGTTCAAGATGGGCAACCGACGCTTTCATGACTCCAGCACTTTGCAGCACTTCTGCAACGATTAATTGGTTATCATTAAACAAGCGTCCTACTTCAGCCATCCCAGCCATTAACGGGCCATTAATAATATCTAAAGGTGTTTCAAAGATTTTTCTTGCTTCCTCTAAATCAGGAATTAACCCCTCTTTTGTGCCCTCGATAATGTAATAAGCCAGTCTTCCTTCCACTGTATCCGGAATATTGGCTACCGATTTTTCTTTTTTCTTATCACGGTAGAAATCGGTAAACACCGCTAATGTTTCATCATTCGTATTAAAAATTAAATCATTCGCCAATTTAATTTCCTCTTCAGGAATCGATGCGAAACGCTCGAGCTTTTCTGTATTTACAATCGCATAATCCAAGCCCGCTTGTGTACATTGATATAAATACACGGCGTTTAACACTTCGCGCCCTACTGGTGGTAAACCGAAAGAAACATTACTCACACCTAAAACCGTTAATGTATTCGGGTACTTATCTTTAATCAAGCGAATTCCTTCAATCGTTTCCTCTGCTGCACCAATGTATTGTTCATCACCGGTTCCTACCGGGAAAACAAGTGGATCGAAAATAATATCTTCTGGAGCAAGCCCCCACTTCTCTGTTAACAATTCATAGGATCTTTCCGCCACTTCCAATTTCCTCTTGCGATCAACAGCCATTCCTTTTTCATCGATCGTCCCGACAACCACGGATGCACCGTATTTTTTCACAATCGGCATCACTGCATCAAAGCGTTCTTCTCCATCCTCTAAGTTAATAGAGTTAATAATGGCCTTACCTTGCGAATATTTCAGGGCTTCTTCAATTACTTTTTCATCTGTTGAATCGATTACAAGAGGAACCTTTACCTTTTTTACGACCTCTTGCATAAAGTTTGTCATATCTTCCAATTCATCGCGATCAGGATTTGCCAAGCAAATATCGATTACGTGCGCACCATTTTTGACTTGGGCCCGCGCAATTTCTGCTGCTTCTTCAAATTTGCCGTCAATGATGAGCTGTTTAAATTTGCGAGAGCCAATAACATTCGTCCGCTCTCCGATAAATAACGGGCGCATGGAGTCATCATATTGCAATGGTTCTATCCCGGATACAACATGGCCGTGGGTTTTAGCTGGAATTGGTCTTGGTGCATAGCCTTCTACAGCTTCACGTATCGCTTTGATATGAGCTGGCGTTGTCCCGCAACAGCCGCCGACAATATTAAGCCATCCTTTTTCTGCAAAGCCGCGCAATTTTATCGATAAGGAATCCGGCGTTTCGTGATAATGTCCCTCTTCATCCGGCAGTCCTGCATTCGGGTAACAGCTTATGTAACTTGTTGATAATTCCGATAGCGAACGAATATGGTCTGTCATAAATTCCGGACCAGTGGCACAGTTTAACCCAATCGATAACGGCTTAATATGTTCAATTGAGATATAGAACGCATCGATGGTTTGCCCGGCTAAAGTTGTTCCCATTGGTTCAATCGTCGCTGACAACATGATGGGAAGTTGCTTTCCTGTTTCTTGGAATGCACGATTCACCCCAAGAGACGCCGCTTTTACATTTAGCATATCCTGGCTTGTTTCCAGCAACAGTAAATGAGCGCCGCCCTCGATTAATGCTTTGGCCTGCACATAGAAGTTTTCTGAAAGCTCATCGAATGAAATCCCGCCTGTTACAGATAAAGTTTTTGTCGTTGGTCCTATGGCACCTGCAACAAAACGCGGCCAATCAGCAGTTGAATAGTCTTCCGCCGCTGATAAGGCAAGCTCTACTGCACGTTTATTAATTTCTTCTGCTTTTGAACCAAGCCCATATTCATTTAATACTAATGGCGTTGCCCCGAAGGTATTAGTACAAATAATATCTGCCCCAGCCTCTAAATAAGCACGATGAATCTTTGCCAATACATCCGGTCTTGTTAAGACTAAATTTTCATTACATCCTTCTAACTCTTCCCCACCGAAATCATCTGCCGTTAGATTTACCTGCTGCAGCATTGTTCCCATTGCACCATCGATTATTAATATTCTCTTTTGCAATTGTTCTTCTATCCGCTGGTTATACATTCGCTTTTACCCCTTTGTTCTGCTCATCAAGTTGTTTGATATATTGCATTAGTTGAATTGTCATATCGTATCGAATAAATGGTGTGATTAAATAAATACCGTTAAAATGTTTTGACGCTGCATCCAGCAATTCTTTCGCAATGGCAATCCCTTCAGCTGTCTCTTTTTCTTTATCTCCCCCGCAGGCTTTCATTCTTTCCAATACTTCCTCAGAAAGCTTAATTCCCGGCACTTCATGGTGTAAGAATTCCGCACTTCGGAAACTAGTTAAAGGCATAATACCAATATAAATTGGTGCTGAAAGATGCTTTGTTGCTTCGTATATATCTTCAATTTTCTCTTTTGTATAAACCGGCTGAGAAATAAAATAATCTGCACCATGCTCAATTTTCTTTTCCAGTCGCGCAACCGCTCGATCAAGTACCCTTACATTTGGATTAAATGCTCCGGCAACAGAGAAATTCGCTTTTTTCCGCAATGGTTTTCCAGAGAAAGAAATCCCTTCATTTAACTGCTTGATCAGCGAGATCAACTCCATTGAGGATACGTCATAAACGCTTGTAGCCCCTGGGAAATCCCCAACTTTTGTCGGATCGCCAGTAACCGTTAAAATATCGTGCAGCCCTAGTGCATTCAAGCCCATTAAGTGAGACTGCAAACCAATCAGATTTCGATCTCGGCATGTAATATGCGGCATTGTTCGGATACCATGCTCAAGCTTTAAAATCGAACCCATCGCAATATTGCTAATACGAGGAGAAGCCAGTGAATTATCCGCCATCATAATAATGTCTGCACCTTCGTTATAAAGCGTCTTCGCACCTTCGACAAAGGCTTCAATTTCTAAATGTCTTGGTGTATCAAGTTCAACAATTACAGAGCGTTGCCGTTTTACTTTTTCGTGGAGAGGCTCTTCCACAGCAGGCTCAGCCTCTTGGATTAGGATTTCTTTTAGTACCTTTGCAACTTTTACTTCAATCGGCTCTAAATGTTTTAAGAGTTTCTTAACTGCCTCAATATGCTTTGGTGTCGTACCACAGCATCCGCCAATCAGTCGAACACCTTGATTGCGAAGCTGGACAGCAGCTCTAGCAAAATAATCAACCTCAGATTCATAGATTACTCGACCTTCTTCAATATCTAATAAAGATGCATTTGGATAAGCCGATAAAAATGCTTTTTCCGGCAGTTCCACCCCTTCAAATGCTTGAATCGTATGATACGGACCTAGTCGACAATTGACCCCTACAATATCTGCTCCAAGATCTTGAAGCTGTTTTAAAGCATCATTTAAATTCATCCCATTAATTAAGATGCCGGGTTCATGCATTGAAACTTGTGCAATGATTGGCAGCGTTGTTTTAGAGCGAAGCAATTTGATTGTTTCCGTTAATTCCTCAAAATCATAATAAGTTTCAAGCAAAAGGCCATCTACCTTACCATCAATTAAAACTGTTGCTTGTTCTTTGATTGCCGCTAGAATTTCATCTAGTGTGACATCCGTTTTGCGGACACCACGGATTGCCCCGATTGAGCCAAGAATAAACTGATTCCCATTTCCTGCTGCTTTTTTTGCGATAGAAACCGCCGCTTTATTGATTTCTGCCACTCTCGATTCCAAACCGTAGCGTGCCAATTTTATAGAATTAGCGCCATATGTATTTGTTTGTATAACGTCTGCTCCTGCCGTGATATATTCAACATGGATTTTTTCAATTACATCCGGCCTAATAATATTCATTTCTTCATGGCAATTATCCAGACCATATGCATACAATAATGTTCCCATCGCCCCGTCAGCTGTTAGTACTTTTGTTTTTAACGCTTCTAGTAATCCCATACCGCTCATCCCCTTATAATTCGAAAATTTCAGTTTCTTTCAATCGCAGCAATTTCCTTTAAGTGCGATTTGGTTATTAAATTTACGCCTTCAACATACTTATATGACTTCTTAAAAAATCTATCTAATTGAGCAGACTGGGCACACAAGCCTCATAGCCATCTTGAAGCGTCTCTTCGTCTTGTCTTTGTGCTCTTGTGGTAGGTCCAATTGGTCTTTCTTCTAATACTGCTTCTTATTTTGCGCAGCTTACATAGTAGGCTGCGTCTTCTAATCTATTTTTCCATCCCGGATTTAATAAAATAAAAGCTTCTCTCGCCCACTTGGTATTTGTAATCCCTTAAACAATATAAAAAGCCTTCTTGCGAGAAGAAGGCTTTTAGTAATCTATTGATATCCTTCTTATCTTTCGGCTTGCGCCGGCTGGATTTAGCACCTTACATTTAAGTTGGTTGCTGAAGCTTCATCGGGCCAGTCCCTCTACTTCTCTTGATAAGAGTTATATTAAATTTTAATATGTTAAACTGTATTATATCTTGTGATGGCAGTTTCGTCAATATGTTTTCTGATTATTGAGAAATTGCTTCTACTTTAAAATGCAGCCAAACTTTTTAGCACTTTGTCAGCTGTGTTTTTGCCATTTTCAATACACGCCCCAATTCCTACTCCAAAATACGAGCATCCGGCAATATAAAGGTTTGGATATTTTGCGTCTAGGTCAACTAATAATGCATCCAACGCTTCCTTATGAGCTAAATCATATCTTGGCATCATCTCGATCCATTTCTCTACGTTCACAACAGTCGGCTCTTCTTCAATGTTAAGACTTAGCTTCACATCCTCCAGAGCAACCTTCGTTAACTCTTCATCCGTCATTGCCGCAAGCTCTTCGTAGCGTGGGCTTGTATTTTTATAGAATAATCTTACAAGCAGATTCCCGTTTTCAGAAGTATGCTTCCATTTTCGACTCGTCCATGTGGATGCATTACATACTAAATCACTATTATGAGAGACAATAAATCCCGTCCCATCAGCAGGCAATATCGAATCTGGAAGATCGAATCCTAAATACATTGTCAAAGCCGATGCATTCGTGAACTTATTTAAATTTGGATTAAGTTCCGGATCATTTAACACTTTCTGTACAATATTATTCGGAACCGCCAGGACAACTATATCTGCTTGAACCGTTTCCCGATTAGAAAAACTCACCTCATAGAGAGCACCCTTTTTCTTCACACTTGTTGTTTCGGTATTTTTATAAAATTCCACTTCAGGCAAGAGTTCTTCAAGACGGTCAATTAAAGCGGAAAGACCCTTCTTAAATGAGATGAATTTTTTGTTGGCCGCCTTTTCAAACTGTTCTCTATTGGCTTCGAAGCCCTTCATGATGCTGCCGTACTTATTTTTATAGTCGACAAGATACGGCAAGGTAGATGCTAAAGACAGCTGATATAAGTCACCAGAGTAAACTCCGGCTAATACTGGAGCAATCTGCTTCTCAACAATCTCTTTTCCCAAGAAGTATTCTAAAAAGTCCCCGATTGAGCTTTCCTTTGTAAAATTATTGTTCGGAATTTCAGCATCCATTAATACACGCTTTTTTCCTTCCTCCGAAATCAAAGTACTTGCTTGCAATGACTCCATGCTCATGGGAATCCCAAATGTAGAGCCCGCTGGAATGGCATGTAATTCATTATTTGTGTGGATATATGAAATACCTGTTTCGTTATAAACTAATTCTGATTCAAATTCGAGTTCTTTTACAAGTTCAAGTACATTCGGGTGACGTGCAACGATAGAATCTGCACCTGTTTCCATGATAAAACCCGATTCATGGACCGTATGCATTTTTCCGCCTAAATACTCATTTTTTTCTGCAAGAATATAGCGAATAGGCTCTTCACTCGGTGCTTGGCGTTTTAAATAATGTAAAGTGCATAGCCCTGTTATTCCCCCACCTACAACTACTACTGTTTTCATAAAGACACTTCCTAACCGTTCATTTTATCTGCCTCTCTAGTATAAACGTTTTTCTGCAAAAGTACCTGTGAGTTCTTTTACAAAATTAGTACAAGAGTAAAATGAAAAAGGAAATTTTCCATTAGAAAAATCTCCTTTTGCTTATTTATATAGTAATTAATCAAACGGCTGCATCTGATGCATTGCCGCATTGCGCCACTTGGCTGCTTCTTTTCGATTTTTAGGGACATCGATTCCTAATTCATAGATGCTTGCAATATTGAGTTTCGCTTGATAATCACCGAGTAGCGCAGCTCTTTTATAATAGTAAAGCGCTTTTTTCCCATTTCGAGGGACACCTAAACCATTCTCGTATAAAAAGCCTAAATTATAAATAGAATCGATATGATGCGTCTGGGCAGCCTTTTCGAACCATGCCAAAGCCTGATCGATATCCTTTTCTTGACCTAGCAGCCCATCTAGATAAATTGTACCTACTCGATATCGGGCGTCCTCATAGCCACCTTGAGCTGATTGCACATAATACTGAAAGGCTTTCTCTTCATCCAGGTCCGTTCCAATCCCTTGCTCGTACATGATGCCTAATGTGAACATTGCCTCTACTACATTTTGTGAAGCGGCAATTTCAAACCAATAGAGAGCTTCTTTTTCATCCGCCTCTGCACCTTCACCATTCAAGTACATATCAGCCAAGTTATTGGCACTATCTGCATGTCCTTTTTCTGCCGCTTTTTTATAATACAAAAAAGCCTGCTCATAGTTTTCTTCGATGCCCAGCCCTTCAAAATAACAGTTTCCTAATTCGTACATAGCATCTGTATTACCTAAAAGGGACGCTTCCTTTAGCCAATGCACCGATTCACCATATTTATCCATCATTCGATAGATATGAGCAATCTCAAGCATCGCATTTCCATTACCCTCTAAAGCAAGTTTTAATAGATCCAGCGCTTCTTCAACTTCTTCCGGATCGAAAATTTCAGAATGGTCATGCAATAATATTTTAAACAATTCACGGTCATAAAGCATGGAATCTTCACCTTTAACAACAGTTTTTTTAGCTAGCCTTAATTATTTCTCTTTAAAATACTCCACTAAATATTCTTTAAATTGAACAGCAGCAGGCGATAAATAACGTCCTCCAGCCCATGAAACACCGATCTTTCTTTGACAGATTGGCTCACTTACGCGTATTTTACACACGTTATACTCATTTAGCCCCTTAATATTTGGAATAAGGGAAACACCTAAGCCAGCTCCAACAAACCCTGCAACGGTATGCATTTCTTCCCCGGAAAAGGTGTTATTGGTAGTGATTCCAGCTTGTTCAAATAATTTATCTACAATTTGGCGCAGTGCATTTCCTCTTTTAATGGAAATGAAAGGCTCATCTTTTATTTCCTCCAGCTTAATCGTATCTCGATTGGCAAAACGATGATTTTTTGGAACAATGACAAATAACTCCTCGCTCCATAATTCTATCCATTCGATATCTATTGTTTTCGACTCGATCCTTTGTGATAAGCAGAGATCTACCTGCCCTTCCTCCAGCCACTTCAAGAGGTTATAGGAAGCTGCTTGAGTTAAGGTGAATTTCATATTCGGATATTTTTCAGGAACATGTGCCATCAATTCCGGCACTACTTCCATCCCCAGCGTATGAATAAAACCAAAAGCCACATCTCCATATCCAGGCATTACAAGACTGCCGATTTCCACCTTCGCTTTTTCAAATTCATGTAATATCGCATCCACACTTGTTAAGAAAAGTTTTCCATAGCGGTTTAAACTAATGGAACGTCCTTGTCTATCAAATAAAGGAACCCCAATTTCTTGTTCAATATTAGAAATCGATTTACTTAGGGCTGGCTGTGAAATGTTTAACTGTTCTGCGGCATGTGTCATATGCTGCATTTCTGCTACGGTTTTAAAATACTCAAGCTGTTGAATTTCCATTTTATACCTCTCTTCAATTGATAACTATTTGGAATGATAATGATAAAAACAATAAATTGTACTTATGTATTGTTAACACTATAATAAGCTTAGACATAAAGTTTGCATATCAAATTTAAATAAAAAAAACAATAGTTTATATAAAAAGTTCGAATGTTTGTCACAACTAATTATTTAAAGGAGTCAATTAAAAATGAAAATCATTCCTCCAAAACCATTTATGATTGAAAAAGGTAATCGCGCCGTTCTATTGCTACATGGTTTTACTGGAAATACAAATGATGTTAAACGTTTAGGCAGATTTTTAGCAGACCGCAACTATACAGTACATGCACCATTATACAAAGGTCATGGCGGTGACCCAGTGACACTTATTCAAACAAACCCAATTGAATGGTGGAACAGTGTACTAGAAGGTTATGACGAGCTAAAAAACAAAGGTTATGATGAAATCGCAGTTGCAGGTGTATCACTCGGTGGTATTTTCTCTTTAAAACTTGGTGAAGAACGCCCTACAAAAGCAATTGTTGCAATGTCCGCTCCTGCATTAGCAAAAAGTATTGATAGCTTACAAGAACGTATTATCGATTATACGATTAAATATAAAAAATTGTCTGGTACTTTTGACGAACAGTCAGATAAACCTCATGAAATTGCCGAGAAATACCGTATGCCTGCATTGGAATATTTACAAGGCATGATTAACGAAACTAGCGAAAAGCTAAAAACAATCCAAACACCAGTTCATATTTTACGTGGACTACGTGATGATGAATATTACTGCGAAAGTGCAGATCTAATATATAATTCCGTAAAATCTCGCATTAAGTCTGTTAAAAGCTTTATCAACTCTGGTCATATTTTAACACTGGACCAAGAAAAAGAGCTTGTTTTTGAAGAAATTTATCGTTTCTTTGAAGGACTTAAATGGAATGACGAGAAAATGAAAATTTCTCAAATATCTTGATATAAAATTTGAGAAACCTGGTTATATTAATAACGTATCCCCTAGCAAATTTTTGTGGTAACCCAAAACCGCAAATTCCCCAATTTGCTATATAATATATGTCCATGTGACATACATCCCTTTAAAACAAGCTACGTTTAAGATTCCCCGTCTTAAACAATGTAGCTTGTTTTTTTATGTTCTTTTTAGACAGGGTACCCCTTTTTTGTAAAGCACCCTGTTCTAAAGTCATTCAACTCCCTAGGATTCTTTCGCATCTATTTTCCCATAAACGCCACCACCACCAACTGTAATTGCTAGTTTACCCGTTCTTGCCAAATGGATGCTATTAGCTAATTTCTCTGGTATTACTGCTGTCAACTCCTCCAGGGATGCTTTATGCAATATATTCATTTCCGTACCAAAGGCATCCAACAATTTCGTGATAGTTTTCGGTCCAATGCCGGGAATAAAATCCAGTGGTACTTGATGGATATAGGGCGGTCTTTCGATTTCCCCAAAATTCTCATCCGTTAATTCAGCAATTCGTTTAGACACACCCTTTACCAAATGCTCCTTTCCACAATAAGGGCAGCGGGTTAGCCCTTCTTCTGCAATCTGTTCTCCACAATCAGCACAAACCGTTTCATGATATTTTCCAAGCAGCGGGTTTAAGCCGTAATTTGCAGCAATAGCTCTTCCTTCCACTTGATGGAGTGCTTTTTTCAATTCCTCAAAGTTCGCCTCTGCTACTCTTATTTTTTGATATTCACGTGCAAGCTTTCCAAGTGAATGGGCGTCCGAATTCGTTACAAAGGTATAAGATGCCAGCTCGCTCATTCCCTTCACCATATTCGTGTCCGAACTTAAGCCTAGTTCAATCCCATCGATTAAGTTGGGGTCAAATACTTCCCGTAAGCTTTTCTTGACTCCCTTCCCATAAAGGCTTTTAAACGGTGTAAATACGTGCGCGGGAATAAATAACCCGCCTAATTCAACTACCTTGTGCTGAAGCGAGCGCCCATCACAATAAATTCGTTGAGAGCTTAAATGAATATTTTTTTGCAGCCCACTCATCCACAATGAAAATTCCCGCATTTTTTCAATAGAAGAAAAGTAAGCAAGTACATGAATGGGTCCATGGCAATGCTCATCATAAATTTCAATTTCCGAACCTGGGATTAGCGTTGTTTTTTCGTATCGAATACCCCCATCTGAAAGTTCCATTGCCTTCCCCTCTCGAATCAACTGTTCCATCTCTTCAATTACTTCAGGTGAATGACAATCAATAATCCCGATTAAATCCAGTCCTTTTCTGGAAGTAGCTGTTTCTAATATATTTTTTAAAGTTAAATTTTTACTTCCTGTAATCTTAACCGCTCTTCCCTTTTCGGTCCGTCCAATATGTATATGTAAATCGGCGTAAATTTCTTTTAGCATCTAAACACACTTCCTTACAATTCTTTATAGAAAGAATACCCTAAATTTAATAGTTCTATAGAAAAAATTTCAAATAATACTGAACAGCTGAGCTGGCCTTACTCGCAGACGACCTAAAAGATCGGGTACATCATTTTAAACTATAAAACCTGACACCTTTGAATTAGCCGTGAAGCTATTTTAAAGGTGTTTTTTCTACACAAAAAAGGAGGAATCCACTGCAGGAACCCTCCTTTTATAATTAAATGACTTCAATAAATAATAGAATCCAAGCTGCTAAAAACAAAAGTCCACCAATTGGTGTAATTGCCCCCAATTTTTTTACCCCTGTCACGGACAATACATACAAACTTCCTGAAAAGAAAACAACACCCGCTAGCATCAAGTAACCTGACCAAGACAATAAACCAGAGCTTCCTAGTAACCCATCCATGGATAGAATCCCTAGCAGTATTAATCCTAATGCATGATACATTTGATATTGAACCGCGGTATTCCAAATTTGTTCATAGCGCGGTTCCGGAAATTTTTCTTTTAATGCATGCGCCCCGAATGCACCAAGTACGACGCCTAAAAAAGCTAAAATTGCCCCAATTACTAATAAGCCGTTCATATATAAACGCTCCTTTTATGTATTTATCCATTTTACTATATAGTTTTCCATCCACATATGACAATAAAAAAACCGTATATACTCTATGTAACATTGAGTATATACAGCATTAAATTATTTTTTAAAGTCGTATTCTTTAATTTCTCCATTTTGGAACTTTACTTCAAGTTCAAATTCTTCATAATTATCCTCTAAACCAAAGGCTGTCATTACCTGATTTAAAACTTCTTCATCCTCCGTGTTTTCATCGAAGTTTAGTTGTGCAAGAGATGGGGCAATTTGATTGAAAGCTTTGTCCCCTGAAATATTTATTTTATTAATTAATTCATCTTCCAATTCTGCTGAAATCTGATTTTGGGTATTCGTATATTCCGCATTATAAGAAACATCATCTGCATACTCTACATCTAAATCAAAATGTGTGAAGTTATAAGATGTATCCACTTGTTTTTCCCCTTCACCTTGTCCTTCTGTTTGAGTCGAATTATCAGTTTCGGCTCCATTTGTAGGAGGCGGATTAGTAACTTGTTCATCATTTTCTGAATCGGCATCTCCACAACCAACCAGCATTCCTAATAGCAAAGGAATTGTAAATAATGCTTTTACTTTCATAGACGTTTATCTCCTTTAACGTTATAGTTACAATTCATATATTCCCCATTTTTTCATAATCTAACCATTTAGAGCCTAGAAAATAGGGAATTTCCGCCAAACAAAAAAGAGCTGTTTACATCCTGTGACGTTTAAGTTAAACTAACTCTAATTCAATAGTTCAACGCGTTGAAGCGATAAACTTTTATTTGATTCTGAATTATTTTACATTTATAATTACTATCTACAAAATAGAAAACTATTAATCATAGAAAGAGGTTCATACTTATGAAAGACTTCTTCAGTAAACTTTTAAACGGGATGAGCATCGCCATCGTTGTTGCCCTTATTCCGAATGCTTTACTTGGTGAGATACTTAAACTTATCATACCTTCTGTTCCAGCTCTTCAGCATCTATACGACGCAACTGTTGTCATTATGAGTATGCTGCCGCTCCTAACAGGAATTTTGGTAGGAATGCAATTCAAACTTACACAAATTCAAACGGCAAGTGTGGGAATTGCCACTGTCATTGGCAGTGGTGCAATTTTAAAAACAGCTGAAGGTGTATTTACTTTAAACGGAATTGGAGTAACGCTAAATTCAGGTTTAACTGCTGCACTTGCTGTACTTTTTGTTAAGCTGGTCGGAGAAAAATTAAAGGAGTACTCCATACTATTAATACCAATGTTATCTGTAGTAATTCCTGGTATGATTGGGTACATGATTTTACCGCACGTAAAAACAGGCGCTGGATTAATCGGTGAAGGAGTTGCTTACTTAACAGGGTTGCAGCCGGTCTTAATGGGCGCATTACTAGCAGTGATTTTCGGTATTGTCATTATTTCACCAATATCTACTGTCGGTATCGCAACCGTTATTATGCTATCAGGGATTGGATCAGGTGCTGCAAATCTAGGAATTGTTGCAGTTGGTATGGGATTATTCCTGGCTAGTCTAAAGGCCAATTCATTGGGCACTGCCCTAGCCCATGTTTTGGGATCGCCAAAAATCCAAATGCGCAACTTCTTTATGAAACCGACCATCGCAATCCCGATGCTTATCACTGCAGCTATACTTGGTGGCCTTGCCGGCGTATTAAATGTTCAAGGAACTCCTTATAGTGCAGGGTTCGGCTTGTCGGGCTTAGTTGGACCGTTAAATTTCATCAACCTGGCTGAAGGTGGTTGGAATAGCTCGAACATTGCCATTATGCTAGGCATGTTCTTCATCCTGCCGCTCATCCTGAATTTGATCTTTATCTATGTGTTTAAAAAGAAACTTAAACTTGTAAAAGACGAAGATTATAAACTAGATTTTGAATGATCAAGAAATACATGATTATGTAACTGATTCTCTTTTGGAGTATCAAAGGTGAAAGAACAGATAAAAGCATGGCAATTCATAATGGAAATTGCCATGCTTTTATATTTCTTATTAATAGGGTTTTTATGGTTGATTTTCGGAATTCTTAATCGGAGAATTTCCGTCTAATGTATAGAAAGAGGTTTAAGAAGCAGAAATAAACGGAGATTTTCCGGTTAACTGCTCAAAATAATCCAAAATACAAGGTTTTTGGCGATATAAGCGGAAAAACTTCCTTTATTTCAAGCCAAATATAAGGATTTTTTAATATAAGCGGAAATTTTCCCGTTATTTTAACAAACAGATTGAAATCAAAGGAAAACAGGGTAGAAAATCACTGAGATTACCCCCTATTTCACATTTCGTTGGATGCATCTATTTCATAAATTACGCTTCTTTTTTTGCTTTACGCTTTCTTGTGGCAGTTTTCTTTTTCGTAGTTGATGTTGAAGTTTTATCCAGAGAGGCTTGTAATGCCGCCATTAAATCCGTCATATCAGATGGTACAACAGATTCTTTTTCAGTTGCCGAAACAGTTAGCTCACCATTTTTCTTCTGCTCGATTAATTCAAGCAAAGCAGTTCGGTAATTATCCTCGTATTTATCTGGTTGGAACTCCGCTGTTAACTGATCAATTAACATCAAAGCCGTATCCAGTTCTTTCTCTGTAACTTTTTCGTCATTAGGAATGTTGGGAACCTCTTCTGTACTGCGCACCTCATCAGGAAAATGAATCGTTTCCATAATTAATGTCTCATTATAAACGCGGACAATGGCAAGCTGTTCCTTCGAACGAATTGTAATTTTGGCAACCCCGATTTTTCCCGAATCACTCAATGCTTTTCGCAAAAGTGCATATGCCTTTCCCCCGCCAGTATCTGGAGCCATAAAATAACTTCGCTCAAAATAGATGGGATCAATCTCTTCCAGCTTTACAAATTCCATGATTTCTACTGCTTTATCTTCATTTTCTTTTCGTAACCGTTCAAGCTCTTCATCATCCAGCACAACAAATTTGTTCTTTGAATATTCATATGCCTTAACTATATCTTCGCTTTTGATTGCTTTATCACATATTGGGCAAACCTTTTCATAATTGATTGGACTGTTACATTCTTTATGAAGCTGCCTTAGCTTGATATCCTTATTTTCAGTAGCTGCATGAAGCTTAACTGGAATATTGACAAGTCCAAAGCTAATACTGCCCTTCCAAACTGTATGCAAATTTCTTCACCTGCTTTTTTCTTATTATGATGATTCAAGCTGATAACTATGTATAATGAATAAATTTAGTTGAAAACTAATGATAAAAAGAGGCTTTTGAAATGAAACCGATGCTTTTAACTCCAGCTGATTCTGTTCCAATTAGTGAGAATTGGATATACGAAGTAAAGTATGACGGCTTTCGATGCATTTTAAAATGGGAGATAGATGGCATCACCTTGGTTAGCCGAAATGATAAAGAACTAACGGATTACTTCCCTGAAATTGTTCAGTTTTGCAATGAATTGGCAGAGGAAATTGATCCTTACTTACCTCTTGTTTTTGATGGTGAAATAGTCTATTTGCAAAATGATTATAAGAGTGATTTTTCAATAGTGCAATCTAGAGGAAGAATGCGTACGAAAAAAACAATTCATGAATTTAGCGAAAAGTTTCCGTGCAATTTTATAGCATTTGATTTACTTCAAATAAAGGGAGAAGAAATTACGCAATGCTCTCTCGTGAAACGCAAAAGTAAATTATTTTCTTTGTTCGAGGCACTTTTGACAATTTCCCCGAACTATAAAGATAAAGGAAGTCTCCAATTAATAGAGGTATTTAATGATAGCGAAACCCTATGGGAGAAGGTAAAGCAATGGAATGGCGAGGGAATCATTGCCAAGAAAAATAATAGTCTTTGGGAGAGCGGAAAAAGAACAAATCAATGGTTAAAAGTGAAAAACTGGCGCATTGTGACAATTGTTCTAACTCTTTTCGATCAAATGAATGGTTATTTTAACGGAGCAGTCTATTCTGAGGGGGAACTAGTTGAAATTACCACTTTCCGCCACGGTCTGAAGGACGAAGAAATGCAGACCCTTGCTGCGTTTTTTCAAACGAAAGGTGCAAAGACCTCTTCTGCAACCTGGGCATTACCCCCGTCCATATGCGTTGATATCGCCTGCATTGATTTCGATGGAAAAAAGCTGAGAGAGCCGCGCTTTGAAGCATTTCGTTTTGATGTTGCTCCTGCCGAGGCAACTTGGAAGAGGATGCTGCGCGGGCTAAATCCAATTCCTGAGAAGGTTACGATTACCCATCCGGATAAGCCGGTATGGCCAGCAGTTCAATTAGTGAAGGATGATTATCTTTACTATTTACAGGAAGCAGCACCTTTTATTTTGCCCTTTTTACAAAATCGATTGCTTACATCCATCCGTTTTCCCCATGGTGTTCCAGGAGAAAGCTTTTATCAAAAAAATGCACCCGATTACATGCCAAGCTTTATCAGAACTAGTGTTGACGAAGATATTGAATATATCATTTGCAATGATATGCAGACCTTGCTGTGGTTAGGAAATCAACTCGCAATCGAATTCCATATTCCCTTTAAAACGATTGATACAACTTGTCCTACTGAAATTGTATTCGATCTCGATCCGCCGTCAGTTGATGATTTTGCATTAGCTATCGAAGCCGCACTAAGTATGAAAGCGATATTTGATAACTTCCATTTGCACACCTTTATCAAAACGTCTGGCGGGAAAGGCTTGCAAATTTATATCCCTCTTCCAAAGGATACTTTTACTTTTGATGAAACCCGTATTTTTACTGAGTTTGTGTGCCGCTTTTTAGTCGAACAAAATCCGAACTCCTTTACGATCGAGCGCATGAAAAAAAATCGCGGAAATCGACTATACCTAGATTATGTACAGCATGCAGAAGGAAAAACGATTGTCAGCCCCTATTCGCCTAGAGGAAACGAACACGGCTTAATCGCCACCCCCCTCGAATGGCATGAAGTGAACAGCAGTCTAAGTCCCAAGATGTTTACCATTCCTGCAGTATTAGAACGCATTAAAACTAAAGGCGATATATTTAAAGACTTTTATGAAGTAGGTGAAAAGCAGGAGTTCGAAGCCGTTTTAACTACCTTGATGGAGTTGACGAAGAAGAAATAGAGAGGATACCTACTCTATTTCTCTTCGTTGCTTTTTTATTTTCGCGTTCGAATTTATTACTTGCCAGTTCTTTTTACTTGCGCGTTTCCACAGTTTATTTCCATTTATACCTTACGATTTATGAAAAAGAATGAGCTCTTTCTCTTTTCTTCGTATATTTCGGCCTCCAAAATACTGAGCACATAATATAACCACAATCACTAAATCAATAACGTCCCCTCCGTAATACATCAGCATACCAGCAGATTGTGCATCTGACATAGATATCCCGGCAGGTGGGTTGGCATAAATCCATTTTGATAAAATGCCGTGTGCCGCCATCGCTAAAATTAAGACAACCGCCCGTAACCGAAAACTCGTACGATGTGGTGCAACTTCTACATAAATCATGGAAAGGGTAAACACATAGCCTGCCAAAAAGATGTGAACGTGAACAAGAACAAACAGCCACATGGACGAATGCATGGCACTATATAAATCCGTAGCATAAAGAATCCACAAACCACCTACATTGAGCACACTTGCAAGCACAGGGTGGGTAATCCATTGGACATAAGAACTTTTTAATAGTTTGCTGATGAGTCTCCCAAATCCAACAGGAACACTTCTTAAAAGGAGTTTCATCGGTGTTGCAAGCACTAAAAGAAGAGGGCCTAACATGCCTAATAGCAAATGTGTCAGCATATGTGCAGAAAAGCTATCATGTGCTCGATCAGCAATCGGCCCCACAATCCCAAGAAACACGGAAAAAATACCTAATACCCAAAATATAATTCGTATCCTTGGCCATTTTTTATATTTATTATTTGTTACACTAACCGCTGCTATATAAAGAATAATAAGTGCCACTGGAAAAGCATAACTTAGCAAATCAAGGCCTATATCGACTACATGATTATGCATCATACTTCACCTGCTTTTTTCTTTGGCTTAGTTGGCCTCTTCCGTATTAATAGAACTAGCCCGATGACAATCATGCACCCTGCAATCACATTCCATACAATATCGTAATAAATAACTTCAGCCACATAGCGAATTTGGTGAAGACGCATAATTTTATGCTGAATAATGCCATCGTAAAGCTGGAAAACTCCCGCTCCTAAAATAGCTGCTCCACTCCAACTTTTAGCATCCCATACCTTTCTCTTTCGAATGTCAGCTAACATAAAAAGAGCAACAACCGTGGCAAACCAGCTAAATGCATGAAAAATCCCATCCGATATCAGCCCTATACTCGTAGTAGATTTGTCGTAAAAATGATGCCAATGTAAAAGTTGATGGAAAACTGCCTCATCTATAAAAGCAACGAAACCTAATCCGAAAAAAATACCTGACCAAAAATTAAAAGGCTCATCTTGACTACTTTTTCTCTTTTCCATTCCATTCACCCTCAAATTTGATTCTACCTGCTTCTCTCATATTACCCATCTCTGATAAAAGTTAAAAGTTGGCATAATAAAAAGAAGATACCTAAATTGAAGGCACCTCCCTGCTTTAACAGATTAATGATGATGATGGTGATGTTCACTTTCATGATCATTCTTGCACAAAATTGAATTTTCATGAGCATGCTCTGAATCTTCCATTTGGACAGTAATATGACCAATGCCCAGGTGAAGCAAATCATGCTCGATTGATTTTAATAATCGCTGACTTTCCTGGATGGTCAAATCTTTGGCAACTACCGCATGACATGAAAGTGCATTTTGGCCACTAGTAATGCTCCATACATGTAAATCGTGAATATCGATTATGTCGGGCTTATTTTTAAATACTTGAATAATTTCATCGATTTGAATATTGCCGGGTGCTCCTTCCATTAATACGTGAATCGAATCCTTTGTAACGCGAATGCCACTAATTACGATTATAACGGCTACAATCACACTTGCTGCTGGATCAGCCCAGCCCCAGCCAAAACTCATTACAAGAAGTGCCGCAATAATTGCTCCTACAGATCCAAGCATATCTCCAATAACATGTAAAAATGCTGCGCGCATATTTAAATTTTCTTTTGTATCGGCACCACGCATTAAAATCCATGCAACAAGGATGTTCACAAGCAACCCTACAATAGCGATCACCAGCATACCGGAAGAGGTAATTTCTGGCGGATTTGTGAAGCGCTCGATGGCTTCATAGAAAATAAACAAGGCCACTGCGATTAACGTCACACCATTAAACACGGCAGCTAAAATTTCAAAACGTTTGTAGCCAAAGGTTTTACTGAAGCTGGCTGACTTTTCTCCAAACTTAAAGGCTAGTACCCCGACTCCTAAAGAAATTGCATCACTTAACATGTGCCCAGCATCCGATAATAATGCGAGGCTGTTCGTTAAGAAACCACCTATAACTTCTACGATCATAAAGGAAGCTATGATGAAAAAGGAGATGGTTAATGTTTTTTTATTGGCCCCATGGGTATGGTTATGATGGGCGTGGTCATGTCCGTGTCCCATTTTACTTCCTCCTTCCATTTATATATTAATATATGTGCATATAACAATATCGGTTATTGGTTCCCGCATATCAATTTATAGTTCTAACTATGCTTTGAATGCTCAATCGTTTGTTTAAGCATATGCATGACATGCTCGTCATCATAGGAATAAAAAAGGCTGGTACCCTCTCGTCTATACTTCACTAATCTCAAATTTTTTAAAAATCGAAGTTGATGTGAAACCGTTGATTGCCTTAATTCCAGAGCTTCTGCTATTTCATTGACCGAATGCTCCTTATGGAATAGTAAATTTAAAATACGAATGCGTGTTGGATCACTTAATGCTTTAAATGTTTGGGACACAAGAAATAAAGTCTCTTCATCTAAGTCATATGGATGTTCGTTTACTTGTTCTTCCAATTGAGTACCCCCTCTTATATATGATTATATATTCATATATGAATATTTTATGTGAAATAGTCCCTTTTTGTCTATCAATATATGTAAGAATATTTTAAATTGTCGTCCAACCTACGTTTTAGCCATTGCATACGTCCATGTACTTGTGGCTGGAAATAGAAAAATAGAGCTGACATACTTACTCATGCCAGCCCTTCAAATATTAAAATTATAATGACAGTAAGTTCATATTAATGCTTCACCACATTGAAATTCTCACCGATCAATAACCAGTTTTGAGGGAATGGGAATCCGATCTTCCAGTAACTAATTCCTCGCAAGTTCAATCGATTCATAAGATTGAATTTTGCTTGAATTGATCTTGCATCCTCAAACCACACCTTATGTGACTTTCCTTCATTATCCACATAATTAAAATGCGGGGCTTGCGCTGTATAATCATACTCAATCGCAGCATTATATGTTTGTGCCAACTCAATTGCCCTTTGAGGACTTACAGCTCTTGCATACTGGCCACCTTGAACAAAAGGCAGAGTCCAATCATAGCCATATAAATTTTGACCCATCATAATTTTATTAGCCGGCATTTGTGTTAACGCGAACTGAATAACCTCTTCTACCTGAGGAATTGGCGATACCGGCATAGGCGGCCCACCTGAATACCCCCACTCATACGTCATAAGGACAGAAAAGTCTACAATCTCTCCATGCGCTGCATAATCATGTGCTTCATACCATTGTCCCGCTTGCTCAGCGCTTGTTTTCGGCGCCAATGCTGTAGAAACCAAGAAATCCTCTCCGTGCAAGTAATCTACTGCTTTTCTCAAGAAATTATTGTAGGCTTGACGTTGATCACCTGGAAGAAATTCAAAATCAAAGTGAATATCTGATACACTGCCAATTCTTCGGGCTTCCTCTACTATGTTTTCAAGCAATACATCTTGAACAGCCGTACTTTGTAAAATGGCTCTTCCTAATTCACCACTGAACTGTCCATTTTCTAAGTTGGAAACTACCATCATTAAAGAAGCTCCAACTTCACTTGCTGTTTCAGGTATACCCTCTATTGGGGGTGCTTCAAGACTGCCATCCCTTCTTGCCTCATAGCTAAATGGCGCTAAATACGTCAAATACGGACCTACACTTCTTGCTTCGTCCAATAATGCCTGACTCACTGTGTCACCGCTCGGCTCAATATAAATATTGACTTCTGCATCCCGTTTTTGCCTTGGTGGGATGTATAAACGTGTCCCAACATTTAAAGGTGTATTGACATTAATGCCATTGACTTGTGCCAACGTGTTGACATTTAAACCAAAGCGCTGTGCAATGCTGTATAACGAATCCCCACGCTGCACCCAATAAAAACTGCCAGTGATTGGAATAACAAGTGCTTGCCCAATGACCAAGCGCTCGGGATTTGCGATTTCATTAGCTGAAATGATTCTATCGGTTGTAGTGTTATATGCTTGTGCGATTCCCCAAAGCGATTGTCCAGGCTGGATCACATGGATTTGAATCTCGTTTCCTCCCTTAAATGTTCATGGTAACTACACCTAGTATTTTATGTTTCTATGACTTCTTACATAACAGGAGTTTTGAGAAAAACATGATTTTCTCAAAATATAATTTTTTCCCCAACAAAAAAATCCCTATTCATAGCTCCAGAAATAAGCTGCAAATAGGAATCTTCCTTTAGTTCACTATATTGTGCTCATATAAATAATCGTAGGTAATATCCACAAATAGATATTCATGATCATTTAATGCCATTGAGAAGGTACGAGTCAGCTCGCCTGTTTCGATATCACTATAAATATCCGATAAATTCCCTTTTTCCGTGTTGCGAATTTTAATAATGTTAAACAAGAAATAAGGACGCCAACTCCAGTTTTTACCTACCGCGCATTCCTCCACATCCCATTTCCCATTATGTCTGACGATATTAGGAGAAATTTGGAAGCCTTCATCATTGCAAATATAGAAACGGAATGCGTAGTCCTCTAACTGAGTGGCCAAATGCAGAAGGTTTTCAACATTTTTCCCATCCGGCTTCGTGATCTCCACTATCGAAGTAATCTTTTTCCCCAGATTTTTCATCTCTTCAAATTTTCCTTCAAGCAATCTTTTCTCTGCAGAAATAAATTGCTTACATTCATTTCGGAAACGCTCTTTTAAGGTATCTTTCAAAATAAATTGGCTAGTTGGCTTTTGCAAGTATACCCCTTTAAAAAACCTTGCTCCACTTTTCCAAGCATGATGCAGCTGATAATCGGTTTGAATATTATCAAACATTAGGGCGGCACCAATTTTTACTGCCAGCGATTGGATTGTCGTAAATACATGGTTTTGCGCTCCCCATGCATTATAGTTTAATTGGCTAACGTTAATTTTTAATGTGGCTGGTTCAAACATAAGAATCTGATCAAGATTACTTTCAGAACCTATATTATCTAATGCAACTTTTACCCCATAAGTTTTTATATAGCGAATTGGATGCTGCAGCTGTTCCGTTTCCCCTTGGAACTTATGCTCGGGTATCACAAGATATATATAACGCAGCAGCTCTTCCCCAAGCATTTCTTTAAGCAATTGGAAATAACCGTCTCCAAAATCCTCCATCAACAGATTGGGGTTACATGGAAGATACAGTCTGATCTGATTCTGAGAAACCTCTTCCTTCGCTAATTCGATTGCTTTTTTTACAAGCGCCTGCTCTACTTCTGTACGAATTTCTATAGGTATTGCTTCATCATATGTAAAGTCAATGACATTTAAAGTTTCCCCATCGTTCGTATATTGGCCAATTACTTCATAGGCTGCAATGACATGTTCATCCGCACTGTAAATTGGCTCAAACAAAAGTTCCATTTCATCTAATTTATCTAGAAAATCAAGCACATCCATCCACAAAACCCCCATGACTTACTACTTTTCTTATCCCCATTATACACCAATTCATATGTTAGGAAAGATTACGCAATATGAACAATTTGGAAAAAGAGTACATTATCATTATATTCTTTTAAAGATCATTTCAAAACCTTCGTCAACATATTGCAAGAAAAAAGCTCTTATAGCCGATTGGAAATTTCGCCCTAAATTAAAAAAGCCATTCCTTCTCAGGAATGACTTTTCTTTATATAAAGTACACAGTGATAGGTGTAATATATAACGAAATTATTTACTTAAAGTTGCATTTGCCGGTGTGTCCGTCACGTTTTTTTCCGGAACACTTGATGCAGCTTTTTTATCTGGGCTTGTTGCTCGTTTTAAGAATAATGATAAAACTAATGCAACAACTGTAATACCTGTTGCGATTAAGAATGAATACTGGATACCGTCAAGCAATGCTTGTCGAGTAATTTCTGCTTTCATAGTCAAGATTTGCTCTTCAGACATTGGTCCAGTTGCATTCGCTTGTGCTTGCGCAGCTAAATCTTCAGCAGTAGCTGTTGTTCTTTTGTTCATGATCGCAATTAACAATGCCGTACCGATTGATCCGGCAACTTGTTGAATTGTGTTGTTAGAAGCTGTACCATGCGGGTTTAAACGTGCTGGTAAAGAGTTTAAACCATTTGTCATAATAGGCATCATAACCATAGAGATACCCACCATACGAAGTGTATAGATCATTATAATATATAGGTGAGTAGATTCCATATCTAGCTCGTGCAAGAAATATGTTGCAATGGCTGTAATAGTTAAACCAGTAATTGCTAAAATTTTCGGACCTACCTTATCAAATAAACGGCCAGTGATTGGTGACATAACGGCCATTACAATGGCACCCGGCAACATCATTAACCCTGATTCGAATGGTTCAATGCCCCGTACGTTTTGTACGTAAGCAGGCGTTAAAATCATACCGCCCATCATCGCCATCGAAAGTACAGCACTAATAATAGCTGATAACGCATATAAAGGTGATTTAAAAATCTCCATACTTAAGACTGGCGTATCGATTTTAAGTTGACGCAGAACAAATAGTGTAACACCGATAACCCCGACGATTATTGTCGTAAGTACGATTGGATCAGTCCAGCCATCGTTTCCGGCATTACTAAATCCATAAAGAATTCCACCGAATCCAATTGTTGAAAGGACAAGTGAGAAATAATCTAATGTAACTTTTCTGTTTGGAAGTACGTTCTCTAATTTCCAAATACTAAATAATAAACTTAATACTGCAATTGGTAAGATCATTTCAAAAAGAACTCGCCAATCATAATGCTCAACAACCCAACCAGATAAAGTTGGACCAATTGCCGGTGCCGCAATCATTACTAACCCGAACATCCCCATCGCTGCTCCACGCTTTTCAACAGGGAAACTAATTAGCATAACGTTCATTAAAATTGGGGCCATAACGGACGAACCCACCGCTTGGATCATACGACCAGTTAATAATACCGGAAAGCTAGGTGCAATCGCTGCAACCAATGTACCTACAACGAAAATGGCCATCGCTATGATAAATAAAGGTCTTGTTTTAAAACGGGTAATTAAAAATGCAGAAGCAGGAATCAAAACCCCGCTCACTAACATATATCCTGTTGCCAACCATTGAACGGTCGAATAGGTTACACCTAAATCCGTCATGATAGTTGGAAGTGCAACATTTAATAATGTATTATTCAAAAACGCAACAAAGGCGCCCACAAATAGGACTGCAATCATCAAATATGGAGGCTTTTCCAATGTTTTAAAGTCATTGCTCATATTTATATTTTCACTCTCTCTCTTTAATCATTTCATCCCTCGAAATACATTCTATACCGTTAGTCTATTTTTTTCAACAAAAAAATAATTATTGTCCAAAACATTGAAATGAAAGTGTTTTCAATTTATACTTACGGTATAAAATTCGCAAAACAACAGATGATAAGGTGAGGGTATGAACAAAAGAAAACGACAAATTATACACGCAGCACGACAGCTTTTTTTAGAAAAAGGGTTTAATGATACATCTATTATTGACATTATTTCTTCCGCCAATGTATCCAAAGGAACTTTTTATAATCATTTCAGCTCTAAAGTTCAATGCTTAATTGCAATTCTTGAAGAAGCTAGAGAAGAGATCATAACTGCTAGAATCGAGGTTGCTTTAAATACCAAACCGAATGACAAGAATGTTTTGCTTAAGCAGCTCGCACTAGTTGCCTATGTCCATAGAAGGCAAAACCTAATTCAAATATTTGAAGCGATATTTAAAAATAATGAGCCTGAATTAAAGCAAGTGATTGAAAAGCAGCTGATTCGTGAAATTGAATGGCTTGCTTCTCGATTTATTGATGTATATGGGGAAAAAATCAGAGAATATTCATATGAGTGTGCTGTACAAGCCTTGGCCATGATCCAGCACTCCTTCCGAATTATTGCTATGGTTACGAAACAATTAGCAACTCCTGAAGATGTAGTGAATAATGTACTGAACCATGTTGAAGGAATACTTGCTCATTTGCAGAAAACCAATAATGTTTTAATTACTTCCGATATCTTCCATGCACTTCATGAAAAAGCAGAAGAAACGAAAGTAACAAGCAGTATGCTGGTACATCAATTAGAAGGCTTTACAGAAAAGTTAACCCCTGATGATTTAGAAAAGGGCGTAGAATATACAAACTATCTCCTTAATGAGCTGCGAGCACATTCTGTTAATTTTCATGTGATGGAAGCCATTTTGCCAGTTTTCAACAATGCTTTTAAGGATACGCCCCATGAGGCAGAGGCAAACGAAATTTCAATTTCTCTTTGGCGTTATCTACAGATTAAAAAAGAAGAAAAAAATTCCCCTATGTAGCAAACTAATAATTAGGAGGCCAGTATATGGGATTGAATTTTCGCAAAAGCATTAAAATCGCTCCTGGAGTTCGGGTAAATATTGGAAAGAAAAGCACGTCATTAAGCTTTGGAGGTAATGGACTGCGCTATTCGATTAGCTCGAATGGCAAACGAAGATCTACTGTCGGGATTCCAGGATCGGGTATCTCTTATACGACAAGTGGCGGAAACAGCAAGAAACAATACAAATCCAATGCCTATCAGCAACGCCAGCATTTAAAGCAGCTGGAAAAGGAAGAAAAAAGAGAATTGGCTCGTTTTGAAGTAGAGCGTTACCAAAATACTTGTGAAATCTTAAAATCGATTCATATGGAAGCGGACGAGCCAGTAGATTGGGACTACCATTACCATAGTACACCGCCTTTTAAATTAAACGAAGCTGGCCCAAAAGAAAAAGCAGCTTTAACGAAATTACAACATTACAAGCCTGGCTTTTTCGATAAATTATTTAAAAGCAATAAAATAGAAGTGCTTGAAAACGAAGTTCTCCAAGCACGAAAAGAGGAGCAAGAAGCATATAGCGAATGGCAAAATCTAAAAGCTTTAAGTGAGCGTGTACTTTCTGGTGATTTAGATGCCTATATGGAAGTAATCGAAGAAATGGATCCTCTTGAAGATTTACATGAATTTGGAAGTGGATTTGAAATTGGCTGCAATGATGCCTCTACCCTTTTTGTCACATTTGATGTTCATGCCCAATCCATCATCCCCAAAAATGAAAAAACCTTAACCCAAGCGGGCAATTTATCGACCAAGAAACTAGCAAAGACAAAGTATTTCGACCTTCAACAGGATTATGTTTCTAGCTGTACTATCCGTATTGCACGGGATATGTTCGCCATTCTTCCAGTCGAAACGGTCTATGTTCATGCCTATGATGAACAGCTAAACACGGAAACTGGTCATATTGAAAGATTATGCGTTCTTTCGGTCAAATTTAACCGCACAGCACTTGAATCACTGAACTTTGGTTACATCGACCCATCGGACGCACTAAACAACTTCCAGCATAATATGAAATTCCGCAAGACGCTTGGGTTTGCCGAGGTCGAGGAAGTTAAATAGGGATAATTGTTAATAAGGAGGAGCATCCTGCATGAATTTTAAATAATTCAAACAGGTGCTCCTTTCGGTTTTTCATGAAAATTTACCTTCTAATTTGCTTAACTTTTTTAGGGAACTATCAAGGCTCTTACGAATTTCTTTGATTATTTGATGATCTTCTTCATCAAATAATTCTTTTTCTTCCTGGTTGATTCCCGACTGAGATAATTCAATTGCTGTCATTCCTTCATTTTTACACTCCATTATTTTCCAATACTCAGTTTCTTCAAGGTATCTTTTCTCAGTGATTATACTTAGTGAGTTATTTTTAATCGATAGTTGTTTTCTATATTCCGACGGGGTTTTCCCAAAACTTCCTTTAAATGCTGTATTAAACGCTTTTACATCGGAAAATCCATAGGTGAGCGCAATGTCCGAGATTTTTTCTTCTAAATTAGCCAGGGCGTAAGTTGCTTCTCTTAGCCGAATTCTCGTTAAATATTCATAAAAGTTGATTCCAAGGTTAAGCTTTACAATTTGGGAAATATAGCTTTTATTATAGCCAAATACATTGGAAAGCTCCTCAAGACCAATTTTATTCTTATAATTCTTATCAATATATTTGATTATTTTATTAACTACTTCATTTTTCTTCTTATTGCTGGCCATTTCTGTTGAAGTTATCTCTTTAGGGGGAAAATATCTTACCAAACTTGCTGTAAGCTGATGGAGCAAGCTTTCAAAGTATAACTTTTCCGTTGGCGTGTTGCCGCCTATAAATTGAATCATTTTCCCTACGAGGTTCCTTATTGCCTTAAAGGATTCTTTATTTCGATTCTTAGTATTCGAGAGACAATCAAACTCAAGCAACTGGTAATCATTGTAATAGGAACTAAAATAGATAGGATCGAGATGAATAACCATCGCAATGGAATTCGCTTCTCTCGCTAGAGTGGCATGCCCTAAATTTGAATTGATAATGATCATATCATCTTCTTCCAGGATATGATTTTCGCCATTAATACTTACTTCTATTTCTCCCTTTAGAACCATTAAAAGCTCCATAGCATCATGCCAATTGTAATGATATGAGCCTATATAGTATACATACTGTTTTACATCTATATCTCTTTTGTGATTTTTCCACGTATAATACATTTCCCCCATTGTTACCCCAACTCACTTATGAATAAAATTTATAGCACAAATTATACCAGACATAGGTGAATTTAAATATTCCCCTTTTACTGCTTATGGGAAAATCAAAAAATAAGGCGACCAGATATAGTTCATCATCCGGTCGCCTTATTGCGGAAGTGGGATTTAAAACATGGTAAAAGTTAAGTATAAAATTACTTAATAAATTGTACCTGTTTACTGATCAGTTCATATTGTTCTTCTTTTTTCTTATTGAATTCTATCTTATTCTCTTCAAAGACATTATTGCCTTCAGCATCGATCGACACAATCAGCGGACCGAACTCCTTCACTTCACAAACCCAAAGAGACTCTGGCATTCCAAGATCTTTCCAGTGAACTTCCTTGATTTCTTCTACTTTCTTTGCCCCATATACTGCATTGCCTGCTGGAAAAACAACATGAAGTGCTTTGTGAGTCTTACACCCTTCTTCGGTGTTTTTTCCCATTCCGCCTTTACCAACGATTAATTTTACTCCTGTTTCTTCAATAAACTCTTTCTCGAACTTTTCCATTCGCATACTAGTTGTCGGTCCAATGGAAACAATCTCGTATTGTTCGTTTCCTAGGTCCCTTACAATAGGACCTGCATGAAAAATAGCTTTGCCTTGAAGGTCAACTGGCAATGGAATTTTTTCTTCAATCAATCTTCTGTGGGCAACATCCCTGCAGGTTACCAAGGTCCCGCTCAAATAAATAATATCCCCAATATGAATATCTTTTAAATCTTCATCTTTTATCGGCGTGGTTAATACCTTCTTGCTCATAGTGTAACCCCCTCATGCGTATTAATTTCATAATTCAAATGACGGTCAAACGTTATTTTCCCTCTTCTATGGGACCAGCATCCTGTGTTAATGGCTACTCCAATTGTAGAAGGATGTCTTGCTGTATTCACTACATTTACACCCATTAGAGATTTAGTTCCTTTAAGACCCTGAGGACCTAAACCAATCGCATTGATCCCATCCTCGAGAAGTTTTTCCATTTTAGCAGCATTTTCATTTGGATTTTTGCTTCCAACAGGTCTCATCAGCGCCATTTTTGAGTTCATCGCCGCCGTTTCAACTGATGTACCAATACCTACGCCAACTAGAAGCGGCGGGCATGCATTAAGTCCGTAACTCGTCATGCGATCCAGTACAAATTTTACTACGCCTTCATACCCTTCCCCCGGCATTAAAACTGTTGCCATTCCCGGAAGTGTACAACCTCCACCTGCCATATACGTATAGATTTCCACTTGATCACTGTCTTCTTCGATTTCCCAGAAGATGCTCGGCGTCCCCTTTCCAATGTTTTCTCCTGTATTGTATTCATCGAATGTCTCTACAGAATTATGGCGCAAAGGGGTTTCTTTAGTAGATTTATAGACGCTTTCTCGTAGAATACTTTCTAATTGTCCGATTAACGGGAAATGCTCTCCACATTTTACGAAATACTGAAGAACTCCTGTATCCTGACATGACGGTCTCTTTAACTCGTAAGCTAGCTTTTGGTTTTCTTCCATTGTTTCATAGATGATTTTTGCAAGAGGATTCGTTTCTTCATCCTTCAGCTCTTTTAATTTATCCTCTACATCTTTAGGAAGCTTATAGCTTACAAGTGATACAAATTTCGACATGATTTCGATCATCTTTTCTTTATCTTGCACTTTAGTCATATTAACCTCTCCTTACTTACTTAATTTATTTTCATTACGGATAGAATGGGAAGAAAATTGGCAATAGGATCATACCAACGATCGTTGAAATTACGATTAACGGTAAACCTACTTTCACATAGTCCCTAAATTTGTATCCGCCAAGACTGTATACCATCGTATTAGCCGGCATTCCAATTGGTGTTGCATAAGCACAAGATCCGCCAATTACTGTTGCCATTAACACTGCTTTGGGGTCAGCCCCCATAACGCTAGCAATAGAAAGTCCGATTGGTACTAACAATGCTGTCGTTGCGGTATTCGACATGAAGTTAGTCATTACTGCCGAGAGAACAAATACAACAAATAATAATAGGTATGGTGAAGGATTCTCACCCAATACACCTACTATTGAATTAGCCAATAAATCTCCAGCACCTGAATTCACCATTGATTTGGCAAGTGCCAATGAACCTACAAATAATAGAATTGTATTCATATCAATTGATTTCATCGCGTTCTTCTCGGATATAACTCTTGTAGCAACTAAAATTAATGCTCCAATCCATGCGGAGATATACAGCTTAATGCCAATTTGATCTTCAAATATCATGGCCAGAACCGTTAGAACCAGTACGATTAAAGCCGTGTACTGTTTCCATTTTGGCACGTTTGAATAGTCAACTTTTTTACTGTAAACAGAATCTTCATCTAGTAAATCATCTTTTCTATCCGGGAGAAGCTTGTAACCAATAAATCCAAAATAAATAATGCCGATAATAAGCATAGGCAAGCCAACTTTTGCATATTCAAAGAATCCAAATTCCATCCCGATTTCCTGAAGTGCAGACTGGGCGATCATATTCCCCGGTGCACCAATCAGACTAAGATTTCCGCCCATTGCCGAAGCTAACACAAGCGGCAAAAGTAGTTTAGACCTTGCAAAGCCAGATTTGGCAGCTATACCTATTACAACCGGTATAAGAACTGCTGCTGTCCCTGTATTTGACAGAAAACCAGACATTAAACCTGTAATAACCATGACAACGATAATGAGTTGTCTTTCAGTTTTGGCAAACCTGGTAATAACCCCGCCTATTTTCTGAGCCATGCCAGTATCAAAGAATGCTGCACCTACAATAAACATAGCCATGAAAAGCAGAACATTTCCGTCTACAAAACCCGCAAACGCTTCTTCAGGATCAAGAACTCCCGTTACTGTTAAACCAATAGCAACGGTCATCGCTGTAATAGACAACGGTATTTTTTCCCAAGCAAACATAATAACCGCAAAAATCAAGAAAATTAAAGTAATAATTGGAGGACTCATCATAAACATCTCCTTTCATGGTGTTAAAGAATATTTGATTTCGATGAAAACGCTTTCTAAATACACTTTAATGTTTTTAGAAAATTATATCTATTCTAATTTTTAAAAGTTAAATTACTTATTCTTTCTGTTTTTTATTTTTTCGAAAAAAATAATTCGAAAAATTCTAAAAAATAACCTGATAATAGAAGAGAGATTTTTTTAACAGCCTCTATTAATCAGCAAGCAATTAGTTACCCTAAATAAAATTTTAAATTTACTTTCATTTTTTTCATTCTAAAAAAACGCCTAAGTGATAATTTTAGAATGGAAAAATTTTTTCATATTTTATTTTAATGAATCATTACGATTGCTGAATTTAAATAATGCAAATTTATTTATTGAGTTAACGCATAAATTTATCAAAATATGCTATTGATGATGGGCAAAAATTTGAATTTGCATAAACTAATAACAAGGAAAGCTTTAAAGGGTTAGTGAAGTTTATTTGTTTTACTGCGCTTTACTGATAGAGAAAAATGTTGAGGTAACGATGGCAAAAGCAGGGTTTTACTTCTAAAATGAATCGTTATGTTACAATCGGTTAATCCTATGGATAATAGAATAACTATCACCCAACTAGTGATAGTTATTTTGAAAAAGGTTTTTACGCATAAATATTATACTTCTTAAGGAGGACATCACATGAGCCATTCAAAAACAAGCAAGTTAGGACTGGTAATTTTTTTAACCTTCTACTTTGCTTTATTTTTATATACCTTCTATTTATTTTTTGCTAACAAAGAAGCAGGCGGTTTTCTATTTATAATTCTTATGATCAGCTCTGCTGTATTTTTTGGCAGTCTTCGGTTTGCCAAGCTCAAACAGATTGTTTGAATTCACCTCTTAGAGCACATAAAAAGGTCTTTTAACAGATTGATACACTGCTAAAAGACCTTTTTCCTTAAATCATTTAAAAGATTACTTCCTATCTCAAGTATGATACCCGGGAACGAAACAGTTTTTGAGTGATAACAACGATAGCTGTTGAAATCAAGATAAATAAGATAAACATAAATGGCTGGTTGTACCGATCATATGCAAAGAATACGTCATTAACAGCAGTATTATAAACGATCAACCCCACGAGAAAGATATATTCTTTCCACTTATCTCGCAAAAAAGGAATTATAAATAAGGACGCAAGAGCAGCATAGACAATAATCAGATGCACTTTATTAACAAAGTCCGTGGAAAAATGAAAGATTTCTATCCAATAAAATTGTTCCTCCCACTGAGCTTTGGTTTTCATAGTTATATAACTTTCGAAAAAGGTATCACGATGTTCATCCCACCAAGAACGAACTCTTTCCTTAGCGACTTCCTCCTGGAGTTTCATTCGCTCAAAATTATTGGCAGGGTTTTGGGCATCGACTTTTTCAAGAACCGTTTGATAGTCGTCTCCATAAAGATAGCCCCATCCTTGATAAGTTCCAAGAAGCAGCGGATTTCCTGCCCCACCGGTAAGAGGAATAAATTCATCATAATGAATGTAGTTTCTAATCCACCATGGCCCTAATACAATCAGCAATAGACTAAACGCAATTACAAATTGGTTTATTGCCAATTTCAGCGGATACTTCTTTAAGATAAGATAGACAAGCAAAACGAATGGAAATAGAGCAATATTTGCCTTGAAAATAAGTCCCATCAAATAAAATGTCATGAGCAAGTAAAAGTGTGGTGTTCGATGCTCATTGGCTAATCGGATAGAAAAATACACCATTCCCAGTAGAGAAAGGAAAAATGGCGTCTCTGTTAATAATAAATTATCTGTTAGCACTTGGGGGATAAACACAGCCAAGAAAACAGCAGATAACAAACCGGTATATACATTACTGATATAACTGCCAATCAAATAGACAAAGTAGATACACATTGTACCCATTAAACTCCATAGAATTTTAGCCGCACAGATTCCGATATCCCCAGAGCCGAAAATTAAGAATACTGCGGCGAGCAGCAACGGTTGTCCAGGCATTATATGTACCGTAGGAATGGTCTCTCCTAAATGATAAGTGATTTTACCAGTTTCCAATAAATTTTTGGCACTTCGAATATAGCCTTGATCATCGCTATCTATTGTTAGCGTAAAACCGTATGACACTAGAGTTGCGATACGAATCCCTAGACCGATAAATAAAATGATCCATATAATTTTTTGCGGGTTCTTTTTATAAAAATTAAAATGAAGATACTTTGTCATGAATAGTTGTACTCCTTATAGGATGGATGTTACTACGCTGAGAATCCAATAAAAGAAACACCAAGCATGATAAATAAAACGCCAACTATCTTTGCAGCAGTAAGGGGTTCATGGAAGAAAAAGTGCGCCCCAAACACAGCAAATACATAAGCGAGACTTTGAATAGGATATGCAATGCTTAATGGCACTTTAGTTAGGATAAATAACCATAGTACAGTTGCCGCGCCATATAAAGACAACCCCGACAAAATATATGGTGAGAGGAATAAGGATAGGATATCCTGTATGCTTTGGAAACTCGCTTCACGTTGCATAACGCCCATTTTCCATAGAAATTGCCCCGAAACAAGAATGATTGTGTTAACTAAAATTAGCAAGAAGTTTAAAATAGTCATAGTAAATAATTACACCTTCTTTTTGCCGCTATTATTTAAATGACTCTTCTTGTCATCTACATTTTTCCGTAAAAGTGCTAATTCCTGTGATAAATCTTTAATTTTTTCCTGCTGACTCGAAATTATGGTTGTATGATAGACAAGTAAATTTAATATAACTAAAAATGCGGCAAGAAAGATAATCGTCGGCATATACGCAATGTTTAATTGCCGCGCAATAAATTCAAAAAAGTTGATAAAAATTCCGATCATCAACCCCACAATCGCTAAAATAAGCCACATAAATGCTTGCTGATTCTGAAGCTTGTTCTTAGAAGTTGAATACAATACTCGGAATAAAAACAATAGGGATGCAATTATTGAAATGAGTTGTACCGTATCCATTTAACCCTCCTTAGAAAACAGATCGCATGATTGAGAAGTAAGTAACTTTAATCATATAATAAATGGATTTTATGGGTGTGATAGATGACGTCCCACCTTGTCTTGGATTCATCTCTACTTTTACTTCTTTAATCTGAAATTTTTCCCTTGCCAATTGCACGAGAACCTCTACTTCTGGATAATCTACTGGATAGCTTCGTGCGAACTCTTCGATGATCTCCCTATTCACAATTCGGTATCCTGAAGTTGGGTCTTTAATTTTTATGCGTGCAATTGTATAGATCATATAATAAAAATAATAGATTCCAATACGGCGGATAAGACTTCCTTTATAATTGCTCTTTTCTACAAAACGAGAGCCGATGACCATGTCCACATTTGTATTTCTAATCTCATCAATTAAAACCGCTAAGTCGTCTGGGTTATGCTGCCCATCAGCATCGAGCTGAATTGCATAGTCATAATTATTCATAAGCGCATATTTATAACCAGTTTGCATCGCTCCGCCAATTCCTAAGTTAAATGGGAGCGTGATATGATTAATGTTATTTTGCTTTAAAATTTCCCCTGTATTATCAGTTGACCCATCATTTATCACGATATAATCGAAGTGATCATTATGAATCAGTCTATCAACAGTTTGCTTAAGCTTAATCACTTCTTGTTCGTTATACGCAGGAATTATAATAAGAACGCTATCTTTCATGAATAGTCAATACTCCCTTTTGTGAGATACTCGAGAAAAGCTCTAAAGAAGCTTGCAGAATTAGGTATTGCCAACAAAAGTGGATACTAAACTAGGATGAAAAAAACGATTTATCTTCTAAAAAAGAATGCTTCTCGAATAAGTATGATTACTTTCCGAAGCACTTTCATTTAAATAGAAATAACCTGTACATACGATTATTCATTGGTTTTTGGGGTAGATAGTTAAGTGTAAATAATGGCGGGGAATGGGGTTTTCGCTTGATTCCTTTTAATATTAAAAAGGAAGATATAAAGAAACTTTTTTCTTGCATTAGTGCAATTCAGTCATTCGCCAAGTTGCTTGGCGAACACCAAGTTCCCTAATACCACTTATTCGTTATTATCAGGAGGAATACAGGGATTATGCAAAAAATCATTCTAGGCTTAGCTGCATTGACTTTGTGGATGATCTATCCTGCGAATTCAATGGAAGCTAACACAGAAACCTATACGATTACACCAAGCAGTGAAACATATAATTGCAATTACATGAGCTATCCAACCTATAATCGGTTTACCAAACATTATTATTTATTTCGTTCATATCTTGAACAACTTGAAGCATCAGGTGGAGGTACACTCGTATTAGAAAAGGGAACTTATACGGTGTCTAACGTATTGTTCGTACCTTCAAATGTTACGATTATACTGAAAGATGGCGCCAAGATTATAAAAGGCCATGAAACAGGTACATCTGAATTTGATGCTGATAAGTCAATTTTCCAATTCATCCGCCCTTCTCTTGGAAAAGAAGAAGGTATCTATGGCGAATACAATGGCGAAAAAAACATCTCCATCATTGGATTTGGCAAAGCAACAATTGACTTGAATTTCGAAAAAGACGGGATTGCGATTATTGCCGGCCATAATCAAAATATAAGCATCGAAAATATTACATTTCAAAACATGTACTCCGGCCATTTCATTGAGATGGATGCAACAAAGGATGCCGTTATTACCAACAATCGATTTATCCATTCAAAACCTTCATCTAGCCGAATCAAAGAAGCAATCAATATAGACACTCCCGACAAGCGAACAAATGGTTGGAGCTCTAAGTGGAGCACGTTCGATAAAACCCCCAACTCCAATATAAGCATAGAAAATAATGTTTTCCATGACTTGGACCGGGCAATCGGCACACATAAATATTCCAGTGGAAAATATCATGACCATATCCATATTAGTAATAATAAAATCGAGAAAATGCGTCAGGATGCAATTCGCCTGTTGAACTGGCGTAATGCAACAATCGAAAATAACATATTTAAAAATGTTGCCCCTGGTAAAAACAAGGCGAACAGAGGGATTTTGGCAAGCGGTGCCATTAACCCTACCATCCAATTTAATATCTTTGAAGATATACCCCGGGCAATGCAGTTTATAGTCTGGAAAAACAGTCATTCCGGTTCTGAATATGATGCTACCTATAATGAATTAAGCGAGGAAAATAAAGAAGCTCTTTCTACAAATACGGTTATTAATTATTGGGAGGATTTTATCCGTATTAATCCCAAATATAAAAAGTACGATAAAAAACATACTGAATTTATACCCGTGAGAACCGTACAATCTCCTATTTTTCCGCAAGAGGGTGCAAGCTATCCAAAAACATTGGATTTCACGAAATTCTATTTCAGGCGAAGAAACGCCTTTTCTGATATCCAGGAAGGATTTGAAGAGTAACATAGAGTGCATCATGAGAAGAAACCAAAAAAGAGATTTTCAGCAAGGAAAACTTGCTGAAAATCTCTTAAATCATGTCTTACTCGAATTTACTTAGATTGCTTAAAATGACCATCTAGGTATCGAGCCATAAATACTGCAAAATGTTGACGTGTAAGATTAATAGACGGCTTAAAGGTACCATCTGTATAACCAATTGCAATATTATTTGCAGCCAGTCCAGAGATATAGTCATATGCCCAGTTTGATTTAGGGACATCCTTAAATTCAAGTGGATAACTTCCTTCTAATTCATAAGCTAATACTAGGATCTTAGCAGTTTGGGATCTAGTTAATTTTCCATTAGGGTCAAAATACTTTTGACCTTGAGCATTTACTTTTCCGCTGATAATACCTAATTCAACAGCCTTAGCAATCTCGTGATATCCATAATCGCCTGGCTTCATATCAATAAATCCAGGATTAGCAACATTGGAAAAATCCGTAATTCCCTTTTCTCTTAAAATCATCTGTATAGCTTGTAAACGAGTAATTGGATTATTAGGTTTAAAGGTCCCATCTGTATAACCTTTAATTATCCCTTTGTCTGTCAAATACTCGATTTCATCGATGGAGGAATTTACATCTTTAAATTTAGATTTCCCATCTAAATCAATTTTGAAATTAGGTGTCGTTTTTGGTGCCGTTCTAGCTTCAGTTGCTTGTTCAAAAGAATAGGCCAAGTCTAATAGAGTTTGTTCACTATATGCCAGCCCTAAGAAAGAGATCCCAACAGGCAATTCTTCCTTCGTTGCTCCGGCAGGAACTGTAATCTCAGGGAAGCCTGTAGCCGATGCTACATAACTTGCTGCATAAGTGTCATAAGCGTCACATACATATGTTGGATCTTCCTTATCAAATCTCGGTGATGCTGGACATGACATTGTTGGAAAAACAATTGCATCTAAATTTTCTTTTTCCATTATTGATTGTAACTCATCACGAACTGCAGGGATATCTTTCGTTAAGATATTATTGTAATCCTGGGTGTTCATAAATTCTGTCTGTTTCAATGATTCTTTTAGACCTTCCAAACGCGCTGGATTTACCGGTGTTGCTGAGTTTAGAACCTCTGGAGATTCACTGATTTTGATTATTTCTTCAAGTGTTTTCGGCTGACTTTCCGGCAATTGATTTAGATATTCTTCTAATTGTACTTTAAAGTCTGCATCATTAACTGGTCCAATAATTGGTGTCCACAGATATTTTGTCATTTCTGAGAAAGAAACAGGAATAATTTCTGTACCCATTTCTTTCATTTTTCCTAAAGCCTCATTAGTAATTCCGTCTACCTCTTCGTTGTCTCCAAAGAAGTCAGTAGCTACTCCGACCCTTGCATTCTGCAAAGCAGTTTTGTCTAAGGATTTACTATAATCTTCAACAATATGTCCCTTTGCAAGCAAAGTTTTGTCGTCTTTTTCATCTACTCCAGCCATAAAACTCAAAGCAATCGCTGCATCTTTCACGGACCTAGCTAGTGGACCCGTAGTATCGAAGTTTAAGGAAGATGGAATTACCCCACTACGGCTTGTTAAACCCAGGGTCGGTCTAATACCCACTAGACCAGTAACATAGGCTGGTCCTCTTACTGATCCGGATGTATCAGTACCCAATCCGAATACAGCAAAGTTTGCTGTAACCGCTGCAGCAGATCCACTACTAGATCCTGAAGCGTCACGATTAAGATTATAAGGATTCAAGGTTAACCCACCCAATGAACTGTACCCTAATCTCCCATAAGAAGCCGCGAACTCGGACATATTTGTTTTTGCGATGATAATTGCTCCTGCATCCTCAAGCTTTTGAATAGTAAAAGCATCTTCTTTTGGATAGGCATCCTTTAGTGCAACAGAGCCTGCTGTTGTAGGCATTCCTTTTACGTCAAAATTGTCTTTAACAACTATCGGTATACCATGAAGAATACTTCTTGGTCCTTTACTTTTTCTTTCTGCATCTAATTGCTTTGCTATTGCTTTAGCTTTCTCATTAATCGTTATAATAGAGTTAATTGTTGGACCTTGCTTGTCATATTCTTCTATACGCTCCAGATAATAATTAACCAGTTGCTCAGAAGTAATTTGATTGTTATTTAAAGCTTCAGAAATTTCACTTATACTCTTTTCAAATGGATCAAAATCAGTTTCTTTTGCAGAAACACTTACCAATGGAAGCATGATCATTACTAAAATAAAAGCAATCAGGGTTTTAAGCTGATATATTGTTTTAAACATAGTAGTTCCTCCTTAGAACGAATTATATAAATTTTCCTTAAAAATAACTTTAATATACTAAAATACTAAAGTGGTTTTGAAGATAACCAAAGGATTTGAAAGAAAATCTAACAATCCTTTTGGTCATTGTTTTAAACAAATTCACTTTACAGTTTAAAGTGCTGTATAACTTCCTCTAATTCTACTGACATTCTCGCTAATTCTTGAGCCGCTAAAGAAACTTCCTCCATTGAGGCACTCATTTGTTCAGAAGAAGCAGCAACATTTTGAGAATGTTCATTTACCTCTAAACTTGTTTGCGAAACTTGCTCAATCTGGGAAACAACCTCTGCGATATAAGTTTTCATGTTATCCATTGCCATACTAACCTCAGTAACTTTTGTTGTTACAGCAAGAACTGAATCCTTGATTTCTCCAAAGGCTTTTCCACTTTCGTTGACAAGTTTCATTCCTTCTTTAGCTGAGTTCGCTCCTTGATTCACTAGACTCATTGAATCCTTAATGCCATCTTTAATTTCATTTATGATCCCATTTATCTGCAATGCTGAATTACTGGATTGCTCTGCAAGGTTGCGTACTTCATCTGCTACCACAGCAAATCCTTTTCCATGTTCGCCAGCTCTAGCAGCCTCAATTGCAGCATTTAAGGCTAATAAATTTGTTTGTTCCGAAATTGATTGGATGATTAAACTGATTTGGCTAATTTCGTTCGATTTTTCATTTAATACGCCAATCTTCTCAGCCGAAGAGCTCACATTTTTATCTATTTCACTCATTTGTTTAACGGTTTGATTAACAACATCACTACCTTGTTTAGCAGTATCCGCTGAATAATGGATGGAATCATGTACATTATTCATGCTCAATGCCACATCATCAACATGTTTATACACTTCATTGATAATACCTACCGCCTTATTCATTGCCAGATTCTGTTCGTCTGTTCCAGTGGCAACGCTTTGAATGGAATCAGAAATCATGGTAGAGGCTCTTTGATTCTCCATAGAAGATGCTGCTAACTCCTCAGATGTCGCTGATAATGCCTGAGATTCAAGCGAAATCTTTTTGATAGTTTCTTTTAAACTATTAGACATGATATTGTAATTTTTTCCCATGTCTCCAATTTCATCATTGGACTCAATCTTGACTAATTGAGTTAAATCACCTTTTGACATAGCTAAAGATAAATCACTAATACTTTTGAGTCGCTTTGTTAAATTTAAGCTCATAAAAATGGAAACTAATATAGCTATAACAGCAAATATCCCGCCGATAAGGTAAATCTTTGAGCGGATGGAATTAGCCGTTTCTAAAATTTCACTCTTTTCAATAACAGAAATATATTTCCAGCCTTCATTTTCTGAAGTGATAGTGTTTAATACATAGTCTTTTCCATCGATACTTGTTTCAAATGAACCGTCTTTACTTAAATTCTTTAGTTCCGGGACGTTAAGTTTGGAAATCGGCTCGAAATTCAATTCAGGGTTTTTCGGATTGGCAAGGATTGTGCCATCCCCTTGTGCCAGAATTACATAACCATTTTTTCCAATTTTGATGTCCTTGATAATATCTGTTAATCCTTCCAGACTAACATCCAGGCCTAACACACCCATTTGCTTTCCGTCTTTTTCGATTGTAACTACATTACTTACGATAATACCTTCTATCCCAGTTGCAGCATAGGCACTCGTTAATTTAACTTTCCCTGGTTCTTCAATAGCTGTAGTGTACCAAGGACGTTCTCTTGGATCGAATCCAGCTGTTGTAGGACCCTCGGGATATTGAACATAACCGCCGTCAGCTGTACCCATATACACATAAGCAGCATTTGGATGGCTCTTGCCAAATTGAGAAAAGACATCAAATATTGCTTTTTCCTTCTCTCCATTTGCAGAAGGGGTCATGTCAATTGAGGCATCTCCTGCTACCTCTTTATAGGAAGTAATACTGGAATCAGCATTTTGGACGAAAGGGTTATTGGCCAACAAACTAACATTTTCCCTAATTGTTTCAAAGTACATAGAAATTCCATTGTCTACCTGGTTTATTTCTTTTTCGCTAAAATTGATATAATCTTTTTCGGTTCTTTCACTAACTGTTTTATTAACAAAATATCCAATCAAGATAATCGGTACTAACGATAGTAATAAAGAATAGATTAGAAACTTTACTTTAAATGAAAATCTTTTTTTACTCATTTTGATATATTTCTCCTCTCTTTCTATTTAATTGTTATCGCACGGTTATTTACAGTATTAACAAAGAAAACTCAAGAAGCCATTCAATTTACCATAGAATTGCCAATAGTCTTAAATCCACAAATTTGTTAACCAGGCGATCATTCTTTAATTTCGTGACCTTTTAATCAACTCCGAAAACTAAGACGATAGGTTTCAAGAACTAACGCTTATAAAATATACTAAGTAAAAAATCACAACCTATTAATAATCTCACCTAAATATACATATTTCAACATTTTTTGACAAAATGACAAAATTACTACATTGCATCAGAATTTCTTAAGCTAAAATCTAGAAATCCCGACCATCCAAACTTATTGAATAATAGGTTTATCTTCACTTCTACAAAAGAAGCAAAAAAAGACTCCCCGAAAGATGTTTAAACTTTCAGGAAGCCTTATTTACATGCTGCTTACCATAATAAAAAAGAGGTCTCTCAAAAGTTCGGGGAACTAATGAGAAACCTCTCAAATTAACTATCTTAAAAGTTTCGGCATCATTTGGGCATCAATCTCTAAGAAGCCCTTTTCTGAAAGCTTGATGTAATAAGGGTTCTAGCCCTATCTTACATCATGCCGCCCATACCGCTCATGTCAGGCATTGCTGGAGCACCTGCTGGTTCTGGTAGGTCTGCTACTACTGCTTCCGTTGTCAGGAACAGAGCAGCTACAGATGCAGCGTTTTGTAATGCTGAACGAGTAACTTTCGCTGGGTCAACTACTCCAGCTTCGATCATGTTTACCCATTCGCCATTCGCAGCGTTGAAACCTACGCCCACTTCTTCGCGTTTTAAGCGGTCCACGATGATTGAACCTTCAAGACCAGCGTTGTTAGCGATTTGACGTACTGGCTCTTCAAGAGCACGCAATACGATGCGTACACCAGTTGCTACATCGCCTTCTACAGTCTCAAGAACTTTCTCAACTGCAGCGTATACGTTTAGAAGAGCAGTACCACCACCTGATACGATACCTTCTTCAACAGCAGCACGAGTTGAGTTTAATGCGTCTTCGATACGTAATTTGCGTTCTTTTAACTCAGTTTCAGTTGCAGCACCAACTTTGATAACTGCTACACCACCAGCTAATTTTGCAAGGCGTTCTTGTAATTTCTCTTTATCAAACTCAGAAGTAGTTTCTGCAATTTGAGAACGGATTTGGTTTACGCGAACATCGATTTCGTCTGCATTGCCGGCACCTTCAACGATAGTAGTGTTGTCTTTGGACACAACTACTTTACCTGCGCGGCCTAATGTAGATACGTCAGCTGTTTTTAACTCTAAACCAAGATCAGCAGTAATTACTTGACCGCCAGTTAATACAGCGATATCTTCCAGCATTGCTTTACGACGGTCACCGAAGCCAGGAGCTTTAACAGCTACTACGTTGAATGTACCGCGTAATTTATTTAAGATTAATGTTGTAAGAGCTTCCCCTTCAACATCTTCTGCAATGATTAATAATGGACGGCTTTGTTGAACAACTTGTTCAAGTAAAGGCAAGATTTCTTGAATGTTTGAAATCTTTTTATCTGTTACTAAGATATAAGGGTTGTCTAATACTGCTTCCATTTTGTCAGTATCCGTAACCATGTAGTGAGATACATATCCACGATCGAATTGCATACCTTCAACTACATCTAGCTCAGTAGTGAAACCTTTAGATTCTTCAATAGTGATAACACCGTCAGTACCTACGCGTTCCATAGCGTCTGCGATGAATTCACCCACTTCTTCATCAGCAGCAGAAATAGCAGCAACTTGAGCGATTGCTTCTTTGTTTTCTACTGGACGGGAAATGGCTTGCAATTCTTCTAATGCAGCAGCAACGGCTTTGTCCATTCCTTTACGGATACCCACTGGGTTTGCACCAGCAGTTACGTTTTTAAGACCTTCACGAATCATCGCTTGTGCTAATACTGTTGCAGTAGTTGTACCATCACCAGCGATTTCGTTTGTTTTAGATGCAACTTCAGCAACTAGTTTTGCCCCCATATTTTCATATGGATTTTCTAGTTCGATTTCTTTTGCGATTGTTACACCATCATTTGTAATTAATGGAGAACCGTATTTCTTTTCCAATACAACATTACGTCCTTTTGGTCCTAATGTTACTTTTACAGCGTTTGCTAATTTATCAACACCTTGAAGCATTAAAGAACGAGCTTCTTCAGAGAATTTAATATCTTTTGCCATTTTGTCTACCTCCAAATTTTTTTATTCTATTCAAAATCAAAAGTAGCATGGGAGCGCCCGAATGATTATGTATGGCGCTCTTATTGCTTAAGATTAATGTTCAAATTATTAGCCAATAACAGCCAGTACATCACTTTCGCGCAGAATTAAAAATTCTTTGCCTTCATATTTCACTTCTGTGCCTGAGTATTTAGAGAAGATAATGCGATCTCCCTCTTTTACATCAAGCTCGACGCGTGTGCCGTTATCTAGAACACGACCAGTTCCCACAGCAACAACATTACCTTCTTGTGGTTTTTCTTTTGCTGAATCTGGAAGTACAAGTCCTGATGCTGTAATTTCTTCCACCTCAACTAGTTCGATAATGATACGATCACCTAATGGTCTTAACAAGTGAAACAACCTCCTACAAATTATAGTTTATATAATCTTATTAGCACTCTCTACTTATGAGTGCTAACACAATTATTATAATAATGAATTACTTTCCCATTTGCAAGTCAGAAGCACAAAAAAATTTTGTTTTCCTCAACTATTCATCTACAATAGAAGCATAGCGTATGATAGGTAAAAAATTACGGAACTTGCCGGTGATAGTTTAGCTACTTATTTTCACGGATATACATTAATACGCTATCTGGATAAGATATTTTTTAAGACTAGTTTTAGAAAGAGGGAATTTTTCTATTGAGTACTTCTACAAAAGTTCAAGCGCAAAAAACGGCCTTTTATGTTTTGATCACTTACATAGTTGTTCAATTATCTGGCTATCTATTAAGAATTCAACCTGTAAGGTCATTCTTCCTTCAATTTTTTTCACAAGATGGAAATGAGGAAATTGCTCTGGCTGCTTGGTGGTCTACTATTACTTTTTCAATTGCATTCTTAGTTTGTATATTCTTAATCGCTAAGAATAAGAACTTCTGGGATATATTTAAAGGAGAAAAAGCTTCCATTCCTGTATCAATCGGTTGGGGAATTATCGGATTTTTCTTGGTCTTTCTTGGTCAAACCATTGGGTCGATTATTGAGATGGGTCTAGGAATCGAGCAAGGTTCTCAAAATACGGAAGGAATTATTCTATTATCAAAGGTTGCTCCTATTATGATTGTAACCACAGTTTTTTTAGGACCTATATTAGAGGAGTTTGTTTTCCGTCGCGTTGTTTTCGGTTCCATCGTCCAAACACAAAATTTCTGGGTTGCAGGTATTATAAGCTCCATCATATTTGCACTGATTCATGTAGAATTTTCACACATCATCTTATATACAATCAGTGGATTTGTCTTTGCGTTTTTATACTTTAAAACACGCCGGATACTTACCTCCATTATTGCCCATATGATGTTGAACGGGTTTGTAACCATTGTTCAATTAAACGCCCATCTGTTTCAATAGCATTTAACAATTAATAAAAGCCTATTTTCAAAAGAGATTCATCTTTTGAAAATAGGCTTTTAAGTTTAATGTTTATTCGTCATTTCTTCAATTTGGCGGCGCTGTTCAGCTAATAATTCTTCAACTTGAAGTTTCTGTTCCATTTCTTTTTCTTCCTGTATTCGCATTTCTTCTGCTACTTGATATTTTTTAAAGCCAATCCGCGCAATGATAATACTGATTTCATATAAAACAAAAAGCGGAATTGAAATCATGATATATGAAATGATATCTGGCGGCGCTACTAATACCGCGATTACGAACAGGACAAAATACGCATACTTACGGAATTTCACCATCAACTGTGGATTTAATATCCCCAGTCTTGCCAGGAACAGCATTACTACAGGCAATTCGAAAATTACACCGAATGGAACGACCAATTTAAATAGAAATCCGAAATATTCATTAATTCCGATCGTTTGCTGAATATCCAGATCGTTTGATAATTGCATCATGAAGTTCATAACGTTTGGCAATAAAATATAATAGGCAAATGCTAGTCCAACTATGAACAATAAAAATGCATACGGGATATATTTTAGCGTTGCTTTTCGCTCGGTTTCATGCAGCCCGGGTGTGATAAAAGCCCACAGCTGATATAGAATGATCGGCGATGTAATGATTAACGCGACAATGAATGTAACTTCCAAATACACTGTAAGCGGGTCGCCTACATTGAAAGCGTTCAAAGTTAATTGCTCTGCTTGTTCGCTTAACTGAATAGATTTAATAATCGGCTTTGCAAAATAAAAGCTCACAATTAATGCCAGAACGAAGAAAACCGCACAAATCAATAATCGTTTTCTTAATTCTTCTATATGTTCAATAACAGTGAGTTCTTTTGGATTCATATGAAATAGGCATCCTTAACTTACTTGTTTTCTTTTTTTTCTAGATCTTTTTGCTCAATGACATTGACGTTATTTTTCTTCTTGTCGTCCTCATCATCTAATAACCCACTAGTTCCCTTTTTGAACTCGCGAAGTGTTGTTCCCATCGCTCTACCTAATTCAGGCAGTTTTTTTGGTCCAAAAATTAATAGGGCTACCACACAAATAATAACTACGGCAAATGGTGATATTGCACTTAGATGCACAACCATTGTAGCCACCTCCTCTATTATATGTACATTTTATCGTATCTTGTCGCATTTTGCTAATGGATAAATTTAAATACTTTGTGTCAATCGCTGTTGCGTATTAAATAGATTAACGCTTCCAGTTCCACAGATAAATCGATATTCATCATCTTCATGGAATCGGGTACATTTAACCGTACTGGCGTAAAGTTTAATATCCCTTTTGCACCGATCTCTGCTAATCGGTCTGCCATTATTTGAGCAGAACGGGACGACACCGTTAATATGGCCATTTCCGCATTATATTCATGGTACATTTCCTCTAAACGATCAGGATGATAAACAGGTATACTATTTACTTCCATCCCATCATGCGGTGCTTTTGAGTCAAACGCCACGACAATTCTGGTATTATGATTTTTTTGGAAATTGTATTTTAAAAATGCATTTCCTAAGTTCCCAACACCAATTAACGCAACATTTGCTCCTTCATCCTGATCAAGTGTTTGTCTAAAAAACTCAAGCAAATAAAGTACATCATACCCATATCCCTTTTTGCCAAGCGCCCCAAAATAAGAAAAATCCCGTCGAATTGTTGCAGAATCAATTTTCATGGCTTCGCTTAATTCTTGTGATGAAATTCTTCTCTTTCCTTCATTGGCAAAGTTTTGCAAAAAACGATAATAGAGTGGAAGTCTTTTGGTAGTTGCTTGCGGAATTTTCAAATCATGCTTCACACAGTATCCCCCAATCTATTTCCCAAACGGACATTGTCACCTCAAATATAAACTGATGAATCCGGTCTACATCGCTAACCACGAATAATCTTATTTCACGAAGTGCTTTATTCCTTTATGTAAGATCGATTATACGTTTCCTTGCGAATTATAAAATTCAAAATCGTTTTCATCTTACTAAACATGCTGAAATAAGTAAAGCATCCGCATTGCGCAAGGGTTCTGCATCCATTACACTAAGGATAGAACTGAGGTGTAAAAAATGATTGTTTTACAAGTAAATCAATTATATAAATCTTTCGTGACAGATGAAATACTTAGTGGCGTAAAATTAGAAGTTCAACATAGAGATCGTGTTGCCCTTGTTGGGCGCAACGGTGCTGGAAAATCGACATTGCTTAAAATTATTGCCGGCCAAATGTCGTATGATTCCGGAGAAATTATAATTCCAAAAGACGTGAGGATTGGCTATTTAGAGCAGCATGCTGGCATTGAGTCCAATTTATCGATTTGGGATGAAATGATGACAATATATGACTCATTACGTAGTCAGGAAAATAAATTACGCTCCCTCGAACAGCAGATGGCCGATCCAGCTATTTATGAAAATGCAGATAGCTATGCCCGTATAATGGCCGAATACGATCAATTACAGCATGACTTTAAGGATGCTGGAGGCTATCAATATGAAGCAGATACACGTTCTGTACTTCACGGAATGCAATTTTTCCCGGAGGATTATGAAAAACCAATTACTTCCCTTTCCGGTGGTCAACGAACTCGTTTAGCATTAGCAAAACTATTGCTAAGCAAGCCGGATTTATTAATTTTGGACGAGCCTACAAACCATTTGGATATTGAAACATTGAGCTGGCTGGAAAGCTACTTGAAGGGGTACGAAGGGGCAATTTTGATTGTTTCCCATGACCGTTACTTCTTGGACCAAGTTGTTTCCATTGTTTATGAGGTTTCCAGAACCCATGTGAGCAAATATGTTGGGAATTATAGTGCTTATTTAGATGAAAAAGCGAAAAACTATGAACGTGACATGAAAATGTTTGAACGCCAACAGGATGAAAAAGCAAAACTGGAAGCATTTATCCAAAAGAATATTGCCCGTGCTTCCACAACCAAGATGGCCCAAAGCCGCAGAAAAGTACTTGAACGAACTGAGTGGATGGAATCTCCAGATGGGGATGAGCGTTCAGCCAACTTCGGCTTTACCATTGAACGCCAAAGTGGAAACGATGTGCTTTCTGTGGATGATTTGAACATTGGCTATGATGGAAAAACCATATCCCAAAATATTAATATGCGCATCTTCCGAGAGGACCGCATAGCACTTGTTGGTCCAAACGGTGTTGGGAAGTCCACCCTTCTTAAAACCATTGTTAAGGACTTGCCGATTCAATCTGGAGATATTCGCTATGGTGCAAATGTTCAAATCGGCTATTATGATCAAGAACAAGCAAAGTTAACTGGCAACAAATCTGTCCTGCAAGAGCTATGGGATGAATGGCCATTATTGAATGAAAAGGATATCCGTACAATTTTGGGCCGTTTTTTATTCAGCGGTGATGACGTAGCAAAGCCTGTCAACTCATTATCCGGGGGAGAAAAAGCTCGGGTTGCTCTTGCCAAGCTTATGATGCAAAAAGCGAATTTACTCGTACTGGACGAGCCGACCAACCATTTAGACTTAGATAGTAAAGAAGTTTTAGAAAATGCGCTAATTGATTATCCAGGTACATTATTATTCGTCTCCCATGATCGATATTTTATAAATCGCATTGCAACGAAAGTAGTCGAATTATCAGGAACAGGCTCGTTTGAATACCTAGGGGACTATGACTATTATCTCGAGAAAAAGCAAGAGCTCGAAGAATTGGCGGAAATGAAAGCTGCTGCTGAAAAATCAGCCTTAAAAGCAACTGAAACAACCAATGCTTCAAAAGCTTCCACTTCCCAAATTGATAAAGATGCGAAAAAACGCGAGCGGCAAATCCGCCGTACGGTTGAAGAGTTGGAGCAGAAAATGACTGTATTAAGCGAACAAATCTCTAGCATTGAAGCGAAGCTCTGTGAACCGGAAATTTTCAAAGATCACGAACAGGTAATGAAGTATCAAACTGAACTTGATTCCATCAAATCAGAACACGACGAACTCGAATTACAATGGCTCGAACTAAATGATGAGCTTGAGGATATTATTTCGTCCTAACGAGAACCTTTTAAATACCATGCGCCTTTTATGCATGGTATTTTTATTATCTCTTAATAATTTACATATATCTTGGTCAATAGACAAATTTCGATAAAAAATTTCCACAATTTTATTCACACAAGAAATTTAGCAATATCAACATATCAACACACTTTTCCACATTATCCACAGTTTTATTTTTATTAATCCACAAGTCACTGTGCAAAAAATAACACTATATATAGTTTTACCACATGTTATCCCCAACTTATCCACAATTTGTGCATAAGTACGGATGTTCGCCTTGACAATTTTAAAAAAATATTGTTAACCTGTGGATAAGTTTTCAGAAAAATTATACAAAAGTTGAAAAATCCAATAACCTAGAAAAAACCTGCATAAATCAGAATGACTAATTTTATAAAAAAATAAAAGCTGCTTCAAATTACTTTGAAACAGCAAAAATCTTCTATACCCAACTTTTTAATTCTTTTCCTGGAATTCCGTTCATAGCTAAATCGCCGCGAACTCCTGCGTCATACATATATGCTGCAGCTGCACCTATCATTGCTGCATTATCTGTGCAAAGCTTTAATGGAGGAACAACGAAAGAGATATTTTCTTTTTCGAAGGCTTGTTCTAAGCTAGTTCGCAACCCTTTATTCGCAGATACGCCACCTGCTGCAATGACTTGCTTTACATTGAACTCACGAGCTGCACGCAAAGTTTTTGCCGTTAAAACTTCGACCACACTATCCTGGAAACCTTTTGCAACTTTAAGAGAATCAATTTCTTCCCCTCTTTGATCCATATTATGCTTATAATTGATAACCGCTGATTTTAATCCACTAAAGCTAAAATCATATGAATTGTCTTCTAGCCATGCTCGAGGAAACTCTACACCTTCTTCTGCTTGATGGGCAAGGCGGTCAATATGCGGTCCGCCTGGATAAGGCATTTTCAGGACACGTGCGACCTTATCATAAGCTTCACCAGCTGCATCGTCACGAGTTTCGCCAATAACCTCAAAGCTTCCATGCTTCTTCATAAGGACTAATTCCGTATGTCCACCTGAAACTACTAAAGCCAATAGCGGGAACTGCATCGGTTCAACTAAGGCATTTGCATAAATATGGCCAGCAATATGATGTACGGGGATTAAAGGCAAACCATGTGCAAAGGCAAAAGCTTTCGCAGCATTAATGCCGATTAATAGCGCACCTACTAATCCAGGGCCCTCTGTAACAGCTACAGCCGTTATATCGGAAGGCTGCATATTCGCTTTTTCTAAAGTTTCTTCTATAACGATTGTAATTTGTTCAACATGGTGTCTGGAAGCAATTTCTGGAACTACTCCCCCAAATCGCTTCTGGCTTTCAATTTGTGAAGCAACCACATTGGAGACAATCTCGGTACCATTTCGAATGATAGCTGCTGCTGTCTCATCACAGCTTGTCTCGATTGCTAATATAATTTGATCATTCATTTAAATTCACCCACATTACTAGAGCATCTTCTTGATTATCTGTATAATATCCTTTGCGAATTCCACCGTCCTGGAATCCCAGTTTTCTATAAAGGTTTTGTGCAACAAAATTCGAAACCCTCACCTCTAAACTCATCACATCAACATCGCGTTCTTTCGCTATGCGCATAGCCTCACGCATCAATCCTTCACCAATTCCCAGACCTCGAGCTGCTTCGACAACAGCCACATTTGTGATTTGTGCCGTATCTATCACTAGCCACATCCCACAAAAACCAATAATCTTTTCATCATCATTTACAGCCACAATATAATAAGCAAAATTATTTTCCCTCATTTCGTAATGAAATGAGTCCAATGTCCAAGGTGTTGGAAATGAAGCCAACTCAATCTCATGGACAGCCTCTACATCCTCGGGGGTCATTTTACGATAAAGTATCATTCTCTACTGCCCCTTCTTCTGATCCTTAATCCAATTTGCTTCTGCCTCTGTAATTCGATGATATTGTGGAACAAAACTGTGGACTTCCTCAATACTTGGCAATGGTTGTTGCTGTGCTAATTCTATCAACTTCGACCCTTTCGGCAGTACCAGATCATCTTGCGCAAAGCTTGCCTGATCACCTAACAGATCAATTATCTTTTCTTTAAAATTCTCTACATCTTGTCCAACAAATAATACAGGCTTATTTAACTCCTGCAACTGCTCCAATAAGATAGCTATTGAATTGTGTTGATCTTCAATTATCGGTTTTAATGTTGACCCTTGATAGACAGCAGCATAAACATTCTGTCTTCTTGCATCAAATAACGAGCAGATTACACCATCAAAATCTTTTCCATTTGCCGCTAAGACTTGTAAGCTTGAAACCCCTACTAAAGGTGTTTTTAATGTCCAGGCCAAAGTTTTAGCAACCGTTACACCAATACGTAGACCTGTGTAAGATCCCGGTCCTTCAGAGACAGCAATCGCATCAATATCCGCTGGCTTTAACATAGCTTTTTGGAACAGCTCCTCAATTGTTGGCATCACTGTTACGGAATGCGTAAGCTTTTCGTTTTGTACAACTTCCCCTACGACTTGTCCATCTTTTACAATAGCTATGGATAGAGGTGAATTCGATGTTTCAATTCCTAACCAAATCATTTAAATAACTCCTCACACAATCGTTTATATCGCTCACCGATTGGTTTTAATACAAACTTTCTCTTATCATTATCGATCCGATAAATTTCAATTGCCAGCCGTTCATCAGGTAAATCCTCTTCTATTAGATGCGCCCATTCCACAACAGTAACTGCATCCCCATAGAAAATTTCTTCCCATCCAAGATCCTCATCACTGTCAGCTAAACGATATACATCTAGATGATTAAAGGGTAATCTCCCCTCATATTGCTTCATTATTGTAAAGGTCGGGCTATTTACCGTTCTTGTTATGCCAAGCCCCTTTGCAAGTGCCTGGGTAAATGTCGTTTTTCCCGCTCCCAAATCGCCTTCAAGCGTAATTATATCTTGCGCCTCCAATAGTTGAGCCAAGCTTTGTGCTAAACTTTGTGTTTCTTCTAAGGACATAACTTCTTTTTCAAATATCATTTTAACTATCCTCTCACAATCACATTACCTTAAGTTTACCTAAACATAGGTAAATGTTCAAAGTCTAAACATGCTGCCAATAAAATAAAGCTTCAAGGATTGAAGGTTTTTATTTAGATTTCGATGGGCGATTTGTTTTAAGTTGCTGTACATTTAGAATTTACTAACATGTGCGTGTGTTGGGTTTTGAATTTACCTGGTTGAGTAGCCACGTTTTTCAATTACTTTTTTCTCTTTCAGTTTTCCATCTAGAAAGTGCACTTCATAGCTTTGCGTCATAAGAAGCTCATCATCCCACATATATATGCCTTCTTTTACGCGCTTCCCTTCTCCCTTTGCAACTTTCACTACTTCTATGTAGGACATGCCTTCTTCTAGTTTTGCAAACTCTTCTTCATTCATATTTTGCTGCCATCTGAATGAATTGATGTCTTCAATATCATGATATTTATTTACTTCATAATACCATTGTGAAAGGAGCACAATGATTCCACCTATAATAATAAACAATAAGGCCAATGAATTTCTTCTTAATCTTGTTTTGTTCACTAAAATCACCTCAGCAAAGACATTTACTATCACTATATTTCTAGGTCAGCGACAACATGTGATTTTAATGAAAAAAGAAGCTTTTTAATTTTGAAGTTTCGTGGTCTCGTGGAAATAGAAAAAAGCTCACATAAAGCTATGCTTTACATGAGCGTATATGCAATATTATGGCGGTCCCGACCGGAATCGAACCGGCGATCTCCTGCGTGACAGGCAGGCATGTTAACCGCTACACCACGAGACCAATTTCCATTCCTATATAAAGATATCATTTTTTAGATAATTTTACAATCATTTATTCAATATTTACTGAATAGCTGATGGGAGATTGATTGGGAAGAAGGGGTATGAGATTACTTTTCGTGCATGCATTCAGAGTTTCCCCGCTATTGCTTCTTTTGTGTGCCTGAGTAACTTAGTGGTTTCATTTAGCTGGCGATGGCCTACTTCTCACAGGGAATCCTCCTACTATCATTGATGCCAATCCGAGAAGTGCGATGACACATCAACTAACTGCGATATCTGTACATTACGCTTCGTTTTATCGTTTTATTCCTCAATTTTCATTAAAGAGAGCTCCTTTTTCAAGCATTTTTATTCCTACCAATGGTATTAAGATCTAGCGAAAGAATAAGCGGAGATTCTTCAGTTATATACAAATAGAACCCGTTTCGTGGGCAATTAAGGGTAGATTTTCCGACTATGCTAAGAAAATACATCCTTTTTCATGTTTTTCGAGTCGATAAGCGGAATTTCTCCTTCTATTCAAGCTATTTTTAATCTAATTTTTTTAATAAGCGAATTTTATCCGGTTATTTTTTGGTGAGACATCCAGTTTTTGCTCGAGGATGTTTTTATTTGAGTTTTTTCGTTATCAAACCATCAAACTAAGGGTTATCTTGATTCTCGAGTTTCTGGCTTTATTGAGGGGATTTTTTGAAAATAAAAAACCACTGAATCCTCAGTGGTTTCAATT